>JAKOVB010000123.1 GCA_029782295.1 Pseudomonadota bacterium
GCACGGCACGGTCCGCATCGACCGAGAGGTCGGTCAGGGCAAGGATCGATCGGATCTTCATGGCATTCCTCCGAATGCCTGTCGCCATTGCGGCGAGCAGGCGAGTCGCGCGAGGCTCGTGGCCCGGCGATGGACGAATGCGCTGGATAGTCTCGGTGAAGTCCCGCCGGGCTCAGGAAAGTGCGGCCGGCTCGCGTGGCATCAGTGCACGCGTTTCGGGCAGCCATGGGCAGACGGCTTCGATCCCGAGGGAGCGAAGCAGTGCGTCGAGCGGCTGGTTGGGAGCGAGGATCATGGGCCGATTGTCGGCGATTCGTGTGGGTGGGGCAAGCAAGGCCCCGGCCACGTCCGCGCCGGGCGGGCAATCGACGTCGGAGGCCGGATCCGCGGTGGCGGCGAACTGCGCGAGGCCTGGGACCTGCTTGGTGACGGCGCGCTTGCCGCCGCCGGCAGCGCGCCGGTCGGGCAGGATTTTCGCGTCGAGGAGTTCGTCGACTGCGGCATGCGCCTGCGCGTGGGCGGCGGCAGTCTGGCGGCCGGGCACGAGATCGTGGTCGGGTCCGGCTACGGAAGTCACGCCGGATCGAGCGTCCGGACGGATGTGTGGGAGGACTGCGCCCGGGTGCGTGCGAGGGCCCGGCCCGCGGGCTTCGTCGACAGCTGCTGTAGGTCCCGCAAGATTCCGTTAACCCGGCCCCTATGAAATCAACGGGTTACGTGCGGTTCGCCATCGCTCGCGCATGACGAAATGGATGCGGGTGAGGGGGAGCAATACTGAGAAAAATCAATGAGATGTGGCGAATATATAATCTATTAGGAAAACTATTCCCACTAACTTGCAGCGAGATTTTGGTAACGCCGCCCGCGAGCCACTGGATGCGCCACTTCCACGACTTGCGCATCCTCCGGACACGGTAAGTCGCGCTTCCTTGCCGTCGGGTAGACGAATACGGTGCGTCATTGCCTCGCGGGCTTGGCGCTCGGCAGCGTCCTTGGTCTCGAGCATACCCAGACTCTGGGTGTCTCCGAATTGGGCCCGGGAGACCACGCGCTCCACCGACGGCCACACGTCCTGTCAGGAAGCCAGTGGCGGCCCGCAAAACGTTTGCGATTCCTCGACCAAGAAGCAGTGCCCCTGGTCGATGAAGACGGCCACCTTGTCCTGATAGCCGGCAATAGATGCCGTCCCAGACGGAGAACGGCTGGTTCGCGCGTTCGCGGATGCGTTGCGAGAGCTCCTTGGGCGCAATTTCGCGACGTGCGTCGGACGGCTGCGCACCTGGGCTACCCCCCGCAATACGCAGGCTCCCTGCGGTCTCCCGCCCTAGTGCGGCCAGCAACCCCATCGCGTTGGACTTCGACACGCCATGGGCGCGCGCGGCGTCGTCGAGCGCCTGTCCTTCAGGCAGCAGGTTCTCGAAGAAGTTGCGAACTCGCCGGCTCGCGACCTCCGCCGACTCGTCCGGGGGCGGCTCGAAGGGCAGGTCTGGACTGAGCACGAAACCTTGCGCATCGTGCACCCACGCCGGGTCGTACTCGAAGGAAAAGAGGTTGGTGGCCCCGTCGTGGCCCAAGACGCCTGCCCGGCGCACCCCGACAAAGACCTGCAGCTGCACCATCAGGAACGCTCCACGCCGCCGTCCCCGGAGCCGGCCTGCGTCTGCGAACGAACCAGATTCTCGAGCGCGCGCCGGCGCGACGCAGGCGCCACCAGCACGGCGACCCCGAGGGCTTGGGCGACTCGAAGCGCCAGCGCGAGGCCTACGCTCGAGGTGCCTCGCTCCAGGGACTGCAACGTCTGCTTGGCCACGCCCAGCGCAAGGGCAGTCTCCTCGAGCGTCATGCCCGATGCCGTTCGGGCAGCTCTGACTGCCGCCCCGAATTGCGCCGGGGTTGCGACGAAAGGGGCAGGAAACGGAGAGGGGACGACGCGCTTGGCCATCATTAATCCTAGTAAATTAGGGTTATAAGCATTTGACAACCGGCAGCAACATTAATTCCTAAGATTGTAGGATTATTTCCGGTTCCCGTACCAGCCCTCTGCATTCGTTTGGGCCCGCTCCCGAGCTGCCGTTGCGCGGACGCCAGCCGGCTCGGCGCCCGCGGCAGCCAACGGAGTTTTCGCGTCGTCATCACCTGGATGCGCGGGTGTTGACCCAAACCGGCTGATGGCCCGTTTCGCAGGCCTGAAACCCCTCCAAACGGGCCGGCACCGGTTCCTTCAGAAGGTGCAATCAAAGGGCCGAAGTGCCAACGGCAGCCTCGAGAAATCAACGAATTACGTAGACGGGCGAGGTCAGTTCCAAGGCGAGCGATGCAACGGCGGCAAAGATTCCAAGCTAATTTTGGAAGCTCTGTCTTGCCGAAAAATGCTCCATCAATTGGTTAGCTAGCCAGGAACGGACGAGAGCGCCGCGGTGTGCGATTCGGCCCGAGGGAGGTCGTTCATGGCCTCGTTCACCTGCAGCGCTGCCCCGGTTCGGGGTCGGCTTGGCGACCGCCCAGTTCGCACCGGTCCTCGATACGCGCCGCGACCCGCCCAACTCCCGCCCTGTTCCCGTGGCTTCGGACTATCGGCCGACTGAGCCGTCGCCACGACCGCGGGGGGCTTGAACCTCCGACCCTGGTTTGCGAAACTCTCATTCGCGTCTGGCCGGGAGGCCAGACCCGCTCTGGCCGATGGCCCAGCACCGCCGACACGCGCAATGCGCCGGCGCCCGCATGACAGCGCGATGCAAGCGCGGGGACTTTCCACCAAGGAGTCCCTATGCCATCAAGAAACCGAATTTACATTCATCGTCGTCGTGCCTTTGAACAGCAAGGTGGGCGCTGCTACTACTGCGGCGTTCGTATGTGGCTGACCACGCCCGACGAAATATCGAGTGACCCCCGCCGCCGCCCGGCTTTGGAGAAGCTTCGCTGCACTGCGGAGCACCTGGTCGCGCAGTGCGAGGGTGGTGGCCACACGGCTCAGAACATCGTGGCTGCTTGTGCGCACTGTAATCAGACGCGGCACAAGCTTCGGCGGCCGCCGGAACCTCTGGCGTATCGCAAACACGTCGGCCGTCGAGTGGCGCGCCACGCTTGGCATCAGCGATGGGTGTATGACCTCGGGCTGACGGCAGCGTGACTCTACTTCGAGCAACCGACAGTCCATCTCATTAATGACGGGCTGGGCTCAGCCTTCAGGGTACCGGCTCTAGCGCTTAAGCCGACCGTATTCAGATGACACGAAGGCGCCCGCTTGATTTGAGTCGAGAGTTCCGTCCTGAAAAGCCGCAGCAGCTGACGTTGGGCAGGCTCATTCCATGAGCCTGCCTAGCGGCAGTATCGATGGGTCGGTGCGTGGCCAGGAACGGATTCCCGCGGAGTGCCGGAATGCGCTAAATTGCATGAATCTTTAGATGAACTGAACAGCTTCACTTCCAAGAAGGCTTTGCCGGTCGTGGCGCCTGACCTCAATCACGAGGAACTCCAGGAGGCGCAGGGGGGAACGGACGCGCAGGTCGCTTGCTCGAGCATTTGGCTCCAGACGACATCATCGCCTGGACGTTGCACGCAGCTGAAGGGTCGGCTGCTCGAGTACTGAAGGCAGGACACGCCGGTCATGCTGGCGGGGGACAACGTCCTTGAAGGCCCGGAACGCCTCGTCGGCCCGAAGCCGGGCCTAGTTCAACTGTAGCCGTGCTCGAGGGGGGAACGATGGAGACACTAACAGCAGAGTGCGGGAGCACGCCGATGCGTGTTGCCGTTCTCACCCTGGGCGCACTGCCGTGGTACCAAGGGAAGGCTGATTCGTCGGCACTGCAATTGTCGTCGCGCCGGACGCGATGCATCTCGTTCGCCAACTGGGGACAGCACTGATATGAAGAAAAAGACAGTGGCCAGCGCGTTTGCGATGCTGCTTAGCGTGTCACAGCCCGTGCTTGCTCTTGAGCAGTTGAACGACCTCAAGGTTTACGCCAACAAGGGCATGTTCTGGAAGAGTAAGTCGCTCAAAGAGCTGAGCTTTGCCAGTGTCTATCCGACGCCCCTATACGCAAAGAGCTACTTCGGGCTCGTGCTCACTGGGGCCACCGTCGTAGGCGCGGGAGCCTTCTCCTACTTCACCGCGGGTGCGGGAGCCCCGGTCGCCGCGGCGGGCGTCTCGAGCGTCGCGAGCTGGGTAGCAGGGGGTGGAGCTGGTTCCTACATGGGCGGCCTGTCGATAGTCGGCGGCTGGTTCGGTGGAAACGCCATGCTCGGTTCAGCAATTCTCAACGGTATCTCGATTGGCGTAGCAGGTGGAGGCAGCGCATTCGCAACGCTGCCGGCTACAGGGAAAATGCTGGTAATGGCATCGGTGACATCGACCGCCCTCGACGGAGTTGCGGTGCTGCAGAATCCGGAGACCAAGAATCTTCGATATCGCGTTCGACTGACAACGCCCAGGAACTTGGGAAGCAGCCAAGTCCGGCAGTTGACCAAGGAGCTTGAGGAAGCTGAATCAACGCTAATCAAGATGGACGTGAGGGCAGACAAGGATGCTTACCTTGCCCTTGAGAAGAAGAGAGAGGGATTGCGAAAGAAGGCGGTTGAAAAAGGGAAAGCCGCTCTGAACAAAGGCGGTAGCAACGAGGACTTCATGGTACTTGCTGTCCTCAGCAAGAATGCAGGTCGTTCAGACCTATTCGAGAGACTGCTCAAGAAAGTCTCTGTGAAAGGGATGGCCGACACGGGATACATTGACTACTTGATGGCGGTTGTCAACATCGAGAAGGGAAACAGCGCTCCAGCGAAGAACCTCCTTCACAGGTCGCAGCGGCTGAACCCCTACGCCGTGGAGCCGGCCCTTCTTCTCATCAATGTGCTCGGTGCGGACTTCGCTGCAAATGAGGAGGAAATTAAGAACATCGTCGCGCGTGCATCCCACGACTTCGACAGCGACAAGTACACCCCGAGCTACAGCGTTGTGTCGCTCCACTATCGGCTGGCGACAATGTACCTCCTTCGCAAGAACTATTCGATGGCTGAAGCAAGCTACAGGAGGGCCTACGACGACCTATCGCTTCTTCAGAAGCACTTTGGGGACTCCTCAATCAGGCACACGATACGGCTCGGAATCGCAAACTCTGCGTACGGGCAAGGCGAGAAGTCAAGGGCCGACAAGATAGTTGATGAGATTATTGCGGACCTCAAGACCGATGAAGAAAGGGCGCACGTTAGGAGCCAGTATGCGGGGAGTTCCTAAGGCTCTCGTATTCCTGGTGGTCGCGTTACTCGGGACTCCCTCCTTCGGTGGCGGAGGCGCGGTTCTGCGCAATCTTGAACATGTGTTCAGAGCGGGCAAGTACGTCAAACCCGCACGCATCGCGACTCTGACCGTCAGGGACCTGAGGTACGCGAGCAAGGTGGATAACGTCAGCGGTCTCCTCGAGTTAGCCGAACGGGAGAATCGCATCGACCCCATCGAGATGATGCGTCTGGCGACGCCGTTCGCCTCCCTGGACAACGGGGACGAGTTGCTCCTTGCTTGCCTTCAGGCTGCGCGATGTCAGCCAAAGACGTTTCTGGAAATTGCGAAGACATCAGGGCTTCATGCGGAGGTTGTCGCACGAAATCCCGCCATCGGACTGGTTCAAGCTCATCACCTGGTTGGTGCGATGAGCGAGCGGTTGATGACTCGATACTTCGAATATTCAGGCTGGACGCGAATCGACGGGCAAGTTGGCCGCGCTGGCTTCGATGGGCTTTTCGTGAAGTATGAGAACGGGGTCATCAAGGATGTTCTGATTGTTGAGAGCAAGTACAACACAAGCAGCTTGGGGACAACGAACCATGGCATCCAGATGAGCGAGACCTGGGTCAACAGAAAGTTGTCGGAACTTCTGGAGCGCTACCCAGACAACGACGAATACCGCAAGATTGAACCGTTCATCAAGAGTGGTTCCTACCGTGCGGTCGTGTGGACTCTCAAGGTGGAGCGGGACTCTGTGCTGGTCCGCCTCAGCAAGGTCAAGAGCAAAGGAGGAACGGTTGACTTGGAGGGTGCGACCGGCACGGACATCGAGGATTTCTCCAGCCCCTTCGTCGACGGTATGAGAATCGGCTCGCCGCGAAACAGATTCGAAGAGCAGTTTCTCGGCTGGTACAAGGAGGAGCTTGAGAGTCTCGACAAAGGCATCGCTTTGGCCGACTGAGCGGAGAGGTCGTAAGGGTGGCGCTTCGCGTAGAGCCCGCAGGGGCCGGCTATGCGTTTGCTCGTCCTAGGAAGGCCCACGTGCAGATGTCATCAGGTACCGTCCGAGCCGGCATCACGCCAAGCTGGCCGTGCATGCGGCGGTCACTCTGTCGGACTTCATGTTCGAGACCAAGAACTACCAGCAGGCGCGCAAGGCTGCGCGGTCCGGGCGACCGAGCGAAGAGGTCCGGCCATGAGCGGCATCAGCGAGGACGCTGTCGAACAGGCGATGCTCGAGTGGCTCGCCGGCTTGGGCTGGTCGACCGCCCATGGCCCAGACATCTCCCCGCCTGATGCCAAGACTCCCGGCACCGAGCGCGCCAGCTACCGCGATGTGGTGCTGGTCAACCGGCTGCGCGCCGCAATCGAGCGGCTGAACCCGCACATCCCGGCCGGCGCCCGCGAAGAGGCGCTGCGCCGTGTGCTGAGCCCCAACGTACCGGGGCTCATCAACGCCAACCGTCAGGTGCACCGCTGGCTGGTGGACGGCGTACCGGTCGAGTTCCAGAGGGACGGCGAAACGCGTGGCGACCGTGTGCGACTAGTCAGCTTCACCGACGTTGCAGCCAACGACTGGCTGGCGGTCAATCAGTTCAGCGTGCAAGGTCCAAAGCTCACGCGCCGGGCCGACGTGATTCTGTTCGTCAATGGCTTGTCGCTCGCCGTCATTGAGCTGAAGAACCCGGGCGACGAGGATGCCGACGTCTGGGCGGCTTGGAATCAGCTTCAGGCCTACCAGGAGGACATTCCCGACCTGTTCCATGCCAACTTGCTGCAGGTCATCAGCGACGGCATCCTGGCCCGTATGGGTTCGCTTACCAGCGACCGCGAGCGCTTCATGGCTTGGCGCACCATCGACGGCGTGGAAACGGACCCGCTCGGCACGATGCGCGAGTTGGAGACGTTGGTACGTGGGCTTTTCCAACGCAAGTTGCTGCTGGAATATCTTCGGTACTTCGTGCTGTTCGAGGACGACGGCCGGCTGGTGAAGAAGGTCGCGGGCTACCACCAGTTCCACGCTGTGCGCGCTGTTGTGCAGAGTGTGCTCAAGGCCTCAGCGCCGGGCGGCACGCGCAAGGGTGGCGTAGTCTGGCACACCCAGGGCGCTGGCAAGAGCATTGAAATGACGTGCCTGGCCGGCGCGTTGATGGCGCACCCGGACATGGGCAACCCGACGCTGGTGGTGGTGACGGACCGCAATGACCTCGACAATCAGCTCTTCGGTGTGTTCGCGGGCGCAAGCGAGATGCTGCGCGAGGCGCCAGTGCAGGCCGACACTCGGCCCGACTTGCGTCGCCTATTGGCCAACCGGCCCTCGGGAGGCATTGTCTTCACCACTATCCAGAAGTTCACGCCGGGCGAGGACGAGGACGCGTTCCCGGTGCTCTCCGAGCGGCGCAACATCGTCGTCATCTGCGACGAGGCGCACCGCAGCCAGTACGGGTTCGATGCTCGGTTGGTCAGCAAGGCAGGTGGACCGGGAGCAAAGAGCAGGGTGGCCGCCAATGGCGGTACCGTGCTGCTGGCCGCTGAGGGCGAGGCGCCGCCGGCTGACCCAGTGACATCCACCTCCAGCGCAGTGCGCTACGGCTACGCCCAGCACCTACGCGATGCACTGCCCGGCGCAACCTTCGTTGCCTTCACGGGAACGCCGGTGAGCCTTAGTGACCGCGACACCCGCGCGGTTTTCGGCGATTACGTCCACATCTACGACATCGAGCAAGCGGTCCGGGATGGCGCCACGGTGCCCATCTACTACGAGAGTCGCCTGGCGAAGCTGGAACTCAAGGAGGCCGATGTCAGCCAGCTCGACAGTGAGGTCGAGGAATTGACCGAGGACGAGGAGGGCGACGCCGCCAAGGTGGCGAAGCTACGCCGTTGGGCAGCGCTGGAGCAATTGGTTGGCGCGCCGCCGCGCGTCCAGAAGGTGGCGGCCGACATCGTGTCGCACTTCGAGAATCGGCTCTCGGTCATGGACGGCAAGGCAATGGTCGTAGGAATGAGCCGCGACATCTGCGTTCACCTGTACGACGCCATCGTCGCATTGCGACCCGACTGGCACAGCGACGACCCGATGCAGGGCGCCATCAAGGTAGTGATGACTGGCTCGGCCTCTGACAAGGTACTGCTCAAGCCGCACATCTACCCAAAGGAGGTGCGAAAGCGCCTGGAAACGCGGTTCAAGAATCCGGCAGACCCGTTGAGAGTAGTCATCGTGCGCGATATGTGGTTGACCGGCTTTGATGCCCCTTGCTTGCATACGATGTACGTCGACAAGCCGATGCGTGGTCACAACCTGATGCAAGCCATCGCGCGCGTGAATCGGGTTTTCAAAGACAAGCCGGGCGGGCTGGTGGTGGACTACATCGGCATTGCGAATGAGCTGAAAGCAGCGCTCGCTGACTACACGCAGGCGCAGGGTCGGGGTAAGCCGACCATCGACGCGCACGAAGCGTTGGCTGTTCTGCATGAGCAGATGGATGTACTCCGTGACATGTTGCACGGCGTCGACTACGACGAGTTCCGCGTGCAGGCTTGGGCACTGCTCCCAACCGTAGCCAACCATGTTCTGGGCCTGGACGACGGCAACAAGCGGTTCGCTGACGCGGTATTGGCTGCCAGCAGGGCCTTCGCACTGTGCTGCACGCTGGATGACGCGCTCGCGTATCGCGACGAACTAGCCTTCCTGCAGGCAGTGAAGGCTGCGCTGACCAAACATGGAGGCATCGACAAGAAGCTCACCGACGAGCAGAAGGAGCATGCGCTGCGGCAAATCATCAGCCGCGCCGTGGTCAGCGACGAGGTCATCGACATCTTCTCCGCTGCCGGCCTGAAGCGACCGGACATCGGTGTGCTGTCGGATGAGTTTTTGGAGGATGTGCGCCACATGAAGGAGCGCAATCTCGCCGTCGAGCTGTTGGAGCGACTGCTGAAAGGTGAAATCAAGTCGCGCTTCAAGACCAACGTCGTGCAGAGCGCCAAGTTCTCTGAATTGCTGCAGCAGAGTCTGACGCGCTACCGGAACCGGGCCATCGAGACGGCGCAGGTCATCGAAGAGCTCATCGAGATGGCCAAGAAGTTCCAAGCCGCAGCGCAACGGGGCGAGGATTTGGGGCTAAACCAGGACGAGCTCGCCTTCTAGGACGCGCTGGCAGCCAACGAATCAGCAGTGCGTGAGCTGGGCGACTCGACGCTGAAGCAGATTGCTATCGAGCTGACGCAAAGCCTGCGTAAGTCGGTTACGGTGGACTGGGCGAAACGCGAGGCAGTGCGCGCCCGGCTTCGGGTGATGGTGAAGACGCTATTGCGTCGCTACAAGTACCCGCCGGACCGGCAGGATGAGGCTACAGAGACGGTGCTCACGCAAGTTGAGTCCCTCTCCCAAGAATGGGTTGCGACAAGTTAATCGAATCTTCTCTTCAGGACGTTCCAGGTGCCCGGCGAACATCTAAGTCGTTTAGAGAAACAACTACAAAGCGCGTGGGATGGAGGGAGTCTCGGCAAGTTCCCGCTGCTTCGGTCCATACGCATCGATGCCCCAACAGGTCCAGGAATCCGAGGGATTCGGTCGCTGAATCTTGAGTTCGGGTATCCAGTGACGTTTCTTTCAGGTCAGAACGGCAGCGGTAAGTCGACGTTGCTTGCGCTCGCAGCTTTGGCCTATCACGGGGTCGAAGGGCATTTCCCCACAAACGCGAGGCGCTCCGCGCAGAATGGGGAGGGCGGTTTTGGCTACTACACGTTTCAGGACTTTTTCTATCGAGGTCCGGGAGATGCCGACGTATCCGGAGTCGAAATCACGTGGACCTATACCGGGCTGCCAGAACTCTCGATTCGAAAGCGCTCCGACAAGTGGATGCACTATGAAAGACGCCCACCTCGTCCCGTCGAGTTCCTCGGTTTGTCGCGAGTCATTCCGGCAATTGAGATGCCGACGATTCGCAATCACTTTGGCGTTAGTGCGACGCCGCGTGTTTCTGCCATATCCGAAGAGACTCGCAGGCTCCTCGAAACGATTCTTGGCCGACACTATCCGAGCGCTGAAGTCTTAAGCGGCGCTCGTTACTCGTTGCGACGGAGCGGTCGTGGGGGTGGGTACACAAGCTTCAATATGGGAACCGGCGAAGATGCCCTTATTTCCCTTCTCGCACGACTGGCATCTATACCTGCCGGCTCCCTAGTAGTTGTCGAAGAGATTGAATCTGGTCTGCATCCCGCCGCCCAGAAGCGTCTGACGCAAGCGTTGGTCGAACTCGCTCACCACCGCCAACTTCAGGTTATCGGGTCAACGCACTCCTACCACGTCTTGGACTCTCTCCCGCGGCAGGCGCGCGTGTTAGTGCAATCAGACGGGGCTGACCATCGAGTCGCCAATGGCCCCACGTCGCAGTACGCTTTGTCCGCGCTGGCTGACTCCAAGGAATCGGAGCTGCTTATTCTGTGCGAAGACGACTTCTCCGCGGCGATTCTGCGACAGGCACTCCCCAAGCAAGTTCGTCGACGTGTTGACATTCAGGCAATCGGCGCCAAGTCGGAGCTTGCGCACCACGCGCGCTCCTATCTGCGGCTCGTTGCCAGAGGACGATGCCTCGTCTTCTGGGATGGTGACGTCGCAGAAGCCGAGGCGACTAGATACATCCAGAAGGCGGCCGATAGGAACCCGAGCACGGGCGTAGACGAACGATTGTTCTGGGACATCCTGCCTGGCGGAAGTTGCCCGGAGCACTGGGCACTGGAGAGCGCTCGCGCGGGTGGCCTTGAGCACGCGAAAGACCTCTTCGGCCTCAGCGGTTCAAGCGAAGCTCTCGAGGTCTTGACCCGGTGTGGCCTGTGCGACCCGCACGCCGTAACCCATCAACTGGGCGAGCTAACCGGCCTGCCGGTGACGGAAGCAGCCGGGCATCTGGTGACCTGCGCAGTGGTCGCGGGCGGGGCGGGGGTGGATGCAATCGTCGCCGCCGTCGAGAAGCGACTGAAGTAGCGTGCGCTACGGCGCTCTGTGACTTCTTAGCGGTCACGTTCATTCGTCAGGGTGCCCGAGCATGTGGATTCACCACAGCGCAAAGTCCATATAGAACCAATGGCGGCCGCGCCGGCTAGCCCGTGCGTTCAGTGGCGCCGTTACCAAAATCTCAGTCCTGGTTACCAAGATTCTCTGGGGCCGACAGCTGCTGGGTGGCCACACCGGAGGAACAGCTTGGATTAGACATAATATACATTATGCGCATTTCGCGCGGGATCAGGCCAGGCCGGACTCGCGACCCCGAACCCACCACACCGTCGATCAGGACGCCGAACCAGTCGCCCCCCGTCGCGCGAAGCGATCGTGGCGCACCGGGGTTTAAAGTGGCGCGCATCGCAGGCAAGGAATCGGGACATGGCGGACAAGCAGCGGATCGGCATGATCGGCGTGGGCCTGATGGGCCATGGCATTGCCACGAGCGTCTTGCGGCGTGGCTATCCGCT
>JAKOVB010000143.1 GCA_029782295.1 Pseudomonadota bacterium
AAAGTCAGTCTATTGTTCTATTTCTCTATAGGTGCTGCTGTGACAAACGAACAATATACCATTTTACCAGCGAGGAACACTATGTTTGGGGATTTTGAGCTGTATTTTATTTATAAGCTATTTGCACGTCAGAATCCTGCACTTCCACCGAAGAGTAAAGAAACCGAAGCTGCGGAACGGCTTAAAGCGGCAGGATTCGCAGACTGCGTCACGAAGCTCAGGAAGATGCGCAAATGGCTGGCGGCATCACTGGCGTGATTCTAAATTGGAAGCGACCGGCCAATGTCACTCGCATTGTCAACGGCTGGCGCAGAAGCGGAATCGTCACCGAGGCCATCGTATGGAATAACAATCCGGCCGAGCGGTTCCGCCACGACTGGGCCAAGGTGATCAATGCCGAACAAGACCTGGGGCTCTATACCCGCTTCGCGGCTGCGTGTCTGGCGCGGCATGAGTGCATCCTTATTCAGGACGACGACCTTGAATTGCCGATCGACTCGCTGCGAAGGCTGTACGACGCTTGGCGGCAAGACCCCGACGTGCTGCACGGCATCTTCGGGCGTCGCCCCAAGGCGGACGGTTCCTACGACCCGCGGAACGCCAGCGGAGAAGTGCCTGTAGTGCTGACGCGGGCGCTCGTGGCGTCACGGCGTTACGCTGCCGACTTCTTCAACGTTGCACCTCAATTCGAGGCGATCCAGCGCGAGGGAAAACCATTCGGCAACGGCGAGGACATCATCTTCAGCTACACCGTGATGCGTTACACCGGCCGCCTAAATCGTGTACATCGCTTGCCCGTCACCGAGCTTCCAGCCCCACATTCGATCCACGGCCGCAACTGGTCCGCACATCTCGCCCATCGCAGCCGCCTGATGCGGGCCTGCGAAGCCTGGCTCAAAGGAGAATCGCCAAATGAAGATCGCCGCGACGTAATCAGATGAAGGAGGAATGCGAAATGACCAATGAACAGTACGCCGTCTTAACCGACGAACTTCGCAACGACCCACTTGGTCGCGGTTATGCTCCGATGACCGACGAAGAGGTTGCCGCGTCACTGAACGAGAGAAACCGACGAGTTCCGACACAGCGGTTTATTTCCATGCGTGCCATCGCCGCTGTTCTCGACGACCTCGTGTTTCACTACCAGCAATAGGAGGTTAAACATCATGTCACTCCAACTCGTAAAGGACCTGATTCATCAGCACAACCTGACCGGTACAGCTCAGGAAATTGCTGATGCATTGAACGCAAAAACAGAGACTGTCACAAACGATGAGCTTTACACCGTTGCCGGTATCATTAAAGAGCTCGGTCCCGACATGGCTCGCAGCGTGATTGCAGCCTTCGAAGCGGTTGTTCAAACCG
>JAKOVB010000146.1 GCA_029782295.1 Pseudomonadota bacterium
ATCGTGCGCCAGGCCAAGCGCCTCGGCGATCGCGTCGCGATCGATCCAGGCGCGGATCACCGTCGCCAGCCCGTTGCCGGCGGCGAACAGATAGACGTTCTGCGCGATCGCGCCGGCCGCGAACGACGCGAAGCTCTCGCGCTGCGCCGCCGGCACCATCGCCATGCGCCGGTGGTCGGCCACGTAGACCAGGTCGAGCGGCGCCTCGTCGACGAAGTCCTGGTAGCCGGTGACGCGCCGCAGGTCGGCCTTCGCGACCAGGCACAGCGCATGCCCCTCGGCGTCGTACCGGTAGGCGCCGCCGGGCAGCGCCGCGTAGACGTCGATTTCCTGTGCGTCCAGCGCCGACGGCGCGGTGCGCCCGCCTTCGGGGCGGTTCCTGCCCCAGGCCGCCCAGAGCAGGTTCGACAGCAGCGGCAGCGGCAGCTCGTCACGCGCGAAATCGCGCGACGAATGGCGCAGCGCTAGCGCCTCCATCAGCGGCATGCCGCCGCGCGCCTCGGGCGCCGGCAGCGCGATCGTCACGGCCGCGTCGCCGATCGCCGGGCGGTCACGCAGGCGGCCCATCATGCCCAGTGCGAACTTGGTCACGGTATGACTCATCGGCTACCTCCTGAACGCGAGGACCAGCACGCCGCCGGCCACCATCGCGATGCCGAGCCATTCGCGGCCGGATGGCCGCTCGCCGAGAAACGCGAACGCGAAGACGGCGACCAGCACGACACTGAACTTGTCCACCGGCGCGACCTTGGACGCATCGCCGATCTGCAGCGCGCGGAAGTAGCACACCCACGAGGCGCCCGTGGCCAGGCCGGACAGGCCGAGGAAGAGCCACGTCCTGGCGGGAAGCTCGAACGGATTGCTCCACTTTCCTGCGAACCAGATGAACGCCGACAGGACGAACAGGATGACGATCGTGCGAACGAGCGTGGCGAGATCGGAGTCGACGCCCTGGATGCCGACCTTGGCGAAGATCGCGGTCAGCGCGGCGAAGATCGCCGAGAGCGCTGCCCAGAAGAACCAGCTGGTCGAGGTGGCCATGGTGGATCGCTCGGCGCGTTCTACAGAAGACCAGGATTGCGCTGCCATACCCACCAGGTGAGCACCGAGGCAAACGACACCCAAAGGAGATAGGGTAGCAAGAGCCATGCAGCCATGCGGGAGCGACGCCAGAACGCCAGCACCGATACCACGATGAGCGCCAGCAGCACCAGCACTTCGACCGCCGCCAGCGCACCGAGGTGCCACGCGAAGAACAGCCACGACCAGAGTGCGTTGGCCGCCAGCTGTGCAGCGAACAACCAGAGCGCACCCCGCGCAGGACCGGGCGAGCGCCACACGAGCCAGGCGGCGACGCCCATCAGCGTGTACAGGACCGACCACACGGGGCCGAACACCCAGGCGGGCGGCGCCCAGGACGGCTTCACCAACTGCGCATAGAACTTCGCCGCGTCGGCCGATGCCACGGCACCCAACACCGCGGCAGCGAACGCAACCAGCAGCCAGCCGACCAGGCCAAGCACTTGAGATGAAAGCGAACGTGGCGTCATACGGTGCGAAAAGATCCGGCGTTCGAACTCGGGCCGCGGCCTGTCAGGGCCGTCTCGCCTGCAGCGAACTCTCAGGCGCGTGACTGAATCGTCTGCAGGAGGTGTGCCACCGCCCCCGTCGGATCTGAAACTGCGAAGTATGTATGCCAATATGAGGCGCCAGCGGGCGAATCGGATGCCGGATTCATCATGCCTGCGATATCGCTTCCGTTAACCTGGAACAGCGTATAGGTTCCGAACGGCCCCGCATCAACCTCTCGTCTTGCCCAGCCAAACAGCCGGCCAAGGAAGTCACCGCTAGACTTCTGATCCGAAGTGACCAGCTCGTGCCATACAAACGGATTTTCGAGAGCCATGAGTTCCTCGCCGCTCGGTAAGCGCATCACGATGGTATCAATCGGTCCGCAACGGGTGGCCATGGTGCGCCAGCACGCTGGTCCGTGAATGCGCGTCGCCGCGTGACTTGAATCCAGGACGACAGAGGATCCGCGCATGACCGGCAGAACCGTCATCATTGCAGGCGCAACAGGCCTGGTCGGCAGGGAGATTCTCGCGGGTTTGCTGGCCGACCGAACGGTGATCGCGGTGCACAGTCTCGGGCGCCGGCCGCCACCCATCGAGCATCCCAAGCTGACGGCCCACGTCGTCGACTTTGCTGCGCTGCCTGCGCTGCCGAGCGCCGACGAGGTGTACCTGGCGCTGGGAACCACGATCAAGGTCGCCGGGAGTCAGGCTGCATTTCGTGCCATCGACCACGACGCCAACCTGGCGGTGGCACGAGCGGCGTCGGCTGCTGGCGCAAGGAAGGCGGGCCTGGTGAGCGCCATGGGTGCCGACGCCCGCTCGAAGGTGTTCTACAGCAGGGTGAAGGGGGAGCTCGAGGACGCCTTGGCACAGATGCCGTTCGAGGGGTTGATCGTCGCGCGCCCATCGATGCTGGTAGGAGACCGGGAAGCCCTCGGCCAACCCACCCGGCGTGGCGAGGTATGGGCGTCCGCACTGGGCAAGGCACTCGGCTTCCTGATTCCCCCCAACTACAAGCCCATCGAGGCGGCAGCCGTCGCCGGGGCATTGCTGCGGGCAGTTCCGTCAGGGAAGGGCATGACGGTCTTGCCGTCCGGCGAGCTTCGACGTCTTCAGGCCCGCGTTCCGTCACGGACATGACGACCCGCCACGTCCGACGATGGAAGGGCACGAACACCTCATGTCGCGGTGCGAAGAGCCCGCAATGAGCGTTCGCCCTGCGCCGGCTCCCCTGTGACGCCGGTCGTCCGCTGCAACGAATGGTCATGCCTCAGCGCGCCTACTGTTGCCACTGAGGATTCCATACGACCTCCCAGACATGCTGGTCCGGATCTTGAAAGTAACCGGCATAGCCGCCCCAGAACGTTTCCTTGGGCCGCTTGATGATTCGGGCCCCGGCAGATTCCGCTCGGGACATGACGGCATCGACCTCCTCTCGAGAGGTGACGTTATGCCCCAACGAAAGATTGGTTGGACTTGGGCCGGAAACCGGTAGCCCCGAGTCATGGGCGAGGCTCCTGCGAGGCCACAGCGCAAGCCTCAGACCAGGCTGCATGGCGAAGAACGCCACAGCGCCAAACTCGAACTCCAGGCCCACGATTCCTTCTGTAGAAAATCCCAACCCTACCGAGTAGAAGCGCACCGCTCGCTCCAGATCATCGACACCGAGCGTAATCACCGTAATGCGGGGCTTCATCCTCGCTCTCTCCATGAGGCCGAACGTTCGAGTTCACCCGCATGTGGCAGCCGGCTGACGCATGTCGGGTGCAACGACGGGTTAGGCTGCACCGGCTCCACCTGCCGGCCCCTTGAAGTTGAGAGAGAGCTTTGTTTCGCCAGCCTCGTTCATGGTTGCCACGGCCATCGCATCTTGGCCACCAATCGTTGCCTTTCCCCAGGCAATCTTGACTGAGCCCAGACGCCCGTGACGCATACCGAACTGCCCGATCTGCACTTTGCACGGCCCGAAAACGCGTATGGACTCCACGGAACGAAGCACTTTGGGTTCGAGTTTCTGCATGAATAGCGGTCGTCCCAAAGAGTCGGCGGGTGGTTCCCACGTGACCTCGAACCGGATGTGCTCTTCTCTACCCTCGCGCATGAAATAGTCTCGTACATGCTCCGTTTGGAGCATCTGACTTACCAACTCCTTCAACTGGCACAGTTCCGCTCCATCAGCTAAGTAGAGCAGATTGTCGGGAGTCGTCGCAACGGTCTCGGCCGCAAGGCCGCTCGTGGCCGCGACCCGTACGCTCACCTTGTCCGCTGACAGCGAATAGGTCCAATGCCAGAGTGATCCGCTTGGGCCCAGTAACCCCGGAATGTTCGGGTCATCCTGTTCTTCCAATGAGTACGTTTCGATGCCGTACATTGCCGCGACATCCTTCGCCTCCTTGGTGAAGCCTTGCGACGCAGCAAGGAGGAGCACATGCGTATCCAAGCGGTCGTGCTTGGATTTCATTGTGTCTACCCACGTCACGTCCGCTACGCGCTTGTGATCGCGGCACTCGATGCACACGTTGACCTTCTGTGTACCCACCGAACCACTTACCACCACGTCCACCTCGCGGTACCTTTTGGTAAGGCGATCGCGCATCATCTTGGACTCGGTCACCGTCGCACCGGCAGCAAGATTCACTCGAACTAGGTAGACGAGGCGCTGGAAGTCGTTGGAACGCTTTGGCATGTCGAACCAACTCGCCTCTAGTGCAGCCTAACGTTTGATTTAAGCTGCGCCGCGAAGCGGCGTCGGCTTGAATGAATTGTCAGGCCCCGTCCCATTGAGCCAGATGCAGCAGGACGCCTGACGGATCCCAGACGTAAGTGACCAATGCGCCATAGGGCTCTTGCTTTGGTGGGGCTATGCGGACGGAAGGAAAGCGACCAGACTCTACGAGCTCCGTGATGTCAGCAAAGCAACTGACCGCATCCTCCACGGAGATGTGAAGCATGCTGTTCTCAGCCCACTCCTTCACATAGTAACGCTGCAAATAGAACCTTGATCCTGCGAGATTGAATAGCGCCAGATCGTCGTCTGACCATTCCAACTCGCAACCCAGTGCCAAGTAAAAATCCTTGGACAACGCAAAGTCTTTGGACGGCACAACGGTGCGAAGATCACTTACGTGAAGGTCAATCACCGCACCCTCCTATAGGGGCCTAACGTTTGAGTTCACCCGAAGCCGGAAGCGGGCGAAGCCCGCTGTAGGCTTTCGGTTGCAACGAGGGGTTAGGCCGCACTTGACGCTCACCCTCTGTGCGCAGAAGTGATGAGCTTTAGCCCCAAACCCACCATGACCGCACCCGCCGTTCGATCGACCCAGGCCTTGCAACTCAGGTATGCGCGGCGCGACCGCGACGAAGACAGAAGCACCGCGACTATGGCGTACCAACCCGCCTCTACAGCGAACACGACGCAGAGCAGGGAAAGCGCGAACGGAACCGAGAAGGAATTTGGCAAGAAGGCCGCAAAGACACTGGCGTAGACGATCGCGGTCTTGGGATTGCTTACCTGGGTAGTGAGCCCAAGCAAGAAGAAGCGGTGCAGGGGAGCGTGCTGGCGGGCGCCTGCGCCATCGACTTGAAGTGATTTCTTCGCACCGGAAAAGATGCGGTAGCCGAGGTAGCAGAGATACAGCCCACCCAGGACCCTGAGCCCAACGTACAGAGCCGGAACCGCCAGCAGGACTGCCTGCAGACCGAGCAGGGCCGCCACAGCGAAGACTACACCGCCCAGACCCATGCCGAGTGATGCGGCAATGCCACTTGGACGTGAAGCCGAGACCGCGACTCTCGCGACCAGGACGAAGCTGGGCCCGGGGCTGACCACTCCAATGGCCAGCGCACCGACGATGCCTAGCAGAGAGATGAGTTCTTGCATGAATGCCTCAATCGGGAATTTGTGCGGCTCAACGTTTGAATTCACCGGCCTGCGCGGCTTTTCGCGCAGGTCCGGTGGAATGAAGGGTTAGGGTGCATTGCTGCAGTCATGCGCCTGCGGTCTCTAGGAAGAGTGCGCGAAGCAACTTCGGTACGAACTGTCGAAGGAAGCCCAACTTCTCGCGCAGCAAGGCGGGATCGACATGACCATCATGAAGTAGGCGGCTGCGAACAGAGTAAGCATCTCGCAGGGCCAGGGACGTTGTGTCGGCATCTCCCAGGTCCGGATGCCGCTGTACAGCCGCCAACGCAAAGCTCCGCATTGAAGTCCCGATTGCCTCCTGCTGTAGCTTGCCCACTCGAGACAAGAGGTGATTGACTTGGGACCACTCGACGGATTCCACAGGGTGTTGGTTCCGCGCTTCGAGGACCGCCGCGTGTGCGTAGGCCAGCGCGCTGGCTGCCGCTGGCGACACGGCCGAGTCTGGCAGAAGTGCTTCTAGTGTGGTGACAAGAGCCACGAATTGGGCGTTGTCACTGATCTCGAATCTATGCCCAGCGCAAACTTCGATTGCAAGACGAAGCTTGTTGTCTTTGGCGACCGAGGCTGTGCCAGGAAACTGGAGTGCCTCCGCAAGCTTTTTTAAGAAGTTGTCGCTGCTGATTCCGGCTGTGATCGTCGCTCGCCCGCCTTCGAAACGCACGAGCCGCTTGTGATCAGGCCGCACGATTGGCGAGTCAGCGTCATAGTGTCCGTCTGTTGCTTGCCAGCCCGTAACCTTGCCGATGTACGCCATGGGTTCGACGTTCGGAATTGGGAGTGGCTGCTCATGAAAATGAACCGCGCCCCGTTCACCTGGGTATCGTAGGCCGACGTTGAACTCAAGCGCGGACCAAAGCAGAGCGGCGGTCAGTCTCTGCAGACCGAGTTCTGCTTCCGCCTCGGATGTATATGGTCCGACTGACGCCGAGTAACGAAGCTGTAGTTTCTCCAGCTTGACGTGATCTCCGCCTTCGAATGAGTGCACCGCTGTCTCTGCGAGTTGTAGTGTGCTACCAGGCGACAGGACAAATGGGATCGACGCGACAAATCGGTCGTGCCCGCTTCCGTCTGAACCGGCAGAGATGGCGAAGAGCATGGGTTCTATGCGCCCTAACGTGTTTTGGTTCGTAATGAGAAGCGGCGTAAATCCGAGTCCATCCGCGTAACCTGTCCACATCCGCGCGGACATGCACTTGTCGCCGCAGAGGTTTTCTCTCTCTGCAATATTTCAGATCGTGCGTAACTCGAGTTCGATCCACGAATCCCCGGAGGCAGCTCTCAGGCCCACGTAACCTGGTGCGCCGTCAGACGGTCGGAGCACCCATGCTTGCGCGTGGCAAGGCGACCGCCGCTCTCAGGCGGCCCGGGCTCTGAAGTCGCGAGCTCA
>JAKOVB010000156.1 GCA_029782295.1 Pseudomonadota bacterium
CTCGTGCATCGCATGGTCACGCCAGCGCAGGCCGAGCTTCTACAACACGCGATCGACAACCACCGCCGTGCCAAGCAGCTTATGCGTGAGTGGGAGGAGCAGACCGAGCGTCTCATCGACTTGGAAGTACCGCGCCAACCTTGACCTTCCCGCGACCGGGAAATTACGCGCAAATGCGTCTGGCGACCTGCGGAAAGTAAGTCGGCAGCATCGGCTGCGTGCGTTCCAGAGCCTGGCACTGGCTCTTCTCGTCAACGCAGAGCACCAGCGCGTTTTCCGGGGGATTCAGGTATAGGCCAACGACGTCGCGCAGCTTCTCAATGAACAGCGGATCCGTCCCAGAGTTTGAAGCTCTCCACGCGGTGAGGCTTGAGTTGGAAGGCATTGAGGTAACGCGCGACGGAGGTCTTACTGATTCCGGTTTCGGCGGCAAGGCCGCGCGTGCTCCAGTGTGTTGCGCCGTCCGCCGGCTTGGTGTGCAGAGTCTTCGTGATCAACTCTGCCACTCGTTCGTCATCGACCGTGCGCGGCCGCCCTGGTCGAAGCTCGTCATACAGCCCTGGGAGCCGATTCCGCGCATACCGCGCGCGCCACTTGTTGACCGTGTTGCGATCGATCCCCAGTGTCGTCGCAACGTCAGTGCTGGCCTTGTCCGGCCCTTCGCATGCCAGGACGATGCGCGCGCGCAACGACAACGCTGTTGGAAGTGAGCGCGATCTGGCCATCGAAGTGAGCTCCGCACGCTCCATGTCCGTGAGCTCGATCGTGCTGGTGGGGGTGTATGCGTTCGGCATGAGACATCTCCAAGGATGCCTCAACCCATGCAGTTTTTGTGCCTACGAATTAGGGGGACAGGACACTATTATAGATCGCCAAGTGCACGGCTTCCCATCCGATGCCACGATTGCGGTTTTTCGCGCGGTCTCCAGTGATGCGGTCACCCAGGACGTGGATGCGTCCGAGCCGTTTGGTGTCGATGTGCAGCAGCTCGCCGGGCGTGGCGCGTTCGTAGCGGCGGATCGGCTCCACGGGATCCAAGGACTTCAGTCGTGACAGGCCGGCTTGCACCATGTAGCGGCTGACGGTAGCCAAGCTGCGCCCGCACGCCTGAGCGATACGCCACAAGGGAAGACGTTGCCGGCGCTGCTGCTCGAAGCTCGCGATCTCCGCCGGCAGGCACGGTGCAGGTCTGGTGTGCGGGCGGCAGGTGCGATCTTGCAGGCCAGGCAAGCCCTCGGCATCAAACCGCGCAAGCCGCTTGTACGCAGCACCCGCGTGTCTGCTTCGGTCTCCGGTCCCTCTTGCATCGTGAACTCCTTGTGCACTGGGGAGTCCACGTTCGCTGCTCAGGTCAGCCGCGGCAAGGACGGGATTCTTCGGACAGACACAGCATAGCGGCCTCCGGGTCCCATATCAGTTGCGATATGCGAGTATCTCGAGCCGACGCCTTCGCCGTCAAGCTGCACGGGGTGTCAAGCTGCACGGGGGATCGCAGCCCTATAATCCAGCACATGGTGCGTCGTGACGTTGAGGAAGGAGGGGTCTCCTCGTTTTCAGTGCAATAAGTGACGGTACGCAAAGCTAGCACTGGCGCGGGGGTGGTCTGGGTAGACCGTTGATTTCATTGACTTTCCTGTTCGCTTTGTAAACGGGTATGGTGGCCTCCCACTTTTGAGGTTCACGATGCAGGGTTGGCACACAACGTTTTTGGGGATGCGTGGGCTCCCCCGCGATATCA
>JAKOVB010000158.1 GCA_029782295.1 Pseudomonadota bacterium
TGCCAACCTACTGCTCGCATTTGAATCCGGTCGAGAACATCTGGCTGCGTCTGAAGGGTCGCATCGCCGCCGACCGCTTGTACGGCTCTCTGCAACGTTTGTTGGATACCGTTGACTCCTTCTTTGCCGATATGACGCCGGCCCAGGCTCTGGTCTGGACTGCCGCCTGAATGGGAAAGAATTTCCTGCTACCTACTTAGACCGCGGGCCATGGCCGCCGAGGCATGCCAGCCGCGCAAGGAGGCGGCGGCCAACTGCAGACCCACCGCCCATCCCTCTGTACTCTCTTCAAGGAGAGCTGCTATCCCTTCCGATTCGGCGTCGTCGAGCACACCGCGCAGAAGCTCGGTTGTTTCCTGGGTCGTGAAGCGCAGGTCAGCGCTGCGGATCTCGCTCATCTGCCCGCGCCCCCGCAGCCGCTCCAAAGGCAGAGGTGGGTCAGTCCGCGTCGTGATGATCAGGTGGACGTGCGAAGGGAGGTATTGCAGCACCCGCGACATCACCGTATGGATGTCCGGGTTCAGAATGGCTTGATACTCGTCGAGCACCAGGATGAGAGGCCCTGGCAGCGCCACCAGGTCGTGGAGCAGGGACTCCGCCAGCCGTTCGGGCGACGGCAGATCGGGCGCCCGCAGCATCAGCTCGCTTGGACGTCCCGCCCCCGGGTAGACCGCGCGCATCGTCGCCAGCACATACTCCAGGAACGTCGCCAGGTCGTTGTCGTGTTGGTCCAGGGTGTACCATGCCGAAGGAATGTCGACAGTGTCCAGCCACTGGCTGACAGCCGCGGTTTTGCCATAGCCTGCCGGAGCCGAGATCAACACCAGTCGTTGATGAAGGCCGCCCTCGAACCCCGCCATGACCCGCGGTCGCGCCACCCACAGCGCCGAAGGACGCGGACGGTGCAGCTTGGTCACCAACAAGGGCGAGATGGTCTCCAATTCAGCTGATTCCGTCATTGGGATGCTACCAGGCGCAGCAGCGCTGTTCTTCAGGGAAGTTGAACAAAGGCGCGGATCGCGGTGTGTCACATCCTATCGGATAAGGCTGGCGCTGTCATTGGCCGTCTGGCTAAACTTGGGTATGCCAAATGGCCAGAAAGCGGTATGCCATGCGGCGTGGCCGACGATGTAAGAAAGAGTGTGGAAATGAATCACGGTTGAGTAGAGGGTGGAGAGACCAGAATTGGAATCCACCACATCTCAGCCACAAGAGTCAAGAACCATGAATCAGGACACGAATACCACACTGAAACGCCCCCTTCCCGTACCGACCGTCGAAGAGATGCAGAAGGAGTTGAGCCAGGCGCAGTCACTGGATGACT
>JAKOVB010000136.1 GCA_029782295.1 Pseudomonadota bacterium
CGAGAAGGTCGCTGGGTCATCGGTAGTGGCGCCGTCGAAAGCGGCGCCAAGCAATACAAAGATCGGCTTACCGGTCCTGGTATGCGATGGAGTCGCCAAGGCATCGAGAATCTCATCCCCATTCGCTCGGCTGTTCTGTCCGGTACCTTCGATGACCTATGGTCTACCGTCAGGCATCTTCCCCCAAACTGAAATACACCCCGCAGGGCATTGTGGCCTCGGCCTGGAAGTCGCTCCAATCGCGAACCGTCAGTACTGAAGGAGTCTATCTGTCAGTCGGTAGCGAGTTCGCGCAATGTTCGCACCGGCGCACGGTAGCCATGAGCGATCATCTTTTCCAACAACTGGTCTGCCGGCAGCAGCGATAGCGCTCCTATGGCAATGCTCTTCAGCAACACGCCAATGGTTCCCGACACCGTAAGCCCTTTGGCTTCCGCGAACCGGCGGGCAGCGAAGTCATCAGAGAGGAACCGATAGCCGCGGTGGAGCGCTACTGCCAGGCACTCTGCCTCACCAGGGTCAAGCTGCCGCTGCAGGGCTCGTGCCATTGTCAGCTCGCCATCCGTCGGGGTGAGCACTGTCAACCATGCCCAATCGCAGGTTGGCACCAGGCCTGCCTGCTCACCGACTCGAAGTTCCGCCATGATGCCGGGCGTGACAGCAAGGTTCGGTCCCAGAACCATGGGGAGTAGATCGGGACGACCAGCGTGGGCAAAATTGCTCAACACCGTCGTATCCATCAGGTAGCTGGGATGGCTGTGAGTCATGCGTCCAATCTTGCCAGTTCCTGCTTGGCCTCTGCAACGGTGACGCTGCCCACGAGCAGGGGTAGACCCAGACGCCCAAGGCGCTCAGTCAGTTCAAAGCGCTCAACACCGAGCAACTGAGCCGCACGACCCAGACTGATATCGCCATCGAGATAGGCCGCGATAATGCGATTCCATGCAGCTTGAATGTCACCTTCCGCGCCGGTGACGGCGGCCTCTACCTCAGGCCGATCTAAGCCGCGCGGCGACAGGGTGGGATCGTTGACGGGTGCTGAGTGCGGGGGCAGAGCATAGTAAGCGGCAATGGCGCGCAGACAGCGATAGTCGGCCGCGTCGAGCACGGCAACCTGCTCTTCACCGTAGCTCTCGATGATCACCGGACGACCACGTCGTGCCTGATCCACCACTTGGCGTGTCCGGCGCGCCAGATCGGTCTTGCTGATGGTAGTTGACACGGTCATAACGCCTCCATTGCATCTCTGTGTATTTTTTGTATTCTATGTAAACTGCACAGAGATGTCAAGTGCGATCCTTGTCCTCTCACCCCGTGGTGGCTTGTATATTGGTGGTGAGCGCGAGGAGTCAAAACGTGCTCGGGTGTAGCCGACGAACATCGGTTACAATCCTCCTGGAGGGAAGGAGCAGGCTTCGTGTTGGCTGAGGAGTCGTACGACTGCCTCTTGAAGTAGACTGGCAAGCCTTCCCCTCCAGGAGTCCCGATTAGGAACCTTGGGGCTCATCGCGAATGAGGCCCCTAATCAAGGCAAGCATGGGATAACGTAGCGACCTGGGCATGGGATGGCTCCTCCTTCCCGCACTGCGACCGGCAACGGCGCCGGTTGATGTCGTTTTGCACTCAGAGGAGGCAGCCTATGCGGATCATCGGAATGGACCTGGCCGTCACCGGCGCCCACAAGGCGGTGGTGATGTCAGAGCAAGGAGCGTATATGTCGCCGGTGTTGTCGTTACGGACAGAGCCGGAGGATCTGGCCCGGTTGTTGAAGCGGGCGCGGGAGGGTGCACCGCCGGATGAGCCGGTGAGTGTGGTGATGGAATCGACGGGGCATGCCTGGCTGCCGGTCGCCGCCTACCTGCTGGAGCGCGGCGTCAGGGTCTACGTCGTCAACACCCAGCAGGTGGTCGATCTGCGACGTTTCTACCAGAAACACGCCAAGAGCGACCGCATCGACGCCCGAGTGCTGGCGAGGCTGGCCCTGGTCAACCGCGAGCAACTGCACGCCCTGTGCCCTCCTTCCGGGGAGATGCTGGCCTTGCAGCGGGTATGCAAGCAGGTGAGATGGCTGACGGCCCAGGAAACGGCGCTCAAGAATCAGATCGTGGCCCTGGACCGGCTGGTGTGGCTGGATGGTTGGCACGGCGTCTTTCCCGACGCCTTCAGCTTCGCTGCCCGTTGGTGTCGCCGCCATTACTACCACCCACTCCGGGTTCTGCACACGGACCCTGCCGACATGTTGCAGGCCTGGGAGGCGGATGCCTGCCCGCAGTCGCACGAGCATGCCTGGCCCCAGGCCCTGGCCCGGCTGGCGGTGAAGGTGGTGAGCGTCTACGGCGACGACGGTCGCTACCTCGATTTCGACAGCCTCGAGTCAGAGAGCCTCAGCAAACAGGGCTTTCTCGAGGACATCATCGTCGAAATCCGACGCTTGCGTAGAGAGGTCCTGTGACCTCTCTACTACAAACTGCATCCCGAACGACACCTGGAATCGTTGATGGGCGTGGGGGAGGACAGCGCTGCTGTCTACCTCAGCTTCATCGGCGATCCCCATCGTTTCGCCAACGCCAGCGCCCTGCGCGGGTGGAGTGGCATGGTGCCCCGCAGCTCGCAGAGCGGTACCTACGAGGGCAAGGGCCTGCACATCAGCCAGGCCGGTCCCAATCTGATCAAGTACACAGCCTTTCTCAACGCCGATGTGGCCCGGCGCTATGACCCCCAACTGGCCAAGATCTACTACGACCAGATGGTGCACAAGGGCCGCCATCATGCCCAGGCTGTCTGCACTGTCGCCACCCACCTCCTCGACCGCATTCTCCTGGTGCTCAAACAGGAACGTCCCTACGAACTGCGCGATATCGATGGCAGACCCCTGACCAAAGCTCAGGCGCGGGCTCTGGTCCTGACACGTTACACCGTGCCCGAGACCGTACGTGAACGCAGCCGGCATCAGAGCCGAGAGGAACGACGACAGCGCCGTGCGGAACGTCCCTTTCGCCACAAAGAAAGAGAAAGCGTGGTCGCCAATGAGCTGAGGGGCGCATCCTCGGCCTTCTGACCATAGCTTTCTCTTTCACAAACCGTGATTCCATCCTACGGCGAATGCCTGACCCTGTCAAGACATTTCTGACAGAGGCCATGTGTACGCGCCATCGCCAAATCCACTCCTTCCTGCCTGGCGCTGAACCCG
>JAKOVB010000169.1 GCA_029782295.1 Pseudomonadota bacterium
CCTTCTTGCGATTGCGAAGACCTATAATCTCCTGTTATTGTGCTATGAAATGAACCCGCGGGATTGCCACCGTTGGGTCCTCGCGCAGTCCATCCATGCCATAAGCGGAATCACAGTTCGGGAGCTCCGGGATGGAACAGAATTGGCGGGAATTGAAAGTACTTGTGCTGGTAAAGACCTACCCGCGTCCATCGCAGCACCTATCGAGACTGTTGAACTGTAACCCCACCGGGGATCGCATCCCCGGTCTAACGCCAGCCACAATGGCTGGCGTTTTCGTTATCTGCTCTTCGATCGATTGCCAACCCGCCTGCACAGCCGACACCACCGGCAAAATCGCTAGTTCTCTGGACTGAAAATCCAGGTGTCGGCGGTTCGATCCCGCCCCTGTCCACTTGAACGCAGAGCTATCTGGGAACGCGACTTTGTGTGTTTCCCGGATAACCAGTCACCTGGACTTATAGTCCAGTGCACTCACGGCAGGTGCCCGGTTCGGCGACGACCGGGGGGCTTCGGCGGTGCCGGTTGGCCTTCGACCACCTGCCATTCTGGTTGGCCGGTTTTGTCGCCAGCGATATAATGGAGGCATGAAAACCGTGCTTGAAAAAACGTCCGAGCGAATGCTGACCGTTGCCGAGGTTGCCGCAGAACTCGGCCTAACGGAGGGGCGTGTCCGTCAACTACTTCTTTCTGGTGAGATGCGCGGACAGAAATTCGGTAGGACGGTCTGGATGATCCCGGAATCGGAGGTATCGAAATTCCGAGATCCTCCAAGCGTGGGTCGGCCGCGATCTCGTGTCATCCGCAAGTAAGCGTGACAACGCATGTTGCGAAAAATCGCAGCCCGTCACGTTTTTCCTATTGACAGTTTTAACGGCAGCGTTATAATCCAGTGAAGTCGAAAATAACCGGCACCTTCTTAGCCGCCTCTGCGGCGACTGAGCGGGTGCCCCATAGGAACCAGGGCGTCTACGCCCGCTTTATGGCGAACAGTCGCGACTGCGTTCTTGATAAACCGGCCCGGACGGTCTGGGCGGATGCGGTCGCAAAGCAGAGGAGGTTCGCCATGGACATGCGCATCGTCGCACAAATCACCCGCAACGGAAGGGTCTATTTGCTTGGGACCCGTCCTTATTTGACCGCCGATGGCTGGCTGTTCGCCTGCTTCGCGCGTCCCGAGCACCGTTCCGCCTGGAAGATCACGGAGCTGCGGGACTACGTCCTGGAAGAAGACCTTTTGCAGGACATCGACATCACCTTTGGCGATTACGACCTGAAATGGCTTTGCGAAACCGAAACGGAATCCTCAAATGCCCAGGCGAAGTAAGTTTCAAATAGAGGACGCGCTGATAGGCTTGCGGCCCTCCAGGGGCATGGCGGCCGCGGAGGCCGCT
>JAKOVB010000170.1 GCA_029782295.1 Pseudomonadota bacterium
CCTTCTTGCGATTGCGAAGACCTATAATCTCCTGTTATTGTGCTATGAAATGAACCCGCGGGATTGCCACCGTTGGGTCCTCGCGCAGTCCATCCATGCCATAAGCGGAATCACAGTTCGGGAGCTCCGGGATGGAACAGAATTGGCGGGAATTGAAAGTACTTGTGCTGGTAAAGACCTACCCGCGTCCATCGCAGCACCATCAGGAGGTTGTCTGCACTGCGGGGATGACGGAAGAAGGAAAATGGATTCGCCTTTACCCTATTAACTATCGGTATCGCCCATACACACAGTGGTTTCGTAAGTACGAATGGATCAAAGTCGTCGCCGTTAAACATTCAAATGACCCACGCCCGGAATCATACCGCATCTTGCCCTGGCAGAGCGGGCAGAATACATCCACTTTCGCAGCCATGGCCGAATCTCCACTACTCGCACAGAGATGCGTACGACGAGACATTGTACACTCGGCCGGCTGAATTTCAAACTCACGATGTCCCTGAGTCCGGGGCATCGCACACAAATACGTCGCCGTAACAAATCACGTCATCGATCGTCTGATCGCGCAAGACGTAACGATAGCGGCCCGGGGCTGGCACCTTCGTGTCCGCAGCTTCCACGGCGACGAGCGATCCGCCGGACTGCGCAGTGATCGTAATCTCCGATCCGCTGCACTCAGTGAGCTTCTGCAGCGTGTCGGCACGATAGATGATGAATCGGAGATCGTGCCCGCTGAGATCGCTGTCCACGGCGAAACTGGCTCGCACCTTCGAGTAACGCCACAGCTTGATGGCATCACCGGGCGAAGATGTCGTTTGCGTGCGGACTGATAGCGGCGTTACGACAACGGTGACAAGCTGCTCTTCGCCAATTGCCGCAATCACGGCGTCGGCAATTGCCTGTTCGTCGACGTCGGCAGTTGCGACAGCATAAATGTAATTGTTCGCGTCGAATGTGAGTTTGTCGGTCTGAGCTTTGATTGCGGCGATACCTGCGTTGTCTGGTGCGGTGTATTCTGTGTAGGACAGCGCGTTCTTTGCTCTATCGTAATCAGAAGTCAGGGAGTATCCCAACTTGTCGAGGTTCGTTGCAACTGTTACCTGCTCGCCGTCGAGTGTGGCTTTCACATCGTAAGGCCCAGTACCGGCGAACGATAGCTTGTCAGTTTGGTCCTTGATTGCGGCGAT
>JAKOVB010000004.1 GCA_029782295.1 Pseudomonadota bacterium
ACTCCCTGAGGCCTATCGGCGCCGACTCCGTAGCACCAACGGGCTTGAACGCCTCAACCGGGAGGTGCGGCGGCGGGAGCGAGTGATTGGCATCTTCCCCAATACGGACTCAGCCCTACGCCTCTTAGGCGCGCTCTTGATGGAGCAGGATGAGGAGTGGCTGACGGGGCGGCTCTACTTTCGGATGGATCAGTACTGGGACCACAAACGATCCGAGAGTAACGGCAAACCTAGCGAGCTAGAGTCACAGAGAAACACAGCAGCCTAAGTTTGAACTCAACAGCCAGGAGACGAATTTACACCACATCTAGGACTTGACCGGCCATAAGACGCGTTTCGTTAAGGGTGTGGAACATCCGTCCTGAAGAGTGTGTAGAGGAAAATGCCCCTCCGTTCGGCGAATACCCTTTGCTTTTCAATTCCTGTGCGAGTCGTTTTACATATGACCACATGCTATAATAGGACTGATTTTGTCTGCATCTCATATAGTCTCCAGGCCGGGCACACGCCCATCTCCCCTGCCCCTGAGGCATCAGCAGCACGACGTTGTGAATGTGATGACTTTCCAAAGCTCGTATCGGAACACCTTCGGCAGATCAATTCAACAAGGGGAACGGAAAGCCACGATGATCGCCTTTGTCCTTTTGCTGATCGCTACATTTGCCCTGTTTGGTCTTCTCTCGATGCGCGTTCGCTCGCTCCGCGACTCGTTCCACGATTACAACATACTTTTGCTTCTCTCATTCGTAGTGACCGCTCTCTTATACATCTGGATGCCCAATCACCAGGTGGAGGAGCAAAGCGTGACACCCATCTTCTCCGCAGCACTAGGAAGCGGGTCGAGTGGAGGCTTTGTCCTGGGTACGGGAAAGGTCGACAGCGATGCGTACTACTACTTTTATCGGGAGGAAGAGGGCTTCCTTCAACTCCAGCGGGTGCGCGCTTCCTCGGTGCTGTTGGATATGCGCGATGATCAGGAACCAGCCTTCATTGAAAGAAGCTTAGCATCGCAGAACACGCTGAAGAAGATCCTCTTTTGGCCGATTCCTCCCATGCTTCCGGATCTATCCCCCATACTGGTCGTTCCTACCGATGCAGTGGTCCAGCAGTTTGACCTCAATCTCATGCCGGGTACCGTCTAGGGGCCGAAAGATGGTAAGCGTCAAATAGCCCACACCTTCCTGGCGTCGTGACGCCGAGAGATAATCTCTCCAGAACGAATGTGGGAGGTTGTCTTCGATGACGCGTGATGAGCGCCGGCTGATGTGGCAGGAACGAGTGGATCAGTATCGGTCAAGCGGGATGAGTGTTGCCGCGTGGTGCCGTGAGAACGAAGTGCCGGTACAACAGATGCACTATTGGCTGCGGAAGTTCCGCAGCGAAGAAACGGACGCAGTGGAAGACGACATCCAGTGGATCCAGCTTGGCGGGTGGGACCGCCAGGCTGCGTTGCGTACGATCGAAGACAGTGCCGTGCGGATCCACATCGGTCGTGCCATGGTTGAAGTGCGGCCGGGCTTTGACCCCGCTCTTCTCCGCGGCGTCGTGAAGGTGCTGTTGGGCTCATGCTGATCGGCGCGGCGGGAGTGGAGCGCGTCTACTTGGCTTGCGGCAGTACGGACATGCGCAAGTCGATTGACGGTTTGGCGGCGTTGGTCAGCCAATCGTTCCAACTCGATCCGTTTTCTCCGGCGCTCTTTGTTTTCTGTAACCGCCGCCGGGACAAGATTAAGATCCTGCACTGGGACGAGAGCGGGTTCTGGCTCTACTACCGTCGCGTGGAGAAAGGGCACTTTCAGTGGCCGGCGGACAAAGCGCGCGGCATCCTTGCCGTGAGCCTGCGCCAGCTGCAGTGGCTCCTCGACGGCCTTGCTTTGGATCAGCGCCAAGCTCACCGGCCGGTGCACGCCCGTGTTGTCGTTTGAAGAGAAAGATTTCAGGGATCCAGTACCCTTCGGCAGGAATGGGTCGTGAAGTCGCGAACTGGGGAAGCATGACCCAGCGACCCGCAACGAGGGAAGAACTGTATCGGTATTGCGAAGCGCTCGAACAGCAGGTCACCGAGCTAAAGGCAGAGCTGCAGCGGCTGCAAGAACAGCTCCTCTTGGCTCAGAAGCACCGATTTGGGCGTTCGAGCGAACGCATGGTGCCCGGCCAGCTTCAGTTCGTCTTCAACGAAGTCGAAGCCTGAGGAGAAAGAGCCCGAACTGGAGACGGTCGGCACGTACAAGCGCAAGAAGAAGCGCCGCTCGCGCAGCACTGTTCTGGAAGGCGTTCCGACCGAACAGATTCATTACACGCTGCCTGAGGAACAGCAGCACTGTCCCCAGTGTGCGAGTCGGCTGCATGAAATGCGCACGGAAGTGCGCCGGGAGCTGCAAGTGATTCCGGCGCAGGTGAAGGTGATCGAGCACGTGCAGCATCTGTACGCCTGCCGTGCCTGCGACCACGGCGGCACGAACACGCCGATTGTGAAAGCCCCTATGCCGAAGCCGCCGATCCCGGGCAGCTACGCTTCGGCATCCGCCATCGCCCATGTGATCAACGAGAAATACGTTCAAGGCGTGCCCTTGTACCGCCAGGAACAAGAGCTCAGTCGTCTTGGGGTAGGCCTGTCGCGTCAGACGCTGGCCAACTGGACGCTGGAGGCGACGGAACGTTATCTCGCTCGGATCTATGACCA
>JAKOVB010000011.1 GCA_029782295.1 Pseudomonadota bacterium
GAAACATCCGGCATCCGTGAGACTACAATCTCACGGATACTTACCGGAAAGTTCGCGGCAAATTCCGCCTACCTGTGCAGAATTGCCGATGCCGTCGGGGTGCGTATTATTTTCGACTGCGATTGCGCATAACTCCAAGCCCACCGCAGCCCGACGATAGGAGGGTTGCCGGTGGGCGGCAGTTATCCCCCTACTTCTTCAACGGCTTTTCCACAACCCGCCGCATAATGCCTTTCAGGTCGAGCCCGACGAACGCCTCAGCCAGTTTCATGCCCAGGAATCCCACCAAAAACCCCACCGTTTCCTCCCTTACCGTGGGTACCCACGTATGCACCTCCGGCCCCAGATATGCCGACACCATTACACCGGTGAACAGCGCTACAAAAGAGCGCCGCCAATCCAGCCTTTGGTATATTTTCATGTAGAGAAAATACGCCACCGAGCCCAAAAAGCCCGGCAAATATCGCTCTACGTCATGCAGTTCCATTTTTTGCGGTGTTTCCATAACTACTTAACAATTTAGTGCCAAATTACACAAAATCAGGCTTTTGAGCGCACTATTTTCCCGGCGTTTTCCCGCCCGTAGATGCCGACGGCAAGCCCTCCGCATCTTCTATATTTTTTAGCGTCACCACGATGCCCGTGGCATCCTCATTTAGCCGCACCTCCGCATCCGCCGGCGCGCCATCCATCCGGGCCACCGTGAGCGCTATGGTATTCAGCACCTGCTGGTTTTGTGTAATAGCATCCAGCCGCGCCTTTACCTCTGCGGCCGTCAGAGCATCGAATTTGATCGTTTTTTGCATGTTGCTGCGTTATTTTAATTGTTATATATGCGTTTATTCTGCCGAAAACGTAACCCCCTGGTTAAACGTTTTTAACTGCCTGATCAGGGTTTTGCCCACCGCTTTTGCCAGTTTATCCAGTATGTTTGCGATCTGCGGTTCATCGCTCAGTATATCCGTCTGCGACAGAGACCAGGTGCGCGTAGCCACCTGTTTCAGCACCGTCGCGCCGTTTTCCTGCACCTCCATAAAAACCAGCAGGTTGATACTCAGGCTCGAAAAATCGGGCGCCAATACCGGCCGCGCCTCTATCAGGGCGTTGGGATACACCGCCGGCAGCGACGGGTCAAGAATAAAATTTCCGGTTGTGCGTATCATACGATCGTATATGTGTTGCCAGAGTTTTCAGATATGCCTTCCAAAGTCGCCTTCACCGCCTGCTCGCAAACGTTTTTAAATATTTCATATTCGCCCGACCCGGATCCGGTATAAGCATCCAGTTCGGTAGCGGTATATTCGAAAGTGCCGACGCCATAATAATCCGTACCGCCCGAATCAAAACACAGCGCCTCTATCTGCACTGTATCGTCGGGCCGGATGTGTATGCGCAGCAAGATGCGCGTGCCTTTAAACCGCTGTATGCTGCCCGTTACCACGGCTGTAAGATCGGCGGAATCGGAAGTGATTGCCATAGGTTTCGTTTTTTAATACCCCGTGCCGACGTAATACAACACGTATTGCGTACTGGCAGCGAGTGTGCCGTTGGCACTTACAGAAATTTGTGAAGCGGAAAAGCCGCTGGTGTAAAACTTGTTCAGGTCCGTAGCCGCCTGCGGGTTTCTGGCCCCCGGAACAAACGAATGTGCAGTCGGGTAAGCAGTCACCAACGTGACCGTAAAAATAAGACCGCCTGCATGTGGCGTCGTACCCGTTGTAAACGTTATCTGAAATCCATTGCTGCCACCCGTGCAACTACCCGTCGCGCCCGTGCCGGCCCCGGCTCCAAATACCACCGTGGGGTTTTCCTGTACCTGTACCGTCTGGTTGGCCCGCGAACGACCCGACACATCCAAAGGATGCACCGGGTTGTCTATGTTTATACCGATCAGCGGCGTAGCGTCGTTCGTTACGATAATACCGTGATTGGCCGTTCCGCCCGGTACCGTAGCGCCAGGGGTTATTTTGAATTTATCCGAAGCGCTGTTATCTACACCGATGGCATGCTGCGTCACGCCGCTGATAATAAACTGGATGCAAGGATCGCCCGCGCTCGCTCCGCCCACCGCAATATTGAAAATCGAATTTGCCGCCGTCGTGGCGTTGTTCGCATTCGTCATCGTAAGCAACATATTGCTGCCTACGTTGCCGCTCATCCGGATAAATTCAGTGGCCACGCCTACCGCGCCGCTGAAAATATTTACAATGCCCGCCGGCGTGCCGCTGCCCACCGTAAGTTGGCCCGACGAATTGAACTTCAGGTTAGCCTCCGCCGTGATCGCCGATGTGCCGTTGCCCGTCAATACGCTGTCGCTGGCCAGCGTGGCCGCGCCCGTGCCGCCGTTGCCGACCGGCAGCGTGCCCGTCACAGCGTTGGTGCTGGCCAGGTTGACGGACCCGAATGCGATGCTTGTGCCGCTGCGGCGCAACACCTGGAAATCAGAGGCCGCCGTTATAT
>JAKOVB010000012.1 GCA_029782295.1 Pseudomonadota bacterium
AACCATCCGCCTGCAGTCCCGCTTGGGCAAACAGGTTGAGGTTGCCGCGGCTTTGGGAATCTCCAAGGCAGCAGTGTCGAAAAGGCTGACAGCCGCGGGGTGGCACCACTATTCCCGAGGCAGGGTTGCTTTGGAACGCCTTCTTCTTCAGGCCGTCGAAAGCCTGGACAAAACTGACGAAGGTTAACCCCAGGAGGTTGATATGAGTGAGTCAACTTTGTGGGGTTAACTCCCGCCAAGGGCTCCGGGTGTTTTCAGCCAAGGCCTGCCTGTAAGTCCTTGCCTGAAATTTTCGCAAAGCGTGGCGGGGTTGGGCCAACTCTCCGCTCGGGAACGCAGCGGCGGGCTGCTCAAAACGGGGGACTCGCTTTCGGGGAGATGCCTCCTAAGTGTTTCTGGACGTTTGCTCCACCTAGACCTCATGAAGCGGCATTGGACGATTCCAGTGCCTCTTTCCGCGTTTTCTAGACTGAAAGAGCAAAACGAGTGCCGGGGCGTCGAATCGGCAGCCTCACAGATCAGCGGTCCGCCGGGGGAGGTTCTTTCCACCATGATGCAGATGATCGCCGATACGCTGCAGCGGATCAAAGAGTGCGCACCCTTGCTCTTGGCCTGAACGCCAGGTAGCGCGGTGCGTTTTTCTGTGGCGGCCCTGGAGGCCTGGAGGGAATAGGTGCGCCAGCCCACCATGCCGGTGAGCCGGGGTACTCTACGCAAAACCATCAGTGCCTCCGGCGCCATCCGCGGTGCCCGCCAGGCCGACTTGGGCTTTACCGCAGGGGCAAGGATCGAGCGCATTTTGGTGGAAGTGGGCCAGACCGTGGCAGAGGGTGAGCTCCTTGCGGAGATGGACAGCACCCAACAGGAGCTGGCCCTGCTCAGGCCGCAGAAGGCCTATGAGCTCACCGGCGCTTCGGGCAGCCAAGCTGGATCCGGTTACAGCCCTCAGCTTTGAATAGAAAATAGAAAGAGCGCGGGTTTCCCCCCGCGCCTTTTTTCGTGAGCAGTCTCCTTTTACTTGAGCAGCCTGTGTGCTGCAGCGATGATGCTGTCCACAGAAAGGCCCAGCTCTTCGTGGAGAAGCTCAGGATTGCCGCAGCCGCCGAAGCGATCCTGCAGACCTACCCGGAGCACCCTGGCAGGGTAGCGTTCGCTGAGTAGCTCACAGATGGCTCCCCCCAGGCCCCCCAGAATGCTGTGGTTTTCCACGGTGATAATGCCCCTGGTCTCCTGGGCCGCTTTAAGGATCAGCTCTTCATCCAAGGGTTTCACGGTGAGCAGGTCAATCACCCGGGCGCGGATCCGCTCCTTGGCCAGCTCATCGGCTGCCAAGAGGGCCTTTTCCACCATGTTGCCCACGGCGATGATGGTCAGATCATAGCCGTCCCGCAGCTGTGCTCCCTTGCCGATTTCAAACTGGAAGTCTTCAGCATAGAGGAAGGGCATCTCCGCCCGGCCCAGGCGGATATACGCGGGGCCGTAGGTTTGGGCTACGGCCTCCACGGCCTTTTTGGTGGTAATGGGATCGGAAGGCACAATAACCGTTGTGTTGGGGATAGCCCGCATGATGGCCAGATCTTCCACGGATTGGTGGCTAGCTCCATCGGGGCCGTTTTCAATGCCCGCATGGGTGGCCACCACTTTTACATTCAAATTGGGATAGGCGATGGAGTTGCGGAACTGCTCCACACCCCGCATGGTGGCGAAAACAGCAAAAGTGCTCACAAAGGGAATGAGGCCTGTGGCAGCCATGCCCGCGGCCAGGCCCATGAGGTTCTGTTCCGCGATGCCCGCGTTGAAAAAGCGCTCGGGAAAGGCTTGACGAAACCTGTCGGTCTGGGTTGCTTTGGCCAGATCCGCATCCAGTACCACTACCTTAGGATCCCTGCGGCCCAGTTCTACCAGGGCCTCTCCGTAAGCAATGCGATTGGCGAGCCTTGTCATTGCTGCATCCTCCTTTGCCGCAGTTCGGCGAGTGCCTGTTTCAGTTCCTCATCGCTCGGGGCTTTGCCGTGCCAGCCCGCCTGGTTTTCCATGAAGGAAACCCCTTTGCCCTTCACGGTCCTGGCGATAATCACCGCGGGCTGTCCTTGGACCTTTTGGGCCTGCTCGATGCTGTCCAAAATGGCCTGCACATTATGGCCGTCAATCTCCTGCACATGCCAGCCGAAGGCCCGCCATTTGTCGGCCAGGGGCTCCACTTCCATCACTTCCGCATTGGTACCGTCGATCTGCAGCCGGTTGTAGTCGATAATGGCGATGAGGTTATCCAGCTTGTAGTGGGCTGCAGCCATGGCGGCCTCCCACACTTGCCCTTCCTGCAGCTCACCGCAGCCTAAGAGGGCATAGACCCGGCTGGACAGCCCCTGGTACTTCAGCCCCAGGGCCATGCCCACCGCAGCACTGATGCCCTGGCCCAAAGAACCGGTGCTCATGTCAATGCCCGGCGTTTTGTTCATGTCGGGATGGCCCGGCAGGATGCTGCCGTTTTGCCGCAGTTTGAACAGCTCTTCTGTAGGGAAAAAGCCCCGCTTGGCCAAGGCCGCATACAAAGTGGGGCAGCCGTGGCCTTTGCTCATCACAAAGCGGTCCCGCTCCGGCCACTTCGGGTCCTCTGGCTTAATGTTCAGTACGTGGAAGTACAGAACACTCATGATCTCCGCAGAGGACAGACTGCCGCCGGGATGGCCGCTGCGGGCGCTGTGGAGCATCTGCAGCACCGTCTCCCGCAGCTCCCACGCTAAATCCTGTAATTCTGTGACCGACCTGGTTGTCATGCTGCTTGCATCCTCCTCATTGTTATCCTTTTACTGCTCCGGCCGTCAAGCCCTGCACCAAGCGCCGCTGGACCAGCATGAAGAAGATCACAATGGGGATGGCGGTGATTACTCCCCCCGCAGTGAGCAGATCCCAGCGGATGATGTACTCGCCCATGAAGGTGTTCAGCCCCACGGGCACGGTGCGCATGTCTATACTGGAGGTAAAAGTTAGCGCATAGATGAACTCGTTCCAAGAGTAGATGAACACATAGGTCAAAGCTGCCACCACCCCAGGGGCAGACAAGGGCGCCAGTACATACCAAAAGGTCTGCCAGCGGGTTGCCCCGTCAATGGTGGCCGCCTCATCTAGGCTCTTGGGTATGGAGTTGAAAAACCCCGTCAAGAGCCAGGTGGTGAAGGGCAGGGCAAAGGTACTGTGGGCCACGATTAAAGCCAGCCTGGTGTTGAGCAGTCCCAAGGTCCGCATGATCAGGAAAAGGGAAAAGACCAAAAGCACAGAGGGGAACATCTGCGTGACCAGGAACATGCCGAACAGCTTACCCTTACCCCGGAAATCAAACCGCGAGAAACAGTAGGCCGCGGCGGTGGAAACGGTTCCGGTAACCAGCAGTGTTCCGCCCACCACCAGCAGGCTGTTCAGGATAAACTGGGGAAACTTGGTCGTTTCCATGAGCAGTTTGTAACCTGCGAAGGTGGGCTTTTTGGGCAGATACTGGATGGGTGAAGTATACAGCTCGCTGGGCTCCTTTAGAGAGGTGAGGAACATCCACACATAGGGAAAGAGCACGAAGGTCAGCCACAGTGCAATGGGGATCCAGAGCAACAGGAACTCCTTTACTCTCTTATACCTCATAGAGTGACAGACCTCCTTCACCCTTCCTGTTGACCAGGCGCAAATACACAAACAAAGTGATGATCAGCAGTATGGCCTGCAGCACAGCCATGGCCGTTGCTTCGCCCACTTTCAGCTTTTTGTAGGCGGTGATGTACGACAAAACAGGCAGGATAATGCTCGCGTTACCCGGGCCGCCGCCGGTCATGACAAAGACCAGATCCATGTAATTCGCGGTCCAGACGATGCGCAGCATGGTGGTAATGACGATGGTGGGCATGATCAAAGGAATGGTGACACTGCGAAACTGCTGGAACCGGCCGGCACCATCAATGCGGGCAGCTTCGTACAGCTCCTGGGGAACGCTCTGCATGGCAGCCAGCAGCATGACTGCAAAGAAGGGGGCCCCCTGCCAGACGTTGGCGGCGATCACCCCTCCCAGGGAGATGGGCAGGGCCAACCAGGGCCTGTACTGGCTGATCAGTCCCAGGCGCACCAAAATGTCGTTGATCACCCCGTAATTGCCATCCAGCATCCAAGTCCACATCAAAGAAACCAGTACTCCCGAAGTGGCCCAGGGAATCAGGCTCAACCCCCGCACCAGACCCCTGCCGGGGAATTCCCTGTTCAAAAGGAGCGCACCCAGCATGCCAATGGTGAACTGCAGAGTTACACAGCCCACCACCCAGATAGTCGAATTGAGCAGGGAGCGCAGAAAGAGGGGATCACGCAGCACGTTGAGGTAGTTGGTGAGGCCCACAAAACGGGCGCGATCCGGCCTGAGCAGCGAAGCGTCGAACAGGGACAGGCGCAGGGCCTGGAAGAGGGGGTAGGCCACAATGAGCAGCATCAAGAGCAGGGCTGGTCCGAGGAGAAGGAACGGCGTGAACCGTTCCTTCTCGTTGAGGCGCCGCAGCATCTTAATTACCTTCCCTCAAGGCCTTGGCGATTTCGTCCAGCATCTGCTGGCTGGTGATCTCACCCAGCAGAGCCCTCTGCATGGTGTTCTGCCATACGTAGGAAGCTACGTAGCCTGTTCCCGGCAGCGGCGGCCAGACGATGGCGTAGTTACCGCCTTCCAGGGAGACCCGGAAGAACTCGTTTTGGGTGTAGTAATCCTGCTCAGCTACGGACTGGAGTACCGGCAGCTGACCTTGACGGGATTTGCTCCACTTATCCATGGCCTCGTGTTCGCTGAGCCAGCTGATGAACTTGAAGGCCGCATCCTTCACGTCGGCGGTGGAGAACACCACATTACCGCTCATGGTGCCCATGGTGGCGGGATTCTCCGGATCAGCGGCGGGAATGGGCAGTACTCCCACGTTGTCCCCGAACACATCGGTCATCATCACGGAAGAACCCACGTGGTGCGCCATCATGGCTGTGTTGCCCGCCTGGAAGGCACCGACTACCTGGGCATAGGCATCGGTGGGCGCGCTGGGCGGGGCCACTTGATGCTTTCTGTACAGGTCGATGTACCACTGGTTCACTTCCACAGCCTTGGGCGAGTTGATCACGATGTTGCCTGCTTCATCAACGATACGCGCGCCGCCCGCGACCATGAAGGCCAGCCATTGGTCTTGACCGCCTGCACCGCCGCGCAGACCGAAGCCGTAGCGGTTGTTGGCGGGATCAGTCAGCTTAAGGGCAGCTTCCAGGAACTCATCAAAGGTCCTGGGCGGATTCAAGCCGGCCTCTGCAAACCAGTCGGCCCGGTAGTAGAGGTAGAAGGTGATGTATTGATGGGGCAGCATGAAGATGCCGTCCACCCCGGGGATCATACCGGTGTTCCAGAGGTTGGGAACAACATCATCTGCTCCCGGCCAGTTGGCGATATAGGGGCTGAGATCTTCCAGGAGATCTGCATCGTAAAAGGCACCCAGCCACCAGTCTTTAAACCTGGCTGCATCGGGTCCTCCACCGCCGCTGATAGCCATGAGCAGCTGGTCGTAGTAGTTGGCTAGGGGGATGGTCTCCGTAACCACTTCAATGTCGGGATGCAGGCGGTTGAACTCCTCTACCAATTCCTGAACGGTTGTGTCCGTGGGATCGTCCAGCCACAGCCAATAGGTGACCCTGGTCTTGGCGGCGGCGGTGGAAGCGAGCAGGAACAAAACTAAAGCGACAACTGTCAGAGCTACGCTGCTTTTACGCACTTTACTCCCTCCTATTTTTTGGTTTGCCCGTCATACCTACCCATTTTTGTACCACCTTAACGCCTAGCATCACCTCTCTTTGCTGAGCTTCTGGCACTGCACCAAGGCAGGAGATTTTAGTGCAGGCGCTCAAAAACGTCGGTGAAATGGTACTGCAGCAGTTCCCTGGCGCGCCTTATGTCTTTTGCCTGCACAGCTTGGAGAAGATCCACGTGGTGCTGTAAGATGGTATCCCGAAAGGTGGGGAGCTGCAGTTCTTCGGGCAGGGCGGTAATGAACAGTTTCCAGAAGGTATCTAAAAGGTCCTTAAAGAGCTGATTATCTACTTTGCTGAACAGGGTGAGGTGGAAAGCCATATCCTCTTCCGCGAAGGACCGTCCTGCCTCCATTTTGCCCTTCATCTTCTCCAAGATGGCAGCCAGCTGGCCATGTTCCGCTTCTGTTAGGGCTGCCACAGCTTCGCCCACAAACTGGGTTTCCAAAACCATACGGATTTCCAGCAGATCGGCCAAATTGGCGCTGCTCACTTCGAGGTTGTAGGCCAGGTCCGCAATTACCTCACTGAAGGCCACTTTGCGCAGGTAGCGGCCGCTGCCCTTTTGCACGTCAATGATGCCCAGGGTTTCCAGGCCCCGCAGGGCCTCCCGCACTGCAGTGCGGCTGGCGCCGAGCTCAGCTGCGAGCTCAGCCTCCGTGGGCAGCTTATCCCCGGGGCGCAGGGCGTTGTCGCGAATATAGGCTTTGATTTTATCTTGAATGAACTTGCTAAGGGGTTCGGCCTTCAAATTCTTCTCCTCCTCCGTGAACAAGGATTGTGACCTCCTGATCTTGACAAGGTGAGGGAAAAGTTGTCCTACAAAAGATGTCATACAACTTTTGGTATACATTAACATAAAACGAATCTCTTTGCAACATGGGGCGGCTTTGTTAGCAAATCATTGCTGAATGTCCCTGCACTCCTGCTCAAATGCTGTTGGTCCTTTGGTTTTCGCTTAGGCTTAACACAAATATAGCACAGATTACACATAGGTAGCTGGTGTAAGAAAAAGCAAGCCCGCCGCTTTGCGGTGACGGGCTTGGCGGGGAGCTTAAGGCAAAGAAAAAGCGGAGGTTACTGCGCCTCCGCCACAACCATTTTCGGCTCTGCATTTTCCGCCTGGTGCAGCTGCTCATGGAAGCGGTCACCGGGTGCCGGAGCAATGAGGCCGACTCCTAATGGGGCCATCAGCTGGGCAAAATGCTTGGTTGAATCTGAGAGAGCCTGGGCGTAGTCCTGCACTGTGGGAAAAGCGCTTTTGCGCAGCCGATCCAACTCATGCAGCATCTCCACACCGCTCTGCTGCCAGGCAGCAACTGCGCTGCGCAGCGGCCCAGTTTCCTCCGCAAGTCTGTCCCGTTCCTGCCGCAGGGACTGTACCTGCTCTTCCAGGGCCTGCACGTACTTACCCAGCCGTACCCGGGCCACGTTTTCCGGCTGCTCGCTCCCTTCGGGAGCAGGGGCCGGGTTGGGGATGGTTTCTGCGGCCGCGGGCTGTTGGCTGCTGCGGGCACTGGCCAAAAGGCCCAGGACACTGCCCACAAGGCCTATAATAGACAAGACCAAGAGCACGCAGAGTGCATCCCACTAATGGGCTGCTGGAGCAGGCGTACGGAGACGATGAGCAGGGGTGCCGCCAGGGCAAAAATGGCTAAGAAAACTAACAGCGCTTCACCACTGGACTGCCTTTGCTTGGTTGGCTCGGTGCTGGCCACAATCATCACTCCACTTCCACGAGTCTAAAGACCTCTTCGTTCAGGGGGACGAGCAGGTACTGCCCGATCCTGAGTCGGTAGGGATCCACCTGGTTGAGCTCGACGATTTGGTTGATAAACTTCTGACTGGGGGGAGACTGGAAGTGGTTGGCGATGTCCGAGCTGGTATCGCGGGCCTTAATCTTCAAGACTAGAGCTAGCCGTTTCTGGTCAACTTCTTGTTCTTGCGAGATCATAACGGGAATGAGCCGGTACTCGGTTATCTCCGGTTTCGTGGGCGCAGCCGGTTCCCCTGCCAGCTCTGTTTCCGCCGCGATCTGAATTGGGGCGGAAGGCTCCGGAGCTGGGGACGGAGGAGCCACTTCTGGTTGAACCGGAGCCACAGCAGCCATAGCTGCGGCGGCGCAGGGCTTCAGTGAGGGCGGTGAGCTGTGCTTCCACGGTCTGGGCATGCTCAGATCAACACAAAAAAAGGAAGAAGGGTTCGCTCCCTAGACGGCGAAATTAATCCAACGAAATGTGAAATCGTTCCTGGTCACCCTGTCCACCACCGTTTCTCTCTATGTGGGGATCGAGGATGTGCTCCAGACCCGTTACCCCCGGCAGATCCTCCTGCGGCTGGACAGCTTCGAGGCGGACGTGCTGGCGCAGGTGCAGTCTGAGGTTGCTGCCACCCTGGACCGGTACGGTCTGGAGGCGGTGGATCGGGTGGAATACCGCGTCTTGAGCTTCCCCGTGTTCAGGGTAGAGGACAAGTTTTCCGCTGTGCAGGAGCTGGTGATCGGTTTCGCGGGCAGTGTGGCAGCACTCGAGCTTATTCCCCTGGAGGATTACAACCGCCTGGTGGCAGAACCGGTCTCTCTGGAGGAAAACGAGGTCCTGGTCTATTACAACCGGGGACCCTACGAGCATGCCACCCTGGAGTTTCTGGACCGGACTTTTGTAGTGAAGGAAAGTCTAGCCAGCCTGCCCGGTAATGGCCTTAGTACCACGGAGACCTTCGGCAGCTACTACGTTATTGTCCAGGATCTGGGTATGATGCAAGAACTGAGCAAGCACCCTACACTGCAGGGGCGCGGCGCTGCCATGGCAGGTTACGGGCTGGGCTTTGACCTGAACACTTCCCGGGAGAGGGCTGTGGCCTTCTACAACGACCTGAAAAACGCCCTACCCCGGTAGGAGGCTGCCTCGGCGTGGGTGGAGTCCCGGGACGAGGCCCGGGGGGAATTCCACGTGCTCTACGGGGGCCTGTTCTTCCTCGGCGCTTTCCTGGGAACCCTGTTTGTGCTGGGTACAGTCTTGATCATCTACTACAAGCAGATCACCGAAGGATTTGAGGACCGACGGCGCTACTTGATCTTAAGGCAGGTGGGCATGTCCAGCTCCGAGGTGCGAGGCTCCATCAAAAGCCAGGTGCTCTCCGTCTTTTTCCTGCCCCTGGCCGCGGCTGCAGTGCATGTGGCCTTTTTCCTTCCCCATGATTACGAAGCTTCTTGTGGTGCTGAATTTGAGCAACCGCAGTCTCTTTGCCCTCTGCACCGCCTTAACCTTTGCCGCCTTTGCCCTGCTTTACACCTTGGTCTACCGGGCCACAACCCGGGTGTACTACCGCTTGGCTGCGGCCTAACCAAGACAAACAAAGGGGCTGGCCCGGTGAACCTTGCCGTTCACCGGGGCACAGCCCCTTTCCTCG
>JAKOVB010000014.1 GCA_029782295.1 Pseudomonadota bacterium
CGGGCCACGGTAATCACGACTTTGTTACAAAATCGTTCCCGGGGAAAAAGCGCTCAAACGCTTTAACAGAGAGGCTTTGCGCCGTTTTGTGTGTCGGCGGCCGGCGCCTGCTGCCGTGTTACAAAAACTCGGGTCCGTTTGTGCACAGGAACGCGGCCGGTAACATCAGCGGCGGTTGGGGGGGCGGGTGTCGAATTTGCGGCACCTCGGGGCGGGCAAGTGCTCAAAGTGAGCACGGCTACACCGCCCGCGTGGGGGCGGGACATCCCATAGCGTCAGGCGCGCCATTCTGCGATTGTCCACTGCACCCACTCTTCGGGCGGATTGGTCGGGTCATACATCGGACGATCCTTCTCCATCGTATCCGGTGGCGCCTCCGGTGTATACGCCGACGCACAACAGACACACTTACCGGTTCGTCCACGGCAGCGGCGGTCTCCATAGCAGCAGGTGCCTTGTCTGTCTGTCCTTCTTTGGTTAGTCCTTCATCTATGTAGTCCTTAGAGTGCATCCTGTGCACTACCCCTAGTGCATCTTGTGCACCACCCTGGTGTACCTCGTGCACTAGTGCATCACATTCACTACCCTCCGACGCATACCCTGTGGAAATCGCCGGTCACGCGTCCATCTGACGCAGCAGCAAATCGACCGCGTAGCGCAGCCAATCCGAGCGTGTCACACCTTGTCCGGTGCGCTTGGCTAGCTGATCGAGCCGCGTGACCTGATCCGGCCTGAGGTAGTGCTGCACCCGCACCATGTGTTCCCGGGGCGCCGGTTGGGGTATCTCCAACGGTGTATACTCCGGCGTATGCGTCTCGGCCCCCGCCTCCTGCGCAGTCTGTGCCTGCCGCTCCTGCTGGGACGCTGCCGGTGGAGTCACCGCACCCTGTAGCGCCGCCAGACGCGCCGCATCTATGCCCGTGTCATGCCGTCGCTTAGCCATCTGTCTACCACCTCCTGAGTAAGTGCCCGGTACGCCACGGCGCCCGGGGACTCGCCATCCCACAGAGATACGTCTAGCGTCTCCGCGACTTCCACCAGACGGACGTCGGTCGGGATCACGGTGTCCATCACGACGTCACCTAGACCCTGCCGGATCAGCTCCACGGCGCGCTTGTCGGTCCCGCGCCGCCGGTCGTACTTGGTCAGCACCACGCCGTCACGCACTCATGCTCAAGACCAAATATACTTTCAGAGTTTTTGTTTAGGACGAAAGACCGGGTTGCTCAGATACACTTGTTGTCATACAGTCATGCCTGGAGGTGAACCATAAGTGAACCTTTCGGAGTTCGGAAGGCGCGTGGCCCATCTGCGAAAGTTGAAGGGGTGGACTCAATACGACCTGGCTCGCGCCATGGATATGTCGGTGTCGCAAATACGCAATTGGGAAGGCGGACGCAAAGGGATAAGGCCGAAACGCCTGCTGCGGCTGTATGAAGTCTTGGGAGTTACGCCGGCCCAATTTTGGGATATGAACTTGTCGCAGAAAGAGTTGCCGTTAAATAAGTCGCCCGTCGAGTCCGTGCCGGAAGTAAACGAAAGACAGCGCGCCGTGCGCTGCCCTCGGTGCAAGTCCATAGGGAATAATGCTCCAGATGAAGGCTTGCTCTATTGTTATCACTGCGGATACCCGATGTACAACATATGCACTGGGGAAGAAAAACACGTCAATTCGCCTATTGCCCGGTACTGTGAACGATGCGCTGCCCGTACCGTCTGGTCGATGACAGAGGACGAGCTGGCTGAGATAGGGATACCTCCTTATGAAGCGGATGAACGCAGTACTGACAGTAACGAATAACACCAGGTGCGACGTTGACACGTAGGCAATGGGGGCAGAGGATCGAATAGTTCTGCATATTATCCTCCCTTTCTCATGTGGTCGCAGTCGTCCATATGGTGCGCCCTCCGCACGTATGTTCGCAATGGCGTCGTATATAGGATAGCACACAAAATGGTGGCGAGCAATGAACAGCGAGCTACATTTATATGGAGGTGTCAGATTTGCTGAATCGTTACATTTTGGTGTTTGTTGCTCTCGTTCTCGTGGGGTGCACAGCCGCACCGAGCCCTAGTGCATACACGATATCGGGACGTGTGTTAGACGCCGACGGCAACGGCGTGCCCGGGGTTGCCATTGGAATCACTGGAGGCGCCACGGGCACGGTGACTACAGACGAAGACGGACGCTGGTCTTTCTCTGGCGCCCGGGGACAAGTAACCGTGACGCCGGCGCACCCGGATTACGAATTCGACCCGCCGTCTCGGACGATTGCGGGTGCGTCTGGTTCGGTGGACTTTGTTGCAAAGATGCCTCTACCAGATACCGACGTTCGCTTTGTGTCTACCTACGCCGAGGTCTGGTGGTCTCATGGGCAGCAACACTTTATCGAGTACACGGTTCAGAACTTAGGTCAGGCAGGGCAGTATAAGATTGAGGTGTATGGCAGGCAGGTAAATGTGATCAACCCGCCGTGGGAGTTTTTGGGGGCTACTGAGCTGCTGTCGATCGGCGCCCGTGGTACAGAACATAGCGTGCATAATCTGGCGATACAGATGACGCTGCCGTACCGGTACTATACAATGCGCCTAGATATTCTAGTGTGGACTGGATCTGGATGGGTCAAAACAGATAGCACCGAGGTCACTGTCAATAGATAAAGGACAAGCCCCGGATCCCTCCGGGGCTTTGTCGCGGCTGTAATGTGTACGTAGCATGCGACGCGCGTTGCGACGTAGGACCGTTGCGACGTGCGTCGCAGCGCAGCACCATCGCTACGTAGCTACGTCGCTGCACTGCTACGTTGCTGCGTTGCGGCAAAGCTACGTAGCACCGTACGCAGCCTACTGCGCAGCAAGCCACGCATCGATGATCTGGCGCAGGACGTCGCTTTTGTCTGTATCTAGCTCCCTGGCTAGGTCCGCTAGGAGACGGTCCTGCCTGGCGTAGACGGTGTATGCACGTCGCACCGCCGCCTCCCGCGTGCGTCGCTGCAGTGCACCGCGCGTTGCGATGTGCGTCGCTACGTCCGTAGCTTCGGACGTAGCAGACGACGTCGCCTCGTCCGCAGCTTCGTCCGTCGCAGGCTGCGTCGCAACGTCCGTTGCAGCGTCCGTCGCATCGTCGCTTCGTGGCGGCGTGGCAGGCGACGTAGCCTCTCTGCGACGTAGCAAGCTATCACGAAGCCTGCTGCTCATGTCCTCAGCCATCGTTCGGATACCTCCTTCGCAAGTGCGCGATACGCCACGGCACCGTTGGACTCGCCCTCGATCAACGATATGTCGCCAGTTTCACCATACTCAGCCAGACGCACGTCTCTTGGGATGGTGGCAGAAAAGACGACATCACCCAATGCCTCCAGGATGACGCTCGATACCCGTTTGTCCAGATTGCGCCTGCCGTCGTACATGGTGAGCACTACTCCGCCGATGTCGCAGTTTGGGTTGACCTCATATCGGCGCAACGCTGCCATGGTGTCCATGAGCTGAGCCAACCCGTCTACGGCAAACGCTTCCGTTTGGGCTGGCACGATCACCGTGTCGGCAGCCGCCAGTGCGTTGATGGTGAGCAACCCTAGCGACGGGGGAGAGTCGATAAGGATTACGTCGTACTTATCTGCCAGTGGCTTCAGGATGCGGGTAAGGATCCGTTCTCGGTCCATCTTATTATGTAGGTCTGCGTGAGCCAACCCGTTTATGCTAGGGATGAGCCACACACGGGCTGCCGTCTCCATTGGAGCGTCTTTGGGATCGTCGATTTCTTCTACAAGTGTAAATAAGTTGGGGCGATCCGACGCTTGCTCCTGGGTGACGCCTAATGCGGTGGTCAGGTTGGCTTGTGCGTCGGCATCTACCACCAACACGCGGTATCCCATGCGGGATAGGTTGATCGCTAGCGCCGCCGTAGTCGTCGTCTTTCCGACGCCGCCTTTCTGGTTGGCTATGGTGATGATCATGTAGCCAAGGCCTCCTTTCGATACCATTTTCGGGCGATACCCCATGCGTACGCTACTGGGTTGAGTGCTCGCCCGCTTTCAATAGCGATTCGTAGTGCTTCCCACGCGTCATACACACCGTATTTGCGTGCAAGTAGGGCTAGGTATCCTCGTTGTGAATTGTCTATGCCGATGATCCGGGCGTATGTAAGCAGGTCTTTAATTGACAATCGTGGATTAATGGACGAATGCGCTTTGCGCCTGTATCTATCACTGTTTTCTTTTTCCTCACTTACGGCCTCCTTTTCAACCTCCAAATGTCGATGTAAAGCCATTTCGCAGCCGGCCGGCAGTAGGTCATTCGCCTGACGAGCAAATGACGCCACCCGATATATCACGTCCGTGCGTACCCGGTAGGCACATAGGAACCCGCCCTTGGTAGGACGTCTTATGTGTTCCTTCAATATATGCCCTGTTTCCGACAGTTCTCTGACCGCCCTTTTGACGGTTGACTCGCTGCATCCTAATCTGTCCGCAAGCACGGCGTGTCGCACGACCACAGCCCGTTTGCCGATGCGCTGGACTCTCTGTAGCCATCGTATGAGCTTGACCTTAATAGGCCTGTCCAAATACACAACGGGTCTGTTGGATTTGCGACGCATGAAAAAACTCCTCCCGGCCTGGAAGGAGTTATGAGCCCGTGGTATAATAATTAGGCAAGAGCCGTCCACGGCACATAACTCGGCGGGCGGATGGTGACCTGCCACAGTCAAGGCCATCCGACCTGTCCAGGCACACAGTTTTTTTGGAGCCGCCTTCGGGCGGCTTCGTCCATTGTGGGATTCATTTCCACCATCGGTCTGTTGACTCCTGCAACCGCGCGAAAACTCCCTCATCTCACCGCGGAAAAGTTCTCGATAAAGATCATTACCGTGAATAAGCGAACACTCGTTCGCCTTCGGGTCAGCATTTTGCCCTTCCTGCCACTCGAAACTTGCCCAGTGTCCGCCAGGAGCATTTCCAGGCCCTACAATCGATTTTTACGACGTGGATAGGTAAACATAGCGCCCCCGTTTCAAACGTCGATCCTGCGCCTCCTGTGGGGCCGTAAGGGAAGTGAAGCTCCCCCCCTTTTTTTGAAGGACGGGTCATTTTGGGACCTTGGAACTCAGCCATGCAAGCACCTTCTCGCGGGCGTCCTTCCCCACTCGTTGGCTGCTCCCGTATCTCAATGCGGGCCAAATAGCTGCGCGATATCCCTATTTGCTCGGCGGCTTCCAGCTGGGTAAGGCCTAGGCGTTTCCTGTGGGCCCGCAGCTGCTCGCCCAAGTTGGCCGCGGTCGCCGCCGGTTTGGGCGCCAGCGCCTTCGGCTCTTGCAGCAGAGTTCGGTAATGGTCCAGCACTTCATCGGGCGGCTCTACGACGATAGTCGCTTGCAGCCATTGGTCGAACCAGTCGCGCTGCTCGGCGGTCGCTTCGTCCCAGCG
>JAKOVB010000018.1 GCA_029782295.1 Pseudomonadota bacterium
CCTCAAGCGTTTGCACGTCCACAAGCTCGTCAAGAAGGTCAGCCAACGCTACAAGTACTACTTGACCGACTTTGGCCGCCAGGTAGCTACGTTGGTGCTCGAACTCCGGGAGTTCCATGTCATCCCAAAGCTGGCGCATCCACCCTCAGCAGGCTGAAATTGCTGCTTTCTGTGCAAGAATTTCACTGATAAGGTACTAACTCCGTCCCGATGATGGTCGCCGTTTCCAACGCGCGGCGAAGGTCGCTGCAATAGAGATACTCCAAACCGGCGGCACGCAGATCTTGGGCCGTGTGCTGCGCTTGCTGGCGTCCCAGGGCGTTGAGCGGTGGGTCTGCCTGGCCTTGCCAGCGCCCTTCGCGATTCCATTCCGTTTGCCCATGCCGGATCAGGACAAGTCTCATCGTCATGTCACGCCTCGCGCCGCCAGGTACTCAGGTATGTGTACCATCGGCGGTCGTTCATACTCAATGATTTCCTGGACATCCAGTTGGAAGCGGTCGTTTTCCTGCCTGATCAGCTTCATGCTGGTATTCACATCTTCGAGCAGATCAGGGCCAAAGCGTCGCTCCAGCTTGTGGATCACCACCTGGATGATGGCAAATGACATCTTGCTCAGTGCCTGCAGCGGCTGGTTGCGGTGCACACGCTCCTTGAGGTCAACCTGGGCAATGCCCGCCAGCCCGGCCCTATCAAGCACGTCGATCAGCATGCCGGTCTCAACGCCATAGCCTGTGTAGAACGGCAATTGCTCCAAGAGACTGCGCCGGCCGCCGTACTCGCCGGACAATGGTTGGATCACACCCGACAGTTCCGGGTAAAAAAGGTTGAGCAGCGGTCGGGCCGTGAGCTCGGTGACGCGACCACCCCCGATTGCCTCCAACCTACCATCGACGCGCAAGGGACGCCTGTAGAAGCCCTTGACAAACTCGGCAGCCGGATTCAAGAGCAGCGGTCCGATCAAGCCATAGACGAAGCGAGGATGGATGTTGACGATATCGGTGTCGATCCAGAACACCAGATCGCCATGGGTGACATACAGGCTCTTCCAGAGCGCTTCACCTTTGCCCTTTCGTTGGCCGTACTGAGGCAGGATGTCCTGATGGGTGAACACTGGCACGCCCAGGCTCCGGGCGATTTCGACCGTGCGATCGGTTGAGCGGGAATCGATGAGCACAAGTTCGTCGATCAAAGGCGCCTCGTCCATCAACGGACCTTTGATGGACCGAATTACATGGCCGACGGTTGCCTCCTCATTCAGCGCCGGCAGCGCCAGACTGATGGTCAGCCCGCGCCGGCGTTTGAGACCTAGTGCCTCGTTAAGTTTCTTTTTGCTCTTTTAGAATTGGATAGAGACGCTTAAGCTTGATGCGGGCATCGGCGGCGGTGAACTGCCACACGACCCTGGCGCAGGCATGATTGCGGCGAGCTTGCCAAGCGGCGACTTCGCTGATCAGGGTGTCCTTGTCTGGAATGCGCTGGTCCAGGCACTGAGCCGCAAGCACCGA
>JAKOVB010000021.1 GCA_029782295.1 Pseudomonadota bacterium
CCGTCCCCGGCATCTTTGCCTGCGGCAACGTCTTGCACGTCCACGACCTGGTGGACAATGTGTCCAAGGAAGCTGAGCGGGCAGGCATGTACGCTGGGCGGTTCGCCATGGGTACTCTCTCCCAGCCGGAGAAGTGGGTCAAAGTCGTTCCCGGCGAAAACGTGCGCTACGTCGTACCGCATGAGATCTCGCTCACGGAACCAGTGGAGTTTTTCCTCCGGGTCCAGCGTCCCGCCGAGGACGTGGTTGTGGACGTAGCCGGCCTGCGCACCATCAAGGAACGCTCAGTCCGGCCCAGCGAAATGCTGAATATCAAGCTCACACCTGAGCAGCTCCAGAATTTCACCGGCGACACCTTCGTCATCGCAGTGAAAGAGCGGAAGGAGGCTGAAATCCAGTGAACAAGAGCATTATTTGTACCGTCTGCCCCATGAGCTGCAATGTCACCTTGGAACTGGATGACAACGGCGAAATCATCTCTGTCTCTGGCAACCGCTGCCCGCGGGGGAAGACGTACTCCATCAAAGAGCACACTGCCCCTGAGCGCACACTGACCACCACCGTACGGGCCGTGGGTGGAGTGCATCCGCTCCTGCCGGTGCGCACTGACAAGCCGATTCCCAAGGGCCTGCTGCTCCAGGCTATGAAAGAGACCGCCAAGATCACCGTCAAGGCACCAGTGAAGATGGGCGACGTGATTGTGGAGAACTTCCTCAACACCGGTGCCAACCTGGTTGCGAGCAGGGATCTCTGAAGCGAAGACAAAGAAACACACATGAAGGGCCGCGTGGTGCGGCCCTTTTTTGCTGCACAATCCTCGGTGCCGAGCCGCAACATTGCAAAGAGACCACCAGAAGATCTGGTGGCCTCGCTGTCATAGTCCTAACTTTCGTTGGCTCGCGCCTGCCATCAGTTATGCCTTCCGATACTCGTCCAAGAGGCGCTGCAGTTCGTGGGCCATATCGGCCAGCGACTGAGAAGCAGCGGCGGTCTCTTCAGCCCCGGCAGCAGTCTGCTGGGTGACGTCACTGATGGACTCAAACAGCTCCGCCGCTGCCTGAGTGCGCCCAGCCTGCTCCGCCGACGCCTTGGCAATAGAGGTAATCAGCTCGGTGGTGGACTGGACAGCAGCGTAAATCTCGGCTAAAGCTTGGTTGGCCTGCTCCACCAGCCGCTGGCCCTCTTCTACGCTGGCGGTGGACTCTCTCGCCTGCACCTGGATGTTGTGGAGCACAGCTTTGATCTCGTTGGTGGCTGACTTAGAGCGCTCTGCCAGCTGCCGCACTTCCTCGGCCACGACGGCGAACCCGCGGCCGTTCTCGCCGGCGCGTGCCGCCTCGATGGCCGCGTTGAGGGCGAGGAGATTGGTCTGATCGGCGATGTCCTGGATGAAGCCCAAGATCTGTTCAATCTGGCTTGTCTGTTCCGCCAGTTGATCGACGGTCTTGCGGATTTCTGCTATACCTCGCACGGCAGCAGAAGCGCTCTGCTGGCCGCGCTGCGCTGCCTTGATGGTAGTACCTGCCAGCTCTGCTGCTTGCTGTGTTTGGGCATCGATAGCCTGCATGCCTTTGTTCATCGCTTCGATCTGAGCGGTTCCGGCCTGGACATCCTGGGCTTGATTCTGCGTACCGGCTGCGATCTCTTCCATACCGGCACTAATCTGCTGGCTGGAGAAGCTGACGTTGGCAGCGGCATCGTGCACTCGCTTGAGGAGTTTGGCCAAGTTGCTGGTCATGGTGTTCACCGCATCAGCCAGCACCGCAGTTTCTGGATCGAGGCGGTAGTCCGCTTTAAACTGCCGCAGAATACCCTGGGATACATCGCGGGCGTGTGCGGCCAATTCCCGAATGGGGCGGGCCAGGCGGGCGGTGACCCATGCGGAGATCAACGCGCTCACGATGAGTGCTGCCACGGTAACGGAGTATACCAGGGCTTTGACGCGGTTCAACTGCGACAGGGCATAACGGGTGGGCTGAGCGATGCGGATCTCCCAGTCGAGGGCTCCCCTTCGTTCGTCTTCCGCCGCCGGCACCAGCCTGGCCACTACGGCCTCCGTGCCGTCCAAGCTTCGGCCGATCCCCCATTCCCCACCGCCCTCGGTGACGCTGATCACATGCGGGTCTTCCTCCATGGTGTGGAGAGTAACGGCCGGGCCCTCCTCACCCGCGATGATGGTTGCCACAGGCCTGCCGCTGCTCAGCAGCTGCAGCTCTCCGCCCTGAATTTTGGCCATGGCCGGGGCCAGCGCCTCACTGATGGTTGACAGCTCCACCAGCGCCCGGATGGCACCGATGGGCTGGCCGGTAGTGATGCGGACGATGGGAGCACTGATCACCAGCCCCACCGCATCAAGGGACGGGAGGTACTGGACCGGGCTTATGTATATTTCCTGCTGGAAGGCGGCTTGGAACCACTCGGCATCTTTATGGACGAACCGCTCCGGGCGGCTGCTGGCGGCAAGGGTCCAGCCGTCAGTGTTGACCGCGATAATCTCTGAGAAGATGGGGAACTGGGCCACCAGATCCTCCAAGAACGTCTGCGTGCGGCTGTTCGCAGCCAGAGTGCGTGTTTCTGCCATCACCTTTTCCATCTGGTCCACGCTCATGCCCTGTTCCAAGCCGAAGGCACTCATGGCCTGCGTGGGCCGGAGTACGACCAGCTGTTCCATGCTGGGGTTGACCGTGAGCAGCGATACTTGATCCACCGCATCGTCAATTCGGTCCAGCAGGGAATCCAAGGCAGTGTGAGCCTGCGCGGCGAAGGAGTCGCCGATGGTCTGAACCACGGCCTGCTGGGCTTGAGTGAACAGCAGGAGAGAGAGGGCCAAGAGGGGAAGTAAGGCCACAAGGATCATCGCCGCGATGACCCTGGTTCGAAAACTCATCCGGTTCCTGGCAAGTCCAGTGCGGTTGTTGTTTTTCATGTTGCAACTCCCCATTCACGCAAGATGGCTTAATTTAAATATTAGTACGCTGCAGGCTGGGAAATCCCCTGCAGAGGAAGCGATGTTTTTGCTTTGCCTTTCTGGCAGGCATGTGGTAGTATATTAAGAGAAAAACATGGAAAGGAAAGGTGGGGGCGATGAAAGCGAGAAGACATGTGCGCACCCTTTCCGGGGCTGCTTTGGCGCACACCCTCAAGACTGGCGGATGCGGCGAGTGCCAGACTTCCTGCCAATCGGCGTGCAAGACTTCGTGCACAGTTGGTAATCAAGCTTGCGAGAGATGATAAAGCAGCAACCTTCACTTTTGCGGGAAGGTTGCTCTTTTGAATTATGGAGACGGAGTGAGAGAATTGGTGTTGGACAAGCAGTGCGTCCACTGCTTTACATACGATGGAGAACACATTGTAGTGGACGGGAACTCAGGTGCGGTGCACCTGCTCGATGAACCAGCGTACCAGGTAGTACAACGTATTCTTGCTGAACCAGACATCCAGGCCACCGAACAGGTGCAGGCGCTGGTATGGGACGAGCCAGAACAGGCGGAAGCCGCAGAAGAGATCTTGGAACTGGCCGCCCAGGGGCTCTTGTTCAGCCCCGATCTGGCCGCAGCACCGCCGCTGCCGGAAACGGTGGTAAAGGCGCTCTGCCTAAATGTGGCCCACGACTGCAACATGCGCTGCACCTACTGCTTTGCCGAGACCGGGCATTTCGGCGGCCGGCGTGAGCTGATGTCGCTGGAAACAGCACGGCAGGCCGTGGAGTTTCTCATCGCCGCCTCCAAACACCGCCGGCACTGCGAGATTGACTTCTTCGGCGGAGAGCCACTGCTGAACTGGGAAGTGGTAAAGGAAACCGTGGCCTACGCCCGGGAACGGGAAAAGGAGACAGGCAAGGAGTTCCGCTTTACTATCACCACAAACGGCATCGGGCTGACGCGGGAGATCATGGACTTCATCAACGACAACATGTACAACGTGGTGCTGAGCATTGACGGCCGCAAAGAAGTCAACGACCGCATGCGCCGTACTGTATCCGGCAAGGGTTCGACCTACGACCTGATTGTCCCTAAGTATCAAGAAATGCGGCGCCTGCGCGGGGACAAGAGCTACTACGTAAGGGGCACCTTTACCGCCTACAACCTGGACTTTGCTGCGGATGTGGCTCACCTCAATGACCTGGGCTTTGATCAGATTTCTGTAGAACCGGTGGTTACCCAGGCAGGAGAACCGTATGCGCTCAGCGAAGAACACCTTTCAAAGATTCTCGCCGAGTATGAGCAATTAGCTCAATTGTACCTTGAGCGCCGGGAGCGGGGAAGGGGGTTCAACTTCTTCCACTTCAATGTGGAGCTGAAGAAGGGGCCGTGCCTGTACAAGCGCTTGTCTGGGTGCGGAGCGGGGTTTGAGTACTTGGCGGTGTCCCCGGCGGGGGATCTGTACCCGTGCCACCAGTTTGTGGGGCAGGACGAGTTCAAGGTGGGAACCGTGTGGGACGGCTTGATCAACTCTCAACTCTCTGCAAGTTTTAAAGAGAGCCACGTGTTGAGCAAACAGGTATGCAGAGGGTGCTGGGCGAAGTATTACTGCAGTGGCGGCTGCCACGCTAACAACTTGTTCCACGCTGGTTCGTTCACCGAACCATATCAGCTGACATGTGCGATGGAGAAGAAGCGATTGGAGTGTGCGTTTTTCATTCAAGCCCGCGCAGCGAGTGATTGACCTACGGCACGCGATGCGCTAATCTGCGGAATATAGCCATCAACAATTGAACCCTTTCTCTACTACAGTCCTTGTAAGTGGAGGCAATGAAGGGTGTTCCGTATTTGGGCACTTGGGACACCTGGAGTCAGTAGTGCAACCGGCCACGGCGTGCTAAGCGATGGCCGGTATTTGTTTTTTAGAAGGGAGTTCTGAGAGTGGCACAGCGCAAGCGCCTGGGAGACATTCTCCAGGAACGGGGTTTGCTGAGCAAAGAACAGCTGAAACAAGCCTTAGACTACCAGCGCTCCACCGGGGACAAGCTGGGAACGGCTTTGATGAAACTCGGCTTCATCTCACCGGAGGATATAGCTGATGCCCTGAGCGAGCACCTTCGCATCCCGCGGGTGGACTTCAAGAGGCGCTACATCAGCAGCGATGTGGTGAAGCTGGTGCCTGAGAACATCATCCGCGAGCAGCAGGTGCTGCCCATTGAGCTGGACGGCAACTTCCTCTCAGTGGCGATGGTTGATCCGCTCAATATCATGGTCATAGACGATCTGCACCGGATCACCGGCTATCTGATTAAGCCCATGATCGCGACAGCTGAGGAGATCGAGAGTGCCTACCAGCGCTCGCTGGACATTGCCAGCACTGCTCAGCAGGTTTTGGCTCAGTACAGTGAAGACAACGGCCAAGCCGCTGAGAGTGAGGAAAAGGAAAAGGCAGAAGCTCAGTTTATCGGCAACGCTCCCGGTGTAAAGCTGGCCAAAATGATCTTGGAGCAGGCTGTCAAGCAGAGAGCCAGCGACGTGCACTTGGAACCCCGGGAAGATGACCTCAGGGTACGGTTCCGCATCGACGGTATCATGCGGGATATCATGGTGGTGCCGCGGCATCTCAGGGGCGATGTGAACTCCCGGATCAAGGTCATGGCCAATCTGGACATCACTGAGCGGCGCCGGCCTCAGGATGGGCGCATGCAGATGCGGCTCGGTGACTTGATTGTGGACATGCGTGTATCGACCCTTCCCACAGTCCACGGTGAGAAGATTGCGGTGCGGCTGCTGAGCCGCTCGCAGGATCTGCTCGACATCGATGAGTTCGGGTTCAGCTCACAGAACTACGAGAAGGTTCAGCGGATGCTGCGCCAGAGCCAGGGGCTTATCCTTGTAACCGGTCCCACGGGGAGCGGCAAGACTACAACCTTGTACGGATTCCTAAATCAGCTGAACTCGCCGGAAAAGAACATCATCACAGTTGAGGACCCCGTTGAGTACCGTCTTCCCGGTATAAACCAGGTCCAGATCAACCCCAAGGTCGATTTGACCTTCGCCGCCGGCCTGCGCTCGGTGCTGCGCCAGGATCCTGACATCATCATGGTAGGTGAGATCCGGGACGGTGAAACGGCCGAGATCGCTGTCCGCGCTGCCCTCACCGGGCACTTGGTCCTGTCGACGCTGCATACTAACAACGCAGTAGCATCGGTTGCAAGGCTCCTCAATATGGGTTTGGAGCCTTATCTCATAAGCTCCACAGTTATCGGGGTGATCGCTCAGCGCCTGGTGCGGACGATCTGTACCGAATGCCGGGAAGAGATTCCGCTGGAGAACCCTGTGCTGGAGCGGTTTATCCGGGCGCTCGGCCTTGAACCGCCGACGACGGTGTTCCGGGGTAAAGGATGCCCGCTCTGCGGCGACACGGGGTACCGAGGCCGTGCCATGGTGGAAGAGGTGCTGCTGTTCTCCAAGGAACTGCGCCAGGCCATCGACAGCGGCGCCCACGAAGGAGAACTCCGTGAGATTGCGCTGCGCGGAGGCATGCAGACCCTTCAGATAGCCGCAGTGGACAAGCTGGTGAGAGGGATTACCACAGCGGAAGAAGTCCTCCGCACAGTGTACAGCGTCGAAGAGGAGGCAGTTTGATGCGGGACCCCGGCAGTCTGCTCCAGTTGCTGGAAATCGCTATTGACCAAGATGCTTCTGACCTACACTTGAGCCCGGGAGTACCGCCCTTCTTGAGGGTATACGGATCACTCACTCCCATCAGCGGCTTCTCGCCGCTGCGCCCGGTGCAGATTGAGGAGTTGGCCCGACAGATCACGGATCAGCATTACTGGCAGATCTTCGAGGCCAGAGGCGAAGTCGATTTCTCCTACGGGGCACCGGGGCTCGGCCGTTTCCGCTGCAGTCTCTTCCGGCAGCGGGGGTCACCCGCTATGGCACTGCGGGTGATCAAAGGCAGTATCAAGTCCATCAGTGAACTGGGGCTGCCGCCGGTTTTGGAAGACCTGTGCACAAAGCGTGACGGCTTGGTCCTGGTCACTGGGCCCACAGGAAGCGGCAAATCCACCACCCTGGCCGCCATGATCGACCTGATCAACAAGTCGCGGCGGGGCGTCATCATCACGCTGGAGGATCCCATTGAGTATCTTCACAGCCACAAGAACTGTATAGTCAACCAGCGGGAAGTGGGGACCGACACTGATTCGTTCGCGAGCGGGTTGAGGGCAGCGCTGCGGGCGGACCCAGATGTGATTCTGGTGGGGGAGATGCGGGATCTGGAGACAATCGCCACAGCTCTCACCGCCGCCGAAACAGGGCACTTAGTGCTGTCGACACTGCACACTCGTGGAGCGGCCAAAACAATCGACCGGATTATTGATGTGTTCCCGCCCCAGAACCAGCAGCAGATCCGCATTCAGCTGGCCTCGGTGCTGGAAGCGGTGATCTCCCAGCTCCTGATTTCCAGGAAAGACGGAAAGGGCATGGTGCCCGCTGTTGAGGTGATGCTGGGAACTCCTGCGATCCGCAACATGATCAGGGAAGCCAAGACGCACCAGATTCCATCCATGATCGAAACGGGGACTCGTTTCGGGATGCAGACCATGGAAGCAGCGCTGGACAGTTTGGTCAGAGGAGGACTGGTGGACCCGGTTCACGCGATGCTTTCCGGGACCGCCTAATATCACCGTTAGGAAGTGGATGGGCGGATGAAGCGATTCGCTTACCAGGCAAGAACTAGAGACGGCCGCAGCGTCCGGGGGGTAGTGGAGGTAGAGACGCGAGAGCTGGCCGTTGCCCAACTCAGGAACCAGGGCTATGTTGTGACTGCTCTCCGGGAAGCACCGAAGGCGGCCACCACAAGCTTGTTTGAAGCACGCGGGCCGATTAAGCCCAAGTTCTTGGCCATCTTCTGCCGTCAGTTTGCCATCATGATCGGCACCGGGCTGTCGCTGGTGAACAGCCTCCAGATCCTGGCAGAGCAGGTTCTGGAAAAGCGGCTGAGCAAAGCCTTGGACAGCATCCGGCTGGATGTGGCCAGCGGTTCCTCTTTCACGAAGGCACTGGAAAAACACAGGGGGCTGTTCCCGAACGTGTTCATCCACCTGGTGGAAGCGGGTGAAGTGGCCGGTGCCCTGCCGGAAGTCCTGGACAGGCTGGCAGTGTATTACGAACGGGAAGATGAGCTCCGCAAGAAGATTTCTGACGCCTTAATGTACCCAACTATCGTTACTGTGGTTGCAGTCACCATGGTGTTTGTGTTGTTGTTCTTTGTCCTTCCTATGCTGGTCCGGAACTTCACCAGTTTCGGCGTGGAGCCGCCGGCGCTGACGCAGGCGGTCCTGAACGGGCGGGACTGGATGGTCGCCCATTGGTATGTGGTTTTGGGTGGGATTCTCTTAGCGTACATCCTGCTGCGGATGTACCTCCAGACTCCCCGCGGCCGCAGGCAGAAAGACGCTCTTAAGCTCTCTCTGCCGGCAGTGGGGGAACTGCAGAAGATGGTGGTTTTCTCCCGCTTCTGCCGCACCCTGGGGTTGTTGCTGAACAGCGGGATTTCCATGGTGCACTCCCTGAGCATCCTCGAGCGCCTGATCGACAACACGGTGATCAGCGAGGCGCTGGGACAGGCTCGGCTGGGAGTAGAAAGGGGCCACGGGATCAGCGCTCCTTTGAGCAATCACCCTGTGTTCCCGAAAATGCTGGTGCAGATGATCGCAGTCGGGGAAGAGACAGGTAACCTGGAAAAGGTTTTGACACAGCTGTCGGACTATTACGACCGTGAAGTAAACTTTGCCGTGGCCAGCTTGACCAAGCTTTTGGAACCAGCCGTGATGCTGGTGCTGGCAGTGGTAGTGTTGTTCATACTTTTGTCAGTGTATTTGCCCATGATGCAGATGGTAACAACAGTGATCTAATACCTAACGCTTGATCTGGAGTTAATGGGGGTGAGGCGGTGCGTACTCGCAGTCGCCTGGGGGTTGACATCGGTAGTACATACATTAAATGCGTGGAAGTCACACGGCGGGGCCGTAATCTGGCCGTGACCGCGGTGGGGAAGACAGCCACCCCCAAAGGTGCTGTGCAGAAGGGTTCCCTGGCGAATCCACTGGCAGTGGCGGAGGCGCTCAAGGGCCTCCTGGGGGAACTGGACATCAACAGCAAGGCCACCGTGCTCGGCATCAACAGCCCCGACGTGATCGTGCGAAGCCACCGTATACCCGCCATGAAAGACAAGGAGATCGGCAAGGCGCTCGAGTTTGAAGTTCCCGAATTGGTGAACTTCCCGGTGGACACGCTGCGGGATGTGAGCTACGACTTTCATGTCCTGCACCGAGACCCCAGCGAGACTGAGCTCTTGTTCGTAGCGTGCCGGCGCACTCTGCTTGATCCTTTCCTTGCCTGCCTGAAAGAAGTGGGGCTGGAGGTGGCTGTTGTCGATCTACAGGCCTTTAACTGGCCCAGGCTCTTTTCTACTCCCCAGAAGGTGTGCCTAGTGGACCTGGGTGATGAGCAGACATCGGTGTACGTGGAGCTGGAAGGGGTTTACAAAGTCTACCGCATCCTGCCCATCGGTGGCGGCCACCTAACACAGGCCATCATGCAGGCCTTCGGCTGCAGTACGGCTGAAGCCAGGCAGCTGAAAGAAACCAAAGATCTGGACTTCCTTCTCACCAAGGGGACCGGACAGGCAAGTATGCTGCGCTCAGTGTTCGAGCAGTTTATCGCCGGCGTGCTGCAGACGCTGGATTTCCTGCGGGCGCAGGAGCGGTCGAGCCACATTCGCGAGGTGCTGGACGGCCTTTACCTCATAGGCGGCCTGGCCCACCTGAAGGGGCTGCAGCCCGTGCTTCAGCAGGAGATCGACCTGAACGTCGCGGTGTTGAATCCCTTCGAAAATACGGCCACTGCCGAGGGTGTGGAAGTGCCAGCAGATCATGCCAGCTACGCATCGGCCCTCGCCTTGGCTATAAGGGGGTTTGAGGAATGAGGATCAACCTGCTTCCTCCCGATGAGCGGCCTCTCAAGCAGTCCACCGTGAGGTGGGAGTTCTTGGCGGCGGCACTGGGCCTGTGCCTTTTGGCACTGACTGTCGGGCTTTATCTTAACGAACAGGCAAAGGTGAGCCAGCTCCTTTTTCAGCTGGAGCAGTGGACGAAGTATGAACAGGTGTTGCAGCGGCAGGCACAAGCCGTGACCGAACTGAGAGGCGAGATCAACAGGCTGCAGTCGCAGCGGTCGAGCTTGGAGAAGCTTTTGGCGGACGGCGGCCAGGTTCAGTTTGTGGACAATGTGCTGGCACTGGTAGAAGGTGAAGTGTGGGCGGAAGTGGTTTCTTGGGACCGAGACAGGGTGCGCCTGGCGGGTTATGCGGCGAACATGACAGAGCTGACCATATACGTGAACGATCTAGAAGCAGCGGGGTTCAAAGTGGCTGTTATATCCACAAACCCCGAGGGTGCAGGAAGCTTTACCACATTCGTGCTGGATGTGGAAGGAGGGGAGTAGGGTGAACTGGGACGACCTGCGGGCTAGACTGACTCCCGCCGTAATCATCTGCATCATCCTGTTCCTCCTGGCGGCAGCTGTGTTTGGCCTCCGGTATCTTCCCGCCAAGGAGCGGGCAGCCCAGCTCCAAAAGGAGCTTGAGCAAGCTCAGGATACGGAGATGATGCTTACCGCTGCCATAGCCCAGCTGCCCGGCCTGGAGGGGCAAAGGGCGGAGCTTACGGAGAGCATCCAGCGGCAGTCGGAGAAAATACCGACTCAATTCGATCTCCCACAGGTACTTGAGTTCCTGCGGGCCACAGCGGACCGGTTCGGAGTAGCTGTGGACAAGCTGGATCATGATCCGGTGGTCAGAGACACGAAAAACCAGACTCTGTCCGTGATGGTCAATATGATCCTCAGGTCCGAGTCGGGGCTGCTCAGTTACATAGATGAGGTGCAGAAGCTTCTGCCTACATTCCAGGTGCAGATGATCGAACTGGCGCGTGTGGACAGGTTGCAGTTCACTGCACAGGTGCGAGGCCAGCTGTTTCTGCGGGAGATCGTGGGGCAGGACGTGTACTACGCCTGGAAGGTTCCCAGTTACGATGCAGAGGGCACGGACAGTTGGGTTCCTGTCTTTGCCAAGGACGTGCTGGGGTGGCCGTCGGCAGCGATTGCGGGGATCGTCAACGGCGGCATTCGGGTGTTGGGCGTGATAGAAAGAGAAGGACAAAGGACGGCGCTGATCACGGCGAACGGAACGCGCCAGTGGGTGAGCCAGGGCGACTGGTTGGGTGATGCTCAGGTAGTGGAGGTGGAACCGAAGGCCGTGACCTTAGCTCTGGGCACGACTAAGCTCAAGCTTTCAATGGGGGAGTGATGTTTGATGGCAAGACGGCTGTTGAGAACTGCGGTAAGCGTGCTTGTGCTCGTGGCCATTCTGGCTGGCACACCCGTCCTGGCAGACACTTTGGTGAACATGGAGTTCAAAGAGGCGCCGCTGGTTGATGTTTTCCAGATTCTTGGGGAGATCGGTGGATGGAACGTGTTGGTCGATCCGTCGGTGCAGGGTACGGTGAGCTTCGTCCTCAAGGATCTGTCGGTGCAGGAGGCCTTGGATCTGGTGACCCGTACCACGGGGTACCGGTACAAGGTGGTTGGAAACACGTTGGTGGTGGCAACAGAGGCACGCCTGCGCACAGAGTTCAGCTCGGAAGACTTTGTCTTTATCAACCTCAACTATGTTGATGTGAACAGTGCTCGGGGCCTGCTCGCCATGGTTTTGCCGCAGGTGCGCATTTACGGCGATGCCACCCGAAACCTGTTGGTGGTCTACGGTTCCCCCACCGAACTGGAGATGGCCAAGCAGGTAATTAAGGAGTACGACAATCCGGGCATGGCTGTGCAGAAGGCGGTGGAAACGGCTTCCGCACCGCAGCCAGAAGAGATTCCTCTGAAGACTGAGGCGATTCCTGTATCCTATGGCGACGGAGCGGCGATTATCCGCAGCCTCGCGGTGGCGTTCCCATCCCGGACGTTCCACTGGGATGCTCAGACCAGGCGGATTATCGGCCAAGCTTTGGATGAAGAGTGGCAGGTTATCCGCTCCTTGGTGTGGCAGCTGGACATCCCGAACTTCCAGCTGAAGGGTATCATGCAGGCTGGCGACCGTTCAATGGCACTGTTGGAGTACGCAGGCAGCACAGTTCTCTTGGGGGAAGGGGATTCACTGGACGGTTGGACTTTGACAGAGGTGCTTAACCGCTCTGTGAAGTTCCAGCAAGATGGCCGAGAATTCACCGTCGTCATGGGGAGGTAACCTGATGCTAAGACGCCCAACCTTTCTCTGCTGCGTCATACTTCTGATAAGCACAATCGCGGCACTCAGTGTCTCGGCCGCTGAAGACTTGGTCAGCCTGTCGCTGCAAGACGCTGAGTATGCCCAGATCTTCCAGACTCTCGGCCGCCTGCAGAACCTGAATGTGGTCGTGGACCCGTCCGTGGTGGGCAGGGGAACTCTCGATCTGAAGGATGTGCCGTTTGGGGAAGCGCTGGATATCGTGGCCAACCTAGGCGGTTACGAGTACCGCATCTTGGGGAACACGCTCGTGGTGGCCACGCCGGAGCGCCTGCGCTATATGGACCGGGCTGATGTGGAGGCGCTGCACTTTGTGGAGACCAAGTACGCCAGTGCGGAGGAACTGCAGAAAGCACTGGGCCTTGTGCTTCCGCCGGAGAGCATCTACATTCAGCCAGAGACAGGCTTGGTGATCCTGATCGGCCCCCAGGAGGTCTTGGGCAGGGCAGAAGAGATCATCGCAGCGCTGGACAAGCCCAAGCCGGAAACGCCGGCTGCGCCAGCACCTGAGCCAGTGATCGTGGAAACGACTGCGGAGCCCGGGGCCCCCAGTTACCTGGTGCGGGTTTACCGTCTGAACTACGCCCAGCCGGAGACGGTGAGAACGGCCCTGTCTCTGCTGATCGACGACTCCCGCATGCGGATAGACCCTGAGAGCAAGGGGATTATTGTAAGGGCCACCGAAGCCGAGCATGAGGAGATTGCGGCTTTCCTGGCTGATTTTGACAAGCCCATTCCCCAGGTCGTGTTGGAGGTGTGGGTGCAGGAGACTACTGCTGATGCTCTCAGGAACATGGGTATCGACTTCAAAGGCGTGCCGAACTTCCAAGAGAGCAACGCACCGGTCTTCTTGGAGCTGGAGTGGCAGGCTTGGGAACTGATCATGGCCCTGCGGCTCTTGGAGGAGAAGGGCGACTCTAAGCTGTTGGCCAACCCGAAGATCACCACTCTCAGCGGGCAGCCTGCCAGCATCTTTGTGGGTGACCGGGTGCCCATCGTCCTTACTGATGAAGAAGGCCGAAGCACGCTGGAGTTCCTCGAGTCGGGCATCAACCTGCAGGTGACACCCAGGATCTCTGAGGACGACTATATCACCATTGTGGTGGAACCTGAAGTCAGCACTTTCATCTGGCGGGCGGACACTGTCTACCCGCAAATCCGCACACGGGAAGCCCAGACGACCGTCCGTGTGAAGAGTGGACAGCCGTTTGTCATGGGCGGGCTCCTGCAAGAACAGGAGAACGAGGCTATCAAGAGGATTCCCTTCCTCGGTGAGCTTCCGATCTTGGGCAAGTTGTTCCAGTGGAAGGAAACCAAGAACGGCAGCACCGAGATGACCATTTTCGTCATCCCGCGCATCGTCCGGGACGGAGAAGTGGTTGAGGGCCAGGATTTTTTCGCCCAGGCCCAGTAACGCCGGAGACGCAGCAGGCCGCGACATCAGAAACCGAGGAATTGGCGTACAAGCCGGGTTACTGGGCGGAGATCCAGAACCAGCGCGTAGCAGGGGGGGTGAGCGCCAGCATCAAGAACGTAGAGTTTGGTGTCGGTGCTTTGTGGAAGGATGAAGCGCCGGGGGTTACGGGTTACGCGGCCTATTCTGTGGGCCTGCTGAAAGGGAGATTGGACGTCAACTGGCAGGAGGGTTCAGGCGTGGGTGCAGACTTGTCGTTGGGGTTGTCGCTGGGGACGTCGGAGTTTGCGATCCAGCCGTTCATCTCAATGCCGGTGTCCAAGCTCGAAGCAGAGGACAATGATCTGGGTATGAGATTCGGAGTGCGGCTTGAATTCTAAGAGAACAAAGAACCAAGAAGTGAGGAGGATCTGTAGTGCTGAAGAAGTTCAGAAAGATGCTCAAGAAGCAAGAGGGCTTCACCCTCGTCGAGTTGATGGTGGCTGTTGTGATTTTGGGGATTTTGGCGGGTATTGGTGTGCAGCAGTATGGGAGGATTCAAAGAGATGCAAAGATCGCAGCGCATAATGCCAACGTTCGTATCATTACCAACGCTGCGAACATGTACATCATGATGTATGACGAGGCTCCAGAGAGCGTTGACGACCTGGCACCTGAGTTCTTGCAGAAGCCGGTCCCAAAGCCCCCGGCAGGGCTGGACTACGAAGATGGCGTGGATTCGTCCAAGTACACCTTGTCTGTCACTGGTCCACAGGAAAATAGCGATGGTACATGGCAAGTTGTTGTGACGCCCGGGATCATCCCTGAGTGAGGTTAAGGACCAGGTGTAGATGTTATGATGTGACGTGATGGGGGAGGGATCACGATGAAGCTCCGAGACGAACGAGGCATGGTGGCCATCGGGGGGGCTTTGATGCTTCTCGTGGTCCTTCCCCTCCTGGCCACTGCCTTGTGGCAGTATAGTGCCCTAGAGCTCAAGAATGTGCAGCGCGGCCGCGAAGACATGCAGGCTCTGTTTCTGGCGAGAGCCGGGGCCGAAGCCGTAAGACAGGCCTGGCAGCAAACCGCAGATCCCAAGCAACGGCCCTTTGGACAGCTCGACACTCTGTATTTCGACTTGACCACAAACGCTTTCACCACCAACAAACCTTCGAGGTACCTTGGAACCGTTGACGTCGAGGTCCGCGAAGAGGCGGCGACTGCGGACGAGGTAGAAAAGGTGACGGTCGTTGAATCCACTGCCAATGTGGGGTCTGCCACGCGGATTGTCAGGTTGGTCACTTACCCGCATAGATATGGGCACCAAGATCCGTTGCTTTGGTATGACCCGAACGAAGGTAGGATCCCGGGAACGCCGATTTACACGGCGCGGAAAGAACCGGTGATAATGCGGAGCAGCGACGGGAACACGCCTATCAGCTTAGGCTCTCGGATGATCGGTGTGCTGTGGGAGGGGCCGCCGTCGGTGACCTTCAAAGCGTCGGACATCATCTTCGAAAGCCCACTCCAGGTGGTACGCCGAGATGATCTCTATGGAGCCGACCACGGGTTCGACCTAGTGCTGGAGGCGGAAAAGATCTTCTTCAGCGGGCTGGAAATAGCTCGTCTAGACACGATATGGGGCACATGGGAGTACACTGTGACTCTGAAACTGCCTACTTTTGATGAGAAGCTGGGGCTGCTGGGCAGCACGCTCTTGGAAAGGAACTTGGTCAATGTCAACGACAGGGGCAAAATTGTACCAAGTGCTCGTTATGGACAGGTCTACTTCGACTTCAACGGCCGCAGCGTGAAAGTCGTGCCGTATACGAGGTTCATTCTCTTGGCAACTGGAAACCCATCGTCGATTACCCCTCCAGGCAAAGGTGAAAGCCCAGTAAAGGGCTATTACTTCCGAGAGGAGTTCCGATTCGATCCAAACGATATTCTCGCTCTGAGGAATGGTTTTGATCAGTATATCAACAAGAAAGTCAACGAAGGAGTCCTTATCCCCATTCCCGTGGAGCACATGGTGACCAGAGCGCACCTTGAGAGGCAGCGGCCGTTTTACTGGGCACAGTGAAGGGTGGGTGTCGGATCATGGTTAAACGCTGTGATAGCGAAAGTGGATTTACACTGACAGAAGTAGTCATATCCATCGTTGTGATTACAACTCTTGCTGGTGCATTTGCGCCTCTGATTGCATCGAGCGTTCGAGGTATAAAGCTGGCAGGTGTCCGCTTGCAGTCCTTGTACTCAATGCGCGGCGAGATGGAACGCAGGTTGGCCACGTTCTCTGGGGAGAAGCGGAAGGTAACCATCAAGGGAAGGAACCAAGATGGGCGGGCCGCTGCTTGGGAAGTGGAAGGCTTGCAGATAACTGTAAGCGGGAGCGGTTCCGAACAGCAAGGCGAGGAGCTTTTGGTTTCATTTGTGATTCCCGAGGAGCAACCATTGTGAGGTCTGAGCCGTGATGATGAAGCTGAGAGAGACGCGAGGTTTTACCCTTGTGGAACTGCTGGTCGCGTTGGGGTTGCTTGGGTTGGTTGTCTCCGGAGCGTTTACGCTTTACTACTACACAGATCGTGCTTTTTCGGTAGGAACACGCAACGCGGACGCTCAAGCGGAGATGCAGAATGCAATGCATCGGGTGACGGAGTTTCTCCGATTGTCGCGCAGCTTGACGGTTGAGACGCAGCTGAACCCAACGACAGCGGGCGAGAAGGGCGAGAATTACGTGATATACCTCCACAACGGGTCTGTCCGCCTGCGGTACCCTAATGGGGCGGATGTTGCCTTACTTGACCGGGACACTGCGGCCGAACCGTTCCAGATATCGTTTCAGCGGGTAGACGGAGTAAGCAGGTTGCTCTCTGTCCACTTGGGCGTTAACGGCTCGAACCTTGAATACTCTCTCGAGTCTGATGTGGAGCTTCTCAATCTTGACGCGAATGGCATCAAGGGCCAGGCCAGCGGAACGGCGGTTGTATTTCGCACGGATTTCACGCCCGAGGACGAGGACATTGCGCAGCGGATTAGGCCTGGATGCATCCTGTTTAGTAGGGCCTACAGTCCAGGGGCGCCGCAGCTCTACGCACTCCGCCAGTTCCGTGACAACTATTTGGCCACCAACCCACTGGGGCGGCTTGTGATCAAGACATATTACACGCTGTCCGATGCTGCGTTGGCCTTGCTGGAGGTTGCCCCGTGGGCCGAGGTTCCGGTGTCGACTGCTTTCAAGGGTGTTGCTGAACTGATTCTGCTCTTTGTGTAATCCGCGAATATATCCGGAACACTGGGACTAACCTAGGGTAAGAACCCTAGGGAGTGAGCACAGTGGTGCGAGACGCAGAACGTCGTCACTTGCTGTTATTGGTGTTATTGTTGCTGATCGGTGTGTTCAATGTGCTGGACTTCGCTGCCACCCAGGACCTAGTAGTGTACGGCGAGCACGCGGAATGGAACCCATTTATGCGGAGAATTGTCGGAACACCATGTTTTTCTCTTTACAAGTTACTGGCTATTCCATTGGGTTTGCTTTTCCTCTGGCTAGTGCGACAACAGATGAGCCCTAAACTGCTGGGAGCGGTTGCCTTTACGTGCGGAGTCTATGCTCTAGTCCTGATCTACACTGTAGTCGTTTTTTACTTACCTTAACAGACTGGTGGACGAAACAGACATGGAAGTTGTGTTCAGGGTGTGGCTGTTCTGCTTGGGGCTGGTCATGGGGAGTTTCTTCAACGTCGTAATCTACCGGCTGCCGCGGGGGATGTCTTTAGTCAAACCTGGTTCTCACTGCCCCCAATGCGGCCACAGCCTCAGGGCAGCCGAGTTAATTCCGGTAGGGAGTTATCTGTGGCAGAGAGGGACCTGTAGGTCCTGCGGTGCCAGGATCCACTGGCGGTACCCAGTGGTGGAACTTCTGACAGGCGTTGGTTTTGCCGCAATAGAGTGGACAAGCTCTAGCTGGACTCAGCTGATCGTCGGCCTCGTATTCTTCTCGATTCTTGTAGTCTTAGCGTTCATTGACTTGGAACACGGGATCTTGCCCAACAAGATCACCATTCCGGGAATAGGGCTTGGGTTCCTCTTTGCGATTATCGGGTGGACAATCCCTGTGATAGAGAGCTTAGGAGGTGCGGTACTCGGGTTTGGGCTGATCGTGTCAATTGTGTTGTTATCCAGAGGCGGCATGGGCATGGGCGATGCAAAACTGCTGGCTGTGGTTGGAGCTTTTCTGGGCTGGCAGGCAGTGTTGTATGTGTTGTTCTGGGCATCTGTGTTGGGCAGCGTTGGCGGCATTTTGTACCTTTACGTGACCAAGAAAGATCGCAAGACACCTATCCCATTTGGACCAAGTATGGCAGCAGCGGCTGTAGTCTATCTTCTATTCCTTTAGGTCTGGAGACAGTTCTCAGGCCGAAGAGTCTGACGTTCGTTGGATTTTCAAATCGTAGGAGGAGGCTGGATGAAGAGAAGGTTTAGTCTCAGTTTAGTTGTGCTACTGCTGTTGTCTATCCTGTTCACCGGATGCGACATGGTGAGTGTTGTGGGAGCTAATCCCAACTACAGGATCGCGGGAACAGTCAAGGACGAGAACGGCGGCTTCGGAGCGGTGGGGCAGGGCCTTGGCGGCTTGGCGGAAGGCTTCAGTGAGCGGCAGGTCGTTGGCCTTGGCGTGCATCACCTTTTCCCAGACCACGTCTTTTTCTTCTTCGGTCCAAGCCCGGCCGGCAGTGCGCGGCTTCTGGGCGGGCGCTTTCTGAGTTGGCATCGTATCTCTACCCCCCTGAGCATTCATTCATACTTATGATCAGTGTATCCTGGATATGTTGTCTTATTCTGGCACACGGAGGGAGTCACGCATACGGCGATGAGCCGGCTGTAGGGCCGAGCGTAAGCCAGGAGGCGTTTCATCAGGCGCGGGCCGATGCCCAGCGTGAACACCGGAGGATACACCCCGTGGCGGCTGCCGAGGACCAGGGCCACAAGGGCAGCAACAGCACCCACTCCGGCCCAGAGGAAGTTCACCCTCGTCGCGATCTCCCGCCCAGTCGGGGTAAGGCAAGCCTCCAGTGCCGTCAAGAACTCCGCGATGGATTGCCCCCTGTGTCAGGATAGTTGTCGTAGGTTCCTCAGTAAAGTATAGTTAAAACAGAGGACTTACGGGAGGGTCAAAAATGGCTAGATACAGTGAAGAGTTTAAGTACTCGATTGTTAGCAAGATGATGCCGCCGCAGAACCAGTCTGTGGCTGACATAGCAAGGGAAACAGGATTGTCTGAAGCGACTCTATATAAGTGG
>JAKOVB010000043.1 GCA_029782295.1 Pseudomonadota bacterium
GCTTCTGGCCTTTACTGCGATCGCTCAGAAGCAGGATACGCGCTCTGGTGTGGGTGCGGGCCGGAGCGTCGCCGGTGCGAATCAACTGCTCAAGTTCTCTTCGCTGTTCTGATGTGAGTTCAATGGACGTATGCTTACCCATGCCGCACAGCTTAGCGGCTTCATTTGAATATGCAAAATACGGCCTAACGAGGCACTAGCAGCGCATCTAGATCGGCAAACTCATCAGCGTGATAGGTGTTCTCAGCAAACCACTTGTCCACCAGCACCGAGATGGTCTCCTGACCCAGCGTGCGGTCCTGGTCTGGCTCAGCGGGCATGGCCTGCCTGGCCTTGACCGCTATCACGTTGCCGGAGGTCTCACTCAGCAAACGATCGGCGACATGCCCAAGCGAAGATGAAGCCTCGTTGCGTTGTCCTGCGGTGCCGACAATGACGAGGTCGCGTTCGCTCGACAGCCCCATCAGGGTTGCAGCGGGGTCATCCGACTCGATTTCCAGCCGCTTCACCTCGGGCAGTCCGGCCAGCACACGATCGAGGGCGCGAAACGGCCGGGCGCGACGTGAAGCCTCAATGGTTGTGGATGGTGGCCGGGTGTGCAGCGCCAACAGCTCGGTAGGCGCTGACTCGCTCAGAGCCAGCGCCAGGCGTACAGCCAGTCCGGCCTGCGGCCCGCCCCGCACCGACATGATGATCCGCGCTGGCGGCTGGGCAAGCGTTCCGCGCACCATCACCAGGTCACTGGGCGGCGCCGAGAGGATATCGCTGGCGTCTATCCCCAGCGCCTCTAAGGTGGACGGCCAGCTCAGCACCAAGAGATCGGGGTGGAGTGAATCGACCAGCTCGACGAGCTCACGCCAGGGTATGTAGGAAACCCGCACCCGCGCCCGCCGGCGCAGTTCCGTGCCTGCGACAAGGGCGCTGATCTGTGCGCGTACCTTTCGCGCCCCGTGAGCCCCTCCCGACAGCGGCTGATCGATCGCCATGCGGTACATGCCTGCCAGAATGATATGTCTGTCTGCTGTGATGGCGCGAGCTGCGGCCAAGGCCGGGCTTGGATCGCACCCATAGACGACGGGGACGAGGACCTGTCGGAAGGGTGTGAAACCTCTTTTCTGGTTCATGACGACACCTCGGCAGCCAGAAGCGGTGCGATGCAACGGGCATAGACCCGTTCCCAGGTATAACTGCCACGAACATGGGCGCTCATCGCGTAGGAAGGGCTAGATGCCAGTTGGGCTGAGATCAAACCGGCCACCTGTTCGGGAGGGGTCTCAGGTGAAAAGTAGGTTGCCCTATCGCCGGCCAGCTCACGCAAAGGTGGAATATCGGCGCAGAAGATGGGAAGTCGCGAGATTCCAGCCTCAAGCATGGGAATGCCGAATCCTTCTTCCCGGCTTGGCATCAGCAGCGCATCTGCCAGGCGATAGAAGTCGGCAACGACGGCGTCGGACAGATAGTCCTCCTCCAATTCGGCCAAATAGTGAACCGCATGTTCGAGGCCAAGCTCCGTTCGCAAGGCTTTCAGGCGCCGGAAGTAGGCGGCGTTCGCCGGATTGTGCGGTCCCGGCGGGCCAGTCACGACGAGCATCGGGTTTGGGAACCGCAAACGGAGGGCGGCGATGACTTGCACGGCCAACTCGATGTTCTTGCGGGTGGTGATGCGCACGGGCAGCAGCAACAATGGCTCGGCTGCCAGCAGCCCAAGCCGTTGCACCAGTCTTGTCGTCTGGTCTTCGAGTTTGAAGAAGCTTTGCAGGTCAATGCCGTTGGGGACGACGCGGACGCGTGCGAGCGGGACGTGCAGGAGTTCAGCCAGCTCCTTTTGGCGCATTGTCGACACGACGACCTGAACTGCCGCTGGCCAGTCCGTCCGCAGCAGGTTCCACGGCCAGCCATTGTGCAGCTCAGAGCGGTAGCGCTGGGCTGTCCATGCCAGATCGTGGTGCCAAAGGACAAGGCGGGAGAAGCTCCCCTCGGTAAACAGGTCATGGAGGGCTGCGGTTAACGCCAGGTTCTTGTTGAGGCTGCACACGTTGTGCGCAATCAGAACATCGACGCCTGCCAGTGCTGCTGCGAGCTCGGTTTTCAACTGGCCGGTAAAGGATGTGAAGGCAGGTGGCACACGGCCAGCGTCCAAGTCTTGCTTGACGGCCAGCACATCCGGGTGGCGAGAATCGGCCAAGGGTATCCAAAAGAATGTGACACGGGGGTCGAAGGACCCCCCGCGTCCGGCGAGCACCCGTACCCGGTGCCCGGCATCAGCCATCAAGCGCGCATGTTGGGCAAGCACGCTTTCGACCCCGCCGATCACGGGCGGGACGGAGTGGTGCAGCAGAGCGATCTCCATAGGCATTCCCCTAGAAACCTTCCCGGCTGGCCTGAACCGCCAGGTCAATGTACACCGCGGCTGACCAACCGAAGAGCGAGGCCGCCTTGGGCGCGTTGACACCGCTTTCAGGATGATAGTACTCGTAGATGTCATCCTGTCCAGCGATGAGCTCCAGGGTGCGACGGCGGAGCTCGCGCGCCAGGTCGACATACCCCGTCCGCGCCAGGCCCTCGATCAGCAGATAGTTGACATTGACCCAGGTGGGGCCGCGCCACATCTGTAGGGGGTCGAACTTCGGATCATCCAGCGCTACGGTGGGCACGGGATACCGCGACCAGAACCCGCGTGGGTCGGTCAGATGCGCGACCAAACGATCCGCCGTCGCCTGTGGCAGGCGTCCCGTCAGCAGCGGGAAGAGATTGAATGGTGTCCGCACGTCCACACGCTGAGCGCCACGGAGTGCCCAGAACAATCCAGCCTCCCCGTCCCAGAGCCGCGTCCGCATGCGCGCCACGATGTCCTCGGCACGGCGCGACCACATCTCGACTTCATCTTCCATTCCCAGCACCCGGGCGATCCTAGACAAAGCCTCCTGCTGCAGGCACAGGTAAGTGTTCAGGTCAGGAGCAGTCACCGGCATCCCGTCGTCCCACAGCGGGCTATCATCCAGACCGGAAGAGAAGGGGTGGTGGTATTCACAGAGGCCATCCTGGTCAAGATCGTTGTCCTCGAACCACCAATGGTTCCAGCGCACCAGAGACCCATAAATCTCACTCAGGAACTCGGCATCGCGATTGATCTCGTAGATCTTCCAGGCAGCCCACGCGATCAGCGGCGGCTTGGTCACGTCAGCTTCGACAGGGAACGCCAGGTGCGTGACGGTTCCCTCATCGTGGATGGCGTCAGGAATCATCCCGTCCTGGCGTTGATGATCGAGCAGGATCCGCAACTGGTCCTCTGCCAACTGCGCATCGACATGACGGTAGGCAAGAGCGTGGAAGAAGTTGTCCCACTGCCACACGCCCACATAGTGGATCTTGGACGGCAACATCGCCTCCCGTGTCATGTAGTACCGGGGCGAAACCAGCCCGGCGCGCATGATCCACCAGGCATAGTAGTACTGGCGGTGGAACTCCTCTCGCACTGCGGGCGCCCGGTCAAACCAGGCATGCCAGCGTTGGGCGGCGGCGGCGATGGCTTCCCCCGGCTGGGGTACCCAGCGGTTGAAGCCAAGGCGTGGCGTGATGTTGAGCAGCAGCGCCTTGCCGCCCTCAGTGGCATCGACGACAAGCCGCACGTTCTGGCTTTCGCGCCCACCTCCGGTGGCGTCGTTCTGGAGGACCAAAGCGTTGGTGGTGTAGGCAAGATTGCGCCGGATATCGCCCGTGAGCCGGAGAATGCCGCCGCGACGGTCAGGATAGGTCTGATCCAAGTGTGCACGAAAACGGACCCCGCACCGCGCCGGAGGCAGAGCGATGATCAGCGTCTCGGCGTCCAGGAAGGCGATCTGAAACGTTCCGGCCGCCGTGCTGGCCTCCAGGCAATGCGGATAGGTGGTCATGGCCATTGCCAGTGGCTCGCCCACGGCATCCGTGAAACAGAGCTGCTCGACGATGGGGGGGCGGCGGCGATAGGCCGCGAGCTCGCCAGTCTGCTTATGCCAACGCTCAGCCAGGCGCACGGCAAAGTAGCCGTCCGCACAGAACACAAGCAGGCGGGAGCCACGCTCGCTGAATGGGATCTGTCGTAGATTGATGCGATCTTTCAGTCCCGCCAGATAGGGCGAATTCAGGCTCATCCTGCGCTCCAGAGAGCAGTGTCATCTTCGCCGAAGAGCTCGGCGAGCAATGTGAGAAGACGGCGACCCAGAACATTGTAGGAGAAGTAGCGTCTGGCCAGCCGATAGTTCGTTTCCACCATCTCGGCGGCCAACTGGCGATCGGTGAGCACCTGGTGCACGTGTCCTACGGTTTCATCGGTGATATAGCCTTCAAACTCGATGACCCGGAAGCCCAAGGGTTTGATGTCCACGTCGAAGATGGAGTAGTTGTTGACCACCAAGGGACGCCGAAAATAGACTGCCTCCAGAAAGGCATTGCCAAAGCCCTCGGCCGTCGAGGGGTAGGTCACCAGATCGGCAGCCGGGTAGACATCCATCAGCGTATAGACTCTGCGACCATCTGCCGACAGGCCGCGCTTATCGCGGATGATGTCGGCTTCGAAGTTGACCGGCACGCCAAGCAGAGCGGCGTATTCACGCACGCGCTTCTCGTAGGAATGGCCTTCATCGCCTGAAGCGTGAGAGATCACCAGCTTGGCTCCCATGCCAACCCGCTTCGTCAACTCAATGGCGTGCTCAATCCCCTTGCGCTGCACAACTCGCGTCGGCTGCAGGAACATCAGACCGTCACCGGTCACCCCCAGAGCTTCCCGCACATCGGCCGTACAGGCATCTGGCGGTCCGGGAGGTTGGTCGAAGTCCATCACGTTTGGGATGATCGTGGCCGCGATGCCAGTCCGCAGAGCCAGCTCGCGCGCTGCCAGACTATTGATGACTACATGGCGGATAGAGGGCAGATCGGGGGGAAAGGCCATACGCAGATAATCGCCCACGCAGTTCACCAGAAAGCGCTGGCGCTCCCAGTAGAAATCGTGGTGATGGGCGATCACAGGGGCGCCTGTTTCTGCGATGAACTCAGTCAGCGCCAATCCGAGGGGGATGTTCATGGGAAGGGATAGGGCATTCTCTGCAATCAACAGATCGAGCGCGAACTTAGCCATGAACGCATAGAGTGACTGCTTCAGAGCATCTCGCAATGCGTCGATCTGCCCGGTCATGGCGAACGTACGGAACCGGCGGCTGATGGAGAGCCGGTACATATCATACAGGTCCGAACCCTCTGGTCCGCCCGGCCCACTACCTTCGGACGCGGGATGCTCATCCTCGAAAGCACCCCTATTAATGGCGTTGATGGCAGCATGTCCAAAGAAGGCCTCAGGCACGACCTGCGTGCGTTCCTGGGGACGATCGCTCACCCCGGCGAAATAGAAGCACCTATGGCCGAGCCGCTCCAGCACTTCGGCCCACTTCGCAGTCTCAAGTGACACGCCATCGGTGCCGGCGAAACGAGTGGAAACGAAGCCGATATGCAAGTGGCGCTTCGCACCGTCAGCGGTCATCGTCCAGGTCTCCCGTCAAGCCACAGCGTTTCGTAAGGTTTGAGGTCGATGGTTCCCTCTCCACTGGCCATCACAGACCGATCTGTGATCAAATCAATAAGGGTGTCTGTTTCCAGGTAGTCCGCGACGCCGTAGGCGAGCTGCGCCTGGTCCGAGACGTTTTGCAGGCACAGGACAGTGGCGCCGAAATCGGGCGCAGTGCGCAGAAGGGCAAATATGGAGTCGCCACAAGATTTGGCCGCCTGCGCACCGTTGGGATGGAAGGCGGGGGAGGCCGCCCGAGCACGCAGCAGCCTCGCGTAGGCTGCAAACACCTGGGCGCGCAACGACTGCGGCCGGGACAATCCGGCTTCGAGCTCGGCCATCTGGAGCTTCTGCCGGTTGATCGTCCGGTTGCGTCCGGTTTGTGCCACGCCCTCAGGCCATCCCCGGGAGCCGAAAAGGCTGTGGAAGTAGATGGCCGGCACGCCGATCAGCGATAGGAGGATTGCCTGGCTGGCCATGAAACGTCTGACCTGGATGGCCAAAGGCTCAGAGCTATGCGGGTCCGACAAAGCATCAAAATAGTTGATGTTAAGTTCATAGGGGCTGCGGGATCCATCGGGGTTGTTGCGATAGGAGACGAGTCCCCCATGCGCTGTCACGCCTTCCACCAGCTTCATGAGGTCTTCTTCAGACAGAATGCCACGTACTGGCATCAAACCGATGCCGTCATGTGAGGCCAGAAAGTTGAAGAACGTCGTCTGCTTTGACGGTAGGGCAAGCTCCGATGCCCACCTGGTGAGCAGCCGGGCATCGCCCACACGGATAGCATGCAGCGCCAGCGGCGGCAGGGCGAAGTTGTACACCAACTGCGCCTCATTGGCGCCACTACCGAAATACGATATGTTGTCGCGATGCGGCACGTTGGTTTCCGTAATCAGCCGCACGCCGGGCGCTACGTCATCAAGCACGGCGCGGATGATCTGCACCACCCGGTGGGTCTGCGGCAGATGGACACATGATGTGCCGATCTCCTTCCACAAATAGGCGATGGCATCCAGGCGGATGAATTCAGCGCCCTGGGTGACATAGAACAGCAGAATGTCCAGCATCTCCAGCAGCACATCAGGGTTGGCGTAATTCAAATCCATCTGGTCATCACTGAATGTGGTCCATACCTTTTTCAAGCCGGAAGGCGTCTGCACCTCGGTCAGAAGCGGCAGGGCGCGTGGCCGCTGCACCGCCGACAAATCGGGATCGCCCTCAACTACGATGAAGAAACGCCGGAAACGCGGTTCGTCTCGCAGGAAGGCCTGGAACCACGCACCCTGCCGCGAAGCATGGTTGATCACGGCGTCGAACATCAACTCGAAACCTTCACCCAGCGACGTCAGGTCACCCCAATCGCCCAGGACTGGGTCCACGGCCCGGTAGTCCACGACAGAGAAGCCATCATCCGACGACGAAGGAAAGAAAGGCAGAATGTGAACGCCGCTGATGATGCCTTGAAGATGGCTGTGACAGAAGTTCGCCAGGGTGCGCAAAGGTGCCCCCCCGGGTTCCTGCACCTGGTCCGCATAGGTGATGAGGATAGCATCGCGTTGCGTGAGCGCACCCGACCTGTGCTGCCGGGGAAACAACGCCAGTCGTGTGGCCAGGCGGGCATAGACAGCGGCGCCTGCCTCAGGCCCGTAGAGGGCGACAAGATGATTCTGCAGCGTTTCGTTCCTAAGCGCCATCAGCGAATTCCTGCATCCTTGCGCGGGAGAAGCGAATTTGACTCTTGCTGCCGAATCGGTGAGGGTCCGGGCAGAAGAGAACGGAAATCTTCAACCGGTTCTATCCACCTAGTGCCTCGTTAGGCCGTATTTTGCATATTCAAATGAAGCCGCTAAGCTGTGCGGCATGGGTAAGCATACGTCCATTGAACTCACATCAGAACAGCGAAGAGAACTTGAGCAGTTGATTCGCACCGGCGACGCTCCGGCCCGCACCCACACCAGAGCGCGTATCCTGCTTCTGAGCGATCGCAGTAAAGGCCAGAAG
>JAKOVB010000057.1 GCA_029782295.1 Pseudomonadota bacterium
CGGTGACCATTGCCGATACGGGCTCGCCCATCCCGTACAACCAGAAAGCACCCTCGGCATAGAGAGTGCTTTCCAGGTGGTACAGGAGGGGGTCAACTCTGTGTTTAGGCACTGGTCGGCAGAGCAGAGTCCATCTGCGTTTGTAGGCGATTGCGTCCTGCCGGAGTTTTCCCCCGGCAGTCCGCGCAGATTCGCCAACCAAAATGCGTTCTATTTGCACGTCGTAAACTCTCGGGATTTCATATCCGTCGAAAGTAGCATACGCCAATCACATCACCCCACCGTTCTCCTTTCATGATCAAATGTCTCGCCAGAAAGGTTCCTGCTTCATCGACGGGCACCGGCCTTATTGGCCTGCAACCTCCCATCTCCACAGTGGTAATTGCACCGCCCGATCCCTGACGTGGATCGCTCCTGTTAGGCGGAAGCTATCGTTTCGCCCCTTTTTCTTGAAGCGCGGAAACCCGACTTTGCGGCCTTCCTTCCGGCCCCGGAAGAAGTTGCGGAATGCCCGGTCCAGGTCACGTAGTGCTTCCTGCGGGGCGCACTTCGATACTTCGTACATCCAGGGAAACTGGGTTTTCTTTAGCCGATTCAGTTCCCGGTGCTGTTCGATAGCGTTCGTGCTCTTGCCAGTCTGCTGGTAAAGTTCAATACGCCGTGCAAGGCCCCAATTGTAGGCGAACCGTGCCACTCCAGCATGCTTAGCAAGCAGGATCTGTTGCTCGCAGTTTGGGTCAAGTTCGTAACGATAGGCGCGGTTAATTTTCACACTGGATCGCCTCCAGCGCCTTTTTTACCTTGTTTTTCGCCGAGCGGCGGCCATACAGACGGGCGCAGAATGATGTAAGCACCTCAATCATGTCTTGGACCAGATCGTCCTTGACTTCTCCCGAATCTACCACCGCAATCCGTCGATCCTGGGCGCGCAGGGCTGCTTCGACGTACTCAAATCCAAATCGCATCAATCGGTCCCTATGCTCTACCACGATAGTCTTCACTCTTGGATCCGCCAGCAGCTTCAGCAACTTTGGACGGTGGCCGTTCAAGCCAGAACCCACTTCGCCAACCGTTTGAGCTACTGCCCAACCTTGGCGATTTGCATACTCCAGTAGACGCGCTATCTGCCTGTCCAGGTCGTCCTTTTGATCACTACTAGATACCCGCGCATAGATGGCTACAATACCGTCTTCATCGTGTGTGTCCCTCACCAAGATGGTCCCAGAAGGCGTTTGCTCATAAGGCACTGGAAACTTGCCTTGCTTAATCCACCGCCATGCAGTCTTGTACGAAATCCCATTGCGCTTTGCCCATTCGCTCAGTTTCATCCGCATCACCGCGGA
>JAKOVB010000085.1 GCA_029782295.1 Pseudomonadota bacterium
TGTCACCCTCGGCGAAGACGCCTGCCAGGTTTGCCGTGGTCAGACACCGCTCCTCCTTGCCCTCATCAACAGCCTTGTCCTATTCCTCATCGACTTGACCGGCGCCACCAATGCCGCCGCCAAAATCCGCGAGTTTGCCGCCTATCCGCAACGTGCTTTGGACCTTATCCTCCTCCCCCCCTGACTTTTGAGAAGCCCTGAGGACTGCAAGATTCGGATTTCGCGTTGGCTCGGCACCAAGGAGGAAAGCCTCTGGGCGGCGGCCCCCACAGGCGGGTGGCATAGGCAGAATTGGCGAGGCAATGCTTGTGCCGATTCTTTGACCGGCTCCCCCATGGGAACCACCCCCGATGAGCTGCGCTGACGTCGCGTTGATCCTGGCCATCATTCTGGCGCTGGTGTGATCATGGCGACGACTGTGCCACTCTCTTCCATAGTGACGCACTTCCGCAGTGAGGAGGCGCTGCGTCTCCTTACTCCCCCTTTACTACCTCGAGATACCGCTGCCGCCACCGCCACTGGTCGCCCTCGCGATACGCCTCGCCCAGTAGCGGCGTGAACGGCGGCCGGCTGAAGTCGGGTGTGCGGGCGGCATAGCCGGCGACCAGCATGTTCTGAGCCGTGATCGTGGCAGCCACCACGGCATCGCTCACATGCGGCCCGTCGGCAGCGATCGCCAGGAAACACTCTTGCGGGTCATACAGGTGGTCGGTGTCGACGGCACAGCCGGCATACACCATCGCCCCCTCGCCGTCGCCAAAGCCCTCCAGCAGGCAGCGGCTTCCGGCGACGAGGGGCACTGGCGCCACCGGGCTGGGGCAGCCGTCCTCCCAGGTGGGGTCCATGAGGGTCAGACGGATGCCATGCGGGTGGCGGTCGTACAGCGCTGGTCCCCAGAAGGTGTGGGCCACCTGGCCGTAGACGTCCCGGTTCAGCACCCAGTCATACGCCTGGCTGGCGGGTACTGGCACTATTGGCGGTTGGGAATTCCGACGGGCTCCGGGTTGCGGGGAGGGACAAAAGAACAAGGTGGACAGGCGGTCGGGTGGCGGATATGCTTGCCGGGTCGGCCTGAGTTGAGCCGGTGAGCAGGAGATTCCCCCATGGATCGGAACGACAGCCTAGTATTCGTGACCAGCTTCTTGATGTTGGTGTGGTTGTGTCAGTTCTGGAAGCTATGCCAGAGCAAGGGCTGGAAGATCGAGCCGGCCAAGAAGGTGCGGCAGCTGCGGGCGCGGACGCCAGATGACTGCCCGTACTGCCGGCAGAAGCATGCGAGCCGGTGCGAGCGGGTGGTACGGGAGCTGCCGCGGCCGTGGTCGGAAGTGAAGAGTCGTCGTGGCCGCAAGAAGCAGATCATGACCGAGGGGCATGCGTGCAGGAATCGGGAATGCGTCTATCGCGGGATACGGAACCAGAATCTGCATGCACTGATCGGGTACGGCAGTCACGGCAAGTGCATGCGGTGCTTGCACCGCCCGCATTCCTGACTTCTACTGCCAAGCCTGTGGGAAGAAGGTGACGTCACGCTGGGAAACACCGATGTACAGGTTGAAGACGGCGAGCAAGCATGTAGCGCAGGCGTTGGCGGGCCTGGCGGAGGGGATGGATCTATCGGCGGCGGTGCGTGTGTTCGGGCACGGCGAGGGGACGATGCGGTGCTGGCTGGCGCGAGCGGGCGCTCACGGCGAGTGCCTGCACCGGCACCACTTCCGCGACCTATGGCTTGGGCATGTCCAACTGGACGAACTGGTTGTGCAGATGCGGGGCAAAGGTCGCGAGATGTGGCTGTGGGTGGCGCTGGAGGCGGAGACCAAGCTGATGCTGGTGGTGCATTTGGGCCCACGGACACAGGAGGTCGCGCACGGGGTCGTCCACTCGCTGGCGGCGCTGTTGGCGCCTGGTTGTGTGCCGGCATTCACGAGCGACGGGCTGAACCACTACTTCTACAGTCTGACGGCGCATTTTGGCGAGTGGCAGGAAACCGAGGAGGGCAGGGTTCGTTGGGTGGTATCACCCCAACTGGTGTATGCGCAGTTGAAGAAGATCAGGGTGTGGCGTCGGCTGGTCGGCACAGAGCAGCGCGTATTGTGCGGGACGCGGGCTATGTTGACGGAGAGGCTGCATAGCTGTGGCCTGCGGGCGACGATTCAGACGGCGTTCGTGGAGCGCGTCAACCTGACGCTTCGTCAAAGCGTGGCCGGGCTGGCGCGGCGGACATGGTCCGTGGCGGTGGCGCCTATCGAACTCGAGGCTCACCTGATGTGGTACCGGGCGTACTACCACTTTTCCCGTCCGCACGAGAGTTTGCGATTGACGTACACGAACACTAACGCCAAAGGCGACGAAGTCGTGCGCTACCGGAACCGTACGCCGGCGATGGCGGCCGGTCTGACCCGGCACCGGTTCAGCGTCAAGGAGCTGCTGCTGCTTCCGCTGCCAGCAGCAGTTTGACGCGCTCCGGAGCCGAAAAGGCAACGGAGCGGGGATGGCACGACCCCATTCACATGTCTGGCAGGCGGGCAGAGGCTATTACTGAGTCGTCTACAGGGCCAAAGCATCCCTGCAAAGCCAGGAGGATTTACCAACTGCGTCCAATGGGAGGACCGGACCTATGTCCAATGGGAGGACCTACCGACTTATCAAAGCACTTGTTAGTCTTATCATAGTTACTATCACAAGATGAACTATTTTAATGAGGATAAATCGTGTGGTATACTGGGTCCTTGACGGAGATAACCGTCAGGAGGAACTCCTATGACCTTCGTGGATCGCGAACGAGAGTTGACCGCGTTAGAGAATTTCTGGCATTCCGAGCGCGCGGAGTGCATTCCAGTCACCGGTCGGCGCCGAGTTGGCAAGACGTACTTGCTGGAGCACTTTGCCCAGGGCAAGCGGGCCGTATATTACCGCTGCTTTCTGACCGGAACTGCCGAACAGTTGCCGGCGTTGGGTCAGGCGCTAGCTGAGGTGAGTGGAGATCCCGTGCTGGTTGCTCAGCCACCGTCTTCCTGGACCGCCGTCTTTGCGCTTATCGAGCAATTGACACAGCATGGACGTCTCCTACTTGTGCTCGACGAGATTCCCTATTGGGCCGCGCGCGACGACAGTCTGCCGTCGACGCTGCAGAACTGGTGGGATGCGCGGGGCCGCACGCTCAACCTCATGCTCGTGCTGTGCGGGTCAGCAGTGCAGATGATGGAAGGTCTACTGACCGGAGCAGCGCCACTGGCGGGCTGTATCACCGGGCGTCTGCCGGTGCGACCAATTGACTTTCGCGCGGCTGCAGAGCTGGTTGGGTACACCGACCCAGTTATGGCCATCACATCGTACGGCATTCTGGGAGGTGTGCCGCTGTATCTGACTTTCTTCCGACCTGAGCGTTCTCTGCGGGACAATATCCTCAATGCCATCGTGTCGGCGTCGTCACGACTCTACGTGGAACCGCAAGCCGTGTTCGCCGCGCATCACCAGGTATACGATTCACGCAGTGCTCTCGCAGTGCTGCGCGCCATCGCTTCTGGCAAACACCGCTGGTCGGACATTGCGGAGGCGATCGGTGTCAGCACATCAGCCCTTGCACGTATCATGGAGCCGTTGATCGGCGACCTGGGGCTCGTCGAGCGCGTGTTGCCAGTCACCGAAACACATCCTACCCGGACGTACTACACACAGTATCATCTGACCGACAACTTCTTCCGGTTTTGGTTCCGCTTCATCGAGCCAAATCAGGGCCACATTGAGTTCGGAGATGTCGACCGCGTCACGGATCTTATCCTGACTCGGTTGCCGGACTACATGGGGCTCCCCTTTGAAGCTATGTGCCGCGATTGGGTGCGGATGGCAAGTGTCGCTGGAGTCTTGAGCGAACGTGTAGGCAGGGTCGGCACATGGTGGAATCCCAACCATCAGCTTGACATTGTGGGGCTCGACGAGGACGGTCGTGCCGCTATCCTGGGTGAAGCTAAGTGGCACAATCAGCCGTTCAACTATCAGGAACTGGAGCGCTATTTGGGGCATGTACGTGCGTTGGGGAATCTGACGCGTCCTGATACCCAGCACCTTCTTTTTTCTCGGACTGGTTTTGCAGACGGAGTGTTGCGATGGGCCAATACGGCTAACGCCCGGCTCCTAACGCCCGAGAGTATGCTGGCCAGCTTCAGCGCGTAGCCGGGCGCTCAGGCTCGCATACGCGCAACCTCTGACGCATGAGAGGACGTTCAATCTACCCTCGGTGCCGGATGGTTCCCGTCCAGACGCCAGCTCGAGGCCATTTCTTTGTGAAGTAAGGTGTCTTGACAGGGAATCTGCACTGCTGTAACATCACCCTCACTCAACAACATGTATGGGGTAAATATCCCATCCGCGGGGGTTTCAGGTCGTTTGATGAAGTGAAGTGGCGGTTTTCGGTGGGCCGTCCTGGCGATGATGTGGTAGAAGTACAGGTAGCCTCAAACCGGAGAACCCAACCAGCGCGATGATCTACTGGCTACTGACATGCCTTTCCGCTTTCATACTTGACATCATGATGGTGTTGGGGAGCGGTCAGACTGACAAGAATGTGGAGATCGTGGCCTTGCGCCAGCAAGTGCGAATCCTGGAGCGAAGAGTGGGGAGCAAGCCTCAGGTATCACGGGCAGAGAAGGTGTTTCTGGCAGCGCTGGCGGCCAAGCTGCAGAAGGGCGGCAAAGCGCGACTGAGCGGCAGCCTGTTGTTGTTCAAGCCTGACACGATCTTGAAGTGGCATCGGGAGCTGGTGAAACGGAAATGGACCTATCGTCAGAGCCGGAATCGAGTTGGCCGACCGAAGATCGACGCTGAAATCGAGGCGTTGATCCTACAATTGGCAGAAGAGAACCCTCGCTGGGGTCGGGGCAAGATCCATGGGGAGCTGCAGAAGCTGGGTTTCGAGGTTTCAGAGGCAACCGTTCGGAACGTGTTGGCGCGGCACGATGTGCCACCAGCGCCGGAACGAGGCGTGAGCACATGGGGTCGTCCTGGCTCCTTTGAACATCCGTTCGGTTCTTCGGGGCTCAAGGTTTCGTGGAGACCCTCGGATCGGGCTCTGAGCGCTTGATTTGATCGGCTCAGAGGGCGCGACCATGCTTGGAAACGATGGCTTGGGATGAAACAAGTATGCTGAAGAGCGTCGATCAAGCCATCAATTGGAGGTCAGGAGCATCATCTGGGCGCGCTCACGCCACCTGCCACCATGTCTTGGTGCAGATGGGGCCCGTCAGTCTATGGATTCAGCGCTCAGGCGGCGCGGCGATAGTCGTGGTGGAGACCGCCGAGCACGGGGAAAGCGATGATCTTGCCCGTCTGCGGTGGCTCTACCTTCGGCGGCACGGGAATGCGCTGGCCGATGCCCTGGTGAGGGCGGGCATGGTTGAAGAATCCGGCGTATTCTCTGACCACTTTGGTCAGGTGGCGCTCATTGAGGATGAGCATGTAGTTGAGACACTCTCGCCGTAGAGATTGAAGAAACCTTTCGGCGTGTGAATTCGCATTGGGAGCCTGGAAGGGCGTGCGGATGACTTCTATGCCGGAGCCGGCGGCGACGGCTTCGAAATGGGGGCCATATTTGCTGTCGTTGTCGCGGATGAGGAAGCGGGGATGCTCGCCCCAAGGGGTCGCCTCACGCAGTTGCTGTGCCACCCAGGCGTCTGTGGGATGGGCGGTGACGGCTGTATGGACGATCCTGCGTGATGACAGCTCGATGATGACGAAGACGAAGAGGGGGGCGAAGAAAAGGCTATAGACTTGCGTGAAGTCGCAGGACCAGATTTGCTCGGCGTGGTTCCTGAGGAAAGTCCCCCAGTTCTGGTTGGAGGGCGAGGTTGCAGGTGACGTTTCCGGGGGTAGATAGCGTTGGACGGTGCGCTTGCTGACCTTGATCCCCAGTTTGAGGAGTTCGCCACGGATGCGTTCGGCGCCCCAGGTGATGTTGTCAGAGCGCATTTGCCTTATCAGGGTGATGGTTTCGGGTGTGATCCTGGTGTGCGGTATCTTGGGTTTGGACTTACGGCGCCAAACCAGACGGAATAGCTGGCGATGCCAGCGGAGGAGGGTGTCGGGTTGGACAATGAGAAGCGCCTGCTTCCAAAAGGGCGTCGCTCTTGCCAGGAGAAGGAGCTTGATGCGGTCCCGATTGCTGAGCTGAGGGTTTTTGACCTGGCGTCGGAGGATGAGCAGCTGGTGCCGGAGGAGGGCGTTCTCGGCGATGAGTTGGGCCTTGCTGCGGATGGCGTCCCTGGCGGCTCCGGCAACCAGTGAGACGGTGTCGGGCTTGAGGCTCTGCTGTATACGATCGCCAATCTGGTGGGCGATGCTGAGGATCTTGGATCGGAGGCGACTGAGGATATTGAGCACGGCGTTGATAGCTCCCGGAATCTGACAATGAGATCGGAAGGATACCAGCCGTAACTGTCAGTATCAACCCCTCAAAGTGCCCATATTAGAACGGATGAGCGAAGTAGAAGTTCTAAGTATTGTCAAGTGGTATTTCTTCGGATTTGCCTGTTCCAGGCAAGTTGTTGCCGTGATGAACCCATGAGTTTATCGCTTTCCAGACAGTGCAACCGTGCAGATACAACGGGCAGAGCCTGTCTGGCCCTGCCCGGTTGCACCGTCGCTGGCGGCGGCGCTCCGGTCGCACTCCTGCGTTGCCGTATCCTCCGCACCAGCTGCTCACAGAAAACCATACCTGGCCACTGACGTCAACCTCATCGACCGCTGGCGGCGGGTTCAGCGCCAGGCAGGAAGGAGTGGATTTGGCGATGGCGCGTACACATGGCCTCTGTCAGAAATGTCTTGACAGGGTCAGGCATTCGCCGTAGGATGGAATCACGGTTTGTGAAAGAGAAAGCTATGGTCAGAAGGCCGAGGATGCGCCCCTCAGCTCATTGGCGACCACGCTTTCTCTTTCTTT
>JAKOVB010000096.1 GCA_029782295.1 Pseudomonadota bacterium
GATCGCCCAAAAAAATGGTTTCGTGATGGTCGAGGTGGTGTGCGCCGGCTGTCATTACGGTCTTGGACTGCGACCCTGGATGGCCAGGCAGCGCGCCGGCCTGGACATCTGGGCCAACTGGGCGCTGGGGCTGGCCGAGGAGAGGGCGATCCCGCTGGCCCTAGCGGAATCCCTCCTTGATGCCCTGGAGGCCCGTGCCGAGGCCCAACTGCCGACGATCATCCAGTGGATTCGTGGCGCGATCAAAGGGGAGATGAACGGATGGAAGGAAATGACGGTGATAAGAGCCACGCGGAGAGGCTGCGGATGGACATGGATCGACTGATCGCGGCAGTCTGCGAGATGAGGCACGCCCAGAAGGAGTTCTTTCGCACGCGGAGTCAGGCGGCCCTGGAGGCCTCCAGACGGGCGGAGAAAAAAGTGGACAGACTGCTTGAGGAGTTACGGAAACCGACGCTGTTCTGAAAGTGAATGAAAAGAGGCAACGCATGAAAAACAATGTCCGCAAGAAGAAAGACCAAGTTATCCTTTTCAGGTGCTGTAAGTGCGGCGAAGTGCTCGAAATCTTCAGGGCCAAGGGCGCCAGCCAGTGTTATGTCCGTCCCTGCTATGGCTGCCGATCTGAGGCGAAACGTGAAGCATTGCAGCTCTTCATGGCCGAATGCGTTTCCATGCTCAAATCATGCAGCGAACTCAGCGAGGATTTTTAACTGAAGAGCAACTCAGAGAATGGCCAATGGAAAGCAAAAACTCGCATTTGCTGGCGTTTGTCGTGGACGGCCAAGATCAAGCCAAGCTGGTCGTCGGGGACGTGGATTTTGAGCTTCACTTTCACGGACGGGCCAGAGAGCTGCTGGAAAAGGTTATCTCCGCAGCCCGTCAACTTCGGGACGCCGAAGAAGAGCACCTGGAATGCGAGCAGCACGTCGAGGCGTGTAGCACCGAGCTGATGCGGCAACTGGGCAAGCTCTTCGGGGGAATCGTCACCCAAATCCACCGGAAAGAAACAACTCCGTGATTGCCGAACCCGCTAGTCCTGCCCCTCGTCAAGCGTGTCCCTCCTGTCACCGGCAGGTCCAGCCCAACACCGTGGACCTGCCGGTTTCTTTCCCCCCTGCTACCCCCTGTTTAGCTGCTGGGATAAGCCCAGGAAACGGCAAAATATCCAGCCTTATTGGTGGTGTAGGCTCCCCAACAATGCAAGGAAAAATGGCATATGCCCGTTATT
>JAKOVB010000101.1 GCA_029782295.1 Pseudomonadota bacterium
CCTTCGTGATCGCCACTGCGCCAGAGCGGCGCACGCGCGAGGAGCTCATCCAGCGCCTGCGAGCCGAGCACATCATGCTCCTGCCAAGCATCGACGAATGCCTGCGCCGGCTGGCTGCCAGTGATCGGCCTGACAAGGCGCAACAAGAGCGGCTCGTGCGCGAGTGGTTTGACCGCTATGAGCCGTGACGGAAGCCCCCCCGGTCGCGATACGCGACACCCCGGCCGGGAACCGGCGGCGGGCACCTCCGAAGACCCCGGAATGATCGCGCACACGAGGGGGGTGAAAATGTGGCTAGGAAAAAAAGTACAGAAGTGATTGATTTTCCGGTCGAAGATAGCCGGACTTCGGCGACGGAAGAGAAAGCTAAGAAAATTAAGACCGAGCTGACGAGACTTAAGAAAGTTTTCAAGGATTTGCCGGAAGATAAACGCAAGATCGTCGACGGGCTGATCCAAGAGGCCGCGTTTATGCGGGCCACGCTCGAAGAGACGCGGGGGATCATTGACCGCGAGGGCGTCATCGAGCTGTTTGAGCAGGGAGTCCAGCGGTTTCTGCGCGAACATCCGGCCACGAAGGTCTACGCGTCGCTGGTAAACCGTTACTCCGCTGTCATCAAACAGCTGATCGACCTCTTGCCTGACAATAAAGGAGCTGACAACGGCGCCGACGAGCTGATGGAGTTCGTGAAGAAGCGAATGCACTAGGCGCCGGGGCGCCATGGGAAATTATATCCTGCAATATTGGAAGAAAATCGAAGATGGGGAAGTGGCTGTCTCCAAGCGGGTACGCCAGCAGTATGAGAAGATCGTCCACGAGCTCCGTGATCCACGCGATCCGTGGGTTTTCGATCTGGAGCGGGCGTCGGCGCCGATTGAGTTCATTGAGCGATTTTGCAGACACTCCAAGGGTAAGTGGATCGGCCAGCCCTTGAGGTTGGAGCTCTGGCAGAAGGCCATGCTCCAGTCGGTGTTCGGCTTTGTTCATAAGGAGACGGGATATCGGCGGTGCCGGGAGTTTGTCCTGCTGGTCGGTCGGAAGAACGGCAAGTCAACGCTGCTGGCCGGCATTGGATTGTATATGCTGGTGGGCGACGGGGAGGGCGGTCCTGAGGTCTACTGCGTCGCAACAAAGAGGGACCAAGCGCGAATCGTCTTCACAGAAGCCGTGAATATGGTCTCGCAATCGCCCTCGCTGCGGAAGCATATCCGCAAGCGGAAGACTGACCTCTATTTCCCCGTGGTCTTCGGCAAGGTTGAGCCGCTTGCTAGTGAGTCACATAGTTTGGACGGCTTGAATAGCCACTGTGTCATTATCGACGAACTACACGCTATTAAGGACCGGAATCTGTACGACGTCATGCGGCAGTCGATGACGGCCCGGACGGAGCCTCTTTTGGCGATGATCACGACGGCTGGGTTCGTCCGGGAGTGCATTTATGATGATATTTACGACTACGCTTGCCGGGTGCTGGATGGTGTGGTCGAGGATGAGCGGTTCCTGGCCTTCCTGTACGAGCTCGACGACCGCTCCGAGTGGACCGACTTCCGGGTCTGGGAGAAGGCGAACCCCGGTCTGGGTACCATCAAGAGTTATGAGGATCTGGCGGCTAACGTCGAGCGGGCGAAGAACGATCCCAATTTCTTGCCGACGGTGCTCACGAAGGATTTCAACATCCGTGAGACATCCTCCGGCACGTGGCTGACGTATGAGGAGGCCAACAACGAGGCGACGTTCAGCCTGGACGAGTTGCGGGATACCTACGCCATCGGCGGCGTGGACCTGTCGGCCACTACGGACCTAACAGCCGCGGCCGTGCTGGTTATGCGGTCGGACGGCCAGATGTACGCC
>JAKOVB010000106.1 GCA_029782295.1 Pseudomonadota bacterium
AAGGTCATAGAATCACCTCAACTTGTCAATTTCTTTTGCCAACACATCAACAACAGTTTTCTCGATTCGTTCTTTGTTGTCCACGAGGCTATCACGCAAATAATGATAGCCCGGCACATAGCCGCCGTCACGGGTCATAAAACCATATTCCATCGACGCCGGATAGTAATAACGCTTGCCGTCTTTCGTGGTTTTTACAAAGACATCATTCATGGCCGGGTTCATGGTAACTTGATATACTTTTTTACCTTTTCTCCTTGTTTTTTCCCCCTTTAAAATTATGCCTTCTTCCAAAGCCCCAGTGAGGAATGGGGCCTTTTGTTTTGCTGCTTTCAGTGCTATTTGTGCTCCCTTTTTAGCGGCCTTGGTAACGCATTTTTGGGGGAGTTTGCCCAACTCACGAATAGTACGCTCTAGTTCTTTCATACCCTCAATTTCAAACTTGACCCGCTTTGCCATCACTTCACCTTCCGGCAGTACATCAGGAGCTCGCGGTTGAGATTCTTGACGTTGATGGCTGATAGAATCTCATATATACCCTCGTCATCCTGTACTCGCATTTCATTCTTAACGCCTGGTACATAGTAGGTCCGGAACTTAACTTCAACCTTACTCTGCGTCTGTTCTGCGGCGAAAAACTCCCGGCCCAGCAAGGGTTCCTTGCTGGCCCAAAGGTTGGTTAGCCCTTCAACCGGCTTCCATTCATCGATAGGTTCACCTTCTGGATCATATCCTGGCTGTAATGCCAATATGGTTATTTTATTCCGCATATCGGCTCTCATGGCCCTGACACCCCTGTATATTCCTGCGATAGAGCAAGGTGAGATTTTAAAGCATTGTAACTCTTCATGAATAGCTCCGCTTGTGCCGGTTCTTCGTAGCCGAAATGGGCCTTGCAGTAGACAACCACTGCTCGTTTAATTAACGGGTCAGTGTCTATTATCTTGGAGGGATGCACGCCCGACAGTTGCAGGTCGGCCTTGGCCGCGTCTATTAGGTCTTGAATTTCGGTATCCAAGGCAGCACCGCTGACCCGCAGGGCCTGCTTCACGTCGTCGAGGAGAGCCATGGGATCACCTCCGACGCCGCTTGCGTGGCTTCACAGCCTGCTCTACCTCTGCCGCTTCCGGGGCGATGGCGTTCTCAGGCTCCTCGTCCGGCAGTTCGACGCGTGGAGGATTGAGCGACGCGAGCTCGACAAGGCGCTCCCAGGTCTCGGCGCGATAGGTGTCTCCCGGCTCATAGATCTGCCGAGTCAATTTACAGAGGAAGCGGTGTATCACTCTTGCCTCGTACATGGTCCCACCTCCCGAGATCTAAAGCGCCAGGGATACATCACCCCGGCGCTCCAGTCAGGATCTATCGCCCGTTACACGGCGTCTTACTTCTTGATAAGTACAACGCCGTGCGGGTCGGCGAGCTTGCCATCGGCGATCATCGTTGCCTTGCTGATCCATTCGTCGGTGTTCTCGTCGAAGTAACGGCGGTAAGTAATCGCCATGTTCGAGTTCACCATATAATCCTCCAGACGGACTAGGATTGCCACCACGTCACCGGCCGTCGCCGTGTCAATCGAGGGCAACAGGTCGGTCGGAATCACCTCGCGGCCCAGGAACCGCTCCTGAATCGTGCCGTCCAGGCCGTAGGTCACGCGGGCGACGGGCTGGCCGTTGTTGTCCACCATGCCGACGATGTGCGTATTCCAGTCGGCGTCGTTCATGATCAGCACCACGCCGGACCGGTAGGCGCGCGGCACCTTGCCCATGAGAGTGGCCCAGGTCTTGTACTTACTCACGTCAGCCACGGGCAGATCGACAATTTGACCGACCGGAATCCCGGTATCCCCGGTATCCTTCGTGATGCCCAGAGGCTCGCCCACGCCCGTGCCGGAGATGATCGCCTCTTCGAGGGCTTTGACCATGGCCTCGGCGATGTTGTTGGAGACAGTCGCCTCAAAGACGGGCATGGCCACCGTGCCGGCAACGAGCTCCACCGCCACGCGGCACTGGAGCTTGTGGTAGCTGAAGGAGATCGTCCCAGAGACGGTCTGCTTCTGCTTGTCCGCCATGGTGCCGGCAGAGACCCAGGTGGCGACAGGTTTGGCGGTGCTGACCGGGATCTGCACCCCGCCCTGAACCGAGGTCTTGGTCACCCGGGACCAGATCCGGCCGACGTCCTCCATCTTCTGCACGATCCGGTTTAGGATCGTGGTCGGGATGACGGCGCCGATGTCGCCCAGGCCGGTTACCGCGTCAGCCCTGAATTCAAGAATGTCGGACTTCGCGCCACGGGTGACGTAATCCATGAAAGCCTTGCGGTACTCAGGCGTGTCATACTTATCTGGAACCGCGCGGTTCTCCGGCGTCTCGACCTTCGTGGTCGCAATAATGCGGGTTTCTACCGTACCGGCCTCAATGCCCTTGGCAACGTCGAGACGTTTGCGGAGCTCCTGTTCCTCGTCCTCCAGGTTCTTCAGTTCCTGCTCGATTTTTTCGAGGTCCACCTTGTCTTCGCTTTCGAGCAGCCTACGAATCTCAACCTTGCGGGCTGCAATTTCAGCAAGTCTAGCATTGATACTCATTGTTCTATTCCTCCCCTTACAAATAAGTTCTGATAATTAGCCGCTTGCGCCACTCCCTAGCGGCCTCCGCCGCCTGGCGCTCAGCCTCCGCCAGCGCCTCGAAGTAGCTTCTTGCGGCTATGAATGTATCTGAATATGCCGGGGTATCCACCGCCGACACGTCCCAGATACGCTTGAATTTGAGAATCCTACGGGTGCGCGTGTCACGGTCATAGCTGTCCTCGGCCACTGTGAAGGCAAAGGACATCTTGTCTACGTCACCCCGCTTGATGAGTTCGTACAAGTCACGGCCTGCGGTCGTGTTTGCCAGCCGGGCCCGAACGAGCAATCCTTGATCGTCTGGGATAAGCTCGAGAGTCTTGTTGCGGGTTCGCGCCATGACCATGACGCTGTTCGAGTGATTGTACTTGAACGGCACGTCCTTGAGGTCGGCGCTCTCCAGTGCGCCCCGCTGGATCATCTCGTAGTACTTGATGCCGTCGATCTCATACATAACGGTGGGGCTGTCGTAGACAATGGCGCGCCCCTCGACGATCATCTCGTTCTGATCGGCAGGCTCAAGTGCCCGGATCTCCGCCATTCGGATTTCCCGAGGGATTTCAGCCATCTTCTGATCTTTCTTGTTGAATTGGGCTAGGCAGACAGCATAGCGCTGTTTTTCATCCGGGAACTCGGACAGCATAGTTTTGTCAACCATGCACCGATTGATGAACTTGTCTTTATCCTCACCCTCCTTGGGTTTCGGTAGTGGCATTATCTTCACCCCCTTCGACCGTTTCCAGATCATCCAAGTCGTCGGTCTCGTCCACCGGCCGTGTATCCAGCCTGCGAATCGGAACATCCCCGCCAGGAACTGGCGGCAGATTGAAGACCTCCGCCAACTGGTTCGGGGTCATGATGCCGCGGTCAACAAGCTGGACGAGCCCCAGCTTCGTCGAAACCGAAGCGTACTGCAGCCTATTGGCCTCAAATATGATCTCGTTGCCGTGGCCGATTTCCCGGTCGCTGAACAGCTTGGTCGTGAACTCCAGCGACATCTGAACGGCCAGCGGCTCGATGGTCGACTCATAAAAGGCGTTCCACTGGTCTTCGGTGTAATCGCCCATGATGATGGCCTCATTGACGCCGAAGTAGCGGAATACAGCATCCCGCAGCTCCTTCATCTGGGAGGCATTGATCATCTTGGGATCGTTTTTCAGTTCGATGTAATCAGCTTTGGTGTCAAGGGCCGCAATCCCGCCCGTGTTCTGGACCGTCAGATATTCCTTGACGAACCGCTCCCTTTGGGCTTCGATGTCGCTCTCCTTAAGCATCCCTTGGAACTTGAGGATGCCCCGGAGAGACGCCGACGTCTTGACCGCCTGCGCCAGCCCCTCGTTGGTGGTGTGGATTGCCGAAAGCGTCGCGTTGATGGGCTGGTTGGGCGACCCAAGCAAATCGTTGTTGTAAAAGTGCCGGCGAAGGTGGATGACGTCGCTGTAAGGCAGCACGACCGTGCCGCCCTCCATGAAATAGAACTTCACATAGAGCGTCCCGGCGCTGTCCTCCAACAGTTCCGCCGACACACAATTGACCGGATACACGGCCACAAGCCGCCCAGACTCCCAGACAGGGTAGGCCCAGGCGTTGTTGTCCATCATAAGCGTCGTGACCAGCTTGTACAGCAGATCGTAGGCCGACATCCGCGGGTTAGGGCGGAGCGACAGCACTCGCTCGATGTCGCTGTTCTTGACGTAGATGACCTCGCCATTGACACGGCGGATGTGTTTGGCCTTCAGCTTGGCTGCATTGCGGGCGATGGCGTCCACCGCAGCCCGGACAACGTCAGCCTCATATGGCCGCTCGCCCCAAGGCGTGAAAATGGGCGTATAGCCGGCCATGACTTTCACTTGAGTGAGCCCGGTGCGGCGGCC
>JAKOVB010000120.1 GCA_029782295.1 Pseudomonadota bacterium
CATCCGTCATCCGGCTCATGGGGGCTCTATTAATAGAGCAGGATGAGAAATGGCAGACCGGTCGTAAATACCTTGATATGCAGCTGTACTATCAAGTGCAGGATAAGGAATCAAAGTCTGGCACTGCTGCATAGAAGACGCATTTATTCCACGGTCTGTTGACAATGAGCCTCCCATGGCATGTTTTCAGGCATCAGGGCCTTCCCCCTTATCTTTGAGGAGAAGTCTTGCGCCTGGGCGGTGATGCCCGGCCAACAGCCTAACATGCCATGTACTCATCGTCAACAGCTTTCGCGGCATAATGTTGTTGTTCTGTGATATTGTCAGGGTGTAACTGATCCGAGAAAATGTCAGTATGAGCAAGGAGCAGATCACCTTGACAAAGAACGAACTGAAACGTGTTATGGTCATTGAAAAATGGATCGACGGCCATCTCACGGAACAGGATGTTGCACGCAACCTGGGCATCAGTGTCCGTCAAGCGTATCGGCTCAAGGCCAAATATCTTCACGGAGGTGCACAAGCGATCGCACATGGGAATCGGGGCCGTAAGCCCGCTCATACCTTGGCCGATTCGCTCAAACAACGCGTTATGCTCCTGTATCAGGAGCGCTACTTCGGAAGCAATGCCACCCACTTTGCCGAGCTGTTGGCCGAACACGAAAACATCCATTTAAGCGTCTCTTCGGTCCGCCGCATTCTGCTGGAAGGCGGGTTGCGTCCCGCGCGGCTGCGCCGTCGTCCGAAGGCTCACCGACCCCGGCCCCGCAAACCTCAGGCGGGCATGCTGTGGCAGATCGATGCTTCTCCCTATGCCTGGCTGGAGGATCGCGGTCCCATGCTCACCCTGCACGGCATCATCGATGACGCCACCGGGGAAGTGGTCGCGGCCACCTTCCGCCCGACCGAAACGCTGGAGGGCTACGTGACCGTCATGATCGAGGGACTTAGGCGCAAAGGCGTACCGCTTGCGCTCTACAGCGACCAACACTCCATTTTTCACCCGCCCAAGGGCAAGCCAACCCTCGAGCAGGAATTGGCCGGTGAGCCGCCGTCGCTTTCCACCTTCGGACAGGCCCTCGCCGATCTGGGCATTACCCATATCGAGGCGCTGTCTCCTCAGGCCAAAGGACGGATCGAACGGCTCTGGCAAACCTTTCAGGATCGCCTGGTGATCGAACTTAGGCTGCGCAACGTGTGCACGATGGAGGAAGCCAATCGCGTGTTACCGGAACTCATCGCCAAGCACAACCGCCAGTTCGCTGTCGCACCACAAAATGCCGAACCGGCCTACCGTCCGCTGCCCGAAACACCCCTGGAGCACATCTTCGCCCGGCGGCAATACCGGCGCATCAGCGGCGGGCAGACGTTCTCCTGGAAAGGGAAATGCTACATGCCAAAGCCCGTCCCCGGTGTTCCGCGCTGGGAAGCGAAGAGCGTCGTCGAAGTGCGTGTCGGCATGGATGGACAAGTGTGGCTATGGGATCAAGGGCGGGCCTGGCCTTGTGTGGAGACACAGGCCACACAGACCCCGGCGCCAACAACGGCCAAAAAAGAAGCGGCGCCTGCGTCCCCCCGCAAGCCCGCTGCAAACCATCCCTGGAGAAAACCATTCTCCAGCAAGCAGTTACAGCGTAGCACAGCATCCGGCTAGTCTGCAAGAGGACGGCGGTTGTTTAATCAGCTATCATCCCTGACATTTTCATAGAACAGTTAACCTGACATTTTCACAGACGCTTGACA
>JAKOVB010000128.1 GCA_029782295.1 Pseudomonadota bacterium
CAGAGCCTGGGCTACCGCACGCCCGCCGAGGTCTATCTGGGCACCCCACAGCTTGCACCCGGGCAACCCATCCTCTGACACTTGGCGGGGAGGGGGAAACTGCTCCCCCTCCCCTGCACCCCTCCCCCTATCTTAAAGAAACTGATCTTCCTACACCTTATTTTCACCGATCCGTGGTCTTGACAATGGGGCCAACCTCACATCTTCAGGCCGGAGACCGTGATCGGCTGGCATCGGACGCTGGTGCGCCGTAAGTGGACGCAAAGGTCCGACAGTCGGGGCGGCAGGCCGCCCATCGACTCCGATGTGAGTGAGCTGATCGTGCTTCTGGCCACGGACAATATGCGCTGGGGCTACGGCAAGATCGCCGGTGAGTTGCAGAAGCTGGGCCACGACGTCTCCACCAGCACCGTGCGCAATGTGCTCAAGGCCCATGACATCCTCCCTGCCCCAGTCCGCCTCGGCTCCATCGGCTGGCGGACCCTGATGCAGCACTACAAACACCAGCTCCTGGCCTGCGATTTCTTCACCGTCGAAACCATCCGCCTGCAAACCCTCTACGTCTTCTTCTTAATCGAACTTGCCACCCGCCGTGTCTATCTCGCCGGCGTCACCGCCAACCCCGATGGCGCCTGGGTGGCTCAGCAGGCGCGCAACCTCCTCTGGCTGCGGGAGGAAACAGAAACCGAACTCCTCTGCCTCATCCGTGACCATGACAAGAAGTACACACCCTCCTTCGACGCTGTCTTCCAGTCCGAAGGCATGGCGATTATCGCCACACCCTTCCAGACCCCCAATGCGAATGCCTTCGCGGAAAGATGGGTGCGCACCGCCCGGGAAGAATGCTTGGATCACGTCTTGATTCTCAGCGATGCCCATCTGCGGCGCGTTCTGACCGAATTCGTTGCCTACTACAACACCCGCCGCCCACACCAGAGCCTGGATCAGCAGTCTCCGGTCACTCGCACGCCGCCGGTGACCGCCGGTCCCGTCGCCTACCGACCGGTGTTGGGCGGCATCATCAAGGACTACTACAGAACGCCAGCATTGTTGGGGGCGTAGCCGGCCAACAGGGGAACTCGGACAACTGCATGGCGGGAAAAGGAGACCGAACGGATCACTCGGTCTATCGCACGCTACAGTGGGGCCGAAAGGCCGTCTCACCTGATGTCATCGGCGACCGCTGATCCTGTCGCCAGCGACTACTGAACACATCCGTCCGCACGCAGATCGGCAAACGTGACCCGTCGGCCTGTGTCTCGAGGACAGTTCTGCTGTCCAGGCGAGGTTTTTACATGGTACGGGATCAGCTCTGGTACTATGCCGGCGTCTGCCGTATGACCAACGTGATGCGTCCCTATCTGGAAGGGCTGGTATGAAGGAGATACGTAACATAGGGCACTCCGTCCATGATCGGCTGTTGAATCTGGCACATCAGAAGGGAGAGCCCTACGACCTGGTTCTGGTACGGTACGCACTTGAGCGCCTCCTCTATCGCCTGAGCTGTTCCGAGTACCCGAGTCGCTTCGTGTTGAAAGGTGCATTTCTATTCACCGTGTGGCAGCAAGCGGAACTGCAACCCACTCGTGACCTGGATCTCCTGGGCTGTGGTCCCCCTGATGTGAGCACCCTTGTTAGTATCTTCACTGCACTGTGCGAGCTTGCAGTGCCCGATGATGGATTGGAGTCTGTGGCAGCGACGGTGCGTGGTGAGGAAATCCGGGAAGGTGATATCTATCAGGGGGTGCGCATTCGGCTGGGAGTGCGGCTGGGCAGCGCCCAGATTCCAGTACAGGTGGACGTGGGTTTCGGCGACGTCGTCACTCCGCCGGCCGAGATAGTTGACTTTCCGACTCTGCTTGACTTTCCGGCACCGAGGGTGTTGGCCTATCCCATGCCGGCAGTGGTGGCGGAGAAGTTCGAGGCAATGGTCATGCTGGGCATCGCGAATAGCCGGATGAAGGACTTCTATGACATCTGGAAGCTGGCGGGGACGGAGACCTTTGACGGGGCGACACTGTGCACAGCCATGAGTGCCACTTTCCGAAGACGGCAGACACCCATGCCAAAACAAGCACCCCTGGCGTTGACGGCGAGCTTTGCCGATCATCCGGCCAAGCGGACCCAGTGGCGTGCATTCCTGCACAGGGATCGGCTCGGTACGACAAAGTCGTCGCTGGGAAGCGTCATCGAAGTCCTACGAGATTTCCTCCTGCCGCCAGCGCTGGAGGCAGCGAGAGACGAAAGCTTTGAGGCAATCTGGTCGCCAGGCGGGCCATGGCGGAGCGGTGCGGCAACGTGAGAAGAGAAAGGGTTCGGTTCCCCAACCAAGCTGATTCGGCTAGGATAGCCCTTGGTCCCACACCGGCCTCCGCCTTGTTCCCGCAGCACCGCACTCCCCGTTCGCTCGCAGCATTGCCAACCACGGAAAGGGCAAGAACCTCCTGACAAAAGCTCGACGGATGAAGAGCCCCCATTTGTGGTTCGGTTTCAACCTCGGGCGCGCAGGAGTATAATGGCTCATAGACTCGTCTCCTCAGATCCCAATTACGCCAGCGAGCAACTCCTATGGCTCTTGCGTCCAACCAGATCGTGGCCGACCGTCTTGAACGCCTCGCCCATCTCCTTCGCACCGGACAGGCGAGTGACCTGATGTCACGAACCCTGGATAAGCTTATCGCCCATGAAACGGAGGTAAGCCAGGCGCAGTTGCGGCAGTTGCAGACTGACCTGGCGCAGTTCGAAAACGTCTATGGGATGACATCGGATGAGTTTTTCCGCCGTTACCAGGCCGGACTGACGGATGACCGCATGGAATTTGTGGAATGGGCGTCGCTGGTGCAAATGAGTCTCAGACTTCGGGAGCGCATGGAGGTATTGACCGGGGTTGAGGAACCGTGAGCCCGGCTGAGTATCTTCTCCTCGTCAACGAGCGCTTGCTCAGTGACCCCCTGATCCTGCGGTTCCACGTCCGCCGTGAGCGCCTCACCGATGTCAGCGGCTACCTCCGGGCGCGGCTCGATTTCCTGGACACGAGCTGGCTGGAATTCTCAGAGTACTTTGAGCGGACTCCGGACAACGCCATTGAAGTGGTGACGTACAGCTACCATTGGGGCCGTGCTGATGGCACATTGATCATGCGTTGGGACAACACCCCGCACCACCCTACCCTTGATGGCTTTCCTCACCATGTACATGATGGGCGCAGTGGCGAAGTGCAACCAGGGGTGAGCATGGGCATCTTCGCCGTGTTGGACTACATCTTGGCCCAATCTTCTGTCGGCTAGATTGGAACCCGCCTTTGCAGACAAGGCATCTGTGCGGATACTCCGATGAGCACTTACATCCCGTTCGAAAGCTGGGAAGCCAGGCAAATCGCTGACCCCCAGTTCAGTGGCATCGCCCAAGAGATGGAGCCCGCCTACCAGCTGACCAGGCTGCGTATCCTCCACGGACTCACCCAGCAGCAACTGGCCGAGATGGTGGGCACCAAGCAGCTCAGCATTGCCCGCCTGGAAAGCGGGACGGTCGAGCCTCGCATTTCCTTCCTGCGCAAGGTGGCAGCCGCCCTGGACTCACGCGTGGAGATTCGCATCGTCCCGATCCCGAAGGGCGATGACCGGGAGGTTGCGCACCCATAGCCGGCCACACGCACGATGGACGGGCGACTACCCGGATCGTTGCAGAGCCGGATGGGGCAGTGCGGAATGTGTGCAATGAGTTGCTGATTGGACAACATTGTGCACTCATGGCATGGGTTCGTCTCCAGGATGCCTGCGGGTCGCCGGGCAGATCGAGATGACGTCCACTGCCGCCCTATTCAGCGTTTGGGACGAAGACCGAACCGGGACCACCACTTTTGCCCTGGCGGCTGGGATGGCTGCGCGCCGGATGTGTTGACCGGCGGATCGAGCCTGCGGAAGGATGCCACGATCCCGTCCATCTGCGCCCGCAGGTAGTCCGACGAGTGGCAGGGGGGAGCCATCAGTTCGAACTGGAAGACCTCGTCATCGGTATCGAGAAGATACCGACAAAGGCTCTGCGTGCGATCCCCAAAGACAGCGTAGGTGGCATAGACCTCTCCCTGCAGCATGCCGCCGTGGTCGGGAGGGGCCTGGTAGCGGATTTCGAGGTCCTCGGCTTCCCGTTGCCCCCATACGCGTACGTTGGCCTCCGCAAAGGCCTTGAGCCGGTCCCCTGACCGGAGCGGCTCCCCTTCCTTCCACCTGGAGCGGCTGACAGCCAGCAGCTGTGCCTGCGCATCCGGCAGGGTGGTCCGGCAGAAAACGGCACTGCGTTCGTCGCCTGAGATGTCCTGGGAAGTGAACAGGTAGCGCGGCGGCAAGGTGAGGGCGAGGTCAAGTCCCTGCAGCTCGACCTGCGGTGCGTGGTAGACCGGCGGTCGGCTGAGCTGGAAATCGGCGGTAACCACCTGGCCCACCCAGGCAAGGGCTGCCCGAACGCGCGTCAGGATGTGGTCGGGAAAGCGCACGTCGTGCCGTGGGTCGTCGATCTGGTGCTGAGGCAGCCGCCTGCGCACTTCTTCAGGATCCTCGATGTGCTCCTGCCGCAGGAGTTCGTCGACCAGCATGGCTTCCCGCATGCCGGTGAAATCGGAGCGGGCAGACGCCGTAGCGGTAAAGGTCTGTGCGGCGGTGGGGATGATCAGGCTGCCGGCAATCACCTCGTGAGCCGGGAAGTACGCCTGCCTGCGGACAACCTCCAGGGCGCCCGCGTTGCCCAGCACCTTGAAGTTGAAGTCGATAACCGGAGACCAGCCGGGATCGAGGATGGTGCGTGGCGGCTCACCCCCAGAGTCAACATGCATGCGATGGTAACGCTCGAACAGCAGGCGCGCTTCGGCCTCCACATCGCTCCGCAACTCATCCCTGTATTTGGGGCGCAGATCAACCGTCCCCTGCCAGGCGGCCAGCCGCCAGTAGACCTGATGGGCCTGATCCTCATAGCCAAACATGCCCGGCTGTTCCTGCCCGGTGAAGCTCAGGGTTTCAGGGACCTTGAATTGGAGGTCACCAGTCTCGATTCGGTAGGGTGAATCGGTTGCCATCTGTGCATCCTCACTGATGTACGTGTCCCAAACCCGGCTGTTGGCAAGACCCCTTGCTCGCGAAGGCCGAAACCCCTGGGAAGGCACAGAGAGTCCTGTCTGTGGAGCCAGCCGGCACTTCATTATAGTCTCGCCGGGCAGCATCGTCCGTTTGACGAGCCCTGCGATGAGGTTGCCCGCGCACTTGAAGTCGGTAAACAGACCCTCACAGGGAAGTCGGCGGGCAATTTCGCCGGCACGATAGTGAGTTCCTGATTCTATTTTGATAGTAGGGTGCTAGGGTGGAGATAGTTCGCAGCATTCAGGTTGTGCGCTCCCACAGGCAGACGACGATGGACCGTGAACGGGTTCCCTACATGTCATTCTTGCTCCGCATCTGGCTGGAGGATGGTGGTGACCTCCCCCGTTCTGACCAGCTTCCCGGCGAGTGGCAGGCCTCGCTGCAATACCCGCACACCCAGGAGGCAAGTCCTCGCCAACCTGGAGGCTTTGTTCGCCTTCCTGCTCCGGGAAACCTTGATCCCCGCTCAATCCTTGGCACCAACCTCACTGTGAAGAAATCCAAGCACGGCTAGCGCCGGCAACCGGCACTGCCCAATCATTCCAAACAGGTATGCCTACACGATTCGGTCGGGTGCAGAGACGTTGTCGTGCATGCCTTTGGGCCGTCAGCACCTGCACAGGTGCGGGTCAACTAGGAGATGACCAAAACATGAACACGCAAGCAAACACCAAATCTCTTAAATGCCGGCAGTTCTGCTGGATTCTGATCGCTACAGTCATGGTGCTTTCCTTCTGCGCCTTGTCCAACGATCCAAGAGGAGACGCGGAGAATGGGCGTGAGCGACTTGAGCCCCAAAGTCCTGTTGCGCTGCAGACCCTGGGACAGCTTCCCATGCGCTTTGAGGCTAACCAGGGTCAGAGTGATTCGCACGTGGATTTTCTGGCCCGCGGCAGCGGCTACACCCTCTTTCTCACTGCCTCCGAGGCCGTTCTGGCGCTGACCTCATCGGTACCGCAGGAAGACGACGTGCTTGCCCCACCGATGAAGGAGCCCGAGCTTGCCACCGCAGCCGTAATGCGCATGCAGCTTGTCGGTGCTAACTCCGACTCCGAGGCGCTGGGGCTGGCACCGTTGGCCGGCCGCACCCACTACCTCACGGGCAATGATCCCTCCCGCTGGCGTACGGACGTGCCCATTTACAGCGAGGTCCAGTATGAGGACATCTATCCCGGGGTGGACCTCGTCTACTACGGCCAACAAGGTCAATTGGAGTACGACTTCGTCGTGGCCCCCGGCGTGGATCCAGAGGTCATCGCCCTCAACTTCATGGGAATAGATGACCTACGCATTAATGAGCAGGGCGACCTGCTCCTGGGTACGGACGCGGGAGAGATCACCCAACGGGCGCCAGTCGTCTACCAGGAGATCAATGGCCTGCGGCGCACCGTGAGCGGCGGCTATGTGCTGCGGGACACACAACAGGTAGGCTTTCGACTAGCAGGCTACGACCCTGCCTATCCACTCATGATTGATCCCGTGTTGACCTACGCCAGCTACCTGGGGGGGACTGCGGAGGATACAGGTCGCGCTGTTGCTGTAGATGGCGCAGGCAACATGTACATGACAGGTTGGACGTGGAGCACCGACTTTCCCATTCAGGGTGCCGTCCAGCCATCGCTGGATATGGGGTACGATGCCTTTGTTGCCAAACTGGATGCCACCGGCTCTACTCTCCTCTATGCCACCTACATCGGCGGCAACGGCTTCGATGGTTGCCACGATATTGCAGTGGACAACGCGGGCAACGCATATGTGACCGGATTTACGAACTCCCCTGACTTCCCTACCTTATTCCCAAACGACGCGTCCATAGGATACATCGACGCGTTTGTGGTCAAGCTGGATCCATCGGGATCGAGGCTTCTCTACGCCACCTACCTGGGCGGCAGCGAAGGCGATTGGGGCATTCAGATCGCGGTCGATGAAGTGGGCCAGATCTATGTTACAGGCGTTACCTATTCAGTTGACTTTCCCACGACCGCAAATGCATTCCAAAGGGAGCCCCAGGGTATGAATGATGGCTATGTGGCGAAACTCGATCCTGCCACCTCTACCCTGGTCTACGGCACCTATCTGGGTGGCAGCGACGACGACTATTCACTTGGACTCGCAGTGGACGCCAACGGCCTTGCCTACGTGACTGGAGAGACCTCGTCTACCGACTTTCCCGTAGAAGACGCGCTACAGTCTGCCCCCGGCAGTACGGGCACATGCAGGTACGACAATCCCGCCGGTCTCATGTCAGATCCCTGTCGGGACGCCTTCGTAACGAAACTGAACGCCACCGGCTCCGCCCTGGTTTACAGCACGTATCTGGGGGGCAACAACATAGACGACGGCGTCTCCATAGTTGTCGACGCTGCCGGCTATGCCTATGTAGCTGGCTACACAAACTCAACCAACTTTCCCACGAAAAACCCCCTCCAGGCAAGTCTTGCAGGAGAAAGCGATGCCTTTGTGACCAAGCTGGATCGGGATGGTTCCAGTCTCGTTTACAGCACCTACCTGGGAGGAAATAGCTTTGACGTCGCCAATACGCTGGCCGTAGACGGCATCGGCATCGTCACCATCCTTGGCGTGACGAGATCAACCGACTTCCCCGCCATCAATGCTGTTCAGAAAACCCTGGTGTCTGGCGCCACCTGCAGTCAATGGAATCCCCCTTGTTTGGATGCCTTTGTGACCGAGCTCAATCCCACCGCGAGCGCCAAAGTCTACAGTACCTATCTGGGAGGAACCGACTATGACTGGACGGAGGATATGGCTCGAACCGATGCAGGCGACGTCTATATTGTAGGACAGACCGCTTCCAGCGACTTCCCCACCAGCCAGGATGCTTTCCAGGCATCCTACGCCGGCGGACGGTATGATGCCTTCATCGCCAGGCTGTCACAAGTCTCCCTCACGCCCGGGCGACTGGCCATTTACTACGGCAAACCCAGCGAAGTCAACGGGGCGAACGGGGACATCAGTCAAGCCGTGGCAGCCTTCGCTCCCTACGACGTCGTCGTCCTGGGCGATACCCTCGAGTTGCCGCAATACGACCCCAATGATCCGAACAGGAACAACGCAGTCTACGACAAGGCCTGCAGCCAGAACAGCCATACGGACCACGACAACACGGTTCAGATCATCCGGCGGCTGACTCAAGAGTATGGAACTGAGGTCTATGGCTACGTGTCTATCGGCGGTGAGAACACCGCCCGCGTCTGTACCAGCAGTGGTCCGCTTCCGGCGCCGTTGACGCCTGCGGAGATCGAACACTTCGTCGATCTCTGGAAGGCCATGGGAGTGACAGGCATCTTCTATGATGAGGCGGGCTACGATTTCGGCACAGACAGGGCGCGTCAGAACGCTGCCGTGGACCATGCCCACAGCCAGGGGCTGCGGGTGTTCATCAACGCCTTTGACCCCAAGGATATCTTCGAGCCGGCGGTCGTTGGCCATGTCAAGTACTACGCCGGCCAGCTCTACGACCAGACCTCGACGATACCCATGAATCCACTTGGCGCGACGACCCATCTTGGTCCAAACGATTTGGCTCTGCTGGAGAGCTACCAGATCGTCAAAGAAGGCAATGGCTCTCAAGGCAATTTCGAAGATCCCAGCGAGTGGCAGGACCGGGCTGACAAGATGCTGGTCTATCACCAGCAGTTCGGCACCCGGAGCGCCAGCATCACCACTATCGACAACACCGCGTGTGGGCAGTTTGACCAGGCCAAGTTCGACTATGCCTGGTGGTCCAGCCTGCTCTATGGCATCGATCTCATGGGCTGGGGCGAGGGCGCGGACTTCTCCGCCGCCGAGGAGGGAAACTGCAACGGCCATCTCCCCTACTACGACAGACCTGAGGACCGCGCTGCCACCAACCCCACCCGTGTCAATGCCGAGTCCATGGGCGGCGGCTTCGCCGAACCCCTTGTCATGCATGGCTTGGACCTGCACAGCCGCACCACTACCACCGGCCGCATCGAGGTGGACAGCGACACCCATAGTGGTCATTTCATTGAAGGCGCAGGCACAGTCCTGCCGCCACCGGCCGGCTCTTGCACCATTCCTCGCCCCGACCTGCTGAGTTGGTGGCCTGGCGAAGGTAATGCATTGGATGTGGTGGGCGCCCACAATGGCCAGCTTCGGAGTGCCAAATCCTGGTTCGCCCCGGGTGTGACAGGTCAAGCCTTCAGCTTCGACGGCTACAATGACTTCATCTCCTTCGATGTCGGAACTGCGCTCACTGGCACCGGACCATTCAGCGTGGACGCCTGGGTCCAAACAGTCGACAGTTACGGCGTTATCCTACAGCGGAGGCAAGCCGACCCTGACGGCAGCGACGGCGAGTGGATTCTCAGCATCGGCGGCTTGGGCGGCGCCTTCGCTACCGACCCCGGCAAGGTCTGCTGGGCTACTTACGGTGACTATACCTTTGGCTTCAACTTCTGCGCCGGCCAGCCGGTCAATGACGGCGCCTTTCATCATATCGCCGCCGTGCGCGAGGCTGACGGCACCGGCAAGATCTACATCGACGGCGTCCTGGCTGCTTCGCAGAAGCTCAACGCTCCCCGCTACCTCAAGGCGCTCCAGGTTTTCGCCGGTGCAGACAAACGCGACGACGTGCACTTCCTGCGAGGGCTGGTGGACGAGATCGGCCTCTATCAGCGAGCGCTTTCGGCTGCCGCTGTAGCCGATCTGCACAGCCGTGGCAAGTGCGCAGACGCTGATGCGGATTCCGATGGCCTCGGCGATGCCGTCGACCTGCAGCCCGCTGCCTTCTCCGCTGGCTTCGGCGATGTCAGCCTCGGCGGCAGCACCACAGGCGCCATCACGAACCGAGGCGACCGCGCCTGGACCATCCTCGATGAGCCGGACGACCCAGCCACTACCCCTCTTGTCGAGGGCGTGCGCATTCTGGTGAGCGCAGGAAGCCAGACAGCTCAGATCACGAGTGTGGTCGGACCAGACGGTTCTTGTTCGCCGCCGACTACGGTGGACATCGACGCCGTTGGCAGTGACTTTGTCTTCTCTTGTAGTTCTACACATCTGCAGGTCAACCAGGGGGCGATTCAGGCTACAGCTACAGAGGGAGGGCATACGGCCACGGTCGCCGTGGGCGCCGGTGGCGGCGTCGTTTTCCAGCGTACAGAGGATAACAGCCTGCGGATGGCCAATGCGGGAAACACAGAGCTGAGTGGAACCATAGACGGACAGACTTTCGACCTGGTGTCAACGGCCAGCTTGAAGGTAGTGGAGATTGACATCAAGCCAGGCAGCAAACCGAACTGCTTCAACAACGATGGCCATGGCGTCATTCCCGTTGCCATCCTGGGAAGCAGTGCCCTGGATGTGACGAAGATCAATCCAAGCACCGTGGAGCTTGAAGGACTTAAGGTCAAGGTCGCCGGCAAAAGTGGCAAGTACCTGGCCCATAACGAAGAGGTTAACGGCGATGGCTTCGTTGATCTCGTCGTCCAGATCCAGGACGTGGACGGCGTATTTTCAGTCGGTAACGGAGTGGCGACGCTCACCGGTCAGATGACGGATGGCACCTTCATCCAGGGGTCGGATGCGATTTGCATTGTCCCGTCAAGCTAGACCAGCCTTTGCCTTGGGAATTTGGCTGCATCAACTTCTGCACTCATCTGTTCCGATCTGAGCGTCCAGACGGATAGCTTGGGACGACTGCGGCTGCTATCCTCCCGGTCTCGTTTTCAGGCTCCGGGAGCCATCAGCGCGTGTTCAATATCGTCCATCGTATTCGACCCTTTTGATCCTCAGCACCACCCAGCACCAAGTGGGAGAGCACATTCGACAGCTGCTCAGACCCAGCACAGGAACACTGCTTGTAGGCACGCGCTGCAAGGGCCTCCGCGCGTGGCGAAGAGCCCTTCTCTCATCATCAAAGACATTCTCTTGATTTAATTTTGATAGATGGGTGGTAACGTGTGTGTGAGAGATATGAAGTGCAGACAACTATGACGGTCAATGCCCGTCGCCGTTGTTGCTGCTGCAATTCGGAATTGACTCTCACCAAGAGAATTTAAACAGCGGGCATCAAACGACGATGCCCACAGGCAGGAAAAGGAGACTACCATGTATCGCTTTGTACGAATCCACACAACGTTAAGCAGTCTTCTCGTGGCTTCTCTTCTCTTTGCGCTAGTCGCCGCCATGGCGACCGCACTCGTGTTGTGGCAGCCACGCCATGTTGCAGCCCAGAGCCCATCTGCACTTGCACCAGGCAAACTGGCCATCTACTACGGCTTTCCCAGCTCTGTCAACGGCGCGAGCGGGAACATAGAGGCGGCGGTGGCAACCCTTCGGGCCTACGACGTTGTCGTCTTCGGCGACACCCTCCAGTTGCCAGAATACGACCCCAACGATCCGAATAGGAGCAACCCCTTCTATGACAAAGCATGCACCCAGAACAGCCACTACGACCATAACAACACGGTCGCCATCATCCAGCAGTTGACACTTTCGGGCGTCGACGTCTTTGGCTATATCTCCATCGGCGGCGAGAACACAAACCGCATCTGTCCAACCATCTCACCGCTCCCGATGCCGCTGACGCAAGCCGAGATCGAGCACTCCGTCGACCTCTGGAAGGCAATGGGAGTGACCGGCGTCTTCTACGATGAGGCGGGCTACGATTTCGGGACGGACCGGGCGCGCCAGAATGCTGCGGTTGACTATGCCCACAGCCAGGGATTGCGGGTCTTCATAAACGCCTTTGCGCCAGAGGACATCTTCGAGCCAGCAGTTGTTGGTGCTGTGCTCTACGTCGGCCAGCTCGCTGGCCAGACCTCTACGATTCCCATGAATCCACTCGGCGCGAGCAGCCATCTCGGCTCGAATGATCTGTCACTGCTGGAAAGTTTCCAGATCATCCGGGGCGAATACGCAAATCCCGTCGACTGGGTGGATCGCTCCGACAAGGCGATGCGCTACAGGCGCCAGTTTGGCACGCAGTTCGCTACCGTTACGACGGCGGTGGATGAGGCTCCCGATTGTGGCTTCGATCAGAGCATGTTCGACTACGCCTGGTGGTCCACGTTGCTCTACGGTTTCGACTTCATGGGCTGGGGCGAAGGCGCCAACTACTCGGCGGCGGGCAACTGCAACGGGCAATTGCCATGGCGCTCCCGCCCCAGTCCCACCGGCACCGGCGATGCCTTCACCTCGCCCCAGGTGGCGCATGCCTTGACCGTTCACTCCCGCCAGACGTCCGCGGGACGCATCGAGGTCGACGATCTCAACCACAGTGGGCAGTTCGTCGCCGGCGCTCCCGCGCCCCCCGGCGGCGAGCCGGTTGCGCCAGAGCCAGGTCTGATTCACTGGTGGCCGGGCGACAACAGTGCCCAAGACAGCGTCGGCTTCAGCCACGGCGCGCTGACAGTGGGTAAGTCCTGGTTTGCACCAGGACGCGTGGGCCCAGCGTTTAGTTTCGATGGGCGGGATGACTTCATCGCCGTCGGCAGCGATGCCTCGATCACCGGAACCGGTCCATTTAGCGTTGACGCCTGGATACGGACGACAGACGATCGCGGCGTCATTGTGCAGCAGCGAGGCAGCAACTACAACGGCCAGTATGTGCTCAGCGTCGGCGGCCTTTGGACCACCGATCCGGGTAAGGTCTGTTGGGGCTCCTACGGCGCCGACCAGTTCGGCTTCGATTTCTGCTCGACCGTCGCAGTCAATGACGGCGCCTGGCATCACGTTGCCGGCACCCGCGAGGTCGACGGCACGGGCAGGATCTACATCGACGGCGTCCTGAACGCTTCCCAACCCGCACCTGCCCGCCCACTCGTACCACTGGAAGTCTACATCGGGGCGGATAAACGGGACAATGTTGCCTTCTTCAGCGGCCTGATCGACGAAGTCGCGATCTCGAACCAGGCGCTTAGCCTGGAAGAAGTCAGTGCCATCTTCTCCGCGGGCAGCGCCGGACGCATACGCCCGGTCACCCACGGAGTCTGGGTCTTTTCCGATGAGATCAGCACTCTGGCAGCACGTGATACCTTGATTCAGCGGAGCGCCGCCAGCGGTGTGAGCGATCTCTACCTCAGCGTTTACCGATCTATCCCCAACAGCTCCGGGCGGAGGATGGCCGAAGATAGCGACATGGCTGACCTCATTGCCAAAGCGCATAGCGAAGGTATCCACCTCTGGGCGGCCTACGGCGCCCCCGATTGGCCGGTTCTCGGTTGCGCGGCTGTGGCGTTTCCCATGCAGCGCATGAGTGAAGTGACTGCCTACAACGCTGCCAACCCAAGCAACCGCTTCGACGGCGTCATCCTGGACGTGGAGCCAACAGAGCCACAGAGTGATAGCAGCTATCGCAGCCTTCTCGGTCTCTACCAGTGCACACTCGACGCGCTGAAGCCCTCAGGCCTGGGCCTGCAGACGGCGATCCGCTTCTTCTGGGATGGCGTGGTGGAATTCCCGGCCGCAACCCACACCTCCCAGCGCGTTTACGAGCACGTCCTGGATATGGACGTGCACAGGGTGGTCGTGATGGGCTATAGGGATTTCGCAGGCCCATCGGACTGCACCAGTGATGGCATCGTCTGCCTGGACCGGGAAGAGGTAGGCTATGCCGCCAGCCAGGGCCGCCCGGCGGCCGTCCTCGCTGGCATCGAGACCCAGAATTGCGCGCCCGGCTGCGGTCCCGAGAAGGTCACCTTCTTCGAAGAAGGGATGGTCGAGATGAATCGCGAGGCAGGCGGCGTAGTCGCTGCGTTTGCAGCGGAGCCGAGCTTTGGCGGCTTCGCCATCCATCGCTATGCAGGCGCCTACCTGGGCGGTGCCACGGGATGGGGGCAGGTGAATCCAGGTTTCCCCGCACCCCGCGACACGACTCCACCGGACATCAGCGCCAGCGCTGCCAAGGCCGAAAGCACGATCTACGACGCCGGCACGTGGGCCAACCAGGCCGTGACCGTACACTTCACATGCAGCGATACGGGTTCGGGCGTGGCCTCCTGCCCCGCCGATCAGGTGCTCAGCGCCGATGGCGTCACACCCTCGGTCAGCGGCACAGCGACCGACTACGCCGGCAACAGCGCCAGCGCCAGCTTCGGGCCGATCTGGATTGACAAGACGGCGCCGGGGACCAGCATCACCGCGCAGCCGCCAAATCCCAGTCCCAGCGCCGACGCCTCCTTCGCCTTCAGCGGCGATGACGCGACATCGGGCGTGGCGCGCTTTGAATGCAGCTTGGATAACGCACCCTTCGCGATTTGCATCAGCCCGCAGAACTACAACGGCCTGGCGAACGGCGATCACACCTTCCAGGCCCGCACCGTCGACTATGCTGAGAACGCCGACACCACCCCTGCCAGCGCCGCTTGGAGTGTACAAACGCAGCCGGTGACAGTGGCGGTTGTCCTCAAAGTGGGCGATACAGATGGGATTGGGCACGCGGGCTATCTGGTGCGCGTCTACTCTGCCGCGGGCCGCGAGATAGCCAACGCCTGGAGCAGCAGCGATGGTCGCACGACCTTCCAGCTTACTTCGGGCAGCCACTACGAATTCCTGGTCGAGAAGAACGGCGCTCGCAGCGGCAACGTCGGGTTCGTTCCAAGCGCGGGGCAGACACTCGAATACAGACTGGCCAGAATCACGGTCAACGTGGGCAAGCCCGGCTACCTGGTGCGCATCTACAACGGCGCCGGCCGCAGCGGATCGGAATGGGGCAACGCCTGGAGCGACGCCAACGGCAATGCCAGCTTCTTCCTGCTCGAAGGCGACTACGAGTTCCTGGTGGAGAAGAACGGCGCCCGCAGCGCCAAGACCGCCTTCTCGGTCGCCGCCGGTGGGAACCAGACCCTGACCTACACCTTGTCCGCGACCACGGTCAACGTGGGCAAGCCCGGCTACCTGGTGCGCATCTACAACGGCGCCGGCCGCGCCGGATCGGAATGGGGCAACGCCTGGAGCGACGCCAACGGCAATACCACCTTCTTCCTGCTCGAAGGCGACTACAGCTTTCTGGTCGAGAAGAACGGCGCTCGCAGCGCCAAGACCGCCTTCTCGGTCGCCGCCGGTGGAAACCAGACCCTGAGCTATACCTTGTCCGCGACCACGGTCAGCGTAGGCAAGCCCGGCTACCTGGTGCGCATCTACAACGGCGCCGGCGGCAGCGGATTGGAATGGGGCAACGCCTGGAGCGACGCCAACGGCAATACCACCTTCTTCCTCGTCGAAGGCGACTACGGCTTCCTGGTCGAGAAGAACGGCGCTCGCAGCGCCAAGACCGCCTTCTCCGTCGCCGCCGGTGGGAACCAGACCCTGACCTACACCCTGTCCTCGACCACGGTCAGCGTGGGCAAGCCCGGCTACCTGGTGCGCATCTACAACGGCGCCGGCGGCAGCGGATCAGAGTGGGGCAACGCCTGGAGCGACACCAACGGCAATACCACCTTCTTCCTCGTCGAAGGCGACTACGGCTTCCTGGTCGAGAAGAACGGCGCCCGCAGCGCCAAGACCGCCTTCTCCGTCGCCGCCGGTGGGAACCAGACCCTGACCTACGCTCTAGCCACGATCACGATCCATGTTCAGAACAGCGCCGGCCAGCCACTCTTGGGCTATCTGGTACGTATCTACAACCTTGGGGCCGGTGAGTGGGGCAACGCGTCGACGGCGGCCAGTGGCGACGCCGAGTTCTACCTGGTCGACGGTTGCTATCAGTATCAGGTCGAGAAAGGCGCAGACGACAGCGGCGTGGAACCGACAGAAGGATTCACAGTGTTGGCAGGCAGCATCGCAACGTACATTCACTCGACGCCTTGAAGCAAGGTGCAGATCGAACTGGCGGTTGCCAAGGTCCCTCAAACACTGAAGTTCGGTTCACGGCCAACTTGACACCGGGAGGCGGATCCACCTGCCGCCTCCCGGCGCAGCGTGCAAATACTTCATCTCCGCCGCGGCTGAACGACGACTGCTTCCGAGTCATGCCGGTCCTCCTAATGAGCACGGTTGGCAATTTCTTCAGGCCTTGCAAGGGTGTTTCGGCCCTACGTACGACTCAGTGATGGCATGTTCCTGCCTGTCAGGTAGGGGAAGAGGGTCGTGCCATCCCCGCTCCGCTGCCTTGTCGCCTCCGGAGCGCGCTAACCCGCTGCTGGCAGGGGAAGTAGCAGCAGCTCCTTGACCGTGAACCGGCGCCGGGTCAGACCGGCCGCCATCGCCGGCGTACGATTCCGGTAGCGCACGAGTTCCTCTCCCTTGGCCTTGGTGTTGGTGTACGTCAACCGCAGACTCTCGTGCGGACGAGAGAAGTGGTAGTACGTCCGGTACCACATCAGATGTACCTCCAATTCTACTGGTGCAACCGCCACGGACCACGTCCGCCGCGCCAGCCCTGGCACGCTTTGGCGGAGCGTCAGGTTGACGCGCTGCACAAACGCCGTCTGGATCGTCGCCCGCAGACCACAGCCATGCAGCCTCTCCGTCAGCATCGCCCGCGTCCCGCACAACACACGCTGCTCCGTGCCTACCAGCCTTCGCCACACCCGAATCTTCTTCAACTGCGCATACACCAGTTGCGGCGATACCACCCAGCGCACCTTGCCTTCCTCGTTTTCCTGCCATTCCCCAAAGTGCGCCGTCAGACTGTAAAAGTAGTGATTCAGC
>JAKOVB010000162.1 GCA_029782295.1 Pseudomonadota bacterium
GATGAGCGTCTGGACCAGGCCTGCAACGCGGCCATAACCACGGTGGTCGGAGAACTAGTCGATAAGGCTCTCGAAGTGGCCAATGCCATGGCGCAGGATCCCTGCCTGCAGCCCGCCGTTGAGGAGGCCATTGTCATGGTGCTAACGGGCAACGATCTGCCGGGTCAACTGGGGAACCTGGTGGGCGACATGCTCGAGGACGAGCTGCTCTTTGAGTTCGTGGATCACCTGCTTGCTGCCTCGCGCATCATCGCCGTGGGCGGTTACAGCTGCCCGCCAGGAAGCGAATTTTACAGGCCTCAGAATTTTCTGGGAGGTACGAATCCGACACATGGATTTGAAAGCGAGCCCGATCTGCCTGCCAAGTTCCCCTTTGTCGATAAGACGGTTATAGTTAGGCCTCCGGTGGGCTCGACTGACCCTGTTTTGGCCAACAATTACTTCTTCGAAATGGGCTGCAACAACGGCCTCTACATGTTCGCCGATGAAGTTCGGAACTGGCTTGACCCCAACTGGGAGTTTCCGCACCAGACGCCGGGAAGCTACCTGAGAAACTACATTCCCAATACCTACCTCACCCAGTCGCGGGTGCGGGAGACCCTGGCCGGGCCGGTGGCGGCACTGCTTTCCAACACTCTAAAAGCTCTCCCAGCGGAGAAGGAGGCGATTAAGCAGAAAATCCTGGGCAGCTTCGACGATCTCCTTGCTCAAAAACCGTTCCAGGTGCTGGCCGACTACCTGCGGGCCGATCCCAAGCTGCCCGGGCTGCTGCAGGATTGCCTCTCCAACCTGCCCTATGATTCCATCGTGGATCTGCTGCACGACAATGTAGATATTGAGTCGCTGCTGGAGGAGGCCTTTGCCGCCCTGCCCCTGGAAGAGGCGGCCGGCTATATCCACGGCAGCAAGGAGCTGAAAGGGATCATCTTCGATGCCGGTATCAATATTGAGCCGGGACTGCTGCAGCCGCTGTTAAAAATAGATGGCGAGCTGCCGCAGCTGCTCTTGCAGCGGGCTTTAGCCTTCCCCGTGGAGCGGGTTGTTGACTTCCTGATGGCGGAGCAGCATCTTTACAGGGTAGCGTACATGGGAGAAGACCTGAAAACTAGGTTTATCTCGGATCTGCTGGTCAACCCGGAGCTGATTCAAGTGGAAAGCGACCTGGTGAAGGAGAAGGTCGCGGAGGCCAACTACTCCCTGGCACAGGGGATTTCCCATATTGCCGAAAAATTTGTCAACAATGAAAGTCTTATCGATT
>JAKOVB010000002.1 GCA_029782295.1 Pseudomonadota bacterium
ACAGGTGGTTCGTGATGATGGATGTGTGTTCGTTATTTTCTGCGTCAATGATCTTCGTGATTCTATCCCCCGGCCACAAGTGCGGGTAGCCGATGGTCTCGAAGCGGTAAGGTCTGTATCGGAACCCGCCCAGCTTTGCCAGGAGCGCGTTAAGAACGGTCTCGTAGTCTTCCTGCAGCAGCGGGTTGCCCTCGATTACCAGGGCGTAACGGTCGCTGCCCGCCAGGTAGTCGATTTCGTCGGTGCGGTAGATTATGCCGGTTATCTCGATGTCGGCTTCGGCCAGTTCGTAGCTGAAGCGATCGTCGGGGGTGAGCTCAATCGGTAGAAAGAAGTCGGCGCCGCCGCCCTCAGCGCTTACGGTGATTCGCGCCTCACCGCCGCCCTTGAGAAGCCTGCCGCCCAGGCCCTCAGTGCTTACGGTTATCTTCGCTTCGCCGCCGCCGTGCATGATCTTTCTTCCGCCGCCTGTAGTGCTTACGGTTATCTTCGCTTCGCCGCCGCCGTGCATGATCTTTCTTCCGCCGCCTGTAGTGCTTACGGTTATCTTCGCTTCGCCGCCGCCGGCCATCTTTTTCTTACCTGCACCGGCCGCACTTAGTTTTACGATCAGCTCACCGCCGCCGTGCATGATCTTTCTTCCGCCGCCGGCGGGAATAACGTGGATCTTCGCCTCACTGCCGCCCGCAAATGGATCGTCTGGCTCAAAACTCCAGGTTTCGGTTTGCAGGTCGTACGTATACTTCCCGGCTTTTCTGCCGTTGTCGTAGTAAAACTCAGAGAGGCGGTAGCTGCCGAGAGTATGGGGGTCTTCATCGTCTTCATCGACGTCCATGTCTGCGGGCAGGATGGCCTGCGTGATGGGGCAGTCCCAAAATGCGTTGATTTCGATTTTCTCCACGTTTTGCCCCAAAACAAGGGCAGCAATAGGGTTGTATGCAAACGCGCCTTCGCCGATAAAACGCAGGCTGTCCGGGGCGGTAAATTCTGTTAAGGCGCAGTCAATAAACGCGGCGTAGCCAATGCTCTCCACGCTCTGCCCGAGGGTCAGACTTTCAAGCGATGCGCACCCCGCAAAGGCAAAGTCCGCGATCGCTGTAACCCCGTCGCCTGTGTGCACGGAAGTCAAGCCCGTTAGAGCGCAGGCGCCGATGCCGATGTGGGTGAGGCTGTCGGGAAAGGTTATGCTTGCCAGCTCCTCATTGAGCGCAAAGGCGCCATAAAAGCCGCCGACGGGGTCTTCGATCGTGAGCACGCCTTCGGGAATAACGGCGCTGGTCAACCCCTTCGCGAAAAAGGCAGTCGGGCCAATATGCAGCACCGGCACACCGCCGATGGTCGCAGGGATAACGACGTCCGTACCGCCGCCCGCAACATCATAATCGGTGATAGTCTGCGTCTGCGCGTCGAAGGTGAAATATTGTTCAGGGGTCGTTGAAGCTGTTGGCATTACGCTTGCTCCTTACTAATTTACTCCGCTTCAGGCTTAGACTTCAGAAGAAAGAAGGGAAGATCCTTACCCCTCACTCGCCGTTACCGCCACCACTGCCGTCCCCTTCTTCTACCGCCTCAAGGCGCACCCTGGTCAGGCTTGCCTGTAGTAGGAAGTAGCCCTGCTCTTCATACTTAATCCCATCCTCTTTATTGCCGGTAGTTCGTACATACGCCCCGCCGTAGCCCGTACCGCCGGTCGCTGCGCTGAAGCCGTGCCACCTAACCACAGTCGAACCCGCTGGTATGTTAAAGGTAAGGTCGCTCTCCGGTTTCAAGATCCCGTTTTTCAGCTCATCTTCTTCCCAGCTCACCGGTTGCCGGGCATAGGGCGGATCGCCACCTGCTATCTCCACACCGTCACCGTCAAGCAGGCCGATATGAGTAATAGCTGCCGCCCCCGCCCTGGCTAAAATTTCCAGAAATTCTGGTTTCATAGCCATCTGATTCACGCTCCTAAAGTAAAATATTGATTTGATACCGTGAAGGGAGATTTAGTACCAGGTGAGATTCAGCCGCGCCAGTTCGTCAATCCACGCATTACACCCGGCTAACTCCGCTACCCAGGCGACAACGTGGTGAAAAGTAATGTCGTCGCCGTCGGGCCGCTGCGCTACAACATAATCGCCGTTATCAAACTCAAGGGTGTAAAGTGTCACGCCGCACTGGTTGCAGCAGTCCATCAGGATCTGCTTTAGGGTCGCCGGATAAGGGATGCCCGGAGCGTACGGCCGGTTAAACCGCGCCATGTCATCCAGCGCGCGGATTTGCATGGTGGTCAGCTTGCGCGGCGGCTCATCTACCGTAAAAATCCCGGCCTGCAGCGGTTCGCCGGCAATGTCCAGTACCACCGTAAGCCGCGCGCCTTCCCAGCGCAGATTGCTCCATCGACCGTCGGCGTTATCCAGCTCGAACACTAGTTCGCTGGTCTCCGCGCAGCCGATCTCTATTGTAGAGCCGGACACCCAGTTGCGCTCGATAGAAA
>JAKOVB010000027.1 GCA_029782295.1 Pseudomonadota bacterium
GCCACGGCTTCATCACGCGGCAGCACCTTGCGGGTGACCGGAATGTCGCGCTTGGCCAGTTCACTCATGCGCTTTTCGATGGCTTCGAGGTCTTCCGGCGTAAACGGGCGCTTATAGGAAAAATCGTAATAGAAGCCGTTATCGATCACGGGACCGATAGTCACCTGCGCTTCGGGGAACAACTCCTTGACGGCATAAGCCATCAAGTGGGAGGTGGAATGACGGATGATTTCCAGACCATCCGCATCGCGTTCGGTCACGATCGCCAGATCGACATTTTCAGAAATAAGATAGGATGTATCGACCAGCTCGCCGTTGACCTTGCCGGCCAAAGCCGCGCGCGCGAGTCCGGCACCGATGCTTTGTGCGACATCAAAAACCGTGACCGGCGCATCGAAAACACGCTCGGAACCATCGGGCAAGCGGATCACTGGCATATTGCATTCCTACTTCAGTAAAAACTTGGAAATAACAAAAGCCGTTTTCTCAACGGCTTTTGGGTGGCAGCAACCGATCCCAACGGCTTTAACCGCAGGAGGATGTGGAATACCGCCCCGACAAGGTCCGGCATTATGCCATTTTCCGGAGAACTGTTCAAAGCACAGCCAGGTAACGGCTTTGTCAAACCGCAACGGGAGAACAAGCAGACATACTACCCATCCAGCCTTTCGAACTTCCCCGGGCGGGGATGAAAGGTAGATGGTAGGCGCGATTGGACTCGAACCAACGACCCCCACCATGTCAAGGTGGTGCTCTAACCAGCTGAGCTACGCGCCTAAAGAGGGAGCGAATTCTAGAGCATCCTCGGCAACAAATCAAATTGTATTTGCAAGCACACGCTCAAAACTGGCAGCAGACCATGCTCAAGCGCGAAGAGACTATCCGCAAACCGTTCGGTTGCGGCCCGCTTCCTTGGCCTGGTACAACGCACGGTCAGCCACCTTGAGAGCCGCCTCCAGGTCCTGTTTTACCTCAAGCGAGACCCCGGCGCTGATCGTCATCCGCATCACCTGGTTATCGCTGTTCACCGGTGTATTGGCCACTTCCTGCCGCAACACCTCGACACGTTTCAACACCTCGTCGGGCGTCCCTGGCACCAGCAGGGCAAATTCCTCCCCGCCCATACGGGCCAGCAATTCCCGCGGAAAATGTTTTCGCAGCATGGCGCCCATATGCGTCAACAGGAGATCGCCATTGGCATGACCGTAGGTGTCGTTGACCTTTTTAAAAAAATCGATATCGATCATCACCGTGCTCAATGGCGTGCTCATAGCCACTGCCTGCGCATAACTGCGCGCACCCTGCTCGAAGAAATAGCGCCGGTTGAACAAACCGGTGAGGTAATCGTGGTAGGCGGCATGACGAATGCGCTCGATACTTTCGAGCATGCCCAGGTTCTGATTGACCCGGCACATCAGTTCATCATACGTGAATGGCTTGGCCATATAGTCATTCGCACCATACTTGATGAACTGCGATGGAACGTATTTGTCTTCGATACCGGAAAACCCGATGATACAGAGGCGGTCGGCACCCCATTTTTCGCGCACCCTGGCCACGAAACGGAAGCCGTCGAGCACAGGCATATGGTTGTCCACCAGCACCAGCTTGATTTCCGGATGCCGCTCCAGCACCTTGAGTCCCTCCTCACCATCCCTGGCCAGCCCGACCTGCAGGAGCTGGGTTTCCAGCATATGCCGGATCATTTCGCGGGCAGACTCGGAATCGTCCACCACCAGCACACGGATACTCTGATTCCTGTAAAGCCTCTCCAGCAAACCGGCCACATACTCGTAGGCGTTGATGCTGCCCTTGAGGACATAATCCACCACCCCCCTGTGGATCAGGGACTCATGGATCTCCTCATTGAAACTGCCGCTGATAGCAATCACTGGCAGGCAAGCCTCCAGAAGCAGATCCACCACCTCTCCACTCCCGGCATCCGGCAGATTTAAATCCGAGACCGCGGCAAAAAAGGACAGGTCCTTGCTGGCCAGAATTTCCCGGACTTGCATCATCGAGGTCGCAATCAACACTCTGCAGCCAAGGCGCTGATGGATCGTGCTGGCGATGACCTGGGCGACGGACGCCTGATCCTCGACGAGCAATATGCTGCACTTCGCCATGGGCAAAGCGCCTGCGCTACGCGATGATGAACGGATGACGGACATGGATTACATTCCTGAAGTCTGGCTTATCATTAAATCGCCGCAAACCGCTGCTTGGCAAGTATTTTCAGGTCAACAAATACTCTTTCGGGGATTCGAAAAACATGCAAAAATTTTCCCAGCCGCAACGATTGCACTATAATCGCACTTTAGCTTACTGTTTTTACTAGACTATTTTGCAGCAATCCCCATTCAGGAGACGCCTGTCATGAGCGCTCCAAAAAAAGTTTTCATCAAGACTTTCGGCTGCCAGATGAACGAGTACGACTCGTCCCGGATGGCCGATCTGATGCAGGCCTCAGAAGGCATGCAGCAGACCGAGAATGCCGAAGATGCCGACGTCATCCTGATCAATACCTGCTCGGTGCGCGACAAGCCGCAGGAAAAGGTATTCAGCCACCTCGGCGTATTCAAGCAACTCAAGCAAAAGAACCCTGACCTCGTCATCGGCGTAGGCGGCTGCGTGGCCAGTCAGGAAGGCGATGCCATCGTGCAACGCGCCCCGTTCGTGGATGTGGTCTTCGGCCCGCAAACCCTGCACCGCCTGCCGGAAATGATCAAGGAGAAACGCGCCTCCGGTCGCTCCCAGGTCGACATCAGCTTTCCTGAGATCGAAAAATTCGACCGCCTGCCGCCGCCTCGCGTGGAAGGTGCCACTGCGTTCCTGTCGATCATGGAAGGGTGCAGCAAGTACTGCACCTTCTGCGTTGTCCCCTACACTCGCGGCGAAGAAGTCTCCCGGCCCTTCGACGACGTACTGGTCGAAGCCGCACAACTCGTGCAGCAGGGTGTGAAGGAAATCACCCTGCTCGGCCAGAACGTCAATGCCTACCGAGGGGCGATGGAAAATGGCGAAACGGCAGACCTCGGCCTGTTGCTGGAATACCTGCACGAAATTCCCGGCATCGAGCGCCTGCGTTACACCACCTCGCACCCCAACGAAATGACACCGGCCCTGATCGAGGCCTATGCCAGGCTGCCCAAACTGGTATCGCACCTGCACCTGCCGGTACAGGCCGGCTCCGATCGCATTCTGATGGCAATGAAGCGCAACTACACCGGCCTGCAGTACAAGTCGCTGATCCGCAAGTTGCGTGCCGCCCGCCCGGACCTGCACCTGTCCTCTGATTTCATCGTCGGCTTTCCTGGCGAAACCGATGCCGACTTCGAGTCCACCATGAAGTTGATCGAGGATGTCGGTTTCGATTACAGCTTCAGCTTCATCTATAGTCCGCGTCCGGGTACTGGCGCCTCCTATCTGGAGGATGATACGCCGCACGAGGTCAAGGTCGCCAGGCTGGAGCGGCTGCAGGCCTTGCTGGAGAAGCAGGGCTTTGAAAACAGCCAGAAGATGGTCGGTACCTTGCAGCGCGTGCTGGTCGAAGGGCATTCGAAGAAGGATGCCTCGCAACTGGCGGGCCGCACCGACAACAACCGGATTGTCAACTTCGACGGCCCGGCCGATCTGATCAACCAGTTCACCACCGTCCGCATCACTGAAGCCCTGCCGCACAGCCTGCGCGGCGAAATGGCGGAATGATGGAAATCGACTTCACCCCGGAAGACAACGTCCGCCTCGCCAATCTGTGCGGTGCGCTGGACGAGAACCTGAAACAGATCGAAGACGCACTGGAAGTCGGGATTGCCCGGCGCGGCGGGCATTTCCGGCTTTCCGGCGAAACCACCAACATGCGACTCGCGGCGCAATTGCTGGAAGACTTTTACGAACGCGCCCGCAAGCCGATCGGACTGGAAGACGTGCAACTGGGGCTGGTCGAAGTTGGCAAGTTGAGTGCCGACTCCGTCACCAGCGCTTCGATGCCGGTACTCATGACACGCCGCTCCGATCTGCATGGCCGCACGCCCCGCCAGATCGAGTATTTGCAACAGATTCAGGATTACGACATCACTTTCGGTATCGGCCCCGCCGGCACCGGCAAGACCTACCTGGCCGTTGCCAGCGCAGTGGATGCCATGCAGCGCGACCGCGTCAAGCGCATCGTGCTAGTACGGCCTGCCGTCGAGGCTGGAGAGCGCCTGGGGTTCCTGCCCGGCGACCTGACCCAGAAGGTCGACCCTTACCTGCGGCCCCTTTACGATGCTCTTTATGACCTGATGGGATTCGACACCGTACACAAGATGTTCGAACGCAACGCGATCGAAGTCGCACCGCTGGCCTACATGCGCGGACGTACCCTGAACCAGAGTTTCATCATACTGGACGAAGCGCAAAACACGACGCCAGAGCAGATGAAGATGTTTTTGACCCGCATCGGGTTCGGCACCAAGGCCGTGATCACCGGGGACGTCACCCAGATCGACCTCGGTCGCGGACAGAAATCCGGCCTGATCGAGGCGCAGAAAGTGCTGAAGGACGTCCGTGGGATTGCCATGACGCAATTCCTGTCGCAGGACGTGGTGCGCCATCCACTCGTGCAAAAGATCGTCAACGCCTACGAACGCTACGAACAACAGCAGGAAGAATCCGGCAAATCATCATGAAGCCAAAACTGAGCCTGGCCGTTCAGTACGCCACCAAGCCGGACGTCATCCCGACACGCCATCAGTTCAAGAAGTGGGCGCAGGCCGCTCTCCTGCAGGATGCCGAAATTGCCTTGCGTATCGTCGACGCCGACGAAGGCCGCACTCTCAACCGTGATTACCGCCACAAGGATTACGCGACCAACGTGCTGACCTTTCCGATCATGCAGGAGCCGATATTGCTCGGTGACATCGTACTTTGTGCACCCGTGGTCGAACGCGAGGCTACGGAACAGGGCATTTCGCTGGAAGCCCACTATGCCCACCTGACCGTCCATGGCGTTCTGCACATGCAGGGTTACGACCACGAAAACGATACCGATGCTGCCGTCATGGAGGCACTGGAATCCCAAATCGTCATAAAACTGGGGTATGCTGACCCCTATCTCGTTGAAAAGGAAGCCATTCAACATGGCGGATGACAGTAGCAAACCTTCCTGGCTTGAACGGCTTTCCCACCTCTTGCTGCGGGAACCCGAAGACCGCGAGCAACTGATCGAATTGCTGCACGCGGCTTATGAAAAGAATCTGCTGGATGCCGATGCGCTCGCGATGATCGAAGGGGTGATGCAGGTCTCGGAAATGCAGGTGCGCGACATCATGATCCCGCGCTCGCAGATGGATGTGATCGACATCACCGATCCTCCTGAAAAATTCATACCGTTCGTCATCGAAACCGCTCACTCCCGTTTTCCCGTCATCGACGAGAACAAGGATGACGTCATCGGCATCCTGCTGGCCAAGGACCTGCTGCGTTATTACGCCGGGGATGAGGAATTCAATGTTCGCGACATGCTGCGCCCGGCCGTATTCATTCCGGAGTCCAAGCGCCTCAACGTATTGCTCAAGGAATTCCGCAGCAACCGCAATCACATCGCGGTAGTGGTCGACGAATATGGCGGCGTGGCCGGCATGGTCACGATCGAAGACGTCCTGGAACAGATCGTCGGCGACATCGAGGACGAGTACGACTTCGACGAAACCGAGGACAACATCATCCAGGACAGCAACGGCCGCTATCGTGTGAAGGCGCTGACAGAAATCGTCGACTTTAACGACGCTCTGGGCACCGTTTTCAGCGATGAGGAATTTTCCACCATCGGCGGACTGGTCGTGAACAAGTTCGGTCATCTTCCCAAGCGCGGCGAGCATGTCATCTTCGATGGCTACAAGTTCACCGTTCTTCGCGCTGACAGTCGCCGCCTGCATTCCATGCTGGTGGAACAGGCGCCTGAATCCGGAGAAAACGCGGCGCCCTGACCGGTCTTGAACCGCGGCACGGCTTCCGTGTCTGACTTTGTGCAACCCGCATGCAGGGAGGTGTGCCTTGAAAGTTCGATCGCCCGTACTGCTACTCTCCAGCACCTGGATGTTGATGGGCGCTGCCGAAATCCCGCTGGATGAAACCGGTTTTGTCGACCACGCCCCCTCTGCCGGCAAAGCTGCACTGATCGAGCAACTAGGGGACCCCAGCAGCACTGCAGACATCATCGACCCGCAATCTGGCCAGGTCATCGCCACGATCTGGCACTATCACTACATCAACACCAACGCCGATGGCGAGTATTACAAGACCACCGAACTCGACTTCAAGGGTGATTATCTGGTGAACATCATCTTCAGCATGGTGGAAGACGGGACAACGAACACGTCGCAAGCGGGCGGCCCGTCGGGGTGCAGGCCGAGTTGCTGACATCACACACCGGGAATTCCGGCATGTGATGTCAGCAGGAGATTATTTCTTCAGGGAATCGCGAATTTCGCGCAGCAGCACGATATCTTCTGGCGTCGGTGCTGGCGCTGCCGGAGCAGCTGGCTCATCCTTCTTCAGGCGATTGACCTGCTTGACCATCACGAAGATCACGAAGGCCAGAATCATGAAATTCAGCACAATGGTGATGAAGTTGCCATAAGCCAGCATGGGTACACCGGCAGCCTTCAATGCCGCGTAGGTTTGCGGAATGTTGTCCGGACCTTCCGCCAGTTTCACGAACATATTCGAGAAATCCAGTCCGCCGATCAGGCGGCTGACCACCGGCATGATGATATCGCCGACCAGCGAATCGACGATTTTGCCAAAAGCCGCGCCGATGATCACACCGACAGCGAGGTCCATGACGTTCCCCTTGAGGGCGAACTGCTTGAATTCCGATGCCATGCTCATGCTGACTTCCTTTCCTGAATAAACGTTGCGGGGTTATCTTACCAAGGGTTCAATATATGGCCTTGCAATACGGGCTGTCAATCTCCCCTCGATGAAGCATACAATCTCCCCTCGATGAACACCACCACGACCTTGAATATTACCGACCACAACCGCGACAGCGCGGGGATGACCTATGTCTACCCGGTGATTTCACGACGCGCCGGCGGAGTTTCCCTCGGCATCAACCTCAACCCCAACAACGCCTGCAACTGGCGCTGCATCTACTGTCAGGTCCCGAACCTGATGCGAGGCAATGCCCCCGCCATCGATCTCGAGCAACTGGATCGCGAGTTGCGCAGCATGTTGGAGGACATCGTGCATGGGGATTTCCTGCAACAGCGCGTGGCAGAAGGCGCACGCCATCTGGAGGACATCGCCTTTTCCGGCAACGGGGAACCCACCAGTGCCAAAGCTTTCCCGGAAGCGGTCAAGATTGTGGCGCAAGCGATGCATGACTTCGGCCTGACCAACAAAATCCGGCTACGGCTGATCACCAACGGCAGCCAGATGGACAAGCCTGAAGTGCTGGAAGCGATTTCCCAGTTATCGAGACACAATGGGGAAGTCTGGTTCAAGGTCGATTCCGCGACCGCTGCGGGCATCCAGCGCATCAACGACGTCAAACTCAACCCCCAAGGGGTGCTCGAGCGCCTGAAAAACTGCGCCGGACGTTGCCCGACCTGGGTGCAAACTTGTGTCTTCGCGCTGGATGGCCAGCCGCCATCAGAGGATGAGATTGCTGCGTGGCTGGAAATGCTAAAGGCCACCGGCATTGCCTTGGCCGGGGTACACCTTTACGGATTGGCAAGACCTTCCATGCAACCGGAAGCCCCTCGCCTGAGCCGCCTGCAAGCGGACTGGCTGGAAATCCTTGCCGAGCGCGTCAGAGAACTTGGGCTGACGGCCAGAGTCAGCCCCTAGCCTTGCTCAGCCGGCGACGCGCCTGTTCATTGCGCGCAGACGCTCCGCGATCACCCGCATCACCTCCAGTGCAAAGTTGGGTGTTTGCTGGATTAGGAACCGGAAGCGGTGCTCGTTGATGCTCACCAGCCGGCAGGCGGATTTCGCCACGACATCGGCATTGCCCGGCGTACGGTCAATCAGCGCCAGTTCCCCGACCAGGGCACCCGGACCGATCTCACAGAGGGGCTGCTCGCCCACCTTGATCTCGGCCTCCCCCTCGATCAGCACATACATGACATCGAGCACCTCGCCATGACGGACGATCGTTTCTCCCGCGGCAAAGTTGACGGTATCGGTTTCGTGGCGGAAGAGGCTGGCAAAGTCCATAGGGTGCCCTTTTAAAGTGGTTGTTCTAGTAACCCGATATAATGCAGAAAAATCTCGACACACTCCAGCCTTGCTAAATTTTCCATACATTTCAGCCCTGGTCCTCGGCATCATCGCCGTGGCCGGCTACGCCCCCATCCTGGTCTATCCAGCCCCTATCCTGACATTGGCCGGCCTGTTCCTGCTCTGGCAGCGCGCCCAGACGAAGAAACAGGCGTTTTTAATAGGCTACGCCTACGGAATTGGGCTTTTTGGTGCCGGGGTTTCCTGGATTTATGTCAGCCTGCACGTCTTTGGTGGCATGCCGATGGCGATGGCGGCGCTGTCCACCGCATTGTTCTGCGCGTTCCTGGCCCTGTTTCCGGCGACGGCAGGCTGGGTAAGCGCACACTTCGGGGTCCGCAGGTCGATCGCCGCCCCCATGGCCTGGGTGCTCATGGAGTGGGTACTGAACTGGATTTTTACCGGTTTTCCGTGGATGACCCTGGGCAACAGCCAAGTCCCTTCCAGCCCGTTGGCAGGCTACGCTCCGATTCTGGGCGTTTTCGGGGTATCGCTGCTGGGCGCGATTTTCGCCAGCCTGATCACCGCCTCGGTTGAGAAACACCGAACCAGACCTTTGCTGGCAGCGATGCTGGCCATCTGGGTGGTCGGCAGCCTGCTCAAGCAGGTTGACTGGAGCACCCCTGCAGGCAGCCCCATCAGCGTCAGCCTGCTACAGGGCAACATCGCCCAGGACCTGAAATGGCAACCGGATGAAGTGCAGCGCACCATGTCCACCTACCTGGATCTCGCTCGGAAACACCCGGCACAACTGGTCGTGCTACCGGAAACGGCTTTGCCCATGCTGAAGGAGCAAGTGCCGGCCGAATACCGGGAGGCCCTGATCAGGGCCAGCGGCGGTGACGTCCTGGCAGGCCTGGTGGAAAGCGAAAGCGGCACTTACTTCAACAGTATGATCAGCTACGGCGCGGGTCCGTCACAAATCTACCGCAAGGACCATCTGGTTCCGTTTGGCGAGTTCATCCCGCTGAAGGCGGCATTGGGCTGGATCTACCGTGACCTGCTGCATATTCCACTGAGCGACCTGTCTTCCGGCGGCACCGGACAGCGCCCTCTCGAACTGGCCGGTCAGAGAATCGCCGTGAACATCTGCTACGAAGACGTCTTCGGCGAGGAAATCATCCGGCAATTGCCGGAAGCGACCCTGCTGGTCAATGCCAGCAACGATGCATGGTATGGAAATTCGTTTGCCGCACATCAACATCTGCAGATGTCGCAGGTGCGTGCCCTGGAGACCGGACGTATGGTGCTGCGCGCCACCAACACCGGCGCCACGGCTATCATCAACACCCACGGCGAGGTCCTCGCCGAGGCGCCGCACTTCACGACCACGGCCCTCACTGGTGAAGTCCGGGGGTACGTCGGCACGACCCCATATGTACGCTGGGGCAACTGGCCGGTTATCTCCCTGATTTTCTTGGTGCTTGGGGTTTTGTGGACCCGCAAAAAGAAGTAAAATCAGGCCCTTTTGCAACCTGCAGAACCTAATTCGATGCTCACCTTCCAGCAAATCATTCTGACACTCCAGCAATACTGGGATAAACAGGGCTGCGCACTGCTGCAACCCTACGACATGGAGGTCGGCGCGGGCACCAGCCACACCGCCACGTTCCTGCGCGCCATCGGTCCGGAACCTTGGAAAGCCGCCTACGTGCAACCCAGCCGCCGCCCCAAGGATGGCCGCTACGGCGAGAACCCCAACCGTCTGCAGCACTACTACCAGTTTCAGGTCGTGCTGAAGCCGGCGCCGGCCAACATTCTGGAACTCTACCTCGGTTCGCTGGAAGCGCTGGGCTTCGACCTCAAGAAAAACGACATCCGTTTCGTCGAGGACGACTGGGAAAACCCGACCCTGGGCGCATGGGGGCTGGGCTGGGAAGTCTGGCTGAACGGCATGGAAGTGACCCAGTTCACCTACTTCCAGCAAGTCGGTGGCATCAACTGCAAGCCGATTACCGGCGAGATCACCTACGGTCTAGAACGTCTGGCCATGTACTTGCAGGGCGTGGATAACGTCTACGATCTGACCTACGCACCTGGGCTGAAGTACGGCGACGTGTTCCACCAGAACGAGGTCGAGCAGTCCACTTACAACTTCGAACACTCCGATGTCGAGTTCCTGCTGACCGCATTCAACGCCCACGAGAAACAGGCGCAGCATCTGATGGAAAACGCTTTGGCCCTGCCGGCTTATGAGCAGGTCCTGAAAGCCGCTCACACCTTCAACCTGCTGGACGCTCGCGGTGCAATTTCGGTCACGGAGCGTGCCGCCTACATTGGCCGCATCCGCAACCTCGCAAGGTCCGTGGCCCAAAGCTACCTCGACAGCCGCGCCCGCCTTGGCTTCCCGATGGCCCCCAAGGAATGGGCGGATGAAGTCCTGGCACAGATCGAAAAGAAAGCAGCTTAAGCATGAGCACCAAGAATCTCCTCGTTGAATTATTCGTTGAAGAACTGCCGCCCAAGGCGCTGAAGAAACTGGGTGAAGCTTTTTCAACCACCCTGTTCGATACCCTGTCCGCACAGGGCCTCACTTCAGCCGGTTCGGCCGTGACCCCTTTCGCGTCACCGCGCCGACTGGCCGCACATATCTCGAACGTTGCCTCCCAGGCCGCCGACAAACCAGTCTCGCAAAAGTTGATGCCGGTCAGCGTCGGTCTGGATGCCAACGGCCAGGCTACGCCGGCACTGCTCAAGAAACTGGCGGCACTGGGTGCAGACGCCTCGGTTGTCCCGGCGCTCAAGCGTGAAAACGATGGCAAGGCCGACGTCCTGTTCCTGGACATCGTCATGCCAGGCGCAAAACTGGCGGAAGGTCTGCAGAAGGCACTGGACGAAGCGCTGGCCAAGCTGCCGATTCCGAAAGTGATGACTTACCAGCTGGATGACGGCTGGAGCAGCGTCAACTTCGTACGACCGGCGCACGGACTGGTTGCGTTGCATGGTGCAGATGTTGTCTCTATCTCCACACTGGGCCTGGCTTCCAGCAACGTCACGCAGGGCCACCGCTTCGAGGCCACCAAACATCCCGTTGTCCTCAAGGACGCCGACAGCTACGCCGAGCAGCTCAAGACAGAAGGCGCCGTGATCGCCAGCTTTGAAGCTCGCCGCGCCGAGATCGTGCGCCAACTGACCGAAGCTGCAGCCAAACAGGGCCTGAAGCCGATTGAAGACGAAGCCCTGCTGGACGAAGTCACGGCATTGGTCGAACGCCCCAATGTGCTGCTGGGCCAGTTCGAAACCGAGTTCCTGGAAGTCCCGCAGGAGTGCCTGATTCTGACCATGAAGGCCAACCAGAAGTATTTCCCGCTACTGGATGCAAGCGGCAAGCTGACCAACAAGTTTCTCATTGTTTCCAACATCAGCCCGGCGGATGCCTCCGCCGTGATCGGTGGCAACGAACGCGTGGTGCGCCCGCGACTCGCCGATGCCAAGTTCTTCTTCGATCAGGATCGCAAGAAAACTCTGGAATCCCGCATCGGCGGCCTGGATAAGGTCGTATACCACAACAAGCTGGGCACACAGGGCGAACGCATGGAACGCGTTCGTGCCATTGCGAAGGCCATCGGCCAGCAACTGGGCGGCGATGCGCTGGCAACCTCTGCCGACAAAGCCGCGCAACTGGCCAAGACTGACCTGCTGACCGACATGGTCGGCGAGTTCCCGGAACTGCAAGGCATCATGGGCGGGTACTACGCCCGCAACGATGGCTTGTCCGACGAGATTGCCGATGCGATTGAAGACCACTACAAGCCACGTTTTGCCGGTGACACCCTGCCGCGCAGCCAGACCGGCATCATTGTCGCACTGGCAGACAAACTGGAAACGCTGGCCGGCATGTTCGGCATCGGTCAGATTCCAACGGGGGACAAGGACCCCTTCGCGCTGCGCCGCCATGCGTTGGGCGTGATTCGCATGCTGACGGAAGGCCATCTGAACCTGTCGTTGAACCAACTGCTCGAAACTGCCGCGATTGCATTCAAGGGCATCGCGGAATTCCAGCCGTCGGAAGCCGCGCTTCCTGACTTCATCTACGACCGCCTGTCCGGCAACCTGCGCGAACAGGGCTATACGCCACAGCAAATCGATGCCGTGCTCTCCCAGCGTCCGCAGCAGCTCGCCGACATCGGCAAGCGCCTGGAAGCCGTCAGCGCCTTCGCAGCCCTGCCTGAGGCCGAAAGCCTGGCCGCAGCCAATAAGCGCGTCGGCAACATCCTGAAAAAGGTCGAAGGCACCGTTGAAGCCAAGGTCAATCCGGCACTGCTGCAAGAAGCTGCTGAAAAGGCATTGAACGATGCGCTGGCCACGGTGGCACCACAGGCGAATACCGCTTTCGAACAAGGTGATTACACTGGCTCACTCAAGGCACTGGCTGCCCTCAGGGCACCGGTCGATGCCTTCTTCGATGACGTGATGGTCAACGCCGAAGACCCTGCCCTGCGCGCCAACCGCCTCGGAATGCTGGCCACGCTGCATCAGGCCATGAACCGTGTGGCTGACCTGTCGAAGCTGGCAGCGTAATGGTGAAACTGGTCATCCTGGATCGCGACGGCGTCATCAACCATGACTCCGCCCAGTTCATCAAGAGCCCTGAAGAATGGATCCCCATTCCCGGCAGTCTTGAAGCCATCGCAATGCTGAACCAGTCCGGCTTCCGCATCGCTTTGGCCACCAACCAGTCCGGTATCGAGCGGGGGCTGTTTGACATGGCGACGCTCAACGCCATTCACGACAAGATGCATCGTGCACTGGCACACTTCGGTGGCCGCATCGATGCGCTGTTCTATTGTCCGCACACAGCCGATTCGCATTGCGACTGCCGCAAACCCAAGCCGGGCATGCTGGAGGAAATTTCCAGACGCTTCGGCACCGACCTGACCGGTGTCCCCAGCGTGGGGGATTCCCTGCGTGACCTGCAGGCTGGCCTGCCGCTCGGTGCACAACCCATTCTTGTTCGCACCGGCAAAGGGGAAAAGACTTTGGCAGAAGACGGACTGCCTGATGGCACCTGGATCTGTGCTGACCTGATGGAAGCCGCTCACCGCATCATCGACGAAAAAGCATGATCCGTTTACGTTCCATCCTGTTCAATCTCGTCATGTGGGCCATGGTGATCCCCTTCGCCCTGCTCACGCTGCTGCTGATCCCGATGTCTGCGCCGCGCCGCTCTCACATCATTGCTGGCTGGGCACGATTCGTCATGCGCTGGCTGGCCCTGAGCTGCAACCTGAAGTATCGCGTCATCGGCCGTGAGAATATCCAAAGCCATCCTTGCGTAATCCTCTCCAAGCACCAGTCCGCCTGGGAGACCATCGCCTTTCAGGACATCTTCCCCCCGCAGATCTGGGTGCTCAAACGCGAACTGCTCTGGCTACCTTTCTTCGGGTGGGCACTGTGGGCACTCAGATCCATTGCGATTGACCGCTCCGCCGGCCGCGAAGCTCTCAAGCAACTGGTCAGCCAGGGCAAGGACCGTTTGGCCATGGGCCTGTCGGTTGTCGTTTTCCCTGAAGGGACCCGCGTCGCCCCGGGACGGAAAGGCAAGTATCATATCGGCGGAGCCTGGCTTGCCACCCATACCGGTGCGACCGTGATCCCCGTCGCGCATAACGCCGGCGAATTCTGGCGCAAGAACAGTCTACTCAAGCACCCGGGCACCATTACTGTCAGCATCGGCAAACCCATCGACACGACCGGCATGAAGCCTGACGATCTCAACAAGCAGGTCGAGTCCTGGATTGAAGCCGAAATGCAGCGCCTGCACAGCCTGTGATCCAGCGCAGCCTGAAACTGCCCGGCGGCCATGCCGTCGACTACACCCTCAAAGTCAGCCCCAACCGCCGTACGATTGGCCTGCGTATCGACGCCAATGGCCTGACCGTCCATATCCCGAAAAGGATCTCGCAGCAGACCGTGGACAGCCTGCTGCGGGACAAGTCCGACTGGATCGCTCGCAAGCTGGGCGAATGGCAGGAAAGAGCCCAACCCCTGGAGTGGATGGATGGCGCAAGGCTGCAATATCTGGGGAATGAGATCACCCTGACATTGCGTCAGGACGACAGAAACCGTGCGCTGGAATTCGATGGAAGCCGTTTGCATGTGGCACAGCCTGACCCCGAAGACCTGAAGGCCGTTCAGCGCAAGGTGGCGAAATGGTATGCCGCACAGGCTCGAAGCGATTTCACACGCCGCATCGAACTGCTCTCGGCAAAACTAGGGGTGCCGACACCCCCGGTCTTCCTCTCCAACGCCAGGACACGCTGGGGAAGTTGCAATTCACGCGGAGAAATCCGCCTGCACTGGCGACTGATCCAGGCCGCCCCGCATATCATTCACTACGTCGTCGCCCACGAACTCGCGCACCTGAAGGAAATGAACCACAGCCCGAAATTCTGGGCATGGGTGGAAAAACTCTGTCCGGATTATCAAAAGTCGAGAGAGCAACTGAAGGCTATCTCGCATCAGTTGCACCTGATGTAGCTGGCAGGGGGAATTCAGCGCAGACGCAGGGCGTTGAGCACCACCACCAGGGAACTGACCGACATCCCCAGTGCGGCCAGCCAGGGAGAGATGAAGCCCATCGCTGCAAAAGGCACCACCAGCAGGTTGTAACCGATCGCCCAGGCAAAGTTCTGGCGGATCACGCTCAGCCCGAAACGGCTGGTCGCAACCGCATGGTCGATTTCAAGCAGGTTCTCGCTCAGCAACACCACGTCCCCCGTCGTCCTGGCCATTTGCGTACCACTGCCCATCGCGATCGACACCTGTGCTCCCGCCAGTACCGGCGCATCGTTGATACCGTCCCCTACCATGGCCACCACCTCACCTTGCGCTTGCAATTCACGCAACGCCTGCAGCTTCTGCTCCGGCGTCAAACCAGCACGCCAATCGTCCACCCCCAGCACTCCAGCATGATGCGCCACGGCCTCCGGGGCATCACCGCTGAGGATGGAAACCCGAATGCCGCGACTACGCAACCTGGCGACCATCTCCGCGGCTTGCGGGCGTGGGGTATCTGCAATCACGAAGGCCGCCAGCACGCCTCTATCGTCACTTAACCAGACCACAGTGGCCCCTTGCACCGACACCATCTCCGGGAATGGCTGATTCAGCTCAGGCCTCAATGCCGCATTGCCGATGGCGTAACGTCGACCTTCGATGTGACCAATCACGCCCTTGCCCGGCACATTTTCATGGTCAGTAACACCTAGCAGGGGTTGTGGTTGTGCCGCTTGAAGGAAGCTGTGTGCGAGAGGATGCTCCGATGCCTGCTCCAGGCTGGCAGCCAACCGCACGCAATCATCTGCAGACAAGTCCGCCAAAGGAATTGTTTGCAGTAGCACCGGCTTGCCCAAGGTCAACGTGCCGGTTTTATCGAAAACAAAATGAGTCACGCGGGCCAGCGTTTCCAGCGCATGACCACGCGTCAGCAGCACCCCGCGCTTGACCAGATGGGATCCTGCAGCAGCAAATGCAGCGGGTGCCGCAAGCGAGAGCGCACACGGGCAGCTGATGACCAGAACCGCCAGCGTGATTTCGAATATACGCTTGGGATCGAGATGCCACCAAACCCAGGCCACCACCATCACGAGCAGAATCAGGGCATAGGTGAAATAGGCCGCCACCCGGTCAGCAACCTGCGCGAGCCGAGGCTTCTGAGACTGAGCACGATCCAGGAGTCGCGCGATACCGGCCAGGACGGTGTCCTCGCCCACGCCAGTCACTCGAATCAGCAATGGGCTTTCGTAATTGATGCTACCTGCAAACACCAGGTCCCCGACCGTCTTCGGCAAGGGGCGGCTTTCCCCAGTCAACAGGGATTCATCGGCACTACTTTCCCCTTGTTCGACCTGGCCATCGGCCGCGATGGTCTCCCCTGGCTTGGCCAGAATCAGGTCCCCCACATCCAGTTCGTGAACCGGCACCAGTATCTGTGTCTGGTCCGACCCCATCCTGTTCGCCATGGCCGGCACCAGACGCAACAGATTTTCTGCAGCCTCGACGGATTTTTCACGCGCGTTACGTTCCAGGAAGCGGGTTGCCAAGAGGAAGAAAATCAGCATGGTGATGGTGTCGTAATACACAACACCTTCGCCTTGCGCCGTGGTCCATACGCTACCGACAAACCCGGTCAGGATCCCCAGCGAGATTGGAAAATCCATATTCAACTGTCCACGCGCCAGCGCACGCCATGCCGACTCATAGAACGGCATCGCGGAATACAGCACGGCCGGCACCGTCAGCAACAGGCTGAACCATCGCATCAGCTGGTAAGTCGCGTGATCCATCCCGGTCGAAGCACCGGCGTATAGCGCTACGCCCAGCATCATCACCTGCCCGGTCGAAATTCCTGCGACAGCCATCCGCCGGATATCGAGCTTGCGGCGGGATTGCCGTAATTCTTCCTGCTGCTGCGCGTTGAATGGATGCGCCTGATATCCCAGCTTGCGGATTTCCGCCAGGATGGTCGACAGCTTGATCATTCGCTCATCCCAGGTCACCCGTGCACGATGTGAAGCATAATTCACGGAAACTTCATGCACGCCCGGCAATTGCGCCAGATGACGCTCGTTCAGCCAGATACACGCGGCACACGTAATGCCTTCAAGGATAAGCGATGCCTGCTTGAGATGGTCCTGCGCACTGGATACAAAGCTTTTCTGGACTTCGGGATGGTCGTACAAGTCCAGCTTGCGCAATTCTTCCGGGATCAGTTCCTCGGCTGTCTTGGGCAACTCGGTCCGGTAGCGGTAATAGTCTTCCAGGCCATTGCTGACGATCGACTCAGCCACGGCCTGGCAGCCGTGGCAGCATAGATCGTGGGATTCACCCAGAATCCGTACATGAAAGTGACTACCGGGGGGAACCGGTAGTCCGCAGTGATAACAACTTTCACCCACGATGGTTATTTCTGAGCGGCGGGTTCATCCACGAACAACGTACGGTTGAGCTGGAACGCGTCCTCACCTCGAGACAAGGACACCTTGACCAGCCAGCGTCCAGGATTCGGTAATTCCAACTGACCACCATATTCACCCACGCTTGTCGCACTCAGTCGGACATGACGGTCATCCCCGCTGTTCGCCATGCGCCAGATGATCAGTTCGGCGACATCCAGCGTCAGAGGTTTGCCGTCAGCATCCAGGACCTTCACCGTCACGCTGGATGGCGTATTGCTTCGCAAATCATCCAGACCTGCGACATCGACCTTCCATCCCAACTGACGTTGATCTTCGATACGCTGCATGTGCTCTTCATAGAGTTTGTTCTTGTCATGCGGGACAACACCCGGAAAAGCCGTATGCAAGCGCTGGTTTTCCGGATTAGGCAAGAACTTGCCAGACAGTTTATCAGGCAGGCCATGACTGGAGATCGACAACAGCACAGCGTTGAATACCACCAACCCGGCAAAGAAGGTCCCGATCAGCTTCGGCACCCAGTGCATCTTCTCCTTGTTCTTGCGAATGGCCCCGAACACCCCCATCACTGCGGCCGTAGCCATAAAAACCGCAAGGTGGATGGCGATCATGTCCCCACCTTGCCACACCACGGCGCTATAGCCAAGATATGCCAGGAAAGGTAGCGCACCTCCCAATACTCCGCTCCAATAGTTGGACAATCCCAACCGGTTCGATATCGTGAAAAGGGCCGCAACGGCCAGCAATCCGCCAAACAGCGTTTCAGTCGATGTCAGAACTACCATTTAATGTGCCTCTTGTTGGCCATGAAAATTGACCTCGCGCACCACGGCCTCTTCCGGCTTGGAATGCGGGGTCACAACGAACCTGACTTCGTGCGTGTGTTCAGCCAGTTCATGTTCGAGATCAATCTTGGCAGTGATGTTCAGATCCTTCCCGGCACGCACCCGGATTTCAGGCAGATTACCCAAGTCCAGTGCGCTTTCAGGCACATCCTCGACTTTGACGGTGAACACTTCTTCATGCTCGGTCTTGTTGACGATATGGATTTGGTAGCGATTGCGGACTTTTCCGTCTGACAGTACAACATACAAAGGTTGACGAACCTGCTGCACCCGCACTTCCACAGCCGTGCGATGTGCCACGGCCCACACAAGCCAGGCCATCATGATCACCAGCGAAGCCCCATAGCCGATCACCTTGAGATTTTTCCATTTCAAGTGCGGCTTGGTCGGTGTGTCACTGTGCAGATTGGCCTCGGAGTCATAACGGATCAATCCTCGCGGATACCCCACGGAATCCATGATGTTGTTGCAGGCATCGATGCACAGGCCACAGGAAATGCACTGGTACTGCATGCCCTTGCGGATATCGATTCCGGTCGGACACACCTGAACACAGAACCCGCAGTCGATACAGTCTCCATGGCCCTTGGCCACGCGATCCTCGCGTGTACGCAAACCCTCCTTGGGTGCCACCCGTCCCGCAGCACCTTCCCCGCGCCGGGCATCATAGCTGACCGCCAGAGTATCCTTTTCATACATCACGCTTTGGAAACGGGCGTAGGGACACATGTAGATGCAAATCTGTTCACGTGCAATTCCACCACACATATAGGTCGTCGCAGTCAAAAGAATCACAGTGAAATAGGCCACATCGGCTGCGTGACCGGTGAAAAAATCATGGAACAATTGTGGTGCATACGTGAAATACGCTGCAAAGGTAAATCCTGTCCAGAATGAGACCAGAATCATCAGAAAATGGGATGACCCGATCTTCAGAATACGCTCCGCATTCCAGGGCTGTTTGCGCAGGCGCAGCCGGGCAGGCCGCTCCCCCTGAATCCAGTGCTCGATCATGATGAACACATCCGACCAGAGGGTCTGGAAACAGAAATAGCCGCACCAGGCCCGACCAATCAATCCAGTTACAAAAAACAGGAATGCGGCCGCAATGAACAGCAGCATCGACAACCAGAAAATATCCTGCGGATAGGTCACGAGATCGAAAATGAAGAACCTGCGAGTCACGAGATCGAACATCACCGCCTGTCCAGCCGCACTGTGACGTTCCCAAGGGAGCCATGGAAGGATGAAGAACACCGCAAAAGCAACAATCAGAACCAGAGTCTTGAAGTTGCGGAATGGCCCCTTGACGGAGCGGGTGTGGATCGGAATGTGTTTCTGGTATAGCGGGGAATGGTCCGGAGTGTCGTGTGTCATGCTTTCAGTACCACCATCAATCTTCAATATGTGAGGATAACGCATCGCGCCGGTTGAATCACTATCCTGCACAAAAAACAAAGGCTCACGTCGTAACGCGAGCCTTTGTTGGATATTGCCTTCTGATCAGATCAGATTACTTACCGCCACCGAGGCTGTCATGTACATACAGTGTGAGCACCTTGATCTGCTCGGGTTTCAGGCGACCACCCCAGACCGGCATCTTGCCGCGGCTCATGCCACCGCTGACCAGCTTGACGACCTCGTCCAGCTTGCCTTCCGCAGTGGACTGGCCAGGAACGTTCGCCCACAGCCAGTTCTTGTCGGTCAGGTTTGCGGAACCCAGATCCGGGTTACCCTTGCCTTCAGCGCCATGGCAGACAGCACATCCACCTTCGTTGTGGAAGATGGCATCGCCGGCCTTGGCAGCTTCGGCATCGTGCGGTTCGCCGGAAAGGCTCAGCACGTAGTTGGCAACCTGCTTCAGCTTGTCATCCGGCAGGACACCCTTGAAAGCAGGCATCATACCGTTACGACCACCCGTGATGGTTTCCTGAATCTTCTCGTAAGTACCACCATAGATCCAGACGTCATCCACCAGATTCGGGGAGAAGCCGATCTTGCCTACACCACCTGCCTGATGGCAGGGCGCGCAGTTGTCGGAGAACAGGGTCTTGCCCGCAGAGTTGACGAAGTTCATCAGTTCGGCGTTCTTGGACACTTCCTCGTACGGCGTTGCCGCAACCTTGTCGAACCATTGCTTCTGCTCGGCATTGTGGGCGTTCATTTCCGACATCAGCTTGGAACGCATGTTCCAATGGGTCGTCTTCTGTTCTTCAGAACCATCCACCTTCTTGTTGGTGTAGGTAATGGTATTGCCTACGCCCTTGGTGTAGCTGGTACCGATCGGCCATGCCGGATACATGATCCAGTAGATGATCGAGAAGATGATGGTGAGATAGAACGTCCAGACCCACCACATCGGCAGCGGATTGGTGAGCTCCTGCAGGTTTTCGTCCCACACGTGCCCGGTAGTGCTAACGGATTTTGCTTTATCCTGACTCATGATTGTAATTCCTTATTTGTCCTCATCCAGGAGTGGAATGTTCTTGTGTTCCTCGATCCGTTCACCACGGCTCCTGCTGCCGTAAAGGTACAGCAGGATGCCGCAGAAGACCGTGAAGAAAATGACCAGTGCCAACGGCTTGGTATTCTCGAACTTTGTGAACCACAGGAACAATTCCATGACCGGTTTCCTTAGCGGAATTTGGCGAAGTAGTCGTCGTCGAACTGCTTGAAGTCGACCATCGTCCCCAGCACTTGCAGATACGCTACCAGCGCGTCCATTTCAGTGACGTCGTTGATGTTGTTATCGTAGTTGCCGGTCTTGGCCTGCTCGATCAGGTTCTGCTCAGCATCCGGAATATGCAGCATTTTCGCCACATCCTCACCGAACTGCTTCACATTGCGATCGTATTCAGCCTTGCTCATGGAATAAGGCACGCCAGTCGTACGCAGCGCCTGCAGGCGCAGCGTCAGGTCGGACGTATCCAGCTTGGTCTTGATCAGCCACGGGTAGTTCGGCATCACAGACTCAGGCACCATGGAACGGGGCGCAGTCAAGTGCTGGACATGCCAGTCGTTGGAGTACTTGCCACCGACACGCGCCAGATCAGGACCTGTACGCTTGGAACCCCACTGGAACGGGTGATCGTACTTGGATTCCGCAGCCAGAGAGTAGTGACCATAACGCAATGCTTCGTCACGGAACGGACGGATCATTTGCGAGTGGCACAGGTAGCAGCCTTCGCGGATATAGATGTCACGGCCACGCTGCTCAAGCGGAGTGTACGGACGAATCATGTCCTTACCATCTGCTGTCTTCACCGTTTCAACTGTTTCCTTGATGAAGAACAGCGGCACGACTTCCACCAGACCACCGGCACTGATGGCCAGCATGGTCAGCACCAGCAGCCAACCTAGATTTCGTTCAATTTTATCGTGTTTCATATTAACTCCCGTATTCCAATCGCCCGGTTATGCCGCCGCTGCGACCGGAGCCGCTTCGGTGTTGCCTTGATTGATGGTCTTGTACATGTTGTAGCACATCACCACCATACCGGTCAGGAAGAACGCGCCACCCAGTGCACGCATCGCATAGAACGGATGCATTGCAGCCACGGACTCGGCAAACGAATACTGCAGGTTGCCAAAGTCATCGAATGCACGCCACATCAGGCCTTGCATGATGCCGGAAATCCACATCGCGGTGATGTACAGCAGCACGCCGATCGTTGCCAGCCAGAAGTGGACATTGATCAGACGCAGGCTATATACCTGGGTATTCCACAGGCGCGGGATCAGGTGATACAGGGAACCGAAGGAAATCATCGCCACCCAGCCCAGGGCGCCGGAGTGAACGTGACCCACCGTCCAGTCAGTGTAGTGCGACAGGGCGTTCACATCCTTCAGGGACATCATCGGACCTTCGAAGGTCGACATGCCGTAGAAGGACAGCGCCACGATCATGAAGCGCATGATCGGGTCAGTCCGCAACTTATCCCATGCACCGGACAGCGTCATGATGCCGTTGATCATACCGCCCCAGGAAGGCAGCAGCAGCATGATGGAGAAGGTTGCAGCCAGCGTGGAAGTCCAGTCAGGAATTGCTGTCCAGTGCAGGTGGTGAGAACCGGCCCACATATACATGAAGGACAGTGCCCAGAAGTGCACGATGGACAGACGATAGGAATAAACCGGCTTGCCAGCCTGCTTCGGCACGAAGTAGTACATCATGCCCAGGAACGCAGCAGTCAGGAAGAAGCCCACTGCATTGTGGCCGTACCACCATTGCGTCATCGCATCCTGAGCACCGGAGAACAGGCTGTAGGACTTGATGGAGAAGAGGCTGATCGGCACTGCGAGATTATTAAAGGTATGCAGCAGCGCGGTCGCCAGGATGAAGGACAGGTAGAACCAGTTGGCCACATAGATATGTGGCTGTTTGCGGTTCATCAGGGTGCCGATGAAGATTGCCATGTAGACAACCCAGACGACCTCGATCAGCAGGTCGATCGGCCATTCCATTTCGGCGTATTCGCGACCCTGGGAATGCCCCATGACATCACCCAGTGCAGCCAGGACGATCACAGCCTGCCAGCCCCAGAAGGTGAAGTTTGCCAGATTGCCGCCCCACAGGCGGGTCTGACAGGTACGCTGCACGACATAGTAGGAGGTTGCGAACAGTGCGCTACCGCCAAAACCGAAAATCACGGCGCCGGTATGCACCGGACGCAAACGACCGAACGTGATGTACGGAATGTCGAAGTTAAGGAACGGAAACGCCAGTTCAGAGGCGATATACACCCCTACCAGCATCCCCACTGCGCCCCATACCAGGGTCATGATAGTGAACTTGCGAATAATATCGTAATTGTATTGTTCGCTCGTCACAACGCTCGCCGTTGCCATTGCTTCCTCCCAGTTAAAACAAAAAGTCGTGGTGCGTCATCATACCACGCGACAAATTGACGCACCCCACGCGAAGTATATTCCGTTCAACGTAATGCGACAAGTATGTCTTGATTAAAAAACTCAAAGCAGCAAACGAAGATCGTGTGCAATCTCCTGCGGCTTCTGCCCGTAGTTCAGATAAACCCGCGGCCGACCCGCCTTGTCCAGCAGGAATACCCCGGCAGCATGATCGATAGTGTACCTTCCCTTGCCCGTAACGGGCTGCTTTTGATGGTAAACCCCGAAATTTTTTGCGGCCTTATCCGTTTGCTCCGACAAACCCGTCAACCCCAGAAACTCGAGGCCAAATGGAGCCATATACATCGCCAGAACTTGCGACGTATCCCTTTCCGGATCCAGCGTCACGAACAGCACCTGCACGCGGGAACGATCACTCCCGAGCAATTTCAACGCTGCCGCCAGATCTGCCATGGTAGTCGGACACACATCCGGGCAATGGGTATACCCAAAGAACAGGGCCACGGTTTTACCCTGAAAATCCCTCAACGTCCGCTGTATACCATGATGGTCGACAAGCTGGAATGCCGCCTCAATCGAAGACGAGGTAATCTCATACCCCTTAAAATCTCTCTGCGCCCCGGAATCCTGACATCCAACCAGCAACAGTAAAAGAAAAATCCAGATTTTTCGCATACCACCCCAACAAATAAAAACCCCCTGCTCCACAAGGGAGGAGGGGGTTTTCAGGCTCGAAAGGCTAACAGAAATTCAATTAGAACCTCTTGCCAACACCGATACCAAAGACCCATGGATCAATGTCCAAACTGTCAATCTTTGTACCATTCAGCTTGACATCAGTATTCATCCAGACTTTTTTCACGTCAGCGTTGATCTGCCAACCATCCTTCAGGTTGATGTCAACACCAGCTTGCAAAGCAGGACCCCACATATTGCGATCAATCTTAATGTCGCCAGCATCAGGCACAGTCAAACCGAGCTTGCGGTCCATGGCACGCGTGTAGTTCACACCAGCACCCACATACGGGTCAAATGTTTGATCAGGCAGGAAGTGCCACTGAAGAGTCAAAGTCGGCGGCAAAAGATTTACCGATCCCAACTTACTACCAGCTAACGTACCAGTCCCACCAATGTTTACATCATGACGAGTACCTGTGGCAAGGATCAACTCGGCAGCAATGTTTTTGGTAATATAATAGGAGAAGTCAATCTCAGGAATCCAATTACCATCCACTTCGAGCTTAGTACCAGCCTCTGTAGCCATACCAAGACCATTGAGATAAGTGCCCAGCTTACTATCTTCATCAGGGCTAACATATGCAGCACGCAAACGAACCACGATATCTCCTGCCTCAGCCATAGCGAGGGAAGGTGCAAAAGCGGCAGCGATCAGGGCTGCCAGCGCAATCTTCTTCATTTGAATCTCCCAGTAAATAAGTAAAGTAAATAGGATACGAATATCTTTGATTTAATTTTACGCCTATCCCCTGCCGGCGCAAGTGGTTTATGCGAATTAAACGACAAATTCATTAATGGGTGTTGCGAATTAGCAACAGTCATTCAGCCCGCCACCCCTCAAAAAGTCGAAACCATGAGATCCGCATTTTCTGCCGGCCAGTTTGCAAGCAAATGACAACACCTTCTCCAACGGCCATCCTGACGTCATGCCATGCAGGACTCCTGCATTGAAGGTATCCCCTGCGCCGAGCGTATCGACCACCCTGCCCGGAGCCGACGCCGGGGATTCGCATTGAACCCCTGCGCCTTCAACCCCAAAAGCACCCCGCTCACCCCATGCCGCAACTAGAATGCCCCCGCCGACGCGGGCCGACATATCCGCCAAAAATGCGCGCGGGTCTTCCTGACCGTAGTAGGCGGCGATTCCGCGCGAACACATCATCAGATCAGCCCGCCCGAGCAGGGACTCAAAACCTTCCCGGGGCTTTTCCAGCTCGACCGAAACAGGCACCTTGGGAAAGCGGTTGCGCACATGTTGAATCATGGCGAGCAAGGCGGGCAGATTGCGCGCCTCGAAATGGATCCAGTCCACCCCTGACAAATCTAGGACGTCCAGTTGCCCCGCAGGCATCTCCGGCAAATCGCGATAATGCACGATGCTGCGATTGACGCCCGAGAGATAGATACTCGAAGTTGGCGGTCGCCCCGGCATGCGCGGGCAATGATGGTACGCAACCCCGTGCGCATCGAAATCCCGCTCGATCACTGCAGATTCGGCAGCTTCCGCGAGCACCCCAAGAAACTCGACCTGATGCCCCAGGGCAGACAGCACCACCGCGCTATTGGCCGCGTTCCCGCCACGGCAGGTACGCAAGGCGCGCGCACGCATTTCCTCGTCCTCGCCAGGATGGTGATCCAGGTCGAACACCAAATCCAGCGTTGCAGTCCCAACCAGCAGAATACGCGCCATCTCTCGCCCCTCGTCCCGTGCAATGTATTGATGATACGTCTATAATTATTCATTTTTGAGCTTCGGAGATACAAGATGGCTATGGCCAACACGATGGCCGACCGCGACGGTCTGATTTGGTATGACGGCAAGATGGTGCCGTGGCGGGATGCTACCACCCACGTCCTGACCCACACCCTGCATTACGGCATGGGCGTTTTCGAAGGCGTGCGCGCTTACAAGACCGACAAGGGCACTGCCATCTTCCGCCTGAAGGAGCATACCGACCGCCTGTTCCGTTCTGCACACATCCTGGGTATGAAGATGCCCTTTGACAAGGAAACACTCATCGCCGCCCAGAAGGCCGCCGTGCGTGAGAACAAGCTCGAATCCGCCTACCTGCGCCCGATGGCGTTCTACGGCGCGGAAGCCATGGGTATTTCCGCCAAGACCCTCTCCACCCACGTCATCGTGGCGGCATGGAGTTGGGGGGCCTACATGGGCAAGGAAGCCCTGGAAAAGGGCATTCGCGTCAAGACCTCCTCATTCTCGCGCCACCACGTGAACATTCACATGTGCAAGGCCAAGGCCAACGGCAACTACCTGAATTCCATCCTGGCTCACCAGGAAGCGGCTCAGGATGGCTATGACGAGGCCCTGCTGCTGGATGTCGACGGTTTTGTGGCTGAAGGCTCCGGTGAAAACTTCTTCATGATCCGCAACGGCAAGCTGTACACCCCGGACCTGACCAGCGCGCTGGAAGGCATCACCCGTGACACCATCGTCCAACTGGCCGATGAAATCGGCTTGCCGGTGATCGAGAAGCGCATTACCCGCGATGAAGTCTACACCGCGGACGAAGCCTTTTTCACAGGCACCGCCGCAGAAGTGACGCCGATCCGTGAACTGGACAACCGCACCATCGGTTCCGGCAAGCGCGGTCCGATCACGGAAAAGCTGCAATCCAATTATTTTGATGTCGTCACCGGCAAGTCTGCCCGCCACCAAGGCTGGCTAACGCTGGTCTAAAGGAGACCGACATGACCGGGGAATCGCGCACCATCGAATTATCGGCAAAGGATTTGCCACTGCATTGCCCGACTGCCGAAACTGCGTTGTGGTGCTCCCACCCGCGCGTTTTCCTCGACGTTACTGCCACAGGCTCCGTTCTTTGCCCATACTGCGGCACCCAATACCGGCTCAAACCGGGAGAAGTCATCAAGAAGCACGGCTAAAACGAAGCGGGCTCCGGCCCGCTTCGCCATTTAAACTTCCGGCAAACGCAAGACCTGGACTGGCGCGCCCCACAATCTCGAGATCACTGCTTGTGAAAGATCGGGATCGCCACTGGTCCAGAACGCTTCGGTTGCCTTCCCGTCCGCCAGAAGACCGACTTCTTCGAGTCTTCGCTGCAACTGCCTGGCTACCGCAGCGCCGGTATCGATGATAGTGACACCCACGCCCGCCTCTGCAGCAATCAGAGGCTGCAAAAACGGATAATGAGTACAGCCCAGCACGATGGTATCGGCACCCCGGGACAGCAGCGGCTGCACATAACTTCTCACCAGAGCCCGGGTCGCAGGTTTCTCCAGTTCCCCGCGCTCGACACATTCCACCAGGCCGTGGCAAGCCTGCGTGACAACCTCCACGCCCTTGCCGTAGTTTTCCAGCAATGCAGCGAACTGAGCACTTTTAAGAGTACCGACCGTAGCCAGCACGCCAATCACACCGGAACGAGTGGCGGCCACGGCCGGCTTGACCGCCGGCTCCATGCCGACCACAGGCAAAGGAAATTGCTCACGCAATAAAGCAATTGCGGCAGCCGTCGCTGTATTGCAGGCGACGACGAGGGCTTTTGCCCCGCGCTGCACCAGGAATCCGGATAGTGCCAGCGCACGTTCACGAATCTGCTCGGGAGACTTGTTGCCATAGGGGGCATAGGCAGAATCGGCACAATAGATGAGACTTTCATGCGGGAGCATCGTTCGAATGTGCCTGAGCACGGAAATGCCCCCGACCCCCGAATCAAACACCCCCACTGGAGCCGATACGCTCATTGGTTAAAACTTTCACACAACACGCCGCAACTAGCCTTTCCAGTCAGGGGTAGTGGGGGACTCGTTTTCACTTTGCTCTACATTCGGCAGGGCACTCTCATCGCTCACATGCGACTGGAGTTTCTCCACATGCCGCGCCGAAGCAGCATGCCCCTGTGCCGCGGCAGCTGCAAACCAGCGCCGGGCCTCTCGCAGGTTCTGATTGAGGCCCTGACCGTACAAATACACCTGTCCGATACGATGCTGGGCCGGGGCATATCCCATTTCAGCCGCCTTCAGATAGGACGCAATCGCCAGACTCATGTCAGGGGCATCCACCCCCTCGTTGCGCTCATAACGTACCCCGACTTCATACTCGGCTTCGGCAACCCCATGGCTGGCCGCACGCTTGAACCAGTCAAGCGCAACACGGTAATCCTGAGGAAACGCATGACCAAAAGCTCCGGTCAGATAGTAATTCGCGATCTTGAGTTGCGCCTCGGGCACCCCGAATTCTGCAGCCTGCCGCAGCAACTCATCCGCCCGCGCTATATCACGGGGGACACCCACGCCACGCTCATACAGCTCGCTCAGCGGAAAAAAAGCCCCGGGGTAACGCTGCGATACCGCTTTGGAAAGCCACTCAACGGCTTTCACCGAATCCATCATGGGCGGTTCCCCATCCCGGTATAGCAGACCCAGCATCGCCTGCGCCTCAGCCACTCCCGACTCGGCAGCTCCCCGCAGGTACTGTTCGGCACGCTGCAGGTTCTTTTCCACACGGTCCCCGGCCATGTAATGCTTGCCGATCCACAACCGGGCCTCAACACACCCGCCCTTGGCAGCATGTTCGATCCAGCGGATCCCCTTCACCGGATCCTGCTCGCCGCCAAGGCCACGGTCCAGCATCATGCCGTATTCATATTGGGCAGGTGCATGGTTCATTTCAGCGGCTCGCTTGAGCAACCGCCTCGCGGCCTGGAAGTCGAGTTCGAGATCCTGCCCACGTCGGTAAGCCATGCCTTGCTCATACATCGCTTCCGCAGAATTGTCGGATTCGGTCCGTGCAAACGCCGGCACAGGCTCGGTTTTGGCGAGCTTGCGCCACAGTAGCATACCGACCGCCCCTACCAGGATCCCAAGCAGCAGCACGAAAAGGATATTCATCTAACTCCCTTACAACCTTCCATCATGGAACAATACCGTCGGCAACAGCACGCCATCTTCGCATTCCAGACGAATGCGGGTCAACGCTGCATTTCCAACAGCAAAACGATACCCATTTTGCGGAGGCAATCCAAGCGCATGGCACAGCAGCATCCGGATGACCCCGGCATGCGTCACAACCAGTAGATGCTGACTTGCAGGACGAGCACACAAGTCGCGCCAGCATTCACCGACGCGCGCATGAAATGCCGCCAGCGGCTCTGCTCCCGGCGCCCCATGCCGAACTGGGTCTTCCCTGAATCGAAACAGACGATGCGGGTCTTTGGCACAGATTTCCTCCGGCAACAACCCCTCCCAATCGCCGAAACCGCATTCCATGAGGCGCGCATCCTGTTCGACCGGGATATTCAGTCGATCTCCGAGAGCCGAAGCAAATGCAGCGCATCTGCTCAGCGGAGAACTCACGATCCCACGCCAGCCAGAATAATCGCCGACGGACGCCCACATCTGCTGCCATCCTTTCTCGGACAGCGGGTCATCCAGTTGGCCACGGTACCGGCGGCCACCCTCGGGCTCACCATGCCGGATCAGATCAATCACGGTCCCGGACATACCGACCACTCAATATTACTTTTCATTATATTGGTATCACAAATAATCATTTTTGTTTGGTATATGTGGCTGATATAGTACGCCACTTTCCAAACCTCACCACAGACCCAACATGTTCAAGATCCGCACCCCCCTGACCACGCTCGCCATTGGACTGGCTTTCACCGCACCGGCCCATGCCACTGACGGTTACTTTGCCCACGGCTACGGCGTCAAATCCCAGGGCATGGGGGGGGTTGGCATCGCCTTGCCCCAGGACACCCTGATCTCCGCCATGAATCCGGCCGGCATGGGCCTGATCGGAGATCGCATCGATGTCGGCCTGACCTGGTTCAGACCCGAGCGCGAAGCCAAACTCTCAAGAACCGCGGGCGGAACCGGGATGTTCGATGGCACCTTTGACGGCAACGGCCGCGACAACTTTTTCATTCCAGAGGCCGGGTACAACAAGGTGATTTCCCCGGAAATCTCCGTGGGCGTCAGCATCTACGGCAACGGCGGCATGAACACCACCTACAAAGGCGGCATTCCCCTCCTCAATGGCGGCACACGCGTCACCAGCGGCATCGATTACGCTCAGTTGTTCGTGGCGCCGACCATCGCCTGGAAAATCACCCCGAGCCAGACCATCGGGGTTGCCGTCAATCTGGGTTACCAGCGTTTCAAGGCGACTGGAATCGAGGCTTTCTCCGCCATTTCCTCCGACCCGGCCAACATGACCGGCCGCGGCACCGATGACGCTTACGGCATCGGCCTGCACCTGGGCTGGATCGGCCAGATCACGGATCAAGTGACGCTGGGCGCCACCTACCAGACCAAGACCCATTTCGAGAAATTCGATAAGTACAAAGGCCTGTTCGCTGACGGCAGTCTGGACGCACCCGCCTCCTATGGCGTGGGCATTGCATTCAAGGCCACTCCCGATTTGACAGTTGCTGCAGACATTCAACGTATCGAATACAGCAACGTCGACCCCATCGGCAATTCGATAGCCCAGTGGAATGGCGGCTTCTTCCCCGGTAACCTCGGTGCCAGCGACGGTCCTGGCTTCGGCTGGAAAGATGTCACCGTCTTCAAACTGGGCGGCAGTTATAACGTCAACGAGAAGTTGACGCTGCGCGCCGGTTACAACCATACCACCCAGCCGGTCAAGGGAGCGGAAGCCCTCTTCAACATCCTGGCTCCAGGCGTGGTTCAGGATCACGTCACCTTCGGCGGCACTTACAAACTACCGAACAACGCAGAACTGTCCTTTAACTACGTGCACGCCTTCAGCCACACGGTGCATGGGACCAACGCCATCCCGATGGCCTTCGGTGGTGGTGACGTCGATCTGAAAATGCATCAGGATTCGATCGGCATCGCTTACGGCTGGAACCTGTAATCCATCACAGCGCCCGTCACACGCAAAGCCGGCCGCCGAGGCCGGCTTTGCGTTATAATCCGCCAACTTAGTGCCACATCACGGCCCTGTTGGACTCATGATTAAAAAATTCCTGCAACAAGTCTTCAAAGGCAAAAAAAAACCCGCCCCCCATACCCCGCATGAAGCCGAGCGCTTCCCGCGACGTGCCCATGGCATCGACCGCAAGCTGATCAGCAACGCGGCGATGAAAACCATCCAGGAACTGCACAAGGCAGGGTTTTCGGCCTTCATCGTCGGCGGCGCGGTACGCGATCTGATCCTGCATCGCACTCCCAAGGACTTCGACATCGCCACCAACGCCACGCCGGAACAGGTACACCGGCTATTCCGGCGCTCACGCATCATCGGCCGGCGTTTCCGCATCGTACACGTCATGTTCGGCGCCGAAACCATCGAAGTCACGACCTTCCGGGGCAGCCACTTGAGCGAGGAGGGCGACGCCCAGATCGCTGACAGTGGACGTATCCTGCGTGACAACGTCTTCGGCAATCAGGAAGAAGATGCTGCCCGTCGCGACTTCACAGCCAACGCACTCTATTACGACCCGCAAACCGAAGAAGTCTGGGACTTTCATCACGGCCTGCAGGATATCAAGGCCGGCATCCTGCGCATGATCGGTGATCCGGAAACCCGCTATCGCGAGGATCCGGTACGCATGCTGCGCGCGGTGCGCCTGTCGGCCAAGCTCGGACTCAAGCTGCATTCCGCGACGGAAGCTCCCATCCCGCGCATGGCCGATCTGCTGGAAGACGTGCCTCCTGCCCGCCTGTTCGACGAAATGCTCAAGCTGTTTCTGTCCGGGCATGCCATTGAAAGCGCCCATGCCCTGCGCAACCATGGGCTCCATCATGGCCTGTTGCCCATGCTGGACGTCGTCCTGGAACAGCCAATGGGGGAGCGATTCGTGACCCTGGCCCTGCAGAACACCGACGAGCGCGTTCTGGCTGACAAGCCTGTATCTCCAGCCTTCCTGTTCGCCACCCTGCTATGGCACGAAGTCCTGGCAACCTGGCAGAAGTACCAGGCCAAGGGTGAGAAACCGCTGCCCGCGCTGATTCAGGCCATGCACGACGTCTCGGATGTGCAAGCCGAGAAACTGGCCATCACCAAGCGTTTCAGCCTTGTCATGAAGGAAATCTGGACCCTGCAACCTCGCTTTGAGCAGCGCGCCGGCCAGCGCCCGTTCCGACTGCTTGAAAACCCGCGTTTCCGCGCGGCCTACGACTTTCTGCTCCTGCGTTGCCAGTCCGGTGAACTACCGATGGAGCTTGCAGAATGGTGGGATCGCTTTGCGGTGGCCGACACTGCCACTCGTGAAGCCATGCTTCTTCCCAACACGGAGCCGGCCAAGAAACGCCGCCGCCGCAAGCGCAAACCTGCTGCTTCACCCGCATGACGCATCGTGCCTTCGTCGCCCTCGGCAGCAATCTGCAAGATCCTGCTGCTCAGGTAACCCGTGCATTGCGCGAGCTGAACGACCTCCCTGGCACCAGAGTCGTGCAGCCTTCCTCGCTTTACCGCACCGCACCGGTCGGCTACGACAATCAGCCCGACTTCATCAACGCGGTGGCCGAAGTCGAAACCTCCCTGTCTCCGATGGAACTGCTGAGATCCCTGCTGGCCCTGGAAGATAGCCACGGTCGCGAACGCCCTTTCCCGAATGCGCCACGCGTGCTTGACCTCGATCTTTTGATTTATGATGACCTCATCATGCAATCTCCCGAACTCAACCTGCCACATCCCCGCATGCACGAGCGCGGCTTTGTTCTGCTGCCCCTGGCCGAAATCGCACCGGACCTGCTGATTCCAGGGCGCGGGAAGGTGTCACAACTGACCCTTGCCTGCATGGACCAAGGGGTGGAGCGGACATGAACCCAACTGAAAAATACCCCTACATCGTCATCGAGGGCCCGATCGGTAGCGGCAAGACCACGCTGGCCCGGAAGCTGGCGGAGCGCTTCTCGGTCAATCTGCTGCTGGAAAACGCCTCGGCCAATCCGTTCCTCCCCAAGTTTTACCAGGACGGGGAACGCTACGCGCTGCCGACCCAGCTTTTCTTCCTGTTCCAGAGAACGGAGCAGGTGCGGGAGCTGTCCCAGCGGGACCTGTTCGGCGGCGCGACCGTTGCGGATTTCTTCCTCGAAAAGGATCCTTTATTCGCCCGCCTCAACCTGAACGATGAAGAGTACGCCCTCTACCGCCAGATCTTCCAACACCTGCAATTGCAAACCACCGCCCCTGACCTGGTGATCTACCTGCAAACGCCGGTGGAGTCCTTGCTGAAACGTGTCGAGCAGCGCAACATCAGCTACGAAAACACCATCTCGCGCGAATACCTGACGCGACTCGCCGAAGCCTATGGTGAATTCTTCCATCATTACGACGCATCTCCACTCCTGATCGTCAACAATGAAACCCTGGACTGCGCCAGGGACGAGACCGCCCTGGACCTGCTGCTCGAACGCATCGGCACCATGCGTAGCCGTCGAGAGTACTTCAATCCGAGGCTGGACCTGTGACACTGGAAGAATTGCAAAAAAAAGCGGCTTCCGGTGAAAAGCTGGCCATCCTGACCTGCTACGACGCAAGCTTTGCCACACTCTGTGAACGCGCCGGCATCGATGCCTTGCTGGTAGGAGACTCCCTGGGCATGGTCCTGCAAGGTGCCAAGGACACGCTGGGCGTCACCATGCAGGACATGTGTTATCACACCCACTGCGTTGCCCGAGGTGCACACACCACCCCCATCATCGCCGACCTCCCCTACGGCAGCGACCGTTCACCGGAGGAAGCACTCCGGCACGCCCACGAACTCATCGCGGCAGGCGCCGACATGGTCAAACTGGAAGGCAACAAGACAGACGTCGTCAGCCACCTGGTTGCCTATGGCATCCCGGTGTGCGGTCATCTTGGCTTTACGCCGCAATCGGTTCACGAACTTGGTGGCTACAAGGTCCAGGGTCGCGATCCTGCAGGGGCACGCCAGATCCTGAAGGATGCCGCCGAACTGCAGCTCGCTGGTGTCAGCATGCTAGTACTGGAAATGGTACCTGCTTCGCTCGCCAGACAGGTCACGGAGATCATCGAGATCCCGACCATCGGCATCGGCGCAGGCCCAGATTGTGATGGTCAGGTACTGGTGCTGCAGGACATGCTGGGCATCTACCCTGGCAAGACTCCCAGATTCGCCCGCAATTTCCTGTCAGGTTCCATGAGCGTGCAGGAAGCCCTGACCGCCTACGTCCACGCTGTCAAACACCATCTTTTCCCGACCGGGGAGCACAGTTTCTGATGGATCAGATCACTACCATTCCCGAATTGCGCGTCCGCTTGAGATCGGCTGGACGGATTGCCTTTGTCCCCACCATGGGCAATTTGCATGACGGGCATATTGCCCTTGTGAAAATGGCGCGCGAACGGGCGGAATGCGTAGTGGTCAGCATCTTCGTCAACCCGCTGCAGTTCGGCCCGAATGAAGATCTCGCAAACTATCCGCGTACCCTGCAGGCGGACTTGCAGCGACTGCAGGAAGCCAGGGCGGATGTGGTTTTCACGCCGACCGACTCGGATCTCTATCCAACCCCCCAAGTCGTTCATGTGGAGCCATCTGCCATAGCCAACACGCTTTGCGGGGCTCACCGGCCCGGCCACTTCCGTGGTGTCTGTACCGTGGTCGCCAAGCTGTTCAATCTGGTACAGCCTGACATCGCCATATTCGGCTGCAAGGACTACCAGCAACTATTCATTTTGCGCGAAATGGTGCGCGACCTGTCCTTCCCCATTGAAATTCTTGCGGGGAGCACGGTTCGCGAAACCGATGGACTGGCCATGAGTTCCCGCAACGGTTACCTGAAACCCTCCCAGCGTCTTGAAGCGCCCCGCCTGTACCGCGCACTGCAACAGGTCGTCCAGACCGTTCAGCAGGGCCGGCGCGACTTTGCCGAAATCGAGTCGCAAACCGTGCAATACCTGACACAACTGGGCTGGATCGTCGACTACATCGCCATCCGTTCTGCAGACACCCTTCTGCCGCCGCGCCCGGAGGAAGCTTCCCTGGTAGTCCTGGGCGCCGCCCGATTAGGCAGTACTCGCCTGATCGACAATATCGAATTTTGCGCTGCACCGGCGCAGGCATTATAATAGCCACCCTTTTCTTTTGAATCAGGCAGATACGCCATGCAAAGAACCATGCTCAAATCCAAGCTGCACCGGGTGCGCGTGACGCATTCCGAGCTGGACTACGAGGGTTCCTGCGCCATTGACGAGACGCTTCTGGACGCCGCAGATATTCGCGAGTACCAGCAGATCGAAATCTACAACGTCAACAACGGCGAGCGATTTACCACCTATGCCATTCGCGCCCAGCGCGACTCCGGCATTATTTCCGTGAACGGCGCCGCTGCCCGCAAGGCCGCGCCCGGTGACATCCTGATCATCGCAACCTACGCCACGTACAATGAGCTGGAACTGGAAAAGTTCGCGCCGGAACTGGTGTATGTCGACGCGCTCAACCAAATCGTCAACAAACGTCACGAGATTCCGGTTCAGGCCGCTTGACCGTTCAACTCGCTATTGACTGGCAAGGCCCAATAAAAAACGCCCGGGATGCGTGAAGCGTCCCGGGCGTTTTAGTTTCCAGCCGGCTTACTTGACCGTCAGCAGGTAGGCGATGAAATTGCCCTTTTCCTGAGCGGTACAGTCACGACCGATGATGTCCAGGCAGTGCTTCTCGAAGTTCTTTTCCACCTTGTCGATGTTGGAGAAGCGTTTGGCATTGGCTGCCGGGGCCAGCGGCTCGATCTTCTTGCCGGTGACGGCGTGCTTGCCATGATCAGCCGGGTTGGTGGTGTGGCAGGACGCGCAGGCAATCTGCTTGCCGCGGATGGTCAGTTCACGGTTGAAAAACGCCTTGCCGTCATCAGCAGACAGACCCTTGGAAGCCGGATCAATATTCTTGGCGATTGCCGCATACTTGTCAGCCAGCTTCTGGGCGCTTGCCTGGTCAGCCTGCGCGCCGAAGGCGACGAGTGCCAACGCAGCAAACAATCCGATAGAGATTTTACGCATTTGAATTCTCCTTACTTGAATTGAAATAAAAACTGCAGAATTTTCGACTGGCAACAGTTTACCCTACCGGATGATTCCTGTCGCGTCCGGACATCGGGTAAATAAAAATGCCTGTCCAAAGACAAGCATTTTTAATGCCGACGGCCGACAGCTATTACACAATGAACTTGGACACCATTTCGTTCAGCGCCCCTGCCTTCTGGGACAGATGCTCGGACATTCCGTGGAAAGCATTTGCCTCTTCAGCATTCTGACGGGAGAGCCCTTCGATATACGTCACCGCTTCGGTGATGCCGCCGGTTGCCGCTTCCTGCTGGGATGTCAGGGTGGCAATCGTGTCGGACATGGAGACGATTTCCTGCACGGCGCCCACGATGCCGGTCAGCGCATCTTCGGCCATCTTTGCGCTACCCGCAGCGGCATTGGCATCCTGCTGTTTTTCCTGCACGGTACGCGCTACCTGCTGCGACTTGCTTTGCAGTGATGTAATGATCTGGGTAATTTCCTCGGTGGACTTGCTCGTGCGCTGGGACAGGTTACGCACCTCATCCGCCACCACGGCAAAACCTCGACCGGCCTCACCTGCGCGCGCCGCTTCAATCGCGGCATTCAGTGCCAGCAGGTTAGTCTGCTCGGAAATATCGCGGATGACCTGCATGACCGAACTGATCTTGTTGATCTCATCCTGCAGGGAGGTAATAGACTCGGCGATGCCCTGCACATCATTAGAAATGGTGTCCAGCGAACGGATGGTCTCACCGACCACCTTGCTGCCGCCAACCGCAGCCGCATTGGCGCTCTTGGCCGAAGACGCAACCCGGGTCGCCTGGGCTGACACTTCCTTGACCTGATTGGCTAACTGCATGATGCTGGCCGCGATCTGCGCGGTATGGTCACCCTGGCTGGCAATGGCATCCTTGGTACGCAAGGCGATCGAACTCATTTCGTTCGCGGAGGACCCGAGTTCCTGCGAGGTCATGGTCACGCCCTGAATCAGGTTGGAGACCCCCTTGCGCGCCCGGTCGGATTCATAGGCCATCCAGGAGAAATCGTCCTTGCCGGCAAGGCCGAATTTCTTGGACAGATCGCCACCGGCGATCGTCTGCAGGTTCCGCGCAATGGCTTCGGCACGCTTCGCAGAACGGAAACCAAACCATAAGGCCGTGATCACGTTCAGCACCAGGAAAGTGCCGATAACCGGCAGCGAGTTGTCGAAATACACCACGACAAACCCCATCCCCTCCAGCATCGAAAGAATCAGGAATTGCTTCTTCAGATTGAAGTTCTGTATCAGCTTCTCCAATATTTCCATGTCAAGCTCCACCCAAATATTAATTTTGTCTTATAGTACAACGAATTCAAAGGTTTTTCTTATGGAACACACCCACTCGAGCATAATTCCATGCATTTAGTTTTTTGTGATTCTCTCACATTTCAAAAAGTTTGATACTTTCCTGAAATCGGCATGCTCCTGAAAGGGGATTTTTCCAATGCACGGGGCTTGCAAGCGACACTCCAGACTGTCGATATTTTCCTTCAAAGCGACCATTTCCGGATCGACAGCATTGGCGACCCAACCAGCCAGCGACAATCCCCGCGCCCGAATCGCCTCTGATGTCAGCAGCGCATGATTGAGACAACCCAAACGCATCCCGACCACCAGCACCACCGGCAAACCCAGCAACACCGCCAGATCTGCCGTATCCTCCGATTCATTCAGAGGCACTCTGAATCCGCCAACGCCTTCCACGACCAGCACATCCACCAGCGCTTGTGCCTGACGAAACGAAGTAGCGATGTGATCCAGAGCGATGGTCACGCCGCTTTGCTGCGCAGCGACGTGAGGCGCGAGGGGCGGGATAAAGGCATACGGATTGACCACCTCATCGGGCAAGCGGACATTCGCTGCATCGAGTAACATCGAAACGTCCTCCGACACCAGCCGTCCATCCACTTCATGACACCCGGACGCCACCGGCTTCATTCCCGCCGCAGCGAGACCTTGCCTGGCGCAGGCATGGACCAGCGCTGCGGAAATCAGGGTTTTGCCCACTCCGGTATCCGTACCGGTGACGAACACGCCGAACTTCATCGATGGATCCTGATCGGGCTGACTCCTGCGGGCAAATCCGCAGAAGGTGATTTCCAGGCATGCCCGTACACGACTTCGAAAGTGGCTGGAAGCTTGGCATCCTGCCGGAAACGCTCGTAGTTTTCCGACAACCGCTTGAGAAAACCCTTGCCTTCCAATCCCCGGCGACGTCCTTGCGCGGCATTCCGCGCCCCGATCGCCTGCAGGTCGCGCATCACGCCAAGCACGTCATCATAGGTCAGCACAAAATGTTCGACATCCAGCACCGGCTCGCTGAAACCGTTGCGTACCAGCGCATCTCCGATGTCGTGCATGTCGATGAATCGGCTGACATGCACATGCCCCGGATCGACAGCCGTCGCGGCACGCAACTCCTTCAGGGTATCCGGCCCGAAGGTGCTGAACATGAACAGTCCGTCGGCGCGCAGCACGCGGGAAATGCCGGAAAATACCGTGTCGAGGTCATTGCACCATTGAATGGCAAGACTGGACCAGATGAAATCCATGCTGGCGGCGGCCAGGGGCAAATGATCGATGTCACCACACAACCTGCTAAAGGGCGCACGTTGCCATGGTTTCCACCAGACCCGACCGGTTGCAGCCTGACGCAGCATGTTCATCGCAATATCCAGCGCCACCACCCGGCTTGCAGGGTACCGTGCGGCCAGCGCACGCGCAGCATGGCCTGGGCCGGCACCGGCATCGAGGATGGATTGCGGGGTAATCTTCAGATAATCCAGCCGTGCAAGCATGCGTTGACGGACTTCATGTTGCAACACGGCGGCCGCGTCATAACTGCGTGCCGCCCGATCAAACGAGGCCCGGACGCGCGATTTGTCCAGCGTGTAATTATCCTGCATGTTCCGGAGTTCCGATAAATTCCAATACAGCCTCGACAAAAGCGCCGGGGTGAGACAGGAACGGTGCATGCGAAGCACCATGAATGACATTCAGAACAGACCGTGATTTCTGTGCAGCCATCCAGCGTGCGGCCGAGACTGGCGCCAAAGTATCGCGATTCCCGTGTACGATTTGCAGCGGCATGGGCAATTTTGCGAATTCTTCGCGCATGTCGGTTTCCAGCAGGATGGTCAGTGCATCTCGCAATACCTGGCCGGAAGGTGCGGGCCGTGAGGCGAAATGTTCACGCAACGCCCGCATCTGTTGCCGTGATGATTCCCCTCCAAACGCCTGCAGTCCGAGGAATCGGTCCATGCTGGGGTGGTAGTCGGCGGCCACCTGCGCAGCGAAACTGCTGAACACCTCGGCATCGATCCCACAGTCCCAATTCGGCTGATTGACGAAACAGGGCGTCGAACCGACCAGTATCAGACGCCCGACAAGCGCAGGATGATCCAGAGCGAGCCGCATGGCGACTTCGCCGCCCAGCGACCAGCCGCAAACTACCGCCTGCGGCGGAATATATTCGGCGACCGCTCCGGCAACGCGCTCCAGCGTATAAGGATGGCAGGGCGGGCTATGCCCCATCCCCGGAAGATCAACGATGTGCAATCGGCAATGCTCAGCCAGCGCATCGCACACGCTACGCCAGACACCACCATGCATCCCCCAGCCGTGCAAGAGCACGAGGTCAGTCCCCTGCCCTTTGATTTCGACATGCAGCATCATGCGGCCAGATCCTTTTCCGCGCTGTGCAGCACCTCGATCAAATGCTGGATATCCTCATGACGGTGCGCTGCCGACAGCGAAATCCGCAGGCGAGCGGTCCCCTGAGGCACCGTGGGCGGACGAATCGCGGGGACCAGAACACCGCGCTCACGCAAGTGCTCACTTGCTGCCACAGCCTCGTCATTACTGCCGATGATCAACGGTTGGATCGGAGTGCTGGAAGGGTCGAGCTGCCAGCGTTGCAAGTGCAACCCTTCTCGCAGGGCGGTGATCAGCGATTGCAACTGCTGACGGCGCTGGCTACCGTGTTCCCCGATCAGCGGCAACGCCGCCAGCAGGGCGCCTGCCAGTGCCGGCGGCATGGCTGTCGTGTAGATATAAGGACGTGATTTCTGCAGCAGGTATTCGATCAATTCCGGTTCGCCGGCCACGAATGCACCGAATACGCCAGCTGCCTTACCCAGCGTCGCCATGTAGATGATGCGGGGAGAGCTGACACCAAAATGCTCAAGCACGCCTCGACCGCCCGACCCCAGCACCCCGAAACCGTGGGCATCATCCAGCATAAGCCAGGCATCATGCCGTTCGCAGACTTCGAGCAGCTGCGGCAACGGCGCGAGATCGCCATCCATGCTGAACACCGCATCCACGATCACCAGCTTGCGTTTCGCTTTGCTGGCGGCCAGCAGGCCTGCCAGTGCGTCCACATCATTGTGCGGGAATCGGTGGAGCGTCGCCCTCGACAGGACAGCGGCGTCATTCAGGGAGGCATGGTTGAGCCTGTCGGCGAAGATGGCATCGTCGCGACCCATCAAGGCTGTCACCACACCGAGATTGGCCATGTAGCCGGTGGAAAACATCAACGCGCGCGGAAGCCCGACAAAACTGGCCAAGGCTTCTTCCAGTTCGTGGTGCAAACGATGGTGGCCGGTGATCAGATGCGACGCCCCGCTACCGACACCCGCTTGCTGGCTGGCAAGGTGCAGGGCTGCGATCAAATCCGGATGACTGGCGAGACCGAGGTAATCGTTGCTGCAGAATGACAGCATGGGGCTGCCATCAACCATCAGGTCAGGCTGCTGTACGCCCTCGACCAGCCGGCGGCGGCGGGTCAGCCCGGCCGCTTCACGCTCGTCGAGTTCGGCCCGCAACCCGGACCATGGCGACGCGGCGGTCATGGGCCGCGTTATTTCTGTTCGGGCTTGATGCCCAGCTTGGAGAACAGCGCCTGGTCGGCACTGACATCCGGGTTACCGGTGGTCAGCAACTTTTCACCGTAGAAAATCGAATTGGCTCCCGCCAGGAAACACAAAGCCTGTAACTCGTCGCTCATCCGCTCACGGCCGGCCGACAGCCGGACGTAGCTCTGTGGCATGGTGATACGGGCTGCGGCGATGGTGCGCACGAACTCGAACGGATCCAGCGCCTCGGTTCCATTAAGGGGTGTCCCTTCTACCTGGGTCAGCAGATTGATGGGCACGCTTTCCGGCGGCTGTTCCATATTGGCCAGCTGCGCCAGCAGCCCGGCACGCTGATTGCGGGATTCCCCCATGCCGACAATGCCGCCGCAACAGACGTTGATGCCGACATCACGCACCCGATCAAGCGTCTCAAGACGATCCTGGTAGGTACGGGTGGAGATGACCTCACCATAGTATTCCGGCGCAGTGTCCAGGTTGTGGTTGTAGTAATCCAGACCGGCCTCCTTCAGTTGCTCGGCCTGCCCTTCCTTCAGCATGCCCAGCGTGGCGCAGGTTTCCAACCCCAGCGCCTTGACCTCCTCGATCATCTTCAGCACCGGCTCCAGGTCACGTTGCTTGGGACCGCGCCATGCCGCCCCCATGCAAAAACGGGACGCACCGCTCTCCTTGGCGGCACGAGCCGCTGAGACAACATCGTCCAATGCGAGCAGATCCTCGTTTTCAACGCCGGTGTGGTAGCGCGCGGATTGCGGACAGTAACCGCAATCCTCAGAGCAGCCGCCAGTCTTGATCGACAGCAGGGTGCTGATCTGCACCGCATTCGGATCGAAATGCTGGCGATGGATGGTCTGTGCCCGGAATATCAGGTCCGAGAACGGCAACTCGAACAAGGCTGCAATGTCGGATACCGACCAGCGTTCATTGATCGATCCGACCTTGGACGGACGGACGAATTCGACAGTAGATTCAAACATGCTCGACCTCGACTTCCATGTCCTGCCAGTTCTCACGGCTCGCTCTAATGATGTCGCGTATGCCCAAGGGAAGAATTACGAGCATGCTCAGCAACCAAACCATCGGCCAGAACATGGGAAGATGCAGGGGACCGAAGTTCAGGATTCCGGGCACCCATTTTGACATCTGTGGGCTGAAGTTGAGCAGTACCACCAGCGAACCCACGACGCCATAGAATCGATAGCCGCCCGGATAGATGTAATCACGTACCCGCTGGTTTGGGTGATGCGCTGCCGACGCATGGACAAAAATGGAAGCGGCTATCCATAGCAATGTCGGAATAATCAGAGGCATCAAACTGACTGCGATGCAGGAAAAGATATTGAATAGACTGGCGGCGCGTTTCTGCTCTGCAGCCGTGATGATTTTCACTGGCATAATGGGATTCAACACCATGATTTGAAAACGGCATTATATTCTGTCAACGAGCGGCGGCGCAATTGATTGACATCTGCACAATTATTAATCACCTCCGCCCGGTATCCCGCTGTCTTCTCTGCAGCGGGATTTCCGGGCTGGCCACGATCTGCCAAGCCTGTCATGACGAACTGCCATGGCAAGCCGGAAGCGCCTGCCCGGTTTGCGCCCTACCGACCACGCAGGGCGAGGTTTGTGGATCATGCCTGCAACACCCGCCGTCATTTGATGCAACATACGCAGCATTGGCTTACACCTATCCTGTCGACGCCATGCTGAGACGCTACAAATATGCCGGCGAACTTAGCCTTGCCCACGCGCTGGCGGAACTGATGGCTCATCGCCTGCGCTCTCTGGACGCCTTGCCCGAGCTGCTGATTCCCATGCCCCTGCACCCGGACCGCCTCAGATCACGCGGATTCAATCAGGCGACCGAGATCTCGAGATCCCTGTCCGGGCTTCTGGGCATATCGCTCGCCGCACCGGCATGCCGGCGGAATCGGGACACGGCACCGCAAGCGGGGTTGAGCCCCGACGAGCGCCGGCGGAATCTGCGTGGCGCCTTTTCCTGCGAGATGGACCTGAAAGGCAGGCACGTCGCGCTGCTTGATGATGTGATGACCACCGGTACCAGCCTGACCGAACTTGCCAATGCCGTCAGGAAAGCTGGTGCCACCCGTATCGATTGCTGGGTCGTTGCCAGAACCCTGAAAGACTAGATCGCTTAAGGCTTGAGTTGGCGGAGTTGCTGGTCGACGAACGTCACCAGTTGCGGTGTGAGCTGGCCGGTATCCCTGGCGCGCTGGTATGCCGCCGTCGCATCCGCATTTTTGCCCAGACGCTGCAATGAAATCCCGATCCCCACCAGCCAGTTCGGCATGGCTGGATTGCTCTTCAACGCAACCAGGTAATGCTGCACGGCTTCGTCATGCCGCTCATCGCGCTGCAAAAGCGCCGCATAAAAGGCGTTGAAATCCGCATCCTCGCCGGCAGTTGCCGACGCCTGCTCCAGAACGTTCAGGGCAGATGTCCTGTCCCCGGCCTCCAGTTGCAACCGTGCCAGCGCCATACTGAAGCCGGTTTGCTCCGGTGCCAGCGCGAGTCCATCCTTCAACAGCGCAATCGCTTCATCGTGACGCCGGCCTTCCACCATCAAGCCGACCAGAGTCTGGCGTGCCTTGAGGTTGTTGGGGTTGGCGTCCAGGGCCTTGCGCAATCCATCCTGCGCTTCCACCACGCGCCCCTGCTGCAGTGCAGTCATCGACTGACGATAAAAATTCTCGGATATCTGGGCCGGACTCACGGACTTGAGGGGAGCCATCGCCTTATCCGGCTTCGGCCTGGACTGGGACTTCGGCTCGACGCTGACCGGAATATCTGTGACCTGCATCGATGAAGCAACCTGGACATCTGTCGGGGCAACGGCAGGTTTTGCCTTCGCCGTCTTGGCTTTTGGCATTTCCACCGACGGGGCAGTGTTCAAATCGGTATCGAGTCCGGCAATATGGCCCACGGGGGCCACAGTGGCCGGGGTGACATCGACAGTGGAGGGCGTCGGCACTGGCTCTGCAGGCAGCGCCGGCGCCAGTGCCGGATCAGGTTGCACAGGCACCGGAACGGCCGCTGGAGCAGGTTTTGCAGCTGGTGCCACGACCGCGACAGACGGCTTGCTCGATTGGCGCTGCAGATACAGCCAGCTTGCACCGATCACGATCACGCCCAGCAGCAGGGCAAGCCCACCATAGAGCACCCAGGGCGTCGATGACAGAACCGGAGATGCCACCCGCACTTCGCCGGCCAGCGGTTCTGGCTTTCCTGATCCGACATGGCGCTGTTCCAGGTCCTGCAACATCTGATTGATGAGACTCATAGCTGCACCATTCCGCTAAACAATGCGACGGCGGCCCCTGTCAGTGCTAGCACTGCCGCGCCGACACCGATCCACAACCTCCAATCCCGGCTGCGAGTCGAGCCGGTATCCTGAGATGCCGCGATCACGTCACCTGCGGAAACCATCTTCTGACCCTTGCCGTAGGCGGAAATCAGCGACTTGTGTGCCAGGATGTTGACCAGGCGCGGAATGCCGCGTGTCTTCCGATTCATGATGCGCAGGGCCCGGCCGCTGAACATCCGCCCCCCCTGATATCCGGCAACCACCAGCCGATGGTTCAAATAGAAATGCATTTCGTCGCTGGACAGCGCGCCCAGCTGGTAATCGAACGTAATCCGCTGCTTCAACTGGCGAATCGAAGGGTGCGAAAGCTTCTCGTCCAGTTCCGGCTGGCCGAAAATCACCACCTGCAGCAGCTTGCGCTTTTCCGTTTCCAGATTCGTCAGCAGCCGAAGCGCTTCCATCGTTTCCACCGGCATGGCCTGCGCCTCGTCGAGACAGACCAGCACCTGCCGGCCCTGGGCGGCATAATCCACCAGTGCCTGATTGAGTGATTTCATGACAAGGTGCTGACCGCTGTTAGCCCGGACTTTCACTCCCAGTTCATCCGCCAGCGCCAACAGCAATGCACGCGGCTCCAGATCAGGATTGGGGATGTAAGCGATCTTGAATTCTTCGCCGAGGCTGCTCATGAACTTGCGGCATAGCAGCGTCTTGCCGGTGCCCACTTCACCTGTAATCTTGATGAAGCCCTCACCGGTTCTGGCCGCAATCAGGAGTGTGTTCAGCGCTTCCTGATAGCGCCGGGAGGAGAAGAAGAAACTGGTATCCGGCGTGATATTGAACGGCAGTTCGTTCAGCCCGAAGTGTTCCAGATACATCGCTTATTTCGTTCCTGCCGCCGTGCCGTTGTCGAGCGACTCGATGCGACGTTGCGTTGCCGATATCTCGTCGGCCCAGGTGCCGTCACTGCGCACCACGGTCGGCTTGATCATGATCACCAGTTCCCGCTTGGTGGAAGACTGCCCCCCCTTGCGGAACAGCGCCCCGGCACCGGGGACATCGCCGGCACCCGGCACGCGGGAACGGTTGTCGATATAGCTGTCGGTCATCAGGCCACCAATGACGATGATCTGTCCGTCCTTGACCTTGACGACGCTGTCGGTCTCGCTGATCTTGTTGGACGCGAACGGCAATGTCAGGTTATTGATGGTTTTCTTTTCGACCTCGGTCACTTCGCTGACCAGCGGATGCACATGCAGCGTGATGTTGTCCTCGTCATCGATCTGCGGGGTGACATCCAGCGAAATCCCGGAGAAGAACGTCGAATAAATCGGGGTCGGCTGGTTGGTGACCGTGCCCCCCGTGGTGGTGGTCGTGCTGGTATTGCTTTCAAAGCCGGTGACATATTGCTCGTCACGCCCGACCTTCAACACGGCCTTCTGGTTGTTGATGGTGGAAATGCGCGGGCTGGACAGCACATTGACCGTCCCCTGCGTCTGCAGGAAATTCAACAAGGCTGAAAAGTTATGGACCTGGAAGGCCATGCCAAGCCCGGCCGAGAACGCCGTGCCTGCCGTACCTACGAGGCCGGCACCCAGCAATGCACCCAGGCTGGGGTAGGTGACTGTACCGGACGAATCGACCGTACCCAAACCACCGCCGGTGGTGCTGCCGCCGCTCTCGACGATCCTGGTGGTATCCGCCCCGACCGACATGGCGTGGCGATTATTATGGAAATAGGACCAGTTGATACCCTGCTGGGCACCGGTATTCAGTTCCACGTCGATGATCTTGGCCTCCAGGATCACCTGGCGATCGATGCTGACCTGCATGGCCTGCAGCAGGTTTTCGACGGAACGCAATTCATCGGGCATGCCGCGCACGAAAATGGCACCGGTCATCTGATTGACCAGCACGCTACGCCCGTCAGCACAACCATCACCGCCACGTTCACGGGAGCCGTATTGCGGTTCCGTCAGCGGCATCATGGCGCGCATTCCGGTGGCAACGCCCCCCACGCCAGGATTGAAACCCGTGGCTGTCACACCGGAGGCATTCTGGGTTGGAATCTTGCAATTGAGGGCCGTGCGGACGGCATCCTCGATTTCACTCCAGAAATCGGCACGCTGGCTGGAAGCCACCGAACTGGCCTGGGACTGGCTGGAAGTGCGGGATGTCGTCGTCCCGGTCGAACCGGCACCGGATTCGCCGGAAGCGCCGGAGGTCACGGCGATATCGCTACGGCCGCGACGCATCCCGACAATGTAGTTGACCTTGTAGACCTTGGACTGTAGCCCCGGCTTCAAGACATAAATCCGGGTACCCTCGACCTTGTATTCGTATCCGTAAAGCTCGCGCAGCGATTCCAGCGCCTCCAGCACCGTCACGTCCTTGAGGTTAACCGATATGGTGCCCTTGACGTCAGGATGAATCAGCATGCTGTAGCGGGTACCGGAAACGATGCCCATGAACACCTGATTCACCGGCGCGTCGTTGATCACAAGATCGAAACGCTGCTCAAGTTGCTTGGCGCTGGCTTTGGGAACGGCAATCCTGAGGGGTGGCAGCAATGCGCTGCTCACGGCCTCAGGGACGGCGGAGCTGCTCTGTCGTGTTTCTGCTGCCTGCTTCAGCTCGGAATTGATCTTGTTGAGCGTCGAAGTGTCCTTGGGCGGATTGACCGTCGCACAGCCGGCCAGGCCCAGGAATAGCATCAGATAACCGAATCGCATCGTTAGCATTATCTCGTTTTGTCAGCGGGGGACCTGCCCACCGCCCGTTTTGTTTTCCGGACCCCGGACGCAGGCTCGCGGGGTTGAATTCGTATCTTCTTCTCGACTGCAGGATGCATCTTCAACACCTCCACCGAACCGTCAGCATGACGCAAGGAAACATCCTGATCCGTGACCCTGACCAGTGTCGCCTCACCGAACTTTTCGCCAACGCGAAGCACCTGGCCGCTGATCACCGCCACCTTGCGCCCCGACGACATCATCACCGACTGCAGGACAGGTCCGGTGGCCACCGTACCACCCGCCACCGCAACATCGCCGGGCGATTGGGTCGGGTCTTGCATTTCCTCAGGAAATGCAAGACTTGAAAGGGGCGCGCTCATTATAACGACAAACCCGAGCAAAGCTAACGCTTGCTTACCATTGCGGCTGATATGTTTCATAGGCTTAACCATGCCTGATCCAGGCTGAAGGTATAGATCGTCAGCGTCAAAGTCGAATTCGGATAAGCATCCGCAACCAGTGCGGCCTTGCCCCACAGCATATGCCATGGCAGTTTTTCCAGACTGGACAGATATTGCGACAGATCGAGGTAACGCCCCCGCACCGTAAGCTCGACGCCATGGCGATACACGGGCACATCCGATGCATTCGTCGCACCGGCGTTCTTTTCAGCCGGCTTCCCGGTAGCTGCACCAACGACCGGCAACGTTTTCAACGAGACCAGTTGCAACTGGCCGTTGCGCTTGAGGATATCTTCCAGCAACCCGGACATACGTTCAGGCGGCACCAAGCGGCTTTCCATGGCACTGAGCCGAGCATTGGCCTGATCCAGTTTCGTGCGCAACTCCTCGAGATGCTGCCGGGTAGCCGCATCCGGATCGATAATGGGCGTGCTGTCGAGCACCTGCAACTGAAGTTTGATCGGATGAATCTGGGCGCGATCCATCGCAATGGCCTGCTCCATTTGCCGGCTGCGCCTGGCGACAGGCTCCACCAGAACAGCGTTCATCACGGCCACGACCAGAGCCAGCAGGCCGATCAGCACCATCCAGCGCTCACGGCGGCTGAGCGCTTCGAACATGGCCATCAGTTTTGTCCAGGCCGCTTTCACGATTTTTTCTCCTGGACGAGCACAGCCTTGGGATCGACGGATTGCAAACGGAACTCCACGTAGGGCTGCGGTGGCGGCAAGGCCTTTCCGGCTGGCTTGGCTTCCGTCTGGGGCTGGGACAGGCCGGCCGTCATGCTCAGCGTAGAAAACTCCCTGCCCTTGAACAAAGGCTCCTGCCCAAGTTGCGAGATATATTTGGGGACCAGATCCGGCTGGAGCGAGCGGCCAGAAATCTGGATCTGATGCTCGGCTTCATCAATCGAAAAACCGGTGAGCCATAATCCCTGGGTAGTTTTGCGGGCAAATGCCTGCATGAATCCGGAAAACCCCTGCACCGCCCCGAAGCCGCCACCCTCCAGGAAGTCCAGCAGTTGCTGCCGGCTATTCAGCGATCCTTCGGTGGTCGCCACCAGTTGCAGCAGCGCCGGGCTGGGCGGGCGCTGGGCATGACGTAGCATGGATTCATTCAGCCGCCCCTTGAGCGCCGCCAGTTCTGCATCGACAGTTCTCTGTTCGGCCATCAGTTGATTCATCCGGTAGCTGGACCATGTTGCATACGCCCCCATCAGCAGAACTGTCACGACCAGGGCGATGAGCAGGTTACGCGCATTCAACTGATCCTTGCGCTGGATCAGTTGCGGATTGAGCAGATTGATCTGCTGACTCATCAGCCACCCTCCGTGCGCATGGCGGCACCGAGCGCAACGAACAGACGGGCCTGCAAGGCCACGTCCTCTGCTTGCGGCACTGCCGAAAGATCGAAGACATCTTCCAGCGCAAAGGTGCCCACCTGCAGATACAGATAGGATTTGAGAAATTCGAAGAACTTGTCTCGCTGCGGAAATGGCGCGATCAGCATCCGATTGACGCCGACATACGGGAACTGCCGCTCGAAATTGTCCAGCGAGCGCTGCAGGTCCAGGGCGACCCGTTCGTAGACGTGGGAGCGTCTTTCTTCGTCAGTTACCTGCAACTGCTCGACGGTGACATCGATCTGGCGCGCGTGGTACAGCTCCCCCCCGGCGGTGAATGTCAGCAGCCCTCCTTCGCGATTGAAGGACACCATAGCCAAGCCGCGACCGTCCTGCTCCAGGACTTCTGCAATATTGCGCTGCGCAAGCTCGGGAATATCGATGGCCTCGAGCCCGCAATCCGAGCGCTCCAGCAACGGATCGATGCGGGCGCGGACCGCTTCATTACGGGCTGCCACGGCATACATGAAACGCGGGCGGGCCGCATTGGAAGGATCGGAGGGGATATTCAGCACATCGACAGTCGCATTCGCAACCGGGTAATCGATCAGGTCCTTGATGCTCCAGCGAACGGCCTGCTTCAATTCCTGCGGCGGCACGTTGACGGCATCCACCTGAAACATCTGGTATTCGTTCCGCCCGAGGACCGCCACGCAATGACGCTGGTCCAGATCAAGCGATTTGCTCAAATCCTTGAGGGAAACCTCCGACTGGACATCCAGTCCGACGACGCCGCAACGGGTCACGACCGGCTTGCCCGATTCACGACGCTCGAGCTGTGCGTAGGTGACTTCTCCGCTGCTCAATTCCAGCGAAGTCCATCCCCTTTTTTTCCGCCTCCAGAATAAGCGCATTACGTGATCGGTATTGTGTAGTTGGCCGATTATAGCAGTTCGTATATTGAAATCAGGCACGATCTTTCGGTTTGGAAATCAGAAATTCTCCCGCAGGTAAATGACCGGGGTCTTGCGCAAACCGAACGTCCCCCGGGCCACCTCGTTGGCCCCGAACCAGGGCAGGCCGGCCGTGGCATTGTTGATCGTCACATCGACGCTGCCGTTGTTCCCCGCTCCCGGCGCTGACAGGTAGAGGCTGCCGAGCCCTGCAGTAAAAGCGCCACCGAGGGTCATCACGGTCTCACCGGCCGACAGGTTGCCTTTGTAGTTGCCGAGGGACACCGCAGCCGCAGGAATGCTGGTACAACTGTCCGCGATGTTGGTCGTCCAGTAATCATCGGTGGGAATCGCCGCATTCCCGCCCTCCTGCCAGAACTGCGCCTCCAGCGGCATGGACAGCCGCACCAGTTCACTGCCATACCCGCTGCGCAACAACAACCTTCCCGCGCGGATCACCGTGGCCCCCTCCGTCGAGCCCGCAGAGGTCACGCCGTCGCCCCCCGCACTTTCCGTTGCGCGAACCAGAATGGTGGTCGGGACGGTCTTTGCCGTGTTGAAGGTATAAGCCGGCGTCGAGACGGTCGCCACGCCCGAGGCAAAGGCACTCGCTGCGATGCTGCCCGTCCCGCCGAATCCGCCCACGGTCGAACCGTTGCCGTCCGTCAGGGTGACTGCCTTGGCGAAGACCGAACTGCCCGCCCCATCATAATTCAGCGTCGCACTTCCGGCCGTATTCAGGGCGTTCACCCGGACGGTCAACGGTTGACCGGCGTAGGTAAACGCGCCGGCCACACATCCCGGCGTGACCGTGGTCGTAAAATGATCGGGCGTGAATCGGCCGAAGTAAGGGGTCGCCGCGGTATTGCCGAACTTGCAGCCGTATTTGCCGCCGACCAGGCTGTTGGAAAAATCGTTGGTGCAATCATTGGGCTGGTCGACCGCAGTGAAGGTGCTGTCAAAGACGCCATTCGCGGCCAGCCGGAAATAGCCCGCTTCGGTATAGGCAAAGCTGCTGCCGGTCGAGACGCCGGTCGCCGCGGTCGCGGCAGGGAATATTCCCGACAGCGCCCCGGTCGCTAACGCGCCACTGTGGGGGCTCAGCATGGCGGCGTTGATCGACGGCGTCCCGTCATAACCGGTCGCCGATGCGGTTGCGGTCAACGCAAACGCTGCGCCCGCCTTGACCGCCGGGGTCGCCGTCGTGCTGGTGCCAGTCGCATCCGCACCCGCATTGCTGGTCGCCACAGTGATGCCGGTGGGGCGGATGGCGAAATTATCCGAGGAACAGCTCGGGGTGGTCACCGCGGAATCCCGAATCCTGACTTTGACGTTCCTGGCCGCATTCGGATAGTTGAAGGCAAAGGTCTTCCTGTTGCCGTCAGCGGCAGTAAAGGTGTAGCTTGCCGCCGCATTCAGGCCGGCATTGTTGTCGGCACAATTCCCGCTGGCCGCCGTCGGGTCGACCAGGGTGACCTGGACCGTCCCGGTATATGCTGCCGGTACCGAGCCGGAAGGCAACGCCCGGACATCCAGCGAGAACGCCGTCCCTGAAAGCTTGGTGTAAATCGGCGTCCCGGCGGCATTGCCGACTTCCACCGCATCGAAACAATTGCTCGAGGCCACAAAGGGAAGGCTGCAACTCAAGGCACCCGAGCTGGTGTTCTTGCAGTCGCTCCCAGACCCAGGCGCGGGAGACACTGCGCTGGTCCCCAGCGTCACCGTTTGCGCCGAGGCCACCGGCAGAGTGACGGTGGTCTGCCCGCTACCGCCAGCAGCCATCGAGAAAGGCAGCGTGCCGCCGGGAGCGCCCGTCCAGGTCACGTTCCCGGTCACCTCACCAGCCGTATACAGGGTACTGCAGGTCGAATCGGCACAGGCCTTCACAGTCAGGGTTTCGGCCGCGCAGGTCAGCCCGCTGCCGTCATGCTCGACCCGGATGTGATCCACCACAGGGCAGCTGCGCGTGGCATTGTAATCGCGCTTGATGATGGCATCCGTCGCTTCGTAGTTGTAGATACGGACTTCGTCGATCGTCCCGTTGGCGGAGTTTCCGGTTCCAGGGTTTGTGGTAAAACTACTCCGGTTGTCACCAATGTACAGGGTGCCAATCGAGGAGGACAGGGGCTGCGCTGTGCCAATCGCCGATGATTGTGCAAGCGCCCCGTTGATATAAATCCTGAGACGGTTGTTGGCCGCAACCGGGGTCAGGTTCCACGTCACGGCGACATGCTGCCAGGTATTGGCAGCAAACGAATTGTTCCCGGTATTCACCTGGAAATTGCTGTTGGCATTGTCCGTGAGGTTGAAGCTGAGCCTGCCGTTGCTCTGCTTGACCAGGTAGAACCAGCGGTTGTTGGCCACGCTCGCGTCGAGCAACTGGCTGTCACTCCCCCCGGCATTCCAGGCCACGTTGCTGTTGTACCAGAAGGTGATGGTGCCGCTGCTGCCGATCTGGCTATCGACGTCATAGCCACTGTCGATCGCACTGATGGTCGACGTGGTCGTGTTCGAGGGAATACTGGCGCCACGGCAGATTTTGCCCCCCGCCACCGTCTGGGCCGAGCCGACCGGGGATCCGTTGGTGCCGCCGCTGGTATTGACGACCGAGCCCGCACCGCCCCATGAAGATTCCTCCATGCGCAACTCGGACACCGGGGACGGGATATAAAAGCGGATCGCGCTGTTGTTGGCAGGAAAGCCAACGTTCGGCACATCATAATCGGTGGTGCTGACCTGCCAGCCCACCTGGGCATTGGTGTTGCCCGGTCCCGGCGTATCCGCCCCGAACTGGTAGATGAATTCCCCGTTTTCCTGCAGGATCACCTGCAGGTCGTAGCTGCCGCTGGCCGTCGTCGTCGCCGTCCACTCCGGCACATGGTTCCAGGTCACGACGAACTGGCGGTTCGGGGAGGTCCCCAGCGTCGCATAACTGACGTAACAGGTCGCCCGGCTGGTACACACCGTGTTGTAGCCCGCTACTTCGCTCTTCAGCGTCGGGTCGAGGTCGTTGCCATAGATACGAATGCTGTAATTGAGGCCGGCGTTGGGGTAGGGCAACTGGGTCACCGGGCTGCCAAAACCACATGTCGTGTTGTTATTGAATTGCAGGCGGCCGTTGCTCATGATGCGCACGCTGGTGAAGTCCACCCCGCCATAGTTGAACGTGAACCCCATGGGGATATTGTCGCTGAGGGAATCGTCCAGCGTCGGGGGGGTCGAGCCGCAGCTACCGGGGTTGGTGAACTTGTAAGGGGCCGTGTTGTAACCGACTTTCGTATGGGTGCTGGCATCGATCCAGCTGAATGTCGTCGCAGCATTGGTGTAGGTCACCGCCCCTGCCGGCAGCGCTGCAAGCAGCGAAAGCACCGCAACCAGCAGCACGCGGGCAGCAATGATGCCATGCCAAGGCCGTCTATTCATGGTGTCTGTCACCCTTCATTCCCATCTTAAGGACACGCATAGTCGGGCGCTACGCCGTCCGTCGCCCGGCACTTGCTCACCGTGGCCTGCAGCTGTCTTTCGATATATCCCGGCGAGCCGATGGTACCGGTCGTCGCCGTCGATTGCAGCTCGTAGACCCGGATCGAGCGCACGTTGCCGTTTTCCTTGTAGTAATCGTTGGGGGGAGCCGCCGTCGGGTAGCGCGTACACGTTACCTTCACACTGAAGCCCTGAATGCTCATGACCGTCGAAGCCGCCGGACAATCGGGCGGCAGCATGGTCGCGGCAGTCGTATTGTCCGGATCCAGCACCCGGTACAACCCCCACTCGATCCCGGCCCGCGCCGCCTGATAGGCCCTGGCGCCCTGAACATCCTGCGCCGAGGCCATCTGCTGCGTGGTCGAGATATTGACCACGAAAGCCCCGAGCGACGCCATCACCAATAGTATGAAGATGGCTGTGACCATCGTGAAGCCCGCTTGTCCGGTCATAAACGGTTTCTTCATGGCGTATTCCCGACGTTGACCTGCTGCAGCAGGTTGACCGTTTCACCCTGCTCGGTAATCGCCAGACGGATCGTCGCCAGGCCGTTTCGCTCCTGAGCGCCGCTGGCATAGCTGATGGAACAGGCGGTCACGTTGGTCGCCAATACCGCAGCCGTGGCGGTATTCAGCGGCGCCGCAGACATACTGACCGGTTGCGCGGCCTGGATCGCATAACCGGAATAGCGCATCAGCCGGGCGTTGGCCAGATCACACACATAGCTGACCGATGTGGATACTACCTGGAAACGGTTGCCGGGCGACATCAGCGGGAACTGCACGCCAGCGGCGAAGGTGATCTTGTTGACGCTGCCGGAGGCATTCGTCGCGTGATAGTTGGCCGGGCTCGACGTCATGTCATACACGCTCGCCCCAGTCTGGCCGAGGTTATAGATCACGACCAGGTTGCCGTTGCTCACCGTCACGGGCGGGCCCAGCACGTCAAAACTGCTGTCCGCGGCCGTGAAATCCAGCGGATCGTCGGTCGTGGCAGTTCCTTTTTCCGTCCGGTAGCGCCCGGCCGCCGTGATGGGCACGAACTCCAGGTAAACCCCGCCGCTCACCCGCACGCTATTCGGCAGCGCAGCCTGGATATCCCGCGCCATGCGCCGCAGCGCGGTATCGGCGATGTCCGTCATTTCGGCACGGCGCGCAGTATCGAAATATCCTTTCACCGGCCCCACCATGAACACGGAAATCGCGGCTGCGATAATGCCGGTGATCATGATCACCATGACCGCTTCGATCAGGGTGAACCCAGTCTGCCTGGAATGGGGAATCGTCATCATTTCATCACCCATGTCAAAGATTCGGCGCATATCGGAAACGGTAACCGGTCAGGGTGACGCTCTCGCTGCCGGAAGACACGGTGACATCGATCTTGAGAACGGCATCGTTATCGGTCACGCCCGTGAACGACGTCCCCGCGCGGCTGATGGCCACGCTGGCGGTATAGCCGCTGATGGCGTAACTGTTGGTAATATCTGCGACATTGGTTTGGGAGAATCCGGCGTAATCGGCCACATGATCGAAAGGATCGGTGGCACTGTAACGGGTCTCCACCGTGGCCGCCGGATAATTCAACGGGCCCAGGGCGCCTCCATTCTGGTCCTCGGAGGCTGCCGCGCCGCCGGTACACAGGTTGGTCTTCTGCTGGTTGGCCGGCAGCGTCGGGTCGTTCGGGGTAGAGACCTTGGGATCGTTCGGGTCACAGTAAGTGAACGGCTGCTGCTCGATTTCCAGCAGCAGAGATTCCGCGATTGCCAGCGCCTGCTTGCGTACCATGGGGTCGGCACTGCCGCGCACCGCGGTATTCAGCACCATGATCACCCCCACCAGCGCGATGCTGACGACGAGAATGAACATGACCAGTTCAATCAGGGTCAGGCCGCCTTCACGGGCCGGCGTTGCGGGCAGTTTTCGTCCCGAGCTAGTCATGGACATACCCGGTCTCGGCCTCGACCGTGATGGTTCTGGAAACATTGGCCACCTGGATGGTCTGGCTGGCGGCCACCCGGCCCAACGCCGAAAAGGTGAACCCGGCCGGTACGCTGGCATAGACGGAACTGCCGCGCGCAGTGACGGTGTATGGATTGCTGCCGTTCGGACCTGCCAGGTTGGTATCACAGGTCGTGGAAGGCGGTGCCGCCGATGCGATCCGGGCGGTCACGGCATTGGTGGAGAAGGTGACGCACACGCTCCGGCGCTGGGCGATCGCGGTTTTCTGGGCGAAGCGCAGCGCCGCCAGCGTCTCGTCATGGAATCCGCGATCGTCGATGGCCTGCGAACCCACGAAGCGCGGCACGACTGCCACCGCCAGGATCCCGGTCAGGATCAGGATAACCACCAGTTCGATCAGCGTAAATCCACGCGCCATCAGTTTCATACCTGCAACCCGGTCAGATGCTGAAGTTAAAAAGGGTGACACGATTGCCACCCTTTTCGACAGACGAGAGGCTAGCCTCTCACGCAACGCCTACTAGTTGGCGCAAGTCACATAGGCCGTTTGTGCAGCACCATGCTGGCCGGTGACGGTACACGTCACTGTCGCGCCATCATTGGCAGCACAGGTACCAGTTCCCGCGCCAATCGCGTAGACACTATTGGTGGTCGGGGTACCACCATTCTGCAACGTCACGCCATTCACGAAGCCCCCCAGCACGGCAGCGGTACAGGTCGCCGCATTGTCACCATTCAATTGGATCGAGGGAGAGTGGCCTGCCTTGCGCGCTGCATAATTGATGGCGGTGCCGGAAGAAATCGCTGCTGCCACCCCGTTCGCTGCGGCATTGCCGGCATCGGTGCTCAGGTCTACGAATTTCGGCAGGGCAGTCGCCGCCAGAATGCCCAGAATGACGATCACCACCACCAGTTCGATCAGGGTAAAACCCTTTTGTGTATTCATTGCAACTTCTCCTTGGTCAAAATCATGAAAATCCGAATGCTTTGAAGCAATCCCTGTGCCACGAGGCACATCAATCACCACAACTGGCTGCCGTAGCATTCAGGTTGGTGGCAAAGGTGGGCGCGGTATTGGCTGCTGCCGCAGCGGTATAAACCACCGAACAACCGGTATGGCCGGTATCCGGCGTAATGGTCACCGGATCCGTACCGGTCACGACATATCCAGGAAATGCCAGACCCGTGGCCGGATCGACCAACCCTGCCGCAACGCCGATGTCGATCGCGGTGGCTCGCGGATAACCGTTGGTCAGGTTGACCGTCGCACCCTCCATGCTCACCGCCCCGCCAGCATTGACGCCGTTGGTCAATTGCAGGGAGTGTGCCAGGGCAGCACCGGACTTGAGGGAAGCCAGCGCCCCGTTCATCTTGGCGATGCGCGCCTGCACCTGCAGTTCTGCAAAACGCGGCAGCGCGAATGCGGCCAGAATGCCGAGAATGGTAATCACCACCACCAGTTCGATCAGGGTGAAACCAGAATGCCTGTTCTTCATCTTCATTGCTCCATCATATCAAAATCGTTCGCGCCTTAGGGCTTGCCCCATTGGTACGGCTCTACCGGTTCGAAGCGCAGGCCGGTGGAGCGACCAGCAGCGTCGCGGGCATCGCCCCTGACCTTGAAACGCACGCGCCTCAACCCCTGGCTGTCCGGCACGAAATGCGCGTCATGCCTGACCATGTAAGCCATACTACATTCGACCGGGTCGAAATACCAAGAACCCCGCGGCACATTCATCAACGCATCGCCCCGGGCCTCCCCGTAGTAGTTCGCAGGCACTTTGTCCAGCCAGTGCACCGGGTTGTCGCACTGCAACCGCGCCGCGTCCTGCATGCGCCCCTGCACCATCAGCAGGCCGACTTCGACACGCAGGGCACTTTTCATCATGGTCGCCGCATATTCCATATCGGCGCGCTCTGCGAATTCTTGAAAATTCTCCAGCCGTTGCGCCAGATACCACCCGAACACGGACAGCAGCAACACCGTCATCGCTGCTTCCAGCCAACTCATCCCGCGCTGAAAATACAGCAAGGATTTCTCCCGTTATTTCTGCATCGCGACGCGGCCGAGATCCCAAATCGGCAGGAACACGCCCAGCGCCAGCACCAGCACCATGAAACCGAGCAGCACGATCAGGATAGGCTCGATCTGCGAACCCAGCGTCTTGATCTCGTACTCCACTTCCTGCTGATACATCTCGGCGATTTCCTGCATCATGTCGTCCAGCATACCGGCCTCTTCGCCGACGGCAATCATCTGCAGCACCATGGGGTTGAAGACACCGCTGTTGTTGGCCGTGCGCAGGATACTTTCACCGCGCTCCACCCCAGCCCGCATCTGTTCGACCTTGTCAGAGACAAAATCGTTATCCACTGTCTGCGCCACCAGCGTCATGCCCTGCACGATAGGGACGCCGCTTCGGGCTGCCAGCGCAAAGCCACGGGCAAACCGTGCCATGGTCGCCTTGTGCACGATCTTGCCGGCGATAGGCAGACGCAGCTTGAAGGCATCCCATTGGTAGCGACCCTCCGGGGTCCTCTTCCACTGTCGGAAACCGAACACGGACACGATCACCGCCACCAGCATCAGCGGCCAGTAAGCCAGGAAGAAATCCGAAACGCCGATCAGCACACGCGTCAGGAACGGCAACTCGGCATTGAACCCCTTGAACACCTTGGCGAACGCAGGAATCACGAACATATTGATGATGATGGTGGCGACCACCATCACCGCGATCACGAACGTCGGGTAGCGCAGGGCCGCCTTGATCTGCTCGCGCATGAATTTTTCGAATTCCATGTGCGCGAACAGGCGCATGAACACGTCCTCCAGCATGCCGGTGGACTCCCCCACTCTCACCATGCTGACATAGAACGGGTTGAATACGCCTGCGTGCTGCCGCATGGCGACGGAAAGCTCGCGACCACTGTCCAGGCTCTCCCGCAACTGGCGGATGACATCGGAAAACGCCTTGCTCGGCGTAGAGGCCTGCAAGCCGCCCAAAGCACTCATCATGGGGATGCCGGCCTTGAGCAGGGTATACATCTGGCGACTGAACATCATGACGTCGAGGTGGGTCACCTTCTCGGCAAAAGGATTCCAGCCTGTATCGCTTGCCTCCTTGGCAGGCGCCTTGGCTGGCTGGATCTCGATCGGGACGATGCCCGTACTGAACAACTGTCCGGCGGCGGCATTGCTGTCGGCGCTTTCCAGCACACCGCGCACCAGTTCACCGCCGGCGTTTCGTCCAGAATAGGAAAAGAAGGGCACGTTAGCTCACCGTCATTCTTCGAACTGGTTGCTGATGCGCATGGCCTCGGCTACCGTCGTCCGTTTCGCCAGCACCAGGTCGACTGCATGCTTGCGCATGGTGTTGCCGGCCATCTGCTGGCGCGCGATCTTCACGAAATGATTGGGGTCGTGATGATTGGCGGCCTCGGTGAGTTCCAAGTTCATTTCCAGCATCTCATAGACGCCGACCCGCCCCTGATACCCGGTTCCATTGCAGTGGCTGCAACCCTGGCCGCGGGCATAGACCTGCTGGTCAACGCTGTCGCCCAGTTCCAGTTTCAGCCACTGGCGCTCGAATGGTTGCGGGCTGTAGGGTTGCGAACAACTTTCGCAGATCAGGCGAACCAGCCGCTGCGCCACCACCGCCAGCAGGGACATGGCAACCATGTAGCGCGGCGCCCCCATGTCGATCAGGCGGACCGGCGAGCTCACCGCATCGTTGGTATGCAGCGTGGATAGCACCAGGTGGCCGGTCATGGCGGCGCGCAGGCCGATCTGCGCTGTTTCCTGATCGCGCATTTCACCGACGAGGACGATGTCCGGGTCCTGCCGCAGCGCGGAACGCAGCACGCGGGAGAAATCGAGTTCGATCTTTTCGTTCACCTGTACCTGGTTGATGCCGGGCAGGCGATATTCGACCGGATCCTCGACCGTGAGAATCTTGCTGGACAGGGAGTTGAGCTCGGACAACGCCGCGTAGAGCGTGGTCGTCTTGCCCGAGCCGGTCGGGCCGGTGACCAGCACCATGCCGCTCGGGCGGTGGATCAGGGTGCGGAACCGCGCCAGCATGTCGGGCGGCATGCCCAGCTTGTCCAGCGAGAACTCGCCGGCATTCTGGATCAGCAGACGCATCACGACGGACTCGCCATACTGGGTCGGCATGCTGGAAATACGCACGTCGACCGGCTGCTGGCGCACCTTGATGGCAAACCGGCCGTCCTGCGGCAGGCGCTTTTCCGAAATATCGAGGCCGGACATCAGCTTGAGCCGCAGCACCAGCGCGGTGGCAATACGGCTGTCCGCCTCGGTCTGCAGATGCAGCACGCCATCGATGCGGAAGCGGATCTGCAGCTTGCTTTCCTGCGGTTCGATGTGAATGTCGGAAGCGCGGACCTGGACGGCATCCTCGAAAATGGTCTGCAGCAGACGGACGACCGGGGCATCCTCGACATTGGCGCCCACTCCCAGCTGGGCAAAATCGATGGTCCCCTCGCCGAGGTCCTGCCCAAGCTCCTGGACCAGGTTGGTAATTTCCTCGGTACGGCGGTAGGTGCGGTCGATGATCTGCAGCACGTAACTTTCCGATACCACCGCCAGCATGATTTCCTTGCGCAGCAGGCGCGCGATTTCGTCGTAGGCGAACAGGTCGGTCGGGTCGGCCATGCCGACCAGGAAGGCATCGCCGCGGTCTTCCAGCACCAGCGCGCGGAAGCGGCGGGCTTGCGCCTCGGGCAGCTTGCGCACCGTGTCGGGCGCGGCATTGAAATGCTTGAGGTCGATGAAGGGAATCTGGAGCTGGCGGGCCAGTGCCTGGGAAATCTGGGCTTCCGTGACAAAGCCACTTTCGACGAACACACGCCCAAGCTTGCGGCCGCTGCGCTGCTGCTCCTGCAGGGCCAGGTTCAGCTGCTCGGCGGACAACAGCCCCTGCTGTACCAGAATTTCGCCCAACCGGATTTTCTCAGGACGCGCCATGCCGACCCCTAAAGTTATTGCTGTTTGTTACAAACAAGCTGTATCTTATTGAACATATTATGGAATGGCAATAAAAACATGTTTGAACTCGTGCTTTTCGAACCGGAAATCCCGCCCAATACCGGCAACATCATTCGCCTGTGCGCCAACACCGGCACCCAGTTGCATCTGGTCAAACCGTTGGGATTCGCCTTGGAAGACAAGCAGTTACGGCGCGCCGGCCTGGATTACCACGAGTACGCCACACTCAAGGTCCATGAAAACCTGGAGGCCTGCCTCGCCTCGCTCGCAGGGCATCGCGTGTTTGCTGCGACCACCAAGGGCAGTACACGCCACGACCGCATCGAGTACCAGCCCGGGGATGTGTTCCTGTTCGGGCCGGAATCGCGTGGATTGCCGAAAGAGGTGCTGGAAAGATTCGCGCCGGAACAGCGGGTGCGCCTGCCCATGCTGCCGCACAGCCGCAGCCTGAACCTGTCCAACGCCGCGGCAGTGATGATTTTTGAAGCCTGGCGCCAGAAGGACTTCGGGGGCCAGCGCTAGCCCATGCGACGATCAGTAATGCTCGGCCTTCTGTTCGCGGCTGAGCAGGTTCTCCACCGCCTCGCGCGGTGACAACCCTTCCGACAGCACACGGTTGACTTCAATGGTGATCGGCATTTCCACCCCCAGCATCTGGGCCCGGCGATGGACTTCACGCGTCGTATGCACGCCTTCCGCCACATGGCCAAGGGAAGAAATGATCTGGTCCAGGGTTTCCCCGCGGGCCAGGCGCAACCCGACGGTACGGTTGCGCGAGGAATCGCCGGTACAGGTGAGAATCAGGTCGCCGGCACCCGCCAGCCCCATGAAGGTCTGGCCACGGCCGCCGACCGCCAGGCCAAAGCGGGTGATTTCCGCCAGCCCACGCGTAATCAGCGCAGCACGTGCGTTGTTGCCGAATTGCATGCCGTCGCAGATGCCGGCTGCAATCGCCATCACGTTCTTCAATGCGCCGCCCACGGCAACGCCGACCACATCCTGGCTGGTATACACGCGTACGCTGTCACCATGCATGGCCTGTGCGGCTTCCTGGGCAAACGCGCTGTCTGACGAGGCCAGGGTCATCGCCGTCGGCAGGCCCTTGGAAAGATCGCTGGCAAAACTGGGGCCGGACAGGATGCCCCAAGTCTGGCCGAACGGCAGTTCTTCCTCAGCCAGCTCATGCAGCAACAGTGCCGTATCGCGCTCCAGGCCCTTGTTGGCCCAGACCACCGGAGCCTTGCTGCGGGCGGATTTGATTTCGCGCATCATGTCGCGCACACCGGAGGTGGGCACCACGGACAGGATCAGGTCAGCCCAATGGAAGCTCTTGTGCAGGTCGGACTCGAGTTGCAGGTGTTCTGGAAACGGATAGTCGCCGAGATAGCGCTGGTTGGTACGCGAGACGCGCATGGTCTCGATGTGTGCGGGATCGCGCGCCCACAGCATGACCGGATGACGCCGCGCCAGATGAATCGCAAGCGCCGTACCCCATGCACCGGCGCCGAGAACGGCAATTTTCATAATCCCCAGACCTTGGAAATTTGGATAAATCCGGCCAGTCCGTCACGATGACGGACCTTGGCCCACCCATTCGCCCCCGCGTCGACCAGTTCCAGCGCCACGTCCTTTTCCACGCGGAACACCAAGCGCGAGGCTTCATCGGCGCCTTCACGCACCTCCGCCTGCGGCGCGGTCACCAGCACCGAACGCTTGGGAGAAAGTTGCTTCGCTTCGATCCAGGCAAGCTCGCCACGCTGATCTCGCACCTTGACCCACTCGCCCAGGTTGACGATCACTTCCACCGGATATTGCTGCCCGACCACGAAGAGCTTTTTGCCCTGCGCTGACGGGGCATCGTAAAGAACGGCCTTGGGCACGGACACCGAGCGGTAGTCCTGTGCCCATGCCACTGCCGGCAACAACGTTGCCAGCAGCACGAGTACGGCTTTAGTGCGTGGTCGAACCACCCTGCTCCGCCTGCTGCTGTTTCTGTTGCATGAACAGCGCCTCGAAGTTGATCGGGTTCAGGAATACCGGTGGGAAGCCGGCACGTGTCACCAGATCGGAAACCGTTTCGCGGACGTACGGGAACAGGATGTTCGGGCAGGTCACGCCGAGGATCGGTTCCAGATTTTCTTGCGGCAGGTTGCGGATCTGGAAAATGGCGGCCTGGGCCACTTCGACCAGGAACACGATATTTTCTTCGACCTTGGAGGTCACGGTTACCTTGATTTCAGTCTCGTAAACACCATCGCCGATAGCACGGGCGGAGTTGGCCAGCTCGATGCCGACTTGCGGTGCTTCGCGCTGCAGGAAAACGTGAGGGGCGTTGGGGACTTCCAGGGAGACGTCCTTGATGTAGACCTTCTCGATCGTGAAAACCGGTTGCTGGTTCTGCTCTTGCGCTGCTGCCTGCTGCTCTTCTGCCATGATCAATCCTGAATCGTTGAAAAAGGGCTATTCTACCCGCAATTGATCCTGATCAGCCAGTCAACAGCCCATCCAGTTCACCGGCCTGATCCAGCGCGTGCAAATCGTCGAATCCGCCCACATGGCGCTCGCCAATCCAGATCTGCGGCACGGTACGCCGTCCGCTGCGTTCCATCATTTCCACTCGCCGCTGCGGATCGAGATCAACCCGCACCTTTTCGATGTCGACGACCCCCTTGTTTTTCAGCAGCCTTTCGGCGTTGACGCAATAGGGGCAGACTGCCGTGGTATACATCAGCACGCGTTGCATTACACCTCCTTGATCACCGGCAGCTTGGCCTGCATCCAGGCATTCACGCCACCATCCAGATTGTAGAGCTGGGTAAAGCCGGCCTTCTTCAACACCCCGCATGCACTGGAGGAGCGCACACCGCCCTGGCAGTTCACCAGCAGCGGCTTGTCCTTGTATTTTGAAATTTCGGCCAGCCGCGACTCGAGGTCGGCGAGGGGAATATTGACGGCATCGGAAATGTGTCCGGCCACATATTCCTCCGGCTTGCGCACATCCAGCACCGTTGCATGCTCACGGTTGATCAGCAGCACGGCATCGGTAGGCGAAAGATCGCGCACGCCGGAAGTCCCGCGGCGCAACATCGGCTCCAGCAACATGGCACCAGAAACCACTGCCAGCACGACCAACAACAGGTTATCCATCACGAATTTCATTACGATTGCTCCTTCGCCATTGTGGCGATTTCATTCAACAAATAGTCGTAGACACCGGGTGTCCTGTTTTCCAGCACGCGCAGATCACGCGTGAATTGCGGCACATCCGCGGGGTAGGCCCGCGCCGCCCGCCGCAATTGTACCAGCGCAGCCTCATGATCGCCCTTCAGTGCAAGCAGAACCACGTGCCGGTACACCAGCAGCCTGATCGGCGAGAAGTGCTGAGCGGAAAGGCTCAGCTTGAGCTTGTCATCCAGCAACTGCGGCGTGGGCTCGATCGAAGTGGCCAACACCAGTTCGACATAGGGCGACAGCAGGGAATCATGATGAATCCTGAGCAAATCGCGCGTCATGGCCGGCAGGTCATGATCCTTCACCTGCCCTTGCATCCCCTGCACCATCCATCGCTCCAGCGTCCCGTAGGCCTGCGCCAGATTCGCCAGGCCGATCGTCCCCATCACCAGCATGGCCGCCAGCGCCGGACGCCCCACACGCTGCAATTGCAGGGCCAGCGCCTGCTGCTCTCCGGCGCCCAGCAGCACGGCAAATATGCTAAGGAAATAGGTGTACCACAACGGGTATTCCAGGAAACTGTGTATCCCGAGTACGGCCAGCAGGCTGAGCATCCACCATCGTTCGGGCGAGACTTCTCCCCTGACAGCCCGAAGCAGCCAGCCAGCGAGCAAACCGACGCTCGTCAGGGCCGCCAAACCGCCCAGTTCCGCCATCAGATGCAGCAGCAGATTATGCGCATGTTCGCTGGGCTCGATGGTGCCGCCCTGGAACCGATCCATCATGGCGAAGCTGTTCCAGTCGAATTGACCGAACCCCACGCCCAGCCAGGGTGACGAAACGAACATGTGCCAAGCCTGCTGCCATATCTGCAGGCGCATATCGACGCCGCTGACCTCGCGGAAAAGCCGCTCGTTCGGCATGACCACGCCAGGGCCGCCGGACAAGCTCCCTAACCAGGGCAACGCATGCTGCAGGAACCAGAACGCCGGCAGCAGCCACAGGCAGGCCAGCAACAGCGAGCGCTGCCCGGACGCACGGGAATGCCACGCCCCCAGCACCGTCAGGGCGATCAGGTACAGCCAGGAACTACGTGAGCCCGACAGCGCGAGCATGCCCAGGAATATGCCGAGCAACGCCGCGGCGAGCCAGGCCGGGATCCGGCCCTTCAACCGGAGAAACAGCAGGGAAGCGAGACCCAACGCCAGGTAGTCAGCAAAATGATTCGGCTGGCCGAGGTTGCCATAGCCCTGCGCCATGCGCTTGGGGATCAGCCACCAGCCCTGCCAGCCGAGGGTCTGCACCAGCGTGATCGCAGCACTGAGCAACCCGCCCGCGACCAGGCACCAGGCCAGCGTGACTGCGAAATTTTCCCAGCCCAGGCTTTGCCGAAGACGATGACCAACGACCATCAGCAACATGGCCCACAACAGATATAGCATGCCTAGCAGGGCCTGCTGCGGAAAAGCAATCTTGCCCATCAGCAGTTGAAGCAGGATAAAGCCGACCAGCACGACCGGCAGCAGGGCCACGCGAGGGAGTTGGAATGGTTGCCAGATTTCGCGCCGCAACAGCACGGCGGATGCCGCGAGCCCCAGCGCCGCCGCGACCCATTCCCCGTAAAAGCTGGGAATGGGAAGGAGATGATGGAAACTGAGGAAAGGCAGCAGCCACATCAGGCCGACCGCCCACAAGGCAAGGCGGAACGGCAACTGCGGCATCAGCAGCCTTCTGGGATGCCCAGGCGCTTCAGGATGCCTTCCAGCGGACAGAATCGGGTGAACCCGCTCTGGAACAGATTTGCACCGACAAATGCGGTAAACCAGAGCCAGGAGACATGGGTCATGTCGACCTGGCCGCTTACATGGGCCAGCAGCAGTGACAGCATGATGAAAAAGCCCGCGATGATGCGGACGGTACGGTTCACGTTCATGGCATTCGTCCTTCCATTGTTCGATAGTTGAAAGCGTAATACAGGACCGGGATCACGACCAGCGTCAGCAGGGTCGATACCAGGATCCCGAAAATCAGCGAAATAGCCAGGCCGTTGAAGATCGGGTCATCCAGGATGAACAGGGCGCCGATCATGGCAGCTAGCCCCGTCAGCACGATGGGTTTGGCGCGCACCGCCCCGGCGCGGATCACGGCTTCCTGAAAGCCCACGCCCTGGCCGACCTGCTGGTTGATGAAATCCACCAGCAGAATGGAGTTGCGCACGATGATGCCGGCCAGCGCGATCATGCCGATCATGGAGGTGGCGGTAAACTGCGCCCCCAGCAGGGCATGTCCGGGCATGACACCGATGACGGTCAGCGGGATGGGCGCCATGATCACGAGCGGCGTCAGGTAGGATCGGAACTCGGCGACCACCAGCAGGTAGATCAGGACGAGGCCGACGGCATAGGCCAGACCCATGTCGCGGAAAGTTTCATAGGTCACCTGCCATTCGCCGTCCCACTTTAGGCTGTAACCGGCATAGGGATCTTCAGGCTGGGTGATGAACTGTTCACCGAGCTTTCCGCCTTGCGGCAGCGTCATGCCGTTGATGGCGGAACGGATGCCGAACATGCCATACAGCGGGCTGTCGAGTTTTCCGGCCATATCGCCGACCACATAAACCACCGGCAGCAGATCCTTGTGATAAATGGTCTTCTCGCGCAATATCGGACGCGACTCGACCACCTCCGACAGCGGCACCAGGGTCCCGTCACGGGCACGTACACGCAGCTTGAGCAGTTCGTCCAGACTGTTCATGCGGGATGGCGGCAATGAGATCCGGACCGGCACCTCGTACTTGGCGCCCGGGCTGTGCACCGGGGTCACGTACTCACCCCCCAACGCCATCTTCATGGTCTCGACGATATCCTTCTGCGACACGCCCATGAGTGCGGCCTTGCTTTGCAACACGTGCAGCAGCAGCTTGTCGGCATTGTCTTCCACGCTGTCATCGACGAACACGATGTCCGGCGTCTTCTGGAAGCCATTGCGCACCGCCTTGGCCACGGCCATCTGCCCCTCGTAATCGGGCCCGTATACTTCCGCCACGATAGGAGACAGCACCGGCGGACCTGGCGGCACCTCGACGATCTTCAGGTCCGCATGATGGCGATCTGCAATCTGCTGCAGCGCGGGCCGGACACGTCCGGCGATTTCATGGCTCTTTTGCGACCGGTGATGCTTGTCCACCAGGTTGACCTGCAGGTCACCCAGTTCCGGCGCGCTGCGCAAGTAGTACTGGCGGACCAGCCCGTTGAAATTGATCGGTGCAGACGTCCCGGCATAGGCTTCATAATCCGTGACTTCCGGCACCGTGGCGAGATAGGCGCCCATTTCATGCAGCACCGCAGCCGTTTTCTCCAGCGGCGTACCGACCGGCATGTCGACCACCACCTGGAATTCCGATTTGTTATCGAACGGCAGCATCTTCAGCACGACCAGCTTGAACACCGCGAGCGACACGGACAGAGCGATCATGACCACGACCGCCAGCCCGAGCTTGCGTCTTGCCGCCCGTCCATCCGCCCCGCGGAGGAAGGGCTTGAGCAGGCGCTCGAACAGCCGCTGCAGACGATCCGATGCCACATCTGCACTACCGTGCGCATGGACGGTCTGCCTGGCCAGCAGCCTGAAGCACATCCACGGCGTGACCACGAAGGCCACCGCCAGGGAGATCATCATGCCGAAGCTGGAGTTGATCGGGATCGGACTCATGTACGGACCCATCAACCCGGTCACGAACGCCATGGGCAGCAGGGCGGCGATCACCGTGAAGGTGGCGAGGATGGTGGGGCCGCCGACCTCGTCCACCGCCTCGGGAATGATCTCGGCAAAGGGCCGGGCAGGCTCCAGCTGACGTCGACGATGGATGTTCTCCACCACCACGATGGCATCGTCGACCAGGATGCCGATGGAAAAGATCAGGGCAAACAGCGATACCCGGTTCAGCGTGAACCCCCACGCCCAGGAAGCGAACAGGGTCGCGGCCAGCGTCAGCATCACCGCCGCGCCGACCACCACGGCTTCGCGCCGACCGAGCGCGAACAACACCAGCAGCACGACCGACAGGGTGGCGAAGGCCAGCTTGCCGATCAGCTTCTGCGCCTTTTCGTTGGCCGTTTCACCGTAATTGCGGGTGACCGTGACATTGACCCCTTCCGGAATCAGCGTCCCCTTTAGCTGGTCGATGCGCTTCAGCAGACTGTCGGCGATGCGAACGGCGTTCTCGCCGGGTTTCTTGGTCACGCTCAGGGTGACGGCGGGTTGCTCGGCCTGCGAGCGGCCTTGTCCGCCCTGGCCCATCCAGACATAACGGTCCGGCTGATCCGGTCCGTCCAGCACCTGCGCCACATCGGTCATGAACACCGGCTTGCCCTGGTGCACGCCGACCACCAGTTGTTTGACGTCTCGACTCCCAGCCAGATAAGAACCGGTCTGCACCAGAATTTCGCGATTGGCCTCGAGCACCATGCCGGCAGGAAGCGATGCGTTGGCGACCTGCAAGGCCGATTTTACGTCTTGTGCCGACATGCCATAGGCCGCCAGCCGGCCAGCGTCCATCAATACCCGGACCACATGCTTCGGCCCACCGGTCGTCGCCACCTCCCGTACGCCGCGAACGCGCTTGAGCTCGATTTCCAGCGCATGTGACAGCCGCTCCAGCTCGAAGGCACCCCGCTGGTCGTCATTCGTCGACAGCGTCAGTGTCACAATAGGCACATCGTCAATCCCCATCGGCTTGACGACAGGCTCTCCCGTGCCGAGGCCGGGGGATAACCAGTCACGCTTCGATAGCACGGTGTCATAGAGGTTGACCAAGGACTTCGTGCGATCCTGACCGACTTCATATTGCACCGTGATAATGGCCATGCCCGGTCTGGACACGGAGTAGACATGCTCGACCCCCTCGATCCGTGAGAGGACCTGTTCCGCGGGGATACTGACCAGATTTTCGACCTGCCTGGCTGAAGCACCGACGAAAGGCACGTAGACATTGGCCATGGTGACGTTGATCTGCGGCTCTTCCTCGCGCGGCGTCACCGAAACCGCGAACACCCCCAGCAGCATGGCCAGAATGGCCAGCAACGGGGTCAGCTGGGATTGCAGGAACATCCGGGCGACTCGCCCAGAAATGCCCATGCCCGTGCTTGAAGTCTCGGGATGCTTAGACATCAGTGCCCAGCGCCCAGGGATTTCAGATAGATGCCAGCCTTGACCGGTTCGAGTGCGATTCGTTCACCCGTATCCAGGCCGGACATGACTTCGACCTGCCCTCCGGAAGTTTCTTCACCGAGCCGTACCTGCCGGAACAGCACGCGCTCGCCCTGCACTACGTATATCCCGGTCACTTCGCTACGCCGCAGCACGGCACTGGTCGGCACGACCAGCTTGCGCGCCTGCCCGACTGAAAAGTGAGCACGTGCAAACATGCCGGGGTAGAGACCGGCCACCTCCCGCGGAACCTCGATGCGGACCTGGGAGACATGGGTGCGGCTATCCGCAGCCGGCAGAACGGTCACCGTTGCCGACTCGATCCAATCGCCACGCTCGGGCAACTCGATGCTGGCACGACCCGACTTGCGCACTTCCGCCAGCTTTTCCTGCGGGACAGAGGCGACGATGCGCAGCGTGGCCGGATCGAAAATGGTCAGCAGCGGGCGCCCCAGGCTGGCCATCTCGCCCACCTGTGCCAGGCGGGCCGAGACCAGCCCGTTGAATGGTGCAGAGATCGTGGAAAAACCCCGGGTCGTGGAAGATTGCGCCACACCGGCCCTGGCGGCAGCCAGTTGCGCCTGCGCGGCTTGAAAATCGGCTTGCGCCTTGTCCAGCGAGGAAGCACTCATGAACTTGCGCGCCACCAACTGACGCGTGCGGTCGAACTGGGCCTGGGCATTCGCCAGATTGGCCTGCGCCTGGGCTACCTGTGCAGCGCTGCCGGCTTCGCTGTTACGTGCCTCGGTGTCGTCGATACGCGCCAGCATTTGCCCCTGCCGCACCTTGTCCCCGGCATCCACGGTCAGCGCCAGAATCCGCCCGGACACCTGCGCCGCCAGCGTCGATTCACGGCCAGCCTCCACGACCGCCTCGGCGGAATAGCCGGAAGCCACCGGGCGCAGGGCTACCTCCGCCGTGGCAAACGGCAGTGCCGCCGAGGCCAGATGCGGCATAAGACCCAGCAGGAACAAGACACGCTTCATTGACGCAACTCCGAATGGTATGTTTATTAGTATATTCTAATATACTAAATTGAACAATACGTTACCGCCAGTCACTCAGCGATCCGGCGATCAGGTCAGGTTATTCGGCAAATCCGCAAAACACGTCGCGCATCAACTCGATCAGCTTCAACGTTCGTGGATCATTGACCCGGTAATACACCCGATTAGCGTCCTTGCGGGTCCGCAGGACATCTTTTTCACGCAGGATGGCAAGATGCTGGGAAATGTTGCTTTGCGAGGTCCCCACGCGTTCGACGATATCCTGCACGCTGACCTCCTGGTCACCCAGCACGCACAGGATTTTCAGCCTCAACGGGTGAGACATGGCGCGGAGCGCGCGTGAGGCTTGCTCGATGTGCTCTTCTCGCTCGATCAATTCCGACTGGGTGTTATTTTGCATGGACATGTCATGACTCGCAGTGAATTCCGGCCCTGAACCCTTGTCACAGATAGGCCACATGGCCCAAGTATACTGCAAAGCCCCCTGAAATATCATAGAATAGCGACACCCCAAACCGATGAAAGTTAAAGAAGTTTTGTCAGATTCCAAAGTCACGCCCACCCTGCTGCTGATACTGGACGGGTTCGGTCACAGCGAAGAAATTGCCGACAACGCCATCGCCCTGGCGAACAAGCCTCACTGGGACAGGCTCTGGAAAGAGCATCCGCACACCCTGATCAACGCCTCGGAACATTACGTCGGCCTGCCTGACGGCCAGATGGGCAACTCCGAAGTCGGTCACCTCAACATCGGTGCCGGCCGCGTGGTCTACCAGGAATTCGAGCGCATCAACCTGTCCATTTCCAATGGCGAATTCTTCGCCAACCCGGTGCTTTCCGAGGCTGTCGAGACCGCCAAGCACAATGGTCGCGCCCTGCATATCTTCGGGTTGCTGTCGAACGGCGGCGTACACAGCCACGAGCATCACATTCACGCCATGGTGGAAATGGCCGCAAAAGCCGGGGTAAAGGACATCTACCTGCATGCCTTCCTCGATGGGCGCGACACCCCGCCACAGAGTGCCGAAACCTATATCCGGCGCATGGAGGAAACCTTCAAGTTCGTCGGCGCCGGCCGCTTCGCCTCCATCATCGGCCGCCTGTACGCCATGGACCGCGACAACCGTTGGCCACGTATCGAAGCCGCCTACAACATGATCGCCCTGGGTGACGGCGAATTCCGCGCCGCCACAGCAGAGCAGGCATTGCATGCCGCCTATGCCCGCGGTGAAACGGACGAATTCGTGCGCGGCACCGTCATTGGCTGGCCCGCGCCCGTCAACGACGGCGACGTGATCGTGTACATGAATTTCCGTTCCGACCGGGCACGGGAACTGACCCGCGCCTTCCTGGACCCGAACTTCGCAGAATTTCCACGCAAACGCGTTCCGCAACTTGGCGGGTTCTATACCCTCACCATGTATAACAAGAACGAGCTTTCCGCTCAGGTCGCCTTCCCGCCCGAGCCGATCCACAACAGCCTGGGCGAATATGTCGCTGGCCTGGGCCTGAAGCAACTGCGCATCGCCGAGACCGAAAAGTACCCGCACGTCACGTTTTTCTTCAATGGCGGCGAAGAGCGGGTATTCAATGGTGAAGATCGTATCCTGGTGCCCTCGCCGAAAGTGAACACTTACGACCAAAAGCCGGAGATGAGTATTTACGAAGTCACGGACAAACTGGTCGAAGCCATCATCAACGAACGTTATGACCTCATCATCTGCAACTTTGCCAATGCCGACATGGTCGGCCACACCGGCAACCTGCCTGCTGCCATCGAGGCCATCGAGGCCATTGACGCCTGCATCGGCCGTGTCGTCGATGCCATGCGCAGCACGGGCGGCGAGGTGATCATCACCGCGGACCATGGCAATGCGGAGTGCATGGAAGACCACATTCACCACCAGCCGCACACCCAGCACACCACCAACCCGGTACCCCTGATCTATATCGGCCGACCAGCCACGCTGGCCGACACAGGCGCGCTCTCCGACATTGCGCCGACCCTGCTGCGCATGCTGGGCATCCCGCAACCCTCCGAGATGACCGGCCGGCCGCTGGTGGAATTCATTGCTGCCGATGGGCGTTAAGTCCTGGGCAGGCGCCTGCCTGCTGGTCCTTGCCTTGCTGCCTGCAACGGCCCAGGCCGCCAGGGCGGAAGCCTCCAAGGCCGCGCTGGAGGAGCTGCAGTCGCGCATCGAGACGCTGAAGAAGGAACTCGACAGCAACCAGCAGGCACACGCCGAGGCAGCGGACGCCCTCAAGCAAAGCGAACAATCCATCAGCGAGGCCAACCGCAAGCTGTTCGAACTGGCCAGGCAGCAGAAATCCAACCGCTCCTCCCTGCAATCCCTGCAGCAGGAAAAAAGCGGCCTGGCCCAGACCATCGAGCACCAGCAGGATGTGCTGAGCAAACAGCTGGCCATGCAATACGTGCATGGCCAGGAAAATTACCTGCAAGTCGTACTGACCCAGCAGGATCCGGGCGCCATCGCCCGCCAGCTGCACTACTTCAGCTACGTGGCGCGAGCACGTGCAGAACTCATCCGCAGCCTGAAGAAAAACCTGGGCCGCGTCGCCGCATTGAACGACCAGACCGCCGCGGCGCTCAAGCAGATCGAAGACCTCAAGCAGCAGCAGGAAGCGGAACGCAAGCAACTGGAGTCGGAAAAGGCCGCCCGCAAGACCGTACTGACCAAGCTGGCTTCCCAGATCAAGTCTCAACGCGGGGAGATCGACAAGTTGCGGCGCGATGAAAAACGCCTGTCAGACCTGGTCGAACGCCTGGCACGCATCATTCCGGCACAACCCAAACCGCAAAAGCCGCAAAAATCCCGGCCGGAAGGTAATGGACAGAAACCGGACACCAGCCAGAAAAACGATGCCCTTCCCTCCGAGGCGTTTTCCGGCAGCGGCTTTGCCACCCTCAAAGGCAAGCTCCACCTGCCAGTGCGCGGGAATGTGACCAACCGCTTCGGCGCCATGCGCGAGGACAGTGGCATCTCCTGGAAGGGCCTGTTCATCAAGGCCGGCGAAGGTGAGGAAGTGAAAGCGATCGCCGACGGCCGCATCGTGTTCGCCGACTGGCTGCGGGGCTTCGGCAACCTGATGATCGTGGACCACGGTAACGGGTTCATGAGCCTGTACGGCAACAACCAGGCCCTGCTGCGCAAGGTCGGCGACAATGTCAGCGCCGGCGACAGCATCGCCTCGGTCGGCAACAGCGGCGGGAACGAGAACCCCGGGCTGTACTTCGAGCTGCGCTACCAGAGCAAGCCTTTCGATCCGCTCAGCTGGTGCGTGGTGAAATAAGGCCATGCTCCCTTATACTGTCGGTCCTGACCGGACATTTGAACTTTAAGCGCCATGAGCCATACAGACCAAATCCACGCCGCACTGATCGCGCACCAGACCCTGATCGCGCAACTCGATCCACTGGTGCCGGCCATCCAGGCCCTTGGACAGCGCCTGCGCGCATGCCTGCAGGAAGGCGGCAAGATCCTGCTGATGGGCAACGGCGGCAGCGCGGCGGACAGCCAGCACATTGCCGCGGAAATCGTCGGTCGCTTCCAGCGTGAACGCAAAGGCCTGCCGGCCATCGCCCTGACGACCGACAGTTCGATCCTGACTTCAGTCGGTAACGATTATGGCTTCGAGCACATCTTTGCCCGGCAAGTCGAGGCCCTGTGCCAGCCACAGGACGTCGTCATCGGCATCTCGACCTCGGGCAACAGTGGCAACGTGGTCGCCGGCATCGAAGCGGCCAAAGCCGCCGGCGCCTACACGGTGGCGCTGACCGGTACTGGCGGCGGACGATTGTCCAGCCTGTGCGACGCCACCCTGGCCATGCCCTCCGGCGATACCCCCCGCATTCAGGAAGCGCACATCCTGATCGGCCACATCCTCTGCGACCTGATCGATGCCTGACATGCAGACCGACCTGATCAACGCACTGAACCGCGGCCTGGACAGGAACACCTGGGCACTGGTGATCGGCGACCTCATGCTGGACCGCTACCTCTGGGGCGCGGTCGAACGCATCTCGCCTGAAGCGCCGGTCCCCGTGGTCCTGATCGACCATGAGACCGAATGCGCCGGCGGCGCCGCCAACGTGGCGGCCAACCTGGTCGGGCTTGGCTTCAGGACCCGCCTGGTCGGCTGTGTCGGCTCGGACGAGAATGGCTCCCGCCTGAAACGGGCCATCCAGGCACTGGGGATCGAGACCCATGGCCTGCTGCATTCGGAATCCCACCCGACCATCGCCAAGACCCGCATCCTGGGCGGGCACCAGCAGATGTTGCGGCTGGACCGCGAGAAACGCGTTCCATACAGCGACACCGACCAGCAGACACTGCTGCGCATCGTGCACCAGCAACTGGCGGAAAAACCCGCCATGGTCCTGCTGTCCGATTACGCGAAAGGCGTGCTGACCCCCGCGCTGTGCCAGGCCGTAATCAGCGAAGCCAGACGACTGGGCATTCCGGTACTGGTCGACCCCAAGGGGCGCGACTACAGCAAATACCGCGGCGCCACCGCCCTCACCCCCAACAAGCGTGAAACCGCCGAAGCCTGCCACGCCGACGTGCATGACACCGACGCCCTTCTGGATGCCGCGGCCCACATGCGCCGCAACCTGCAGCTCGACTTCATCGCCGTCACCCGCGGCGAAGAAGGCATTTCGCTGATCGAGGACCACAGCACCCTGCATATCCCGGCTACCGCGCGCCAGGTGTTCGACGTTTCCGGTGCGGGCGATACCGTCATCGCCACGCTGGCCGCCGGCCTGGCGGCCGGATTGAACCGTCGCGACGCCCTGCACCTGGCCAACCTGGCGGCCGGCGTCGTGGTCGGCAAAGTCGGTACCGCACCGATCCGGCGGGAGGAGTTGCAGCATGAGTTGTCGCTGGAAAGCACCGCCGCCCAGGCCGACAAAGTCTGTGAACTGGAAACCCTCCTGGCACGCATCGCCGCCTGGCGCACCGCCGGCCAGCGCATCGTGTTCACCAACGGCTGCTTCGACCTGTTGCATGCGGGCCATGTGACCTATCTGGAACAGGCTAGAAAGCTCGGCGACCGGCTGGTGCTCGGCCTCAACACCGACCGCTCTGTCAGCGCCCTGAAAGGGCCGACCCGCCCGGTCATCCACGAGCAGGACCGCGCCCGTGTGCTCGCGGCACTGGAGGCCGTCGACGCCGTCATCCTGTTCGACGACGACACGCCGCTGAACCTCATCAATGCCATCCGCCCTGACGTGCTGGTCAAGGGGGACGACTACACCGAAGACCAGGTCGTCGGCGCGAAAGAAGTCAGATCCTGGGGGGGGCGTGTCGCCCTCGTTCCGGTTGTCCCGGGACGCAGCAGCAGCAACATCATCGGGAAACTCAGCTCCTGAACCCACGCGCGATGCCCATCCGTTCATTCCAGATCATCGGCAGCAAGGCATCCGGTGGCGCCGAAAAATTCTTTGTCCGCATGACCGAGGCCCTGCACGAGGCCGGACACGCCGTCACCGCGATCGCGCCACCGGGAAGCAGCGTCGCGCTGGACATGGACGCCCGCGTCCCGCAGCGCCCCATCAGGATGCGCGGCAACTGGGATCCCCTGGCGCGCTGGCAACTCGGCCGCGCCATTCGCAACGAAGCCCCGCAGATCGTGCAGACCTGGATGGGGCGGGCGACACGGCTGGTCTCCCTCCCCAAGGGCCGCGAGCCCATCCATGTCGCCCGCCTCGGTGGTTACTACAACCTCAAGGGCTATCGCCACGCCCACGCCTGGATCGGCAACACCAAAGGTATCTGCGACTACCTGCTGCGCGAAGGGCTACCGGCCAGCCGCGTGTTCCACATCGGCAATTTCATCGAACCGGTAGCACGGCCTCCCCAGACCGAAATCGACCTGCTGCGGGCTATCTGGCATCTGCCGGTGGAAGCCTGCGTCCTCTTCGCCGCCGGCCGCCTGCATCCCAACAAGGGATTTGCCGACCTGCTGGACGCCTTCGCACGCCTGCCCGTGGAAGTCCATGGCCGTCCGCTGCGCCTGCTGCTGGCCGGGGATGGCCCGCTGGCCGCGGAACTGCAGCAACAGGCGCGGCAACTCGGCATCGCCGACCGCGTGATCTGGGCCGGCTGGCAGGCGGACCTGGCCCCGTTGTTCGCCATGGCGGAACTGTTCGTCTGCCCGTCGGTACATGAACCGCTCGGCAATGTCATCCTGGAAGCCTGGGCCAACGGCGTGCCGCTGGTATCGACACAGTCTGCCGGCGCTGAGGAACTGATCACGCCAGAGGTGGACGCCCTGCTCGCGCCGGTCCACGATCCGCAGGCGTTGGCGCAACGCATCCTGGACATGCTGCACATGGGCCCGGATACCCGCGCAGCGATGGTCGAGGCCGGACGCCGGACGCTGCTCGCATCGCACGGCAGACAGACGATCGTCGGCGCCTACACCGAACTCTACCAACGGCTGATCGACACATGTGCGGCATAGGCGGGCTCTACCTCAGGCAAGGGGAGGCGTCCGGAACGACGCTGGAGGCCATTTCCGAACGGCTTGCCCATCGCGGTCCGGACGGTTTCGGCCACTGGCGCGAAGGCCGCGTCGGCCTCGCCCACGCCCGCCTCGCCATCATCGACCTGTCGGGCGGACAGCAGCCGCTCCACAACGAAGACCAGCGCCTGGTGCTGGTCGCCAATGGTGAAATCTACAACTACATCGAACTTCGGCAGGAACTGGAAGCGCTCGGCCACCGATTCTCGACGCACTCCGACTGCGAGACCATCCTGCACGCCTACGAAGCATGGGGCCATGACTTCGTCCATCGACTGCACGGCATGTTCGCCTTCGCCCTCTACGACCGCAACACCGGCAACCTGCTGCTGGCGCGCGACCGCCTCGGCATTAAGCCCCTGTTTTTCTGCGAACGTCACGAAGGGTTTTATTTCGCCTCCGAGGTCAAGGGACTGCTCCCCGTTCTCGGCCGGCGCGAGGTCGAACCTCGCGCGCTGGCCCAGTACCTGCAAAGCAATTACAGCAGCGGCCGCGAAACCCTGTTCAAGGGCATCGAACGCCTGCTGCCGGGCGAAATCGCAAGCATCGACGCGAGCGGGACCGTCTCCCGCCGGCGCTACTGGTCACCCTTCCAGGTCAGGCCCGCACAAACCAGCCTGCCGGAAGCGCTGGAGCAATACGATGGCCTGATGCGGGACGTCATGCGCGAGCACATGCGGACGGACGTACCGTTCGGGCTGTTCCTGTCCGGCGGGGTCGATTCCTCCGTCCTGCTAGCGCTGCTGGCGCGCGAATCCCAGACCCCGATCCGCACGCTCTCGGTGGGGTTCCCGGACAGCGGCGTACGCAATGAACTCGCGGTCGCCGCCTCTACCGCCGCCCGATTCTCGGCCCGCCACAGCGCGCTGGAACTGGACCGCAACAGCCTGCTGCCGCGCCTGCCGCACTGCGTCTGGGCTGCTGACGAACTGATGGCCGACTACGCCAGCCTGCCTCTTTCCGCCCTCGCCGAGCGTGCCGGCGAGGAACTGAAGGTCGTGTTCAGCGGCGAAGGTGGCGATGAAGTGTTTGCCGGCTACGGCCGTTACCGACCACATCCGCTCAAGGCCCTGCTGGGCTGGCTGCGCGCCCCCGGGTCGGACGGCTACCGCAGCAAGGGAGCCTGTTCCGCTTTCGGCAATACGCTGTTCTCGGAAGAACTGCATACGGCCATGTCCGGCTGGCGCGCCCCATTCGAAACGGCCTGGCGCTCGGCTCCGGCGTCGTGGAGCCGCTTGCAACGCATGCAGGCAACCGATATGGAAACCTGGCTGCCGGATGACCTGCTGGTCAAGGCGGATCGCATTCTCATGGCCTGGGGGATCGAAGGCCGCGTCCCGTTCCTCGACCACCGCGTCGTGGAATTTGGCCTGTCCCTGCCGGATACACTGAAGATAGACCGCAAGAACGGCAAACGCTTTCTCAAGTTGTGGGCAGAGCAATTCCTGCCGCGCGAACACCTGTGGGGCCGGAAGAGCGGCTTCACGGTCCCGGTGCGCGAATGGCTGTCGGGAGCGCTGCTCGATCAGCTGGAAGTACGATTGCCGGAGAATCCCGGCATCCGTCGCTGGTTCAACCCGGCCGGCGTCCGCGACCTGATCCGGACACAACGCAATGGCGGCCGCCACAGTGCTGCACTTTGGGCGCTGGTGCAATTTGCCATCTGGCACACCCTGTTCATCGATGGCGATGGTGCCCGCCCGCCCGCATCCGCCAACCTGCTCGACTACATCGCCCCATGAATATCCTGCGCTACGACGACACCCGCCCGACCCTGCAACTCCCGGCACCACGCATCCAGCTTACCGATCGCAAGGAGATCAGGCGCATCCTCATCATCAAGTGGAGTGCCATGGGAGATATCGCCCTTTCCACGGCCGTCATGCAGGACATCCGTAACGCTTTCCCGGAGGCGGTAATCGACCTCAACACAATGCCGGCGTTCGAAAAACTGTTCTCCGAAGACCCGCGTTTCGAGAGCGTGTTCAGCGTAGACCTGCGCAAGGCGGAACGTGGCTGGAAAGGGATGAAACGCTGGCTCAGCCGGGTTCGGGAAGGCCATTATGACCTGCTGGTCGACCTGCAAAGTGCAGACCGTACCCGTCTCATGGTCGCCCTGCTGCAGCTCACCGGACGCGGCATCCGCTACCGGGTCGGCAACAACCCGGGATGGCCCTACAACATCACGCCCCCCAAACTCCCGTTCGAGACCCACGGGTTCGATCGCATGCGTGCCGCCCTGGCGGCCGGGGGCATTCCTGCCCGCACCCTGCATCCGTCGCTGCATGTCCCGGAAAGCAACCGGCAACGCGTGTCAGCGCTCGCCGAGATCCACCATCTGCAGGCTGGCCGCTACGCCGTCCTGCTGCCGGGATGCCAGGCCGCGGGTTACCTCAAGCGCTGGGGGGCTCACCGTTATGCCGCATTGGGGGAGAAATTGCATGCGGCCGGGTTGGAGAAAATCGTCATCCTGGGCGGGCCTGACGAAGTGGAGGAATGCAACACCATTGCCGCACTCTGCGGCGATTACGCCGTCAACCTGTGTGGCCAGACCCAGGTGCAGGATCTGCTGCCCATCTGCGAACATGCGAAATGCATTGTCGGCAACGACACCGGGACGGCACATCTTGTCGCCGCCACAGGCACACCCATGCTGGTGATCTTCGGCCCGACCGACCCGCGTCGCGCCAAACCGGTCGGCACCCACGTCATCGCGCTGCAAGTGTCAGCCACCGACATGCCGTGCCTCAACTGCTACTGCCAGGTGGACTGCAAGCATCAGAACTGCATGGCGGCGATCACCCCGGAACGGGCGTTCGAGGAAATCGCCACGATGGCCGGACTGCCGCGCTAGCCAGGCTTCCGGTCGCGCAGCGCCGGCGGCAGCGGCGCGCCGGGCGGCAACTGGCTGGCGCCGTAACGTTCGAACTGCCGGTACTCGAAAAGCTTGGCGTACTTGAGGAAGGCGTAATAGGCGCCGGAAACGGAGACGATGAATCCGCCCCAGCCGTTGAGGAAATTGCGCTTGAACAGATACAGCCGGAGAAACACGAAGGGCGGGTAAACCACCATACGCAATGGATTGGCGCTCTGCCTGCGCCTCACCTTGTCCGCCACCAGCCCGGTCGAATAGCTGTTGAGCTTTTCCACCTTGGTGTGGATGTCCACTTCCCCGAAATGATAGAACGGCGCCTTCAGGCGACCGATCCGGCCCTGCACTTCCGGCGCGGCGTGAACAGGAACGTCGTTCATGCCGCCCTTGCGCTTGTCGAACAGGCGCAGGAAGTGATTCATCCGCACATGCAGGCTGTTCATGCGCCAGAACATCTGCTCCTGACGGGGCATGGTGTACCCGTCCATGTCCGGCCCGCGCTGCAGCAGCGCACGCACCTCGTCCTGAAGGGCGGGGGACAACGCCTCGTCAGCATCCAGCAACAACACCCAATCATGGGTGGTGTGATCCAGCGCCATCTGTTTCTGCGGTCCGTAGCCCATGAAGTGGTGCTGATAAATCTTGCAGCCGTACCGGGCAGCGATCTCCAGGGTGTCATCGGTACTGAAGGAGTCGAGCAGGACGATTTCGTCGGCCCACTTGACGCTCTCCAGCGTGGTCGCGAGGGTATGCGCGTTGTTGAAGGTCGTGACGAATGCAGAGAGTTTTTGCATGATGCGATTCATTTCATGAATGGGCAGAAGGGCGTCCCGCCTGCAGGTGAGCTGCTGCCAGGGCAACCAGCCACCAGGTGACACAGGACCAGAAACTGGCGTAGATCGCCATGTGGGCATTGATCGGCATAAGCGCGATCAGAACCGCCGACATCCAGGGCAGGGCCTCAAAGCGATGCTCCCGGCCGGCTTTCAGCATACGCCGCCCCCAGTATCCCATCGCCGCCAGATAGAACAAGAGGCCGACCAGGCCGGTCTCGGCTGATATTTCCAGCAACGTCTGATGGGGATGCGTCGGTCCGGTACCGCTTCCAAATTGCAACCAGTAATCATTCTTGGGGACATATTCCGGGTAAATATACCGGAACCCCCTTGGTCCGACACCATTGACCCAATGATCCCTGGCCACCTGCAGGCCAACCTGCCAGATAGGCAGGCGATTGCTTGTGGCATCGTTCGCCTGTTCGTAATTGCCACTGAACAGCCCCGCGGTCACATCCATTTTTCTTTGCCACTCCGCCTGATGCTGGAGCCCAACAAGCGTCAACAAAATCATCGACATGCCGGCGACGACTGTCCGCCAGTGCAAACGCACTCCCTCGAAAGAAAACATCTGCCAGCCCATCAATAGCACACCTACGGCCAGCATTACCCAGGCCGCACGAGACCCCGTCAACAGAATAGCCGCGACGAACAGCGGCACCAGACCCCATAGCCAAAGACGTTGACGCGCTGCATGGCGCACCCAGGCAAAGAAAACCGGCGACATGACTGCCATCAAATGTCCAGCGACCAGCTTTCCGTGGATCAATCCTGTCATTCGCCCGCCAGAAGGGGGGACACCGAACAGGTCATGCCCCAATGTAGCCTGCATCACAATATCGAACGCACTGAGACTGAGTGCGATCCCCAGTACCATCATCAGTCGATGCCGTGCCTCATCCTGCGCCAGCGCCCAGCAGGCGAAGACGGCGGCCAGCGGAAAACGCAGGAACACCAGCGTCGTTTCCAGGGATCGCCGGAAACTGACGGCATCCGTCAACGACAGCAACATCGGCACCCAGAATGCGGCGAACATCAGCAGCACCACACGCGTGGCAGGCATCCCCAGGATGTCGCGCGGATGGCGTACCAGCTGTATCAGGCCAAACAGCGCCATCAATGCTACCGGAAGTTCGAAGAGATTTTTCACCGGCTGCAGCAGCACAAACGCGGCCACCAGCAACCAGCCCCATTGCTTACCGAACGCCTGCATCAGGCAACTCCTTTTTCAAAACCCATCTGGCGGAGCATGGCATGGGCCCGGTGGGCATAGGTATGTTCAGCCATGGCACGGCGATACCCTGCCATGCCGATAGTACGGGCAAAGGCCGGGTCAGCGGTCAGACGATCGTGCCATTCATGCAGTTCATCCAGCGACCGATATACGAGGATTTCCTTGCCGAGCTCGAAGCAGCGAGGCATGTCGGCCATGTCGTCGTTCAGCACAGGGGTCTGGCAGCCATAAGGCTCGAACGTGCGCTGGCTCAGGCCGCGCACCACGTTCTTTTCATTCTTGACATTGAGCACCGCCAGACTGGAGGCGTAGACGGCCGGCAGCTTGGACAGCGGCAAGCGGTAGGCATGGATCTCGTGAGGCGTGCCTTTCAGCTTGGACCACCCGCGCCCGTACAACGTCAGCGGTTTGCGAACCGAAGAGATGAACTGGCCGCGGCCCGGTGTATTGTTGGCCACATAGACAATTTTCCCGGTTCGCGCGACCGGCAACGGCCTGAACAAGGCTGGATCGAGCGCCAGCGGCAGGTAACTGGCCGGGGTCGTGAAACCGTGTTCCTGAACCTGATCCATGAAATAACTGTCGGTACAGAACACCCAATCCACATGGCGTACGAACTCCCCTTCATCACGCGTAAACCTGTCTCCTACCCAGGCCACCTTGACCGCACCGGGACACGCTTCCTGCGCCACCTCGAACGGGTAAGCCGGCATCCAGTTGGAGGCAATCATGACGTAGACCACTAGGTCAGGCTGGTACGCGATCAGTTTGCGGCGCAGTTGCTCCGCGACGACCCTGGTCTTGTCGCCCTCCAGGGCCCCCAGCATCTTGTAATACAACGAATGCACGCGGTTGCGTCCATTCACCGCAAAATAGTCAACCTCGCATCCGGCCTGCCGGAAACCGGCGACCGTATTCTCGGTCCAGTTGACGATGCTATTGCACTTGCCTACCACCAGCACCCTGGTCAAACCGTACGCTCCTTCTTTTCATCCCGTGTTTCGGACAACCTGCCATGCACAAGCCGCCGGCCGGCCTCGATCCCGCGCCGTTCGATGACGAGATAGGTCAGGCTGCTTACGCCGACCAGCAGCATCGCCAGCAACGGCATCATGAGCGCGAGTGCTTCCAATCCGAGATGCATGGCTCCATCAGCCCATTGCTGCACCACCAGCCACAACAACAGACCATGCAGCAGGTAGACACTATAGCTCACCTCACCCAGCCAGATCGCAGCCCGCGACCGGAGGGCGCCAAACAGGGTATGACCCGAAGCGACGACGACGAAGAAGACCGTCAGCAGTGCTACCGGATAGATCTTGTAAGCGTTCTTGACGAACAGCATGACTATCAGCAGGGCCGCCAGTGCCAGCCACCCTGCCGGCACACTACAGGCACGCGCCCTCAGCGCCGGGTTCCTGACCCAGTGCGCTGCAGCGATCCCGCCTAGAAAACTCACCAGCACGCTGGGTTTGAAGGCGCTCTCGTGCATGACGACGATCGTGACAATGGCCACCAGGGAGCCTAATGCGGCAACCCATCCGCGGGACCTGAAAAACAGGAGCGCCCAAAGTGGCAGTGCCGCATAGAACAGTAATTCGTAGCGCAGTGTCCAGTTCACCGAGGCGATCAGCATCTTGGTGTCGGGAAAAGCGTTCAGGTCCGGGTGGGCAAAAAACATCCATCGCGTCACCCCATCCAGCAGTTCGGGCCAGGGCGTGCGCAGCGATCCGCCCGCCGCCGCAAACACCACCGCCAGCACGGACGCCATCACGACAAGGTACAGGGGATACAACCGGAACAAACGCGACAGTGCCAGTTTCCGCCAGTCCAGTGACGCGCCGCTGTCAATCAGACGACCCCAGAACAGAAAGGCGGTGATCATGAAAAACAGCACCACGCTGCTATGGCCGAGCTGGATATAGAGCTTAACCGGGGGAGCCTCCCACTGGCCGTGTTGCAGGTAGAACAGGGTTACCACGGCATGGTTGACGAACACGCCGAGCGCCAGATAACCGCGAAGCGCATCGATCGAACCATAGCGCTCGCCCCGATCGAGGGCCGCCAGCTTCGCGGCGGCCGGCACGAACCGGATCACCCCCGCAGCGGCAGCAAAGGCAGCCGCATACAGGACCAGGGCAAAAAAAGGCGTCGCCGTCAGGCTGGCAGGCAAGAGCATATCAGTCCGTCAACTCGCGATAGACCGACAACGTGCTATCCAGCATGCGCTGCAGGGTAAAGGGCTGGCCCTCGGGAACCCGTGGCGGAGAGTCCAGCCAGCGCACGGTGAGTTCTTCCAGCGCGTCCAGATCTCCCAACCTGACGCGCCCTTCGGGCAGGATAGACGACAGTTGTTCACCGACGCCGCCATGATCGTAGCCGATGACCGGCACCCCGAGACTGAGCGCCTCGACCGTGGTCCTGCCAAAGGCTTCCGGCTCGCGCGACAACGAATACACGATGCTGGACACCGCCATCACCTCACGGACATCGCGTCGATGTCCGGCAAACGTAATATCAGCGTCCAGCCCGGCAGCAGCAACAAGGGCGCGTAGCTCGCGCAGGAAATCCTGACGTTTGTGATGCGCCTCCCCGACCAGCAACCCGTGCACAGGAAGGCCCCGCGCGCGCAGTCGACGGATCAGTTCGATGAACTCTTCCTGACCTTTCCAGCGCGTCAGGCGTGCGGGCAATGTAAGCACACGCTTTCCAGCCATCTGCGGATTCTGCTTATCCCAGTCAGACCTCCATTGCGCATCCGGGGTGTATCCGAAGGGAAACTGTTCCGGCGATACGCCGCGATAAATCAGCCGGATGCTGGCGTCAGGCAACTCGGGATAATGGGTGTGCAGGTAATGCCGGATGGTTTCGGAAATCGCGATTACGCGCTCGCCTCGGGTCATCACCGCCCCGTAGAAATTGACCGAATAGGGACCATGCACGGTCGTCACCAGGTGCGGCCTCGTCGCCGGATCCATGCCTTTCCAGGCAAGGTAGGCCACCCAGGCGGGCATGCGTGATCGCACATGCAGGATATCGACCTTCTGCTCGACCAGGAAACGGCGCAGTTTCCAGATCAGGCGTAACGTCCAGAGGGATTTTTTGCCGACCGGCCAGCTGAAATGTTCCGAGCCCTCCCGCTCCAGCTGTTCCACCATGCGGCCGCCGGCGGACATCACCAGCGAGCGGTGGCCGTGATTCACCAGATGCTGCGCGACCTCCAGCGTGCCCCGTTCGACGCCGCCCGCGTTCAGCGCAGGCAGCATCTGCAACACCGTGAGCTTGCGATCAGAAGCCAAACATGTGGTCCATGCAGAAGGAGCGGTCACCGTTCACGGTGCCGTGATAGCCGAACAGACGGCAGGTCGTGTCGCGGATCAGGATGTAGGCCCCGTCGCCGGCACGGTCGCGCGTTCCGGCATCGAACAGTGCATGGTAACGCCACAGCAGGGAGCCGCTGCACGGAACCTGAACATGGCGTACGGCAATTTCCCGGCCGAGGCGGTCATACAGGGTCAGAGAGGTCGTGGACTGGGCGTGCCACGGAGTCGACGCCGAGTAGATCAGATGGCAGAAACTGTCCAGCGGGGCGTCACCCAGGCGCAGGAACAGGCGGGTACTGAGGCCAGGCGGAACGGTCGCATAAGACTGCGGCTCGTTCTTGTAGGTCAGCACCGCGTTGTAGATATGCGCGCCGAAACTGGTTTCCGCGATGTGTCCGCTGGCTTTCTGGGTATACCGGAACAGGCCGTGCAGCCAGCCGTCAGCGCTACCGCCCTGGCTGAAATCATAGACCAGTTCGACATGCCCGTAGCCGCTCGGCAGGGTCACACCCTGCTGGCGCAGGTAAGCCGCGAGATCGAACTCCAGTTCCAGGTTGCGCGGGAGGCATCCAAAGCTGTGGCGTGCCACCTCCACCCCGCTGGCATCGTAGAAAATGGCTGCGATCGGCAGGTTGTCCTGCGCCGTGGACATGGGCGTCGGCTGCATCAGGCTCTCCCATTCGGCCACCGGCAGGATGGGAGCAGGCAGGATGTAGCTCTTGCCGAGCAGGTCCGCCAACTGCGGAATGCCAGGGTCGGCCACGAGATCGTTGCGCTCGACGTTGGCGTGGGCGATCCGGCTGCGGCCGCCTTTGACATGGACTTCGTAACGCGGGCGAACGAAATAGCGCCCTGCCTGAATTTCGATCTGCTGCGGCCAGCGCGCCTCCGGCATCAGGTCAGCCACGTCCAGCGCATAACTGGCGAACGGCGGGATCTCGACGTCCAGCCAGCGCACATCGTCCGAGCCCATCAGATTGAGGCCGATACCCTGCTTCGGGATCGTCACCGGATGGCTGTTCTGCACCCACAGCACCACGCGCTCGTCGGCACGCGGTGCCGGCAGGCCGGCAAACAGGTCGGACGGCCAGGCATTGGCGTCGTGCGTGCAGGACAGCTGGGTATCGAGGTCGTCGCCGTAAATGTCGAGCGCGTATTTGACCACGTCATGCCCGGCGATGCCGATGACGTGGATGAACAGCGAACCGGTGAATTCGCCGAGGTTGAAGCGCTTGCGGACTTCCTGGCTATCGACGATGAGCGCAGCGCCCGGTGCCGGCAAAGCCTCCTGCCACTGGGCCAGCGTCCCGCCGTTCTGGTCGAACAGGCAGAACCAGACCTCGGGCGGCTTGGCGGCCCCCCAACCGGTCCAATAGTCGGCCGTGACGATGCGGGTATGCCAGCCGCCCGCATCCCGCAGGAATCCGAAATTGGTGGCGAAGTTGAGCGGATCGAGATATCGGCGCCGATTGGTCAGCATCGCGTCCGGGAGTCGCAACTCATCGAGGCTGACGATTTCCGTGCCGGCCGGGACCAGATGCCGGATATGGTCGATCAGGCGACGTGCGTCGAAGGCGGCCACGAACAGGGTCTGCACCTGTACCTGCGGCAACTGGGTCACGGGGCGCACGGCCTGTCCCAGCACCGTCTTGCCGAGATCCTCCAGGCGCTGGACGAATACGGCCGAGATCTGCAGTACCGTCATATCGTGGAACTCGGCAAAGCCCTGCGCCATGCCCAGCGGGTCGTAAACGGCCACCGGACCGCGTGCCAGTTTCGCCATCAGCGCCTCTGCCCTGGCGACGGTCAGCGGATGGCCGAGCGCCTTGAAGAAACTGTTGCCGCCCTTGGCATTGCTGAACGTTTCGATATTGATCGACATGCGCGCTCCCCGCAGTAGCGGTCCGGAAATGAAAGACGTTGAATTTTAAAGGGCTTCCGGCGTCAACTCAAACGCTTTCGCACCTCGGCAGCGACTTGCCCCACATCGTCCAGAGGGGTGTAGCGCCAGTGTTCCAGCACCCCTTCGAACGGCCGGGTATATCCTGCCTGCCGCATCGATTCGTGGAAGCGCCGGAACTTTGCCGACCCGCCGTCCAGCGGCATGACATAGACCGGTTTGCCGGTAGTGCAAGCTTCAGACACCATATTGACCGAATCGGCCGTGGTGACGATGGCATCGGCATGGGCGAGGAAGGCCAGATAGGGGTTTTCGCCCTGCCCATCCCAGATGAAGGCCGGTGTATCCGCCAGCGCCTCGCGCATCGCCGCCTCGACCTCCGCTCCGGTCCGGCGGGACGGCGTCAGCAGAATCCCGGCACCGGTCGCCTTCGACATGGCGGCCAGTTGCTCGCCGAGCCGGCGGCCGATCTCCGGGGTCATGCGGTAGCACTTGTTGGTACCGCCTACCAGTACCGCCACCAGAGGTCGCGGCAAATGCGCGAAGCGTTCCGCGAAACGTGCTCCGGCCTGACTGACTCGCTCCGGGGTAATGGTGTGCAGGCCACCCATGGTGTGCAGGGAATTGGGACGATGGAAACGGTCGTGATGGGGCGTGATGATCACGTCGAAATCGTCATAGGACGTTTTCGGATTCTGGATGCGGATATTGAAAGTCCGGCCTCCACTCGCGTGCTTGATCGCCAACGCAACCGCGACGGTCATGCGGCCAGTGCCGATGACCACGTCCGGCCAGGGGGCCGTGATCGGGTCGCTCCCCTGACCGAGGAACTTCAGCGGCTGGATCCAGAACTGCGGCGGCAGGTATTTCCAGGGCGCGGTCGGCACAAGACGCTTCTGGATCACCTCCAGCCCGAGCGCCTGCGCCAGCCCCAGCGACTGGTTGTCCATGCCGGGCACCCCCAGCGTCAGCACCCAACAGGTTTTAGCCTTCATCTTACGTCCGCCCCATAAAGAGAAAAGCCGGAGCAAATTCCGCTCCGGCCTTGGTCGTCACCGATCCAGGCAACCGATCAGGCAGCCGCCTTGAGCATGTTGTACAACTCGTCCTTCAGGCGCAGGCGCTGCTTCTTCTGCTGCTCGAACGCTTCGTCGGCAACAGGCACGCCTTCAGCTTCCAGACGCATCACTTCGCGATTGACGACGTGGTATTCATCGAACAGCTTGGCAAAGTGAGCATTGCTCAGCTTCAGGTTGTGGATTTGATCGCGGAATTCCGGGAATTCGCTGACGAGGTCATGATGAATAGCGGCCATACTTCTCTCCAATACACTTAATAAAAGTTAAACGATGTTTCCAGAAATCTTCGGGGTCGGGCACGTCACATCTCCGCACTGGGCCCTGTGGCGCAACGCATGGTCGATCAGCACCAGCGCGAGCATGGCCTCGCAGATCGGCGTCGCACGCACGCCGACGCAGGGGTCGTGACGTCCGGTGGTCTTCATGGCCACGGCTTCGCCGGCTTTGTTGATCGAGTTACGCTCCTGCGGAATGCTGGAGGTAGGCTTGAACGCGGTATGCACGACGATGTCCTGGCCGCTCGAAATGCCGCCGAGCACGCCGCCGGCGTTGTTCGTGGCGAATCCGCGCGGCGTGAGTTCGTCGCAATGCACGCTGCCGCGCTGCGCAACGCTATCGAAGCCGGCACCAATCTCGACGCCCTTGGCGGCGTTGATGCCCATCATGGCGTAGGCGATCTCGGCATCCAGGCGATCGAACACCGGTTCGCCCCAGCCGACGGGCACGTTTTCAGCCACCACCGTGATCTTGGCGCCCACCGAATCCCGTTCGCTGTGAATCTTGTCCAGATACGCGGCCAGTTGCGGCTCCATGGCCGCATTGGCGGCGAAGAACGGATTCGTTCGCACATCGTCCCAACTGAGGAACGGCACTTCGATCTCGCCCATCTGGCTCATGTAACCGCGGATGACCACGCCGTAGCGTTCGTTCAGCCATTTCCGGGCGATGGCCCCGGCTGCCACCCGCGCAGCGGTTTCTCGGGCACTGGAACGACCGCCACCGCGGTAATCGCGGATGCCATATTTCTGCCAGTAGGTGTAATCTGCATGTCCCGGACGGAAGGTTTCGGCAATGGTGCCGTAGTCCTGGCTGCGCTGGTCCTGGTTGCGGATCAGCAGCGCGATCGGGGTGCCGGTGGTCTTGCCCTCGAACACGCCAGACAGGATTTCCACCGTGTCCGGCTCCTTGCGCTGCGTGACATGGCGGGAAGTGCCGGGCTTGCGTCGATCGAGGTCCGCCTGAATATCGGCTTCGCACAGGTTCAATCCCGGCGGGCAGCCGTCGACGATGCAGCCGATGCCTGCGCCATGGGACTCGCCAAAGGTCGTGACGGTAAACAGGGTTCCGAAGGTGTTGCCGGACATAACAGGACTCGTGACTAAACTTATGCAAGTTTAACATATTCCGGCCAGAGCCCATTTCGGGAGTAAGTGATGAAAATCCACCAGCTATCCGCCGGACAAGCCTTGGAAAGCCTGGCCAGCAGTCCCCAGGGACTCCCCCGTGCCGAGGCGGAAAAACGACTGCAGGAATTCGGCCCGAACAGCGTGCAGGCCCTGCCACAAGAACCGCTGGCCTTTGCCTTCCTCAAGGAATTCACACACTTTTTCGCGCTCATCCTCTGGCTGGCCGCCGGCCTGGCCTTTTTCGCCGACCACCGGGACCCCGGGCAAGGCATGGCCACCCTGGGCTGGGCCATTCTCGGCGTCATCCTGGTCAACGGCCTGTTCTCGTTCTGGCAGGAATACCGCGCCGAGCAAGCCATCGAGGCCCTGCAAAAACTGCTTCCGCGTCAGATCAAGGCCTTCCGCGACCACACCATCACCTTGCTGGACGTGGATCAACTGGTGCCGGGCGATATCGTGCTGCTGCAGGAAGGGGACAACGTGCCGGCGGATTGCCGGTTGCTCGAAGCCTTTTCGTTGCGGGTCAACAACGCCACTGTCACCGGCGAATCGCTGCCCAAGGGGCGCGACGCTCACCCCTCCGAGGCAGAGGATCTGCTCACCAGCCACAACATCCTTCTGGCCGGGACTTCGGTGGTATCCGGCGAAGGGCGCGCCGTCGTCTTTGCCACCGGCATGCATACGGAATTCGGCAAGATCGCCCATCTCACCCAGACCGAGGGCGAATCCCTGTCGCCGTTACAGCGCGAGATCATCCGCCTCAGCCGCATCATCGCCCTGCTCTCGCTGCTGCTGGGGGTCCTGTTTTTCCTGATCGGCCGCTGGATCGGGCTTTCGTTCTGGGGCGACCTCATGTTCGCCATCGGCGTCATCGTCGCCAACGTGCCGGAAGGATTGCTCCCCACGGTCACACTGGCACTGGCCATGGCCACCAAGCGCATGGCCAGGCGCAATGCACTGATCCGCCACCTGCCTTCGGTGGAAACGCTGGGCGCAACGACCGTCATCTGCACGGACAAGACCGGCACGCTCACCCTCAACCAGATGCAGGTCAAGGCCCTGTGGATGGGAGATGCACGTCATGAGACTGACCACCTGCCGCCTGCAACCGCGAAGGCCTTCCGCCCCCTGTTCGAAACAGCCGCGCTCTGCCACAGCCTCAAGCCTGGCGGTAACGTCTGGCTCGGAGACCCGATGGAAGTCGCCCTGGTCAACATGGCCGAGACGGTACTGGACCATCTGCCAGTCTTCCCCAAACGGAACGAAATTCCTTTCGACACCGATCGCAAACGCATGTCCACGGTCCACGATACAGGGCATGGCCAGGTACTGTATTGCAAAGGCGCACCCGAAACGGTATTGCCACACTGCACCCATAGCCTCAGCGACTCCGGTGATGCAACCACCATGGACGCAGCTCAACTTGCAGGCATCCGCGCCGAGCAGGAACGGATGGCTGCCGAAGGCCTGCGGGTACTGGCGCTGGCCTATCGTCCCCTGCGCTTCGGCGAGCACGGCGATGCGCGCGAGCAGGACATGATTCTGGCCGGACTGGTAGGGCTGGCGGACCCGGCTCGGCCGGAGGTGCCGGAAGCCATCCGCAGGTGCCGTGAGGCCGGTATCAAAGTCATCATGGTCACCGGCGACCACCCGCATACCGCACTCGCCATCGCCCGCCAAATCGGTTTGGTCACGACCAGGCAACCGACGGTCATCAACGGAGATGATCTGAAAAAGCTCTCGGCCACGCAACTCCAGATCGCGCTCGACGCCCGCGAAATCCTGTTCGCCCGAGTCGGGGCCGATCAGAAAATGCGAATCGTGCAGGCACTCAAGCACAAGAAACATATCGTGGCCGTGACAGGCGACGGCGTCAACGATGCACCGGCGCTGAAAGCGGCTGACATCGGCATCGCCATGGGCCTAAGCGGCACCGACGTCGCCAAGAGTGCCGCCGACATGATCCTGCTGGACGATAATTTTTCCAGTATCGTGGCCGCCATCGAGGAAGGCCGCGCGGTATTCGACAACATCCGCAAGTTCCTGACCTATATCCTCACCTCCAACATCCCGGAACTGGTGCCCTACCTCGCCTTCGCCCTGTTCAGGATTCCGCTGCCGCTGACCGTGGTGCAGATCCTGGCAGTCGATCTCGGCACCGACATGCTGCCCGCCCTCGGCCTGGGGGCCGAAAAACCGGATCCGGCCGTCATGATGCGCCCGCCGCGTCGCCGCAAGGAACGCCTGCTCAACTGGCGCCTGCTGGCCCGTGCCTACCTGTTCCTTGGCATCATGGAAGCCGCCGCTGCCATGGCCGCTTATTTTGCCATGCTGCACCTGGGTGGCTGGCAATCAGGACAGCCACTTGCCGCTGACGCACCGCTATATCTGCAGGCCACTTCGGCAACCCTGTCAGCCATCATCCTGACGCAAGTGGTCAACGTCCTGCTGTGCAAGCATCCGGACAGTCCGCTCTGGCGCGCCCGTCTGTTCGACAACCCGCTCATCCTGACGGGCATCGCGCTGGAACTGCTGCTGCTGGGGCTGATCGATTACACCCCCTGGGGACAAAAAGTGTTTGGCACCGCCGCATTGCCGGCCGAGCTCTGGCTAATGATCCTCCCGATGTGCGGGCTGATGCTGGTGATCGAGGAGACACGCAAAGCCTTGACGCGCAGGCTCCGTCACTGATCCGGGCTCAAAGGCTTCCGCTTTCCTGTAGTGCCTGCAAGGGTATAATGATCAGCAAATCATTCAAAGCGAGATGCCTGTGATCGAGCCGCCCATCCCTGCCGACGAACAACATCGACTGCAGACCCTGCGCGAACTGCTGATTCTGGACACCGAACCTGAGGAGCGCTTCGACGTACTGACCAGCTACATCGCATCACTGCTGGATGTGCCGATCGCCCTGGTCAGCCTGGTCGATGAAAACCGCCAGTGGTTCAAGTCGATGTGCGGTCTGGATGCGACGGAAACCCCTCGCAGCATCAGTTTCTGCGGCCATGCGATCCTTGGATCAGACATCATGGTCGTGAACGATGCCCTCAAGGACCCGCGCTTCGCTGACAACCCGCTGGTGCTGGGCGAGCCCAAGATCCGCTTTTACGCCGGCGCTCCACTGGAAATGGCTAACGGCATGCGGGTCGGCACGTTGTGCGTGATCGACCGTGTCCCTCGTGTCCTGGACCCGTGGGAAATTGATCACCTGAAGGACCTGGCCAGGGTCATCGCCCTGGAACTGCAAGGGATCGCAGCGGCCGAGGCCTTCCAGCGGGTCGGGATGAAACCGTTGCCCTGACCAGCGTCAGTCCTGCTTCAAGCCTTCAAGCCAGACCGCATAAACCCGACCAGCCACCTCATTGAGGGCCGCCACTTTGGGAACCAGATCACGCTCGATCTCGACCGGGGGCTGCACACCGGGACTCGCCGCCGCCTCGGCCATTTCTTCAGCCCCGATGCGGCACCATTCGCGCACCATTCCGGCTGTCATCTCGATGTGGCACTGAAAACCAAGGTGCTTGCCCAGCGCAAAGGCCTGATGCCGGCAATAACGGCTCGCCAGCAACAGCTCCGCGCCCGGCGGGATGGAAAAGGTTTCGCCATGCCAGTGAAAAGCCGTGAAATTCGAGAGCGTCCCGAACCACTGCTGTGCGGCATCCGTCCTGGCCACCTCGACTTCACCCCAGCCGATTTCCTTGATGGGGTTGCGCGTGACAGTGCCGCCCAATGCCTTCGCCATGAGCTGGCCACCCAGGCAATGCCCCAATACCGGGATATCCGCCGCGACCGCGCCCCGAATCAGTGCCAGCACCGGCGGAATCCATGGCAAATCGTCGTTCACGCTCATGGGGCCGCCCATGAATACCAGCCCGCTGAAGGCTTCCGGCCCTTCAGGCAGAGCATCCCCGGCATCGATGCACACCAGCTGCCACGGGATGCCGCAGGCATCGAGGAAGTCGGCCAGGTAGCCCGGCCCCTCGGTTGTCGCGTGTCGGAAAATAGCAACGGGTTTCATGATCTTCTGACCGGCTTTCGTGACGTGGATGATGAAGAAACTTTAGCAACCGGCGTGCCAATCTGGCGCCACGCGCCCGGGTCGATATCCTTCAGGGTATATTCCCCGACCGCCCAGCGGATCAGTCGCAGGGTCGGAAACCCGACCTTGGCCGTCATGCGCCGCACCTGACGGTTCTTGCCTTCGGCGATGATCACCTCGATCCAGGTGGTCGGAATCGCCTTGCGTTCACGAATGGGTGGAGTTCGCGGCCAGAGCCCGGCCGGTTCATCAATGACCCGCACCCTGGCCGGCTGGGTCACGAAATCCCCCAGATCGACGCCTTGCCGCAGGGGCGCCAGGCTTTCCTCGGTTGGCACACCCTCCACCTGGACCCAATAGGTCTTGGGCTGTTTGTGCCTGGGATCGGACAAACGATGTTGCAGCGCGCCGTCATCGGTTAAAATAAGCAATCCCTCACTGTCGGTATCCAGCCGCCCAGCCGCATAGACGCCGGGGATCGGAATGTAGTCCTTGAGCGTCGGATGGACCTCGTGTTTGCTGAACTGGCAAACCACGTTGAACGGTTTATTGAACAGGATAATCAAGTTTTCAGGAGCCTTTTATGAGCAGCAAAATCAGCGTGCCCGCCAACGGGCAAAAAATCACGGTCAATGCCGACAACAGCCTGAACGTTCCCGACCATCCGATTATCCCATTTATCGAAGGTGACGGCATCGGCTTCGACATCACCCCGCCGATGAAGCGCGTGGTCGATGCGGCCGTCAACAAGGCTTACTCTGGCCGTCGCAGCATTGAATGGATGGAAGTTTTCGCTGGTGAGAAATCCACCAAGGTCTACGGTGACAACGTGTGGCTGCCGGAAGAAACCATGCAGGCCGTGAAGGACTACGTGATCTCCATCAAGGGTCCGCTGACCACCCCGGTCGGCGGCGGCATCCGCTCGCTCAACGTCACCCTGCGCCAGGAACTCGACCTCTACGTCTGCCTGCGCCCGGTCCAGTATTTCGACGGCGTGCCCAGCCCGGTCAAGCATCCGGAAAAAACCGACATGGTGATCTTCCGGGAGAATACCGAAGACATTTATGCCGGCATCGAATTCGCCGCGGGTTCCGAGGACGTCAAGAAAGTCATCGGGTTCCTGCGCGACATGGGGGCAGCCAAGAAGATCCGTTTCCCGGAAAGTTCTGCCATCGGCATCAAGCCGGTGTCCGAAGAAGGCACCAAGCGCCTGGTACGCAAGGCCATCCAGTATGCGATCGACAACGGCCGCAAGTCCGTCACCATCGTGCACAAGGGCAACATCATGAAATTCACCGAAGGGGGCTTCAAGAATTGGGGCTACGAAATCGCCAAGCAGGAATTCGGCGCGGTGGAGATTGATGGCGGACCCTGGTGCCAATTGCCGAACGGCATCGTCATCAAGGACTGCATCGCTGACGCGTTCCTGCAGGAAATCCTGCTGCACCCGGAAGACCACAGCGTCGTCGCGACCCTCAACCTGAACGGCGACTACGTCTCAGACGCGCTGGCCGCACAAGTCGGCGGCATCGGCATCGCCCCAGGCGCGAACCTGTCCGACACCGTCGCGATGTTCGAGGCGACCCATGGCACCGCCCCCAAGATCGCCGGCAAGGACCTGGCCAACCCGTCTTCGCTGATCCTGTCTGCGGAAATGATGCTGCGCCACATGGGCTGGACCGAAGCCGCCGACCTCGTCCTGCAGGGCGTCGGCAAGGCCATCGCCAGCAAGCGCGTTACCTGGGACTTCTCCAGCCAGATGGAAGGCGCGACTCAGGTCTCCTGCTCCCAGTTCGGCGAGGAAATCGTCAGCCAGATGTAATTCGGACGGCAACAAAAAAGGCGGCTCGCGAGCCGCCTTTTTTACGCCTGTCGCCAGTGCGAGACTACCTGACGATCGCCGCCAGTTCCCCGTTCTTGTAGCGATCCGACATCTTCTCGCAGGACATGGCCTTGATCCTGGAGGCCTGCCCGGCGGAACCGAACGCCTCAAAACGGGCCCGGCACACTTCGCTCATGGCCTTGGTCGCCGCCAGCAGGAACTTGCGCGGATCCAGTTCCTTGCGGTTCTGCTCCTGTGTCAGGAATCGACGTACGGCCCCCATGGAAGCAATGCGCAGATCGGTATCGATATTAACCTTGCGCACACCATTCCTGATGCCCTCGACGATTTCCTCGACCGGCACGCCATAGGTCTCGCCGATATCACCGCCGCATTCGTTGATAATCTTCAGCCATTCCTGCGGAACGGAAGACGAACCATGCATCACCAGATGCGTGTTGGGAATGCGTGCGTGAATTTCCTTGATGCGGCTGATCGCCAGCACATCTCCGGTCGGCGGGCGGGTAAACTTGTAGGCGCCATGCGAAGTGCCGATGGCGATCGCCAGCGCATCCACGCCGGTCGCCTTAACGAACGCAGCCGCCTCTTCCGGGTCGGTCAGCAGGCTGGAGTGATCCAGCACGCCCTCGGCACCGTGGCCGTCTTCTTCTCCGGCCATGCCGGTTTCCAGCGAACCGAGGCAACCCAGTTCCCCTTCCACGGACACACCGACGGCATGCGCCATGTCGACCACCTTTCGGGTCACTTCGACGTTGTACTCATAGCTGGCCGGAGTCTTCATGTCCTCCTTCAGCGAACCGTCCATCATCACGCTGGAAAAACCGGAACGGATCGCCTGGATGCAGACGGCCGGGGAGGAACCGTGATCCTGGTGCATCACTACCGGAATGTGCGGATACGCCTCGACCGCCGCTGACACCAGATGGCGCAGGAAAGCTTCGCCCGCATATTTTCTGGCCCCGGCAGAACCTTGCAGGATGACCGGGCTGTCCACGGCATCCGCGGCCTGCATGATGGCGTGGATCTGCTCCATGTTGTTGACGTTGAATGCCGGCAGGCCATAGGAATGTTCTGCTGCGTGGTCCAGTAACTGCCTCAGCGATACGAGTGCCATGATGTACTCCTTGAACGGTCTATTCCCGGATTAGATCAGCTTTTCCGATGCTCGCCAACCTTGACGATCTTCAGGGTATTGGTGCCCCCGGAAACACCGACCGGCTCGCCGATGGTCAGCAGGATCAGGTCTCCATCCTTGAACGCGCCGCGCATGCGCAATTCGTCTTCGGCGTCCTGAAGGATCTGGTCTCGATCATCGGTACTCTGCTCGAACGGATAAGGGTAGACACCGCGGAATAACGTGAGTTTACGGCGGGTTTCCTTTTTGCCGGCCAGTGCGTAGATCGGCACCAGCGTATTGGCTCGCGACAGCCACATCACCGCCGTTCCTGACTCGGTCAGCGAGGCAATCGCCTTGACCTTGAGGTGTTGTGCCACGTGCACTGCCGCCATCGCGATCGACTCGTCGATGCGGTGGAAATCCTTGTTCCCCTTGGGTTTCAGGTGCTGGCTGTCATAATCTTTTTCGGCCTCGCGACAGACACGGTCCATCGCCAGAATCGCTTCGACCGGATACTTGCCTGCGGCGCTTTCGGCGGACAGCATCACGGCATCGGTGCCATCCAGCACGGCGTTGGCCACATCGGAGACTTCGGCGCGGGTTGGAATCGGGTTGGTGATCATGGACTCCATCATCTGCGTCGCAGTAATGACCAGTTTGTTGCGGGCACGGGCCATCCGGATCATGCGTTTCTGCAGCCCCGGCACGGCCGCATCCCCGACCTCGACGCCCAGATCGCCCCGTGCCACCATGATGGCTTCGGAAGCATCGATGATCTCCTCCAGCGCCACGATCGCCTCGGCACGCTCCACCTTGGCGATGATGCCGGCATGTCCGCCAGCCTCGCGTACCAGTTTGCGGGCGTATTCCACGTCTGCTCCGGAACGGGGGAAGGAAATCGCCACATAATCGGCATCCAGCGCGACTGCGGTCTTGATGTCTTCCTTGTCCTTATCGGTCAGCGCCTCGGCAGCCAGACCGCCGCCCTGGCGGTTGATCCCCTTGTTGTTGGACAGCACGCCACCGACATTCACCACACAATGAATTTCGCTTCCCTTGACCGATTCGACCGTCATCACGATGCGTCCATCGTCTAGCAGCAACACGGCTCCCGGCTCGACTTCCTGCGGCAGGGTCTTGTAGTCCAGGCCGACCCGCTCGCGATTCCCCAAGGCACATTCGGCATCCAGAATAAACTTGTCGCGGACAGCCAGTTCGATCTTGCCGCCCTCGAACTTCCCGATGCGGATCTTCGGACCCTGCAGGTCGCAAAGCACGCCGATCGGCCGCCGATGACGCGCAGCGATCTCACGCACCAGGTTGGCAGCCGCCACATGGTCCTGAGCGGTGCCGTGCGAGAAATTGAGACGGACCAGATCCACGCCGGCTTCCGCCATGCGGTTCAGCACTTCCTCACTGTTGGAAGCCGGCCCCAGAGTGGCCACAATTTTGGTTTTACGCAGTATTGTCATTCAGACTCTCAAAATAATGACGGGAAACCCGACCGGCGGGTTTCCCGTGAAGCACTACGGATTCGGATGATCAGCCTTTTGCACGCTGTTCCAGGATATCCACGGCCGGCAGTTTCTTGCCTTCAAGGAACTCGAGGAAGGCTCCCCCCGCTGTCGAGATATATGACACCTTGTCGTAGATATCGTATTTCTGGATGGCGGCAATCGTGTCACCGCCACCGGCCAGGGTAAACGCCTTGGTTTCGGCAATCGCCATCGCGATAGTCTTGGTCCCCTCGCCAAACTGGTCAAACTCGAACACGCCAACCGGACCATTCCACACTACGGTACCCGCCTTCATGATGATGTCGGCCAGTTCCTGCGCACTCTTCGGTCCAATGTCGAAAATCATGTCGTCATCCGCCACACTACCTGCGTCCTTCAACACAGCAGGCTCGTTGGCATCAAATCGCTTGCCGCAGACCACGTCAACGGCAATCGGCACCGCCGCGCCACGCGCAGACATCTTGTCCATCAGCGCCTTGGCTGTCGGCACCAGATCATCCTCGCACAGCGACTTGCCGACATTCTTGCCGGCCGCCTTGAGGAAGGTATTGGCGATGCCGCCGCCTACCACCAACTGATCCACTTTTTCAGACAGGCTTTCCAGCACGGTCAGCTTGGTGGAAACCTTGCTGCCGCCGACGATTGCCACCATCGGGCGCGCCGGGCTCAACAGCGCCTTGGTCAGCGCATCCAGCTCTTCGGTCAGCAGGATACCTGCCGCCGCGACCGGTGCGTATTGCGCAATCCCATAAGTGGAGGCTTCAGCGCGATGCGCGGTACCAAACGCATCCATGACAAAAATGTCGCACAGCGCCGCATACTTGCGGGCCGTGTCTTCCACATTCTTCTTTTCACCCTTGTTGAAGCGGCAGTTTTCCAGCAGCACCACTTCGCCTTCGGCCACATCGAAACCGCCATTCACCCAGTCGCGCACCACGCGTACCGGTTTGCCCAGCTTGGCGGAAATCACGTCCGCCACCGGCTGCAGCGAGTTTTCTTCAGAAAAGACACCCTCTTCTGGGCGGCCCAGATGCGAGGTCACCATGACCTTGGCACCCGCCTTGAGCGCATGCTCGATGGTGGGCATGGAGGCCGTAATGCGGGCGTCGGAAGTGACTTTGCCATCCTTCACCGGCACATTGAGGTCTGCCCGGATGAAGACGCGCTTGCCCTTCAGATCCAGGTCGGTCATTTTGATTACGGACATTTCGTTCTCCATCCAGTTTTCATTGAAACAGAGGAACCGTGAGCGAGCGTGATGAAGCGCAAGGCGCGTGGTGCGCACGAAACGAGACAGTACTTTCAGTACGGCGAGTTTCGGAGCACCGCGCAACGCCGCGATTCGCTCGCGCAGCCACGGCTTTAGGCGATATGCTGCACCAGACGCATGAGGTTGCAGGTATATCCGTATTCGTTGTCATACCAGGCCACGACCTTGACGAAGGTCGGATCCAGCATGATGCCGGCGTCGGCATCGAACACGGACGGGCAGGTTTCACCCACGAAGTCGGTGGAGACCACCTTGTCGTTGGTATAGCCCAGCACACCCTTCAGCGGACCGCTTTCAGACGCCACTTTCATGGCCTTGCAGATATCCTCGTAGGTGGCTTCCTTGCTCAGTTCCACGGTCAGGTCAACCACGGATACGTCTGAAGTCGGCACGCGGAAGGCCATGCCGGTCAGCTTCTTGTTCAGTGACGGGATCACCTTGCCCACGGCCTTGGCTGCACCGGTCGAGGAAGGAATGATGTTTTCCAGAATACCACGACCACCGCGCCAATCCTTGTTGGACGGGCCATCCACGGTCTTCTGCGTTGCCGTGGCTGCGTGCACGGTCGTCATCAGGCCACGCTTGATGCCAAATGCGTCGTTCAGCACCTTGGCGACCGGCGCCAGACCATTGGTCGTGCAAGAGGCTGCAGAGACAATCGCCTCACCGCCATAAGTCTCGTGGTTCACACCGTAGACGTACATCGGCGTATCGTCCTTGGACGGCGCGGATTGCACGACTTTCTTGGCGCCCGCATCGATGTGCTTCTGGCAGGTTTCCTTGGTCAGGAAGAAACCGGTACATTCAATGACGATGTCGGCACCGACTTCGTTCCACTTCAGGTTGGCCGGATCCTTTTCCGCGGTCAGGCGGATAGTCTTGCCATTGACGACCAGATTGTTACCGCTGACGGAAACGTCGCCCTTGAAGCGGCCATGTACGGAGTCATGCTTCAGCATGTAAGCCAGATACTCCGGCTCCAGCAGGTCGTTAATCGCCACAACTTCGATATCCTGAAAATCCTTGATTGCGGCACGGAACACCATACGGCCGATACGGCCAAATCCATTGATACCAACTTTGATCGCCATTTGCTACATCCTCTTTTCACAAACAAAAAGGGGCCCAAGCATACACCGGGGCCCCTTCAAAGCTACTGCATAGATTACAGCACAGACTTCACGGTCTTCACCACGTTCTCAACGGTGAAACCGAAGTGCTTGAACAGCACGCCGCCCGGAGCGGATTCGCCGAAGGTATCGATACCGACGACTGCACCTTCCAGGCCGACATACTTGCGCCAGAAGTCCGGGTGAGCGGCTTCTACTGCCACGCGCTTCACGCCCGGGGTCAGGACGCTGTCCTTGTATGCCTGATCCTGACGGTCGAAGACGTTGGTGGACGGCATGGAAACCACGCGCACCTTCTTGCCTTCGTTGGTCAGTTCGGCAGCAGCCTTGATGGCCAGATCCAGTTCGGAACCGTTGGCGATGATGATCACATCGGCCTTGCCGGCGCAGTCGGAGAACACGTAACCGCCCTTGCGGACCAGGTCGAATTGCGCTTCGTCGTGCTTGATGCCCGGCACGTTCTGACGGGACAGCACCAGGCTGGTCGGGCCTTCGGTACGCTCGACTGCAGCCACCCAGGCAATCGCCGTTTCGGTGGAGTCAGCCGGACGCCATACGTCCATGCGCGGGATGTAACGCAGACCAGCGGTGTTCTCGACCGGCTGGTGGGTCGGGCCGTCTTCACCCTGACCGATGGAGTCGTGGGTCAGCACGTACACCACGCGCTGATGCATCAGCGCAGACATACGCATACCGGACTTCATGTAGTCGGAGAACATGTGGAAGGTGCCGCCGAACGGCAGAATGCCGCCGTGCAGTGCCATACCGTTCATGATGTGGGCCATACCGAATTCACGGACGCCGTAGGAGATGTAGTTGCCCGGCTTCTTGCCATGGACGTGGTGTGCACCCGTCCAGTTGGTCAGGTTGGAACCGGTCAGGTCAGCGGAACCGCCGACGAATTCAGGCAGGATGGCAGCCAGAGCATTGATGGCGTTCTGGGAAGCCTTACGGGTCGCAACGGTTTCAGCCTTCTCGTTGGTCGCCTTGATCATTGCAGCAGTGGCTTCCTTCCAGTTGGCCGGCAGTTCACCTGCCATGCGGCGCTTGAACTCGGCGGCTTCGGCCGGGAATGCCTTGGCGTACTCGGCGAACTTGTTGTTCCACAGGGTTTCAGCGCCCTGGCCCTTGGTGCGGGCGTCCCAGCCTTCGTACACATCCTTCGGAATCACGAACGGCTCGTGGTTCCAGCCGATGTTGGCGCGGGTCGCAGCGACTTCGGCCTCGCCCAGTGCGGAACCGTGGCAGTCGTGGCTGCCGCACTTGTTCGGGGAACCCCAGCCGATGATGGTCTTGGTGCAGATCAGGGACGGCTTGTCGGTCACCTTCTTGGCTTCTTCGATGGCAGCGTTGATCGCAACCGGATCGTGGCCGTCAACGTTGCGGACAACGTGCCAGCCGTAAGCTTCGAAACGACCAGCGGTGTCGTCGGTATACCAGCCTTCGATGTGACCATCGATGGAGATGCCGTTGTCATCCCAGAACGCGGTCAGCTTGCCCAGACCCCAGGTACCGGCCAGCGCACAGGCTTCGTGGGAGATGCCTTCCATCATGCAGCCGTCGCCCAGGAACACCCAGGTGCGGTGGTCGACGATTTCGTGGCCAGGCTTGTTGAACTGGTTGGCCAGCAGTTTTTCAGCCATGGCGAAACCAACGGCGTTGGTAATGCCCTGACCCAGCGGGCCGGTGGTGGTTTCAACGCCAGGGGCGTAACCGTATTCCGGGTGGCCGGCGCACTTGGAGTGCAGCTGACGGAAAGTCTTGATCTCGTCCATCGGCAGGTCGTAGCCGGACAGGTGCAGCAGCGAGTAAATCAGCATGGAACCGTGGCCGTTCGACAGAATGAAACGGTCGCGGTTGGCCCAGCTCGGGTTGGCCGGGTTGTGGCTCAGGTGGTTGTTCCACAGCACTTCGGCGATGTCCGCCATGCCCATCGGGGCGCCCGGGTGACCGGAGTTGGCTTTCTGCACGGCATCCATCGCCAGGGCGCGGATGGCGTTTGCAAGTTCTTTACGAGTTGCCATAATCGTTCCTATCGTTTAGTCAAAAGCGAAAATTACTCCGGCCTGCGAAGGCTGGGGCGGATATTCATTTCCTCAGGGATTCCCCCCGGAAACAGGCTGGTTGGTATTTTTATAGCGCCTGAATAGGGAAAGTGGATCAATTATTCCCTTTTTACGTCTATTGAGCAATAGTCCAGCACCGTCAAAGTGCACGCTACTCGTTGATCCATTTGATGGAACAGCCGATGGAGGGCACCTGCTCGGCAGGCCCCCGACCGGTTTCCGCGACCTGCCGCATGGCATGAAACAGGTCACGCGTGCTATCCGGCGCCGTTTCCTTGCGCGACTCGTCGAAGCGGCCACGGTATTGCAGTTCGAGCCCGGCGTTGAAGCCGAAGAAGTCCGGCGTACAGACAGCCCCGTAGGCTTTCGCCACCTCCTGCGTTACATCGACCAGGTAAGGGAATGGAAAATCGAACTCCTGCGCCACCGCCTCCATGTAACGGAAGCTATCTTCCTTATAGTCGGCGGGATCGTTGGACATGATGGCCACCGCATTGACGCCCAGGGCTTTCAATTCACGCAAATCCTGAACCAGGCGCGGGCGGATGGCTTTGACATAGGGGCAGTGATTGCAGATGAACATCACCAGCGTCCCCTTGGGACCACGCACGCGGTCCAGCGTCCAGATCTCGCCGTCGGTGCCGAGCAACCTGAAATCAGGGGCCTTCCAGCCGAAATCGCAAACCGGGGTATTCAGACTCACCATGGGAGGACTCCTTCATCTAGAATAATGAAGTCGATTTTATCATTGGCGCAACGCGCATAAATCCATGACCGCACCACGTTTTTTCTGTGACGCCAAGCTCGGGCCCGGCGTACAACTCGACCTGCCGGAAAATGCGGCCCACCATGCCAGCCGGGTGCTGCGACTGAAAGCCGGCGAAGAAGCCATCCTGTTCAACGGTAACGGCATGGATTACCAGGTCGAACTCTTGCGCGTCAGCAAGGATGGCGTCACCGCCAAGGTCATCGCCATCAATGAGACAGCGCGAGAATCCCCCCTCAAGGTGACGCTTGCCCAGGCCATCTCCTCGGGTGACCGCATGGATTTCACCCTGCAGAAATCCGTGGAACTGGGGATTAGCCACATCGTTCCGCTGGCCGCGGAGCGGAGCGTGGTCAAGCTTTCCGGCGAACGCGCCGAACGCCGCCGCGAACACTGGCAGAACGTGGTGATTTCCGCTTGCGAACAATCCGGTCGAGCCTTCGTGCCCGCCGTGGAAGCTCCGCAACCGCTGACGAACTGGCTGGGCAGCATGCCCTCTTTCGCCCTGAAACTGATGCTCTCACCCACCGCCGAACTGAACCTGCACGACCTGCCCAGGCCGGATGGCGACATTTGCCTGCTGATCGGTTGCGAAGGCGGCTTCGGCCCCGCCGAAGTGCTGGCGGCCGAGAGCGTCGGATTCACCCCCGTTCGCCTGGGTGCACGCGTCCTGCGCACCGAAACCGCACCACTTGCCGCCCTTGCGGCCATCCAGACCTTGTGGGGAGATTTCTGAAAGCGTGCACCATGATCGCCATCCTTGAAGCCAAACGTGCCGGACTTCTCGGCAGAGCGCACTGGCTGAATAACCTGCTCGCCGGCGTCATCGTCGGGATTGTCGCCCTGCCACTCGCCATGGCGTTCGCCATCGCCTCCGGCGCAAAGCCCGAGCAAGGACTCTACACGGCGATCGTGGCTGGCGGCCTGACCTCCCTGCTGGGCGGTAGCCGGCTGCAGATCGCCGGCCCCACCGGTGCATTCATCGTCATTCTTTCCGGCATCACCGCCAAATACGGCATCGAAGGCCTGCAGATGGCGACACTGATGGCCGGCGTCATGCTGCTGCTGATGGGCGTCACCCGCCTGGGCGGGGCCATCAAGTACATTCCGGACCCCGTGATTGTCGGCTTCACCAGCGGTATCGCCGTCATTATCTGGGTCGGCCAGTGGCAGGACTTTTTCGGGCTGACCCCCAACCTGGGCGCCGAGCATTTCCACCAGAAACTCTGGAACCTGATCGAAGCCTTTCCCCACCTCAACCCGGAAACCACCGCGCTCGGGGTGTTCACGCTGAGTACCCTGCTGATTTCACCGCGCATCTTCAAGCGCATCCCGGCCCCACTCGTCGCGATGGTGCTGGCAACCATCGAGCAGGCGATCTTCGGGTTCGAGGGCGTCTCCACCATCGGCAGCGCTTTCGGCGGCATTCCCCAGGCACTGCCTCACTTCGAGCCCCCGACCCTGACCATCGCGGAAACCCTGCAACTGATCGGTCCGGCCTTCACCATCGCCCTGCTCGGCGCCATCGAGTCCCTGCTGTCCGCCGTCGTCGCCGACAGCATGAGCGGTAGCAGGCACGATTCCAATCAGGAACTGATTGGTCAGGGCATCGCCAACATCTTTTCCCCCCTGTTTGGCGGCTTCGCCTCCACCGGCGCCATCGCGCGGACGGCCACCAACATTCGCAACGGCGGCACCAGCCCGCTGGCAGGCATTTTCCACGCACTCACCCTGATACTGATCATTTTGCTCCTGGCACCGCTGGCCGCCCATATTCCGCTGTGCGCCCTGTCCGCGATCCTGTTCGTGGTCGCATGGAACATGAGCGAAGCACACCGCTTCATCTATCTTGCCCGCACCGCTCCCAGGGCAGACGTTGCCGTACTCATGATCACCTTCCTGCTGACCGTGTTCAGCGACCTCGTCATCGCCGTCAACATCGGCGTCATGCTGGCCGCACTCCTGTTCATGAAGCGCATGTCGGAAGCGGTCACCATTGCGCGCCAGAACGAGGATGCGCTCCCCGCCCACCTCCCCCCCGACACGGCAGTGTTCTCCATGGAAGGCCCGTTCTTCTTCGGCGCAGCGGAACGCCTGGAATCCGCGCTCGAAAGCATTCACGGCCATACCGGCACACTGGTACTCCGGCTGGACCAGGTGCCGATCATCGACGCCACCGGCATGCAATCACTTTGGGACCTGCTGGACACCTGCCGACATCACAAGACCCGACTGGTGCTTTGCGGCGCCCGCCCCAACATTCTGGAAAAGCTCGGACGCGCAGGACTGATCGAGAAGATCGGTGCCCGGAACATCCTGCCCAGCCTGGCCGACCTGCAGCCAACAGACCCCCACCCCTCATAAATATGTTGTATACGCATAATATGTGATTTATTATGCATTTATAACATTACCGGATATCACCATGTCACTCGGCGAAGCCCTGCGCAAACGGCGCAAAGCCCTCGGACTGACCCTGCAGCAACTGGCCCTCAAGACCGATGCGGATACCGGCAACCTGTCCCGCATCGAGCGCGGCGAACAGGGTCTTTCAGAAGCCATGCTGTTCCGCCTGTGCTCCGCCCTGGATTGCTCGCCGGCCTATCTTTACGCACAGGCAGAAGCCGCCAGTGGCGCCGGCCCGCAGACCGGCCCCAGACTCAATTTGCTTCAGCCGCAGGAATTCGTGCGCTGGTTTCGCTCTGTCGCACCTTATATTCACGCCTTTGGCGGCCGCACTTTTGTCATCGCCTTCGGCGGCGAGGTCGTCGACGACGGTCAGTTCGTCGCGCTGGCACACGACCTCAACCTGCTGGCCAGCCTGGAAGTTCGGCTGGTTCTGGTCCATGGCGCCCGCCCCCAGATCGAATCGCGACTGAAGCGTGCGCGCATCGAATCGCGCTTCGTCGAAGGTCTGCGCGTCACGGACAAGCCCACCATGGAAGCCGTGAAGGAAGCCAACGGCGCGATCCGCGTGGAGATCGAATCCCTGCTCTCCATGGGGCTGGTCAATTCCCCCATGGCCGGCTCGGACATCCGCGTCGCCAGTGGCAATTTCGTCACCGCCCGCCCCCTGGGGGTTCGCTCCGGGGTCGACCTGCAACACACCGGGGAAGTCCGCAAGATCGACGCGATCGGTATCCAGAAGCGGCTGGACGACGGTGAACTGGTGCTGCTATCGCCGCTGGGTTATTCCCCGACCGGCGAGACCTTCAACCTGACGCTGGAAGATGTGGCCGCCAGCACGGCCATCGCACTGGACGCGGACAAGCTGATCTTCCTGATGGATACCCCCGGCGTGCACAACCTGCGTGGCGAGCTGTTACGTGAAATGACCGCCGAGAAAGCACGCAACCTGCTGCGTCATACGCAGAGCGAAACTGCCGTGAACATCACCGAGGACGTACGCTACTATCTGCCCAGCGCCATCCGCGCCTGCGACCATGGGGTCGCACGAACGCACCTGATCTGCCGTCACACCGACGGCGCCATCCTGCAGGAACTGTTCACCCACGAGGGCATCGGCACCATGGTGACCGAGATGCCCCTGGAATCGATGCGCCAGGCGGACATCGGGGATGTAGGGGGGCTGCTGCAACTGATCGAGCCGCTGGAAGCTGAGGGCATCCTGGTCAAACGCGGCCGAGAGCGCCTGGAAATGGAAATCGGCCATTTCTACGTCATGGAGCACGACGGGGTCATCATCGGCTGCGCGGCACTGTATCCGTTCACCGACGTCAGCCAGGCGGAACTTGCCTGCGTTGCGATTCACTCCTCCTTCCGCGGCGGCGGTCGCGGCGACCGGCTGCTGCAATTCTGCGAAGAAGAGGCCCGCAAGCGCGGCATCCGCTCGCTGTTCGTGCTGACCACGCGCACCGCGCACTGGTTCGTCGAGCGCGGCTTTGTCGAAGCCGACGTGACCGCGTTGCCGCCCGCCAAGCAACAGCTCTACAACTATCAGCGCCGCTCCAAGGTATTCATCAAGAAGATCTGATGCCGCCCGGGCGGATCGAAACCACCGGATCAAATTGATGCAAAATTAATCAAGATAAACTTGTCCTTCTTATCCTGATTGTTTATAATGCACTCCATTCTTGAATCCCATGAATGTCTCCTCCCTTGAGCGGCCCAAAAGGCCGCTTTCTTTTTGCCTGCAACTGACGTCGTTGCAGACTCTTGAAATCCGATTGCATCGCCCCATATACGTTCTGATGCCAAAGGGCAGATCATCAATCGAGTTCATATCAAGGAGAATGCAATGGCTAACGTTTCCCGCTACGACCCGTTCCAGATTTCCGGTTTTGATCCGCTGGATGACGTATTCAAGGGCTTCTTCCGCCCCGTCCGCATCGAGGGCACCCCCAACGTCCAGATCAAGATGGACGTGAAGGAAGACGACAAGGGCTATACCGTGCACGCCGACATCCCGGGCGTCAAGAAGGAAGACATCCACGTCACCATCGACGGCAACCAGGTCTCCATCAGCGCCGAAGTGAAGCAGGAAAAGGAAGTCAAGGAAGGCGAGAAGGTCCTGCGCTCTGAGCGCTACTTCGGCAAGGTCAGCCGCAGCTTCTCGGTCGGTAGCGAAATTGACGAAGCCGCTTCGCAAGCCAAATACGCGGACGGCGTTCTGGAACTGGTCCTGCCGAAAAAGGCGGTTTCTTCAGCCAAGAAACTGATCGTCAGCTAATCGATCACCCCAAAGAAAATCTCCTCCCTGGGCGGCCGCAAGGCCGCCGTTTTTTTGCCGGAAAACACGCCTGACCAGGCGCTTGCTCAGGCCAGCAACTCCAGCCAGTGACTCACGGGAAGCGCGCTTCCGCCCTGCAAGTGGGTCAGGCAACCGATGTTGGCTGTCGCAATCACCTCGGGATGATGCTGTTCCAACGCCGTCAGTTTGCGCTCCTGCAGTCGGGCGGAGAGCTCGGGCTGCAGGATGGAATAAGTTCCGGCGGCACCACAGCACATGGTGGACTCGGCAACCGGCAACAGCTCGAATCCCGATTGCCGCAGGATGCGTTCGACCAGGCTCTCCAACCGGAGCCCGTTCTGCAGGCTGCATGGGGCATGAAAAGCGATGCGCCGACCCCGGCCGACATCTTCCAGGTTCAGTCCGGCCAACAACTCGGCGGGATCCCTGCACTGCGCAGCGATGCGCTCGGCCTTGCTTGCATACACGGGATCATGACGCATCAGGTGACCGTATTCGCGCACCATGGCTCCACAGGCACTGGAAGTCTCCACGATCGCTTCGGCACCCTGCTCGATCAATGGCCACCAGGCGTCGATATTGGTGCGGATGTTCGCCAGTGCCGCATCCGGGGCGGCCAAGTGCTGGTGAACAGCCCCGCAGCATCCGGAGGCAACCGGGACCGCACTGATGCCGTGGCGGTCGAGCACCCGTGCCAGCGCAGCGTCGATATCCGGCGCCAGAGCCGGCTGCACGCACCCGGCATGGATCAATACCCGACGCGCGTGCCTGGGCGGTGGCCAGCCCCTCTGCCGGTGCGGGACGGGCACGCGCCTTTTCAAGGCGGCTGGCAACAGGGGACGCGCCCATCGCCCCAGGCCCAGCATCAGGGCAAAGCGACGCGTGTGCGGCAAGACCAGGCGCAGCGCGCCACGCAGCCAACGCACCCTTAAAGGTCGCGGCACGCGCTGCTCCACGACGTGGCGGCCGATATCCGCCAGCCGGGCATACTGCACGCCGGACGGACAGGCAGTCTCGCAGGCCCGGCAGGTCAGGCAACGGTCCAGATGTTGCTGGGTTTGCGCGCCGACCGCCTCACCCTCCAGCAGGCTCTTGATCAGGTAGATGCGGCCGCGCGGACTATCGAGCTCGTCACCCAGAAGCTGATAGGTGGGGCACACGGCCGTGCAGAAACCGCAATGCACACAGGATCGCAGAATCGCCTCGGCCTCTTCACCTTGCGGGGTCTGACGGTATGTTTCGGGCAACTTGGTCTGCATCAGGACCGGACTCCAAATTCGCGCCCCGGGTTGAGGATGCCCGCCGGATCAAAAGCGCGTTTGATGCGTTGGTGCAGGCCCAGCAGCGCTGGGGAGATGTTTGCAACGGGCACGTCGCCTGAACCGCGATATCGGGTAACTGCCCCACCCGCCTGGTGCGCGGCGCTGGCCACGGATTCAGGCGGCTGGGCGGTGACCAGCCAGCGCTGCGCGCCTCCCCAGTCCAGGCAGGTCCGGCCAGACAGGGCCAAGGGCGGGCTGCCCGGAGGCAGGGAGATGCGCCACAGCGACTCGTCGGGCTGCAGGGCGAAGAACGGCAGGGTCTGCTCCCGCAAGCCTTGCCAGAATGCCTGCCCGCCGGATACAGGCTCGCTGATCACCTGTTGCGTCATCGCCTCGACCGCCTGCGATAAACCGGACAGCCGGACCATCAGGGCCCCATCGATCCATGCCGTCGCGGAAACCGGTAACGGCTTGCCGGCCCAGCCAGCCATCAGGGCGATGGCATCCTCCTGCCCACAGGCCACGCGCAAGGTCCGCTCTTCCGCCGGGAGCGGCAGCACCTTGAGTGAAACGTCCAGAATCACCCCCAGCGTGCCGCGCGCGCCCACCATCAGCCTGGAGACGTCGAAGCCGGCCACGTTCTTCATGACCTGGCCACCAAAGCCGAGCAACTCACCCCGACCGTTCAGGATGTGCATGCCCAGCACGAAGTCGCGCGCCGCCCCGGCATAAGGCCGCCGCGGACCGGACAGCGCGCAGGCCAGGGTACCGCCGAGCGTGGCTCCCGCGCCGAAATGCGGCGGCTCGAAGCCCAGCATCTGTCCATGCTGCGCCAGAATCGACTCGATTTCCTTCAAAGGAGTTCCGGCACGGGCCGTCAGCACCAGCTCGCTGGGCGCGTAATCGATCAGACCGGTATGTCCGGAAACGTCCAGCACAGCCCCTTCGCAGGCCGGCGAAAGGAAATCCTTGGTGCCGCCGCCAGAGATCCGCAGCGGCTGTCCAGCGGCGCAGGCGGCCCGTACGCGCTCCTGCAATTCAGGCCCCAGATTGGCCATCAGAAACGCTCCAGGGCCGGGTGCGGCAACTGTCCGCCATGCACGTGCATGCGACCGAATTCAGCACAGCGGTGCAGGGTCGGCACCGCCTTCCCCGGGTTGAGCAGGCCTTCCGGGTCGAAGGCCGCGCGTAACGCATGGAACTGGGCCAGCTCCGGCCCGCCGAACTGCACGCACATCTGCTCGATTTTCTCGATCCCCACGCCATGCTCCCCGGTGATGGTGCCGCCGACCTCGATGCACAATTCCAGAATTCTGCCGCCGAGCGCCTCGGTGCGGGCCAGTTCGCCGGGCCGGTTGGCATCGTAGAGGATCAGGGGATGCAGGTTGCCGTCACCGGCGTGAAACACATTCGCGACCGGCAGGCCATATTCTTCCGACAGCTGCGCGATGCGGGTGAGGACTTCGGGCAGGCGGCGGCGCGGGATCGTGCCATCCATGCAATAGTAATCCGGGGACATGCGGCCGATCGCCGGGAAGGCGTTCTTGCGGCCTTTCCAGAACAACAGCCGCTCCGCTTCGTCGCGGGCGGTGTGGACTTCGGTGGCGCCGAGGTCGAGGAGCATCTGGCGCACCTGGAAGATCTGCTCCGACACCTCGCGGTTTTCGCCGTCCAGCTCCACCAGCAGGATCGCCGCCGCATCTACCGGATAACCCGCATGCACAAAGTCCTCGGCAGCGCGAATCGCCAGATTGTCCATCATTTCCATCCCGGCCGGGATAATCCCGGCGGACAGGATGCGACCGACCGCCTCGCCGGCACGCGCGACATCATCAAAAGCCGCCAGCACGACCTGGGCACGCTCAGGCAGGGGCAACAGGCGTACCGTGATCTCGACCACCACCCCCAGCAGGCCCTCGGACCCGCACAAGACCGCCAGCAGGTCATATCCCGGAGCATCCAGCGCCTTGCCACCGATCTCGAGTAGTTCGCCTTCGGGCGTCAGGATTTTGACGCCCAGCACGTTGTGCACGGTGAGACCATATTTCAGACAATGCACGCCCCCGGAATTTTCCGCGACATTGCCGCCGATGGTACAGGCAATCTGCGAGGAGGGATCCGGCGCGTAATAGAAGCCGTAGGGTCTGGCCGCCTCGGACAACGCCAGGTTGCGCACGCCTGGCTGGACGACTGCGCAGCGGTTGCGTACATCGATGTCCAGGATCTGGTTGAGCCGCGCCAGCCCCAGCAACACCCCGTCCGTCAGCGGCAACGCTCCGCCGGACAATCCCGTGCCGGCGCCGCGAGGGACCACCGGCACGCGCAGCCTGTGACATATGCGAAGCACCGCCTGGGCCTGAGACACGGTATGGGGGAGGCAGACCACCCCGGGCATGCGCCGGTAGGCCGACAGGCCGTCGCATTCGTATGGCCGCAGCGATTCCGGTGACGTCAGCAAGGCATCCTCCGGCAGCTCTGCGCGCAGCGCAGCGATCAGGGCGGGATAAATCGATGTCATGGAAACGCCCCCAAGAGCCTAGAACAGGCCCGTGACCCGGCCATCGACGCCGATATCGATGCGCGTCGCGCAGGGGTCTTTCGGCAACCCGGGCATGGTCATGATGTCGTCGCAAATCATGACCAGGAACTCGGCGCCGGCCGCCAGACGCACCTCGCGGATCGTCACGACATGCCCGCTCGGTGCACCGCGCTGGGCCGCGTCCGTGGAAAAAGAATACTGGGTCTTGGCCACGCATACCGGGTAATGACCATAGCCACGCGCCTGCAGATCGTCGATCTGGGCACGCACCCGCCGCGCGGCGGCGATGTCCGCCGCACCATAAATCCGGGTCGCGATCTTGCGCATCTTCTCCCAGAGCGGGTCGTCATCTTCGTAGACAAAACGCATGCCCGAGGAACCACCTTCCGCCAGACGTACCACTTCCTGCGCCAGCACTCCGGCACCGGCGCCCCCGTGGGCCCAGTGCTCGGCCAGCACGACCTTGACCCCACGCGCCGCCATGCGTGACTGCACCAACGCCAGTTCGTCCTCGGTGTCATGCGTAAACCGGTTGATGGACACCACGCAAGGCAGGCCGTAATGCTGCGCGACATTGTCGACATGGCGCTCCAGGTTAACCAGGCCCGCCTCCAGCGCCGCAAGGTTTTCCTGCGCCACCTGGGCCACCTCGACCCCGCCGTGGTACTTGAGCGCACGCATCGTCGCTACCACCACGCAGACCGCGGGGCGCAGACCGGACTTGCGGCACTTGATGTCGATGAATTTCTCGGCACCGAGGTCGGCACCGAAACCGGCTTCCGTCACCACGTACTCACCCAGCTTGAGGGCCAGGCGGGTAGCAATCACGGAATTGCAGCCGTGGGCGATGTTGGCGAAGGGACCGCCATGCACGAAAGCCGGGGTATTTTCCAGGGTCTGTACCAGGTTGGGTTTGATCGCCTGTTTCAGCAGCACCGTCATGGCGCCGTGGGCCTTGAGGTCACGCGCCGTAATCTGACGCCCGTCGAAGCCGTTGCCGATGACGATGTTGCCAAGCCTTTCCCGCAGATCCATGAGTGACCGGGACAGGCAGAAAATCGCCATCACCTCGGACGCCACCACGATATCGAAACCGTCCTCGCGGGTCTGACCGTTTACCTTGCCGCCCAGACCTACCACGATCTGGCGCAGGGCGCGGTCATTCATGTCCATCACGCGGCGCCAGGTCACCTGGCGTGGATCGATGCCGAGCGCGTTGCCCTGATGGATATGGTTGTCGATCAGGGCCGCGAGCAGGTTGTGCGCCAGCGCGATGGCCGCGAAATCGCCGGTGAAGTGCAGGTTGATATCCTCCATCGGCACCACCTGCGCATATCCGCCTCCCGCCGCACCGCCTTTCATGCCGAACACGGGGCCCAGCGAAGGCTCACGCAGGCAGACGATGGTTTTCCTGCCGATCCGGTTAAGCGCATCGCCCAGCCCCACCGTGGTGGTGGACTTACCCTCGCCCGCCGGCGTCGGGCTGATGGCCGTGACCAGCACCAGCTTGCCGTCAGGCCTGTCATACAACTCCGGCATCGCTTCGAAATCGATCTTGGCCTTGTAGAACCCGAACGGCTCGACCAGTCGTTCAGGCAGGCCCAGCGCAGAAGCCACATCGGCGATCCTCTTCATCGCCGCCTGTTGTGAGATCTCGATATCGCTTGGCTGCATGGTCTCCCCGTTGATTCTCGCATGATTTATATCCGACTATATCAGTAGGATATTAAAGCGGGCAAGCCATCTTCGCTTCCTTTGAAAACCACCCTGCCCATCAGAAAAAGTTGCCCTATTCCGAGTTAAAATAGCCGTAATTTCGTCTCCCCGGATGGGAAAGTAAATGCTCACAAAGACCTCAGCTGCCCACAAGGCACAAATCCTGGCCGAAGCCCTGCCCTATATCAAGCGCTTCTTCGACAAGACCATTGTCATCAAATATGGCGGCAATGCCATGACCGACCCCAAACTGCAGGACTGCTTCGCCCGTGATGTGGTCCTGCTCAAGCTGGTCGGCATGAACCCCGTCGTGGTGCATGGTGGCGGCCCGCAGATCAACGAGCTGCTCGACCGCCTGGGCAAGAAGGGCACCTTCATCCAGGGCATGCGCGTCACCGACGAAGAAACCATGGACGTGGTCGAGATGGTTCTGGGCGGCGCCGTCAACAAGGACATCGTCAACCTGATCAACCGCCACGGCGGCAAGGCCGTCGGGCTGACCGGCCAGGACGGCAACTTCATCCGCGCCAAGAAACTGCTGATGGAAAACATGGAAGCTCCGGGTGAATACATCGATGTCGGCCAGGTCGGCGACATCACCAGCATCGACCCCAGCATCATCGCCTTCCTCGATTCCGGCGACTTCATTCCGGTGATCGCCCCGATCGGCGTCGGCGCCGAAGGCGAGACCTACAACATCAACGCCGATGTCGTGGCTGGCAAACTGGCGGAAATCCTCGGTGCCGAAAAACTGATCCTGCTGACCAACACCCCGGGGGTGCTGGACAAGGCAGGCAACCTGCTGACCGGCCTCACGCCCAAGGACATCGACGACATGGTGGCCGACGGCACCCTCTCCGGCGGCATGCTGCCCAAGATCAGTTCCGCCCTGGACGCAGCCCGCAGCGGCGTAAAGACGGTGCACATCATCGACGGCCGCGTCGAGCACGCCCTGCTACTGGAGGTGCTGACCGACGAAGGGGTCGGCACGCTGATCAAGGCCAAGTAAGACTTCCTGAACCCGGGGCACACTGCGACTACAGATGAAAATGCCTGCCTCCATCTCCGCTTGTGCCCCGAGTGCTGCCCGTTGAAGGATTTCGATCCCATGGCACAGCAGCGGAACACTCGCGTGTGGATCTTCGACCTCGATGACACCCTGCACAACGCCAGCGCCCACGTTTTCCCGCACATTAACCGCGAAATGACGCGTTACCTGATGGATCATCTCGACCTCGATGAAGCCGGGGCCAACGATTTACGCCGGCACTACTGGGAGAAGTACGGCGCGACCCTGCACGGCCTGATGCGCCACCACGGTACCGACCCGCACCATTTCCTGCACCACACCCACCAGTTCCCGGACCTGTCCGCCATGGTGCTGCAGGCCCACGGCCTGCGCCAGACGCTATCGCGGCTTTCCGGGCGCAAGGTCGTCTTCACCAACGCGCCCATGGCCTATGCACTCCGTGTGCTTGACCTGCTTCGCATCCGCCATTGCTTCGAACGCGTATTCAGCATCGAATCCACCGGGTTCCGCCCCAAGCCGGCCAAAGCCGGTTTCATGCGCTTGCTGAACACCCTGAGCACCCCTGCGTCGCAATGCGTCATGATCGAGGACAGCCTCCCCGCGCTGAAAACCGCCCGCCAGCTCGGCATGAAGACGGTATTCATCTCGGCCCATGCTACCCGACCTTCGTATGTGGACTTGCGTCTCAAGTCCGTGTTAGCTTTACCCAAATTCGCACAAAATCTATAAGGACTGATATGGCCACCAAACCCGGCGAACGCAAACAGCAGATTCTTGAAACCCTGGCAAAGATGCTGGAGTCTCCCAAGCGGGAGAAAATCACCACTGCGGGCCTTGCAGCCAAGCTGGACGTCTCCGAGGCTGCGCTTTACCGCCATTTCGCCGGCAAGGCGCAAATGTTCGAGGGGCTCATCGAGTTCATCGAGCAAAGCCTGTTCGGCCTGATCAACAAGATTTCCAGCGAAGAGCCGGACGGCCTCAAGCAAGTGCGCCGCATCCTGACCGTCATGCTGCTCTTCGCAGAAAAGAATCCGGGCATGACCCGCGTCCTGATCGGAGATGCGCTGGTCAACGAAGACGACCGCCTGCAGTTACGCATCAACCAGTTGTTCGACCGGGTCGAGTCCACGCTCAAGCAGAGCCTGCGCATCGCCGAGACGCAGAACAACCGCAAGTTGAATCCGGAAGCCCAGGCCAACCTGTTGCTGTGCTTCGTCATCGGCCGCTGGCACCAGTTCGCCAAGAGCGGCTTCAAGCGCAAGCCCATGGAATACGTCCAGGAACAGCTGACCTTGCTGTACGGACTCGAAGAATAAATCCCGCGGAAACCACCCCGATGCGCGTCCACCACCTCTTCGCACTCTGCCTGCCGGTGCTGGCCACCGCCTCCCCGGCCATGGCGGTGGTCGACAGCAACCTGCCACGGCAAGTCGACCTGATGGTGATGGGCATCGTGCTGGACCATACCGAGAGTTCACAGAACGCCTTCGGCATCCAGCTCAAGCCGGATGACCCGGACGCCATCCGCCCGCGCATGGCGCTCTGCAACCACGACAAGGACGAGCGCTTGCTGCTGGACTTCTACGAGCGCGACACCGCCACCATCATCAGCGAAATGCGCGTGGAGGAAGTCCGCACCAAGTACGTCGAATGCCTGGTTCCGCCGCAGCACATCGACCACTTCGATTCCGGCAAGGGCATCCACCTCGGCATGAGCCGCAAGGAGGTCACCGATATCCTCGGACGCGGCTACCACGAAAGCACGCAGCGCGACGAAGTGGTCATCTTCTACCGCATCGACGACCGGGATTCCGCCTTGTTGCAACGCCATAATGCTCCCGCGTATTACGGTCAGTACCACTTCCGTGACAACCGTCTGGTGCGTTACGACATCGGCTTCGAATTCCCCTGACGACGGGGCTACCGCCCCATCAAACCCCGCTCCGCAAACGACACCGCCACATTGCCGGCAATCACGAAGTGGTCCAGCACCTGCACGTCCACCAGCGCCAGGGCCTGTTTCAACACCTCCGTCAACTGTTCATCCGCACGACTCGGCTCAGCCACTCCGGACGGATGGTTATGCGCAAGAATCAGCCCAGCCGCATTGTGATGGAGCGCGCGCTTGACCACCTCTCGCGGATACACCGAGGTTTGCGTCAACGTGCCTGAAAACAGCTCCTCCTGCGCCAGCACACGATTCTGCGCATCAAGGAACAGCACCACGAACACCTCTCGCGCCAGCCCCCCCCATTCTCAGGCAAAGGTAGTCGCGCACCGCCTGAGGCGAGGACAGGGCATCGCGCTGCCGCATCTCTTCATCCAGGGCACGCCTCGCCATTTCAAAAATGGCCTGCACCTGTACGTACTTGCTGTCACCCATGCCGTTGACGGCCGTCAACGCCGAACGGCTCGCACTGAAGATTCCATTCAGGCTACCGAAGGACCCCAACAGTTCACGCGCCAGGTCGACGGCACTTTTGCCGACCACCCCCACGCGCAGGAAAATCGCCAGCAATTCGGCGTCGGACAGCGCCTCCGCCCCTTTCGCCAGCAGTTTCTCGCGTGGACGCTCCTCCTCCGGCCAGTCAGTAATCGCCACACCCCATCCTTTCGTATAGAATTGAACCGATTCAAAAAATCCGGTTTCCGCCCATCAGGATGGGCAGGAAATCACGACCGGCATGACGCCGATTTTCTTAGAAAACTTTCGGTTCAACAACTATGGCGCAATCCACATTCAAACGCCTGCTGGTCGGCATCACCGGCGGCATCGCCGCCTACAAGGCCGCCGAACTGATTCGCCTGCTGGTGCGACAAGGCGTCGAAGTCCAGGTAGTGATGACCCAGGCGGCCTGCCAGTTCATCACGCCCGTCACCCTGCAGGCCCTTTCCGGCAAGCCCGTCTTCACTGACCTGTGGGACGACCGCATCGATAACGGCATGGCGCACATTGAATTTTCCCGTGACGCGGACGCCATCCTGATCGCCCCCGCCAGCGCCGACTTTCTGGCCAAACTGGCCCAGGGCCGCGCCGACGACCTGTTGTCGACCATCTGCCTCGCCCGCGGCGGCTGCCCGCTGATGGTCGCCCCGGCAATGAACGTACAGATGTGGGAGAACGCCGCCACCCAGCGCAACATGATGCAATTGCGGAACGACGGCGTCGCCATCCTCGGCCCTGACTCCGGCGACCAGGCCTGCGGTGACACCGGCCTCGGCCGCATGCTGGAACCGCAGGACCTGCTGGACGCGCTGGAAGCCAGCCTCCAACCCAAACTGCTCGCCGGCAAACGCGTGCTCCTTACCGCCGGCCCGACGTTCGAAGCCATCGACGCAGTACGCGGCATTACCAACCTGTCTTCCGGCAAGATGGGATACGCCATCGCCCGCGCCGCCATCGAGATGGGGGCCGAGGTTACGCTGGTCAGCGGTCAGACTTCGCAGAAAGTGCCGATGGGGGCCAAGGTCATCAAGGTCACCAGCACCCAGCAGATGCTGTCTGCCGTGATGGAAAACCTGAATGGCCAGGACATTTTCATCGGCGTCGCTGCCGTAGCCGATTATTACGTACTCAACCCCAGCGAGCAGAAAATCAAGAAGGATGCCCACATCCTGACGCTGGAACTGGCCCCCAATCCGGATATATTGGCCAACGTCACCAACCTGCCCAATCCGCCCTTCTGCGTCGGCTTCGCCGCCGAGAGCGAGAACCTGCATGAATACGCCGAGCACAAGCGCCGCCGCAAGAATCTGCCCCTGCTCGCTGCCAACCTCATCCAGGACGCCTTCGGGGGGGACGACAGCGAACTGATTCTGCTGGATGACAAGGGGGCTCACCCGCTGCCGCGCGCGCCCAAATTGATCCTGGCCCGCCAGCTGCTGAAACACGTAGCCACGATGCTGAAAGAACAGAAAACCTTTACAGGAAACAAATAATGTCCATCCAAGTCGACCTCAAGATCCTCGACCCGCGCCTGCACCATTGCATGCCGGCCTACGCCACCCCCGGCTCCGCGGGACTCGACCTCCGTGCCTGCACCGAGCACGTACTGACCATCCATCCGGGCGAAACAGAAATGATCCCGACCGGCATGGCCATCCATCTCGCCGACCCCGGTTATGCGGCAATGATCCTGCCACGTTCAGGCCTCGGCCACAAACACGGCATCGTGCTCGGCAACCTGGTCGGCCTGATCGATTCCGATTACCAGGGCCAGCTGCTGGTCTCCTGCTGGAATCGCAGCCACACGCCTTTCATCCTCAACCCCATGGAACGGATCGCACAACTCGTCATCGTCCCGGTGATGCAGGCTCAGTTCAATATCGTCGAGGATTTCGAGGCCAGCCTGCGTGGTGAAGGCGGCTTCGGCAGCACCGGAAAACATTGATCGCCAAGCGATTTTCCCTTTTGCCCCACGCAGGAAAGTACATTTCCACTTGAACCCCGGGCCGCTTTCATGATATAAAAGCGGTTTTTCGAAATTCGGAGCACATCCATGGCACGCGTCTGTCAGGTAACCGGCAAAAAGCCGATGGTCGGAAACAACGTTTCCCACGCCAACAACAAGACCAAGCGTCGCTTCCTGCCCAACCTGCAGAACCGCAAGTTCTGGGTTGAGAGCGAGAACCGCTGGGTCAGCTTGCGCATCACCAACGCCGCACTGCGCACCATCGACAAGAACGGCATCGACGCTGTTCTGGCCGATATGCGCGCTAACGGCGAAAAGATCTAAGGAGCATTAATCATGCGTGAAAAAATCAAGCTGGAATCCTCCGCTGGGACCGGCCACTTCTACACCACCACCAAGAACAAGAAGACCATGCCTGAAAAGATGGAAATCAAGAAGTTCGACCCGGTGGCCCGTAAGCACGTGATGTACAAGGAAACCAAGCTGAAGTAAGACGACCGTCGAACTTCAAGCCAGCAAAAAGCCCGCAAATGCGGGCTTTTTGTTTTTCTGCGTGGCGGTGAGGATTCGAACCTGACGCGTGAAGACCCAAGCAGCCAGCCGAGAACAGTTATCCCGGCTCAGCAAGGGATACCAACGGGAGGTCCATGCTCCGCGCCGGCTTCAGAGAAGGACTTTTTCGATGCCGCCCTGATTCACCCTGGCGACATACTCCTCCATCCAGTTCTCCCCCATCAGGTGCCGGGCCATTTCAACCACGATGTAGTCGGCATCAATGCCGGTATCGTCACCATAGCGGGACAGGCCCTGCAGGCAGGACGGGCAGGAAGTCAGGATCTTGACCGGTTGCTCGGGCGCGCCCGGGGTCAAGCCGAGTTTTTCCATGCCCTTTTCCAGTTCTTCCTGCTTGCGCATTTTGACCTGCGTCGCAATGTCGGGACGTGAAACCGCAAAGGTGCCGGATTCACCGCAGCAGCGATCATTCAGCGGCACATCCGTGCCCATCAACTGTTTCGTGACCTGAGAAGACGCATAGGTCTTCATCGGCGTATGGCACGGCTCGTGATACATGTATCGCGTCCCGGTCACGCCCTCCACTTTCACGCCCTTCTCCATGAGGTATTCATGGATGTCCAGCAGGCGGCAGCCCGGGAAGATCTTCTCGAATTCGTACTTCAGCAACTGGTCCATGCAGGTACCGCACGACACGATCACCGTCTTGATGTCGAGATAGTTGAGCGTGTTGGCCACACGGTGGAACAGCACGCGGTTTTCGGTGGTGATCTGCTGGCCCTTGTCGTGATTGCCGGCGGAGCTCTGCGGATATCCACAGCACAAATAGCCCGGCGGCAGCACGGTCACGGCGCCAACTTCGTACAACATAGCCTGCGTGGCCAGCCCGACGTTGGAGAACAGGCGCTCCGAACCGCATCCGGGAAAGTAGAACACGGCATCCGACTCGTCGCTCACCTTCTGCGGATTACGGATGACCGGCACCATGGTCGGATCTTCCAGACCCAGCAGCGCACGCGAGGTCTTGGTCGGCATGGCCTTGGGCATCGGACGGTTGATGATGTGGATCACCTGCGCCTTGAGCGGCGGCTTACCCAGGGTCGAAGCGGGCTGCTTCTTGCCCGCCCGGATCAGGCCCAGCTTCTTCGCGGCGCTGTAGGCCAGTCGCTGCGCCTTGTAGCCGACATCGATCAGGCCGGTGCGGATCAGCTTGACCGTCGCCGGGTCCTTGGCGTTGAGGAAGGCCATCGAGGCGAAGGTGCCCGGGTTGAATTTCTTCTTGCCCTGCTTGCGCAGGAAGTTGCGCATGGCAACGGAGACGTCGCCGAAGTCGATGTCCACCGGGCAGGGGTTCACGCAACGGTGGCACACCGTGCAGTGATCGGCTACATCGCTGAACTCGTCGAAATGCATCAGCGATACCCCGCGACGGGTCTGCTCCTCGTACAGGAAGGCCTCGACCAGCAGCGAGGTCGCCAGAATCTTGTTGCGCGGGGAATACAACAGGTTCGCGCGCGGCACGTGGGTGCTGCACACCGGCTTGCACTTGCCGCAACGCAGGCAGTCCTTGATCGAGTCGGCGATTTCGCCGATCTCGGATTGCTCCATGATGAGGGATTCCTGCTCCAGCAGGCCGAAGCTTGGCGTATAGGCATTGCGCAGGTCTGCGCCCGCCATCAGCTTACCCTTGTTGAAACGGCCTTCCGGGTCGACCTTGCGCTTGTATTCGGCGAAAGTCGCGATGGTCTTTTCGTCCAGGAATTCAAGCTTGGTCAAGCCGATACCGTGCTCGCCGGAAATCACACCGCCGAGGTCGGTGGCCAGCCGCATGATACGGGCCACGGCAGCATTGGCTTCCTGCAGCATGCCGTAATCATCCGAATTGACCGGGATGTTGGTGTGCACGTTGCCGTCGCCGGCGTGCATGTGCAGCGCCACGAACACGCGACTCTTGAGAATGGCCTTGTGGATCTCGTCGAGCTTTTCCAGCACCTTCTGATACTCGCGGCCGGTAAAGATCTGGTGCAGCGGCTTGCGCACCTCGCGCTTCCAGGAAATGCGCAGGTGGTGTTCCTGCACCGCACGGAAGGCTGGAGTCATGGCACCGAGACCGGCCGCCGACATCAACTCCATCACGCGCTCGCCGAAGGCCTGCAGCGGTGAATCCAGGCCCTGCAACACGCCCTGCCAGTGATCACGGGTCTCGGCGATCTGCGCCAGCGCCTGCTGGCGACGCGTTTCCACACGCTCCGGATCCGCCTGGGTATCTTCGTCTTCCAGCAACGGCAGGTCGCCGCGCAGGAATTCCTCGAGGGCGTCCAGCAGGCGCAGCTTGTTGCTGATCGAAAGCTCGATGTTGATGCGCTCGATGCCGTCGGAATAATCGCCGAGGCGGGGCAGCGGTATCACCACGTCCTCGTTGATCTTGAAGGCATTGGTGTGGGCCGCGATCGCCGCGGTACGCGCACGGTCCAGCCAGAATTTCTTGCGGGCATCCGCGGAAACAGCGATGAACCCCTCGCCGCCACGGGCGTTGGCCAGGCGCACGATCTGCGATGCGGCTTCCCCCACGGCGATCTCGTCGTCGCTGGCAATGTCCGCGATCAGGACCATCTTGGGGCGCTGGGCACGATTGGCCTTGGTCGCGTAGCCGACCGCTTTCAGGTAGCGCTCGTCCAGGTGCTCGAGGCCGGCCAGGATGGCGGCAGGGTGGGCATCCAGGTAATCCTTGATCTCGACGATCGCCGGCACGGCCAGCGCGACCGAGCCGAAGAACTCCAGGCAGATGGTGCGGACATGGGCCGGCATGCGATGCAGGATGAACGTGGCGGAAGTGATCAGGCCATCGCACCCTTCCTTCTGGATCCCGGGCAGGCCGGCGAGGAACTTGTCCGTCACGTCCTTGCCCAGGCCGGTTTTACGGAAATGGCTGCCGGGGATTTCCAGGATCTCCTCGCCTTGCAGCGTCTTGCCATCCGCAGCGAAACGCGTGACACGGAAACGGGCGACCTCGACATCGTGGATCTTGCCAAGATTGTGATCCAGGCGCTCTACTTCGAGCCAGGTAGCGTCCGGCGTCACCATGCGCCAGGACGCCAGGTTGTCCAGCGCAGTCCCCCACAGGACAGCCTTCTTGCCACCGGCGTTCATGGCGACATTCCCACCGATACAGGAAGCATCTGCGGAAGTCGGATCGACGGCAAACTCGAGACCGGCTTCGCTGGCCGCTTCCATCACACGACGGGTCACCACCCCCGCGCCGCAGCGGATGGTCGGCACACGGCTCGGCACGCCAGGCAGGGCGCGCGGCTCGACACGACCGATGCTGTCCAGCTTTTCGGTGTTGATCACGGCCGACAACTTGGTCAGCGGCACCGCCCCCCCGGTGTAACCCGTGCCGCCGCCGCGCGGAATCAGGGTCAGGCCAAGGTCGATGCAGGCCTTCACAATCGGCGCGACTTCTTCTTCGGTATCCGGATTGATCACCACAAACGGATATTCCACGCGCCAGTCGGTCGCGTCGGTCACATGCGACACACGGGCGAGGCCATCGAACTGGATATTGTCCTTGCGGGTAATCTTGCCCAGTACAGCCAGCGCACGTTTGCGCAGGTTGGCGGTATGACGGAACTCATTCTCGAACTGAGCCACGGCCTGACGGGCGGCCACGACCAGCTTGAGCACCTTGACGTTGCCCTGGCTGCGCTCGTCGATCGCCTTGATGCGATGATGCAAAGCACCGGTCAGCGCCTTGAGACGCTTGGGATTGGCGAGCAGATCGTCCTGCAGATAAGGGTTGCGCGACACCACCCACAGATCCCCCAGCACCTCGAACAGCATGCGCGCGGAGCGACCGGTCTTGCGCTCGCCGCGCAACTCGTTGAGCACTTCCCAGATTTCCTCGCCGAGGAATCGAATGACGATTTCGCGATCGGAGAAGGAGGTGTAGTTATAGGGGATTTCGCGCAGACGTGCAGTCATGTCCAAGGTTCAGAGGGGTTACCAAAAGTCGAATTATATCACAGCGCCAGACCCTAATAACCCTTTGATATGTCACGCCTTTATGGATAATGGGCATCACCCCACTGGCGCACCGCTGCCCAACTCAGTGCGCCTGTTCCCAGTTTGGACCAACCCCCATCTCCACCAGCAGGGGCACATCCAGCTTCGCCACCCCCTCCATCAACCGTGGCAAATGTTCACGGATCAACGTCAGCTCGCCTTCAGGCACCTCCAGCACCAGTTCATCGTGCACCTGCATGATGATCCGGGTTGCGAGCGTCTGCTCGGCCAGCCAGCGGTCGACAGCGATCATGGCGAGCTTGATCAGGTCCGCCGCGGTGCCCTGCATCGGCGCGTTGATCGCCGCACGCTCCGCCCCCTGCCGGCGCATGCCATTGGAACTGTTGATTTCCGGCACCCAAAGACGGCGCCCGAAGTAGGTTTCGACATAACCCTGCATGTGCGCGGCCTCACGCGTGCGCTGCATGTACTCGGCCACGCCAGGATACCGGGCGAAATAGCGGTCGATATAGTTCTGCGCCGCCACTCTCGGCACGCCGAGCTGGCTGGCCAGGCCAAACGCGGACATGCCGTAGATCAGCCCGAAATTAATGACCTTGGCATACCGACGCTGTTCGCCACTCACTTCAGCGCGCGAGCAGCCGAAAATCTCGGCGGCCGTGGCCCGGTGGATGTCTTCCCCCGCAGCGAAGGCAGCCAGCAGGCCCTCGTCCTGCGACAGGTGCGCCATGATGCGCAACTCGATCTGGGAATAGTCGGCTGACACAATCACGCTTCCCGGCGGTGCGATAAACGCCTCGCGGATGCGCCGGCCTTCGGCAGTGCGCACCGGAATGTTCTGCAGATTGGGGTCGGAACTGGCCAGCCGCCCGGTCACGGCCACCGCCTGGCTGTAGCTGGTATGCACGCGCCCGGTCCGGGGATCGACCATCCTGGGCAATTTGTCGGTGTAGGTCGATTTCAACTTGGACAGGCCGCGGTATTCCAGCAGCACCTTGGGCAGCGGATGATCCAGCGCCAGCTCCTGCAACACGTCTTCGTCGGTCGAGGGCGCACCGGACGGCGTTTTCTTCAAAGGCTTGATGCCGAGCTTGCCGAACAGGATTTCCTGCAACTGCTTGGGCGAGCCGAGATTGAAAGGCTGGCCGGCCAGCTCATGCGCCTGCTGTTCCAGCGCAATCAGCTTCATGCCCAGTTCATGGCTTTGCGCCTGCAACATGGGCACATCCAGCAATACCCCGTTCCGCTCGATACGGAACAGGATTTCCATCACCGGCATTTCGAGATCGCGGTAGATGCGGGACAGCTTGTCGTCCCGAGCGATCTGCGGATGCAACGCCTGATGCAACTGCAGGGTGACATCCGCATCTTCGGCGGCGTATTCCGCAGCCTGCTCCAGCGCAACCTGATTGAAGCCGACCTGCTTGGCCCCTTTGCCCGCCACCTCTTCGAAGGTGATGGTCCTGATGCCGAGGTGACGCATGGCGAGATCATCCATATTGTGCGGACGATGACTTTCCAGCACATAAGACTGCAGCAGGGTGTCGTGCGCGATGCCTTGCAGGACGATGCCGTGGTTGGCGAGCACATGCATATCGTACTTGAGGTTCTGACCGACCTTGAGGACGGCCGGATTCTCCAGCAAGGGCCTGACGCGCTGAAGGGTGGTCTCGAAATCCAGTTGCGCCGGTGCCCCGGCATAATCATGCGCCAGCGGCAGATAGGCCGCCTTGCCCGCCTCGACGCTGAACGACATGCCGACCATGCGTGCCTGCAACGGATCCAGGCTGGTGGTTTCGGTATCGAAGCACACCAGCGGCGCAGACCCGATCCTGTCCAGCCATCCTTGCAACTGGGCTTCCGTGAGAATGGTTTCATAGGCACGCGTCGTGACCGCGCTGGCAGCGAACAGGTCGCCAGCAGGCTGTGCCGGCGCCTGGAAAGCAGGACGCGGCACGCCGGGTGCGGCTGGCGTAAAGCTGTTGGCGTTCAGCTCCTTGAGCCAGCTCCTGAATTCGAATCGCTCGAACAACTCGGCCAGCTTGGCATTGTCATGCGCCTCGTGCGTCAGCGCGTGGAGTTCCACCGGCAGATCGATGTCGCAGCGGATGGTGATCAGTTCACGCCCGGTCGGCAGCCAGGGCAGGGCACGACGCAGGTTCTCGCCGACCACGCCCCCCACCTCGCCGGCGTGCGCGATCAGGTTGTCCAGGGAACCGTATTGCGTCAGCCACTTCACGGCTGTCTTCGGGCCGCACTTCTCCACCCCGGGGACGTTATCCACCGCATCGCCGACCAGCGTCAGGTAATCGATGATCAGCCCGGGCGGCAGCCCGAACTTGGCCTCGACGCCCTTTTCGTCCAGCACCTCGTTGGACATGGTGTTGACCAGGGTCACCTGCGGATTCACCAGTTGCGCGATATCCTTGTCACCGGTGGAAATCACGGTACGCATGCCTTCCGCTTCCGCGCGCTTCGCCAACGCCCCGATCACATCATCCGCCTCTACCCCTTCGACCATCAGCAGGGGCCAGCCCATGGCCTTGATCGCCTCGTGCAAAGGAGCGATCTGGCGGGCCAGATCTTCCGGCATCGGCGGACGATGCGCCTTGTATTCCGGGTAAATGTCATCGCGGAAGGTTTTTCCCTTGGCATCGAACACACAGGCGCTATAATCGGCCGGGTAGTCCTTGTGCAGGCGCCGCAACATGTTGAGTACGCCATAGATCGCACCGGTCGGCTCGTTGTTGCGATTACGCAGGTCGGGGAGGGCGTGGAAGGCACGGTAGAGGTAGGAAGAACCGTCCACCAGCAGCAGTGTTTTCATTTTTTGAATTCCGGAAAATTAGGTCGAGATCATCACCATGTCGGTCCAAGAAAAACTTCCCCAGGCCATCGAAGCGAGCGCGACCAGCAACAATTACTCCGCGCAGGAATCCTGGCGCGTGTTCGAGATTATGTCAGAGTTCGTGGACTCCACGGAACGTCTGAAGGAAATCAGCCCGGCGGTCTCCATCTTCGGCAGCGCCCGCACCGACCCCGGACACACTTATTACAAGCTGGCCGAAAACATCGCGCGCCAGTTGTCCGATGCCGGCTTCAGCGTCATTTCCGGCGGCGGCCCCGGCATCATGGAAGCCGCCAACAAGGGGGCCTTCTACGGAAAATCCCCCAGCGTCGGCCTGAACATCCAGTTGCCGCACGAGCAGCACAACAACCCCTACCAGGACATCAGCCAGACTTTCCATCACTTCTTCGCGCGCAAGGTGATGTTCGTGAAATTTGCCGCCGCCTATGTCGTCATGCCCGGCGGATTCGGCACCATGGATGAGCTGATGGAAGCGCTCACTCTCGTCCAGACTGGCAAGACACGCAGGATACCCATCATTCTGGTGTGCGGCGATTTCTGGCGGGGCATGCTGGAATGGTTCCGTGATGTCATGGTGAAGGAAGGCATGATCGGCGTCGAGGACCTTGATCTGATTCAGGTGATCGACGAACCGAAACAGGTGGTCGAAGCCATCTTCAAGCACTACGAAACCCGCGGCTTCGAACCCTCTGCACAGGAACGCGAAATCCAACTGAATCTGTGATGATCTGATAAAATCCTCAACAGGTTCTTACCCAACGACACGAGGTCAACATGTCCCGCATTCGTACCCTGATTTTCCTGGCGCTGTGCGCCCCCATGCTGTCGTTGGCGGCCAACACGCCGCCGCCTCAGCTGGAGCCCCTGCCGGAACCGCCGTCCGCGCCGGAGGGATACGAGCCGGATGCCACCGAGCCTCAGGTGACGATCATCAAGCGCGGCGAGGACACCATCGAGGAGTATCGCGTCAACGGAGAGCTCTACATGCAGAAGGTGACCCCGTCCCACGGAACCTCCTACTACCTCGTCAAGGAAACCATCGACGGCGGCTGGTCTCGACTGGATGGCCCAGGCGAGCGCATCGCCGTTCCACACTGGGTGTTGTTCAGATTCTAAATGTCCTGCCTGCCGCTCCGCTCCCGGCCACGTCCAGTATGGGATGGCCGGGACGGCGCCCGATGAAGCCCTGACCGTTACCCATGTCCGTATACACCACCGTCACCCCCGAGCAACTGCAAGCCTGGCTCCGCCATTTCCCGCTCGGCGAGCTGATTGAACTCAAAGGCATCGCCTCAGGCATTACCAACACCAATTATTTCGTCACGACCGACACCGGCCGTTACGTCCTCACTCTGTTCGAGAAGAACAGTGCGGAGGAGTTACCTTATTTCCTCGACCTGATGGCCCACCTCGCGGACCACGGCATCCCCTGCCCGCACCCGATCGCGACTGAAGACGGGCGCTATCTCGGGGAACTCAACGGCAAACCGGCCGCCCTGGTCAGTTGCCTGCGCGGCAGCTCCCTGGACAACCCGGCCCCGGTGCATTGCGCAGAAATGGGTCGCGTCCTGGCCGAGATGCATCTCGCCGGACGCTCATTCGCACAGACCATGAGCAACCCGCGCGGCCCCCATTGGTGGAACACCACCGCTGCAACCATCATGCCTTTCCTTGACGACGCTCAACGCAGATTGCTGGAGCAGGAACTGGCGTTCCAGGCGAGGTTCCGTGACCTTGACCTGCCACGCGGGGTCATCCATGCCGACATGTTCCGCGACAACGTGCTGTTCGATGGCGACCGCTTGACCGGATTGATCGATTTCTACTATGCCTGCAACGACGTACTGGCCTACGACCTGGCCATCACCGTCAACGACTGGTGCGTCCACGCCGACGGCAGTCTCGATGAAGACCGCCTGCAGGCCATGCTGCGCGCCTACCATCAGGTACGCCCGCTCAACGATGCCGAATGCCAGGCATGGCCCGCCCTGATGCGCGCCGCCGCGCTTCGCTTCTGGCTGTCCCGTCTTTACGACAAGCACCACCCGCAACCGGGCGAACTCACGCACGCCAAGGACCCGGAACATTTCCGGCGCATCCTCAGCCTGCGTGCGGCAACGACGGAATGCATCAGCCATCGCTTCTGACCCCAGGAACCACCACAAGGAACCACCATGTACGCTCGCCAAGTCAACGCAAAAAACAGTTGGAACTGGATCGTCGATGGATATGGCCTGTTCAAGCAGAGCCCCGTCATCTGGATTGCGCTGTTTTTCATCTACGTCCTGATCGCCATGGTGCTCAGCATCGTGCCCGTATTCGGGCCCATCATACTCAACCTGCTGGCACCGGTATTCATGGCCGGATTCATGATCGGATGCAAAGCCATCGAGGAGGGTGAAGAACTGGAAATCAACCACCTGTTTGCCGGCTTCAAGCTGCACACCTCGCGTCTGATCACGGTCGGCGGCATTTATCTCGCCGGCGTCATCGTCATTGTCGGCCTGATCTTTGTGATCACCGGTGGTGCCGCAGCGATCGGCGGCATGGAACACGGCACCCCCTCCCCCGCCCAATCTGCCACAGTCGCCATTGCCATGCTGATCGCCTTCGCGGCGATCATGCCTCTGGTCATGGCCTACTGGTTCGCACCGACACTGGTTGTGTTCCACGAGATCCAGCCTCTGGAAGCGATGAAGCTGAGCTTCAACGCCTGCCTGCGCAACCTGGTGCCCTTCCTGCTCTATAGCGTGATCTGCATCGTACTCATGCTTCTGGCCATCATCCCGCTCGGCCTGGGCCTTCTGGTCATGATCCCGACCATGACCGCATCGCTGTATACCAGTTACAAGGACATCTTCGACCAGCCCACCATCGGTGGCGGTGAAATGGCGATGTAATTTTCAGGCCGGTTGTCACTCAGGAGTTGCCGGCCGGCCCATCGCAACACCCCGAAAAAAATCCCCGAATGCAATCGCAGCCGGGGATTTTTTATGGGTCGGACAGGGCAAGCAATTCGGCAACGGGATCGATCAGCGCATGTTTGCGACGAACTGGTTGAGCATACGCATGCTGCCGTTCCTGTCGTTCCGCAACTCTTCTTCAGAAAAGATCGGATGACCGCCGCAATGGCTCACATTCGTGCTCCACGTGCTGAACTGCCGCTCGACGATGGGGCCTTCATCGATGATGATCTGGGTATTGTGCAACGGACTCTGGCAGGCTTCCGTGTACAGGGCCCTGACCGCAGCCTCCTCCCCCTCCAGCAGACTCATGAAATTACCCTGCCGGTAAACCAGCATACCTGTCACATCCAGTTTCCTTGCCAGCTGGCTGGCGCATTCCAGAATGGTTTCCAGTTCCTTCTGGCCGGGCTGCACGGAAGTGCTCACGAAACTCAATTGATACATGCTTGATCCTGGAAAAAACCGATGGGCCGGGGAAACCGGCCCATATGAATGAATTTTCCGCACCATATCGCATCCGCCATCGGATTGGCATCCCCAATAATAGGGAGCGCCTGCATGCACAGCATTCCTACACGGGCTCCAGCTTTGCGTATTCCACCAGCAACTTCTTCAGACCGACATGCCCGAAGTTCACCTGCACGATCAGTTCGCTCGGATTCCCTTCGTAGCTCACCACCACCCCTTGTCCGAACTTGCTGTGCATCACTGCCTGCCCCACACGCCACGGATATTGCGAAGACTGGCTTGAGGCAACACGAGGGGCATTGCCAAAGGCAGGCTCGGCCGCGAATTTCGTGACCGGTCGCGCATTCAGCCGCTTCAGCAATTCATCCGGGATCTCATCCAGGAAACGTGAAGGCACGCCATACCGCACCTGTCCGTGCAGCATCCGGCTCTGCGCGTGGCTGAGATACAGGCGGCGGCGGGCACGCGTCACCGCGACGTACATCAAGCGCCGCTCCTCCTCCAGCCCATTGGCCTCATACATGCTTTGCTCGTGCGGGAACAGCCCCTCTTCGACCCCGCAGATAAAGACGTTGAGGAACTCGAGCCCCTTGGAGGCATGCACCGTCATCAATTGCAGCGCGTCACGACCGGGGTCTGCCTGATGTTCCCCTGCCTCCAGACTGGCGAAGGTCAGGAAGGCCACCAGCAGCTGTTGCGCCGCCGTCCCAGCCGGTTCCTCGCCCTCAACGGGCTCGGCCCCGTCATGCTCCTGGACGAAAGCCACGGCAGCGTTCACCAATTCATCCAGATTGGCGATCCGCTCCTCGCCTTCCTTTTCAGACTGGTAGTGAGCGCGCAAACCACTCTGGTCGGTAATGACGTCGATCATCTCAGGGAGCGGCAAGCCATGGCACTGTTCCTGCAGCGACCTGATCAGCGCAACGAAAGCCGGAATCCCCTTTGCCATGGCCTTGCCTGCCGACGCAGTCTCCGCAGCGGCCCAGAGGCTGCACTCGTTCTGTTTCGCCCCTTCCTGCAACTGCTCCAGGCTGCGTGCACCAATGCCGCGCGTCGGGAAATTGATGACCCGCAGCAAGGCAGTGTCATCGTTCGGGTTTGCTACCAGGCGCAGATATGCCATGGCGTGCTTGATTTCCGCACGTTCGAAGAAGCGCAATCCCCCATAGACTCGATATGGAATCCCGGCCGAAAACAATGCATGCTCCAGCACCCGTGACTGGGCATTGGAACGATAGAGCAATGCCATATCTGCAAGCGACTGGCCTTCCGCATGCAGGGCCTTCACCTCTTCAACGATAAAATTGGCTTCTTCAATGTCGTTGTAGCCCTCGAACACACGCACCGGCTCCCCCGCCCCTGACGAGGTCCAAAGGTTCTTGCCCAGCCGATTCTTGTTGTGGGTGATGATGGCGTTAGCGGCATCCAGAATGTTGCTGTGAGAGCGGTAATTCTGTTCCAGCTTGATGATCTTATGCACGCCGAAGTCGTGCTCGAAATCCAGCATGTTGCCAACCCGGGCGCCACGGAAGGCGTAAATCGACTGGTCGTCGTCCCCCACGGCGAACACGCAATTGTTCTTACCTGCCAGCAGCTTCAGCCACAGGTACTGCAGACGATTGGTGTCCTGGAATTCATCCACCAGCACGTATCTGAAACGCTGCTGGTAATGCTCGCGCAAGGCGGTTTCGCGCGCCAGCACTTCATAACAGCGCAACAGCAATTCGGCGAAATCCACCACCCCTTCGCGCTGGCATTGCGCATCGTATTCGGCATAGATTTCACGCATTTTCTCGGAATGCTTGTCGTAGGCATCCAGCTGATCGGCGCGCAGGCCTTCTTCCTTGCTGTTGTTGATGTAATTCTGCACCTGCTTGGGCGGAAATTTCTCGTCGTCGACATTCATCGCTTTCATCACGCGCTTCACGGCGGAAAGCTGGTCGGCAATATCGAGTATCTGGAACAGCGCGGGCAAACGTGCCTCGCGATGGTGTGCACGCAGGAAACGATTGCACAGTCCGTGGAAGGTTCCCACCCACATGCCGCGGGTATTGATCGGCAGCATCGCCGACAGACGCGACAGCATTTCCTTGGCTGCCTTGTTGGTGAAAGTCACGGCCAGCAACCCGCTGGGGCTGATCTGCCCGGTCTGGATCAGCCAGGCGATGCGCGTGGTCAGGACCCGCGTCTTGCCGCTGCCGGCTCCGGCCAGGATCAGTGCTGACTGGTAAGGCAATGTGACTGCTTCGAGTTGCTTGTCGTTGAGGCCTTCGAGGAGGTCGGTCATTTATGCCACTCACTTCCGAAAGTCTTGCTGCCCGCGCACGAAGGCATGGCGGTAACCGAAGACACCACATTGACACGGCGTTGGGCCGTTCAACGATGTATTCGCACACAGACACAAGACATATAAACAAAAAATGCGTGCGCCCAATGACGGGCAACACGCATAAATATCTCATTTCAGCGGGAACTTATTTGCTTGTTGCAAATCTTATTCAGCAGACGCTTACGTCTCCCGCTTCTCCTCCCTGAGCGGGCGCCATATCCCATATGGCATCTTGCGCCCCGGTTTTAATCCCCTTTAGCCGGGGCCTTTTTTTGCCTGTCGTGATCGCAGACTTCACTAACCGGACAACAAGATAGCCGAAGTATAAGCGCAACTTCAGGATTCGCAAAGCAAAAAAAGCCCCGCAATCGCGGGGCTTTTCGTCGGTACTGCTGAGGGGATGGATTAGAAATCCATGCCGCCCATGCCGCCCATGCCGCCGGCACCCGGCATGGCCGGAGCGTCTTCCTTCGGCAATTCAGCGACCATGCAGTCGGTGGTCAGCATCAGACCTGCCACGGAAGCCGCGTTCTGCAGTGCGGAACGGGTCACCTTGGTCGGGTCCAGCACGCCCATTTCCACCATGTCGCCATAGGTGTCGTTGGCCGCGTTGTAACCGAAGTTACCGGAACCTTCCAGCACCTTGTTGACCACCACGGAAGCTTCGGCACCGGTGTTGGTGACGATCTGGCGCAGCGGCTCCTCGATCGCACGCAGCACGATAGAGATACCGGCGTCCTGGTCGTGGTTGTCACCCTTGGCAGCGGCAATCGCCTTGCGGGCACGCAGCAGCGCCACACCACCGCCAGGCACGATGCCTTCTTCAACGGCAGCACGGGTTGCGTGCAGCGCGTCTTCGACACGAGCCTTCTTTTCCTTCATTTCGATTTCGGTGGTCGCACCAACCTTGATCACGGCCACGCCGCCGGCCAGCTTGGCCACGCGTTCCTGCAGCTTTTCACGATCGTAGTCGCTGGAAGCTTCTTCGATCTGCTTCTTGATCTGGTCGATACGGGCCTTGATGTTGGCTTCCACACCGGCACCGTCGATGATGATGGTGTTTTCCTTGCCCACTTCGATACGCTTGGCCTGGCCCAGGTCTTCCAGCTTGACGTTCTCCAGCTTCAGGCCCAGTTCTTCGGCGATCACGGTACCGCCGGTCAGGATGGCGATGTCTTCCAGCATGGCCTTGCGACGGTCGCCGAAGCCCGGTGCCTTGACGGCACAGGTCTTCAGGATGCCACGGATGTTGTTCACCACCAGGGTTGCCAGCGCTTCGCCTTCGATATCTTCGGCGATGATCAGCAGCGGACGGCCTGCCTTGGCGACTTGCTCCAGTGCGGGCAGCAGGTCGCGGATATTGGAGATCTTCTTGTCGAACAGCAGGACGAACGGGTTGTCCAGCAGTGCGATTTGACGATCCTGGTTGTTGATGAAGTACGGGGACAGGTAGCCGCGGTCGAATTGCATGCCTTCGACGACGTCCAGCTCGTTCTGCAGGCCGGAACCGTCTTCCACGGTGATCACGCCTTCCTTGCCGACCTTGTCCATCGCGTCAGCGATGATCTGGCCGATGGAAGCATCGGAGTTGGCGGAAATGGAACCGACTTGTGCGATTTCCTTGCTGGTGGTGCAAGGCTTGGACAGGTTCTTCAGTTCGCTGACAGCAGCTTCAACAGCCTTGTCGATACCACGCTTCAGGTCCATCGGGTTCATGCCGGCAGCAACGGACTTCATCCCTTCGCGGATGATGGCCTGCGCCAGCACGGTGGCGGTCGTAGTACCGTCACCGGCGATGTCGGAGGTCTTGGAAGCCACTTCCTTGACCATTTGTGCGCCCATGTTCTCGAACTTGTCCTTCAGTTCGATTTCCTTGGCAACGGAAACACCGTCCTTGGTGATGGTCGGGGCGCCGAAAGAGCGCTCCAGTACCACGTTACGGCCCTTGGGACCCAGGGTCACCTTCACTGCGTTGGCCAGCACATTCACGCCAGCAACCATCTTGTGGCGAACTTCGTCGCCGAAACGTACGTCTTTAGCAGCCATATCAATACTCCTGATTAAACTTTAGATTCTTGGAAAGGCAGCGATTAAGCTTCCACGACACCCATGATGTCTTCTTCGCGCATGACCAGCAGCTCTTCGCCGCCGACCTTCACGGTCTGGCCTGCGTACTTGCCGAACAGCACCTTGTCGCCGACCTTCACGTCCAGCGCCACTTGCTTGCCATTCTCATCACGCTTGCCCGGGCCTACGGCGATGATTTCGCCCTGGTCAGGCTTTTCGGTAGCCGTGTCGGGAATCACGATGCCGGAAGCGGTCTTGCGCTCTTCTTCCAGACGCTTGACGATCACACGGTCATGCAAAGGACGAATTTTCATGTAGTTCTCCTTGAGATGAATTCGGTAAAACAAATTAGGTTGAGACATGAATTGTTAGCACTCATGTCCTTCGAGTGCTAATGATAGGGGTGCAGCGGTCAAATTTCAAGTCCCGTCAATTTACGAACCGGGGAATCGCTTTAAAATCAGGCGCGTGCCAGCACCCAACGGACGATGTCCTGTGCTGACATAGCCCCGGCCTGACGCCCAACTTCCCGCCCGTCCCTGAACAGCACCAGCGTGGGAATGCTGCGGATGCCGAGTTGAGTTGCCAGCCCCTGCTCGACCTCGGTATTGACCTTGGCCAGCCGTACACGTGGTTCGAGCATGCCCGCTGCCTCTGCAAAAGCAGGTGCCATGACTCGGCATGGACCACACCATGGCGCCCAGAAGTCAACCAGTACTGGAATATCATTGCTGCCGATGTGCTTCGCGAACGTATCACCACGCAACTCCATCGGGTGCGCATCGAAGAGCGGCTGATGGCACTTGCCGCATCCCGGGTGCTGGGCCATTCGCGTCGCCGGCACACGATTGACCGCGTGGCAGCGGGGACAGACAAGGTGCAATGTTTCGCTCATCAAAGGACTCTTTCACTGGCTATCGATTCACCAGGAAGATAAAGGCGATTTCGTATCTTTCAAGGGGGCGACCTGCAACATCCCGGGTTCATTTGCCGCCAGCCCCATTTGGTCTCGAGCAGCGTTGCGACTTATCTGGCTTGCATCATCACAACCAGATAGGAAATGTACATCGCGACCAGCAATACACCTCGCCGTCGTTCCAGTTGGGGATTTTGCGTAAACATGCACATGATGGTGACGATCCCGAACGCCAATCCGATCGAAACTTCCGAGCGATCCACCACGATGGGGTGGATGAGGCTGGCAACAGGCACAATGAAAATTCCGTTGAAAATATTGCTACCGAGTATCGTCCCCAGCCCCACCTCATCATGCCCTCGGATCTTTGCAATCACGACTGTAGCCAGTTCGGGTGCCGAAGTCCCCAAAGCGACGATGGTCGCACCTACGACGTAAGGTTCGATGCCATAGGATGCGGCCACCCCTGTCGCCCCACTCACGATCAAGCGTCCGGAAATGATCAACAGTGCCAATCCGCCCACCCCTTCCAGCATGGCTCGCGTCAAATTCTGCGCTGCCAGCACCTGGACGGCCGCGCTGCGTTGACGCCGCACTTCGACCACGACTACGGTGAGCCAGGTCACAAAAAGTGCCAGCAACAGCAGACCATCCAAACGTGAGAGGTTGCCATCGTAGGTAAAAATGGCCAGCATTACCGGCACCAGTACCGCCACAGGGAAATCCCGCTGAAGTGCATCACGAGGGAAATTGACCCGCGAGAACAGTAATGCAATGCCAAGAATCAACGCAACGTTGACAATGTTGCTTCCAATGGCATCCCCCAGGGCAATTTGTGGCGTGCCTGCCAATGCTGAAGTCACGGACACCGACAACTCAGGGCTGGATGTTGCAAACGCTGCAAATGTCGCACCGATGATCCCAGGAGAAATACGCGCCCACTTGGCGACGCCGACAACCCCTTTGACGAACAACTCTCCACCCAGCGCTGCCGCCACAACCCCTGCGATCAAAATCAGATAATCATGCATCGCTTTCCTTCATCGAACCCATCCAGTGCACCTAATCACGTGGAGGTATGATTATTCTCACCCGGACTCCAGCCCCAGAGAATTCCTTCTGAACGCTTTAAACAGGAACCCAATCGCCAGCACAACCAAAGGCGGCCCGATCATCCACAAGACATCTCGCACCAGATAGCGGTCAAGCAACTGCCTGACTTCCTGTTTCCGCATCTGCATCCCTTGCTCGATCAACACTTCCTGAAACTCGATCCAGCTTCTTGAACTGGTGAGCACGCTGGTAATGGACTTGTTGCCAGGCATCCACGTACTAGCTCGCCCCTGACTGTCGAATTGAAGAGGATATTCGATCTCCACTTTTCCCGGCACACCGAAACTGAAAGTGTTATACCAGGTTCCCGGGAAGCATCTGATCAGCAATTCACGCGTATCTTTGTTAGCCTCGACCAACTTGTATGGAGTATTGAACGCGTTATATACGTAAACACTTTTTTTCTGCATGGGCTCATAGTGTCCACTCACCATGAACGGAACACAAATCATCCAGGCCAACGCAAGAAGACCCCACCACTTCACTCGTCCCATTTGCCACACACCTCGCTCCATCGATCACTTAAGGTTCCATCATGGGACAACTGGCTTTTCCAAACGACTCTCTGCCAGCGCCAGATATAACGGCGGGCTAAACAACCTGGCCAGCATGGTCGAAATCAGCGCTACCGCCATCAGGCTGATTACCATTTCATGCCCGTCTATCATTTCCATGACGATGATGAATGACGTGATCGGCGCCTGGGTCACTGCAGCCAGGAAACCTGCCATGCACAGCGCGTAGATCGCTGTTGCTGCCGTGTGCTGCCCAAATAGCGGCAGGAGATCATTGCCTATTCCTGCGCCAATCGATAATGATGGGGCAAAAATGCCCCCCGGAACGCCACTCAGGTAGGTGAAGATGGTTGCAAGATATTTGACGGGAGCGTATTGCCAGGTTTCCGTGATAGTTCCATTCAGCATATCGTGAGTAAAGGTGTAGCCGGAGCCGTGCGCAGCACCGTTGCTGACCACCCCCAGCATCGCCACCATCAATCCGCAGAATCCAGCCCAGCCGATTGGATGCAGGGTTTTAATCCTGCCAACCCTGCCTTTAGTCCCCCGCGCGGATTGGATGAGCGTGCGACTGAAGATCCCGCCAAGAATGCCACATATGAAACCGCATATGATGACCGGCATCACGATGCTCTTATCGACACTTCCGACGGCCAGACTACCAAAGTAGGTGTAGTTGCCTTGAATCGAAATCGACACCAGGCCGGATAATACGATTGCCGCGATCACCACACCGTTGGTTTTCTGCTCGAACCTTCGTCCCAATTCTTCGATAGCGAAAACAATGCCTGCAAGTGGCGTGTTGAAGGCTGCAGAAATTCCTGCGGCGCCTCCAGCCAGAATCAGATGCCTCGGATGCACGGAAAACCCGGGCGGGAGGAAACGTCTGAATGCGAACATAATGCTTGCACCCACCTGCACACTGGGCCCTTCTCTCCCGGCAGAAAATCCTGCCGCCAATGCACTGACCCCGAACATGATCTTCGCAATAGCAAGCTTGATGGACACCAGCCTTTCGATTGGAACCGTGTTTGTTTCCTCACGCAAGGCCACGATTGTCTGCGGGATCCCGCTACCTTCCGATCCGACGAACCACTTCCTGGTCACCCAGGCAATCAACATCCCCGCCATCGGGGTCAGTATCAGGGGCACCCACCACCATTTTTGCTGGACGATAAAGAACATCGCGATCGCCAGCTCAGTCGCCTTGGCAAAAAGTACAATTGCAAGCCCTGCCAGCGTGGCTGCAGCCCATACGACAATTCTTCCCTTCCAGGCATCAACATCCGTGAACTTGTTTATCCGGACTGCCGCCCAGATTTCACGCAAGGGTTGCATGGACGCAAATAGCAGATTCATCAGACCCCCGTAAATCAATGCCATCCCGGCAATATCAGGCCCATGTCCTCAACCCACCCCCAGTCCGGGCGAATGAATTGTTAAGCCGCACATCCATCTGGTTTTCGATACCGTCCCTGACGAACGCGCAGTTCAACCGACAGTCTGGAGCCATCTCATTGAACAGAACGATCTTGTTGCGATCCACGTCAGCATGATTTCTGAACTCTGAAAGAATTTTTACCGGGTATTGCATGAAGCTAAAGTCTGGCTGACCGATCCTCACCGATTTTTTTGAGGTGGCGGCAATGTCCGGGATGGAAAAATCTTGACATGTGGTCGGCAATGTTCCCGCCAACGTAGGTGATACAGGCTCTGATTTCGAGGGCTCTTTGGCTGACGTGCCTGCACATGCGGTCAGCAGCATCATCATGATGGTCAAAATTGTTTTTTTCATTCCCTCTTGTCCGTTAATCCGACTTTGAAGCATATTGTATTTGTACAAATACATTTGTACAATAACTTTTTTATGAAATATAAAATCAGCAAAGGTTGCCAGGAATACGTGCATCCAAGCCCCGAGGAGGATATTCAATGAAGGCAATACAGATCATCGCCGACAACATGTCGATATCCAGCCGCCTGAAATGCGCTTTTTCCAGCGCCGGATTGGACTGTGAAAGCGTCACTTTCCATGAAATGATGAAACAACACAGCGCATCAGCCGGTCAATTTCGTTGCCTGATCGTGGTCATCGATTCGACTTTTGCAGGGAGATTTGGCGGTGTTGTAGAAGAAATGCGCGCCATGATACGTAATCGATCGGATAAATCACCGATTTATCTGATCTTCGAAAACGATCATCACTCCATGCTCGCATCCTGGATCAAACATGCGAGGCAGACTTTTGAAATGATCTCCAATCAGGATCGCTTGCTGGCAGCAGTGAGAGAGATTACCCGCTTGGAATCAGCCGCAGTTCCTAGAACCGCCTTTCTGTCCCCGATGGAATACATCTGATGTCAAGACCCACGTTAAGGAGTCCAATCAAATGAGTACCGACTACGACCAAATACTCGACGCCACCCAGGATGAATGTCCCGTGCCGACCATCCGGGCCAAGGAAGCCCTCGATGCCTTGGCTTCTGGAGAGATTTTAAAGCTCGTCACAAGTGCGGAAGGTACCGTCAGGAACATCAGAACCTTCACCAGCAACAATCATTGCGAGTTAATCCATGAATCAAGGGTGGAAGAGGGATTCCAGTTCCTTATCAGAAAGCTATGACGTTGATGCGCACAGCGCTGATTATCAGCGAGAATGCCGGAAGAGGTGATGAAATCGCACTCGCCCTCGAGTCCGAACATGACGTTTGGAACGTGGCCCGCCAAAGGGACGCCATGGCTTATCTGCAACAGCATTGCCCCGACACCGTCGTTCTGGATCTCAACATGCCAGAACTGGACGCAGAAGCGTTAGTCAGCCTGATACGAGGGCAACAACAAGGGCGGAGTGTGCTGATCATCGGGGTTTCAAAAGACCCGCATTCGATCACCGACTCGCTAGCATGCAAATTTGATCAGCTTGCAGTCCAGGAATAGATCGACAGCAGGACTGATCATTGATCCACATCCAGACGGATAGGCTTGGAAAGCACGTACGAAGGAAGGATTGTGGACAGGGCTGCGTACACCAGCAATGCACCGAAAAGAGTGTCGCTGATACCGTAACGTTCACGCAGAATCTCTGCGATGACCAGGGTAAAAATCAATGTCGGCGCCAAGGCAACCGCAATGTGGAAGCCACTTTTCAAGGTGTCGTGATGCACCACCTTGCGTTGCAAGGTAATCATCCCGATGCGCAGTGGCAACACCGCAACCGTAATAGTCAGCCCCATCCACAGCGCATCCCAGTGCAACGCATTCTCAGGAACCTTCATCCCGCTATAGAAAAAATAGAAAGGGACAAAAAATGAGGCGAACAGCCTCACTGCATGCAGATTCTCGTCCGATGCCAGGGTCGGCATCCTGTCCCGGAGCTGGCGCGCGACAAATCCCGTCAGAAAGGCGCCAACCAGATAGTAAACCCCTATCTGCTTGGTCAGGTAAGCGGCAACAAGCCCCACCATCACCAGGAGCGAGAATTCGGATCCCGGGGCATGCGGAATCACGACCCGGCCCAGGAACATCAATACCAATGGCAGCCCGAAGGCAACAGCCAGCAGAACCGACGTGGAAATCGCAAGCGAAGAATAGGAGTCGGACTTCAGGATCACGAACAGCAGTACCAGTGCAAGCAATTCCCCCGCAATGGCTTTACTGGTCACCCAGAATTTCTCCTGAGGGTTCAAACCCAATCCCGAAAGCGACTCAAGAATAAAGCCGGTAGACGGCGTAAGCACCGCCAACCCACACAACCCGGCGACTTGCCAGGTCAGGCCAAAAACCTGCATCCCGCCCAACGTAAATCCGAGCAGAACGACCCCGCGAATCACCAAATGCCCCAGCAACGGCCAGAAGCCTTTTTTCAGGTCATGTACATTGACCTCGAGGCCAGCGAATAGAAACAAGGAAGATATTCCCAGTGCCGCCAGCAAGCCCAAGGTTGCGTCATGGCTGTACTCGCTGGCAAGCAACCCTGTAGAAATGCCAAGAATGAAACAGGTGATGGGCGCAGGGATGCGATAGCGCTGCAACATCCGGGGGACGACGAGCAGGGTGAAAATCAGCGCTAGGTAAAGCAGCTGCGAAGTGAAAGCGGGAATTTGCAAGGATTACCTCAGGATTTCAGATTGATCGCAGTCCCCAAGGGCTCGCTTGCGGCCTGATCGGACTTGTATTCCAGCATGGAAACCAGATTGACGAGATGATCCCTGATCCCGCGCAGATCCTGCTCCTGCATTCTCATCAGTGCGTCAGGCAGGATGCCCTTGAAGGGGCCGGGTGCTGAATTCAGGATCGACAGCCCTGTTTGCGTCGGCCGCACCATCACGACACGACGATCCTCGTCAGAGCGAATGCGAGCCACCAGTCCTTTTGCTTCCATTTTGTCCACCATATTGCTGGTGGTCGATTGATGCAGGGACATTTTTTTTGCCAGGTTGGAGACTGTAATGCCCGGAGCCTCCGCCACCTCTGACAACGCCCATAACTGGGCACCCGTAATGCCCACGGATTTCTCGATATCTTCAAAATGCTTGCTTGCCGACTTGAAGATGATTCTGAACAAGCCCAGCACTTCCAGGGGCAGGTCAGGGGAGGATTCGTTCATGTTAGAGAAAGTCATAGGTAATCATGCAGTTCCGACATGGCAAAAGTTGAATAAATGGTACATTTTGTTAAACATTAGCACAGGCCCGATATTATCAAGAAATACAATAGTTACTCGTTGAGCGTTGCCTTCACCGCCTCCAATCTCGCCTGATAGACCGCTTCACGGATCTTCCCGGGGGCACTTTGCGCTTTTGCCACAGCACCGGCATCAATGCTGCAGGCAGCTTGCAGCACCTTAAGCAGATAGTCGGCCTGGGGATAGGGGCGGGTTTCGAATCCGGTGCGACCGCGTGCATCACATTCGCACACCAGCAGACATTGCCTGAAGCGGATGGGCTGACGGATCGCGTCTGTATCCTGTAGCAGGTCGAGCAGAGTATCTGGGCGCATTTCCTGCGCCCGGTGGATCTTCCCGTGGAACCTGGCTGCGATCACTGCAAGATCCCGGCAATCATTCGGTACTCGCAAGCGCTGGCACATCTCCTTCACCAGCCTGACGCTGCGCTCCTCGTGGCCGATATGGCGCGGCAGGATATACGCAGGGGTGGTGCCCTTGCCGAGATCATGCGTCAAGGCGGCGAAGCGAACAGGAAGATCGAAACGCTGGCTGGCAGCATAATCGACGACTAGCATGACGTGCACGCCGGTATCGATTTCAGGGTGATGAATTTCAGGTTGCGGGACGCCCCAGAGACGGTCCAGTTCAGGCATGATCTTCCGCAAGGCCCCGCACTGGCGCAACACCTCGAACATGCGGGAAGGTCGCGATTCCATCAGCCCCTTGGCAATCTCCTGCCAAACCCGCTCCGGCACCAGCGCATCGACCTCGCCATTGTCGACCATCTCCCGCATCAGGTGCATCGTTTCGTCAGCCACGTGGAAAGCCGTGAACCTCGCGGCAAAACGGGCCAGACGCAGAATCCGCACCGGGTCCTCGACAAACGCGGCACTGACGTGGCGCAACACGCCCGCCTTGAGGTCGTCCATCCCGCCGTAGGGATCGATCATCGTACCGTCTTCCGCCTGCGCGATTGCGTTGATGGTCAGGTCGCGACGGGCCAGATCCTCTTCCAGCGTCACCTCGGGCGAGGCGAACACCTGGAATCCCTTGTAGCCCTTGGCCGTCTTGCGCTCGGTACGCGCAAGGGCATATTCCTCCTGCGTCTCGGGATGCAGAAACACCGGGAAGTCCTTGCCGACCGGGCGATAACCGGCGCTGGTCATCTGCTCGGGCGTCGCACCGACCACGACATAGTCGCGGTCCTTGACCGGCAACCCGAGCAACTGGTCGCGCACTGCGCCGCCGACGCAGTAGACGTTCATGCCTTAGCGACCCGCCCTGGTACGGAATCGCAGATATGCGGCACGGGCATGGTCGTCCGCCAGATATCCCGGTGCCACGGATTCCAGCGGGGTTGGCGCAAATCCGAATACGGACGGGAAAGGGATGTCGCTGATACTGTCGACCTCCATCGAGCGCACATTATCACGCGTCATCAATTTCACGGGCATCAGCTCCATCAACCAGGCCTGCAGGTAGGAGAAAGGATCGTTGAGCCCGATGACAAGGCGGCGCAGTTGCAGGGTCTCCACCACCAGCTGTACCAACTGCCGCAAGGTGTAGATCCGGGGTCCGCATAGCGGGTAGGTCTGCCCTGCGGTTTCCGGCAATGGCAGACTGGCAACGATGGCTTGCGCCACGTCCTCGACATAAACCGGCTGGAAACGTGCGTCAGGCTTGGCCAGCAATAGCACCGGCATCCACTTTGCCAGGGTGGCGAACAGGTTCAGGAACCGGTCGCCACGACCGAAAATGACGGACGGCTGGAACATGGTCACCCCGACCCCGGAGCCAGCCAGCACCTCGCGAACTGCGGCCTCCCCCGCCGCCCTCGACCGCAGGTAGGCACTCGGGGCATCCGCCGCCGCACGTAGCGCACTCATGTGCAGCAGCCGGGGAACTCCTTGGGTATGGCAGGCCTGCGCCACCAGTCGCGGCAATTCGACGTGAACGCGTTCGAACGAGTTCCGACCCGATTCATGCAGGATGCCAACCAGGTTGATGACGGCGTCGCTCCCACGCACGGCCCGGTTCAAGGCTGTTTCGAAAAAGACATCGCATTCCTCGACCTGTACGTTGGGGAGCAGGATCAGATGCCGGACCGACTCACGGTGTCGCGTCAGCACCTTGACCTGGTAGCCTGCGGCACTCAGCCGGTGTACCACATGGCTACCGACAAACCCGCCACCGCCCAGAACCGCGATCTTTTTCACGTCAGATTTTCCTTAAGGATGTTGATTATTGTTCGGCATCTTCCGCCGTCATGGCACCACCAACGCCGGTTACCTGGCCCAGACGCTGTTTCAGGGTCTGCAGCTTCGCCCCCACGCGTTGCGAGTAGAAATAAGCGTTGCTCATCACCTTCTGAACATAGTTGCGTGTCTCGTTGAAAGGAATGGTTTCGGCATAGACGGCACCTTCCATCGGCTGGGTCGCCCATCGTCTTGCCCGCCCCGGGCCGGCATTGTAGGCAGCGGTCGCCAGCACCGGCTGCCCGCCCATTAAATCCAGGGTATAGCGAAGGTAATGCGTACCAAACTGGATATTGGTGTCGAGCTCGTTGATCATGTTGTGGCTGTATGCGGTCAGTCCGATGCGTTTGGCAATCCACTTGGCGGTCGCAGGCATGACTTGCATCAGACCGGCCGCGCCGACGCCCGATTTCGCGTAAGTGATGAATCGGCTTTCCTGGCGGATCAGACCATACACCCAAGCCTCGTCCAGGCCGTTCTCACGTGCGTAACTTTCCATCTTGTCGCGGTAGGGGGTGGGATAACGCAAGGCGAAGTCGTGTGTCAGCCTGGTCTTGTCGGCGGTATTGATGGCCACGTCGTACCATTCATCACGGAAAGCGATCTCGGCCGCCGTGATCAGTTGACGGTCATCCAGGTCGCGCATAGCCCAGGCCCATTCATTGCGGGCCTCCCAGCGCAAATCGAGCCGACGCAACTCCAACGCACGCTGAATCCCGGCCATCTGACGCATGCTGCGCACATCTTCTTCGCTGGCCTTGTAGGAACTGGGGATGCCACCGATCACATCCCCCAACTCCTCTTCCGCCAGCAATCCGTAGAAAGTTCGATCGCGCGACAGTGGGAGCAGAACAGCGTTGGCGGCCACGGTCTGACCCTTCTCCTTGAGCGCCCGTCCCTTCCAGTAGCGCCAGGCCGGTTCGTCCTGCATGGCCTGAGGCATGGCGGAAACAATTCTCAGCAGCGCGTCCCAGTTCTTCAGGCGCAGCGCCGCACGTGCCTTCCATGCCTGCTGTTCGTTGCTGAGCGGGGTATCGCCGGCGTTGGCGAACCATTCCAGTGCCACGGGATCATGCCTTTTGGCTGCGTGCATGGCCATACGGCCCCAAAGGTAATTCTGTTCTTCCTGGCTGTAGCTACCTTTCATGGATTTCCACAGATCGGTCGCCAGTTCAGGTTGCGTGCGGGAAACACGTTCCAGCGCATAGAGATTCAGTTCGCGTCCGAAACGGGTACGGGCGCTGACGGTTTTTTTCTCCAGCGCGCGCTGCGGATTCTCATACACCTTGTCGAGAAGTTTCTGATTGCCCCCATCCGCCGCCGGCAAGCGGGCGAGCACGCTTTTCGCGACGGACAGCTTGCCTTGCTCGAGCGCCATCCGGAAGCGCAGCCAGAGATCGTCCTGCGTCAGCAAACCGGCTTTGATCAACCGGTCGAACAGGGCTTCGCAGTTTGCCGGCTGCTCCAGCCCACTGAACCACAGCGGCTTGCCCTGCTCGAGCGCGGCTTCATCCCCTTGCGCAGCCCGGCCGGTAATGCTGTAACAGGACAATGCGGCATCTTCTGCCGTCATGCTCCTTGGCAGCTCTTCGAAATAGTTGCCCCAGTCCTCGCGCTTGCCGAGCTTTTTCAGCCATTCCACCCTGACCCGTTCAGAGAAGGGAAATTCGGCATACCGGTTCAGAAAATCATGGACTTCGTTCGCATCAGCCTGCTCTAGCCGGAGCAGCATGCGCCAGTATTCGACATAGGGAGCCAGAAGATAATTGTCGGCCTGCAGCCGAGTGGCATAGGTCGCCAGCGCGCGGTCGTCGCGAACCTTGTAGGCATCGCGTGCAGCCAGAAAGGCATCCTGCGTCGCGTCAGCCCAGGCGGACCCGCACGCCAGAAGGATGAACCCGATCAATAACCTCGCGAGACGCATGACACCCATCAACATGAAAGAGAAATTCAGAATAGCACAACGAACCAGGCTTCACAGCGCTGCCCGGATCGCCGGGACCGGTTAATACAATATAATCCTGCCCATCGCCATCACGCTCGCGACCACCAGCAAAACCATGCCGCAGAACCTGAACAGTTGCCAGGCGAAACGCAGATAACGCTTGTCGCGCGTCAGCAGATAAACCCCGAAAGATACTGCAACGGCGATGACGCCGAAGATGAGAAGGAACCGGATTACCAGCATGACTGGCCTCCGCGCATTCAGGCGGCTTGCGCCACCGGCAGGTTAAAGGCGCTAGGCGCTTCTTCCGCACGATCGAAGGTCGCGTATTCCCAGGCATCTGCATCTGCCAGCAGAGCGCGCAACAGCTTGTTGTTGAGCGCATGGCCGGACTTGTAGGCACTGAAAGCACCGATCAGCGGATGCCCGAGGATGTACAGATCCCCGATCGCATCCAGCACCTTGTGTTTCACAAACTCATCCTCGTAGCGCAAACCATCGCTGTTGAGAATGCGGTATTCGTCCAGCACGACCGCGTTATCGAGGCTGCCACCGCGCGCCAGCCCCATGGAGCGCAACGCTTCGACCTCGTGCATGAACCCGAAGGTACGTGCGCGGCTGATTTCGCGGATATAGGCATGCTCGGCGAAGTCGATGGTGACCGACTTGCCGGTATGCTCGATGACGGGATGGTCGAAATCGATGGTGAAATCGATCTTGAACCCATGGTAGGGCACGAAGCGCGCCCACTTGTCGCCATCGTGGATTTCCACCGGTTTTCTGATGCGGATGAATTTCTTGGCGACTGGCTGCTCGACAATGCCGGCCGATTGCAGCAGATAGACAAACGGACCGGCACTGCCGTCGAGAATGGGCACCTCGGAGGCGCTGAGATCGACATAGGCATTGTCGACGCCCAGACCCGCGAGAGCAGACATCAGATGTTCCACCGTGGCCACGCGCACGCCGTCCACTTCCAGCGTGGAGGAGAGCCGGGTGTCCTGAACGTGTTGCGGCAGAGCCTTGATTTCCCGGGGGGGATCAAGATCGACGCGACGGAACACGATGCCGGTATCGGGCGCAGCAGGTCGCAAGGTGATCGCCACCTTGTCTCCGGTATGCAAGCCCACGCCGGTGGCGTGAATGACTTGCCTGAGTGTACGCTGCTTCAGCACCCGATTTCCTTTCCCATTGATTCAGCAGGATTTTACACCAAACCCTGCCCTGCAGCCATTCCCGACTAGTCGGCCTGCTTGCGCAGGAACGCCGGAATGTCGAACTCATCCATGCCGGTCGATTTCATGGCCTCCACCTGGGCACGGCGGTTGCTGGAGAAAGCGGCAGGCACGGCTTCTTCAACGGTCGGCGAACCGAAATAGATCGGCTGGTTGGTCGTACCGTCACGCACCGGCGTCATCACCTTGAGTTCCGGCTTCTGCTGGCGACGTGCTGCACCGCCGGCAAGTCCTGTGGCCACCAGGGTGATGCGCAGGTCTTCGCCCAGAGACTCGTCGAACACGTTACCGAAGAACACGGAAGCATCTTCTGCGGTAAACGATTTGATCGTGTTCATCACTTCATAGAACTCGTCCATGGTGAAGGTATCCGCGCTGGAAGTGATATTCACGAGAACGCCGCGTGCACCTTCGAGGTTGACGTTTTCCAGGAACGGACTGTTGACGGCCTGTTCGGCGGCGATGCGGGCGCGGTCTTCACCGCTGGCCACGGCGGAGCCCATCATGGCCATGCCATTCTCGCCCATCACGGTGCGCACGTCGGCGAAGTCCACGTTCACCATGCCCTCACCATTGATGACTTCGGCGATGCCGGATACGGCGTTGTGCAACACGCCGTTGGCAGCACGGTAGGCTTCCTTGACGGTGATCTTGCCGCCCAGGACCTGGATCAGCTTTTCGTTCGGCACGACCAGCAGGGAGTCGACGTACTTGGTCAACTCCGCCACACCTTCTTCTGCCAGGCTCATGCGCTTGTTTTCGAAGCCGAACGGCTTGGTGACGACGGCCACGGTCAGGATGCCCAACTCCTTGGCCACTTCCGCGATCACCGGGGCTGCACCGGTCCCGGTACCCCCCCCCATGCCGGCAGTAATGAAAAGCATGTCCGCGCCGTCGATGATTTCGGCGATACGGTCACGGTCTTCCAGCGCCGCTTCGCGTCCCATTTCGGGGCGTCCGCCCGCACCCAGGCCGCGAGTCAGTTCCGCGCCCAGTTGCAGCTGCACCTTGGCACGGCTTTTCTTCAGCACCTGCATGTCGGTGTTGGCGACGATAAACTCCACGCCGTCCACGCCCAGATCGATCATGTGTTCGACTGCGTTGCCCCCGCAACCGCCCACACCAATCACCTTGATTACGGCCTCTTGAGAGTCCCGATCCATGATTTCAAACATCTTGTTTCCTCCTTGTTATCTGCCTAAACCAAACACAAACCCAAACACTGAAATACAACCACCACTAAAAATTGCCCTGGAACCAGCTACGCATCTTGTCCCACACACGTTCGAAAGAGCTCGTCTCGAGTTGCCCCTGGATATGCCGCTCGATCTGTTGCTTGCCCATCAGGACCAGGCCGACGCCCGTCGCGTAGCGGGGGTTGCTGACCACTTCCGACAACCCTCCTACGTAGCGCGGCATCCCGAGTCGCACCGGCATGTGGAAGATTTCCTCGCCCAGCTCGACCATGCCGCGCATCAGACTGCTGCCGCCGGTAATGACGATGCCGGAGGCGATCATTTCTTCCATGCCGCTTCTTCTGAGTTCATTCAGGACGAATTCATACAACTCGACCACGCGCGGCTCGATCACTTCTGCCAGCGTCTGCAGGGACAGCTGACGCGGATCACGCCCGTCTACGCCCGGCACTTCGACGATTTCCTTGGCATCTGCCAGCTGGCGCAGCGCGCAGCCGTGCTTGACCTTGATGTCCTCGGCGGACTGGGTCGGGGTACGGAAGGCGACGGCGATGTCGTTGGTGATCTGGTCCCCGGCGATCGGCACCACGGCGGTGTGCCGGATAGATCCCTGCTTGAATACGGCGATGTCGGTCGTGCCGCCACCGATGTCAACCAGACACACGCCCAGTTCCTTTTCGTCCTCGGTCAGCGTCGCCACGCTGGAGGCTAGCGGCTGCAGCACCAGGTCGCTCACTTCGAGGCCACAGCGCTTCACGCATTTGACGATGTTCTGTGCGGCAGAAACGGCGCCGGTGACGATGTGCACCTTCACTTCCAGCTTCATGCCGCTCATGCCGATCGGCTCGCGCACGTCTTCCTGGCCATCGATGATGAATTCCTGGGTCAGGATGTGCAGGATCTGCTGGTCGGTCGGCAGCGCGATGGCGCGTGCGGTTTCCACCACACGATCCACGTCCGCCTGTGTCACCTCGGCATCCTTGATCTTGACCATGCCATGCGAATTCAGGCTCTTGATGTGGCTGCCGGCAATGCCGGTGAACACGCTGGTGATCTTGCAGTCCGCCATCAGTTCCGCTTCTTCCAGCGCACGCTGGATGGACTGCACGGTGGAGTCGATGTTGACCACCACCCCCTTGCGCATTCCCTTGGAGGCATGCTGACCGAGGCCGATCACCTTGAGGCCGCCTTCCGGCTGCAATTCAGCCACAATGGCGACAATCTTCGAGGTGCCGATATCCAGCCCGACGATCAGATTTTTGGTTTCCCTGATTTTGCTCATCTATTTCTCCGCTTACTGCTTATCTTTAACTGCTCTTGCCGGTGGCTGCCGGCGCGCTCGCAGGTTTGCGCACGGCGAACCCGTTCGGATACCTCAGGTCGGCGTAGGCGACGTTCACTCCCGCCGCCCCCAGCGTCTTGGCATAGGCGCCGACAAATTTGCTCAACCGTGCTTCCGGCTGCTCCCTGCCCAGCTCGATGACCATGCCGCGGTCTGTTCCAATCTGCCATGCACGCCGGGGCGTCAGTGCCAGTTGCGTCACGCGCATGCCGGTCGGCTGCAGCAGGGTGTTGTAGGTCGCGTAATGCTCGGCCACTTCATGCACCCCGTCACCCGGCCCGTAGAAAACCGGCAACTCGCTGTCCGAGGCGGCATGGAACAGTTCCCCGTAGGTATTCACCAGCGCGATGTTGCCCCAGCGCGCCAGTTCACGATGCTCCTCCACGGTCACCTCCAGCTTGTCCGGCCAGCGGCGGCGTACGCTCACGTTGCGCACCCAGGGCAGCTTCTGGAACGCATCCCGGGTTTCCACCAGGTCCAGCGTAAAAAAGTTGCCCTGCAAGTGCCGGCTGACGATCAGCTTCAGCTGTTCGCGCGTAACGTGCTGCAAATCCCCTTCGACCGTGACACCGCGCAACGGGAAGATCGGCAGGTGGATCACCACGAACAGCACTGCATACATCAGCAGTACCGCTGCCAATGCATAGAGCAGGTTCGCGATCCACAGCAGAACGGCGGGTCTATCCCACACAGGCCATCTCCAGTATCTGCATCACCAGTTGATCGAACTCGATGCCGGCCGCGCGCGCGCCCATCGGGACCAGGCTGTGGTCCGTCATGCCGGGCGAGGTGTTGGCTTCGAGGAAATAATGTTTGCCCGCTTCGTCCATCAGGAAGTCGACGCGGCCCCAGCCCCGTCCGCCCAGTACGCGGAACGCCTGCTGCGCCTGGGCGCGGATGGCGGTTTCCTGGGCTTCGCTCAGACCGGCCGGGCACAAATAACGCGTGTCGTCGCGCAGGTACTTGGCCTCGTAATCGTAGAATTCGTTGGCCGGCACGATCCGGATCACCGGTAGCACCTGATCGCCCAGCACGCCGACGGTGTACTCGCCGCCGCCGACGAAGCGCTCGGCGATCACCAGCGGATCGTATTGGGCCGCTTCTTCGTAGGCTGCACGCAGCCCGCCCGCCGTCTTCACCTTGCTGATACCGATGCTGGAACCCTCGTTGGCCGGCTTTACGAACAACGGTAGTCCGAGACGCGCCTCGATGGCGGCGAAATCGCTGTCCGCGCTCACCAGTTCGAACTGTGGAGTCGGAATACCGGCCGCCTGCCACAGCAGCTTGGTGCGCCACTTGTCCATGCCGACAGCCGAGGCCATGACGCCGCTGCCGGTGTAGGGAATGCCGATCAATTCCAGCGCGCCCTGGATGGTGCCGTCCTCCCCGCCGCGGCCGTGCAGCGAGATGAAGGCGCGGTCGTAGCCTTCCAGATCATGCAGCGGACGCTCCGCCGGATCGAACGCATGGGCGTCCACACCGTTGCGCTTCAGCGCCGCCAGCACGGCGTTCCCGCTTTTCAGCGAGACTTCCCGCTCGGCGGACTTTCCACCCAGCAACACCGCGACTTTTCCGAATTTGCTGCTCACTTTGCTTCCCCGATAATCTTGACCTCGCGCTGCAAGTCCACGCCCTGCTCCCTGAGGACGGTGTCGTGCATGTGCGCGATCATTTGTTCAATATCTGCCGCCGTCGCATCGCCGGTATTGACGATGAAGTTGGCGTGCTTCTCCGATACCTGCGCCCCTCCGATCCTGAACCCCTTCAGCCCGCAGGCTTCGATCAGTCGCGCCGCGTAGTCGCCTTCAGGATTGCGGAAGGTCGAACCGGCGTTAGGCAGGTTGAGCGGTTGCGTCGCCAGCCGTTTGGCCAGCAGCGCCTTGATCTTTTCCTCGGCCACGCTGGCATCGCCCGGACGTAACTTGAACCAGGCCGCCACGAACCATTCTTCCCCCGGCAGTACTACGTGGCGGTAGCCGACTTCCATTTCCACCTGGTTGCGTTCGTGCAGTACACCATGTCGGTCGATGGTCAGCGCGTGCTGCACGATGTCCCAGGTTTCTCCGCCGTGGCAGCCGGCATTCATGGCCAGGGCACCGCCGACCGTGCCCGGCACGCCGGCCAGAAATTCGGCGCCGTGCAAGTGCTCGCGTGCAGCGAATTTGGCCAGCTTGGCGCAGGTCACGCCGGCTTCGGCATAAACCTTATGGCCGTCAAAGCGCATCTCTGTCAGCGCGTCATGCATCAGTACCACCGTGCCGCGGATGCCGCCGTCACGCACCAGCAGGTTGGAACCGAGGCCGACGAAGTGCACCGGCTCGCCATGCGGCAGGCTTTTCAGGAAATCCTGCAAGTCCTGGACGCTGGCAGGCGTGTAAAGCTGATCGGCGACACCCCCGACACGCCAGCTGGTGTAGCGGCGCATGGGTTCGTTCTTCAGCAGGGTGCCGTGTCTGGTCACTGCGCCAGCTCCTTCGTTTTCGCGGCGACCTGACCGATGGACCCTGCCCCCATCACGATCACCACGTCGTCCTTCTGCGCCATATTGAGAATGGCTTCGGGCAGTTCGGCCGGCGTTTCCACGAACAGCGGCTCGACCTTGCCGGCGACGCGCACTGCGCGCACCAGGCTGCGTCCGTCCGCCGCCACGATGGGCGCTTCGCCGGCCGGATACACTTCGGTCAGCAGCACGACATCGGCACCAGAAAGAACCCGCACGAAATCCTCGAAACAATCCCGGGTGCGGGTATAGCGGTGCGGCTGGAAGGCCAGCACCAGCCGGCGGCTGGGGAAAGCGCCGCGGGCGGCATTGATCACGGCCTGCATTTCGACCGGATGATGACCGTAGTCGTCAATCAGGGTGAACGTGCCGCCCGTCCTGGCCGCAACTTCGCCGTATCGTTCGAAGCGGCGGCCGACCCCCTTGAACTCGCCGAGCGCCTTGACGATGGCCGCATCGGAAACATTCAGTTCGCTGGCCACGGCAATCGCCGCCAGCGCGTTCTGCACGTAATGCAGTCCGGGCAGATTGAGGGTGACATCGAACTCGGTCACCTTGCCATTGATGCGTTGCGCGGTGAAATGCATGCGACCGTGGTCGGCACGCACGTTGACGGCGCGCACCAGCGCTTCCTCGCTGAAACCGTAGGGCGTCACCGGCTTGGTTACGCTCGGCAGGATGGCGCGCACATTAGGGTCATCCACGCACAACACGGCACGGCCCCAGAACGGCAGGCACTGCAGGAATTCGACGAATGCGCCCTTGAGCCGCTCGAAATCATGGCCGTAGGTATCCATGTGGTCCTGGTCGATATTGGTCACGACCGAGATCACCGGTGACAGATGCAGGAAGGAAGCATCGGACTCGTCGGCCTCCGCCACGATATACTCGCCGCTGCCCAGGCGCGCGTTGGTCCCCGCGGCTTCCAGCCGGCCGCCGATCACGAAGGTCGGATCCATGCCGGCTTCGGCGAGGATGCTGGCGATCAGGCTGGTCGTGGTGGTCTTGCCGTGCGTACCGGCGATCGCGATGCCCTGGCGGAAACGCATCAATTCAGCCAGCATCAGGGCACGGGGGATGATGGGGATTTTTCTTTCTCTCGCCGCGACGATCTCAGGATTTTTTTCATCGATGGCCGTGGAGACCACCACGACGTCGGCAACGCCCAGGTTTTCCGTGGCGTGCCCTTTCCGCACATGCGCGCCCATCGTTGCAAGGCGACGGGTCACGGTGTTGTCGGCCAGATCCGATCCGCTGACGGTGAATCCCAGGTTGATCAGCACCTCGGCAATGCCGCTCATGCCCGAGCCGCCGATTCCGACGAAATGGATGTTCTTCACTTTATGTTTCATGCCGCCACCTCCTTGCATATGGCTGCCACGGATGCTGTCGCGTCAGGCTTGCCCAGCGCACGCGCCTTCATGGCCATTGCCAGCAGCCCCTCGCGCGTCATTGACCCGATCAACGCGGCCAGTCCTGCAGCGCTCAGGTCCGGTTGCTGAATCTGTATCGCAGCACCTTGCTCCGACAGGTAGCGGGCGTTCCAGGTCTGGTGGTCGTCCACGGCGTGGGGGAAGGGGACCAGCACGCTGGCGACACCTGCCGCCGCCAATTCCGCGATGGTCAGGGCCCCGGCGCGACAGATCACGAGGTCGGCCCAGCCATACATCCCGGCCATGTCCTGAATGAATGCGCGGGATTCAGCCTCAACGCCGGCCTGACGGTAATTCGCCTGCAATTCGTCGATATGCTTCTCTCCGGCCTGGTGCACCACCTGTGGACGTTGCTCCTGCGGCAACAGCGCCAGCGCCTGCGGTACCGTAGTATTCAGCGCCTGCGCTCCCAGGCTGCCGCCGACCACCAGCACCCGCAACGGGCCGCCACGACCAGCAAAACGAACAGACGGCTCGGTCACGGCAGCGATGTCCGCGCGTACCGGGTTGCCGACCAGCATCGCGCGCGCTCCAAAGGCCGACGGGAAGGCCGCCAGCACTTTGTCGGCAAATCTGGACAACACCCGGTTGGTCAGCCCGGCAATCGAGTTCTGCTCGTGGATGACCAGCGGCCGGCGGGTCATCCAGGCCACCAGTCCGCCCGGAAACGCGGCAAAGCCTCCCATGCCGAGCACGACGTCCGGCTGGTGCCGGCGCATGGCCGACCAGCTCTGCAGCGCCGCGTACACCACCTGGAACGGCGCAGCCAGTTTGCGCACGAGTCCTTTACCTCGTACGCCCCGCATGCGGATGACGGCGACTTCGTAGGGCTTGCCAGCAATCAGGCGGTTTTCCATCCCGCCTTCCGTGGCCAGCCAGACGACCTTCCAGCCCTGGGCATGCAAATGATCGGCGACCGCCATGGCCGGGTAGACGTGTCCACCGGTGCCCCCTGCCATGATCATGAGGGCGCTCATACCGGCACCCCTTTCGCGAGGCGGCGATTTTCCCAATCGATCCTCAGCAGGACTGCCAGCGCCACGCAATTCGCGACGATCCCGGAGCCACCGAACGACAACAGCGGTAGCGTCAGCCCCTTGGTCGGCAGGAGCCCCATATTCACGCCCATGTTGATGATGGACTGCACACCCAGCCAGATGCCTATCCCTTGCGCCAGCAACGCCGAAAAATGATGTTCGTGCGAAGCGGCTTCCTTGCCGATGCCGAAGGCCCGCAGCACGATCCAGGCAAACATGACGACCACTGCCGTCACCCCCACGAATCCAAGCTCTTCGGCGATCACTGCCAGCAGGAAATCGGTGTGAGCTTCCGGCAGGTACAGCAGCTTTTCCACACTGGCGCCCAGGCCGACGCCGAACCATTCCCCGCGTCCGAATGCGATCAGGGCATGGGACAACTGGTACCCCTTGCCGAACGGGTCTGCCCATGGATCCCAGAAGCCGATAATCCGCTGCAGGCGATAAGGTGAACTCATGATCAGCACCACCACTCCCACGACCAGCAGTGCCAGCAAACCCACAAAGATGCGCCCGTTGATGCCGCCCAACCACAAGATGCCAATGGAAATGGAGGCGATGACAGCGAATGCGCCGAAGTCCGGTTCGCGCAGCAGCAACCCACCCACCACCAGCATCACCGCCAGCATGGGCAGGAATCCCTTGGTAAAACTGTCAAGGAATGCGGCCTTGCGTACGGTGTAGTCGGCCACATAAATGGTGGCGAACAGTTTCATGAATTCCGATGGCTGCAACGTTGCAAAACCCAGCGGAATCCAGCGGCGACTACCGTTCACTTCACGTCCCAGCCCCGGGATGAGCACCATGACCAGCAGGGCGAGGCCGCCGATGAAGAGGTAGGGGGCAACCTGCTGCCAGACGCGTGTCGGCACCTGGAATGCCACGAAACCCGCGGTGAGTGCCAGCACCAGATAAATCGCGTGGCGAACCAGGAAGTAAGTCGAATTATGGCCGGTCATCTTGTCCGCCTCGGCCAGTGCGATCGAGGCGGAATACACCATGACCAGCCCGAATCCCAGCAACAGCAAGGCAACCCACAGCAGGCCCTGGTCATAGCTCGGGGCGGTGATCTTGTCGCGGTTGCTCAGCATGTACATCATGCGGCCTCCTCGAGCTTGTTCACCGCAGCGATGAACACTTCCGCGCGATGCACGTAATTGCGATACATATCAAAGCTGGCACATGCCGGCGACAGCAACACGGCATCCCCGTGACGCGCGGCGGCAAACGCCTTGTACACCGCGTCTTCCATCGTCGTTGCATCGATGACGGGGACGCCCGCGGCCTGAACCGCCTTCCTGATCAGCGGCGCATCGCGCCCGATCAGCACAACGGCGCGGGCATTCTGTTCCACGGCTTTGCTCAGCGGCGTAAAATCCTGCCCCTTGCCATCCCCGCCGGCAATCAACACGACCTTGCGTGGCAACCCCTCGAGGGCGGCACAGGTAGCGCCGACATTGGTCCCCTTGGAGTCATCGTAGAAGTCGACACCCTGGTGTTCCGCCACCCATTCCACGCGATGCGGCAGCCCCTTGAATCGGCGCAGTGTGTCGAGCAGCGGCGCCATGTCCAGGTGGATGGCGCGGCACAAGGCCAATGCAGCCAGTGCATTGGCCGCATTATGCAGGCCGGCCAGCGGCATCTCCGCCAAATCCATCAGGACTGTCTCGCCCTGTGCCAGCCAGGTCCTGCCATCGCGGCTCACCAAACCATAAGCATCGGCAGTAGACGGCTGGTCAAGCCCGAAGGTGACGATCTGGCGGCCATCCATGGCCATGCCTGCACTCCAGGCATCCTGCCGGTTCAGGACCTGTACGCCCCGCCCCTGGAAGATGCGTGCCTTGGCGGTCGCATAATTGGCCATCTTGCCGTCGTAACGATCCATGTGATCCTCGGTCACATTCAGCACGGTCGCCGCATCGGCTTGCAGGGAATATGTCGTTTCCAGCTGGAAGCTCGACAGCTCCAGCACGTAGACATCAGGAACATTGCCATCCAGGGTATCCAGCACGGGCAGGCCGATATTGCCGGCCACCACGGTATTCAAGCCGGCCGCCTTGCACATCTCACCGACCAGCGTGGTCACGGTGGTCTTGCCGTTGGCACCGGTGATCGCGATGACCCTGGCCGCTTTCGGACGGAACCGGGCGAACAATTCGACATCGCCGACCACGGGCTTGCCTTGCGCGAGCGCCTTCTGAATCTGCGGCTCTGCCAGCGGTACCCCCGGGCTGCATACCAGAATCTCGGCCTGATCGAACAGATCCTCTGTGAACGGGCCACACTGCACGACCACCTGCGGAAACTCCTGCCGCACCTGCTCGAGACCCGGCGGCACAGCACGGGTGTCGGCGACAGACAGGCGCGCGCCCTGGCGAGCAAGCCAGCGCAACGCCGAGAGGCCGGTCTCTCCCAGCCCCAGCACCAGCACCTGTTTGTCCTTGAGTTCGAATGTCATCTCAGTTTCAGTGTCGACAGTCCCAGCAACACCAGCATCATGGTGATAATCCAGAAGCGCACGACCACCTGCGTTTCCTTCCAGCCCTTCTGTTCGTAGTGGTGATGCAACGGCGCCATCAGGAAAATCCGACGCCCCTCACCGAATTTTTTCTTGGTATAGCGGAAGTAAGTCACCTGCACGGCCACGGACAGGGTCTCGACCACGAACACCCCACCCATGATGAAAAGCACGATTTCCTGGCGAACGATCACGGCCACCACCCCCAGGGCCGCACCCAGCGCCAGCGCGCCGACATCACCCATGAACACTTCAGCGGGATAGGCGTTGAACCACAGGAACCCGAGGCCCGCCCCGGCCATCGCCGCGCAGAACACGGCCAACTCGCCCGAACCGGGCACGTAGGGAATCCCGAGGTATTTGGAGAAGTAGAGATGGCCGGCTGCGTAGGCAAACACCGCCAAGGCGCTGCTGACCAGCACCGTCGGCATGATCGCCAGACCATCCAGGCCATCGGTCAGGTTGACGGCATTGCTGCTGCCGACCACCACAAGATAGGTCAGCACGATAAAGCTGACGGCACCCAGGGGCAACACCAGATGCTTCAGGAACGGGAAGATCAGTTCGGTTTCCGCCGGCAGCGTAGCCGTCGAATAAAGGTAGATCGCCACACCGAAACCAATCAGGGATTGCCAGAAATACTTCTCTTTCGCTGACAGGCCCTTGGGGTTGCGGTGGACTACCTTGCGCCAGTCATCCACCCAGCCGATGATGCCGAATCCCATGGTGGTGACCAGCACCACCCACACGTAACGATTGGTCAGGTCCGCCCACAGCAAGGTCGAAATCGCGATCGCCACCAGGATCAGCGCCCCGCCCATGGTCGGCGTTCCGGCCTTGACCAGATGGGTTTGCGGGCCATCGTCGCGCACGGCCTGCCCGACCTTGTATTCGGTCAGCTTGCGGATCATGGTCGGCCCGACCATGAAGGAAATCACCAGGGCAGTCATCGTCGCCAGCACGGCACGCAGGGTGATGTAATTGAACACATTGAAGGCACGGATGTCGTGTGCCAACCATCTTGCCAGCTCAAGCAGCATGACGGGCCTCCTGAGGTAAGTTATCGGTAATCAGCGCGACCACCCGCTCCATGCGCATGAATCGCGAGCCTTTGACCAGGACAGTGGTGTTGGTATCGAGCTGCTTTTTCAGTTCAGCGACCAGGGATTCTGGACGATCGAAGTGCATGCCCCCATAGGCCGGGCTCATCTCACCCAGCGTCATCACGCCGTCCAGCCGGGCTTCGGCGGCGTAACGCCCGATCTCTTCGTGCATTTCGCGTGCGTTGGCGCCCAGCTCCCCCATATCCCCGATCACCAGCACGCGATGCCCCGGGCAGGCGGCCAATACGTCGATGGCAGCACGCATCGAAGCTGGATTGGCGTTATACGTATCATCGATGACGGTGCAGCCACTCAGCCCGGGCTTGCGCTGCAGCCGGCCCTTGGCACCGCCGAAGCCCTGCAGTCCTGTCGCCACGGCCTCTAACGAAACACCCATCGCCAGGGCCGCTGCGGTCGCTGCCAGCGCATTGCGTACGTTATGCAGGCCGGCGGCGGGGAGGCGGACCTGCACAGGCCCCATCGGGGTTGTGATCCGGATATCGCTGGAATCGGCATGAAGCTGATAGCTGGCGCTCACATCAGCAGTTTGATCGAGCCCGAAGGTCTGGATGCGACGCCCTTTAGCCAGCGAGCGCCACAATGGGGCATGCGGATCATCCGCATTGATGATCGCGACGCCATCGTCCGCCAGGCCTTCGAAAATTTCACCCTTGGCCCGCGCCACGCCCTCCACGCTGCCCAGGCCTTCGAGGTGTGCCGCAAGCGCGTTGTTGATCAGTGCCACGGATGGACGGCCGATGCGGGTCAGGTATGCGATTTCCCCTGCATGGTTCATGCCCATCTCGGCCACGGCGTAACGATGCCCTTCACGCAGTTTGAGCAGGGTCATCGGCAGGCCGATGTCGTTGTTCAAGTTACCTTCCGTCGCCAGCACGGCCGATTCACTTCCGGCGGCGGCGCGCAGGATGGCAGCCAGCATTTCCTTGACCGTCGTTTTGCCGTTGCTGCCGGTCACGGCGGCCAACGGAATGGCGAACCGCGCACGCCAGTCGGCAGCCAGTTTACCCAATGCAATGCGCGTATCTTCCACCAGAAGTTGCGGGCCAGCCCCTTCGACCGGCACCGACACCACCGCCGCAACCGCCCCGCGCTGATGGCAATCGGCCACAAATTCATGGCCGTCGAATCGCTCCCCCCTGAGGGCAATGAACAGATCTCCCGCCCGGATGTTGCGGCTGTCGGTGGAGACGGCATCGAACGACACATCGGCCCCCAGGACCTTGCCCCGGACGGCGATGGCAGCCTGTGAAAGGGTCATCATCATGCCCGACCCTCCAGCAGCCGCATCGCCACTTCGGCGTCACTGAACGGCAGTTTCACATGACCGATTTCCTGATATGTCTCATGCCCCTTGCCCGCCAGCAACACGATGTCACCGGCACCGGCCTGACCGATCGCCTGGGCGATAGCTGCGGCGCGGTCGGCTTCCACGTGATAATCGCCATGCATGCCCGCGATGACGTCATCGATAATGGCTATCGGGTCTTCATGACGGGGGTTATCCGAAGTCACCACGACCGCATCAGCCAGCCTGGAAGCGGCTTCTCCCATGAGTGGGCGCTTGCCTTTGTCGCGGTTGCCACCACATCCGAACACGCATATGAGCTTGCCCTGCGCCTGTTCGCGCAAAGCCGCCAGCACCTTTTCCAGTGCGTCCGGCGTGTGGGCATAATCGATCACGATCAGCGGTTTATCGCCGCCGCCCAATCGCTGCATGCGCCCAGCGACAGGCTCGACCTCAGCCAATGCCGTGACAGCATCCGCCAGGGAAACACCGGAAGCCAGCAGTGCAGCGATGACAGCCAGGAGATTGTAGGCATTGAACCGGCCGAGCAATCGGGTTTCCAGAAGCGCCTGTTCGCCGCCCGCCTCGACGCGCATGCGTAAACCGTCGGCGTTCAGGACCAGGTCCCGGCCGCACACGTCACCCTGATCCAGACCATATTGCAACACACGGACTTCGCTGCCGCGCAGCTCGGCAGCCAGCTCAGCGCCCAACGCATCGTCGGCATTCAGCACCGCACACCCCAGCCCAGCCCAGCGGAACAGTTGTTTCTTGGCTGTGGCGTAGGCCGTCATGTCGCCGTGGTAATCCAGATGGTCGCGCGACAGGTTGGTCAGCACGGCCACATCGAAATGCACGCCATTGACCCGCCCCTGTGCCAAGCCATGCGACGACACTTCCATGGCGACTGCCTGCGCGCCCTGCGCGAGGTAATCGGCCAGCATGCCATGCAGCAGGATCGGGTCCGGCGTGGTGTTGATTGCTTCGGCCATGGCACCCGGAAATCCATTGCCGAGGGTGCCAATGGCTGCTGTCTTGCGACCCAGGCGTGTCAACGCGCGGGCCAGCCAGTGGCTGCATGAAGTCTTGCCATTCGTGCCGGTGACACCGATCATCCAGAGCTTGCCGGAGGGCTGACCATAGAATTCATCCGCGATCACGCCTGCCTGTTCACGGAGCCCCTGCACGGCCAGATTCGCCACCTGCCATTCATCACTCCACTGGAACCCTTCACGCTCCCACAAGATGGCCGCCGCCCCTTGGGCCACGGCCTGTGCGATAAATTGCCGGCCATCGGCACGCTCCCCCGGATATGCGAGGAACAGGCTCTGCGCATCGACACGGCGGCTGTCCGACGTCAGATTGCGCGGGTGGATTCCCTGATCGCGAAGCTGGGTCAGCAGCGTCATACCACCTCCCCCACTTCCGGCAAGTTGGCAGGCGGGATGACCACGTTATTGGTCGGTGCATCCTGTGGTACGGCCAGCAGACGCAGACTGCCTTCCATGACCTTGCTGAACACCGGCGCCGCCACCGCACCGCCGTAGTAGGCGCCGGCGCTGGGCTCATCGATCATCACGGCGATAATGAGCCTCGGGTCCGAGGCCGGCGCCATGCCGACAAACGATGCAATATAGCGGCCATTGGCATACTGCCCGTTCTCGACCTTCTGTGCGGTACCGGTCTTGCCGGCGACGCGGTAGCCAACCACCTGTGCCTTGGGCGCGGTGCCGCCTGGCTGCACGACCAGTTCGAGCATGTCGCGCATTTCACGCGCCGTCTTGGCACTGATCACCTGCTGGCCGATCGGCGGCTCGTTCAGCTTGATCATGGACAGGGGCTTGAGCTCGCCATCATTGGCAAAAACACCGTAGGCACGCGCCATTTGCAGCAACGTGACCGTGACTCCCTGGCCGAAACAGATGGTCGCCTGATCGATCGGCACCCAGTTTTTCCATGGACGCAACCGGCCTGCCACCTCGCCCGGGAAGCCCGAATGCGGCGGCGTACCGAATCCCACCTGGTTATACATGCTCCACAGGGCCTGCGGCTTCAACGTCAGGCCCATTTTGGCGGTCCCGATATTGGACGATTTCTGCAGGATCTGCGAGACGCTCAACACCCCTCTGGCGTGCACGTCATGGATGGTGTTCTTGCCGATGGTGTAGGCACCGTTGCCGATATCGATCATGGTCTCCGGCGTAAAGTTGCCAGCCTCGAGTGCCGCCGAAATGGTAAACGGCTTCATGGTCGAACCTGGCTCGAAGGTATCGGTAATGGCACGATTACGTGATTTGCCGGAAATATTGACCGGGTTGTTCGGGTTGTAGGTCGGCTGATTAGCCATTGCCAGCACTTCACCGGTTTTCGCGTCCAGCACCACGATGGCACCGGCCTTGGCCTTGTTTTCCTCCACGGCGCGTGTCAGTTCCCGGTAGGCCAGATACTGGATCTTGCGGTCGATCGAGAGCTTGAGGTCATGCCCGTCCTGCGGCACCTTCACCGCCTCCAGATCCTCCACGATGCGACCCTGACGGTCCTTGATCACGCGGCGGCTGCCTGGCTTGCCCGACAGCCAGTCCTGATAGACCAGCTCCAGACCTTCCTGCCCGCGGTCGTCAATGCCGGTAAAGCCGACCACATGCGCCATCACCTCACCTGCAGGGTAGTAACGGCGATACTCGCGCTGCATGAAGATGCCCGGGATATCCAGTTGCATCACCTGCGCCGCCTGCTCCGGCGGCATACGCCGCTTGAGGTAGACGAATTCACGTTCGCTGTTGGTGAACTTCTTGCTCAACTCGCTCGGCTTCATGTTGAGCAGGCCCGCCAGCTTCTTGAGCTGATCAGCATTGATCGTCACATCCGGCGGGCTAGCCCAGATCGATTCCACAGGGGTACTGATCGCCAACGGCTCGCCGAAACGGTCGGTGACCATGCCTCGGTGTGCGGAGAGCACCAGCGCACGGCTGTACCGCGCATCCCCCTTCTGCTGCAGGAAATCCGTACGGATGCTCTGCAGGTACACCGACCTCCCCAGCAGCGCCGCGAAGCCCAGCAACACCGCCATCAGCAGGGCGCGACGGCGCCATGCCGGCAATTGCAGGATCAGCGGTTTGACTTTGGCGCTGGACGACGAAATCATGGTGTAACAATCTGAATCTTGGACGGCTCCGGCACCTGCATGTGCAAGTGGGAAGTGGCGATCTGCTCGATGCGGGCATGCATCGCCCAGGTACTCTGCTCGAGCTGGAGCTGGCCCCACTCGATGTCATACTGCTTGGCCATCTCCTGCTGCTGCTGAAGCTCGATATAGAGCTTGCGCGCCTTGTGCTGGGACGTCACGGTCCCCAGTGCACTGAACAGCACCACCATGAACAGGATGAGGTTGAGCTTGGTCATGCCGCGGCTGTCCTCTCGGCCACGCGCAGGACAGCGCTGCGCGAACGGGGATTGGCCCGAACCTCCGCCTCGGATGGCCGGATGGCCTTACCCACTGCCACCATGCGCGGCGGCGGCAACTCGCTCGCTCGCACCGGAAAACGCGACGGCAACTGGTCGCGGTCCTGCTGATCACGGATGAAGCGCTTGACGATGCGATCTTCCAGGGAGTGAAAACTGATCACCGCCAGCCTGCCACCCGGCGCTAGGACATCGGCACATTGCGGAAGGGTCAACGACAATTCCTCAAGCTCCTGATTGATGAAAATCCGTAAAGCTTGAAAGGTACGCGTCGCCGGATCCTGGCCAGGCTCGGTTTTAAACACCGCCCCTGCCACGATCTGGGCAAGTTGTCCGGTAGTGGTGATGGCAACCCCATCTGTGCGTGCCGCAACAATCGCCCTTGCAATCTGTTTAGCAAACCGTTCTTCACCATAATCCTTGATGACCTCCCTGAGTTGTTCTTCGGACGCCTGCGCCACGAATTCTGCTGCCGTCTGACCGCGACTTTGATCCATGCGCATATCGAGCGGGCCGTCGAAACGAAAGCTGAACCCGCGCGCCGCTTCGTCGATTTGCGGAGAAGAGATGCCGATATCCAGCAGCACACCATCCACCCTGCTCACACCTAATTCATCCAATCGCGCCTTGATGGCCGAGAATCCGCTGTGCACCAGCTGAAACCGCCCATCCTTGATATCCTTCGCCGCCGCCACGGCAGCCAGATCGCGATCCAGCGCGATCAATCGCCCCTGCGGGCCCAGTCTTTCGAGAATCGCCCGACTATGTCCGCCTCGCCCGAACGTACCATCCACGTACACGCCTTCGGGGCGGATATTCAGGGCATCGACAGCTTCGTTCAGCAGTACGGAGATGTGTGAGCCGGCGCTCACAGCGAGAAACCATCCAGTTCGGTCGGCAGCGACATGTCATCGGCCGCCATCACACGCTCGAGTTGCTGACGCCAACCCTCCATGCTCCACAACTCGAAGTGACTGCCCTGGCCGACAAGCATGGCCTGCTTTTCCAGACCAGCGAACTCGCGCAATACCGGAGAGACGAGCAATCGCCCGGCGCTATCAAGATCGATATCTTCGGCATGACCGACCAGCAGGCGCTGCATCGCGCTGGACTGACGGTCGAAACTGGAAAGCGCCATGATCTTGGCTTGAATTGGTTCCCAGGCAGGCTGGGGGTAGAGCAGCAGGCAACGGTGCGGGTGCGCAGTCAGCACCAGACGTCCGGCGCACTCCGAAAGCAGGGCGTCACGGTGCCTGCTGGGAATTGCCAGCCGGCCCTTTGCGTCCAGATTCAGAGATGTTGCACCGCGAAACATCGAAATTTGATCCCCTTGTTTGGAACAGAGGAGGAATTGCCACCCGCCCTTAGCCTCAGGCAGCAATTCCCCACAAAACTCCACTTTCTCCCACTGCCGCCCACTATAGATAAAAAAAATGGGCCATGCAAGCCCTTTTTTGTTGTTTTTCCTTTACCGGTCAAAGACTTAGGTCATTTTGGTGAGAAAAATTTTATCCTTAAAAATGAATGGGATAGAAAATTAAGTGAAAGTGACTTATCAGGAGTCTTTCGCATGTCCTTATATCTCGTGGACCGCCCTGAAGCGAGATCGGCATCCATCCGAAAATCATTGTTGCACACGAGGTCAACAGAGCGTCTAATCCTCCTTGATACGGAAATGGGTAGCGACATGCCCGGCCGGATCGCCGATCTGGATCCATTCATACCAAAACAAGTTTGGGAGACTGAAGATGAACAAATATGGTGCAGAGTTTATTGGAACATTCTGGCTGGTCCTGGGCGGCTGCGGCAGCGCCGTGCTGGCCGCCGCCTTCCCTGAAGTCGGCATCGGCCTGGCGGGCGTCTCGCTCGCCTTCGGCCTGACGGTCCTCACCATGGCCTACGCCATCGGACACATCTCCGGATGCCACCTCAACCCGGCCGTCTCGATCGGCCTCTGGGCGGGTGGGCGCTTCCCCGCCAACCAGTTGCTACCCTACATCGCCGCCCAGGTCCTGGGCGGCCTTGCTGCAGGCGGCGTGCTCTACCTGATCGCCACAGGCAAGGCCGGTTTCGATCTGGCCGGCGGATTCGCCTCCAACGGTTTCGGCGAGCACTCCCCAGGCCTGTACTCCATGCAGGCTGCGCTGGTCACGGAAATCGTGATGACCATGATGTTCCTGATCGTGATCCTGGGTGCCACTGACAAGCGTGCCCCGCAAGGGTTCGCCCCCATCGCCATCGGCTTGTGCCTGACCCTGATCCACCTGATCAGCATTCCGGTGACCAATACTTCGGTCAACCCGGCACGCAGCACGGCTGTCGCCCTGTATGTCGGGGACTGGGCCGTCGCCCAGTTGTGGCTGTTCTGGGTCGCCCCCATCGTCGGCGCAATCCTCGGGGCCAGGATCTACCGGTTTATCGGCTGCGAAAAATAACAGGCCCATGAAATGAAAAAAGCCCGGAGCATTCCGGGCTTTTTTCATCCTATATTTAAGAAGCTGGCCGATAAGCCGGGTTCTGTCTTGGACAGTCATTCCTCTAGGCCTGCAATTACTCACAGGCTCAAGCAACCTACCCGCTGGCAGCGCGAGCCACGCCAATGCCAGCCTATTTGGTCTTGCTCCGGATGGAGGTTACCGCGTTTCACCGTAACTTAATACGCTCGTCTCTGTGGCCCTGTTCCTCGCCTCACGGCGTACGGCCGTTAGCCGTCATCCTGCTCTGCGGAGCCCGGACTTTCCTCCCCCCACCAAGGTGGGCGGCGACTGTCTGGCCAGCTTCCAGACTATTTTACCAGCTTAGGCCCGACTCCAGACGGTTTCCGCGGCAGCGACCGCGCGGCCCGGCGTCACGGACCAGTCCTGGGCGGCCAGAACGGATTCCAGCGCTACCAGGCAAGCCTTGACGTTGGCCACCGTGGAACTGTTACCCATCAGGCCAATACGGAAAATCTTGCCCGCCAGGTCGCCCAGCCCAGCTCCGATCTCGATGCCGTGCAGATTCAGCATGTCGGCACGCACCTGCGGCTCGCTCAACCCTTCGGGCACCAGTACCGCATTCAGCTGCGGGAGGCGCGCGCGCTCCTCGACCAGCAACTCCAGGCCCAGTGCCTGCAAACCGGCCAGCAGGGCCTGATGATTGCGGCAGTGACGAGCCCAGGAGGCTTCCAGACCTTCTTCAGCCAGCATCACCAGAGATTCATGCAGACCGTACAGACCGTTCACGGGTGCAGTATGGTGATAGGTCCGTTTGGCTTCGTTCCAGTAGCCCAGCACCAGATTAAGGTCCATGAACCAGCTCTGTACCGGCGTCTTGCGACTCTTGAGTTTTTCGAGGGCACGCTCGCCAAACGAGACCGGCGACAGACCGGGCGCACAGGACAAACCCTTCTGGCTGCCGGAATAGATGGCGTCGATACCCCACTCGTCAACCTTCAGCGGCACACATCCCAGCGAAGTCACGGCATCGACGATGACCAGCGCCCCATGGCGATGCGCAATCTCGGTCAGCAATCTGGCGTCGGATTCGACACCGGTCGAGGTCTCAGCATGCACAAACGCAAGAATCCTGGTGTCCGGATGAGCCTTGAAGGCATCCTCGACCTTCTGCGGGTCGACCGGCTTGCCCCACGCATCCTCGATCAGCACCAGTTCTCCACGGGTGCGTTTGACGTTTTCCGCCATGCGCCTGCCGAATACGCCGTTGGCGCAGACGATCACTTTGTCACCTGGCTCCACCAGGTTGACGAAGCAGCTTTCCATGCCGACCGATCCCGGCGCGGAAACCGGAAAGGTCAGCGCATTTTCTGTCTGGAAAGCGTAGCGCAACAGCACCTTCATTTCATCCATCATGTCGCTGAATGTCGGGTCGAGATGACCCACCGTCGGGCGGGCCATGGCATCCAGCACCCGCTGGTGCACATCGGAAGGACCGGGGCCGAGCAGGATGCGCTTGGGGGGGTGAAAGGATGAAATACGCGGGGCGTTGCTCATGAATACTCCTCAACAGGTTCAGGTCATCGGCCTATGGCCATGGTCAATAATTGTTGAGTGTAACGCTAGGTCTTTATTCCTGACAAGATGACGGGCTGCGGGAGTCGGACGCCCCGTCACCGGCAAGGTCAGAAATGCAGCTGCAGATGCTTGATCCTTCGGTACAGGGTTGCACGCCCGATACCCAGCGCACGCGCGGCTTGCGTGACATTACCGGCGTGCTGGCGCATGGCGTCGCGAATGCGGTCCGCTTCGCTACCGAGTTGCAGGCGCGTCACCCTGACCGGGGGCGCTTGCGGTTCAGACACCGCTTTTTCCAGTTCCTCCAGAAAGTCTTCCGGAAAATGGTGCGTTTCGATCACCTGCCCGGTCCCGGCAAAGGCAAGTGCCGCACGCAATACGTTACGCAACTGACGCACGTTGCCCCGCCAAGGGTGCCGACGCAGCACCTGCAAGGCCTCTTCATCGAGTTCGACCGCCGCATCCGATTCTTCCTGCAGAATGCGCGCCACCAGCAACTCGAGGTCGGTGCGCTGCCTGAGTGCAGGCAGCGTCACGCGCAAACCGTTGATGCGGTAATAAAGATCCTCGCGGAACAGGCCCTCATCGACACGATCCAGCAGCTTGCGATTGGTCGCCGAAACCAGGGCAAAATCCACCGGCGCTCCCTTGGCGCCACCCAGCGGCACAATCTCGCGCTCCTGCAACACGCGCAGCAACCTTGCCTGCAACGCCAGCGGCATTTCGCCGATTTCATCCAGGAACAGGGTGCCGCCGTTCGCCTGCATGATCTTGCCGGCCACGCCGCTCCGCTTGGCGCCGGTAAAGGCGCCTTCTTCATAGCCGAAGAGTTCGGCTTCGATCAATCCTTCCGGGATTGAAGCGCAATTGATGGCCACGAACAGTCCCTTGCGGCCGGAAGACTGGTGAATGGCCTTGGCCAGCAGCTCCTTGCCAGTGCCGGTTTCGCCTTCCACCAGGATGGGAATGTCGCGCCGCAACACTTTCCGGATACGGTCGATAGCCTGGCGCAATTGGGGATCACCGGAATCCAGATGATCCAGCCTGGCCATCGAAGCCTCGGCAGACGCCGCCGCAGCAATGGCTGACTTCTCCGGCGCAGCACGCTCGCGCAACCCCGGCATGGTCGACAACGTCACCCCTGCATCCACCTTCACATACAACTGCCGACCCAGCGAGGTCTTGAGTGGCACGCTATTGCTGCGGCGCGCATTGCTCAGCAACAGCGACAGGGAAGTATCGAACAATTCGTCGAAAAGGGCATGGCCGACGCGCACATGCTTGACCCCAAGCTGCACCCCGCCGTTGCGATTGATGGCGATCAGACGACCGTCCGGGCTGAACACGGCGATCCCCTCCCACAGCGTACCGATGAACTCCGGCCGCGCGTGAAAATGCAGGGTGATCTCACGGGTAAATTCGGCGGCGAACAGTCGATTCTCGATCATTTGCGCCGACATGCGCACCAGCCCCATGGTGTGGGCCTGCGGCTGGCGAGAATCGCCGGAAACGTCCAGTACGCCGATGGTATGGCCATAAGGATCGAGGATAGGGGAAGCAGAACAGTTCAAAAAAGTGTTCTGGCTATAGTAGTGCTCGGCCCCCATCACCAGCACCGGCGCTTGCTCCACCAGCGCCGTGCCGATCGCGTTGGTGCCGGTGTTTTCCTCGCTCCACGAAACACCCGGCTGCAAAGCCACCTGTTGTGCCTTGCTGACGAAATCGGGGTCTCCCAGCGCATGCAGGATGGTCCCCTGCGCGTCGGTCAGGATCACCATACTCTGGGTGCCGGTGGTCTGCGACTGCAGGTTTTCCATCTCCGGCCGCGCCTGATGCAGCAGCCGCGCATTCTTCTCCCGGATCGCCTCCAACTCCGCCTGCGACAGGGGCGCGATCTGCAAGTTCACCTCCAGCGACTGGCCGGTACTGAGGCAGCGCGACCAGGATCGCTCGATCGACTCCGGCAGCAGCCCTTCCGGGACGATCCCGTTATCCAGCAACTGGGCGCGAGCCGCCTTGAGGCGATTCAAATGGGATGATAAGCGGGACATGGCATGCTCAGATAGACATTTGTCTCACATTGTCTCAGAAGGATTGAGACGATTGTCTCAGTCTGAGACGAATCGTCAAGAGCCTGTATCGATATTTTTACAAAAAACATTACAAATCAGCATATTGAAAAAACTCCAAAAGCAGGCACGCTTCCTGCTATCAGTTTCTCACTTACGCTGACTACGATTCGTGGTGAGCCAAAGGTAACCAAAAAACTGGGAAATACACCAACGTTTGTTTGTGGTGCGCCATTTCGGGCACTCAATACTAGAAGATCAGAGGAGATACCATGATTTACGCTTTTCCAGGCCAGGCAGGCGCCAAGGTTCAATACAAATCCAAGTACGACAATTTCATCGGCGGCAAGTGGGTTGCCCCGGTCAAGGGTGAATACTTCGATGTCATCACCCCGATTACCGGCAAGGTTTACACCAAAGCCGCCCGCTCCAGCGCGGAAGACGTGGAACTGGCACTGGACGCCGCCCACGCCGCGGCCGACAAGTGGGGCAAGACGGCTGTCGCCGATCGCGCCAATATCTTGCTGAAGATCGCTGACCGCCTGGAAGCCAACCTCGAAATCCTGGCCTACGCCGAAACCGTGGACAACGGCAAGCCGATCCGTGAAACCCTGAATGCCGACGTACCGCTCAGCATCGACCACTTCCGCTACTTCGCCGGCTGCCTGCGTGCGCAGGAAGGCACGCTGAGCGAACTGGACGAAAACACCGTCGCCTATCATTTCCACGAGCCGCTGGGTGTCGTGGGCCAGATCATTCCGTGGAACTTCCCGCTGCTGATGGCCGCCTGGAAACTGGCTCCCGCCATCGGCGCGGGCAACTGCGTGGTGCTGAAACCGGCCGAATCCACCCCGATCAGCATCCTGGTCATGGCAGAACTGATCGCCGACATCCTGCCACCGGGCGTCCTGAATATTGTCAACGGTTACGGCCGCGAAGTCGGCATGCCGCTGGCCACCAGCACCCGCATCGCCAAGATCGCATTCACCGGCTCCACCGCGACCGGCCGCGTCATTGCACAAGCTGCGGCCAACAGTCTGATCCCGGCCACCCTGGAACTGGGCGGCAAGTCCCCCAATGTGTTCTTCGAGGATATCGCCGCTGCCGATGACGACTTCTTCGACAAGGCCGTCGAAGGTCTGGTGCTGTTCGCCTTCAACCAGGGCGAGGTGTGCACCTGCCCGTCCCGTGCCCTGATTCAGGAATCCGTGTATGACCGCTTCATGGAGCGCGTGCTGCCCCGCGTGGCCGCGATCAAGCAGGGCAACCCGCTCGATACCGAGACCATGATCGGCGCGCAAGCTTCTGACATCCAGATGACCAAGATCCAGGAATACCTGAGCATTGGCAGGCAGGAAGGCGCAACGGTTCTGGCCGGCGGCGCCAAGGCCGAACTGGGTGGCGACCTGGCAGGCGGCTACTACATCCAGCCGACCCTGTTCAAGGGCAACAACAAGATGCGCATCTTCCAGGAAGAAATCTTCGGCCCGGTGCTGGCCGTGACCACCTTCAAGGATGAAGCCGAAGCGCTGGCCATCGCCAACGATACCGTGTACGGCCTGGGCGCAGGCGTGTGGAGCCGTGACGGCAGCCGCGCCTACCGCATGGGCCGCGGCATCAAGGCCGGCCGCGTCTGGACCAACTGCTACCATGCCTACCCGGCCCATGCAGCGTTCGGCGGCTACAAGGAATCCGGCATCGGCCGCGAAACCCACAAAATGATGCTGGACCACTACCAACAGACCAAGAACCTGCTGGTGAGCTACAACCCGAAGAAGCTCGGCTTCTTCTGATCGGGCTCACGGAAGAACACGATGGCCAGCCGCGTTTCCGCCACCCCTGCAGCGCTCGACCTGATCGCCCTGCTGGTGAAGAAGCACGGCCCCGTCATGTTCTTCCAGGCCGGCGGCTGCTGTGAAAACAGCGCCCCGCTGTGCTACCCCCAGGGCGAGTTCAAACTCAGCCCGCACGATGTGTATCTGGGGGAAGTGGGCGGCGCGCCCTATCACATGGGTCACCGGGATTTTGAATTCTGGCAGAACACCCACCTGATCGTGGATGTAGTCAACGGCAGCAGCGGGACCTTTGCACTGGACGGACCAGAAGGCAAAACCTTCATCTGCAAGTCACGCCTGTTGACCGATGACGAACTGGCAGAGCTTGCCGCGCAGGAAAAATCCTCGAAGCCAGCACCATGAATTGAGGCCTGACGGCCTATACCGACTTCTCTTCCTCTGAGAGAGCTTTCCGGCGGCGCAAGCCGCCGGCTTTTTTTCAGGGCATACAGCCCTGGATATCGATCAGTCGATCAATTTCCAAGCGACAGACTGGCCGGCCCGTAACGGCACCAGCACATCGCTGCCGAACGGCAGGCTGTCCGGCACAGTCCAGCTTTCACGTGACAACGTGATCTGCCCAGAATTGCGCGGCAATCCGTAGAAATCCGCCCCATAGAAGCTGGAAAACGCTTCCAGCCTGTCCAGCGCCCCCGCCTGATCAAAAGCTTCGGCATACAACTCGATCGCTGCATGGGCGGTATACATGCCGGCGCAGCCGCAGGCTGCTTCCTTTGCAGATTTTGCGTGTGGCGCGCTGTCCGTGCCGAGGAAAAATTTCGGGCTGCCGGAAACGGCCGCGGCAACCAGCGCCTTGCGGTGTTCCTCGTGCTTCAGCACCGGCAGGCAATAATGGTGTGGACGGATACCGCCGGTGAACATGGCATTGCGGTTCATCAGCAAGTGATGCGCAGTGATGGTGGCACCAATATGGGCCGGTGCACCGGTCACGAACTCGGCCGCATCACGTGTGGTGATGTGCTCGAACACCACTTTCAGGCCCGGAAAATCTTTCACCAGCGGGATCATGTGGCGATCGATGAACACTTTCTCACGATCGAACACATCCACGTCTGCATCCGTGACTTCCGCATGCACCAGCAACGGCACCCCATGCTTTTCCATCGCCGCCAGTGCCGCCGCGCATTTGCCCAGGCTGGAAACACCGGAATCGGAATTGGTCGTTGCCCCTGCCGGATACAGTTTCACGCCATGCACGAATCCGCTGGCCTTGGCCCTGGCAATTTCTTCCGCTGAGGTGTTGTCCGTCAGGTAAAGCGTCATCAGCGGCTCGAATTGCATCCCGGCGGGCAGCGCGGCCAGAACACGTTCACGATAGGCCGCCGCCAGATCGGTCGTGGTAACGGGCGGGCGCAGGTTGGGCATGACAATGGCGCGACCAAATCGGCGCGCGGTATCCGGCAGGACTGCCTTGAGCGCCTCGCCGTCGCGCAGATGCAGGTGCCAGTCGTCAGGTCGGGTGATGGTAAGCTTATTCATGTTGTTTCATTTCCAGAGCCAGTTCGTAAAGCGCGTTTTTCTTCGCGCCGGTAATATCGGTCGCCAATTTTACCGCTTGTTTGAGCGGCAGCTCTTCCAGCAGCAGGGTCAGGACGCGGCGGGCATCCTCCGATACCGCCTGATCTTCTCTTTCCTGCGCACCTTCAACCAGCAGGACGAACTCGCCGCGCTGCCGGTCAGGATCGGCATTCAGCCAATCCACCGCCGCGTCAAGGCGGCATGAGGAAATGGTTTCGAAGGTCTTGGTCAATTCACGAGCGAAAGTAATCGTACGCTCCCCGCCCAGCACCCCGGCCAGATCCTCCACGCTTTCCAGCACACGGTGCGGAGCTTCGTAAAACACCAGGGTCACCGGTACGTCACGCAGGGACTCCAGCACCTCCCGCCGATGCGTGCGCTTTGCCGGCATGAATCCGACGAACAGGAACCTCGGCATCAGCAGGCCGGAAGCCGAGAGTGCGGCGACGGCGGCGTTAGCGCCGGGCACGGGGACGACCCTCACCCCTGCCGCGCGCGCCATGTTCACGAGGACGGCGCCGGGATCGGAGATCGCCGGAGTTCCGGCATCGGAAATCAGCGCCACGGACTGTCCGCCCTGCAATAGCTCAAGGAGCTTCTCGCCCGCAGCGCGTTCGTTATGCTCATGCAAAGCCGTCAACCTGGCCTTGATCCCATAGTGGTTCAGCAGGCCCGAACTGTGCCGGGTATCTTCGGCAGCCACGACATCGACGGACTTCAACACCTCCAGCGCACGCATGGTAATGTCCTGCAGGTTTCCAATCGGGGTGGCCACCACATATAATGTGCCGCTATGATTCAACGCCTATCCATCCTTATTCTGATGTGCTGCCTGTCCTTAACGGGTTTTGCAGCCGACACTCCGGCCCAGCCGGCTCCAAAACCACAGAAAACCATCGAAGAACGCTATCTCGACGGTCTTGATTGCCTAAAACCGGTCGACCTTGGATGCGCCCAGGCGGCGCTGGCGATGCTACCGCCCGCTTCGCCGTATGCAAAAATTCTCGACGCCCAGATCGCCGCGACCGAGCGTGACGATGAGCGCGTGCTACGCCTGCTGCTCCCGTTGCAAGGCAACGACAACCTGCTGCCACAAGCCATTGCGAGTTTACACGCAACACTGGCGCAAGCCTATGAAAACCAGGGCAACGCGCTTCGAGCCGTCGAGCAATTGCAACTGATCAAAACCAATGACCAAGAAGGCCTCCACCAGCGCATTTGGCGGCAACTCAAATCCCTTCCACGCGAAACCCTGCTGGAACTGCGCGGGGAAAGCCAGGATACCCAGACCCAAGGCTGGATCGACCTCGCGCTTGCCGCCGCATCGAAATCTCCAGCCACCGCCATCGACCAATGGCGAACCGCCTATCCGGACCATCCGGTTTCAGCCGCATTTCTGCAACAGCTGTTAGTGACTGAACCTGCAAGCACGACCACGGAGCAACCCTTGGGGGATGTCGCCCTGCTGCTGCCGCTTAACGAATCCATCTACGAAACCGCCGCCGCCGCTTTCCACGCCGGGTTGATGGCGGCGCGCGGCTCAAGCACAACCGATGTCAGGGTCTATCCCACCACTGGGAACAAAGCCGAAATCGCCACGATCTACCAGAAAGCCGTTGCAGAAGGCGCCCAGTACGTGGTCGGCCCGATGACCCGCGAGGAGGTCACCGCACTGGCTACCTCAGGACTCAAACTGGTGCCCACGCTTGCGCTCAACAACGCGGACCAGCCCAACCTGCCGGAAAACCTGACCACTTTCGGTCTACCGGTGGAAGCGGAAGTGACGCAGGTCGCACGCATCGCGCGCGCCCTTGGCATGCAATCGGCCCTTGTCATTGCCAGCGAAAACCCTCTCTCCAAACGCATGGCACAAGATTTTCTACAGGAATGGAAAGCGCAGGAGGGCACCCTGGTCGCGGAAAAAAGTTTCGGGGCTGACACCAACCTCGCGGAACTGAAAGCCGATCTTGGCACCCGCAATGCAGACATGATCTTTCTTGCCGCCACCTATGACGAAGCGCGCCTGATCCGCCCTTACCTGGATCCGGCCTTGCCGACCTTCTCCACCTCCCATATTTATGACGGCGTAGCACAGAACCCGGAAAACGCCACCCTGTCTGCGATTCACTTCGTCGACATGCCCTGGATGGTCAACCAGGACCACCCCGATTTCGCCCCGTACCGTGAGGCTGCCGACAAATTGCCACCGGGCGAAGCGCAGCGCTGGTTTGCCGTGGGAGTGGACGCATGGCACATCCTGGCCGAAAAAGCCGCAGGAAAATCGCTGCTGCTGCCGGGATTGAGCGGTACGCTGCACATGGAAGGGAACAGCGTGGTGCGAGATCTGCCGATGGCACAGTTCCGGGCTGAAGGGGTCGTGCTGGAGAATGCCCGTTGAACATTCCGGGCGCAGCTGCGGAACGACTGGCTGCCACCTATTTGCAACAACAAGGGCTTAAACTGCTGGAATGCAATTATCGCAGCCGGTTCGGCGAGATCGACCTGATCATGCAGGATGACCGGGAGATCGTGTTCGTGGAGGTGCGGATGCGCCGCAACACCATGTTCGGGGGCGCCGGGGCCAGCATCACGCCGTCCAAGCAACGGAAACTGGCACTCACCGCGGAGGACTACCTGACCCGTCACGGTTATGCCGCCTGCCGTTTTGACGCCGTGCTGCTCGAATCGCTGGATCCCCGGCAACTGCAATGGATCAGGAACGCTTTCGAATCGACATGAACATCTCTGCCCGTATTGCAACCCACTTCGAGGAATGCGCAAACCTCCTTGAGGAATGCGCGGAACTGCTGTCCCCCGCCATCGCCAACGCCGCTGAGCATCTGGTATCCGGGTTCCTCAACGAGCGCAAGGTACTGGTCTGCGGCAACGGGGGCTCCGCAGCCCTCGCCCAGCATTTTGCCGCCTACATGCTGCACCGCTTTGATCTTGACCGTCCCGGCCTCGCGACCATCAGCCTGTCTTCGGATAACGCCACACTGACCGCAATCGCCAACGACACCCAGTTCGACCAGGTGTTTTCAAAACAGGTACTGGCGCTGGGGCAGACCGACGACATCCTGCTGGTCATGAGCGTAGGCGGTAATTCCCGTAACATCCTGCAAGCCGTCTGGGCTGCACATGAGCGCGGGATGCGGGTGATTGCCCTGACCGGCGGCGATGGTGGCGACCTTATGGAACTTTTACAAGAAGGGGATATTCATATCGGGGTCCCCAACGAAAACCCGGCACGCGTTTTGGAAGCCTACCTCCTCACCCTGCATGCCCTCTGCGACGCAATCGATAGTCTTTTACTAGGAGTTGAATAATGCGACTGATCCCCCACCTGTTGTTAGCTGTCCTGCTCACCGGCACCCTGAGCGCCTGCGTACCCGTCGTGGCCGGTGGCGCCGCTGCCGGCGGCCTTGCTGCTGCAGACCGCCGCACTTCAGGTGCCTACGTCGAGGACGAGGCCATCGAATGGAAGGCCGGTAACCGCATCAAGGACATGCTGGGTGACAAGATCCACATCAATGTCACGAGCTTCAACCGCAACGTACTGCTGACCGGCGAAGCCATCGACGAGGAAAGCAAAGCCAAGGCCGAAAGCCTGGCCAAAGGAGTGGAAAACGTCCGCAATGTGACCAATGAACTGCAGATCGGCGGCGCAAGCCAACTCACCTCACGCAGCAACGACGCCTACCTCACCACCAAGGTCAAGGGCAGCTTCGTGACCGAAAACCGCTTCTCGCCGAACTACGTCAAGGTCGTGACGGAGAATTCCGTGGTCTATCTGCTGGGCATGGTAACGCACAAGGAGGGGGATGACGCAGTAGAAATCGCACGCAACATCAGTGGCGTCGAAAAGGTGGTGAAGTTGTTCGAGTACATCGAGTGATATAATCGCGCCAATTCAAAAACCGGCGGCAACCGACACCATGAGCAGCGAACTGAAGGAAATCATCATCGAAGGCCTGACCCGCGCGGGCAAACCGTTTCGTCCCAGCGACTGGGTGGACCGCATGTGCAGTACCTATGCCACCTTCGGCCCGGACCGCAAGCTGCGCTATTCGCCCTATCTGAAACCGCGCCTGCTCAACGGCGTACGCTGCCTCGCCGTCGATCTGAAGCTGAAGGACATCAACCCGGAAGGTTATGCACAGTTGATGCACTTCGCGGAAGAAAACAACCTCAACATCAAGGATGCCGACGGCAACGACATCGCATTGCCGTCCTGAGCCATATCGCGACCTACCCGATGCCGGCAGTTGCCGGCATCGTCATTTCTGGCCCCCGATCAGCTTTTCCAGGAACTGGCGCGTGACCAGTCCCCGGCGCACCTTGGCCAACCGGCCCTGCGGATCGTAAATGTAGGTGGTCGGCAACACATCCGCCGGTCCGATCTGCTGGATCACCTTGTCGTCACCCAGGATGATGGGATAAGACATCAGATTGTCATCGACAAAAGCACGCACCTCCTTGGCATCCTTATATTCCAGTGCAACCCCCAGCACCACGACATCCTTGCGCTTTTCATGCAATGCGATCAGATCGGGAATTTCCTCCTGACAGGGCGGGCACCAGGTCGCCCAGTAATTCACCATCACCCACTTGCCCTTGTAAGACGCCAGCGAATGCGTCTTGCCTTCGAGATCCTTGAGGGAGAAATGCTCAGCTGCCTGTGCCGTTGCGACCCACGCCGCCAGCACCAGCATGACCAAGCACCGCCAGAACCGAGCGCCGAAATACCCCTGAACTGCATCCACCTTCATGTCGTTCGCCCATCCTATTCAACCGATAATCTATGCAAAGTCTAGCATCCCCGATCCGTAAGTTCATGTCACGCCGTTCGTCGGATGCCCGCGCCCCGCTCGTGACAACCACACGGTTTGTATTTACCATCTGGTCATTCCGCTTGGAGATTGGTCATGTCGTTGCGCCTGAACGTTCCCGCGCTTGAAGAAAAACCTGCGATTCCAGCCATTACCCGCCCCAGGCAAATCCAGGAACTGATCGCCGGATTGCCCATGAGCAATCCGCGCGCGGCAGCGAGACTTTTGCTGGATGAACTGGAACGGCTCAACCGCCAGCGCATCTCGACCGACCAGCGGGTCACTGCGCTGGAGCTCTACCGCCCCGCCGTTTATCAGGTCATGGGCACCCTGGCACGCCAGTACTGCCACCAGCCCCTACCATTGCAGGAAACGGCACTGGCACAGGCCGAGATCACCCAGCAACTGCTGACCGAACTGGCCTACGGTTACAAGCATGCCATCCTTTCCGAAGAAGACAGACTATTCTCCATCGGAAACAACGACCAACTGGCCCTGCTGTTGCAACGCACCCTCGAAACGCTAGGGAGACGCCTGCAAGTCTACTACCAGACCTACACCCCAACACCTGCAGGGATCTGGTCAGAAATCCACCTGCTATACCTGCACGCACTGCAGCTTTCCATCCAGAGTCTGAGCATCCCCGACACGATCGCGGAAACCAGCATCAATCTGGTATACAAGCATGCCCTGCTGCTGGCCATGGCCAACCCTTCCCATCTCAATTCGGTCGACATCGATCGTGTCATCGAATATCTCGACCTTTACGCGCGGCTGGCTCAGCTTCATCCGCTGTCTTCCCCGGAAGTAAAAAACGGGGTCTTCGTCGTTCACCTCAAGACCGACGCCCCCCCCGGTTCCTCTCCTCAAGGACAGACAGGACGCGGACGCCCGCACCGATATCCTGCTGATGACGATCGAACTGGCCCGCCAGGTACACCACCAGCTCACCCACCTGCAGGATCGGGCAGATCCGCAAAGCCTCAGCCTACCGCAAGAAGCCATCGAAGACCCAAGCTACCGTGACATGCTGCTGTACCTGCTCAAGCACTGGGGCACTCCGCCAAGACGGGTCTTCAATCGTTCGGAAAAAAACAGCGGGATCGATATCTGTATCGGCCTGACGGCTACGCATCACCATCTCGGCAACAAATTCAAATCCATGGACGATTCGCCCACAGGCAACAGGACAGAGGTGACCGTCAACGTCGTCGACTCGCCCATCGACAATGGCAACACAGCCATTTTCAAGTCCGCTCGCTGGGTTGTCGTCAACGAAAGCCCCGGCGGATTAGCGCTCACCAAGCGCTCCGGCACCCCTGACAGCCTGCGTATCGGCGAACTGCTCGGCCTGAAGCCGGATGATACTGGCCAATGGGGGCTGGCCGTGGTGCGCTGGGCAGTCAACGGCGCAGAGGTCCCCTTGCAGATCGGTGTCCAGATGATCGCGCCAAGTGCATCCGCAGTGATCGTACGCATCGGTGAGGATGCGCATCCGGAGCCGGCATTGCTGCTACCGGAGATCCTCAGCCTGAAGCAACCAGCCACCCTGATTGCCCCCCGCAGCATTTACAAACCCGCACGCAACATCACATTGGAACAGAACGGCCATCAGGAACAGATTCTGCTAACCCGGCTGGTGGAACGGACCCACAGCTTCGAACGTTTCCAGTTCAGTCGCCTGTAAAAAATTGTGGTGCTTCACTTGCCCGGCTTTTTTCGCTACGATAGCGAGATCATTCTTAATCACCCTCCCCTAAGGTCACAAAGAGGTTCAACATGAGCGAACATATTCTGCACGTCAGCGACGCTGCTTTCGAACAAGAAGTCCTGCAGTCCCAGACCCCCGTGCTGGTCGATTACTGGGCCGAATGGTGCGGCCCCTGCAAGATGATCGCCCCGATTCTGGACGAAGTTGCCAAGGAATACGCCGGCCGCCTCAAGGTCGCCAAACTCAACATTGACGAAAACCAGCAAACGCCGCCCAAGTACGGCATCCGCGGCATTCCGACCCTGATGCTGTTCAAGAACGGTAACGTCGAAGCCACCAAGGTTGGCGCACTGTCCAAGTCCCAACTGACCGCGTTTATTGACAGCAATATTTAAAGCCGTTACGCTGGCGCCTGATTTCCAGTCCTGAAGCCGCAGATCATGCGGTAGAAATCAGGCGCTAAAACCACACTCTCCCGTTTTTCCGCTCTCCCAAGATTTTTCCAGCGAGCTTCCGCATATGCATTTATCCGACCTGAAACACCTCCCAGTTACCGAACTCGTCGAAATGGCCATCGCCAATGAAGTCGAGGGCGCCAGCCGCATGCGCAAGCAGGACCTGATCTTCGCGCTGCTGAAAAACAAGGCCAAGAAAGGCGAAACCATTTTCGGCGACGGCACGCTGGAAGTGTTGCAGGACGGCTTTGGCTTCCTGCGCGCCCCCGACAGCTCATACCTGGCTGGTCCGGACGACATTTACGTATCGCCCTCGCAGATCCGCCGCTTCAATCTGCATACCGGCGACACGATCACTGGAGAGGTCCGGACACCCAAGGACGGCGAACGCTACTTTGCGCTGGTCAAGGTGGACACCGTCAACGGCGAGCCCCCGGAAAACACCAAGCACAAGATCCTGTTCGAGAACCTCACCCCGCTGTTCCCGACCGAGCCGCTGATCCTGGAACGCGACATCCGCGGGGAAGAAAACATTACCGGGCGCGTCATCGACATGATTGCGCCCATCGGCAAAGGCCAGCGCGCGCTACTGGTCGCCAGCCCGAAATCCGGCAAGACGGTGATGATGCAGCACATTGCGCACGCCATCACTGCCAACCATCCCGACGTTTCCCTGATCGTGCTGCTGATCGACGAACGTCCGGAAGAAGTGACGGAAATGACCCGTTCGGTCAAGGGCGAAGTGGTCGCCTCCACCTTCGACGAACCGGCCACCCGCCACGTGCAGGTGGCCGAAATGGTGCTGGAAAAAGCCAAGCGTCTGGTCGAGCACAAGAAGGATGTCGTCATCCTGCTCGACTCCATCACCCGTCTCGCGCGCGCCTACAACACCGTGGTGCCATCCTCCGGCAAGGTACTGACCGGCGGCGTAGACGCGAACGCACTGCAGCGCCCGAAGCGCTTCTTCGGCGCCGCGCGCAATATTGAAGAAGGCGGTTCCCTGACCATCATCGCCACCGCGCTGGTCGATACCGGCAGCCGCATGGATGATGTGATCTATGAAGAATTCAAGGGCACCGGCAACATGGAAATCCATCTCGACCGCCGCATGGCCGAGAAGCGCCTGTACCCCGCGATCAACGTCAACCGCTCCGGCACGCGCCGTGAAGAATTGCTGATCGAGCAATCGGTCCTGCAAAAAATCTGGGTGTTGCGCAAACTGCTGTACCCGATGGACGACCTCGAGGCGATGGAGTTCCTGCTCGACAAGATCCGTTCGACCAAGAACAACGCGGAATTCTTTGACGCCATGCGTCGCGGATAAGGTCCCGAGTTTTTCGTTGAAACGCACAGAGGTTGATTAATAATCCGATTTCTTGGATAATCGCGAGTTTTCTGCGATAGCCAGACACTAAGGACATAGAGAATGAAAGCCGACATTCATCCGGAATATACCGAAATTACCGTGACTTGCAGCTGCGGCAACAAGTTCCAGACCCGTTCCACCAACAGCAAGGCACTGAACATCGAAGTGTGTTCCCTGTGCCACCCGTTCTACACCGGCAAGCAAAAGATCGTTGACACCGCCGGTCGCGTCGAGAAGTTCCGCCAGAAGTACGGCATGTAATTGCCGTTGGCAGGCAAGAGACAAAAGGCAGCTATGGCTGCCTTTTTGTTTTGTAGCCTTCCCGATTGACCGTAAAATACCTCCCATTCCTCCCACGAGAAGCATTCCTGATGCCGTTTGAAGTCCAGCACGACTGGCAGGCCAGCCTCGCCACTCCGCGCCCGCTCATCGGTGAGCGGGCCAAGACACGCCTGCTGCTGTTGCTCTGCTTTCTCTGGATCACCCTGGGACTGACCGGGCACCAGCCCTGGAAGCCTGACGAGGCCCAGACCGTGAGCATCGTCAAGCACCTGCTCGAGGGCGGCGACTGGCTGATCCCGACGGCAGCAGGTACGCCGACGCTCAAATACCAGCCCTTGTACTACCTGAGCGCCTCCGCGTCCGCCAGACTGCTCTCCCCGTGGCTGGCCGTGCATGATGCCGCCCGACTGGCCAGTGGCTTCTGGATGGCCGTGACCCTGTTGATGGTCGGCATGGCCGGACGTGAAATGTGGGGTACTGGTGCCGGGCGACAGACCACGTTTGTTTTCCTCGGCTCGCTGGGCCTGCTGTTCAGTGCCCACCTGCTGACCCCGGTCGTGGCAGGTCTCGCCGGGTACGCGATGGCTTTCTACGGAATGGCGCTTTCTCCACGCCGCCCATGGCGCGGTGGTGCGCTGCTGGGAACCGGGACCGGGATCCTCTTCCTGTCGACCGGACTGCTTGGTGTTGTGATCGTCGCCGCGAGCGCCCTTCAGTTACCGCTGCTGTTCCGTTCCTGGCGACGCGTCACTACCTGGGCCACGCTGGCGGCCGGCGCGGCCTTTGCGGCTCCCTGGCTGACAGTCTGGCCACTCCTGCTCTGGCAATCCGATCCTGACCTGCTTCAAGCCTGGCTGAGCACCGGCCCGCATCTTCTGGACAACCACAGCCTCGGTTACCTGATCAAAACCCTGAGCTGGGCTGCCTGGCCGGCCTTGCCGCTCACGGCCTGGTCGCTCTGGTACTACCGTGACCACCTCTTTCAACGACCGCAGTTCCAGCTTGCGCTGATTTTCTTCATGACCGGCTTGCTGCTGCTGGGCTTCGGTGCCGAAAGCCGCGACATCCAGGCTCTGCCTTTACTGGTGCCACTGGCCCTGCTCGGCAGCGCCGCCATCGACACGCTGCGTCGGAGCCTGGCCAGCGCACTGGACTGGTTCAGCATCATGCTGTTCGGCACCCTCGCATTCCTGACCTGGCTGGGATGGCTGGCAATGATGTCAGGCGCGCCTGAAAAGCTAGCGGCACGCATGCACAAACTTTCCCTGTCTTATGTACCGCAGCTGGATTGGATCATGCTTCTCGGCGCCCTCCTGATCACGCTGACCTGGATTTTGGTCGTGTTCAAGGCGAAGCGCTCCAATCGTGCAGTGGTGACCGACTGGGCCATGGGAATCACCATGGTATGGGGGTTGTTGATGACACTGTGGCTGCCCTGGCTGGATGCGGCCAAGAGCTATCAGGCCATGATGCTGGACATGCAGAAATCGCTGCCGGCGAACTACGCCTGCGTCACCAGCCAGCATCTGGGCGATCCACAGCGTGCACTCCTGGATTACTACCTGGATATCAGGACGCAGACTTATGAACTCAATCAGCACGTCGATTGCGACCTGTACCTGATTCAGGACGAGCGTGGCCAGGAAAAAATGGAACCCGGCCCGTCCTGGCAACTCATCTGGCAAGGCAAGCGCGCCAGCGACCGTCGCGAATCCTTCCGCCTGTTCCGCTACATGCCCAGCATGCCCCAGCAGTAACGGCATCCGCTATTCCCGATCAAAATACTTGGTTTTGACATTGTCCGCCTCGACGGATCGCCCTAAAATGACATATCCAACCAACCTGCGCCGGACAGACCACACGCGCCATGGGCAATCACTCCAGTTTTCCAGCCACACTGACTGACCGCTTCGGGCGGCGGGTCGACTATATTCGCCTGTCCATCACGGACCGTTGCGATTTCCGCTGCGTCTATTGCATGGGCGAGGACATGACCTTCCTGCCCCGCGAGGAGGTATTGACGCTGGAGGAATGTGCCCGGCTAATTCGCGTTTTCGTGGATCTCGGGGTGCGCAAGGTCCGCATCACCGGCGGCGAACCGCTGGTACGGAAAAACGCGCTGTGGCTGTTCGAGCAGGCCGGATCTCTGCCAGGCCTGGACGAACTGGTGCTAACCACCAATGGCTCGCAACTGGAGCAATATGCCGCCAGCCTCAAGGCCGCCAACGTCAGCCGGATCAACATCAGCCTCGACAGCCTGGACCCGGCGCGCTTCCGTCGCATCACGCGCGTCGGCGACCTCGACAAGGTATTGCGCGGGATCGAGGGAGCTCGTCAGGCCGGATTCCGGCATACCAAACTGAACAGCGTGCTGATGCGCGGCGTCAATGACGACGAAGCACCGGCGCTGGTGCAATTCGCTCTCGACCATCAGCTCGATATCACCTTCATCGAAGAAATGCCTTTGGGCGAAGTAGCACACGCCCGCGACAGCAGTTACATCAGCAACACGGAAACGCTGCACAGGCTGCAGTCGCAGTTCAACCTGGTGAGCAGCACCGAAACGACGGGCGGCCCGGCCCGATACTGGCGGATTCCCGGCACGGAAACCCGCATCGGCTTCATCTCCCCGCACAGCCATAATTTCTGCGAAGCCTGCAACCGCGTACGCATTACCTGCAAGGGGGAGCTTTACCTCTGCCTGGGACAGAACGACAAGGTCGATCTGATGCCGATTCTGCGGGCGCACCCGGATGACGACAACGCACTGCGTGCCGCCATCCGCCATGGCATGGAAATCAAACCGGCAGGGCATGATTTCGATCTGAGCCGCGCCGAACCGGCTGTGGTTCGCTTCATGTCCATGACAGGTGGATAAATGAAAGTCACGGGAATCATTCTTGCCGGCGGCAAGAGCCGTCGCATGGGGGGGGCGGACAAGGGCCTGCTCCCGTTTCGCGGCAAACCCATGGTGGCGCATGTCCTGGAACGGCTGGAACCCCAGGTGGATGAAGTGCTGCTGAACGCCAATCGTGAACCTGAAGCCTACGCCGGATTCGGACACCCGGTCGTCAGCGACATCGTCACCGGCTTTGCCGGGCCGCTGGCCGGTCTGCACTGTGGCATGCAACGGGCCTCCCACCCGCTGGTCGCGATGGTCCCCTGCGATGCACCGCAGTTGCCTGCCGACCTGATCCACCGGCTGAAAACGGCGTTGCTTGCCCAAGACGCACAGATCGCCGTAGCCAGAACGGGCGAATGGCTCCAGCCGGCCTTCAGCCTTTGCCGAGCCTCGCTACTGCCAGAACTGACCCGCTTTCTCCATGACGGGGGTCGCAAGGTCAACGACTGGTATGCCACATTGAAGAGCATCGAAGTGCCGTTCGATGACGAGACCGACGCCTTTGCCAACATCAACACCCGGGAAGACCTGGCATGCCTGGAGCGATGACCCCGCCACCTTTGCTGGGCATTTGCGCCTCGGGCAGCAATACCGGCAAGACCACCCTGCTGACACAGCTGATTCCGGTGCTGGCATCGCACGGGATCAGGGTCTCCGTCATCAAGCATGCGCACCACGAGTTCGACATCGACCAGCCCGGCAAGGACACCTATCGCATCCGCAAAGCCGGCGCGGTACAAACCCTGATCGGCTCCAGGCAACGATGGGCGCTGATGACAGAACTCTCGCACATCGCCCCTGAACGTCAGGAGCCCGAACTGGGAGAGCTGGTCGACCAGCTCGACACCAGCCTGTTCGACCTGGTACTGGTGGAGGGCTTCAAACACGCCCCCATCCCCCGGATCGAAGTGTTCCGCCCGGCGCTGGGGCGTCCGTTGCTGGCCGGGCAGGATCCGTACGTGATTGCCGTCGCATCCGATGGTCCAGTCGACACGACGCTCCCACTGCTCGACCTGAACGATCCCACGGCCGTCGCCCGTTTTGTGATGGACTGGCTCACCTGCCAGCCCGGCGTCCCCCATCCCACTTCAACCCCCTCCCGATCATGACAACCGACTTTATCCGCGCCGCCAGCTGTGCCAACGACTACGATCCCGATTCCATGCCGGTCGATGCGGCCCGCAAGTACATCCGCAACTATCTGACTCCGGTCAACGGACTCGAGCAATTGCCACTCAGAAGCACCCTGGGCCGCGTCACGGGCGCCGACATCCTGTCGCCACACAACGTGCCTAACCACGACAACTCCGCCATGGATGGTTACGCCCTGAATGCGGATGACCTGGCGGCCGAAGGGACCACGCGCTTGCGCATTGCCGGCACCGCCTTTGCGGGCAGGCCTTTCGCAGGGACCGTGGAGAAGGGCAACTGCGTACGCATCATGACCGGGGCGGTCATGCCCACCGGCTGCGACACCGTCGTCATGCAGGAACATGTGCAAGCTGACGGTGACCACGTCGCCATCGGTAGCGGTCATCGCCGGACCCAGAACGTGCGACGCGCCGGCGAAGACCTGCAAGCCGGCCAGGTGGTCTTCCCGGCCGGTCACCTGCTAAAACCGGCCGACCTTGGCCTGATCGCCTCCCTCGGCATTGGCGAGATCAAGGTTTACCGCAAATTGCGCGTCGCATTTTTCTCTACTGGCGACGAGCTGGTCAGCATCGGCCAGCCACTGGCGGAAGGGCAGATCTACGACAGCAACCGCTACACCCTGTTCGGCATGCTCTCCCGCTTGGGGGTCGAGGTGATCGACATGGGCGTCGTGCGGGATGACCCGCAACTGCTGGAAAATGCCCTGCTCGAATCGTCCGCGATGGCAGACGTCATCCTCACCAGCGGCGGGGTCTCGGTTGGCGAGGCGGACTACATGAAGCAACTGCTGAACAAGCTCGGCCAGGTCGTGTTCTGGAAAATCGCCATGAAACCCGGCCGGCCGCTCGCGTTCGGCCGGATCGGCAACGCCCATTACTTCGGCCTGCCCGGCAACCCGGTGGCCGTCATGGTCACGTTCTACCAGTTCGTGCGTCATGCCCTGCTGGTCCTGATGGGGCAGCACGATCCGGCACCGGCCCCCACACTGTCCGCCACCTGCGTCGAACCGCTGAAGAAAATGCCGGGCCGCACTGAATTCCAGCGTGGCATCCTCTTCCAGAACCGCGATGGCGCTTGGCAAGTCCGCCCGATCGGCAACCAGAGTTCAGGCGTGCTGCGCTCGATGTCCGAAGCCAACTGCTTCATCGTGCTGCCCACCGACTGCGGCAACGTGGCGGCAGGACAACCTGTGCAGGTTCAGGTACTCGAAGGCTTCGTTTAAGCGTTCAAAACCCGCCAGAGGAGCCCCGTTCCCGCCTCATACCGACTCTTCCACCAAAATAAGATAAAAATATCTTGGATTCATGAAATTCATGAGACTAAGCTCCTGATTTTCGGGTTAAAATCGCACCCCTAAAAAAATATACTAGGCTCAACCAAAGCCACCCGTTTTCAGGAGAGGTTCATGTTCACGCGCAATAAACTGCATCTGGCCCTTGCCGGATGCCTCATCGGCTCGGCCGCAATGGCCGCCGAACCCGCCGTCAGGCTTTCGACAGATGAGGTCGAGACAGCCAACGTCATGCTGAATTCACCGGTCGTCGTGACCGCCACTCGCATGGAGCAAAGCAGCTTCGACCTGCCTGTTTCAATCGATGCAGTCTCAGGCGACACCATCCGTGACAGCCAGCTACAGGTCAATCTCTCCGAAACTGCTGTCCGGATCCCGGGCGTCGTGGTCGCCAACAAATACAACATGGCGCAGGACTTGGCTGTTTCCACTCGCGGCTTCGGTGCAAGATCGGCATTTGGTGTCCGCGGCGTGCGCTTGTACGAAGACGGCATCCCGCTTTCCATGCCGGACGGCCAGGGTCAGACCGGTACCTTCAACCTGGATACCGCCAAGCAGGTCGAGTTTCTGCGCGGCCCGTTCTCCGCGCTTTACGGGAACTCCTCGGGCGGTGTCGTTCAAATCCTGACCAAGGATGGTGCCAAGACGCCAACCTTATCGGCTGGCGTCACCTTCGGTAGCTACAACACCCGGAGGGAATCCTTGACCTTCGAAGGGGAAGAAGGCGGCTTGAATTACGTCGTCAACGGCTCGCATATGTCGACAGACGGCTTCCGCGACCACAGCAAGGCCTCACGTGATCTGCTGCACACCAAACTCTCCTTCAAGGCGAACGATGACACCAAGATCACCCTGATCGCGACGGCGCTCAACCAGCACGACTCCCAGGATCCGCTGGCCCTGACTCCCGCACAATACATCCAAAATCCAAAACAGGCCGGGACCAATGCCATTGCCACGGACACCCGTGCCAACAAAAAACAGGCCCACGCCGGCCTGGTCATCGACCATGTAATTGATGAGCAGCAAAGCGTTCGTCTGATGGGCTATTACGGCCAACGCAGCTCGGAGGGATTCCTGGCATTGACCACCTCCGGTTACAACGGCAGACTTTCCGCGATCAACCGCACCTTCGGCGGATTCGACGGACGCTGGACCTACAAGGACCAGTTGGCTGGGCGCCCCTTTTCATTGGTTGCCGGTTTAAGCTACGAGCGGATGGAGGATGATCGCACCCAGTTTCCGGCTAAAAATGGCGTCACGGTACCCATCCTGAACCGGAGTGAAACACAGACCGTTCACAACGTCGACGAGTACCTCGAAGCCACATTCGAGCCGACTGATCGCTGGTTGCTGGTTGCCGGGTTGCGCCACAGCAACATCTATTTCAACGTGGATGACCATATGCCGGTCACCCCCAGCGATCCGAACAGCAGCGGCTCCCTGAATTATGCGAACACCAGCCCGGTGCTTGGAGCAACGTACAAGGTTTCGCCGGCCCTTAACCTGTATGCCAATTATGGCGAAGGTTTTGAAACAGCCACATTCATTGAAATGACCTACGTCGGCAATCCGAACTCGGGCAAGGGGCCCAATTTGCTGCTCAAGCCCAGCTACAGCAAGCACTATGAGGTCGGCGCCAAGGCGTTTGTCACGGACAACACCCGTGTGAATCTGGCACTGTTCAAGGTAGATACTGAAAATGAAATTGTTGTCGATCAGGGCGTGGGTACAACAGCCTCCTATAAAAATGCAGGCGACACGGAACGCCATGGCCTCGAGCTCTCTTTCGATAGCGTCTTGCCGCACAATTTCGCGGTTTATGCCGCATACACCCTCATGAACGCGGAATTCAAGGATCGCTTCTGTACCGGCACCAGTTGTACTGCTGCGACCACAGTCAATTCCGGCAACAAGATTCCTGGTGCCTACACTTCCAGCACTTATGCCGAGCTGTCCTGGAAACACCCGGCGTCAGGCTTCTCCACTGCCATCGAAGGCGTACATTACAGCGATGTCTTCACCAACGACATCAACACCATCAAGGCTGACTCCTATACCGTCTTCAATCTCCGTGGCGGGTTCATTCAAAAGCTGGGGAACTGGAAACTCAACGAATTCGCACGGGTCGACAACCTGACCGACCAGAATTATGTCAGTTCCGTTCGTGTCAACACTGCTGCAGCATATGACCCAGGCGCCCCCAGAAACTGGACCGTCGGGCTCAACGCCAGCTATCAGTTCTAGCGACATCCCCTTCAAACAAAACCCGCTCCGGCGGGTTTTGTTTTTTCCGCTGCCCGATGCAGTAAAATCGCTACATCATGGCAGAAGACAGCGATCTAGAACGCACTGAACCAGCCTCGCCCAGACGGCTGGAAGAAGCGCGCAGCAAAGGCAACGTCCCTCGATCGCGGGAACTGAATACTTTTGTCATCCTCATGGCGGCAGGGACTACCCTGCTGGTGATGGGACCAGATCTGGCCAAGGGGTTGATGGTCATGATGCAGCATGGCCTGACGTTCGATCATGGCACGCTCAACCGGCCCGACCTGATGTGGGACGGCCTGATGCACACCGTGCTCGATATGCTGCGCCTGTTCGCACCTTTCATGCTGATCCTGCTGGTCGCCGCCTTCTTCGCCCCCATTGCCATCGGCGGCTGGTTATTCAGCGCCGAAGCGCTCGTTCCCGATTTCGGCCGGAGCAACCCGCTCAAGGGCATCACCCGCATTTTCTCGGCCCACGGCCTTGGCGAACTCGGCAAGGCGATTGCCAAGTCGCTGGTGATCGGCATCATCGGCTTCTGGGTCATCTGGCATTATCTTGGCGAAGCCCTGATGCTTTCCAGCGAGTCACTGATGCGTAGCAGCGCTCATTTTTCGACGTTGATGGCCTGGACATTCATTTTCATGACTTCCGCCATGATCCTCATCGTGGCCATCGATGTACCTCTCCAGCTGTGGAATTATTACCGCAACCTGCGCATGACCAAGGAAGAGGTCAGGCAGGAGCACAAGGAGAGCGAAGGCAGTCCCGAACTCAAGGGTCGGATTCGCCAGGCGCAGCGCGAGGCAGCCCGCCGGCGCATGATGTCCGAAGTCCCCAAGGCGGACGTCATCGTCACCAACCCGACGCACTATGCTGTGGCGCTTCGATACAACGAAAAGGAAATGCGTGCTCCACGCGTGGTGGCCAAAGGCACCTACCTGCTGGCCGAACGCATCCGCGAGCTTGGCGCGGAAAACGGAGTGCCCATCCTGCGGACGCCGCCCTTGGCCCGCGCACTCTACAAACACGCAGAAATCGATCGTGAAATCCCGACAGCGCTCTTTGCTGCCGTTGCAGAAGTCCTCGCCTACGTTTACCAGCTTCGCAGTTATAATGTGAGCGGTGGCATCAAGCCGGAACTGCCTGAGGAAATTGCGGTTCCTGAAGGCATGGATATCGTGGAACCAGAGGAACAAGCTGAGAGCCTGTCCCAGTCGTAGATGAAAGATGCGCATGAACACAAAAGGGATGGATGCAAGAAAGGGGGCTCGGCGCACAGCCGCTGCCCACACAAGCATCGCAGCTTGCGCCTGGGCATCCCTGATACGCATGGACAGGGGACGTTCTTCAACGACAGGACCGGATTCTAAATGGCGGTGATCGCCCCTCCCCGCCTTGCCCTGAGTGCAATGGCCGCTCCGCTGCTCATCATCATGATCCTGGCGATGATGGTGCTGCCGATGCCCCCGTTCCTGCTGGACCTGCTATTCACATTCAACATCGCGCTGTCCATGATCGTCATCATGGTCAGTCTGTATACCCTCAAGCCCCTCGACTTCGCGGCGTTCCCGACCGTTTTGCTGTTGACCACGCTGATGCGACTCTCGCTCAACGTCGCATCTTCCCGCGTTGTCCTGCTGGAAGGCCATACTGGGGCGGATGCCGCAGGCAAGGTGATCGAGGCCTTTGGTCATTTCCTCGTCGGGGGAAACTACGCGGTCGGCATCGTGGTGTTCATCATCCTCGTGATCATCAACTTCGTGGTGATCACCAAGGGTGCGGGCCGGATCGCCGAGGTGAGCGCCCGCTTCACCCTGGATGCCATGCCTGGCAAGCAGATGGCGATTGACGCCGACCTCAACGCAGGCCTGATCGGCGAGGACGAGGCACGCAATCGCCGGGCGGAAATCGCCCATGAGGCCGAGTTCTACGGATCCATGGACGGTGCCAGCAAATTCGTTCGCGGCGACGCCATCGCCGGCATCCTGATCATGCTGATCAACATCATTGGCGGCCTTGCCGTCGGTATATTCCAGCACAACCTCGATCTCGCGACCGCAGTCAACAATTACACCCTGCTGACCATCGGGGATGGCTTGGTTGCCCAGATTCCAGCCCTGATCATTTCGACCGCTGCCGGCATCGTCGTCACCCGTGTCGGTAAAGGGGAAGACATCGGCCAGCAGATGCTGGGGCAGATGTTCAGCAATTCACGCGTGCTCTATCTGACTGCCGGCGTCCTCGGCACGCTCGGCCTGATTCCCGGCATGCCACATACAGCCTTCCTGCTGCTGGCAGCAGCGCTCGGTAGCATGGCGTACTTCATGGAATCCCGGGCACAAATGGCTGAAGCCCAGCAGCAAGTGGAAGAAGCCGTTGCACCGGCGCCTGAAACGATCGAAGTCGGCTGGGACGACGTCGCCCCAGTCGACGTCCTGGGCCTGGAAGTGGGTTATCGCATCATCCCGCTGGTCGACCGGGGACAAGATGGAGAACTGTTGCGACGCATCCGTGGCATCCGCAAAAAATTCGCTCAGGACATGGGATTCCTGGTGCCGGCCGTACATATCCGCGACAACCTGGAACTCCGTCCCAACAGCTACCGCATTTCGCTGAAGGGCGTCGAAGTCGGCCAGGGGGAAGCCTTCGTCGGCCAATACCTCGCGATCAACCCGGGGCGCGTCCTGGGTGACCTGAACGGCACACCAACCAAGGATCCCACCTTCGGCCTTCCCGCCATCTGGATCGAAGCCGGCATGCGCGAACAGGCACAAAGCTTTGGGTATACCGTGGTAGATGCATCCACCGTCGTCGCCACCCACCTGTCCAACATCATCCAGAACCACGCTGCCGAATTGCTCGGCCGCGAGGAGACCCAGCAACTGCTGGAACGGATCGGCAAGGAATCACCCAAGCTGGTGGAAGATCTGGTTCCCAAAACCCTGGCACTCGGCACATTGCAGAAGGTCCTGCAGAACCTGTTGCAGGAAGGGGTGCATATCCGTGACATGCGCACCATCATCGAAGTGCTCGCGGACCATGCGGCGCGCACCCAGGATCCGGAAATGCTCACCACCCTGGTGCGCACCGCGCTCGGTCGCGCTATCACGCAGACGCTGTTCCCCGGCAATGGTGAGCTGCAGGTCATCGCGCTGGCGCCACAACTGGAGAACATCCTGATGCAGGCCACTCAGTCTTCGGGCGCAGAAGGCCCGGGGCTTGAGCCGGGACTGGCCGACCAGCTGCTCCGCGGCGTCAACCAGTCGGCCGAATCGCAGGAACAAATGGGCATCCCGGCTGTGCTGCTGGTTCCGACCCCGATGCGTTCCCTGATGGCGCGATTCCTGCGTCGTTCCATCCCGCAACTACACGTGCTATCGCACGCCGAAGTCCCGGATGGGCGCATGATCCGGGTAGTGTCCACGGTCGGAGGCTAGGACTGCATTCCGCAGCATGAGTGAACTTGTCGCCGCAAGGCTTGTCCATTTTTATCATGTTTTACTAATATTGCTAAATAACAACCCCGGGAGAACATTTCATGCGCCTATCACACACACTGACACCTGTCGCCACCCTCGGCCTGATGCTGTTCGGATATAGTCACGGCGCATGGGCCGAAGCCTCTGACAAACTCTGGCCGGCCATCAAAGACAGCTTCTTCGCAGGCAAGACCATCGAGCCCGCTCCGTTCATCAAGCTGGAAGGCCCGCGCCGCGCCGAAAGCGGTGCCCAGGTACCGATCACCCTGACCGTGGACAAGCCGCTGAACGATGCCGAGGCCATCCAGAAGGTCTACCTGATCGTGGATGCCAATCCGATCAAACTGGCTGCCACTTACCATTTCACCCCGCTGAGCGGTAAAGCCCAGATAGCCACCCGGATCCGCCAGGAAGCCGACTCCTTCGTCCGCGCCATCGGCGAAACCGCCAGCGGCAAGCTGTACATGACCACCATCGAGATCCGCGCCGCAGGTGGCTGCGGCGGCCCAGTGGACGGAGACGACTCGGCGATCCGCGCCGCTGCCGGCAAGATCAAGCTGAGCGCCGAAACCCCCGTCAAATTCGGTGAGGCCAACCCTGCCACGTTCATGATCAAGCACCCGATGTACACCGGCCTGCAGCGCGACCTGGTGTCAGGTGGCTACAAGCCTGCCTTTTACATTCAGAAGCTGGATTTCAACTTCAACGGCAAGCCGGTGATGTCGGTGGATGTGGGGGTTGCCGTAGCGGAAGACCCGTACATGCGCTTCTTCTACGTCCCGGATGCACCGGGCGTGCTGGAAGTGAAAGCTCAGGACAACGAAGGCAAAACCTTCTCCCAGTCCGTCGAAATCAAGAGCTGACCCCAGCACAAAACAAAAAAGGGCGCGTTGGCGCCCTTTTTTGTTGTTTCATCAGCGTTAGTGCAGGGACATACGCTGCATCACGTCATCCTTGTCGATCACCTTGTGCTTGATGGCCGCAATCACATGCACCGCAATCAGGATCGCCAGCAAGGTCACGCAGACTTCGTGTGCCTCCTTGAACGCCTCGCGCAACCCTTCGTTATTCATCCCCTCAACCAGCCGTACACCGAACCACACGATACCGTACTTGCTGAAAACCGCCATCAACGCACCGGTTGTCGGCACTGCCAGCATCAGCAGATAGAGGCCCTTGTGCATATACTCAGCCAGCTTCACTTCCCATTCTTTCATTGTGGCCGGAAACGCGGGAACTTCATGGGTCAGTCGCCAGTAAAACCGGAAGAGAATGAGCGCAAAAATGGTGACACCCAGCGATTTGTGCAGGTTGAAGTAGAACGAGCGCGGACTCATGGGCTCAACAAGTTGCAGCGAGTAGAACCCAAGGTTGAACAAATCGACCGCAGGCGCCTTCGGCAAATCCTTGGGCAACTCCGACATGAACCAGCCCAGTCCGATCATGGCGAACAGACACAAAGCAACCACCAAGTGCAGGACCACCGCCACCTTGTTGTAACGCTGTACTGAATTATTCATTGTTGATAACCTCTTGTATGAATACTGTTGAAAATACGACCGCCGAAATATACACCTTTTTCCGTCACCCCTGCAGCAACACCCAAACTAAAGCGAACCAATTCCGGATTCGCTTGCCTATCATGATGACCACCAGCAAGCTGCAAAGTTCTCGATTCCGAACAAGGTATGTAGAATCGAGAGAATTCAACGTTACCCAGCCGCAATGAGGCCATGATGAGAAAACCGTTTCAACTGCTGATCGCGCTATTCGCTTCTTTCCAGGCTACGGCTGCTCCATTGTCCGTGGAAACGGTAGCACCAGGAGTTTATGTCCACCACGGCGTACACAAGGACATCGACGCCAACTACGGCGGTGATATCTGCAACATCGGATTCATCGTCGGCAAGCGAGGCGTCGCCGTGATTGACAGTGGGGGTTCCCCAAGGGTGGGCGCGGAGCTACGTGAATCGATACGCATGGTCACGCAATTACCCATCCTCTATGTCATCAACACCCACGTCCATCCTGACCATATCTTTGGCAATGCCGCATTCAAGGAAGATCATCCGGTTTTCGTGGGACATGAAAAACTGGCAGCGGCCATGCTGCAGCGCAAAGAGTCTTACCTGAAGCATCAGGAGGAATGGACGGGCAACGATGCCAAGGGAAGTGAAATCATTCCACCGACACTCCCGGTCAAGGGGTCCTACACCTTGGACCTCGGCGATCGCACCCTGCTCTTGACGGCTCATCCTGCTGCCCATACCCATGCGGACCTCAGCATTCTGGATAGCGGCAGCAACGTACTATGGACCGGTGACCTGCTGTTCATCGAGCGGACCCCTTCCATTGACGGGGATATCAAAGGCTGGCTGCAGGTCATCGATACACTCCGCACCGTTCCTGCGACCGTCTCCATTCCCGGCCACGGCCCCGTCAGCAAGGAATGGCATCAGGCTCTCGACAACGAGGAGCGCTATCTGGCGACACTGCTCGCGGACGTCCGGGCAGCGATCAAACAGGGGCGTACGATGGAACAGACCATGGACAATGCGGCACAATCCGAGCGAGGCAAATGGGCGCTGTTCGATATCGTCAACCGCCGCAACGTCAACCTCATCTTCCCACCGCTGGAATGGGAGTAAGCAGTTGCATTCAAAGGCGACTTGGCAAGTCAGGATAGCTGCTACAATGCAACCTTTTTGACATCTCGTCTTCCCCGCAGTCATGGCGCAGCGCAGTTCCGCATCCCATCGGTTTGACTCCCCCTTGCTTCCAGCAATCATGTTATCGCTGGGCCTGCACGTGGCCGGGATTGCCCTGCTACACCCGTTCAAGACTGACAGCATGCGCCTGGAAAAACCGCTTGAGATCGTCCTCGAACCTCCCAAGCCTGAGGCACCGAAACCGCCACCGCCGGAACCCAAACCCGAGCCTCCCAAGCCGGAACCGAAACCATTGCCGAAGAAAGCGTTGCCCCCACCGCCTGTAAAAACCGTTATTCCGGATCGCCCAATCACGCCCCCTCCGGCAGAAGCCTCTCCGACTCCACCGCCTCAAGTCATTTCCGCAGCCCCGAGCAAGGATGCGGAACCCACGTTCACGGCACCCCCCGCCCCGGAACCGGTCAAACAGAAAGATCCTCCGCCCGTGGATATCGACGCGGATCTGGGCGCTTACGGCAACCTCCTTGCCCGCGAATTTGCCAAACACAAGCAGTACCCGCGTATCGCCCAGATGCGCGGCTGGCAGGGCACCGTCCGCATCAAACTGGATGTCGACGCCAACGGCAACGTTACAGGCAGCATTGTCAGCGAATCCAGCGGTTACGAAACATTGGACAAGCAGGCCCTGGAAATGGCGAAAAAGGCATCGCCACTGCCAACTCCTCCAGAAGCCCTGCGTCACCGCCCCTTCACCGTTACGGTTCCTGTCCTTTTCCGCCTGGAATAAAGCGCATGCGGAACCCGCGCTCCCTCAGGCAGTTACTGCTGATCCACGAATTGACGTTCGTGCTGCTGATCATCCTGGCCGTGTCAGCCGGGGCGCTTGGCATACGCTCCTGGCAGCAGGCCTCTGACGAATCCCAACGTATCAACTCCCTCATTCAGGAAATCCAGCAGACCCGCGGCGATCTTTATCGCCAGATGAAGGAGTTGTTTGATGCTTATTTCCTCGCCGACCCAGAAGCCCGTGTGGAATATGAAGGCTATGCCCGCAAGATCCGGAGCCATTTTGGGCAATTGCGATCACTGGCCGAGGGGCAGGAGGAAAATGCCGCCATCGATGGGCTTCAAAAGAACTATGACGAATTCCTGCATGAAACCAGCAGCATCCTCTCCCGCTACGAAGCCCAACCGAACGAAGCCCTGAAGAAGGCACTGAACACCGACCTGGAAAGTGGCGTATTCAAACGTTACGAGAACGTTTCAGCCTATGCCGAGAATCTTCTTTCGCAGAAACAGGAAGAACTGCGCCTGCGCCTGGCCAACGCCCAGAAAACCTCCCTGCTCTGGCTCGCAATTCCAGTTGCCCTTGCTGTCCTGCTACTTCTTTTTTCCCGCCTGTTCCTGCAACGCGCCATTGCCCAGCCGATTGCCGCAATTCAACGCGCCACCAGTGAAATCAGCGCCGGCAAACTGGAACACAAGGTACCTCTTGCCGGTGCCGCCGAACTCAACACGCTGGCGGAGGCGATCAACCAGATGGCCGAAGCCCTTGCAATGAGTCAGGAAGCCCTGGTCCGCAGCGAAAAACAGGCAGCACAAGGCGCCCTTGTACCGGTTCTCGCACACAACATTCGCAACCCACTTGCCAGCATCCGCGCCGTGGCACAAGTCGCCGACACGGCAGACGCCAGCCCCGACACCCGGGAAGCGCTTCATGACATCATCAGCACGGTAGATCGTCTGGAACGCTGGACCGGAGCACTGCTGACCTACCTGCACCCGCTCAAACCACAATGCGCACCTGCCAATCTGGATAGCATCATGAAAGGCGCCATGGCCCCGCTACAGCAGAAGGCACGCGAAAAATCCGTGACCATCAGGGCACCTCAAACACAAGCCCAGGTCATGCTTAACGTTGATGAACACCTTCTGGAACAGGCTTTGTACAACCTCATCCTGAACGCCGTCGACGCATCACCCTCCGGAGGAACCGTCTCGATCGAGGTGATGCCCAGGCCGGAAGGAGTTTCCATTCGACTTCATGACGAAGGACCCGGACTTCCGTTCATCCCGAACCCCAGCGACCTCACGCCCGGACCGACGACCAAACGCTTCGGCACGGGGTTGGGAATTCCTTTTGCCTTTAAAGTCTTCGATGCACTTGGCGGGACAATCAGCTTTTCCCTGAGGCCTGAGGGGGGAACGTTGGTGACGATGTCACTACCGCGTTGACCAGCGGCCACGAATGCAATACACGGTAGCTGGGACCACGTTCCGATAGCAGGGACTCCACCAGAACGAAAGAACGGACACTCCAACGCATCGGCGCAATGGGCTCGGCCGCTATCATGTTTTGCATGTTACGCAGCACGGTCACATGCGCCTTGAACGCCCGACGGTCAAATTCGAACCCGGCAGTCCCCAGCTCCGTCGCCAGATTCTCAGCCAACCCCGCCAAAGCATCTGGTGTTTCGGCTGGCGCCAGAAAGCCAATATGGTTATGGCGCCAACACCCGAACCTGGCCAATTCCAACTCGACAACCGGTGCCCTTACACGCCCCGCAGCCTTAACGAGTTCGGGCAATCGATGACGCTTGATGTTGCCAAGAAACAGCAATGTCATGTGCAGGGTATCCACTCGCATCAGCCGGCCACCACAGATTTTCAGATAGGGCTTCGCCAGCTGATGCAGAAGTCTTTGCTGGGCTGCATCCGGCCATAACGCAAAAAATAACCTGATGTCTGCACGATCGGCACTTTTTATTTTCGCCGGAACGCTCTCCGCGCTTGCTTTGACACTCTTTTTTATCAACAATGGCAGTGTCCTCTGTTGAATGCTTGAAGATGTTAGATCAGTCTATTCCTGAATTCGAACTTCCCGCCACTAGTGGCAAGCAATTTTCATCCTCCCGTTTCCCCGGCAAAACCCTGGTCCTGTATTTCTACCCCAAGGACTCTACACCCGGATGCACAACGGAAGGTCAGCAATTCCGTGATCTGTACCCGCTATTTCAGGCTGCAAACGCCGAAATTTTCGGAATTTCCCGCGACAGCCTGAAATCGCATGAGAACTTCAAAGCCAAGCAGGCTTTTCCGTTCGACTTACTTGCCGATCCTGAAGAAAAGGCCTGCACCCTGTTTGGAGTCATGAAGATGAAAAACATGTATGGCAAGCAGGTTCGCGGCATCGAACGCAGTACGTTTGTGATCGATGGCAAAGGAGTACTGCGTCGGGAATGGCGCGGCGTCAAGGTCCCGGGGCATGCTCAGGAAGTCCTGGATTTCGTGAAGTCTCTTTAAGAGGAAAATCGGCATGGCCAAAAAACCCAGCGTTTCGACCAAACTGTTCGTGCTCGATACCAACGTGCTCATGCACGATCCTTCCAGTCTGTTCCGGTTCGAAGAGCATGACGTCTACCTGCCGATGGTCACGCTTGAAGAACTGGACAACAACAAGAAAGGCCTCACTGAAGTTGCCCGCAATGCGCGCCAGGCCAGCCGCAACCTGGAAGAAATTATCGGTGATGAATTCGGCAACCTGGAAGATGGTTGCCCGCTGACGGTCAACGGTAACAACTTCAGTACCGGAAAACTGTTCCTGCAAACCCATGCCGTCAGCGTCGAACTCCCCATGTTAGCTGGCAGCAAAGCCGACAACCAGATCCTCGGCGTTGTCGTCTATCTGCAGAAGAAGTACCCGGACCGCCAGGTCATCCTCGTCAGCAAGGACATCAACATACGCATCAAGGCGCGTGCCATGGGCATCGCCGCGGAAGACTACTTCAACGACAAGGTCCTGGAAGACACTGAACTGCTTTATTCCGGCATGAAGGAACTGCCGCCAGACTTCTGGGAAACCCACAGCAAGGCGATGGAATCCTGGCAGGAATCCGGCAAGATGTTTTACCGCCTGACCGGTCCGTTGTGTGCCGGCTTCATGGTCAATGAATTCGTCTACCATGAACACGACAAGCCTTTCCACGCCATCGTGCGCCAGCAACAGGGCAAGACCGCCGTGCTTGAGGTCGTCAAGGACTACACGCAACAAAAACACAACGTCTGGGGGATTACTGCACGCAATCGCGAGCAGAATTTCGCCCTGAACCTGCTGATGGATCCGGAGGTCGATTTCATCACCCTGCTGGGTCAGGCCGGCACTGGCAAGACATTACTGACGCTTGCCTCCGCGCTGACGCAGACGCTGGACAAGAAGATCTACAGCGAAATCATCATGACGCGCGTCACAGTCCCGGTCGGTGAAGACATTGGCTTCCTGCCCGGAACAGAAGAGGAAAAAATGGCCCCGTGGATGGGAGCGCTGGAAGACAACCTCGATGTGCTCAACAAGTCGGACGAGGATGCCGGCGAGTGGGGACGGGCTGCCACACAGGATCTCATCCGCACCCGCATCAAGGTGAAATCACTGAATTTCATGCGCGGCCGTACGTTCCTGCACAAATTCCTCATTATCGACGAAGCGCAAAACCTGACACCGAAACAGATGAAGACCCTGATCACCCGGGCCGGCCCCGGCACTAAAGTCGTCTGTCTGGGAAATATCGCGCAGATCGACACTCCCTACCTGACTGAAGGCAGCTCTGGTCTTACCTACGTCGTGGATCGCTTCAAGGGATGGCAGCATAATGGCCACGTCACCCTGATGCGTGGCGAACGCTCAAGGCTGGCTGATTTTGCAGCGGAAATCCTGTAAGTTCTCAGGCGCCGAATGAACAGAGGCTTTTATACCATCCTGATTGCGCAGTTTCTTTCTGCGCTGGCGGACAACGCCCTGTTGTTCGCCGCTATCGCCCTGCTCGCCAAACTACAGGCACCGGCCTGGCATGAGCCTCTGCTCCGCGAATTTTTTATTTTCGCCTACATTGTCCTGGCCCCTTTCGTCGGTCCTTTCGCAGATGCACTCCCCAAGGGCCGGGTCATGTTCATCAGCAATGGCATCAAGTTTCTTGGATGCCTGCTGGCCCTTGCAGGGGTTCCGCCGCTGTATGCCTACGCTGTGGTCGGGATTGGTGCAGCGGCTTATTCGCCAGCGAAATACGGCATCCTGACAGAGTTCCTGCCTTCCCATCTTCTGGTCAAAGCCAACGGCTGGATGGAAGGCACGACGGTTCTTGCGATTATTCTCGGCCCGTTGCTGGGAGCCATGGTCTCCGCCAAGAATCCCTATTTCGGGATTGCCATCATTACCGGGTTATACGTACTCGCGGCCTTTTTCAACTATTACATACCCAAGGCACCCGTCGACCACAGGACACCGAAACGTTCGCTCAGTTATCTTCTGCATGATTTCTGGCACGCGTTCACCACTCTCTGGCGCGATCCTCAGGGACAGGTTTCACTTGCCGTTACGACCCTCTTCTGGGGGGCTGGGGCAACCATGCAATTCGTAGTCCTGAAATGGGCGTCGCTGACCCTTGGTTTCGATGAGCAGGCATCTACCGGACTAATCGCCATCCTGGCAGTCGGCATTGCCGTTGGCTCAGCACTTGCATCTTTCCTGGTTGCCCTTGAAAACGCCGTGAAGGTATTGCCGGCCGGCATCGCCATGGGACTGCTAGTCATCGGAATGATTTTCGTCCACAGTCCCGTGGTCGCAGCACTCGTACTGTTTACGATTGGCGCACTGGCTGGATTCTTTCTGGTGCCGCTTAATTCGCTGCTTCAATATCGCGGGCACATTCTGTTAGGGGCAGGACACTCTATCGCCGTCCAGAACTTCAATGAGAATATCGGGATACTGATCCTGTTGGGTGTATACACCATGATGATCGGACACGGCATGCCGATCAACCTCATCATCGTGATCTTCGGTGCTTTTGTCAGTCTGAGCATGGCCGCCATCTACCGACACTACCTCAGGCAAACCGCCAATACCGGGCCTCTCTAACCCGGCCACAATCGATAGCCAGACTAATGAAGTTTGACGTGAGGTTCTGTACGTCGCGTGATCAGCCTGGCGATCGTATCCAAAGCCACCTTGCTGAACCCATGCAACGCATAGAGATGCATCTTGTACAACGAGTTGTACATGAACCGGGCCATATAGCCCTGCACGAATAAATCCCCTTGGGTCAGTCCACCCATCAGATTACCAACCGTCGAATATTTACCCAGATTCACTAGCGAACCGAAATCCCTGTAGCGATAGACAGGCAGCGCTTTGCCTTTCAGTCGGTTGGCAATCGATTTGACCAGCATGGAAGCCTGCTGATGGGCTGCCTGCGCTCTGGGAGGGACCAGTTTGCCCTCACCGGCTTCGGGCCAAGGGCAAGCTGCACAATCACCGAACGCAAAGATGTCTTCATCTCTCGTCACCTGCAGCGTTGGCTTGACGATCAACTGATTCGCCCAGTTGGTTTCGAGACCATTGATGTTCTTGAGAAAATCAGGCGCCTTGATGCCAGCCGCCCAGACCACCAGTCGGGCAGGGATGACCCCACCGCTTTCTGTATAAACACCGTTATTATCGACGCGTGTCACGCGCTCCCCAAGGTGCAATCCGACATCCAGCGTTTGTAGTTCACGCTGAACCGCATGCGATATTTCTTCAGGCAAGCCTGGCAACACACGAGGCGCCGCTTCGATGATACTGATCTTAACATCCCGATCAGGATCGATTTTATCCAGTCCGTAGGCCGCCAATTCACGAGTCGTGTTGTGTAGTTCGGCGGCAAGTTCAACACCGGTCGCACCACCTCCGATGATCGCCACGTTGAGCTGGCCCTGTCCAACGCTCCATTCCTGTGTCGCGGCACGGATACAAGCATTGATAAGCTTTTTGTGAAACAGCGTTGCATCTGCCTGCGTATCCAGTGCAATGCAATGTTCTTTGACACCCGGGACTCCGAAGTCGTTGGATACACTGCCCACAGCAATAATCAGTGTGTCGTACTTGATGGATCGACGTGGAATCAATTCCACCCCTTCATCATCAAGCACCGGTGCCAGATAGATTTCCTTCATGACGCGACTCAAACCTTCCATCGCTCCTAGGCGGAACTTGAAATGGTGCCATCTTGCCTGCGCCAGATATTCGAGCTCATGGTCATCAAGATCCATGCTGCCCGCTGCCACTTCGTGCAACAAGGGCTTCCACAAATGCGTGGGGGCCTTGTCAACCAGCGTAATCATCGCTTTGCCTTTGCGGCCGAACTTATCGCCCAGCCGGGTTGCAAGCTCAAGGCCGCCCGCCCCTCCGCCTACGATAACGACGTGATGATTCGATGACAGCGTCATGAAGGGTTTTCCTTACTCGTTACCGGTAGTTGTCCCGTGTGAACGGATCCATGCCTGAATCTTGAGGATTTCATCCGGCTTCAGACCAGCAGTCGGATCTTCCGGGCTCATCAGGCCGATCCCCTTTGCACCCATCCCACCGTTAGTGCCATGCCAAATGGTTTCAAACATCCCCTTGTTGGTGGCATTCTTCGCGTATTTGAAGTTCGGCCCGTGCAGGCTGGGTCCAGTCTGGCCCTGTGCATTTGCACCGTGACACTGTGTACATGAATACATCTGGAAGTATTTCTTGCCCTTTTCGATGGCTTCCTGATTCCCGATGTAGGGATTCTTGCCCGTGGCTGCAAACTCCTTAGCTTGCGGCGTATCGAAAAGTTCGGACTTGATTTGCAACGGCTTCTCATCCTGGGTAGCAACAAACTCGATCATCTTACCGCCACCAGCATCTGCTGATTTAGAACCACCGGCAGAATCGCCACCCTTACCGCAGGCTGAAATCCCGAATGACAGGATCATTGCAATGAACAACAGATTCTTCTGACGCATCATTTCCTCCTAGGGGTTTATAGTATTAGTTGTTCGATTCTAACCCAAAGTCATACCCCAGAAAACAAAACGGCCACCAATGGTGGCCGTTCTTGGGAACAAACTAAATCACTTCAACCAGGGCTTGTCGCCACCACCCTTATAGGAGGCACGCAACCACCCAATAATTTTCAGGATTTCATCGGTTTTCAGCAAATCGTCGTTACCAGCAACTTGGCTATGCCAAGTCGGCATGCCGGCATCACTACCACCAGCAATGGTTTCGAATATGCCCTTATCAGTCTGGTGCTTAGCATACTGCCAGGTATCATCGGTAATGCTCGGGCCGGTCTGGCCGCCTGCATTGGCACCGTGGCACTGGGTGCAGGAATAGTAACCGAACAATTTCTTACCTGCCTTTGCAGCTTCCGGATCAGCAACATAACGCTTGGTGTAAGGATTCACGCACGTCTCCAGAAATTCCTTGGCTTCGGGCGTGTCCTTGTCGGTCACCTTGATGTTCAGGGGAGCGTTACCAGCCTTGGTGGATACCAGATTACAGCCAGCAACAGCTTGCAGGGGAAGCGAACCTATCATTGCAAGCATGGAAACAAGCAATGCCGTTTTACCTAACTTAATGCCAAACATATCATCTCCTCGTTTATTTAAGTCAAACCTTGAATTCATGCCTGCTGCAATGAATCAATTCGTATTTAAATTAACGGTACAGCGGGCAAAAGGTTGACCATGCACCTATCCCGCAACACCATTATTCAAATTTCGGAATCGCGTCGCCCTTCTTTTCTGTAGGGGGCCGTTTATCTACGCTATCACCCTCGACAACCGGCACATGCGGAATACCGTAATCATCCAGGATCTTCTCAATATCCTTCGCGCGGCGATCCAGCACTTCATTGATCATGGCAATACGCGCCTTGTCCTGCTTACGCACACCGATGGAAATATTCCAGTATTCCTTTCCGTGCACATTTTCTGCTTCGTACTCAGGGGCAGGTACCACCACCAACGGGATGGATGCCTTCTTGGCCCAGTAACCTGCAATTGGTCCCCACAAAACTGCGATATCGATATCACCCTTCACCAGATCATCGATGATGAAACTGGGAGGAAGATTCAGGTCGCGCATGATCCGGTACGGACGGGCATTATCCATCAAGCCTTTGTCGTGTATCGGACGTGACGGCGGGGTCTGTCCAACCAGACCGATCTTGCCCTTGTGCAGATCCGGGGAATCCCAATCCTTGATATTGTAGCCGCTGTCCTTGCGATATACAAAGACATATCCTGAGCGGTAGTACGGCTTGGATGTTCTCATCATGTCGTTGCCGGCCACAGTGCCCATGACAACATCGCAACGCTTGGCGTTAAGCGTATTGCGAATAAATCCGATGCGATCATACCAGAACTGGTATGTGACTTTCTTACCGAGATCCTTGGCGATCAACTCAGCGATCTTGTTCTCGAAACCTTCCTGCTTGTCATTAGAGTAGGGCAGGTTATCTTTATCCGAGCAAACGCGAAATTCATCCGGATGCTCTTCAATGACGGGTTCGCCGCCACGACCAACATCGGGATTAAATACGATGTCCTCAGCGTACACGTTGACTGCCAGCACGCTCATTAATGCGGCGATCGTTATTTTCATTACATTGTTCAACATTGCTTCACCTCTTCGCCAGTTAGTTTTCGTTTCCACATAAAAAGCACCCCGCCGAGGCGGGGTGCTTGTACGACAAACTAACTACTGGTTAGTTCTGTAACTTGAGTCTTTCGACTTTCAATTACAGGCTGAACACAGTCAGTGCACCGCCGCCAGGAGCAGCGTTCCACTTGGTCAGTTCCTTGTAGCCACCAGCGGCACCGAGAGCATCGGTGTCGTTTTCCAGGCCCAGGTTCATCGCAACGCCAGCCCAGCCGCCGATACCGGACAGCACGCCAACGTATTGCTTACCCTTGTTGCCGTAGGTGAATGCGTTACCGATCACGCCGGAACCAACTTGGAACTTGAACAGCTCCTTACCGTTGTTAGCGTCAACAGCCTTGAACCAACGGTCCAGAGTGCCGTAGAACACCAGGTCGGAAGCAGTTGCCAGAGCACCACCCCAAGCGGAGAACTTCTCCTTGTTGTACCACTTGGCCTTGTTGGTCATCGGGTCATAAGCAGCGAAGCCGCCCATCACGCCGTCCGGACCCGGGAACATGGTCAGGGTAGCACCAACCCACGGCTGGCCAGCAACGTACTTGGACTCAACCGGTTCGTAGGTCATACAAACGTGGTTCAGCGGGGAGTAGATCAGGCCAGTCTTCGGGGAGTAAGCAGCCGGTTGCTGGTCCTTGGTACCCAGAGCAGCCGGGCAAACACCCTTAGCATTGTAGTCTTGGTGAGTAGAAGCGGTAGCCAGCTTGTTCGGCACGCCAGTCTTCATGTCAACATCGGTTGCCCAGTTGACGAACGGGTGAACCTTCTGAGCTGCAACCAGGGTGCCGTTGTGCGCATCCCAAGTGTAAGCGAAACCGTTACGGTCATGGTGCCAAGCGTAGGTCTTGCCACCCTTGTCGAACAGGATCACTTCGTTAATGCCGTCATAGTCCCACTCGTCGTGCGGAGTCATTTGCATGCCCCACTTAGCAACGCCGGTGTCCAGGTCACGTGCGAACACGGTCATGGACCACTTGTTGTCGCCAGGACGAACGTCCGGGTTCCAAACGGACGGGTTACCGGTACCGTAGTAAACCAGGTTGGTACGGGAGTCATACGGCCACCAGCCCCAAACGGAGCCACCACCGTGTTGCCAGCCGTCCTTAACTGCTTGCGGCTTCAGCCAGGTCTTAACGCCCAGGTCCTTTTCACCGATCTTCAGTTGGTCGTTCGGCAGCTTCTTGAAAGAACCACCTTGCTTGTTGCCGCCGTTCACATCTTCGTAAACAGACAGAGCGGAGTACTGAGGATTGTCCTTGTTGAAGTCAGCGCCGATCAGAACTTCGCTATCCGGGCCGGTGGAGTATGCCTTCCATGCCAGGGAGCCGTCCTTGATGTTGTAAGCAGCCATGAAGCAGCGAACGCCGAATTCAGCACCGGAGCAACCGGTCAGAACCTTGTCCTTGATCACGTGCGGAGCGTTGGTGTTAGTAGCGCCGACCTTCGGATCGGTGTTCTTAACAGACCAAACAACCTTGCCGTCAGCAGCATTCAGGGCAACCAGTGCGCCGTCGTTCTGTTGCAGGAAGATCTTGCCATCGCCGAAGCCCAGACCGCGAGACACGTTGTCGCAGCACAGAACTGCTTGAACGGACGGATCTTGTTTCGGGAAGTAAGCCCACTTGATCTTCTGGTTGTCGTTCAGATCCAGAGCGTAGACGTTGTTCGGGAATGCAGTGTGAACGTACATCACGCCGTCGATAACCAGCGGAGCACCTTCGTGACCACGGTTAACACCGGTAGCGAACGTCCAAGCAGCCTTCAGGTTCTTGACGTTGCCCTTGTTGATCTGGGTCAGCTTCGAGTAGGCTTGGTTCATGTAGCCTTGACGCGGTGCAGCCCAGTTATTGTCGTTAGCAATCGCCTTTTCCTGGTCAGCAGCAGCCATTGCAGCCATCGGCATTGCAACGGTCATACCAGCGGCCAGACCCAGAGCGATCTTGATTTTGCTCATCTCCATGTTCAATCTCCATAGTGATTACAACTAAGGGTTTAATAAAGTGAAGCCTTCACCTTTCAGGCTGCCTCCCCTTATGCCGGGTCATGCATACCCTCGTTTGAAAGCTTACTTTTCGCAACACCTAAATGTGTGCTGACTGCATGGTAGATCAGTCCAAATTGATTTGCAATACTAGTTCCGCAAATTTATTGGCGCTCCAGCGGATCCACCATGTGGTGTACTATCATAGCCTCCAACGCTTGGAAACAGCAACATCCATACTTTGCTCCCGAACACATGGCAACGACAGCACATACCCTTTACCCTGAAATCGATCCCTTCAACCAAGGCTGGCTTGAGGTTTCCGGCGGCCACCGCATATATTTCGAGGAATGCGGGAACCCGCAAGGTGCACCCGTAGTATTCCTGCATGGAGGCCCCGGAAGCGGGTGCAATCCAGGGCAGCGGCGCTTCTTCGATCCCACTCATTACAGAGTAATCCTGTTCGATCAGCGCGGCTGCGGCCGCAGCTTGCCGCTCGGACTGACCGAAGCCAACGCGACGCAACTTCTGGTAGAGGACATCGACCAGCTACGAACCCATCTGGGGGTGGATCGCTGGCTTGTGTTCGGCGGATCCTGGGGGAGCACCCTGGCTCTGGCCTATGCTTCGCGGCACGCCGCCTCAATAACAGGCATGATCCTGCGTGGCATCTTCCTCAGCCGGCACAGCGAACTGGAGTGGTTCCTGCATTCGGTGAAGCAATTTTTCCCTGAAGCCTGGGAGAACCTGGTGAGCCCCCTTTCAGAGAAGGAACGCCAGGACGTAATGGGCGCCTACAAAACCCGCATCGACTCGGGGAATGTTGCTGCAGCACGCCAATGGAACGCATACGAAAGCGCCATCATGAGTCTGCTGCCTTCCGCAACTCCGCCCCGCCCCGTAGAGGATGCTGTCACGCTAGCCAGAGCGCGCGTGCAATTGCACTATCTCATGCACCAATGCTTTCTGAAGGAGACCCCACTTCTTTCACAGGTCGATCGATTCCGTCATCTTCCTGCCATCATTATTCAAGGCCGCTATGATATGGTGTGCCCGCCGGTGACAGCCCATGAATTGCACCAGGTCTGGCCGGAAGCAGAGTATGTTGTGGTTCCGGACGCAGGACACTCTGCCATGGAACCGGGTATCATCGACGCACTGGTTAGTGCCACGGAGCAATTCAAACCAATGAGGTAAGTCATATGGCTTCTTCACCCAAGATAGAACTTGCCAAAAACCAGCCGACCGTTGTCGGCAGGGTCACGTCCGTCGGCGCAATTTCTGGCACTGCCACACTCAAACTGCGCATCGGGCACAGTCATAGTTCTGATAGCCAGTAGCTCACCCTGACATATAACACTCCCAGCCCCATGCGCGGTTTCCATCGAAATTCTGGCAGAATGAATGCGTAGATACTTAAGCAGTTCATTAAGAACCTGATTCATTAGTCCCCAATTCACCACCGAAAGCTCGACATGCTTACTGCAATCATTGCCATTTTTGTGATTTCTTATGCAGCGATTGCCATGGAACACCCACTAAAGGTCAATAAAGCCGCGTTCGCTTTGATCGGTGCAGGTCTCCTGTGGACAATTTACTCCATCACAACCAATGACACTCATCGCATTAGCGAAGAGCTTGCCGAATCCCTCATCGAAACTGCTCAAATCGTATTTTTCCTTATGGGAGCCATGACGATCGTTGAAGTCATCGATGCTCACGACGGCTTTGATGTCATTACCAACCGAATCAAGACCACCAAGCTAACTTCCCTAATGTGGCTTATCGCCATCATCACTTTCTTCCTTAGCGCAATCCTGGACAATCTGACAACCACGATTGTCATGGTGTCGCTCGCTCAAAAACTAATCTCCAAACAAGAAGATAGATTGTTTTTTGCTGGCATTATCGTAATAGCTGCGAATGCAGGAGGCGCCTGGTCCCCGATTGGTGACGTGACCACCACCATGCTCTGGATTGGAGGCCAGGTCACCAGCCTCAACATCATTGAGTCGCTACTGTTACCGTCAATGACAAACTTGCTGGTACCTCTACTGGTCACCGCCTATACACTACGTGGGAGAACAATCTCGAACCAACCTCGCACCAATGGAATCGACAGTAGTAAAAAAACTTCCCGGGATGTCATGTTGTTTTCAGGTCTAGGCATCCTGGCTGCGGTGCCAGCCTTTAAAGCTGTGACTCACCTCCCCCCCTTCCTGGGAATATTGTTTGGGCTGGGCATTCTCTGGCTCATTGGAGACATACTGCACCGTAATAAAGATGAGGACTCAAAGCAACATCTCACTTTGGCAAACGCCTTAGGTCGAATTGACCTTGCATCGATCGTCTTCTTCGTTGGCATTCTTCTATCCGTGGCGGTGCTGGAACACACCAACGTTCTAAACTCTTTGGCTGACTGGCTGAACAAGGTAGTTCTACGCCAGGATTTGATTGTCATGATCATTGGCGTGGCCAGTGCAGTGGTGGATAACGTCCCCCTGGTCGCCGCCTCCATGGGCATGTACAGTCTCACAACCTACCCAACCGACCACTTCATTTGGGAGTTTTTGGCTTATTGCGCCGGCACAGGCGGATCTATACTCATCATCGGCTCTGCCGCTGGAATCGCTGCAATGGGCTTGGAGAAAATTAATTTTGTTTGGTATTTGAAAAAAGTTAGTGGATTGGCATTGATCGGATATTTAGCTGGGGCTGGCGTCTATCTTCTACAATACAATCTTACTCATTGATCCGAACCCAATCCTATCGGCGATCTTTTGGCTCGAATACAAATCCATGAGCCACACATGAAACTAACGTATGGGACCGGATCCAAATGAAAACTGACATTGCGTAAACCACGCACAACCCGATAACTTTGCCAGATCAACACCCATCGACAGCTGCCATAAAGATTTAGCATGAAGGGCAGCAAGGGGCGCAAATGCATTTAAGGGTCTTGGATGAACCAAGTCAGGCAAGCCAAATTTTTTGATGGATTCCGCCATCCGCCGACGGGCGGAAAAACCGGGGTTGTTCGAATAACATGCAGCGCTTCCGCAAACTAAAGGCACTCAAGCAGCATCCGGCGATCACTCAGCCGCGCGAGGCGCTTGACCGGCACCGCTACAGCACGCCGCTGTTCATACTTCGCGAGACCTTGTCCGCATTCGGGCAACACAACGGCCTGACCCTCGCTGCCTCACTTTCCTTTTATGCCATGTTCGCGCTGATCCCAATGGCGTTGCTGATGTTCTTCCTGCTCAGCCACCTGGTGATTTCATCGAACTATGCCATCGTAAAACTGGCGATCCTCACCAGCAATCTGGTCCCCAAATTCAGCCACCGCATCATGATCGAGGTCTACAACATCTCCAAACACAAGGCGGTGTGGGGGGTCTTCGGCATGTTCGCCCTGTTCTGGGCGGTGACCCCGCTGGCAGGTGCGCTGCGCACTTCGTTCCACGCCATCACGGCCACCAGCGAGGCCCCTTCTTTCCTGCGTCGCACCCTCAAGGATGCACTGGCCGTACTGAGCATGCTGCTGCTGTTTTTCCTGTTCACTTTCAGCGGGGTGATGCTGGAAAAAGTGGTGCGTTTCCTGCAGCCGATTTCCCCCTTCCCCGGGGCCATCAACTCGCTCACCACTCTGATGCTAAGCACCCTGATGCTGGCAGCTTTCTTCCATGCTTTTTTCCCGGTCAGGGTCTCGGTGCGCCACATCCTGATCGGTGCGTTTGTGACGGCCAGCCTGTGGGTCGCCATGCGACCGGCTTTCAGTCTTTTTCTGCTGGTCAATCAGTCCTACAGCACCATCTTCGGCGGCATGAAGAACATGTTCATTTCCATCGGCTGGTTGTATTACAGCTTCGTGGTATTTCTGCTCAGCACCGAACTGATCGCTACCCTGCGCAGGAAAGAAGTACTGCTGTTACGCGGACTGTTCGGGAGCACCCCGCAAACACACACGGGGTATCTCGACAAACTGATGCGGCATTTCGGCATGACCTATCACCGAGAGGAACGGGTATTCAGGGAAGGCAGCCAGGGAGACGCCATGTATTACGTCGTTTCAGGGACCGTGGCAGTCAGCCATCACGGGCAACCTGTCCGGGAAGTCAAACCGGGAGAATATTTTGGCGAAATGGCTTTGCTGGCGAACACACCGCGCTCGACGGATGCAATCGTCACTTCCGACCGCGCCGAAGTGCTCACGATCGATGGCGATCATTTCGAAACCTTGCTGCACGAGGAACCCGGCATCGCCATGTCGTTCCTCAGAAAGATGGCAAAACAGTTGCGGCAATCCAGTTTTGGCAGCAACTCCGGTCAATAGCTCCATCAGCCTTCTCGAAAAAGTGCCGCAAGACCACTATACTTAGCCCCCATGGTTACCTCCAAGCTCAATGTCGTCATCCTTGCCGCCGGCAAGGGAACCCGCATGCATTCCGATCTGCCCAAAGTTCTGCACGAAGTGGCAGGGCGGGCCATCCTCTCCCATGTCATCGACTGCGCCGAGCAGCTTTCACCCGACCGTATCGTCGTCGTCTATGGTTTCGGTGGTGAACGGGTTCGCGAGACACTCGCCAGACCCTGCCTGGAATGGGTGCGTCAGGCGGAGCAGCTCGGCACCGGGCACGCCGTGCAACAGGCCTTGCCGTTGCTGGACGAAGACAGCATTACGCTGGTGTTGCTGGGCGATGTGCCGTTGCTGAAGGCCCGTACCTGCAAAACCCTGCTGAAACATGCCGGCAAACACTTGTCCTTGCTGACGGTGGAGAAGCACGACCCCACCGGCTACGGCCGTATCCTGCGCGGCCCGGACGGGCTGGTGCGGGCGATCGTGGAACAGAAGGACGCCAGTGATGAAGAGCGTACGATACGCGAGGTCAACAGTGGCATCATGGCGATGCCGACCAGGCATCTGGTGGCTTGGCTGGGGCGTCTCCGCAACGAAAATGCACAGGGCGAATATTATCTGACCGATACCATCGCCATGGCTGTGCAGGACGGCACAGGCGTCGTCAGCGAACTGGCCTCGGATGAATGGGAAGTGGCCGGCATCAACTCCAAGCGCGACCTTGCCGACGTCGAACGGCAGTATCAGCAGGCCGAGGCGCTTCGCCTGATGCAGGCAGGTGTCACGTTGCGCGACCCAGCCCGCATCGACGTGCGCGGCACGCTGAAAACCGGCCGAGACGTCACCATCGACGTCGGCTGCATTTTCGAGGGCAACGTCGAAATTGCCGACCACGTGAGCATCGGCGCCTACTGCATCATCCGCGATGCAGTGCTGGGCGAAGGGACCGTGATCGCTCCCTATTCCCACATCGATGGTGCCAGTGTAGGCTCGCACAGTCGCATCGGGCCCTACGCTCGCCTGCGCCCCGGCACCGAACTGGTAGAGGAAGCGCATATCGGCAACTTCGTCGAAATCAAGAACAGTCGCATCGACGTCGGCAGCAAGATCAACCACCTGAGCTACGTCGGCGACAGCACGGTCGGCCGCGACGTCAACATCGGCGCCGGCACCATCACCTGCAATTACGACGGCGTCAACAAGCACCGTACCATCATCGGTGACCGCGCCTTCATCGGCTCGGACACCCAACTGGTCGCGCCCGTGACCGTGGAAGCCGGCGCCACCATCGGTGCAGGATCGACCATTACCAAGGATGCGGCTGCGGATACGCTGACCCTGTCACGCAGTAAACAGATCACCATCCCCGGCTGGAAACGGCCAGAAAAGAAGAAGGATTAATCGCATGTGCGGAATCGTCGGCGCCGTCGCTGCCAGAAATGTCGTGACCATTTTGATCGAGGGCCTGAGCCGTCTCGAGTATCGCGGCTATGACTCGGCCGGGATCGCCGTCATGAACGGCGACATTCATCGCGTCCGTGCGGTCGGCCGTGTCGCCGGACTGCAACAGAAGGCGAGCGACACCCAACTGAACGGCCAGGTCGGCATCGGCCATACCCGATGGGCCACACACGGCGGTGTCACCGAGTCGAATGCCCACCCCCACGTGTCGTGCGGTGAAATCGCCGTGGTCCACAACGGCATCATTGAAAACCACGAGGAACAGCGCAGCCGTCTCAAGGACCTGGGCTACGTTTTCGAGTCCCAGACCGACACCGAGGTGATCGCGCACCTGATCCATTATTACTTCCAGCAGGAGCAGAATCTGTTTGCCGCGACCCGTCGCGCCATGACGGAGCTGATCGGCGCCTATGCAATTGCCGCCATCAGCGTCAAGGCTCCCGACCTCATGGTTTGCGCGCGACAGGGCTGCCCACTGCTGCTGGGCCTGGGCGAAGGGGAGAACTTCGCCGCATCGGACGTTTCCGCCATCATCTCCGCCACACGTCGCGTGATCTACATGGAAGACGGCGACGTCGCCGAAATCCGCCAGGACGGCATCACCCTCGTGGATGGCCAAGGTCAGCCGGCCACCCGCAAGATTCATGTCAGCGACGTATCGCTGGCCTCGATGGAACTGGGTCCCTACACCCACTTCATGCAGAAGGAAGTGCACGAGCAGCCACGCGCATTGACCGACACCATGGAAGCGCTGATCGATGACGGCCATTTCAGTCCGGCCCTGTTCGGGGAAGAGGCTGAACAGGTGTTCGCCGAAGCGGACAGCGTGTTGATCCTCGCTGCAGGCACCAGCTATTACGCCGGCCTGACCGCCAAATACTGGCTGGAAAGCATTGCCCGCATCCCGACCACGGTCGAGATCGCCAGCGAGTATCGCTATCGAGAATCGGTCCCGAATCCCAAGCAACTGATCATCACCATTTCCCAGTCCGGCGAGACCCTGGACACCATGGAAGCACTCAAGCATGCCAAGTCACTGGGGCAAATGCTGACGCTCGCCATTTGCAACGTTCCGGAAAGCGCCATCCCGCGGGCGTCGAGGCTGGTTTTCCTGACCCGTGCCGGCGCGGAAATCGGCGTGGCATCGACCAAGGCCTTCACCACGCAATTGCTTGGGCTGTTTACCCTCACCGCAACGCTGGCCAAGCAGCGGGGCCTGATGAGCGCCGAACAGGAGCACGAATATCTCGAAGCCCTGCGCCATTTGCCAGTCAGCGTGCAACATGCGCTCAACCTCGAACCGCAAATCCGTGAATGGGCAAAAATGCTGGCAAGCAAGCATCACGCCCTGTTCCTGGGCCGCGGGGTGCATTATCCGATCGCCCTGGAAGGTGCACTCAAGCTCAAGGAAATTTCCTACATCCACGCCGAGGCCTACCCCGCGGGTGAACTGAAGCACGGGCCGCTGGCGCTGGTAGACGAGGACATGCCAGTGGTGGTGATTGCGCCGAACGACGCCTTGCTGGAGAAGGTGAAATCCAACATGCAGGAAGTGCGCGCACGCGGAGGTGAACTCTTCGTGTTTGCCGACCTCGACAGTCACTTCACCGAGAGCGAAGGCGTACACGTCATCCGCACGCCGCGCCATGTCGGCGTGCTTTCCCCCATCCTGCACTCGATACCGGTACAATTGCTTGCATACCATGCGGCCCTGCTCAAGGGCACGGATGTGGACAAGCCGCGTAACCTGGCCAAATCTGTCACAGTCGAATAGGAGTTTCAGCGATGTCGGTCGTTGCAGTGTTCAATCAGAAAGGCGGCGTAGGCAAAACCACCACATCGCTGAACCTGATTGCCGCATTGGCCCGACGCGGCAAATTTCCGCTCGGCATCGACCTCGACCCGCAGGCCCACCTGACCCTCGCCAGTGGTGTACGCAACCTGTCGAGCAGCGAGACGGTCTACGCTTTCTACAGTGAACAGAAACCGCTATCCCAAATCATGCGCGAGCTGCCGACAGGCGCGCACCTGATTCCCGCCCACATGGAACTGTTCAAGATCGACTCCCTGTATGGCCGCAACCCGAATATCACCAGCGCCCTGAAAAACGGCCTGACGCAGGAACTGCTTCCGGATGCCATGATTCCGGTCGTCATCGACTGCTCGCCCATGCTGGGCGTACTGTCGTTGAACGCGGTTTTTGCATCGCAACGCCTGCTGATTCCGGTCTCGGCCGACTACCTGTCCCTGCAGGGGGTCAACCGGCTGGACGCAGCGTTGAAGGTCCTGGAAAAACCCCTGGGGAAACGGATCGAGCGCCGCATCGTGATGACCCGCTTCGACTCCCGGCGCAAACTGTCCTACGATATTTTCGACAAACTGCGTGAGCATTACGGCAAGGATCTGTGCGAGACCCGCATCTCTGAAACGGTGACCCTGGCCGAGAGCCCGGCACACGGCAAGGATGTCTTTTCCTACGCCCCGCACGGACAGGGCGCCAAGGACTACAACGCGCTGGCTGAGGAACTGCTGGCCAAGGGATTCTTCAACCCGGAACCGGGCTAGAACCCCTCTCCAGGCCGCCGGGGCTTGCGCCCGGCACGGCGTGCCAGCGCATCCCACAACCAGTCCGGCAGAAGCCGCATCAGCCGTGCCACCACAGCCATCTGCCAGGGCAGGACGGCATAGCGCCGCTTGCGATCGATCAGCCTCGCCATCCGTCTCGCTGCATCTTCAACTTCCATCAAAAACGGCATGGGATAAGGATTCACATCGGTCATCGGCGTCCGGATATAGCCCGGGCACAAGGTGGTGACATGGATACCAGTCCCCAGCAACTCCACCCGCAAGCTTTCCAGATAGCTGATGGCGGCCGCCTTGGATGCGCTATAGGCACCGGCCCCCGGCAATCCACGCATGCCGGCGACGCTGGCGACCCCGACCAGACTGCCACGGCCAGCCGCCTGCATGGGCCCGATAAATGGCTGAAAAGTATGCACCATCCCCATGACATTGATATCGAACACCGCCTGGAATGCTGCGACATCCTCTGCCGGACCGGTCAGGGTTCCCCGGCTGACACCGGCATTGGCGATGACGACATCCGGTGCACCGAAGCGTTGCACGAAATCACTGGCTGCGGCCTGTAAGGCCATCCCATCACGCACGTCCAGCGGGTAAATCGCGTTAACCGTACCCAATGAAGCCGCCAATTGCTGCAACAAGTCCGTGCGTCGGGCCACCAGACCGAGTACAGCGCCTTCCGCAGCATAATGGCGGGCCAGCGCTTCACCGATACCACTGGAGGCGCCGGTAATAAAAACCCGCCGGGCGGCGGGTTTTGAATTTGAATCGCGAAGGTTCATCAATGCTTGGCGGACTTTTCGGCACGGGCCTTTTCGATCAGGTAATCCGCCACCTTCAGCATTTCCTCGTTGCCGCCGGCAACCGTGCTGGAAGTCCAGACCTTGCCTTCGATAATCAGGGTCGGCACGCCAGTGGCGCCGGAAGCCCGGAACACCTGGGCGGCACGCATCATCTTGGTGTTGATGGAAAAGGACTTGAATGCCTCGTCGACCTTTTTCTTGTCCAGCCCGCTCTGCTTGGTGATCCAATCCGCCATGGCCGCTTCATCCATGGGCTTGAGGCTATGCTGCTTATGGATGGCATCGAAGAATGGTCCATGCAGCTTTTCCTGTACGCCCAGGGCTTCCATCGCATAGTAGGCCTTGGCCGCTGGCGCCCAGTCAGGACGGGCGATGGCAGGCACTCGCTTGAATTCGACATCCTTGGGCAACTTTTTCACCCAGGCCGCGAGTTGCGGTTCCAACTGGTAGCAGTGCGGACAACCATACCAGAACAGTTCGGTCACTTCGACCTTGGCCGGGTTGTCCGTCGGGATGGCCTGCTGGACCTGCTGATATTCGAAACCGGCTTGCGGTTCGGCACAGGCAGCGACTGCGAACATCATGAAGAAAGCAGCGATAAACGATTTCATGAGACTTTTCCTTTACTGGTCTGGAACGTTGCTATGGATCTTGATCAGGTCAGCGCTGAAACCATTCTTGGTCAGTTCGCCGCGAGCCCGCGTGATCTGGTCGATTTCGGTAAACGGACCGACCCGCACCCGGTGCCACACACCCTTGTCAGGGACGTTGGCAGTCTGTACGACAGCCTCCAGCCCCAAAAGTGCCAGCTTGGCCTTCATATTGTCAGCTTCCTGCTCGGTCTGGAATGCCCCGACCTGCAGGTAATAATTCTCGCTGGCCGCGGCCGGGGCTGCTTGCTGCGATGCGGCCTTGGACTGCTTCAGCTCCTGCTCGGTGACCGGGGTTTCGCTACCGGGCAGGATGGTATAGAAATCGAAGCGCGGCTTGGCCGGCTTGGTTTCCACGATATCCGGCTTGGCTTGGGTTCCAGCGATATCCACCTTGGGACCGGCATCAGGCTTGGCGGTCACGCCTTCGCGCGCCACGAAAGGGCTCTCGCCCCCCTTGACGAAAATGGCAACGCCAACCGACACCCCGATACCAAGGATAAAGCCGATCAGGATACCGGTCAGCAGGGAACTCCCCTTGCCTGCCGGCTTGGATTTCTGCGGGGATGGTTTGTAGTCACGGGTCATGATATCTCTATTACATTTTTTCGGGAGCGCTCACGCCCAGCAGGCTCAAACCATTCTGCAGGACATGACGGGTGGCGGTCACCAGCGCGAGCCGGGCCAGTTTGACCTGCTCGTCTTCGACCAGGAATTTCTCGGCATTGTAGTAGCTATGCAAGTCGCCGGCCAAATCCTTGAGGTAATAAGCCAGCAGGTGCGGTGCAAGCTCTTGCGCGGCGTTCTGCACCATTTCAGTAAACTCGGACAGGCGCTGCAACAGGGCCAGTTCATGCGGCAACTGCAGCGGCGAGAGATCAACCCTTGCGAGACTGGCAACGTCGCCACCCCATTCGTTCAGCACACTGCAGATGCGGGCATGGGCATACTGGATGTAGTACACCGGGTTATCGTTGGTGTGCGCCAGCGCCAGGTCGATATCGAATACCAGTTGCGAGTCGGCGCGACGTGCGGCCAGGAAGTAGCGGGTCGCATCGCGGCCGACCATGTCGATCAGGTCACGCAGGGTCACATAGCTGCCGGCACGCTTGGAAATCTTCACTTCCTCGCCGCCGCGCATTACCGTCACCATCTGGTGCAGCACGTAGTCCGGCCAGCCTTGCGGGATGCCAACGTCCAGTGCCTGCAAACCGGCACGCACGCGGGTAATGGTGCTGTGGTGGTCAGCGCCCTGCTCGTTGATCACGCGGGTAAAGCCGCGCTGCCACTTGTCCAGGTGATACGCCACATCCGGGACGAAGTAGGTATAGCCGCCTTCGCGCTTGCGCATGACGCGGTCCTTGTCGTCGCCGAAACTGGTTGTGCGCAACCAGAGTGCGTCATCCTGCTCGTAGGTGTGACCGCTGGCGATCAGATTATTCACCGCCGCTTCGACCTTACCGTCGGTATACAGGGCGGACTCCAGCGAATACACATCGAAATGCACATCGAAGGCACGCAGGTCCAGGTCCTGCTCACGGCGCAGATAGGCCACGGCAAATTCACGGATCGCCGCCGCGTTGTCTGCATCGCCGGCGCCGATGACATGCTTGTCTTCGGCGTCGATCTTTTCACGGGCCATGTAGGCTTTGGCGACATCGTTGATGTACTCGCCACGATAACCGTCTTCCGGCCACTCGGCATCTTCCGGGGTCAGGCCCTTGGCGCGGCATTGCACGGAGCGGGTCAGGTTGTCGATCTGCGCACCGGCGTCGTTGTAGTAGAACTCACGGGTCACGTCCCAGCCGGTGGCTTCCAGCAGGCGACACAGGCAATCGCCCACGGCTGCGCCGCGGCCATGGCCAACGTGCAAGGGGCCGGTCGGGTTGGCCGACACGAACTCCACCTGCACCTTGCGACCCTGCCCCACGTTGTTGCGGCCCCATGCCGCGCCCTGCGCGAGGATACTACCCACCACGGCATGCTTGGCGTTCGGGCTGAGGAAGAAATTGATAAAACCTGCCCCGGCGATTTCGGTCTTGGCAATATATGGCGAAGTCGGGAGAGCCTTGATCAGGTTTTCAGCGATGGCACGCGGGTTCTGCTTCAGCGCGCGCGCCAGCGTCATGGCCAGATTGGTGGCAAAGTCCCCATGATCGGCGGATTTCGGTCGCTCGAGGACAATAGCCAATTCTGCCTGTTCCGGGGCCACGGCTTTTGCCGCCTGCGTCAGTAATTCGGTAAGATGTGCTTTCAAAGCTTAAAAGATATCTGAAAAAAGCGATATTTTAACGGTTTCCCGTGAATAACGCCTGTTCATAAGAAAAGATGACAATTCTCCGCGTCGCACTCGACGTCCCCCTTGCCAGATTGTTCGATTACCTGGATACCGGCAGCGGTGTCCAGCCCGGTCAGCGCGTGCTGGTACCGTTCGGTCGGCGCCAGATGATCGGTATCGTCATGGGGCGCCACGCGTCATCGGACATGCCGGACGCCAAGCTGAAGCCAATCGATCGTGCGTTCGTCGACGAGAATCCGCTCCCGGCGCCGACGCTCAAACTGCTCAAGTTCTGCTCTGACTATTACCATTACCCATTCGGCCAGACGCTGCTGGGGGTATTGCCGCCAAGGCTGCGCGAGGGCGAGCCCGCAGCCCTGCCGGTCAACATGGGGTTCCGGTTGACCCCACTGGCCATGACGGAAGGCATTGAATCCGTTCCCAAACGCGCCGCCCTGCAGCGCACGTTATTTGAGGCACTGCAGCAATCGCCCATCCTGACGCAGGCGATGCTGACGCGCATCACGCCGGGGTGGCGTCCGGCATTGAAACAGATGATCGCCAAAGGCTGGGTCGAACATGTCGCAATCACTGCACCGCTTTCCAGCCCAATCGCACCATCACCCGCGACGCAGATGCTGAACTCCGAGCAGCAGCAGGCACTTCAAAACATGCTGGACGCCGGACCGGACTTCAATGTCTGGCTGCTTTACGGCATCACCGGCAGCGGCAAGACCGAGGTCTACATGCACCTGCTGGAGGCCATGTTGCAGACCCCGGAGCGCCAGGCACTGGTACTGGTGCCGGAAATCAACCTGACGCCGCAACTGGAGTCGCGCTTCCGGGCACGGTTTCCGGGGCTCTCCATCGTTATGCTGCACAGCCAGATGAACGAATCGGAACGCCTGCACGGCTGGCTGCGCGCCCAGAACGGCGAAGCCCGTATCGTCATCGGTACGCGCCTGTCCGTCTTCACGCCGCTGAAAAATCCGGCCGTGATCATTGTTGACGAAGAGCACGACAGCTCCTACAAACAACAGGACGGCATGCGTTATTCCGCCCGCGACGTCGCCATCATGCGCAGCAAGATGGCCAACATCCCGGTTCTGCTTGGCTCGGCCACTCCCTCGCTGGAAAGCTGGCACAACGCACAGGAAGGCCGCTATCGCCTGCTGACGCTTTCGCAGCGCGCCGTCAGCAGCGCCGCCCTGCCGGATATCCATACCATCGACACCCGCATTGTCCGGCCGGAAGACGGTGTGTCGGACGTGTTGCTGAAATCGATGGAATCCCGGCTGGAGCGTGGCGAACAGAGCCTGCTGTTCATCAACCGCCGCGGCTATTCCCCTGTACTGCTATGCAGCGCCTGCGCCTGGGTCGCGCCCTGCACCCGTTGCTCGGCACGTCTGGTGGTGCATTTGAGGCAACGACGCCTGCGCTGCCACCACTGCGGGCACGAACAGCGCATCCCGCCGCAATGCCCGAGTTGCGGCAACCCCGACCTGCACCCCACCGGACACGGTACACAGCGACTTGAAGAAGTACTGGCACAACGCCTGCCGAACGCGCGCATCCTCCGTGTCGATCGGGACAGCATGCGGCGCAAGCATGCCATTAAGGAAATGACGGCCCAGGTCCATGCCAATGAGGTGGATATCCTCGTCGGCACGCAGATGCTGGCCAAGGGCCACGACTTTCCTAACCTCACGCTAGTCGGCGTAATCGACACCGACAGCGCCCTGTTCAGCCCGGATTTCCGGGCAGCCGAGCGGCTGTTCGCGCAACTGATGCAGGTGGCCGGGCGTGCAGGGCGTGCCGAGAAACCTGGTGTCGTATTGATCCAGACCAATTTCCCGGATCATCCGCTATTCCACGCCCTGCATCGCCACGATTTCGCCGAATTCGCCAACAGCCTGCTCGACGAACGGCGCATGGCGCACTTCCCCCCCTACTGCCACGAAGCGCTGCTACGCGCCGAGGCCACCGACTATGCCCCGGTCCGGGCGTTCATGGGGAAAGCGCAAGGATTAGCCCGCGACTTCTCTCAGCATGTCACGGTTTACGATCCTGTACGCCCCCAGATGGAACGCCTGAAGGGCATGGAACGGGAACAAGTGCTGATCCAGGCCGACACGCGCAAGTCGCTGCAGCAATTTCTGCAGGCCTGGGTACCGTTGTTACGCGACCTCCCGCAAGCGAACAAGGTCCGCTGGTCGATCGACGTTGATCCATCGGAATACTGATCCGTAAATATACGAAGCCCACGGCGGGAATCCGGCGTGGGCTTCTTTTCAGGCAAGCCTTTTCAAGCCGCGTGATAAGGTCGGCTGAGACGATGCACCGCTTCGATCAGCACCGCTGCATTTTAGTTACGACATCACCTGCTGATGCAGGTGAGTCTTCTCTGAAACGCGGCAACATTTGGTAACGCTGATCAAATGTGATACTGCCGGCTCAGTTTGTGGACCGCCTCAATCATAGCTGCCGCGTTTTCAGGCGGCGTATGCTGCGTGATACCGTGCCCCAGATTGAAGACATGGCCGTTGCCATTGCCATAACTCGCAAGGATCGCAGCCGTTTCGCGCTCGATCGCTTCAGGCGTCGACAGCAGAATGGCCGGATCGAAATTACCTTGCAAGGCCACCTTGTCACCCACACGACGACGTGCCTCGCCGATATCGACAGTCCAGTCCAGGCCCAGCGCATCCGCGCCGATGTCGGCCATGGCCTCCAGCCACAGGCCGCCCCCCTTGGTGAACACGATGCTCGGCACACGACGGCCTTCTCGTTCCTTGATCAGGCCATCGACAATTTGCTGCATGTACCGCAGCGAAAACTCCTTATAGGCCGCGTGCGAAAGTGCCCCACCCCAGGAATCGAAAATCATGACGGCTTGCGCGCCGGCTTCGATCTGGGCATTCAAGTACAGAATAACGGATTGTGCGGTCACGTCCAGAATATGATGCAGCAGGTCCGGGCGTGCATACGCCATCTTCTTGATGGTCAGGAAATCGGTGCCGCCCTGCCCTTCGACCATGTAAGTCGCCAGCGTCCAGGGGCTGCCGGAAAAACCGATCAGCGGCACGGAACCATCCAGCGCCTTGCGGATGCTGCTGACGGCGTCGATCACATACTTGAGATTGCCGCTCGGGTCAGTCACCGCCAGGTCGCGGATCTCCCATTCCTCGCGTAGCGGGCGCTCGAATTTCGGACCCTCACCTTCGGCGAAATACAGCCCCAATCCCATGGCATCCGGAACCGTCAGGATATCGGAGAACAGGATGGCCGCGTCAAGCGGGAAGCGCGCCAGGGGCTGCAGGGTCACTTCGGTCGCCAGCTCCGGGCTCTTGCACAGGTTGAGGAAACTGCCCGCACGCTTGCGTGTGGCATTGTATTCCGGCAGGTAACGACCCGCCTGACGCATCATCCAGACCGGGGTGTATTCGGTCGGCTGGCGCAGCAGCGCACGGAGGAAAGTATCGTTCTTGAGATGCGTCATGAAATGTTCAGGCCTGTAAAAGTCGAAGAGCGCGGACAAATACCCGTCATGCGTGGGATTCGTCGGCGCCCATCGATGATTGATTTAAATTAACGCGGAAGCGAACTGCTGCCCATCAGGAAAGCATCCACCTCGCGAGCACACTGACGGCCTTCGCGAATCGCCCAGACGACCAGCGACTGACCACGACGCACGTCACCCGCGGCAAACACCTTGGAGACGCTGGTCGCATAGCAACCAGCACCGTCGGTCGTGGCCTTGGCGTTCTGGCGGGCATCCTTCTCCACGCCGAAGGCGTCGAGCAGTTTCTGCACCGGGCTGACGAAGCCCATGGCCAGATACACACGCTCGGCCGGCACTTCGAACTCGGAACCCGGCACTTCAGCCATCTTGCCGTCCTTCCACTCGACGCGGGCGGCGATCAGCTTCTTTACTTCGCCGTTCTCGCCTTCGAATCGCTTGGTCACGACGGACCAGTCACGATCACAACCCTCTTCGTGCGAGCTGGAGGTACGCATCTTGATCGGCCAGTTCGGCCAGGTCAGCGGACGGTTTTCCTCTTCCGGCGGCTGCGGCATGATTTCGAACTGGGTCACAGAGGCCGCACCATGGCGGTTGGAAGTCCCCACGCAGTCAGAACCAGTATCGCCGCCACCGATGACGACGACGTGCTTGCCGGTGGACTTGATCTGGTCCGGGACGCTGTCGCCAGCGACCACCTTGTTCTGCTGGGTCAGGAAATCCATCGCGAAATGGATACCCTTCAGTTCACGCCCCGGCACCGGCAGATCGCGTGGCTGTTCCGCACCAGCGGCCAGGATCACGGCATCGAATTCCTTCATCAGGTCTTCGGCCTTCACGTTCTCGCCCACGTGCTGGTTGACGCGGAATTCCACGCCTTCGGCACGCATCTGGTCCATGCGGCGGTCAATGTGGCTCTTCTCGAACTTGAAGTCCGGGATGCCGTAACGCAGCAGGCCGCCAACACGGTCATTTTTTTCCAGCACGACCACGCTGTGGCCGGCACGTGCCAGCTGTTGCGCAGCCGCCATGCCCGCAGGGCCGGAGCCGACCACAGCCACCTTCTTGCCGGTCTTGTTCGGGTTGATCTGCGGCTTCACCCAGCCGTTTTCCCAGGCCTTGTCGATGATGGCGTGCTCGATGGACTTGATGCCCACCGCGTCGTCATTGATATTCAGCGTACATGCCGCTTCACACGGGGCCGGGCAGATGCGGCCGGTAAAGTCAGGGAAGTTGTTGGTGGAGTGCAGCACTTCGATCGCCCCCTGCCAGTTCTGGCGATACACCAGATCGTTCCAGTCGGGGATGATGTTGTTGATCGGGCAGCCGCTCTGGCAGAACGGGATACCGCAATCCATGCAGCGCGCACCCTGTACCTTGGCCGCTTCGTCGGACAAGTGCAGCACGAACTCCTTGTAGTTCTTGACGCGCTGCTCGACGGGCAGGTAGCCCTCTTCCTGACGGTCGAATTCCAGAAATCCTGTCGGCTTACCCATTATGCAGCTTCCTTCTGTGCAGCAGCGGCGCGGGCTTCCAGCACGCGCTTGTATTCATGCGGCAGCACCTTGACGAACTTGCCGCGATAATTGTTCCAGTCCGCAAGGATTGCCTGACCACGCGCGCTGCCGGTTGTGGCGACGTGCTTCTCGATCAGGGTCTTCAGCGTCACTTCGTCCGGCTGGCCGAGGTGCTCACCCGCAGCGTTAGTGCTCTTGTCGGCGGACTCCACCTTCTCCAGGGACACCATGCTCAGGTTGCAGCGCTTGTTGAACAGGCCATCCTCGTCCAGCACGTAGGCGATGCCGCCCGACATGCCGGCCGCGAAGTTGAGGCCGGTCTGGCCCAGCACCACGACGGTACCGCCGGTCATGTATTCACAACCATGGTTGCCCACGCCTTCGACCACCGCCGAAGCACCGGAGTTACGTACGCAGAAGCGTTCACCCGCCACGCCACTGAAATAGCTCTCGCCGCTGGTCGCCCCGTACATCACGGTGTTACCAACGATGATGTTCTCGGACGGCACGCCACGGAAAGCATCCGGCTTCCTGATGACGATCTGGCCGCCACACAGGCCCTTGCCCACGTAGTCGTTGCCTTCACCGGTCAGCTCAAAACGCACGCCCTTCATCAGGAATGCGCCGAAACTCTGGCCAGCAGTGCCGGACAGTTTCACGCTGATGGTGCCATCCGGCAGGCCGGCTGCGCCGTAACGGGCTGCCACGGCGCCAGACAGCATGGTGCCGCAGGTGCGGTTGACATTGGTGATCGGCGTATCGATGGATACCTTCTCGCCTTTTTCCAGCGCCGGCTTGGCCAGTTCGATCAGCTTGTTGTCCAGCGCGTTGGCCAGACCATGGTCCTGCAGCTCGGCATGACGACGTGCCACATCTTCGCCTACGATGGGCTGATGGAAGATACGGGTAAAATCAAGGCCGGATGCCTTCCAGTGATCGATACCGGCCTTCATGTCCAGCAGGTCTGCACGGCCGACCAGGTCGGCAAACTTGCGGATGCCCATCTGGGCCATGTATTCGCGCACTTCTTCGGCGACGAAGAAGAAATAGTTCACCACGTGTTCCGGCTGGCCGCTGAACTTCTGGCGCAGCACCGGATCCTGCGTGGCCACGCCCACCGGGCAGGTGTTCAGGTGGCACTTGCGCATCATGATGCAGCCTTCGACCACCAGCGGTGCGGTCGCAAAGCCGAATTCGTCCGCACCCAGCAGGGCGCCGATCAGCACGTCGCGACCGGTCTTCATCTGACCATCAACCTGCACAGCGACACGGCCGCGCAGCTGGTTCAGGACCAATGTCTGCTGCGTTTCCGCCAGGCCGATTTCCCACGGGCTGCCGGCATGCTTGATCGACGAGATCGGGGATGCGCCGGTACCACCATCGAAACCGGCGATCACGATGTGGTCGGCCTTGGCCTTGGCCACGCCGGCCGCCACTGTACCCACACCGGTCTCCGACACCAGCTTGACGGAGATGTCGGCGCGCGGATTGGCGTTTTTCAGGTCGTGGATCAGTTGCGCCAGATCCTCGATGGAATAAATGTCATGGTGAGGCGGTGGGGAAATCAGGCCCACGCCCGGCACGGAGAAGCGCAGTTTGGCGATGTACTCGGACACCTTGCCGCCCGGCAACTGGCCGCCTTCACCTGGCTTGGCACCCTGCGCCATCTTGATCTGGATCTGGTCGGCATTGGCCAGGTATTCGGCGGTCACGCCGAAACGGCCAGAAGCGACCTGCTTAATCTTGGAGCGCATGGAATCGCCCGCCTTCAGCGGAATATTGGATTCCACACGGTTCTTGCCGATCAGGTCAGCCAGCGTTGTGTCCTTTTCCACCGGCATGAAGCGGATCGGGTCTTCACCGCCTTCGCCGGTATTCGACTTGCCACCGATCCGGTTCATGGCAATCGCCAGCACGGTATGCGCTTCAGTAGAGATGGAACCAAGTGACATGGCGCCAGTTGCGAAGCGCTTGACGATCTCCTTGGCGGATTCGACTTCTTCCAGCGGAATGGCAGCGCCAGCAGGCTTGACTTCGAACAGGCCACGCAACGTCAGGTGACGGCGGCTCTGGTCGTTGATCAGCTTGGCGTATTCCTTGTAGGTCTCGTACTTACCGGTACGCGTCGCGTTCTGCAGCTTGGCGATGGAGTCCGGCGTCCACAGATGGTCTTCGCCACGGACGCGGAACGCATACTCGCCACCTGCTTCCAGCGCATGCGCCAGCACGGGGTCGGCACCAAACGCATCGTTGTGCATACGCAGTGCCTCTTCGGCGACCTGCTCCAGCCCGATCCCTTCCACGTTGCTGGATGTGCCCGGGAAGTACTTTTCCACGAAAGCAGAGTTGAGGCCGACGGCATCGAACACCTGCGCGCCGCAATAAGACTGGTAAGCGGAAATGCCCATCTTGGACATGACCTTGTACAGCCCCTTGCCGATCGCCTTCACGAAATTCTTCTGCGCGACATAAGCATCCGGCAGACCCAGGTTGGCGATGGTTTCGAACGCCAGCCACGGGCACACGGCCTCGGCGCCGTAGCCACCCAGCAGGGCGAAATGGTGGACTTCACGGGCGGAGCCGGTATCAACCACGAGGCCGGTATTGGTCCGCAGGCCGGACTTGACCAGATGCAGGTGCACGGCGGCCGTTGCCAGCAGCGCCGGGATCGCGATGCGATCGGCGCTCACATTGCGGTCAGAAAGGATCAGCACGTTGTAACCGTCCTTCACCGACTTTTCGGCGGCTTGGCACAGGGCTTCGATCGCCTCGCCCATGCCCTTCTTCCCTTGGGAAGCCGGGTAGGTAATATCTGCCACCAGCGAACGATACTGGTTGTCAGTCAGCGCAGCGATATTCTGCAATTGTGCCAGTTCGGAAAGCGTCAGCACCGGCTGGCTGGCCTCGAGGCGCAGCGGCGGGTTGGTTTCGTCGATCCCCAGCAGGTTGGGCTTGGGACCGATGAAGGTCACCAGCGACATCACGATCTCTTCACGGATCGGATCGATCGGCGGGTTAGTCACCTGCGCGAACAGCTGCTTGAAGTAGGTATACAGCGGTTTGGACTTGCTGGACAGTACCGGCAGGGCGCTGTCGGTCCCCATGGAACCCGTCGCTTCTTCGCCGTTGGTCGCCATCGGCGTCAGGATGAACTTGAGGTCTTCCTGCGAGTAGCCGAACGCCTGCTGCACGTCCAGCACTTCGGCCTTCAGTTCCAGCTTGGCGTCATTTTTCGGCAGATCACCCAGGAAGTAACGGGATTGCTCGATCCACTCGCGATAAGGCTTGGCTTGCGCCAGTTCACGCTTCACTTCCTCGTCATCGATGATACGGCCCTGCTCCAGGTCGATCAGGAACATCTTGCCCGGTTGCAGACGCCATTTCTTGACGATCTTCTCTTCCGGGAAAGTCAGCACACCCATTTCGGAGGCCATCATGACGTAATCGTCATCCGTCACCAGATAACGGGCCGGACGCAGGCCATTACGGTCCAGCGTCGCACCGATCATGCGGCCATCGGTGAAGGCCACGGCAGCGGGGCCGTCCCAGGGTTCCATCAGGGCCGCGTGGTATTCGTAGAAAGCGCGGCGATCTTCGTCCATCAGCGCGTTGCTGGACCAGGCTTCGGGGATCAGCATCATCATGGCGTGCGGCAGGGAATAGCCCCCGGCCACCAGCAGTTCCAGTGCGTTGTCGAAGCACGCGGAGTCGGACTGACCTTCGGAGATCAGCGGCCACAGTTTTTCCAGATCATCACCCAGCACGGCAGACTTCATCGCCTCGTGGCGCGCGGCCATCCAGTTGACGTTGCCGCGCACGGTGTTGATTTCACCGTTGTGAGCAATCATACGGAACGGGTGGGCCAGATCCCAGGCCGGGAAGGTGTTGGTGGAAAAACGCTGGTGCACCAGGGCCAGGGCGGACACCATCTCCGGATCCTGCAGGTCCTGGTAATAAATGCCGACTTCGGCCGCCAGCAACATCCCCTTGTACACGATGGTGCGGCTGGACAGGGACGGCAGGTAGAACTGCTCGCCATCTTCCAGGCCGAGGTGATGCACGGCATGTTCGATGCGCTTGCGGATCACGAACAGCTTGCGCTCGAAGGCGTTTTGATCGGCGGCGTTGCTGCCGATGAACACCTGGCGCATGACCGGCTCGATGGCGCGGGCAGCGTCAGCGATATCGCGATTGTCGCGGGGCACGTCACGCCAGCCGAGACAGGTCTGGCCTTCTTCCAGCACGATGCGGGTAATGACGGACTCGCAGGCTTCACGGCCGTTTACGGACTGCGGCAGGAACACCATGCCCACGGCATACTGGCCTTCCGCCGGCAGCGTGATGTTGAGCTTGGCAGCTTCCTTGCGCATGAACGCGTCGGGCAGCTGGATCAGCATGCCGGCGCCGTCACCGAGCTTGGGATCGTAACCGGTTGCACCGCGATGGGTGAGGTTACGCAGAATTTCCAGGCCCTTTTCGACGATATCGTGCGTCTTGCGGCCCTTGATGTGTGCTACGAAGCCGACCCCGCACGCGTCCTTCTCGTTAGCCGGATCGTATAAACCCTGTCTTGCTGGCATTGCCTTAGCCTTGTCCATTCCCTCGTCTCGCCTTGTCGCAGTAAGGCAAACCGAGGGTGTCTGCCGAACGCGCGCCGCGCACAGGCGCAGCGATGCAAAATGAATAGTGAAACCGCGGAATCTTACCCTGATTGGGGTCACACTTCAACCATCTAGCGATGGTTCCTGCGCACGCGCATGACCATGCCTCCAACGAGAACCCCACCAGCGCCCATATTTGGACATCTCCCCACCATTTTCGTGCATTCCAGCAGCCCCCGGCCCCAGAACAGCCTCAAGGATCAGCCCTGAAACAAAGTCTTCACATTGATTTAATTGGATTTTCTTATTTCACACCCAGGATAGGCACGAGATATGCGTACTACCGATTGAACCCTGACACTGGCATATGCCGCGGGTAAATCTGATATTGCTTAAAGGAGATTCAAATGAAACGCATCGCCATTCTTGCTTCACTGATCCTGTTCCATACCCCACATGCCGTTGCAGGGCCACCAGCGTCCTTGCAGCAAAACATCCTCGCCAGCGCACACAAGGCCAGAAACGGCGTTATCGTAGCCGTCTCGGAGCAGGGCAACATTGCCGCAGACACTGCCTGGCTGCTGGCCGCCCAGGTCAACCGCGACAGCAGCTACGTCCCGTTTCTGCTGACATTCAAACCGGAAGAACGCCAGGAAGTCCTCAAAACGCTGCGCCTGACCGAGGCCTCACTACCGGCACTGATCTACTACAACCACGAGGGCAAGGAAATTAGCCGCATCATCGGCGCCCTGCCCACCCCATCGATCAAGAAGGTGCGGAGCAGCGACAGCGCCGCCGCGAATTGATCCGCCTCATCGACCGGCGTCAGGGTTCAAAGCGCGCCTGACTGCGCGCCTTTCTTCCGGAGAGACTTTCAGGGGCTCGCCGGCACTTCCGAGCGGGAATGCCGGTCGCTACAGCAACCCGTCACTAGAAAGCCTTGCGCGCGGCGGCCAGGGTTTTCTCGATCTCGGCGTCGCCGTGCGCAGCCGAAACAAAACCGGCCTCGAAGGCAGACGGGGCAAGGTAAACGCCTTCATCCAGCATGGCGTGGAAGAAGCGGTTGAAAGCGTCCTTGTCCGACCGCATCACCTCGGCGTAACTGGCAGGGCAATGCTCGCTGAAGTAGATGCCGAACATCCCGCCCACGCTTTGCGCGCTGAAGGGGATACCTTTGTCCTTCGCCACTGCGACCAGCCCTTCCACCAACTCACGGGTGCGTGCTGCAAGACGATCGTAGAAGCCCGGCTCCTGCACCAGCTGCAGCGTCGTGAGACCCGCGGCGACCGCCACGGGGTTGCCGGACAGGGTGCCGGCCTGATAGACAGGTCCGACAGGCGCCAGACAGGCCATGATATCGGCACGGCCGCCGAACGCACCGACCGGCAGACCACCACCGATCACCTTGCCCAGCGTCGTCAGATCCGGCTTGATGCCATACAGGGCCTGGGCACCGCCCAGGGCCACGCGGAAACCGGTCATGACTTCGTCGAAAATCAGCACCGCACCATGACGCGAGCACTCCGCACGCAGGGTTTCCAGGAAGCCCTTGGCAGGCGCGATCAGGTTCATGTTGCCGGCCACCGGCTCGACGATCACGCAAGCGATTTCGTCGCCAATTTGCGCAAAAAGGTCTTCGACCGCCTGGCTGTCGTTGTAGGAAAGGGTCAGGGTATGCGCGGCCACTTCCGGCGGCACACCGGCAGAACTCGGCTGCCCGAACGTCAGCGCGCCGGAGCCGGCCTTGACCAGCAGGGCGTCGGCATGGCCGTGGTAGCAGCCCTCGAATTTCAGGATCTTGCTGCGGCCGGTAAAGCCGCGCGCCAGCCGGATGGCGCTCATGGTCGCCTCCGTACCTGAGCTGACGAGACGGACCTGCTCCATGCTCGGCACCAGCTGCGTCAGCAGTTCGGCCATTTCCAGTTCACGCGCCGTGGGCGCGCCGAAGGACAGGCTGTTTTCAGCGGCCTGCTTGACGGCGCTGATGACGGCGGAATGGGCATGCCCCAGAATCATCGGACCCCAGGAACCGACATAGTCGACGTACTGCTTGTCATCTTCGTCCCACACGTAAGCACCATGGCCGCGCTTGAAAAACACCGGCGTACCGCCAACGGAACGGAAAGCGCGCACCGGCGAATTGACGCCGCCGGGAATGAGTTTCTGGGATTTTTCGAACAGTTGCTGGTTTCGGGATGTCATGATGTCGTCAGTCGAATAAATTGGAAAAATGTCGGGCGGCCTGCTCGATGTCCGGAGCCCCCCACAGCGCACCGATCACGGCAATCGCATCGGCGCCCGCCTCGATCGCCAAACCGGCATTTTCGGCCGTGATGCCGCCGATGGCAACCATAGGCAGGTTCAGCGCGCTGGCCTGACCAAAGATATCCAGGGATGCACGCACGGCGGCCGGTTTGGTTGAAGAATCAAAACAGGCGCCGAACGCCACATAGTCGGCCCCTTGCGCCTTGGCCTGATCCGCAAGATCGGGCCGGTTGTAGCAGGAGGCGCCGATCAGCTTATGCGCCCCGAGCAGACGCCGCGCCGCGGCGATGTCGCCATCCGTCCCGCCCAGGTGCACGCCATCCGCATCCAGCTCCACGCACAACAGCACGTGGTCGTTGATGATGAAGGGAACGCCGTGCGCCTCGCACAACCACATCAATTCGCTCGCCTGCTCGCGCTTCAGTTCGTACGAGGCCGCCTTGTTGCGGTACTGCAGCAGCGAGACGCCGCCGAGGAGCGCTGCTTCCGCCTGCTTCAGCAGCTTTGCGGTATCCTCGAGATCCGGGGTGACCGCATAGAGCCCTTCAACCTTCAGATCCATCGTCTTCTTCCTCGCGCGCCCAGAACAGCCGGTCGGGGATGTTCTGGCCCATGCCGGGACGGAAACCGTACTTCAGGGTCTGCCAGGTGAACTCCTGCGCCTCGACGACTGCCTCTTCCACACTGAGTCCGTGCGCCATGCAGGCGGCGATGGCAGAGGTCAGCGTACAACCCGAGCCATGGTAGCTGCCCGGCAGGCGTTCCCAGTTATAGGCCCGGACCAGCCCGTTCTTGCCATACAGCGTATTGATCACTTCCGGGCCACGCTCATGAGTGCCGGTGATCAGCACGTATTCACAACCCATCTCGAGCAGCTTGCGGGCACAATCATCCAGCGTCGCCTCTTCTTCTTCGTCTTCGCTATCGAAGGCAAAGGCCAGGCGACGGGCTTCGAGGCTGTTGGGCGTAATCAGGGTGGCCTGTGGAAACAGCAACTCGATCATCGCATCCTGAATCTCGTCCCCGGCCAGTTCATCGCCGCGCCCGGAGGCCAGCACCGGATCGATCAGCAGGGGCACATCAGGATAGTCAGCGGCAATCTCGGCAACGATCGCGACGTTCTCCACACTGCCCAGCATGCCCAGCTTGAACACCTCGACCTGCATGTCCTCCAGCACGGCGCGCGCCTGCTCATTGACCCAGTCGGCATCCAGCGCCATCACGCTGTCCACGCCTACCGTATCCTGCACAGTGATGCCGGTGACGACGGACAACGGGTGGCAACCGATGCTGGCAAGCGTGAGTAGATCAGCCTGCATACCGGCACCGCCACTGGGATCAGTAGCGGAAAAGGTCAGGACCAGAGGAGGGGTAGGGGCTGTTTGCGTCATGATGGTTGCCATTCCGGCCAAGAAATCATTGCCCGGGTGAAGGCAATCAGGATCACACCCAAAAAACTGGAGCGGGTGACGGGAATCGAACCCGCGTATCGAGCTTGGGAAGCTAGCGTTCTACCATTGAACTACACCCGCAGAACCACGACATTATACTGCAGACTTGCGCCATACTGGGCAAGTCGAACACTGCGACCGCAACCACGGCTGCCAGCCATGACGTTTGCGGGTACCGCCTGCATGAGCGATTTCGTTATAATGCGGGTTGCGCAAATCCGGGGATGGTAAGCGACACCCATGCACACCTCCCGGGACCCCGCGGAAATTCTAGAAGGCTGACCGCCAAAGGTTTCTAAAATTACTGGACACGAAACATTAAGATCGCCCCTGCATGATAGCGCTCACCATCAACGGCAATTCCCGGACTTTTGAACTGACCGAATGCTCGGTCGCGGAACTCGTCCGCACCATGGGCCTCGAAGGCAGAAGGATCGCCATCGAACGCAACGGCGAAATCGTGCCGCGCGGTGCTTATGCACAAACCCCGCTGGCTTCGGGCGACAAACTGGAAATCGTCGGCGCGGTCGGCGGAGGCTAAGGAAAACATGGACACATTGAATATCGCCGGCAAGGCTTACAACTCCCGCCTGCTGGTCGGCACCGGCAAGTACAAGGATTTCGAGCAGACCCGTGCAGCACTGGATGCCAGCGGATGCGAGATTGTCACCGTGGCGATCCGCCGCACCAATATCGGCCAGGATGCCAACGCGCCCTCGCTGCTGGATTTTGTCCCGCCCGAGCAATTCACCTACCTGCCCAACACCGCCGGCTGCTACAGCGCCGAGGACGCGGTGCGCACCCTGCGCCTGGCGCGGGAACTGCTGGACGGCCACAAGCTGGTCAAACTGGAAGTGCTGGGAGACCCGCACACCCTGTACCCCAACGTCATCGAAACCATTGCTGCCGCCAGGACACTGGTCAAGGAAGGTTTCGACGTCATGGTCTACACTTCCGACGATCCCATCATCGCCAAACAGCTCGAAGACATCGGCTGCGTCGCGGTCATGCCACTGGCCTCGCTGATCGGTTCCGGCATGGGCATCCTCAACCCGTGGAACCTGCAGATCATCCGCGACACCATCAAGGTCCCGGTCCTGGTCGACGCCGGGGTGGGGACGGCCTCCGACGCGGCGATCGCGATGGAACTGGGCTGCGATGGCATCCTGATGAATACCGCCATCGCCGGCGCGAACAACCCGGTACTGATGGCCTCGGCCATGAAGAAGGCGGTCGAAGCCGGGCGTGAAGCCTTCCTCGCAGGCCGCATGGCGAAGAAGCTGTACTCAGCCTCCCCAAGTTCCCCGACGACCGGCCTCATTTCCTAAAAGCCCCTATGCCCACGCACAAACGCTACGAATTTTCGGTCTCGGTGGAAACGGCGTTTGTGCCGGAGCAGTCGGACGAGACCCAGAACCGCTATGTCTTTTCCTATACCATCACCATCGCCAACACCGGCAGCATTGCCGCACAACTGATCAGCCGGCACTGGATCATCACCGATGCCAACAACGAAGTCCAGGAAGTCCGCGGCCTCGGCGTCGTCGGCGAACAACCGCTGTTGCAACCTGGCGAACACTTCCAGTACACCAGCGGCACCGTGCTTGCGACGCCGGTCGGCACCATGCGCGGCAGCTACCATCTGACCGCTGACGACGGCACCCAGTTCGACACCCCCATCCCGCAGTTCACCCTGTCCATGCCACGGGTGCTGCACTGACACGACAATGTCGCTGAAGCACAGTTACACGCTGATCGCACCGTTTTATGACCTCGCCATCCGACGGGCCTTCGACCGGACCCGGGCGGAGATCCTGAAAGACTTCCCCAGCGGCGGCAACGTCCTGATCAGCGGCATCGGCACCGGCCTCGATCTGCCGCACCTGCCGCCAGACAACCAGTATGTCGGCCTAGACCTGACCCGCGCCATGCTTGACCGGGCCACTGCAAGGCAGCATCCGTTGCAGTTGACGCTGGTTCAGGGCGACAGCCAGCGATTGCCATTCGATGACGCAAGCTTCGACCACGTGATCCTGCACCTCATTCTGGCAGTCGTCCCGCACCCGGAGCACTGCCTGGCCGAAGCCGCCCGCGTACTCAAGCCCGGCGGCACCCTGCAGGTGCTCGACAAATTCCTGCGGCCCGACGAGAAAGCCCCGATGCGCCGGCTTGCAAACATCCTCATCCGCCACATCGCCACCCGCACGGATGTCGTGTTCGAACACGTCCTGCAGCACGCCCCTTCGCTCAATCTTGTTTCCGACCAACCACTGCTGGGCAACGGCTGGTTCCGTTGCATTCGTCTGGAGAAATCCGCGTGAACTACGCCATTCTGCTATTACCACTGACCCTCGCGGCCTGCGTCGAACTGCCGGTCCGGAAAACACCGGAAGCCCCCGCGCCGACAGTTGCCACACCTGCCCCCTCAACGGCTCCGCACGCATGCGCGTGCGAACCGGTCGAGACCTTGCCACCATTGCAGATCCCGGATGCCGAACGTTATGTCCCACCGCCTCCCGCCAAGGCTGGTGAGCCCCCCAAAGGCCACGAATTCGGGCTGTTACGCCGGACTGACTGGTCCAGCCTGAACGGTTTCGAACAGGACAACCTCAGCGCGGCCTGGAGCGGACTCCAGCAGAGCTGTAGCGTACTGAAAAAGCAGGAAGCCTGGCGCCCGGCCTGCGAGGCCCTCGGCAAGCTGTCCTCGCCTGGCACCGACACCTTGCGCGCCACGCTGCGCGAATATTTCGTTCCGTATCAGGTCGTCAATCCTGACGGCTCCGACACCGGCCTGATCACCGGCTACTACGAACCGCTGCTGAAAGGCAGCCGCACCCGCAGCGAACGCTACCGTTACCCGCTTTATGCAAGGCCAGATGACCTTATCAGCATCGACCTGGGCCAGGTTTATCCGGAACTGGCGAACCGCCGTCTGCGCGGCAAGCTCGCCGGCAACAAGCTGGTGCCATACTACAGTCGTGGCGAAATCGACATCACCCAGTCCCCGCTGGCCGGGAAGGAACTGCTCTGGGTGGACGACATCGTCGACCTGTTTTTCCTGCAGATTCAGGGGTCAGGCTTCATCACGCTGGAAAACGGCGAAGGCTTGCATGTCGGTTATGCCGACCAGAACGGCCAACCCTACCAGTCCATCGGCAAGGTGCTGATCGAACGTGGCGAACTGACCCCAGACAAGGCTTCGATGCAGGGCATCAAGGAATGGGGGCGACGCAATCTCGACAAGCTGCGCGACCTCCTGAACAGCAATCCAAGTTATGTGTTTTTCCGCGAGCTGCCCGGCGGACTGAGCGGCCCGCTTGGCGCCATGGGCGTGCCGATCGCTGCGGAACGCAGCCTCGCGGTCGACCCGCGCTACATTCCGCTGGGGGCTCCCGTGTTCCTCAGCACCACCTTCCCCAACACTATGCAGCCGCTACAGCGCCTGATGCTGGCGCAGGACACTGGCGGCGCGATCAAAGGCGCGGTACGCGCAGACTTTTTCTGGGGTGCAGGCTTTGAGGCCGGACAGAAGGCGGGAGCGATGAAGCAACGTGACAGCCGCATGTGGGTCCTGATGCCCAAGGGATGGAGCCCGGGCAACAGCAAATAAGCCAACCCGATGACACAGCCCCGGGACATTGCAGTTTCCGGGGCAAGCGTCCAGAATGGCCTTTTCCATCTCGCGCCGGAGCAGTTCTGGAACATGTTTTTCTTCAAGAAGAAACCCGCTCACACCATTACCGTACTGCCCCATCCCGCCATCTGTCCACAGGGTGAAATCGTCCCTGCCATCGTTGGCAAATCCATTGTTGAATGCCTGCTGGCAGAAGAAGTCGAGATCGGCCATTCCTGCCAGATGCAGTGTTCCTGCACCACATGCCATGTCTACGTGATGGAGGGAGGCCAGTTTGTCAGCCAGCAAAGAGACGATGAGGACCGGGTACTGAAGACGACCCAGGATCGTCAGCGCTGGTCCCGGTTGGGCTGTCAGGCGGTGTTTGAAGGAAACGGGAATCTCGTCATCGAGATCCGGGGCTGATCCAGGTCAACACCCGGAAAAGGCTGTTTCACTGATGATCCGCCATGGGCGATACCAAAAGAAACGGGGGCTTGCGCCCCCGAACCGTAGGACTTTGCTACCGGATTAGCGGTTGCAGACGTACATAGTCACTTCAAAGCCAAAACGCATTTCGGTCACTTGGGGCTTGGTCCACATGGTTCGATTCCTTTTCAAAAGTTGAACTACCGGGTTGCTTGCACTATGGAGTTAATTCGCTTTAGCAGCTTGGTCCCATTGTGCCTGCCGATCCGTCTCAACCCACTGCACGAAGTCATGAATGCGCTCTCATGATTTTCATGAATCACGCCGCAAGCGGTACAGCGCCAACCCCCCGATCGCCAGCGTCACCACACCGCCGAACAGGGTGGCAGACTCGACCACCGGCATTCCGCTGCCTTGCATCAACACATACAGCCCCACCAGGCCAAGCATGGCAAAGTTTTCGACGAAATTCTGCACTGCCACCGCATGGCCTGCACCGACCGTTTCATGGCCCTTTTCCTGCAACAGGGCATTGAGCGGCACCACGTAGAAACCGCCGCAGGCGCCCACCAGCACCAGCAACAACAGGGTCGGATACAACTGGGTCATGTGCGCGAAGAGGATGATCACCAGACCGATCAGGATCCCCGCAGGCAAGGCACGATTGACCTTGCCGAGCGAAACATAGGCTGCCGCACCGGCTGCGCCGATCGCAATCCCGACCGCCACGGCACCGCTCAGGTTGGCCGGCATGCTGAGGTCGCTGATGCCGAGCGCCACCGGCACCCAGGCCACCAGCAGCAGCCGCAAGGTTGAACCAGCCCCCCAGAACACGCTGGTGCCAATCAGCGAGAAGCGCGCATCCCTGTTCCGGAAAAGGATAGCCAGCGCAGCGAAGAAGTCCTTGACCAGAACCCCGGGCAAGAATCTTTCCAGTGGATGGGCCGGCGGCAATCGGGGGATCAGGGCATTGGCCGCCGCCGCCAGCAGGTAGCAACAGCAGATTGCCAGCAATGCCGTGATGACGGACGCATCCGCCAGCCTCCCGCCCAGCACAGCCCCCAGCAGGATGGCGACAATGGTCGACCCCTCCATCATGCCGTTGGCCTTGACCAGTTTGTCCGGCACCACCATTTCAGAAAGGATGCCGTACTTCGCTGGCGAATAGGCTGCGGCCCCGACACCCACCAGGTTATAGGCAATGAGCGGATGCAAGCCCAACAGCATCGCGCAGGCCCCGAGGAATTTCATGCCATTGGCCACCAGCATCACCCGCCCCTTGGGCCAGGCATCGGCAAACGGACCGACAAACGGCGCGAGGAAAATGAACGCGATCACGAACGCCTCCTGCAGCATCGGCGTCTGCCAGTCCGGCGCAGCATGCGCTTTGAGCATGGCAATGGCTGCAAACAGCAAAGCGTTATCTGCGAGGGCCGAGAGAAACTGCGCAAACAGGACGGCGATCATGCCCCGCGTCATCAGGTTTTCGCTCATCATGCGTTTTCCGCCATCTGTTTCAAGGTCACATAATCCGTCTTGCCGGTCCCCAGCAACGGCAACTCCCTGACCGCCACGACCTTGCGGGGCACTGCCAATTCCGGACTGCCCAGTTCTCTCGCAGCCGCCTGCAAAACTTCACGGCCCAATGTCGTATCAGTCGTGAACAGCACGATACTCTCGCCACGCTGAGGGTCCATCTGTGTCGTGGCAGCGTGCAGGCAGGCCGGCGAAGACCGATGGGCGATCTGTTCCACGCTTTCCAGCGACACCATTTCCCCGGCCACCTTGGCAAAGCGTTTGACACGTCCGAGTATCCTGACGAAACCTTCCGGGTCGATTTCCACCACATCGCCTGTGCTGTACCAGCCCTCCTCGGGGGCCTTCAGCACGCCCGGGTTGTCGTACAAATAATAGCCCAGCATGACGTTGGGGCCGCGCACTGACAGCAGGCCGCCGACTGCGATGCCGGGGACGGGTTCCAGCCTAGGCTCCAGCCCCGGCAGCAGCGGGCCGACGGTCCCGCTGCGATAGGCCATCGGTGTATTGACGGAGAGCACCGGTGCACACTCTGTTGCACCGTAGCCTTCCAGGATGCGAATACCGAATTTCTCCATCCAGGTCTTGCGTACTTCCTCATTCAGTTTTTCCGCGCCCGCGACGACATAGCGCAGTTTGTAGAAATCGTATGGATGCGCGAAGCGCGCGTAGTTGCCCAGGAAAGTGCTGGTGCCGAACAGGACCGTGCAACCGCGGTCATAGATGATTTCGGGGATGATGCGGTAATGCAGCGGTGAAGGATAGAGGAACATTTTCGACCCGGTCACCAGCGGCATGACGGCACCACAGGTAAAACCGAAGGCATGGAACAGTGGCAGCGCGATCATGAATTTGTCGGACGGGCTGAAGTCGATCACCGCACGAATCTGCGCGATGTTGGCGAGGATGCCGCGATGGCTGTGCACCACCCCCTTGGGCTTGCCTTCCGACCCCGAGGTGAACAGGATGACTGCCGGGTCTTCCGGTCTGACGCATTGCTCGACGGCCCGGGGAAACCATCGGGCATACCCCATCAACCAGATGTTGTCCCACAGGTTGAATCTGGCGCGCAGGTCTTCCAGATACACGATATTGATGCCCTGCATGGCAGCAAGGGTCTCGCCCAATCTGGCGGCTTCGATGAACTGGCGCGAAGTCAGGATGGTGGCGACCTTGGCCGCGACGCAGGCGTTCTTTATCCCTGCGGTACCCGCCGTATAGTTGAGCATGGCCGGGACCCGCCGCATCGCACTCATGCCGAAGATCAGGCAGACCGTGCTGCTGACGTTCGGCAACAGCACCCCCAGCGCTTCCCCTGGTGCGGAAACCTTGGTAGCTAGCCGCCCCATGGCCAGGCTGCGTGTGAGAAGATCCCCGTAACTTTCCTCCACTTGCCGCATGTCTTCCAGCAAGCGCGTGCCGCGACCGTGGATGGCGACCGCATCCAGCAGCGCGCTGAACAATGTCTGAACTGGTTGCGACTTGAACAGCATTTCCTGCATCAGCCTGCGCATGGCCTCTCCGGACAGCCGACGCCGCAGTTTGGCTGTCGGCGCCTGCGGCAGGGGAATGCATGTCGGTTCGAGGAAAGACAACGTCACGCGCGGAAACAGATGATGCGGATAGTTGCCGGACAAGCGGCTGAAGTATGAACGCGCCGGACCATCCAGGCGTACCGGCAATATCGTGGCACCCGTCCTGGCGGCAACAAAGCCGGGACCGTCGTAGACTTTCATCAGGCTGCCGGTCAGGGTGATCCGACCCTCCGGAAAGATCACCACCGGCTCGCCGGCCTCCAGGAGCTTGATCACTTTTTTCATGGCCAGCGGGCTGGTCGGATCGACAGCCAGGTGCGGCACCTGCGAGAGAATCAAGCGGAACCAGGGATTGAGCAGGACCGTGGTATGTACCACGAAGGTGGCGCGAAATGGCAGAAACAGGCCTAGCAGCAGACCGTCCAGGAAAGACTCGTGATTGGCGACCACCAGCAGTTTTCCACCCTCCGGAGGCGGAGGATGTCCATTCAGGCGAACACGAAACAACACGCGAAAAAGCAGCTTCAACAGCGATTTGATCATGGGAGCGATTTTCTCGAAATGAAGAACGGCCCGTCCAGCCGTTTCAGGTCCTGTCCTGCATGTAATCCAGCACGAGTTTCAAATGCCCGGTAATGTAAGTGTAATCGATCCAGAAATACACCTCCTTGCCGACCTTCTCGCTTTGCAACGCACCCGCTTGCCTCAACACCTTCAGATGGTGCGAAACCGCAGTCCGGCTCAGGGTGGAAACAGAGGCGATCTGTGTCACGTTCAGGCGTTCACCCGGCTCGAAGGTCAGCAGAATACGCTGACGCTGCTCGTCGCCCAGCGCCTGGAACAGTTCGGAAATGTTGCGCCAGGCTTCCGGCAATTTCTGAATATACGCGGTATACATGTCTACAAGTTTAGATATTTAGTTATGAATATTTATTCAATAAATATAAGCTTGATCCATGTCGCCGCCAAAGTCAAAATGTCCTGTATCCAACTCGCTGGCCCATTTCCTGATGCGTCACCTTGCCGTAGCCTTTACCTGCTTGCACCTGCTTGCATTCAGCCCCGCCGGATATAGTGGCGACATGCCCCGGGATACCGACCTGCAAGCCGGCATCAACCAGAAATACCGGAATTATTTCGGACCGGACAGCCAGATGCTGCTGCCATTCAAAACCGTTGAGGTTGCAGAGTGGAAGAAAATCCGGGCAGAGCAGAAGGCAAGAACGGTCTATACCGAACCCGACAAGTTCTACAACGGCAAGGTGTATACCCTGACGTTGTACCAGGTCGGCGATCACTACTTCCTGGATGCCAAAGGCGGCTTCTGGGGAATGGATGAACTGGTTTACGGTCCGATCAGCGCAGATGAACTGAAGCCCGATTCCCCTTGAAATCTGGCGGAGAAAAACACGAGGTCACGGCATGATGAATGAGGCACCCCAGCAGGACAACATCCACGTGTCGCTGTTCGACATGGTGAACGCGCTCTCCACCGCACTGGACATCATCAACCCGGCACTGGATTCCCATCAGAAACGCACCTGCTTCATCGCAGCCAGCCTGGCCCGAGAACTCGGCATCGAGGGCGAAGCCTATGACGATATTTTTTCCGCAGCCATCCTGCATGACATCGGCGCCATCGCCTTGTGGGAACGACTCCAGCTGCTGGAATTCGAAGACGAGTCGCCACATCTGCACGCGCGGCTGGGGGCCCTGCTCCTGGAGCGATTCGAGCCATTCAGGCGTTTCTCGCATATCGTGCGCTGCCACCATGTGCAATGGAACCACGGCAAGAACACCCAGTTCGACGACCAGCCTGTGCCGATGGCCAGCCACCTGGTCTACCTGGCTGACCGTATCGAAGTCCTGGCACAGGGCAACGACAACATCATCATGGACGCGCCCGTGATCCGGGAACGCGTGGCCGCACTGTCAGGCGAGCACTTTCACCCGGATCTCGTCAACGCGTTCCTGAAAATCTCGTCGCCGGAAAGTTTCTGGCTGGACCTGATGTCGCACAAGATGAACGACATCCTGATGGAGATGGCACCCTACAAGACCGTCTCGCTGGATCTCGAGCAACTCGCCCGCCTGGCACGTTTCTATTCGCTGGTCATCGACTCGCGCAGCCGCTTCACCGCGACCCACTCGGCTGGCGTGGCAACCTGCGCCACAGTCCTGGCAAAACGCATCGGCATGTCGGCACTGGATACCACCAAGGTCAAAATCGCAGGCTACCTGCATGACCTGGGGAAGCTCGGCATCTCCAACAGCCTGATCGAAAAACCGGGCAGGCTAGACACGACCGAGCTCTCCAGAATGAAGACCCACAGTTACCTGACCTTCGAGATCCTTTCGCAAATCCACGGCATGAGCGATATCGCCAGTTGGGCAGCCTCCCACCATGAGCGGCTGGATGGCAGCGGCTATCCCTTCCATAAGTCTGGCGACCAGTTGCCGCTCGGGGCGCGCATCCTGTGTGTGGCCGATGTCTTTACAGCGCTCACGGAAGATCGTCCCTACCGCGAGGGCATGGGAACTGAACGGGCCATGGCCATCCTCGATGAACAGGTCGCCACCGGCAAGCTCGACGGACAGGTCGTAAGCGTGTTGCGCGATTGCCTGGATGAGATCGACCAGGCCAGAATCGAGGCCCAGCAGAAGGAAGAGAATGATCTGGCGAGCTTCTGGGAAATGGCCAAGGAAGTCCCAGAGTCTCCCTTCCTGCCGGCAACATGACCATGCACTTCCGGACACTGCTGATTTTCTGGCTGATCCTGGGACTTGCCGGATGTGGCCATCCGAAACACGCAGCGATCCCCACCGGCGCCACGGTACTGGTCCTGGGTGACAGTCTGAGTTTCGGAACAGGAGCCAACAGCGGCGAAGATTACCCCAGCCTGTTGGCGCGGAGCACGGGTTGGAACATCATCAACGCCGGCGTTCCCGGGGACACTTCGGCCGATGGCCTGGAGCGATTGCCGGATCTGCTCGAAACTCATGCCCCCAAACTGGTACTGGTGGAACTGGGAGGGAATGACTTCCTCGGGCATCAATCGCGCGCGCAGATCACACAAAACCTGCGGACAATCCTGAACAACATCAAGGCACGCGGCGTCCCCGCCGTGTTGCTGGCGGTACCGGCACCCACCCCGATGGGTGCTGCCTTGGGCAACCTGTCCGACGACCCGCTGTACGGCCAGTTGGGCAAGGAAACCCAGACAGCCGTCATCGAAGACGTCCTTTCCGACGTGTTGTCCAAAAACACCCTCAAATCGGACCCGCTCCATCCGAACGCCAAGGGCTACCGGCAGATTGCCGACGGCCTGCAGGAAGCGCTTCGAGACTTGGGGTTCCTGAAGTGATTCAGGCGGATCGCGTCAAATGCAGTCGCACAGATCCATGATGTGGTTGGCGATCTCGTTATTCTGCAAGGGCCCGTCTGTCGCCGTATCCAGTCGGACCCGGTCTTGCGGGTACTCGTACTGGTTGGCATACATCAGGCCTAGTATCGAAGTACGGTGGGTGGTTTGACGTGTTGCATAGCTTTCGAATTGCATGATTCCTTTTCCTTTTGGGATCTTTTGTTCAGGCCCGGATTGTGTCCGGACTGCCACTTGGTACCTCCGGATTGAAAAAAGTTCAATCCTGCATCGCAGGGTATCTGCACAACATGACAAATTGAAGAAGCCCGCCACGATCTTTGACCTGCCCTGGCGCCCCCAGTAACATCCTCATCATCTGAATCCAAGCGAGTCCCGAATATGCGTCGCAAACTGGTGGTCGGTAACTGGAAAATGCACGGCAGCATCGCCGAGAACAAGGCCCTGCTGGACGGGATCGTTGCCGGCGTTCGCGAATACCTGAACGCGGATTACGTCGTCTGCGCCCCCTATCCCTACCTGAACCAGACCCAATCATTGCTGCAGGGCACCAATGTCGCCTGGGGTGCGCAGAACCTCTGCTCGACCACCGACGGAGCGCTGACTGGGGCCGTGTCGCCGGCCATGCTGGTGGATTACGGCTGCACCCATGTGATTATCGGCCACTCGGAGCGGCGCAACCTGTTCCATGAAACCGACGATACCGCGGCTGCCCGCTTCAATGCAGCGATCAACGCCGGGCTGATCCCGATCTTCTGCATGGGTGAATCTGCCGAGGAACGCGAATCCGACTGGACCGACTACATCGTCGGCCGCCAGCTCGATTCCATCATCCGCCGCTTCGGCCCGCATGTATTGAAAAATGCCGTGCTGGCCTACGAACCGCTTTGGGCGGTCGGAAGCGACACGCCGGCAACGCCTGAGCAGGCTGAGGAAGTACACACTTTCATCCGCAAGCGCGTCGCACGCTGTGACCCGGAAATCGCAGCCGGCGTGCGCATCCTCTACGGCGGCAGCGTCACCCCGGCCAACGCCCCCAAGCTGTTCGCCATGCCGGACATCGACGGCGGACTGATCGGCCGGGCTTCACTGAAAATCGACGATTTCGTGGCGATCTGCCGCGCCGCCAATTGAGCAGCCGCAGGAACGCCAGTTCCGGGCTTTCCTGCTCCCTCCCGTTGCCGACGGGATTCCGCAACCACGACTTTTTCGAGTTTCATCAGCGAGACCCGCTGGGGGTCGCGGAGATCATCGATGGCGCATGCTTGCACAAAGGGTTGTGGTGGCAGCGCATGCCTGCACGCCTGAGCATTCACCTGACCGACACTTCGGCCGAGATCGAACTGCAAGCCGATGGCCCGATCGATACCGACGGCAAGCCAGTTTTGGCAGCGATGGCCCGGCGCATGCTGGGGCTGAACCAGCCGGTCGAGGCCTTCGAGCATGCCTATGCAGACCACCCCCTGCTCGGCCCCATGATCGCCATGAACCCTGGCCTGCGGGTCCCCCTTGCCGCCACCCCGTTCGAAGCACTGACCTGGGCGGTCACCGGCCAGCAGATCAGCCTGGGAGCGGCCGTGTCGCTGCGCTGCAAGCTGATTCTGGCTACCGGTACACGGCACAGCAGCGGACTGGCCTGTTATCCCGATGCAGAATGTATCGCCGGGTTATCCCTCGAGACGCTCCGGCAAGCCGGCTTCTCGCAAACCAAGGCACAAACGCTGCTCACATTGAGCAACATGGTGCTGGAGGGCGCCTTGCCCTTGGCAGAATGGGTCAGCGAACCCCTGCCTGCATCCGGCATTCAGGCCCGGCTGCTCGCAATCCGAGGTATCGGGCCATGGACGGTCAGTTACGCCCTGCTGCGCGGATTCGGCTGGCTGGACGGTTCCCTGCATGGCGATGCCGCTGTCCGCCGAGGCATCCAGCGATTGCTGGCACGGACAGACCCGGTCACCGAATCCGAGGCCCAAGCCTGGCTAGCGCCTTTCACCCCATGGCGGGCTCTGGTGGCGGCCCATCTCTGGGCCTATCGCATCGACCAGCCCAGTCCTTGAACTCGATGACCCAGGGCATTTCACACTTGGCAATCGTGGTGTAAATTAGCGCAGGGGCTGCTGAAATCAGGGCTTTTTCCGGTATGAGGTTCAAAACAAGAAGGTATCCGGGAATCATGTCATTTCTGAAGGCATTGCGAGGGCGTCATCTGCTCGTCAACCTGGGCGTGGCCGGCGCCTACCTGCTGCTCGCCAAAATCGGCCTGCTGTTTGCGCTCGAAAGCCCCACCATCACCATTTTCTGGCCGGCCGGCGGGTTCGCCCTGGCGATCATCCTGTTACGCGGCCCGTCTGTCATCCCGGGACTGTTCCTTGGATCGATGCTGGCCGGCCTGATGGTGCATCAAACGATATCGAGTTCCGCCCTGCTGGCACTCGCCAACATGCTGGAAACAGTCACCGCTTACCTTCTGCTGACACGTTACTGCAAAATCCAACCGACGCTGGACGACCGCCGCGACCTGTTCTGGCTCCTGTTTTCCGGGGGCGTTGTCGGCAGCAGCCTCTCGGCCCTGGCCGGGACCGGCACCCTCTGGATCACCGGCCAGATCTCAACCGAACTGTTCGGCGTCATCATGATGCGCTGGTGGATGGCAGACCTGCTGGGGATCACGTTCATGACCCCGTTGATCCTGATCTGGAGCAAACGGCCCCGATACCTGATCCGACCGGGCATGGGCTGGGAAATCTCGGTTCTGTTCGCGCTGTCCATGCTGACTGGCCAGATCGTTTTCATGAACTGGTTTAATGAGAGCCTGGGCTTCGAAGTCACTCCATCCTGGATCTGGCCGTTCATCATCTGGGCCGGCGTACGTGCCGGACGCCACAAAGTCATGCTGCTGCAACTGGTGCTGTTTGCACAAGCTTTGGGAGGCGCCAGCCATGGCCTGGGGTTTTATGCCGAGGACATGGCCAGGAACGGCCTGTTCAACTTCTGGATCTTCGGCATGGTACTGTCGATGGGGGGCCTGCTGCTGGCGATCCTCACATCTGAACAAGAACGCGGATTGCAGGAGCAGCGCATGCTGCATACCGCCATTTCGGCCAGCCTGAACGAGATCTATCTGTTTAGCGCCGACACCCTGAAGTTCATCTTCGCCAACCATGGGGCCCTGAACAATCTCGGTTACAGCATGGAGGAGATGAAGACGTTAACCCCGCTGGACATCAGCCCCTATTTCACTCAGGAAGCGTTCGAGGCACTGATCGTACCGCTCCGGAACCACGAACTGCGGGAGAACACCTTCGAAACCCTGCACGAGCGGAAGGACGGCTCGCTTTACCCGGTCGAGGTCCACCTGCAATTGCTGGACGATTCCGACGAACATTTTTTCCTGGCGGTCATCATGGACACGACCGAACGGCTCGCCGCAGAACAGGAAATGCGGCTCGCTGCACAGGTTTTCGAGAGCAGTTCAGACGGGGTCATGATCACCGACAGCGAGAACCGCATCATCCGCACCAACCGGGCCTTCACCGATATCACCGGCTATCCGGAGGACGAGGTCCTGGGGCAGAACCCCCGCATGCTGGGATCCGGTGCAAATGACAACGCCCTGTTCTCTGACATGTGGTCCAGCCTGATGAGCGCGGACAGGTGGCAGGGCGAACACTGGAACCGCCACAAGAACGGTGAGATCTACCTCGTCTGGCAACGCATCAGCGTCATCCGGGACGCCTGCGGCAACCCCGTCAACTACATCGGGCTATTCACCGACATCACCGCACGCAAGGCATCCGAAGAGTCCGTCAAACACCAGGCCCAGCATGACCACCTGACCGGCCTGCCCAACCGGATCCTGTTCAAGGACCGATTCGCGCAGCAACTCGCTCGCGCCCGGCGCAACAAGGAATCCTTCGCCCTGCTCTACATGGATCTCGACAACTTCAAACCCGTGAACGACCAGTACGGCCATTACTTCGGCGACCTGCTGCTGAAGGAAGTGGCGAATCGCCTCCTCGGCGCGACACGCGAGATGGATACGGTGTCACGACAGGGCGGGGACGAATTCACCATCCTGGTCCCCGGCATCGAATCGATCGAACATGTGCGCTCGTTCGCGGAAAAACTGCTGGTCGCGGTCAGCGCGCCTTACGTCATCGAATGCGTTACCCTGCAGGTCACCCTGAGCATTGGCATCGCCCTGTACCCGGAAGACGGCGAGGACGAGGATTCACTCACCCGCAGCGCGGATCTGGCGATGTACCAGGCGAAGCGCCACGGACGAAACAATTACCATTTCTCCAACGACGATCTGACTGGCGCCTGATCGCACAAGCAATATCGCCCGAGGTGCGCAGCGCAGGCGGAATCGCTATAATGCGCGCCCCATGAAATTGCCCTCCGAACGTTTTTTCATCGTCGACGCCTTCAAGGCGGTTGCCGCGCAGTTGATCGTCCTGCATCACCTGGCCGCTTACGGCCCGCTTTCCGATGCGGTACAGACCGCTTTCCCCGGGCTGATCGCCTGGCTCTATGACAACGCACGCATGGCAGTGCAGGTATTTCTGGTCATCGGCGGATTTCTGGCGGCGCGAAGCCTCATGTCCCCACATCTGCGGGAAACGGGCGCACTGGCCGGAGCCCTGGTCACGCGCTACCTGCGCCTGACCCTGCCTTTCCTGGCCGCATTATCGCTCTCCATCGTCACAGCCATGTTCGCCCGGCACTGGATGTCCGACGATTTCATTCCGGATGCCCCTTCCTGGCCGCAATTGCTCGCGCACGGACTATTGCTGCAAAGCGTCCTGGACTTCGATGCGCTGACCGCCGGCGCCTGGTATATCGCCGTCGATTTCCAGTTGTTCCTGCTCATGGCCGTGCTGGTCTGGCTGGGCCACCGCTCCGGATTCAGCCTGCGCCTCGCTTCCGCTTTGACGGTGCTGCTGGCGGGCCTGTCGCTGCTCTGGTTCAACCGCAACCCGGCGCTGGATGATTGGGCGATCTATTTCTTCGGCGCCTACGGACTTGGCGCAGCGACCTGCTGGGCTGCCCAGCGCCACCCGGACGCATCGCGCCACTTGCGCATCCTGTTCCTGCTGGTGGCACTGGCACTGGTGATCGACTTCCGCCCGCGTGTCGCACTGGCTGCACTGGTGGCATGGTCGCTCTACCGGGGCCTGCGATCCGACACGGCCGAGCGGGTTGCCCGCCAGCCTTTGCTGCAATATCTGGGACGCACCTCCTATGCGCTTTTCCTGGTGCATTTTCCGGTTCTGCTAATGGCCAACACGCTGTTCAGCGGGCTGAATCTGTCGGGTCCACTCGCCGGAAGCATCGGCATGCTGCTGACCTGGAGTTTCAGCCTGTGGCTGGCCGACCGCTTCCACCGGCACATCGAACTGCCCGCCAGCCAGCTCAAGGCAGCCCATCTTGCTGCGTTATGGCAGGCCCGGACAATTCGACGCTTCCGCTATCAACTGGTCACCACACTCTTTCTGGTGCTAGCGATACCCGTATAGCAATTCCTTCGCCGTATCCCCGAAGCCGGCCTGCGTCAGCAAGGCCTGCTCGATATAGCGGCTGACGCGACTGCGCAACGCCGGCACCTGTTCGCCCTGGTAGTACACTTGGGGAAACTTGAATCCCAGCCAGGCATACAGGCTCAGATCCTTGCTCAGGTTCTCGGCATCCTCCAAATGACGCGGGCTGGTCGAGGTGAGCCACTCCGGCGCCATGGGCAGCGATCGTCGCCGTTGCTCGACAAAACTTTTCAGGCAGGCCAGGAAATAATCCCGCTCATGGGCTTTATCCAGCGACACGGGGGCGCAGGAAAAGACATACTTGTGCGCCATCGACAGGTCTGGCGCATATTCATCGATCAGATGCCCTTGCGCGACGTGCAGGCCCAGAGTCGCCGTTTCGAAAATGTCGCTCTCCATGCCCACGCGCTCGGAGAAGAAAGCGAGCAACTCGCCGATGCGATTGTTGTGACGTGCATCGGAGAGCGTCTGCATGTGAAACAGATTGGGCGTGATCGGCAGCCGCGTCATCTCGGCCGTATCCGAGGTGGTGAGCATGTGGTCGAGGTGGCGCAACTCGTCGTCCTCGAAAGCGTTCACATAGCCGACCGGATAAATGCCGTACCGCCCTGCGCGACCGGCGATCTGCCGCACCTCGGTGGCATTCAGGTCGCGCGGCGCCACGCCATCGAACTTGTGGGTACTGGAAAACACGATGCGCCGGATCGGCAGATTCAGGCCCATGCCGATGGCATCCGTCGCCACCAGCACCTCGGCCTCGCCGCTATTGAAGCGCCGCGCCTCCGTCCGCCGCACCTCTGGCGACAGGGCGCCGTAGATGCTGGCCACGCCGAACCCCCACTGGCGGATGCGCGCGCTGAGAGTGAGTACATCCTTACGCGAGAACGCGATCACCGCATCGCCCTTCTGGAGTTGCTTTTTCAGCTTCCAGCGACTGTAACGCGCCCCGCTCAGGCTTTCCGTCTCCAGCACCAGCGGCGTCTTGCGCTCCAGGCGGGTGATGTTGTAAGGCTCACCCATGGCTTCGATCGCCCGGATGCAGGGGGCCGTCACGGCATCCGAACCGCAGACATAGACATGTTTGGCCGGTGCCCCGATCAGGGCCGCCGTCCATGCGTACCCGCGGGATTCGTCCTGCAGCATCTGGATTTCATCGATGATGGCCACCTCGACTTCCTGATCGGGCCGCATCATTTCGATGGTACTGGCGGTATGCCGCGCACCGGGAATCAGCACCCGCTCCTCGCCGGTGACGAGATTGCAGGGCACGCCTGCATCCATCAGCCGATCGCGGATTTCCATCGCCAGCAATCGCAGTGGCGCCAGATAGACGCCGGATTTCGCCTTTTGCAGCACGACCAGGGCTTCGTGCGTCTTGCCCGAATTGGTCGGCCCGAGATGAAAATGAAGATGGCGCCTGAGAGATCGCGCCAACGGAAAGGTCGACGGGTAATCGTGCAGCTTAAGCGCGTTGGCCAGAGGGCGGGGTGACGAGTCTTCCATGGCGCCATTATAGGATGGCTGGACGGATGGGATCGATCAAGCGCATGTTCCTGATGCATCCGTAATATCGCACTTGCATATTGTACGGTTCCATACTATCATCCTTCGTAGTATGTTGCTTCTCAAAGAACTCCCGACCTCCAAGAGCCTTCAGCGGTTCCTGTTGCGCTACCCGGATGCCGACATCAGCGCCATCTCGGATTTCGTGAACCTGCTTCGCGCAGCCTCCGACATTTCCGTCGCATTGGACAAGCTGCTGGCACAGCACCACCTGTTGCAAGGGCGATGGTGGGTGCTGGTACTGCTGATGCGCGAGGAAACCCAGACCTCATCCCCTTCGGATCTTGCCGAGAAAGCCGGCGTCACCAAAGCCACCATGACCGGCTTCATCGATGGCCTGGAGCGCGAGGGCCTGGTGTTGCGCCTGATGGATAACGACGACCGCCGCAAGTTCCTCATCCGCATGACGCCCGCCGGCCAGCAGAAGCTGGACGAGGTCATGCCGGATTACTACCGCAAGGTACATGCATTGATGTCGCAACTGAACCAGCCGGACCGCGACATCATGATCAACAGCCTCAAGCTGCTGGCCTCCCGTCTCGACGTAATGAAATAGGCCTGTGTTTTTTTTTGATTAAATAGTATGGGGCCGTACTAATTTGAACTGCATCTCCCTAAACCCCGATCGACCCCGGCCTGTCGCCACGCTGAGCAGGGCGGCGATGATCACCCTGCTCAGCGGCTGCGCCCTGCTGGCCGGCTGCGTCAGCATGAAAGGCATCGAACCGGCCTCGCATCCGATCGCGCCGCAACAACTGGATACCGGGGCCAGCATCAGATCGGCCGCCACGATCGCGTGGCCGAAGGAAACCTGGTGGGAGGCATACCAAGATCCCCAATTGAACGCGCTAGTGGAGAAAAGCATCGCCGACAGCCCGACGCTACGCGCGGCACGTGCCCGTGTCGCCCTCGCCGATGCCTTCGCCCAATCCGTGCATGCCGCCGCCCTGCCCATCGCCAGCGGCGATGCCTCGGTCGCCCGCGAGCGCTTCACCGCGCTCCAGTTCATCCCGCCCCCCTGGGGCGGAAACGTCGACTGGAACAACAAGGCCACGGCGTCGCTGTCCTACGACCTTGACCTCTGGGGCAAGCAGGAAAGCCTCTGGCGCGCGGCCATCGGGGAAACCAGCGCCACCGCGGCCGAAGCACAGCAGGTCAAGCTGGGGCTGGAATCAGCCGTGGTACGCACCTACGTGCAGCTGGCCATGGAATACAGCCTGCGCGACATCGCCGCTGAAGCGCTACGTGAAACCGAGACGCGCGTCGCCATTACCCACCGCAGCCTGTCCGCCGGACTGGGCACGCAGATGGAGGTACTGGAGGCGGAAACCTCGGTGCCATTGGCACGCGCCCGTATCGAAGCAATCGATGGCCGCATCGGCCTGCTGCGCAACCAGCTGGTTGCGCTGACCGGGCAAGGACCAGGCGCCGGGGACGCCATGGTGCGCCCGACACTGAAACTGGATGCCCCGGTCGGATTGCCCGACCAGCTCGCAGCCAACCTGATCGGCCGCCGACCTGACGTGCTGGCACACCGCTGGCGCGTGGAGGCAGCCCGGCAGAATATCGCGGGCGCCAAGGCAGAGTTCTACCCCAACATCAACCTGCTGGCCTTCGTCGGCTTCCAGGCCCTGGGTTTTGCCCAACTCTTCAGCAGCGCCGCCAGCATCGCCGGAGTCGGTCCGGCCGTGTCACTGCCGCTGTTCGACGGCGGCCGCCGCCGCGGCAATCTTTCCGCCAGGACTGCCAGCTACGACTTTGCCGTGGAGCAATACAACGAGACGGTGATCCGCGCGCTACAGGACGTATCTGACCAACTGGTGCTGCTGCAATCCAACGCACGCCAGCGTGCAGATGCCGAGCAGGCGCTGACCAAGGCTACCAGGGTGCACGAACTGGCCATGTCCAGCTATCGGGCTGGCCTGAGCAATTTCCTTCACGTGCTCTACACCCATGATTCCTTGCTGCGTCAGCGGGAAAATGTCGTCCACCTGCAGTCGGCACGATTCGACGCCTATGCCGGGCTGATGCGCGCACTGGGCGGTGGCACCCTCGCCCCGGAAACCGGGGTGGTGCAATGAACGTCCTGAATTTTCCGTCCGCCCTGCGTCGAAGCCGCTGGCGGGTGCCGGCACAGGTGGCGTGGCGGGGGTGGCTCAACGAGGATGCCCCCGTCATCGGGTACCTGTTCAAGGTCCTGCTGGCATGCCTGCTGGCCATGTGGTTGTCGCTGCGCTTCGAACTGGACCAGCCGCGCACCGCCTTGCTGACCGTCGCCATCGTCATGCAATCGCGTTCCGGGATGGTATTCGCCAAGAGCTACTACCGACTGCTGGGAACGCTGGTCGGCGTACTGGTGTCGTTCGTCCTGGTCGCCCTGTTCGCGCAGGAGCGCATGCTATTCCTGGCCTATATGGCGCTGTGGATAGGCCTCTGCACCGCGGGTTCGATGATCTATCGCAACCATCAATCGTACGCCTTCGTGCTGGCCGGATACACCTTGTGCATCGTCGGACTGCCGGCGACCCTGGCACCGGAACAGACCTTCGCCATCGGCGTGACCCGGATCTCCGAAATCATGATCGGCCTGATCAGTGCCACGCTGGTCAGCGACCTGGTATTCCCGCAACGCATGTGGGACGTGATGCTGGCTTCGGTGCGCCGCCGCTTCCAGGATTTCTCAGACCTGCTGCGGGCTGCCGCCTCACAGCCCGCAGACCTCGTTCCGGGCCGGCTGGCAGTGCTGCGCTTCATCGGCGACATCTTCAGCCTGGAGTCCTTCCGTGCCTCGGCGGTGATGGAAAACGACGAATCGCGCCTGCAGCGCCTGCGCCTGAGCCGGATGAACCAGGAATTCATGGAGGTCTCGACGACATTCCACGCCTTCATGCAATTGCTCCTCCGCCAGCGACGACAGGGACGCGGCAACGTCGCGGAGGCCCTGCAGGTCCTGCTGCAGCCCCTCTCTGCCGCAACCAGCCTGGACGGACATAGCGCCCGTACCGAGCACGAGGCGCTGCAGATCGCGGTCCAGTTTGAGAAGTTGCGTGCAGGTTTCGGGACAACCATCGAAACCGCTCGCCGCCAACTGCCTGCCCCGCTCGATGAACAGGCCCGGATCGCCTTCGAGACCGGTGTCGAACTTTTGCAACGCCTGACCGAGGAACTGCATGCTTACGTACGCACCTATGGCGCCCTGGCTGCGCCAGCCGGCGCGACGCTTGCCACTGCCGAGCCGGTATCACCGCGGCTGGAAATGCACTATGACCCGCTGGCTGTCGCTCTCGCAGGGTTCCGCGGGGCGCTCGCGCTTGCCGTTCTGGCCGCCGTCTGGATCCTGACAGACTGGCGCTCCGGGCTCGAAGCCATCACCATCGGGGTGATTACCAGCACACTGTTTGCGACGGCGCCATCTCCCACGCAGGCCATCCGCCAGTTCTTCATGGGCGCGGTGCTGGGCACGGGATTAGCCTACCTCTGCAACTTCCACTGGCTGACCGAGGCGCAGGGATTCCTGATGCTGGCGATCGCCGTATCCCCCGGCATCCTGCTGGCCGCCTGGCTGACGACGCGACCGGAGCGCGCGATCATGGGCGCCGGCACGTTCATCGTCTTCCTGCTGCATATCGGTTTCAACAGTGCCTACAGCGCCAACCCGGTGACGTTCATGAACGATGCCGTGGCCGACCTCTTCGCGGTGCTGGTCGCAGGCACCCTGTACGGCCTGATCGATCTCAGCACCAGCCGCTGGTCGCGCCGGCGCATCGCCGCCGCGCTGCGAAACCTGGTCGTCTCGGCCTGCCGCGACCCGCTGGCACTGCGCCGCGCACGCCTGGAAACCGCTGCCCGGGACCTGGTGCAGCGAGCCGGCAGCGCCCAGCGCATCGCCGGGGAAGAAGACCGCGCCGTGATCGACTGGCTGCTGTCCACGCTGGAAATTGGTCATGCCGTGATCGCCCTGCGCGAGCACCTCCCCGATATTCGCGACGCGGACCTGGCCGTCCCCTTGCACACCAGCCTCGAGGCCATCGCCTGTCTATTCGAGGAACCTTCCGCAGCCGCCTGGCGGCACGCCGTCGACTGCATCGAGCAGGCGCTTGACCGATTGAGCGACCCGCAGGAAGCCGCGGTATTGTCGGCGGCCACCCGCCGTACGCTGCAGTCCATGCTGCATTTCATCCACAGCGCCCTGCTGGACGACAACACGGCGCTCGCAACCTCGCCGGAGTCCTGTTGACCATGCCGCGTGAAATCGCCCTGTTCGACGCTCTGGTGCCGACCCTGCTATTCGCCTTCGTTCTGGCCGGAATCGGCTGGCTGTTGCTGGACACCCTGCTGACACGCTTCCGGCTCTACCGTCACCTCTGGTACCCGGCACTGTTCCGTTTCGCCGCCTTCGTCTGCCTGTTCGCCGCAGGCGGGCTCTGGATCTATTGAAAGGACCGTGATGAAAAACTTCGCCAAGATACTGCTGCGCTATGCGATCACGATCGTGCTGGTCGCCGTGGCGGTTTACCTCGCCCACCTGCTGTGGGTGCGCTACATGGATTCGCCCTGGACGAGGGACGGCCGCGTTCGGGCCGATATCGTCAACATCGCGCCCGACGTGGCCGGCCTGGTGACTCACGTGGCGGTGCACGACAACCAGTACGTGCACAGGGGCGACCTGCTGTTCCGCATCGACGACGACCACTATCGCCACGCGCTGGCCCAGGCCCAGGCACTGGTGGACCAGCGCCGTTCCCTGCTTGAGATGAAGCGCGGCCAGGCGCAACGCCGCGCCGCCCTGGACGACCAGGTCATCTCGCGCGAGAACCGCGAGGACTCCGACCTGCTGGCCGTCAGCGCAAAGGCCGAATACGACGCCGCACTGGCTCAGCGCGACCAGGCCCGGCTGAACGTGGAGCGCACCGTGGTGCGTGCGCCAGTGGATGGATGGGTGTCCAATCTGCTGGTCCGCCCGGGCGATTTCGCCCAGGTCGGCGCAGCGAAGCTGGCCGTCATTGACCAGCATTCGTTCTGGGTCTATGGTTATTTCGAGGAACACAAGCTGGCGCTGATCAAGGTCGGCGACGTCGCGGAAGTTCGCCTGCTGGGCACGGATCGCGTGCTCACCGGCCATGTGGAAAGCATCGCACGCGGCATCACCGACCGAGACAACCCGACCGACGTTCGCCTGCTGGCCAACGTCAATCCGAGCTTCAACTGGGTACGTCTCGCCCAGCGCGTACCTGTGCGCATCGCCTTGGACAAACTGCCGCAGGACCTGACCCTGGTCGCCGGCATGACCTGTTCGGTGATCGTGCATCCGACCGGGGCACCCGCCGTAGCGATGCCGCCGGGCTGATCCGGGCGGAGCGCCTCAGGCTTCCGAGGCTTCGCCCAGGAAGCCGCCGCTCTGGTGCGCCCACAACTTGGCGTAAAGACCGCCGGACTGCAGCAGGCTGTCGTGGTCGCCCTCCTCGATGATGCGCCCTTCGTCCAGCACGATCAGGCGGTCCATGGCCGCGATGGTGGAGAGTCGGTGGGCAATGGCGACCACCGTCTTGCCCTCCATCAGGCGATACAGGCTGCCCTGGATGGCGGATTCGACCTCGGAATCCAGGGCGCTGGTCGCTTCATCCAGCAGCAGGATAGGTGCATCCTTCAGCATCACCCGTGCGATGGCGATGCGCTGACGCTGCCCGCCGGAAAGCTTGACCCCGCGTTCGCCGACGTGGGCATCGTAGCCCGTACGACCCTTGGGGTCGCACAGCGTCTGGATGAAGGCATGCGCCTCGGCACGGGTGGCGGCAGATAGCATCTCCGCCTCGCTCGCCTCCGGACGGCCATAGAGGATGTTCTCGCGTACCGAGCGATGCAGCAGCGAGGTGTCCTGCGTCACCATGCCGATGTGCTCGCGCAGGCTGTTCTGGGTCACCGTGGCCACGTCCTGGTCATCGATCAGGATGCGGCCGGACTCCACGTCGTAAAAACGCAGCAGCAGGTTGACGATGGTGGACTTGCCTGCGCCGGAACGGCCCACCAGCCCGACCTTTTCACCCGGTCGGATGTGCAGTGAGAAACTGTCCAGCACCTTGCGCTCGCCGCCATAGGCAAAATCGACCTGCTCGAAACGGATATCCCCCTGGCGCACCGTCATCGGCTGCGCGTCCGGCCGGTCTTTCACCAGTTGCATGGTGGAAAGGGTGTTGAGGCCATCCTGCATGGTGCCGACATGCTCGAACAGCGACGTCATCTCCCACATGATCCAGTGCGACATGCCGTGCAGGCGCAGCACCATGGCCGTCACCGCGGCCACCGCGCCCAGCCCGGCTTCGCCCCGGTTCCACAGCCAGAGCGCGATGCCGGCACTGGTGATGATGAGCGCCATGATCAGCACGTGATTGAGGATTTCCACCTTGCTCACCAGCCGCATCTGGCGGTGCACCGTGACGATGAATTCTTCCATGGCCGAGCGCGCATAGGCCGCCTCGCGCCCGGCGTGGGAAAACAGCTTGACCGTGGCGATGTTGGTATAGGCGTCGGTGATGCGGCCGGTCATGATGGAGCGCGCGTCCGCCTGCTCCCTGGACACCTTCGACAGGCGCGGCACGAAATAGGCCAGCGCACCGACATAGAGCGTGAGCCAGCCGAAGAAAGGGAGCATCAGCCAGCCGCTGAAATGGTCGACGATGGCCAGCAGGGTCACGAAGTAAATCGTCACGAAGACGAGGATGTCGGCCAGGATGAACCACATGTCGCGCACTGCCAGCGCGGTCTGCATCACCTTGGCCGCCACCCGTCCGGCGAACTCGTCCTGATAGAAGCCCATGCTCTGGGAAAGCATCAGGCGGTGAAAATTCCAGCGCATGCGCATGGGGAAATTACCCGCCAGCGTCTGGTGCTTGAGGATGATCTGCAACGCCACCAGCAGGATGCTCCCCGCCAGCACAGCCGCCAGCGCCATCAGCCGACCGCTTTCCTGCGCCCACAGTTGGCCGGGTGGCACCCGGCTCAACCAGTCCACCAGTTTGCCCAGTACGCCGAACAGCAATGCCTCGAACGCCCCGATCGAAGCCGTCAGCAGCGTCATCGCCAGCATCGGTCCGCGCAACCCCTCGGTACACGACCAGGCGAACGCCCAGAACCCCTTGGACGGCGGCGCGATCAGCGCATCCGGAAAAGGATTCAGCAGTTTTTCGAACCAGCGGAACATAGGCATCCAGACTCAAACAGCACAAAACGTTACGAGAAAGGTTGGATGCAAGACGCACGGCGCGCAGAAACCGGCATGTACACAAGTACATGAGGATTTCCAGCACCGCGCAACGCCGCAAACGACCTCCGCAGTAGTGTTGTTAGTGCGCCTGATCTATTTCAGCAGGCTCACACCAGGTCAATGAGGGCTCATCAGGGGGAGGCGAACCTCCCCCCCTACTGCTTTATTCTCGGCACTAACCGCGACATTCTACCTGCCAACGCACAACCGCTGGCAGCATCCTGCCGCTTTCAGTATCCTTGAAGCCTGTCCCGACGAAGCGAACATCATGATGATCACCCCCGAACAACGCGCCCTTGCCCAAGACCTGCTCGATTTCATCGATGCCAGTCCCAGTCCCTGGCACGCCGTGGCCACCGCCGCCACCCGCCTCACCGCTGCCGGATTTACCCGGCTGGAGGAATGCGCGCGCTGGCAACTGGAAATCGGCGGGCGCTATTTCGTCACGCGTGGCGGAGCTTCGCTGATCGCGTTCTGCATCGGGCACAAGCCCCTGGTTGAGGCTGGCTTCCGTATCGTCGGTGCGCATACCGATTCCCCCGGCCTGCGGCTGAAACCACTTGCGGCCCACGCCTGCGACGCCCATGCCCGACTGGGCGTGGAGGTCTACGGCGGCCCCATCCTCGCTACCTTCACCGACCGCGACCTCAGCCTGGCCGGCCGAGTGCACCTGCGTAGCGCGCACGGATTCGAAACCCGCCTGCTGCGCTTCAGCGAACCACTGGTCAGGCTGCCCAACCTCGCCATCCACATGAACCGGGAAGTCAACGATCAGGGCCTCAAACTCAACAAGCAGACCGAGCTGCCGCTGATGCTGGGCCGGCTGACGGAGGGCCGGGAAGCCGGGGAGGCTTTCACGGCACAGATCGCCGACGCGCTCGAAGTGGATGCGCAGGATATCCTCAATACCGAATTCAATGTCTACGATACCCAGAAGGGCAGTTTCTGGGGGGCGGACCTGGAGTTCCTGGCCGACAGCCAGTTGGACAACCTCGCCTCCTGCCACGCTGGTCTGACCGCCCTGATGACGACGGAGCATCCCGAGGCCACCACGCTTTGCGCACTGTTCGACCACGAGGAAGTGGGCAGCACCAGCAGCACCGGTGCCGACGGCAGTTTCGTCGCCGACGTCGTGGCCCGCATCGCTTCCGGCCTCGGCCTGGACGAAGAAGCACGCCTTCGCACCGCGTCGCGCAGCTTTTTCATCAGTGCCGACATGGCGCACGCCTACCATCCCAATTTCCCGGCCGCCTACGAACCCAACCACAAGGTACTGGTGAACGGCGGCCCGGTGATCAAGACCAACGCCAACCAGCGCTACAGCACTAGCGGCGATACCGCCGCCCGTTTCATGCTGCTGTGCGAAGCGGCTGGCGTTCCCTGCCAGCAATATGCTCACCGCACCGACCTGGGGTGCGGCAGCACCATCGGCCCCATCGTGGCCGCCAGCCTCGGCATGCCAGGCATCGACGTCGGTTCGCCGATGTGGGCCATGCACAGCATCCGTGAAAGCGCGGGCGTGCTCGACCACGATTACATGGTCAACGTGCTGCAGACCGCATTCGCCCAGCCGGCAGCCTGAATCCATGTCCCCAGTGGTTACGTCCGACCGGCCGAGGGTCCTGATTGCCGGTTATGGCGACCTGGGTCGGGCCGTCAGCACAACATTGCTGGAAGACGGCCTCGAGGTCGCAGCCCTCAGAAGAAGTGGGCACTCACAACAGGATGGTGTATCCCTGTTCAGAGGTGATGTCACCCGCCCCGAAACCCTCGCTGCACTAGCCACCATCGACCCGGACATCCTGCTCTACTGCGTGGCGGCCGACAGCCAGAGCGACGCCCATTACCGGGCGCAATACGTGGAGGGGTTGCGTCACGTGCTAGCGGCCCTGACCGATAGCCGGGGGCTGCGTCATGTGTTTTTCGTTTCGAGCACCCGCGTCTACGGCCAAGCCACGGAAGCGCTCCTGAGCGAGGAAGATCCGGCAGTCCCGGCCGATTTCGGCGGCGAACGCCTGCTGGAGGCAGAACGTTTGCTGGATGGGCTGACCTGCGGGCACACGGCCCTGCGGCTCTCCGGTATTTACGGCCCCGGACGCAACCGCATGATCCAGCTGGCGGCGAGCCCGGACCTCTGGCCGGCACAGAACGCCTGGACTAACCGCATTCACCGCGACGACGCCGCAGGCTTCATCGTGTTCCTGATCCGTCAGGTTCTGCGAGGACAGCCCCCGGCCGACTGCTACATCGTCACCGACAGTTGTCCCTGCCCGCAATACGAAGTCCTGCAGTGGCTGGCGGATCGATCCGGGGCCGGCCACGCACCGGCGACGGAGCCACAAGGAGGCAAGCGACTGTCCAATCGGCGCATGCTGCAAACCGGCTTCCGGCTGGCCTATCCCGATTACCGGACCGGCTATGCCGCCCTGCTGAACAAGACCAACCCATGACCCTGCCACAACTGCTTTCCCTCAAGAACCATGCCTTCGCACGACTGCTGGGCTTTCGCGTCCTGCTGGTGCTGGCATACCAGATCACGGCCGTCGTGGTCGGCTGGCACATCTACCAGCTGACCCACGACCCGTGGTCGCTGGGACTGGTCGGACTGGCCGAAGCGATCCCGTATTTCTGCTGCGCCCTGTTTGCCGGCTACGCCGTGGATCATTACTCGCGGCGCCTGTTCGGCGTGCTCGCAGCCTGCATGCTGTGCCTCAATGCCATGACACTGACCGCGGTCTCGGTGGGCTGGATCGGCAGCAACCCGGTCGCGTGGATCTACGGTTCCATCATTTTCATCGGCATCGGCCGCTCTTTCATCGCACCGACCTACAGCGCGCTGTTTGCACTGATTTTCCCGCGGGAACAGGTTGTGCGTGCCACCGGGGTTGGCAGTTCCATCTTCCAGTTCGGGCTGGTCGTCGGCCCGGCGATCGGGGGGGTGGTCGTGGGCTGGGCCAACATTTCGGTCGCCTACGGCATGGCCTCGGTATTCTGCCTCGGCGCAGCCATCACGCTGCTGACCCTGCGCGTGGAGGAGCCGCCGCCACCGGAGGGCGCACCAATCTTGACCAGCATCGCGGAAGGGCTGCGTTTCGTCTACGGCAACCAGGTGCTGCTGGCGGCCATGTCACTCGACATGTTTGGCGTGCTGTTCGGCGGTGCGATCGCGCTATTGCCTGCGTTCATCCACGACATCTACCACACCGGACCGGAGGCGCTGGGCATTCTGCGTGCTGCGCCGGCGGCTGGCGCGGTGATGATGGGACTGCTGCTGGTGCGCCACCCCATCCACGATCACATGGGGCGCTGGCTGCTGGGTGCGGTGGCCGGATTCGGCCTGAGCATCATCGCCTTCGCCCTGAGCCCGCATTTCTGGGTGGCAGCCATCTTTCTGCTGATCTCCGGCGCGATGGACGGTATTTCCATCGTCCTGCGCACCTCCATCATGCAACTGGCCACGCCGGACGCCATGCGCGGCCGGGTGTCGGCGATCAACGGCATCTTCATCGGCTCCTCGAACGAACTTGGCGCCTTCGAGTCGGGCCTCGCCGCACGCCTGATGGGACTGGTCCCCTCCGTCATTTTTGGCGGCATGATGACCCTGACGGTCGTCGGCATTACCGCCAGGCTGGCTCCGAAGCTGCGCCAGTTGCAGTTAAAACACCTGCACTAGGCTGCGCCCTAGAACGGCAGCAGCGCACGAACCCGGCGCCATGCCTGGGTCAGTGCATTGCCGTCCAGGTGGTAGTGCTTGTGCAACGGCTGGCGGACTTCCCACTGCGCCTTCATGCCGGCCGGGAAGGTCACCAGGTCGCCTTTGCCGAAGGTCACCGGCTCGCCGCCTTCCGGGGTGATCACGCACTCGCCTTCCAGAATCCACGCGATCTCCTGCTCATGGAACACCCACGGGAAGACCGAGACCTCCTTGGACCAGGTCGGCCACTTGGAGACGCCCAGCGCTTCCAGACGTTCGGAAGCGGGTTGATGTTCAACGATGATGCTGCTCATGGTGATATCCTTGTGATCTTGTTCTAAAAGGCCGCGATGTTACCAGTTCGTGCCGGTTTGATATATCAGGACAGTAAGCTTCGGGAAAGTTAAGGAACGTATCCTGCCATCATGCAAAAAACCATCCTCATCCTGCTCACGCTGCTGGCTGCCGCCGGTTGCTCCCGTCATTTCCACCCGCTGGAAGCCAGCAAGAAGGCCAGACTGGTCGGTGAACTGATTTCAGAATCCGCCCAGTGCAGCGCCTTCCGCGATCAACTAGCCGCGCCCACGGTCGAAGATGATAGTGTCGATGACATCTACCGCGCGGCAACCAAAGCCCACTGCATCAAGAAGGACGTCTAGGGCGCTTGGGGCGCACCAGAAAATGGGAGGCGCATATCAGCCGCGAAATCCTGTAATATCAGGCTATTCGTATCAAGATATGCGCATTGGAAGCCCTATCCTCCTCACATGAAGACCGCTGCTGAAATTCTCGAAGCCCTCCGGAACGACGAGTTCACGTTTTACTACCAGCCCAAGATTTCCCTGATCACCGGCAAGGTCATCGGCGCGGAAGCCTTGATCCGCTGGATCCGGCCGGACGGCAGCATCATCATGCCAAGCGAATTCATCCCGGTCGCCGAAGACTCCGACCTCATCGCCGAGATCACCCGCCACATGTTTCCGAAGCTGATCCAGGACATGGTGGTGCTGCGAGACGTGGAGGAACTCACGCTGGCGTTCAACGCCTCCGCCCGGGATTTCCATGACGACCAGTTCACCCGGATGGCCCTGAGTGCGCTTGAGAATTCCCAGCTGCCGCCAAGCAGCCTGCAAGTCGAACTGACCGAAACCATTACCCTCCAGAACGACCCGTTGCTGAAGAAGCATATCCTGCCGTTGCGCGAGGCCGGTGTCGGCCTGGCCATGGATGACTTTGGCAAGGGCTATTCCTCCATCGACACCCTGAGCCAGTGGCCCTTCTCGGCCATCAAGCTGGATCAGGGCCTGATCAGCCGGATGCTGCAATCGGAAAAGAACGCGACCATCGTCGAATCCTCGATCCGGATGGCCCACGAACTGGGCATCAGCGTGGTTGCGGAAGGCGTCGAGACCAACGAACAATACCACCACCTGCTGGCTGCAGGCTGCAGGCTGCACCAAGGTACAGGGCTACTGGATCAGCCAGGCCCTGCCGCTGGACCAGTTCATCCGGTTCATCGAGGAAGATATCCGCTGGTCCGGGCTGCCGATCGGCCTCATCCACATGGCCATCATCGACCACGTGCAATGGCGCAAGCAACTGGTCACCGAACTGGTCAAGGTCGCCGCCATGGAGAAGAATTCCCAGCATCGGCAGTACCTGAACACCCCGCCACTGTCATGCCACGAATGCCGTCTTGGCCGCTGGTACTACGGGGATGGCCAATCCTTCGCGGGACGCCCGGAGTTTCAGGCTGTCGAAGCCCCGCACAAGGCCTTCCATGATATCGGCCGGAAACTGATCCAGATGGTAACCGACGGCGCCGGGCTGGAAGACCTGACGCCCCACTTGCGTGAGCTCTCGGAGGTCTCCATGCAGGTGATGATGCATTTGCAGGCCCTGGAAAACGAGGGCCTGATCGACATGCACCACGCCCACGCCCAATGGACGGCGCATAACCTGAATCCGCACAACAAGTAACCGGTTCGCCTTCACCCCGGAATTCAGTAAAATTCCGGCATCAGCATTCCTACAGGCGCATCCCTCCCGTGTCAGAAACCTCCTCAGTTTGCGAGCACTGCGGCGCCTGCTGCGCCAGCTTTCGCGTGTCGTTCTACTGGGGCGAGGCTGACGACGCGCCAGGCGGCTGGGTGCCAGCCGAGGTGACGGAACGGCTGACGCCGCACCTGCGCTGCATGAAAGGCACCAACAGCGCCACACCACGCTGCGACCAGCTGGTCGGCGAGATTCCGGGGGCGCGTTGCAGAATCTATCCGCAACGCCCGGGCACCTGCCATGACATGCAACCCTACACAGTGGACGGCCAGGTCAATCCCCAATGCAGCCGCGCACGCGCCCATTACGGTTTGCCGCCAGTACCGGAGCAGTAATGCGGGATCTCGACGCCCTGTTTACCGCACTTGGGAAATCCGCCTTCAGAAGGAAGTTTCATCTGCGCGGCAAGGATCTCGATTATCTGCGCGACAAAGGACTGCCCCTGGTGCTCATGCATGCCCGGGATTTCATCGTAACCCGCCTCGCCCCGGCGCTTCCGGCCAACGACGGCCAGCAGACCCCATTCAAGGGCCATCCGGTCTTCGTCGCCCAGCACGCCACCGCTTGCTGTTGTCGCGGTTGTCTGGAAAAGTGGCATCGCATCCCCTGCGGGCGAGCCCTCACTCCGGAAGAAATCGACTATGTGATCCGCGTGCTGGCCCACTGGCTGGAGCATGAGAAACCGCAACAACCGTCACGGACCCCGGATCTGTTTTCAGACCTGTAATCCGTGGCACGCAATGGGTCAATGATCCTGCAGGTGCTGCGCGATCAGCCGCAGTTCCTCCTGCGGATCGCTGACATCCTCATAGTGCCGGCCGCTGGTGCGGGCATACCAGTAGCGACTGTTCCAGGCATCCCCTTCGATCTTGTGCAGTACCGCGTGTATCCAGCAGGCCAGCGGATGGCCGTAGTCCTGCACGATGCGATGGGAGGCGTCCCAGTCACCCCGTTGCGCCATTGCCACAGCCATTTTCAATTGCTCATCGAGCGCCTTGTCCGCCATTTTCGCCTCCATGTCGTTGCTGCCTAGCATAACGCAACCCCTCCTGTAGCATAAACACTCATGGTCTGGACGCGCTTATTTTCCTGCCATCCAGACTCGGTTAAGCTATCTTCCGATCATCACAACGAGACAATTCCAGCCCGCCTATGCCGCCAGTTTCAGCAACCCTTCTACGGACTTCCTCCATCGCTTGCCTCTCGCTTTGCCTCACCCTGCTGGCTGGAACGGTGAAGGCCGGCGAACACGCGGGGGTAGTGGATTCCCTCAACGGAGAAGTCACCCTGCTCTCCGGCGTCAGCAAGAAACGCGTCCCCCTGTCGGTGGGCACTGCAATCGATGAAGGAGACACGGTAACAACCGGTAGCAATGCCGAGGTCTTGATCCGCATGGACGATGGCGGCGTGATTTCGCTGCGCGGCAACACCAGCATGCGGATCGACGAGTACCTGGCTGATGGCAGCGAACAGGAGCACAGTTATTTCAGCCTGCTCAAGGGGGCCATGCGTTCGGTCACCGGCTGGATCGGCAAGGCGCACCCGCACGGTTACCGCATCAACACGACCACCGCCACGATCGGTATCCGGGGCACCGACCATGAAGTCATCCTTCTCGAGAATGGCTCAGACAATACCGACGAGGCCGGCACCTATGACATCGTCCACGAAGGCGCCACCTACATGCGCACCGAGCAGGGGGAAGTCGATGCCCTGCCGGGGCTGCCGGCATTCCTCGCGCTCGGCAGGCCGGGGAAGCCTTTGCAACTGCAGCACAACCCTGCATTCCTGCAAGCGCGGAGAATCCTGCTCGACCGCGCCCTCGAGCATATACGGGATCAGGTTCGCGACCAGTTGCCGATCATGCATGACCAGCGGAAAAAGGGCCTGTTGAAAAATATCTTCGAGGACAAGGAACGCAGGCGACTGGAGAAAATGCAGGACCGCCGGACACGCAAGGCCGGTAGAGAAGAGGAACGTCGTCAGGCGCGGACGGAAAAAAGAGTTGACCGCCGGGACAATAGTCACGATAAAATGCAGGGCAAGCGCACACGGGACAAACCACAGAAAATCGAGAACGATCTGCGGGAGTGGCGCAAACAAGGCAATCAGGGCGGACATGGCCCCCAGAAAAGTCATGGGCGCGGGAGATCCGGCAAAGACTGACACCAGAGCCGGCTCCTCACTGACCTGATCGCCGGTCGCGGCAGGCCTTCGATGCCCTACCGGCCTGCCGACTTGATCCTGATCGGGGACCCATTTTGAAGCACACCTTCCGCGCACTGGCCGGACGTGATTTCAGGTACTACTTTTTCGGCCAGACGGTCTCGCTGATCGGGACCTGGGTGCAGCAGGTCGCACTCTCCTGGATTGCCTACCGGGTCACTGGATCTGCCTTCATGCTCGCCCTGGTCGCATTTTCCGGCCAGATCCCCATGCTGCTGGCGACCCCGCTGGGCGGAGTCATGGCGGACCGTTACAGCAAGCGCAATATCCTGCTGATGACGCAATGCGTGGAAATGCTGCTGGCCACCACCCTGGTTTTCATCGCCTGGCATGACACGTTCACCCCCGCGATCCTGATCTCGGCTGCCTTGTTACAGGGCACCTGTAGCGCGCTCGAGATGCCGTCACGACAAGCCATCATTAATGAGATCATCCACGACCGGAATATGCTCGGCAATGCCATCGCCCTCAACGCGTTGACGTTCAACAGCGCGCGACTGATCGGCCCCACGATTGCGGGCATCACGCTGGCCATGTTCAACGAGGCCGCCTGTTTCGCTGTCAATGCACTGTCTTACATCGCCGCCATCCTGACCCTGATCGTCATTCAGGCGCCACCGACGTCCCAATACCGCGCATCCCGATCTCTTGGCGAGGGCGTACAGTTTCTGAAAAGTTCCATTCCATGCCACTGGCTGATCGCCACGGTGGCCATCTGCAGCATCTGCTCAGGGCCATTCATGACCTTCATGCCTGTGTATGCCAAGGATATATTCGCCGGGGGGCCGGACACGCTCGGTGTCCTGATGGGCGCCTCCGGCACCGGGGCCTTGGGAGCCTCGCTATTTCTTGCCAATCGCAAGTCGAACGCCGGCCTTTACGACAACATCGGCCTCTCATGCGTCGTGGGCGGCTTGGCGGCAACCCTCTTCGCCTACAACACCCTGCTGACGCTCGCGCTGCCGCTGCTGGTCACGACCGGCGGCATGTTCATCCTCGCCATCACGTCCTGCAACATGCTGCTGCAATCGCTGGTTCCGAGCCACCTGCGCGGACGGGTCATGGCTCTCTACACCATGGCCTTCATCGGCATGCTGCCCATCGGCAGCCTGCTTTTCGGCAGTCTGGCCCATCTGTTCGGCAGCGTGAAACCCACGTTCGTGATCGCCGGCATCCTGACTGTCAGCTACGGGTTGCTGTTGCGTCGCACCATTCCCACCCTGCTGGCGCAAGACAGCCCCCCCCCCCCACAGGCCGAGGGGACGAAAGGCTGACTGCCGACAGGCCGGCTAATGTTTGTGCTTGTGAGGCAAGGTTGGCTTGGGTGGAGTGATGAAGGAGCCTGCCGGTACGACGACCTGTTTTTCCTTCTTGGGTTTTTTCGCTTCCTTGTTACCGCGCTGCTGACTTTTGGCCATGTTGCTTCTCCTCGCGCTGTCGGCCCAGGCCGGCGGCGGATGTCTTGCGGTGACAGGTTGGTTGCCTGTGCCCGACCGGCAAAAATCGGGTGGATCCATCATAGGCCGATCCGCCCGGCATTGCTGGTTTATTTTGGCCGGTTGAAGATGAAGATGGCTTACAGTCCCAGGTCGCTCAGGCCCGGATGGTCGTCAGGGCGACGGCCGAGCGGCCAGAAGAACTTGCGCTCGCCCAACGGGATAGGCAAGTCATTGATGCTGGCAAAACGACGCATCATGAAACCCTGATCGTTAAATTCCCAGTTCTCGTTTCCATAGCTGCGATACCACTGACCGGAATCATCGTGCCACTCGTAGGCGAAGCGGACCGCGATGCGATTGCCGGCACAGGCCCACAACTCCTTGATCAACCGGTATTCCAGCTCACGCGCCCACTTGCGTTGCAGGAACTGGTGCACCTGTTCGCGACCGACGGGGAATTCCGCCCGGTTGCGCCATACCGTATCCGCGGTATACACCAGCACAACGCGATCAGGATCCCGTGAGTTCCAGGCATCTTCCGCCATACGCACTTTCTGGATGGCGGATTCGACGGTAAAAGGGGGCAGGGGCGGCTTGGTCTCCATGATCGACTCCTCAGGGTGTGATGGCAGGAAATCCTGCGGGCGTGCAACCGGCAGGATTTCCATTCTAGCCCCAAGCAGGCTAGCCAAGCGATCCCTTCAATTCAATCCGCCATTCCCCAGGCACGGCGACAAGCCAGCTGCAGTTCCGGTGTATCGGGCACGGCACCGCGGACAAGACAGATGGCGGCCGCATATTCGCTGGCACGATGCAGGGTGACCGCGGGATCCCAGCCACACAGCAGGCCCACGATGAATACGGATGCATAGGCGTCGCCCGCCCCAACGGTATCGATGACGGGGGCAGATGAGCGCACCGGTCCGGCGCGCAGCAACTGTGCCCCGTCCAGCCACCAACTGCCCGCCTCGCCGCAAGTCACCAGCACCTGCCGGAGGTCGAACCGTTCAAGCAGCACGGCGGCCTGCCGTTCCGGAGTGTCGCCGGGCAGGTCGAACATGTCCGCGACGATGGCCAGCTCTTCATCGTTGAGCTTGACGATGTCTGCGGCCGCCAGCGATCCGGCCAGGATAGCGCGGTCATACCACGGCGCACGCAGATTGATATCGAGGAATACCGGCCCCCGGTGCGATTGCAGAAAATATTCCAATGCCACCCTGGATTGCCTGTCGCGCTGCGCCAGGGTTCCGAAATAGGCCAGGCTGGGTTGCGCATCCGCCACGAGCGCTGCGGTCGTATCCGGACACACATGGTCGTAGGCCTGATCCGGCAAGATCATGAAGCGATGCGCCGCCCCGTCCATGATCACCTCCACCTTTCCGGTCGGACGGTCCGCATCGCGCTGGATGCCCCGGGTCTGCATTCCCAGACGCGTCATTTCCGAGAGCAGCGACGCACCCAGGTCATCCTCACCGATGCGCGAGATCATCAGGGGCCGCAGGCCGAAACCCTGCAGATGCCGCGCGACATTGAACGGGGCACCCCCCAGAACCTGCCGGTCCGGGAATACATCAGCGAGGACTTCGCCGAACAGTGCCACGGGCCCACCTGACATGGGACGGATCGAAAGCTCATGCATCGTTTACTCCCGCGAATTCACTCCAGGCCTTATTCACCGAACGGAGGTCGCCGAGTCGAATACCTGCTTGGTCGCCTCGGCCACCGCAATGACGCCGGGATGGGTCAAACGACGTTCCGCGGTGATAGCGAACAACTGTTCGCAGATGGCGTCGATACGTCCGACTTCCTCGACATCATAGCGCTCCCGCACGTAATCGGTCATCGCGACCGGGGCGACAAAAAGACCCGCGCCCCCCTGCCCGAAAAGCTTGAGCAGGGCGCTGTCGTCGAACTCAGCGACCACCCGGGGAAACACGTGCTGGGATTCAAACCACTGCAGCAAGCGCGTATGGATAGCGAAATCCTCGCCCGGCATCAGGAAAGGCGCCTGATCCAGCAACTGTGGAAACGCCCGGGTCGGCAGTTCCGCCAGCACCGCAGGCGCCCCCACGACAGTGAGCGGACTTTCCCCCAGCAGATGACTGTAGGCCCGCACATTCAGATTGGATGGCATGGGACGATCCGCGATCACCATGTCCAGGCGGTGCATCGCCATTTCGCCAAGCAGCGTCGCCAGCTTGCCCTCGCGGCAGGTCAGGCGGACAGGATCCTCCAGCTGCAAGGCCGGCGCAATGACACGATAGGCGACAGTCTTGGGCACGCAGTCGGCCACCCCGACACGGAAGGGCTGCACTTTTTTCGCGGGCTGGTGCTGAACGACATCCAGCAACTCGTTGCCTAGGGCGAAGATATCGTCGGCGTAGCTATAGATCCGGCGCCCCATCTCGGTCAATTCCAGCCCGCGCCCGACGCGCCGGAACAGCTGGACGCCCAGCGAGGCCTCCAGTTCGCCCAGTTGCCCGCTGATGGATTGCGGGGAAAGGAACAGCTGTTCGCTGGCCCGGGCGATGCTGCCACACTTGGCCACCATCCAGAAATATCGCAAGTGCTTGAAATTCAGGGAAGACATCCAGGCCTCCTAAATCCTAACTCATCGAATTTTTCGAACATATCATCACGATATTACTGTTTGTTGGATGTTTTGCAAGGTCTTACACTGAGCAACATCGCGCTGGAAATTCAGGCAACGACTTTCCAGCCAACAGAACCCGGAGGCCCTGATGTCTTCGGCTTTTGAAACCGACACATCCTTGAAGGAGTGACATGATGGACAAGACCACGAACACCCCGGAAACCACCGGCAGCGCATCCACGGCGAGCAGCGCCGTGAAGGCATTTGTCAGCAACCACGCCCTGCAGGCCCGCCGCAACAGCTACCAGGGCCAGGCCGCAGGTTCGACCGCCGAGCAGAAGTTCTCGCCATTCGGCTGGCGAAAGACGGTCGAACTGGTCGACGAATAGCCCTTTACGCCTTCGCATGCGCCGGTACAATCCGGTGCATGCGCCCGAAACCTGCTCCCGATTACCTCGCTGGCTACCCGCCCGAACTGGTCCGCCAGATCGAACAATTGATCGAACGAGATCACCTGGGTGATCTGCTGTTGCAGAAATATCCTCTCGCCCACGGCATCCGCACCGACAAGGCGCTTTACGATTACGTTCTGGAAATCAAGGAAGCGTTCCTGCGCAACGCCGGCCCTCTGAACAAGGTCGCTTTCGACAACAAGCTGCACGTCATCCGAAATGCCCTCGGCACACACAGCCGCATTTCACAGGTACAGGGCTCGAAACTGAGAACGCGAAGAGAGATTCTGGTCGCCGGCATCTTCCGTGAAATGCCTCTGGAATTCTTGAGAATGATCGTGGCGCATGAACTGGCCCACATCCGGGAAAGCAATCACGACAAGGCTTTCTACCAACTTTGCAGGCATATGGAACCGGATTACCACCAACTGGAGTTCGACCTGCGCGCCTACCTTTGCCACCTCGAGGTCACCGGCAAACCGTTGTGGCCGGTCAAGCCGGCTGGCGACTAAGCGGGAATTTTACTTGCCGCCGCTCCATGCACGATCCAGCGCCTTCTGCTTCTGGTCCAGGTCGACGCGAGCCTTGGCAAGGCGCGCCTTGGCCGCAGCTTGCTCCTTCTGCAACTCCTTGAGTCGAGCCTGTTCGTCGGCAATGCGCTTTTCCTGCGCCTTGACCCGGGCAGTCGTATCCGCCAGCCCGGTCCTGGCCTCCTCGTACTCATGCTCGGCTGCCGACACGTTGTACTGCTCCACGCCGACATCCCGTGACATGGCTGCATTGGCGTAAAGCAAAGCCAGCAACGCGATTGACGCAATCGTTCTCATGACATTCCGCGACATGACAGTGTTGCTCCCCAGTATGACCAGCGTATTCAACGCCATTATATAAACAAAAGGGCAGTACCGAAGTACTGCCCTTCCGGGAGGATATGCAGGCAGGAATTACTTGGCTGCGGGTGCAGCCTCTTCAGCCTTCTTCTCGTGCTTGGCCTTCTTGGCGTGATGTGCCTTCTTTTCCGGGGTGGCCGGCTTTTCCTTGGCCGCTTCAGCAGCCGGCGCAGCCGCTTCGGCGGCAGGCTTGGCGTCAGCCTTCGGGGCATCGGCAGCAAAAGCATTCACGGAAACAGCAAAAAGACCAGCGATCAGTGCAGCAAACAGCTTGTTCATGGTAAATCCTTTCGAGTGGTTGATCTATCAGGTGTCGCAGCCGGGCTGCGCTTCACCGTGGTTGCCACTCTACGCAGGCAAGCTTACGGCAATCTTTCCCGAAACTGACGTCAAACTTACAAACGAAAATTTTCCATATTTGCCCGACATCCGCACCCCTGCTTCGCTTTAATTCTTCCATGGCCTGTAAAATCACCCCATGCACACTGCCGCCCCCCCGTTTTCCGGACTGACACCCGACTTCCTCCTGAACGCGCTTGAGGCCATCGGATTGCGCACCGACGGTCGGCTGCTCGCGCTCAACAGCTATGAGAACCGGGTGTACCAGGTCGGCATGGAGGACGGCCCGCCGCGCATTGCCAAGTTCTATCGACCGGCACGCTGGAGCGATGCCGCCATCCTCGAGGAGCACGCCTTCGTGCGCAGCCTCGCGGAGGCTGAGATCCCCGTGGTGCCGGCCCTGGAAATCGATGGCGCCACGCTGCACCATGTCCAGGGCTTCCGCTTCGCCGTGTTCGCCCGACACGGCGGGCGCGCCCCGGAGCTCGGCGACCCGGACACGCTGGAATGGATGGGCCGCTTCATCGGCCGCATCCACGCCATCGGCGCGACCGCCAGCTTCCATGAGCGCCCGGCGCTGGACATCGCCAGCTTCGGCGAGGAACCCCGCGATTACCTGCTGTCACACGGTTTCCTCCCCCCGGATATCGAACCTGCCTACCGAAGCGTGGTGGCACAGGCACTGGACGGCGTGCGCCGTTGTTTCGACCGTGCCGGTGCAGTGGCCAACATCCGCCTGCATGGAGATTGTCGGATTGTTATAGGATGTCAACATACAATAGTTTTTAACGGTGTGCTTCATTAAATAGGATTAAAACTGTTGTATACAATAGTTTCCAGATTCCACATCTTTAAGCAGTCACCTATACATGAACAGTAATACCCCTTATGAAGATTTGAGCCCAGAGCGTCTGCTCAATGCTGTTGATAGCCTTGGAATGCGCTCCGATGGACGACTGTTGCAATTAAACAGCTTTGAGAATCGTGTTTATCAAGTATGGATTGATGATGACGGTCAGCGTATTGCCAAGTTCTACAGACCTGGTCGCTGGAGCGATTCGGCCATCCTTGAAGAGCATGCGTTCACCGTCGAACTCGCGGATCAGGAGATTCCCGTTGTCCGGCCGTTGCCGTTCAACGGTACAACGCTACATCACTACGAAGGCTACCATTTCGCTCTATTTGCCAAGCAAGGCGGCAGACCACCTGAGCTTGATCGTGAACAAACGCTTGAATGGCTGGGGCGCTTCCTTGGCCGTATTCACGCGATCGGTGCAAATTGCTTGTACCAATCGCGGCCATCTATCGATATCTCAAGCTTTGGCGTCGAACCCCGCAACTTCCTGGTCGGCGGCAATTGGTTGCCGGAGGGATTGCGAGCAGCCTGGGCCAGTGTCGCAGATCAGGCGCTAGATGGCGTAAACGAGGCCTACCATCGTGCTGGCAACGTCCAAATGCTGCGACTGCATGGCGACTGTCATCCGGGGAATCTACTTTGGACAGATGATGGTCCGCATTTCGTCGATTTCGACGATAGCCGTAACGGGCCTTCGATCCAAGATTTGTGGATGTTCCTTTCTGGAAATGAAGTTGATATGCGCGAGCAGTTCGCAGCGTTACTGCGGGGGTACGAAACGTTCAGGGAATTTGATGACAGTGAGTTACAACTTCTAGAAGCGCTCCGAACACTTCGCTTGATTCATTACAGTGCTTGGATTGCCCGGCGGTGGAAGGATCCGGCTTTCCCTGCCGCATTCCCCTGGTTTGGCACTGTTCACTACTGGCAGGATCGCATTCTTGAGTTGCGCGAGCAGGTAGCACTTATGCAAGAACCGCCATTGATTTGAACATTGCGTTGCTGCCGCATTATATGTGCCATGCAAACGCGGACATAAGTAGGTATCTTCAATATGGGAGCCCCCCCCAAACCGCCTTCAAAATTTGTCGGTGCGATAGAACGCAATCAGGATTGGAAACCAAGTAGGTCAAAATATAAATACCAAGTTACTCTGAATGAGTAATGAGTTGCACTAACTCTCAAGCGTGCGCAGACAATTAGGCAGACAGAAATATTTGCGTCGGAGCAGGATGCTTGAGAAAGTCATGAGGAGAGATGTGCCATGCATATGCTCCCGCCAAGGGAAATGCAACGAGGTCCCCCATTCTTATGAGTTGAATTGGGGCTTCTTTTGCCAGAATGTCTTTAGGGGTACACAATTGCCCAGAGATGGTGATATTACAATCTCTTGTCTCAAGCCGTTGGTAGGGCTTTTCCCATTTGGAGATCTGGATTATTTCAAACGGGTGGCTATGTCCTTGAGCAACCGGTGTTCTAAAGTGCTGGGTTCCTCCACGGCAGACTACAAACTTCTCCCCTAAATTTTCTTTAATATCGATAACCTCGGTGACGTAATAACCGCACTGTGCAGTTATGTAGCGCCCGGCCTCAAATCGGATTCTATGATTCTTAATCGGGCCACTTTGAAGCAATTCATTGAGTCCTGAGCAGAATTCATTCCAATCGAAATGATTAAACGGCGGCAAATACTCTATCCCAAAACCACCGCCTGCATTCAATATGCACGGACTTTTAGAATCAAACTCTCGAACAATTTCCTGAAAGAATCCATGTATTTTTTCCATTAGTTTTAGGTGCATAGAGGCACTCTTTTGATGAGATAACAGATGAAAATGGAGTCCTCTCAGTCGGATAGAAGATTGTTTTCTCGCCTGCTCAACTGCAACGAATACATCTTTACTATCAATGCCAAACTGAGTGGCTTTACCCCCCATGGCCAGGGTCGATGACATGTCATTAGGTAATGGCATGTTTACTCTGAGTAGAACATCTACTACATGCCCTGATTTCTTTGCAATCCAAGACAACCTCTCCAACTCGGAAATGCTTTCAACATGAATCATTTCCACATTACTGGACAATGCGGTTTCCAACTCCCCGTCATGTTTTCCCGGGCCTCCGAAAATCAAGGGGATATTAGGGAAGCTGCTGCGCACATGCTTGATCTCGCCCTCTGATGCAACCTCAAACCCATGCATGATCGAAGCCAATGTACTCAGAATTGGGAGTTCCGAATTGGCTTTTATCGCGTAAAACAACTCGCAATTTGCAGGTAACTTGCTGACGAGATGCTTAACATGTGTACGGAGACTGGCCAGATCATAAATATATGCACAAAAAGGGCTATGTTGTTTGTCAGCCCAATCAGGGAGAATATGTGCAAGTTGCTTAGGCACCATTGAAAATGCCCTGATTTTGATGAAATGGATTGCGTACGTATTGGTAGGAAGATTCGCGGTCTCTGCGTTTGAGAAATCTACCTATCAAATTTGATTTTGCCGGTAGGCCAGATGTGGACAAAAGCTCGTATATTCGCGTTTGCCCGAGACTGCCGTGTTCAAACTCCTTTGAATACTCCTGCAAGATGTCGCCAATCATCTTCCATAGCTTCATCTCCAGCATTGTATTTCCTTGGCTGAGTCTACCAATAGCCTCTCCAAGATGATTGACGAAAAGGCAATAAGTGACACGTTTCCAACCGAGATCATCCGAGTAGGAAAGTGACTTAAGAACTGCCGGATCAGTACCTTTTAGTTTCGATGGATCAAATCTATCGGAGACCAATTTAACCCCTTCAAAGTCCCGCAGGAATATTTGGCGAGGAAGACCATCCGCAATCCCCACCACAATATTTTGCATATGGGGCTCAAAAACTATGCCGCATGTAATATAGGCATAGAGTACAGGCTTAATCAAATACTCGGCGTACGATTGCAACCATGTTTCAACCAACGCCGATTCTGTACGTATGTTGGACTCGGGCATTTTTCTTAGAAGTTGAAGCACCGGGGCCTCGCCATTCGGAATTTTTTCAAATAGCGCTCCTGACACCATTGGAGTAACGCGCGGTTCGGTATGCATCGTGACATTTTCGCGAAGGATCATTGCAAATCCTTCTCTAATCTCAGTGCTTTGTTCTGCCGTGTCACAGTACCTTGCCAAATCAAGCGTTATGAATGCGGGCTCCTGAAGTATTGTGAAATATGGAAATCGATGCTGAAAATTTTTTCGTTCATCCTGCAATATCTGCCCTACCTTGAGAGCGCTGGATAACTCGTAGTAGGCATTCTTTCGAACGCAATTCGTGATTCTGACGTGCAGTGAGAATTTGTAGAAATATGGGTTGTTCGGGTGATAGAGCGTACGTAATGACGATGTTGGGAAATAGTTTTCCCCTACTGCCGGATGATAACGAACGCTCCCTTCCTTGATGCCAGTCTTGACGGCGGGGTGTTTCAGTAGCCATTTTGCTTGCCATGGATGCACTGGGATCATTTGTGCGGAATTGATCGTTGTTGGTAATTTTTCATTCAACTGCTGTTTGATCAAATCCGAAGCCTTTGTAGGAAGCATTGTCTTTTCATGGACAAATTCCGGGGCCACCTCGAAATAGTCAAGAGGAAATCCTACCTTCAACTCTGGAGAGTAGTCCTGCACGTCTCTGCGACTAAAGCCTTGTCGACTTTTTGGAGCAGGATGATATGGGTGACCGAAGATCAATGATTGTTCAGACCCAATAAAATCATTGATCTGATATCGATCAGCTTTCATCAGTTCGTGGTGCTCAAGAATGGCTGAGCTAACAGTATTACTTTCGCAAATTTGTCTGAATAGATCGATGTTGAATGGCGTTCCGAACTTAATTGACAGATCGTCGATCACTAGTTTGGCTAGAGTCTTCCATGTCAATGGCATCCATCGCGTCCCACTTGCCCGACGGTAGTAGACCATTTCTCCGAATCGATAGCTTCCTGTAATCGAATATTGCTCAACAGAGGCGAGCAGGTCGGTATTAATTCTTGGCATTGCAACATGAATGTGTGATTTACCAGATAAGTTATTGATATTCTCAATAGAGTCTTCGGTCGAATATGCTTTAATCTTGTTTTCTGGTTCAGCGATCTCTCGACAGTAGCAGTTAAGTAGATTTTCAATGCTACGGCGCCCGGCGTAATAAGCTGCAGATAGACCGTGATAGGTGGATATTGCTTCAATGCTTTGCATGGCTATTCCCTCCTAATTCAATTAAGAAAAACAACATTTACATATCAACGCCTTGAATATCCAAGGCCAACCCATAACGACGCAAGACCCATTACAACGGCCGACATCAGAAATGGCATTCTGAGACCGCTGTTTGATGCCACCATATCCCCCAGAATCGCCCCTGCCGCCATGGCACTTCTGCCCGAAAGTTCAAATCTTGAGAAGGTTGTAGATGCATTCCCAACCTCTGCCACCCGGACAAGAAATATGTTGATGGCGCCCAGTGCGCAAAGCATTGCGCCTCCCGATAGGAAGCGAAAACCTGCCACCATTTCCCACGACTGAGTTATCCATTGCCCGATGAATCCAAGTGCAAGTCCTACGAAGCCGATACTTAGCAAAAGATGTGCATCAAACTGTTTAAATCTAAATGTAAATGGCGCGAGCATAAGGTAGGCAAAACTTGGAATCGCAAAAATGGTACCAAGCAGATGCTCAGGAACTCCTTGTTGGCATGTCTGTAGGTAGGCAATGAAATTGGGAGCGGTTGCCGAAACTGAGAAAAGCAGCAGTATCTGACTTAGATAGGGAAAGTGTGTTGCTGGAGGCGATCCCATCTGCCTATGACTGCCTACACCGTTGTCGGCTTGATCCAAATGCCTTTGAGGTAAAACAGACATCAACAACATGGCCGAACACAGCGTGAGCCCTGCAAGTATCTTGTATATATGCAATGGTTCTGCAGTTCCGACAATGACAACCCCGAGTAGCGCCGGACCAAATGCGGAGGCTATACGCGTTGTGAATTGGAGTGAGCCAATGCCATTTACGAGACTATTGCCCTTCAAGCATGAAGCTAGATAACTGCTGGAAGTAGCAAAAGTTGGAGCAACAAGCCCCTGCAGAGCAAGACCTGCCAGGAATTGCCACACAGTTCCGGCAAGCCCTGTCATTGCTAGAGAAATTGACATGCCAAGATGGCTTGCGATAAGGGCATTTCTTTCCCCTATGATGTGAGGTAGTTTTGCCCGCCAGTAATAAGCTGCAATAGCAGCAATGGCTGGTGTTGCGTAGCACAATCCCAAAATGCCGCCTTCGCCATGGAAGCTCGTGGCAAGAATCGTTGCAAAAAATGGTGGGACGCTGAACGCAACAAACATAGCCGTGAAATGACTCAGGGCTATGAGGTGCAACACCTTGGAACGACCGTGCACGATCATTATCAGACGGCGAGGCGTTCGGTTTATCTGGAAGCGGTTTGCGCCAGATTTTCTTGACTCAAAGGGTTGGGCACGTAGTGATATGCTCCACCGGAGTCTTCGTCAAATAACTTTCTTTTGGAATATTGGCTAATCCGTATTTCAGGCTTAAAAAGATCAAACGCCTGAAATCTGGGGAGAAGCTCGGGGAATCTTTCTTGATACTCCTTGATGACATCGATCACGATTTTCCAGAACGCTCGCTCTGGTAATCCATAGCGGATATTCAGAAAATGGGCGATCTCTGCCACGTGCACAAAAAAGATGGAATCATGTAGGTACCAAGCGACTTCCTGGGCTGTTGCATCAAGAACCGATTGTTGCCCTGGCCGTAACCTGAAACCAGGTGCGTCATCCAGAGTCGGGCACGATGCGGGGGACTGAAGGAAACTCCGATCAAAGCGAATTCCGCCAGGAAGATCTCGTACTGCAACACGGACGGGCCAACCATCTTGGAAAATGAATATGGAGTTCTGAGCATGCGCCTCAAAACCTATTCCATGCGTATAAACAAGGTGAATAAATGGCGTCAGGAAAACCTGCATCAACCTTGAAACCCAGACGTCCATGCCGTAAGTGGCTATCCAATCATCAGCGAGCGAATCCCCATTGCCATCAACAAAGCACAACGCTGTTGCCGGTATGGCAAATTCTCCAGGGCGAAGATGTGTGTGTATGCTTTCGCGCCAGATCGCCCCGATCATGCCGAAACGACGTTGTTTCAGCACCTGAGGAAGCCGAGACCTGTCATCATGCACCCCCGCAACTTCCTTGATAAAAGAAAAATCCAACTCATTTTTCAAAAAATCGTCATTGCTTAAAATGCCATCAAGCCAGTCCGAGACTGATGTGCTGTTTGCTACATTGTGCGGCGACAACAACCTGTCAGCAGAGGTGTTAACAATTGAAAGCGCCAGTTTTAAGGTATGTGCGTTTTTATTTGTCTGGTTTGATAAGGTTCTCGTAGATTGTTGCGGACGGTAATCATCAGGATGAAACCCCAGCAGGATGATGTCGTTACTCGCGATCTCGTCTACATACTCAAGAAGAAGTTTTTCCCGCAATTGCCAGGGATGTATTGGGGTAAAAATAAAATCATCCACTTGCTCGTTTTTGCTGAGGATGCGCTCCTTGAATTCGTTGAGTACACGTTCCCCAATTTCAGAAGCAATTAGCGCATCGAAATCGACGTTCTGTCCTGTATAAACGTGCGCAAATGACTTACGTAGGGCTACCCAATATAAATTGACGGCCGGGTGAAAATCATGCCCGTATGCACAATTGTCCAGCAAATCAAACCCTATTCTCGACTTATAGCATGGGTGATATCTGTGCCCATCTATAACGGCGCTTTCAAAATTGTCATATGTTCGAAGCCGATCGAGCGTGATGCTCGAATTAAAATGGTGAGCCGCACAATCCTTGGCAACGGTATTGTTTAGCTCCGCAATGAAGGTGCTCAATTTTTCCTGATCAGGGTTGAAAAGCGGAGCAGTCTCCGCCAGAAAAAGGGCGATTGACGGGGTTTCAGTCACGACTCCCTCGGACTGGCGAAGTATCTTGCTACTTAATCGCACTCTTCCGTAACTATTCGAGATATAGCCTGTGGATAGATAAACCACCGGATTTCCTGAAGTATCAAGCGCATTGATGGTGAACTCAACGTTTCCGTTTTCAACTTCATGCTTGGTGTGATCCAAGATATTTTCAAAGAGCATACATTCTGCCAGTTGCTTCAACGCTCGATGTTTGACAGCCTCGTAGCTGGTTGACTCAATAGCACCGACAGAAAATTCCAACCTATTCTCATTGTTTGACCGCTTCATCTTTGCCTCCGAATAAACCAGAAATCAAAAATGACCATATTCCAGATGCACTGGTAGATAGGTCACGCGAAGTTTACTAATCACAACAAGCGAATCAGATGCTCAAAAAAATTCTTAATTCACACCCCTATTTCCCGGAAATCAGTATTGCTGTTATCTAAGATAGATTTTAATTAGTGGATAAAGACGCCCCACGGAGTCATCCCCACAGGCACTTCCTTGATGGACTGATCCAATTCGGTGTCGATCACTGAAACTGAATTGGACTTGCCATTCGGTACATATAACTTCTTGCCGTCGGGAGTGATTGCCATATTCCAAGGCCGCTTGCCGACCGGGACCGTGGCCGTGACCTTATTGGAAACACTGTCGATGACCGACACAGTACCGTCGCCTCCGTTGGTGATGTAAATCTTCTTTCCTCCAGGATGTACCGTCACGCCGTTGGAGCGATTCCCTACTGGAATAGTCTCGATCACTTCATGCGTATTCAGATCGAGCACGGCAACGAAATTGGAGTTCTCGCAGGCCACGTAAACTCGCGAACCATCCGGTAGAAATCCGATGCCGCGCGGTCGCAGACCCACGTGGACTAATTTGATGGACTTGCGGGCGGCCACATCGACCACATCGACGTGTTCACCTTCCTCTGCCGTGACATAGAGCCACTTTCCGTCTGGACTAAACTCGGCATGCTCTGGGTTTTTACCCTGCATCTTGACCTTGAAAGCCTCCTGATGGGTCGCTGTGTCAACGAACGAAACGCTGTTATCTTCTTCGTTGGCCACAACCACCCACTTGCCGTCATGGGAAATACCTACCCCCTCTGGAGAGGAGGCAAGCTTCGTTGTGGCGATCACCTCGCGCTTGTTGAGATCAAGCACAACAAGCGCATTGTGGGGCTGATCACTGACATACATGATTTTCCCGTCAGGAGTGATGGCTCCGCCACGCGGTTTGTCTCCTACATGGAAATTTGCCACCACCTCATCCAGTTGCGTGTCGATAACGGAAACTGTGCCAGAACCTTCGTTTGTGGAGTAAGCGAAGGGGGCCGCCCAGCAAGGCTGAACGGCCAAGGCAGATGAGGCGATGCTGATAGCAAACAACGCCCTTTTGAGTTGCCAATGTTTACGCATCACGCTTACCAGTTCCAAGTGTAGCTGGCACTTAAAGTAGCCCCTCTGGCAGCAGCATGTGTCACATCGCCCTCCAGAAACTGTTGGGATTGAGGCGTGTAGTAGAGGCGATTGAGTATGTTTTCGACCCCCATGTTAAGGGTGCCCTTGCCAAGGTTGAGAGAACTTACCCAATCAAGCGTTGCATAGCCTTGGACCTCGCGCTTGAATGAAGCGGTGCTATTGTTGAAACGATTCCGGTGACCGCTCGCCAGCAACTGCAACCTGTTCATCCAGCCAGGTAGCGTTTGGTGCTCGACATAGAGGGTCAGTTTAGGCGGACGGATACGCTGGTTGTTGAGGTAGAGATAGCCCAGCGTATCGGTTGATAGATCCTGTTTGCCTTCCGTGTAGGTGAGAGTCCCGCCGGTCTTGACGCTATCAGTGATGGTCCAATCCAGCGTGGCTTCCAGACCGTAGATTTTCTCAGGAGCTCGAACAACAGGTAGAGTGAAGTTCGGAGGAGGATTTGCGCCAAGGTCTGACTTGTTATAAAACACAGACAATGTAGAACTCAAACGTGCCCAGTCACCACGAATACCCAGTTCGTAGTTATCTACTTTTTCCGGTTCGATATTCAGTTGCGCAACGGAAGTACCACCACTTCCAGTCCGCAGTTTCTGGCGAACATCTGGCAAAGAGAATCCTTGCGAGAAGTTACCGAAGACATTCACGGCATTGTTGATGTAGTACACCGCACCCAGGTTATAGAGCGTAGTCGAGAAATCCGGCGAACCACCGGTGATGGATTTTCCACCTAACGTCACAAAGCTGGGAATATCCAGATTGACTTGTTCTCGACGCACGCCAGCACGCAATACCCAGTTTTCGGCAGGATGCAGTTCGCCTTGGGCGAATACGGCATAATTGTCCTGTGTATAGGGGTTAAGCCAGTTCTTCTCGACCCCGTTGCTCTGGTAGACCAATTTGCCACTGGATAGATACTTTGCCATATCCATTTCCTTGACCTTTTGGTCAATGCGCTCATGCGACAAATCAGCGCCCCAAAGCACTGAAAGCTTGTTGTCGATCAGAGGAGTGTCAACTTCAACACGGCCCCCTGTCTTTTTTGATTCGATCTTGTCCTGATACACGGCGGTGCCAAAGTCGTCGAATGGATTGCTGCGTGCCCAGTAGTCCTTGTGATATACCTGAACATGCAACTTGCTTCCCCACAAATCCTTGTGGTTATAGTCAAGTCCGCCCGCAATATTGCGAACACCAACCGGATCATCCATTTGCAGGCCGCTTACGGCTCGCGCTTTTGCCCCTGTGAAAACATAGCGCTGAGACATATCTCCAATGTAGTCGGTGTTCTGGAGATTGCGGAACAAGTTCAAGTTTGCGGAAACGGTTTGGTTCGCATCAATATCCAGTCCCAGTTTGCCGAAAAAGTTGTACTGGTCGGTATCCGACAAACCGCCATCACGATGTGGATTTGGTGCAATACGGTCACCATCGGCATCGAACCAACCACCTTCTTTCTGAATGGCAGCACCTAACAGGTAAGAAACCCGATCGCTCTTTCCGCTGAGTGTGTGCTTGACGTTTGCTCCCAGGCTGTCGCCCGGATGCGTCAACGACATATCGATCCCGACTGTAGTGGTATTGACTGGTGCACCACCTGTCGGCTTTTTGGTAATGATGTTGATGATGCCGCCTGTTGCGCCGTCACCGTAAATGGCCGTGGCCCCTCGAATCACCTCAATTCGCTCAATCATCGATGGGTCGATGACTGTCAAATTCTTGCCGGGATCGAAAATCGGATTTTGCGGTACGCCATCGACCAGAATAGAAGCTTTTCTTCCTCGTAGGTTTTGTCCGTAGGTGCTCATGGATTGATTCCCGACAGAAAAACCTGGAACCAACTTGCCAAGCGCACTGCCAAGATCACCATTGGAAAGGTTGACCTGTTTCTGAATTTCATCGTGGGTCAGAATGGTCATGGATTCTGGAATGGAGGCAATCGATTCCTCCACACGTGTAGCTGTCACTGCTATCTTATCCAGGTTGATAACCTCTTCAGCAGAAGCTTGTGAACTTGCTGCTGCAATCACGGACATGACGCCAATAGCGATTTTCTTCTTTTTGAACTGCATTGATTCCTCCCAAGTTAAAGTTATTGCGCAATAAAGTTGCCGAAAGACATCGGCCAAAGTAATTCCTTGATTTCTGCGACAGGCTGATAGGTCTGATCGTCCAAAACGGTTATGGAGTCGGACCGTGTTGAGGCGACGTAAATACGTTTGTGGATTGGGTCATGATTGACCCCACGCGGGAAATTGCCGACAGGGATGGTGCGCTTAACCTTCATGCTTGTTGTATCGATGATAGAAAGCGTGTTGTCCTTGGTATTGGGGACATAGACTTCGCTGCCATCGGTCTTGATGCCCACACCTTGCGGTCCACCGCCGACCGGCACAGAAGCCACCATCTTTCGGCTTACCGTATCTATGATGGACAGAGTGTTGCTAGGGAAGCTTGGAACGTACAAACGGCTTCCATCTGGATGAATTGCAATGCAGAACGGCTTGTCCCCTGTTGGTATTTCAGCAACGACCTCGTTCTTCTCGGCATCGATGAGCGAAACCGAATTACTTCTGAAATTGGTGACATACACCCAAGATGAAGTGGGATGTGTTGCAATGCAGCGCGGGCTTTTGCCAACACGTACTGAAGCAACTGTTTTGTTGCTGCCTGTATCTATAACGGAAACAGTATTGGTCTCGGCGTTGGCGACGTAAACACGTTTGCCATTCGGCAGCACAGCAATTCCAACTGGGTTGCGCTCAACATCAATTTTCGCAATGACTTCCAAGCTTTTTGTGTCAATCACGGACACGTCGTCAGAATCAATATTCGTGACGTAAACCCGGTTACGTTGAGAATCGACAGCAACACCCCATGTGCTTGTGCCGGTTTTGATAGTTTTCTTGATGGTATTGGAATTGGTGTCGATTACAGCGACGGCTCCACGCCCGTACTCCGTGATATAAGCTTTCGTATCTGCAGACGCAACTCCGCCATGCATAAGGCAACAAAGTATCAGCAGGGAATGCTTCCAATACCCACCAAGGAAATACACACGTTTACTCATAGAGAGCGCTCTCTGGTTTAAGTAAGTAGACGGGTAACAGCAACAACTATGCCTCGCCACAATAAACGACTTAACAAATTGATTATTAATGATAAGTTAAATTGCTAAACCCGCTTTCAAGTTGGGCGTCAGGAACCAGGTGGCTATTAACAGCAACCACCTCTTTCAGCGAGGGTATTAACTTAATGAGAGGGTGTGTAAATGGAAAGGGATTAACTCCCGAATGGAGTGGGGAGTTTTTCCTGCCTTGAAAAATGAGCTATGTTTTGAACTAATGGCAGATAGCTTATTTGTATCTACGCGTGACGGGGGGAGATTAGGCTCTTTTCAATTTCCCTCCGGCCAGTCTCAAACGAAGGGGAGGGTAAGTGGAAATTTTGTACAGTTACTGCGAGTAGATTTTCTACCTTTCGGCCCAGCCAGGAAGCTGCATAACGGTGATACAATCAAAACGAAGGCTACGTTGAGCGAGTGAAAAAGCGTAGCGCCACCTAGTGAAACTGGGTGCCACCCGGAGTGGCTAGATGCAGAAGCATTGAGAGAGTCTCGCATGCAACGGCCGCAAATGCGGTCGTTGTTTCTTCTCAATGAGGAAGTGACAGCTAATCTGGCAAGTTCAGTTCAATTGATCTTTCGCCTTTGCCCATAAAATCACTATCAACTCAAAAGCCTCCTGATTGCATTAGCAAATCCAATATCGAAGATTTTGCGGCCATGTGAGTTGAGGATTTCACCATTCGCCCCCTCACTCCAACCCTCCTGGCGCAGGAAATCTTCCGAAACAGCTTGGCTGAGCGAATGCCTCTCCGTTTCCGACAGCCTAGCAATCCCATCCATTACTTGGATTATTTGCCCCTGAGGCGTGACGTTAACATGGCCAGGTAGCACTCGCTTGTCGATCACAACATTGGCATTGCTTTTGAGTACCTTCACCTCACCGCGTAGCCGATCCCGTTCGGCGATGATGACACCCATCAAGGCTCGCAAGGCAGGGTCAGGGATTTTTTGCAACAAAGCATTGTCGGGGAGCTGTTTGTCGCGCGATTTATGCTCTGTTTTTTTATGCGCGGAGAATGCTTCCCATGACCGGATAAGTGCTTTGAAGTCATTGGATGTGGCGTTATAGAGTGCACGCTGAGACATTCCGCCACGTTCTTCGGATATCCTGCCCACCGTTGCCAGGGAGAAGTCCTTACTGCCTAAACGATGTAGTTCAGCACACACCTGGTGAATGATTTCCAAGTTGCGTTGCTTTTGCGGCCTGGCGCCAGGCTTTATGGTTTCAAAAAATTGATTTGGGTCAGAGACACTCATGGCTTTCGATCCCCATCAATGGTCAAAGATGACGACTTTCCCGCAAGGTCATATACACGAGCCAGAGGGAGGTTTGAGTCGGTTTCAAAGATTGAAGACCACTCACCCTGTAATCCCAACTCGGCCAAGCCGCGTCCAGATTCAATCATGCCGACTACCTGTCGCAACCCATGCTGTGGGGAATCGGGCTGTGCAAGGATTGCAAGATGATCCATGAACCGGTTCCCGAGACGTAGCTGCTCATCCTTGGCAAGCATCATAAAAATTGGCTGGACGCCACTTCGGTATAGGGCACTATCGAGAATCTGGCCCCGGCGAATAATTGTTTCTCCGGGATTTTCATCTGGATACAATTCCGCATCCTGACAGACTCCCGAAATCTGCAACAGCTCGAATGGAGTATCCTCAAACACCATTTTCAGATCCTGCAACGCACCGACCGCCACCAGTTGCTGTTTGTCTCCAGAACCGTCAACGGCAGACCTTTCGATCAAATCGAAGCAGCGCTTGATGAGGCGGAAAGTTGCAACGAGGTCGTGGCCAAGTTCATCGGTCTTGGTGATCGCCGACTCCCACAACGAAGAAATACGCAGAAACTCCCCTTGCTCGGTGAAAGGGATGTCTGCAAGTTCCGCCTGATAGCGCTTGGCTTTGAGCGCTTCCAGCTTTTCTTCGTAGCCCTTCGACACCTTTGCCTGCTCGGTCAAGTGATAGCTGATATTGTTGAAATGCGCGCGGAGGGCATCGATATAGTGTGGCTCCGTAATGAACCAGCGGCACCTGACGCAGTTTCCCGCACCACCAGGAACCGGAGCGTAGACATTGTTTGACGCATCCTTGCTGTTGGCTCGGAGCAGTTCGCCGCCATTCAGGCAGCCGCCGATTTTTCCGTTATGGTCATCCGGGGAAGTGTTACCCCCCACCAGACACAAACCATGGCTACGCGCCATCCAGCCTGCAGGGTTGCGGTCGCCAGGTCTGATCGCCAAAGCCGCTTTGAGGCCGTCCGGGTTGTTGACCACGATTCCACGCGCCAGATCCTCGTATTCGGCTTCGGCCAGGAATCGCTTCAAGCTGGCCTCGGCGGTCGCCATCAATTTCTCACTGGCTGCGTCAAGCACCCGGGTCATCTGACTGACCCCCACCTTGGTGTAATAGAGGGTCATGATCACCCTGCTGTGGCCCGCGACCAGCTTGGAAAGCACGACCAAGGGGACTTCGGCATCCACGGCCAAACAGGTGAGCAGGGAGACTCGTAAGCTATGCAGCGGATAAAGCGTGGTGCGTGATGAATTGTCGATCACGAAACGAAGCGGTTTGCCCTCGGTTGCGACTTCGCCCCGTTTCGCACAACGTTTTTCCAAGTCCCCCAACAGCCTGTACCAAAGCGAAAACAGGGTATCGTCAATTACCGGTTTGAACTTGTCGTCACCGTGAGCGGCCGCATCGCGAAACAAGAAACAGGTATCGGGCATTTTTGATAGCTGATACTCGGACCTAGGGCTGCGCAAATGGCGGTGGTCGAGATCCTTCCAACTGATCGGATGCGGAATCGGATTGTACTTTTCTTGCCAGTTCCTGAGCCTTTCCAGCCAGCACAGCAACTCCGTATAGTGCCAGGGGATGACATAGCCGGTCTCGCCCTGTTGCGCAATATCGGCAGTTTTATTGGTATTGATGTAGAGCGAGGTGCGTATTTCACCCATCTCGACATCGTGGAAGCGGCGGAATATTCCGTGCTCGACTGGTTTTTTCTTCGTGCCTTCAGCAAGTCGGCCCGTGTTGATCTCCCACCCATTGCTTGTGTAGCGCCAAGTGTCGGCCTCGCCTGAATCCAGCATACGCACCTGGTGAGTACGCAAGGGAACCATCAGCTTGACCAGTAGTGCTACCGCACGCACTGGACTCCACATTTCCAGAACAATACGATTGCCTTTTTTATGGCTGGTTTTTCGTCTCCGCCAAACACAGTCCGGATCGTCTCGATCAATTTGCTCTTCGGTAACCTCAAACCAATCGTTACGCACCCCGTAGTTTCCGTGACAGATCGTATGTGCCCATTGCCAGTCTCTAAACGTTTGCCCTTGAGCGATGCGATCCCTCAATTCGACGATGTAGCGATAAGGCAGTGGAGAATGCACGGACTCCTCTCGACGCAATTGCCCTTTCTGTGTGCGGTAGGGTATAGGATTCCAGAATTCCGGACTGATGGCTGGCTGGCCATAGTCATCGGGTTCGGAAAAATGGTGCTCAAGTACCCAATCGATGAATATCCTGACCTTATTGTTCCATTTGATGCCACCATGCGACTGCGGCAATGAGGTCTCGTAGAAATCAGGCAGGGACTGACCCCGTTTTAACAGGATCTCTGGCTGCAGCGGCAACTGTAGTCCATACAGATAGTCCTTGAAGAAGCGTCGTAAGCCGTTAATGCGGTCAGCTAACCCCAAATGCTGGGTGGCCAACCATGATGCAGCCAGAGTGCGCCATTCCTTGTACTCCGGACCAAGTTCGCGTTCCATCCATTCGAAGGTGATATCGGCGGAAACTGGTATCTGGTTACTTCTCTTCCTACGCGCCATATGAATATCCTAACTTGGGGGCTGGTCCCGACCACAAACCATCCGGGTCAACATCATCAAAACCGTAAGCCAGCAGTTTCTCAATATCGAACTCAGGCTTCACATGTCGGCCCTCTGCTGCCAAGGTATTCAAGGTCAATGTCGCCGCATCCAGCGCTTTGCTGACATCCGTATGATTGGGCGTGGTATAGATCACCTGGGAACTGGGCGATTTGTGATGAAGTGCAATTTGCCTGAAAACAGGGGGTACGCCTGCCCGCATCAAACGTCGCCCATAGGCGTGCCTATGACCGTGAGGCGTAGTGCCTTCTGCCTTGGAGGGGAAGAGTCCGATTCGTCTGACTGCGCGCGCATGGGCTTGCTTATAGTTATCCAGACAGTAGATGGAGCCAGCAGTTTCGCCTTGCTCGACGATGAAAGCGTATGGATGGAAGCGCGGAATATCTACGATCTCTCTCAGATAGAGTTTCCATAAATGGAAAAACAGCCGTCCCAATGAAGCCTGGAACCAATAGGCCTCCATGTAGTATTTGCCATCCAAGCTTGGATCTTTCCATCCTGCGTAGTGCTTACTTATTAATTCGGTACGAGGCCGTAATGCATATTTACCTGCTAGGTAGCCGGAACGATTGCACTTGATCGAATTTCCCCGCTCATCGAACCAGTCTCCGGGTGCACCCCCAAGACTCGGATGGTGAATACGAACCCAGGCAACCGTCGGATCATTAGGATGTGGCTGCACATCGCATATCCATAAATGGAAGCATTCAGATAGCCTGAACCCTGCACCATGCATCAGAAGCGTAATTAGACAGTCCCTTAATTGCAGACGCCGGGCAGGATTGCTACTACCTTCTCCGCCACGGCGCACAAAGCCGTGGAATAGCAGGTCGGAGAAATGCTTTTCCGGGAACGCAATGGCGTCACTGCCATTGACCTTCGGCGATCTTTTGGCAAGCGTACTGCGAGCCAAACGGGAATTCCCCATTGACGTTGATTTCCAGGTATGTCCAAGAAATGCCCGATTCTTGCGACTCATCCATGCGGCTGCAGCGATAAATTCATCGTAGCGGCTGGATGCGCGCAGGGGATTAATTGGTAGCGTTCCCTGCTTTTCTGCGAGCCAGTTGGAGAAATCGCTCAGACGGGTCAGGATGTTGCCGATGATGCGATGGTTGTAAGGCTTCCAGTACAAACCACTTGGATCAAGTCCATCTGGTCCAATCGTTCCCGTGTAAAGGCGCTGAATGAAATTGTGGAAGAGACTCTCTGGATCAGGAAAGTGCTCAGCATTGGATCGCATGTAGATCATCAAAAGCCAGACGTCATGTACCACTTTGCGCATCCAGGCAAGACTGCGGTCATGTCTACGCCATAAGAGGTAATCGACGAGTGAAGATAGTGGGCCATCCGCAGTAACCAGAATTGGGATTTCTGTGACGGCTCCGGTTGAGTCAGACAGCACCTTTGCCCGAACTATCGCCAAGTCCATTTGCCAACCACCATTTCAGACATTGCGCCAATCCCTTTTATGTTCGCTACAAGTGTCATTACACTAAACGGTCTTATGATACTTATGTACATATGAAATCATATAACAATATTTTCATGGGCTATCGTTAACTAAATTAATGCTATTAATTGCAAGTATTACGCTAAAACTATGTACTCTTATGATATTTTTTAAAGATCATATAACATCCCGGCAACGTACTGTGGACGGACGATGGCCCGCATTTCGTCGATTTCGACGACAGCCGCACGGGGCCGGCCATCCAGGACCTCTGGATGCTGCTCTCCGGCGAGCGCAGTGACATGGCGGGGCAGATGGCCGACCTGCTGGCCGGCTATGAGGATTTCTGCGAATTCAACCCGCGCGAGTTGCATCTGGTCGAAGCGCTGCGCACCCTGCGCCTGATCCATTACGCCGCCTGGCTGGCACGCCGCTGGGACGACCCGGCTTTTCCGATGGCCTTCCCGTGGTTCAACACCCAGCGCTACTGGCAGGACCGCATCCTCGAACTGCGCGAACAGATCGCGCTAATGGACGAGCCCCCTTTATGGCAGGCCCCATGAAGCGCCCCGCCTTGCCTTCCTGGTGCAGCCTGCTGCTGGGCCTGTGCAGCCTGTTATGGCTGGGCATGGCAGAAGCCGCTTGTGCTTATCGCACCTTTCCGGTGGCCGGACAGGAACGCACGGGCATCGTTTGCAGCCCGGCCAGCAGCAACGGCCCGGCACCGGTGTTGCTGGTGTTTCACGGCCGCGGCGGCAGCGCCGCGGATATCGCTGCCGGCTCGCGTTTCCACCTCGCCTGGCCGGAGGCGCTGGTGGTTTACCTGGATGGCTTGCCGGGCATCCCGGCCCCTTATGATCCCGAAGGACGATATGCCGGATGGCAACTCAACCCCGGCGAGGCGGGCGATCGCGATCTCGCCCTGACCGATGTCGTGCTGGAATCACTGGCTGCCAGCTACGTCATCGACCGCCGCCACATCTTCGCCGCCGGCCATTCCAACGGTTCCGCCTTCTGTACCGTACTGTGGGCCACCCGCCCGCAACGTTTTGCGGGGTTCGCATTTTCTGCCGCACAGGCCGGGCAACGCATCCGTACCGTGGAACCGAAGCCGGTATTCATGGGCATGGGGGTGCAGGACACCCTGATCCCGTTCGCATGGCAACGCCTGTCCATCCCGCTGCTGGCCGAACGCTACGGATTCAAGCCTCCGGAAGCAGTCCCCGGAACTTCGCTGCTGACCGGCAACAACGGGGTCGAAGCCATGATCGCCATCCATGCCGGCGGGCACCAGTGGCCGCCACAGCAAACCGCGCAAATCGTCGAATTCTTCAAAAGACAACTGCGCAAATCGGAATAGAATGCATCCATCCCCTGAAGCAAAAAGGAGCTCGCCATGAACCTGACCCGACTGATTCCTTCCATCGCCCTCGCACTCACCCTGCTGATGCCCGCGCAACAGGCGCTCGCAGCCTCGAAAGAGGAAATCGATGCAGAAGTAAAGGAAGCCATCGCCAACTTCCACCATGCCACCAGCGCCGGCAAGGAACTGGCATCGAAATCGCGCGGCATGCTGGTGTTTCCCAACGTCATCAAGGCCGGCTTCGGCATCGGCGGCGAGTATGGCGAAGGGGTGCTGATCGTCGATGGGAAGACGGTGGGGTACTACAACATCGCCGCCGCCTCGATCGGCTTCCAGCTGGGTGCACAGGCGCGTTCCGAAATCATCCTGTTCATGAACGACAAGGTGCTCAACAGTTTCCGCAATTCCGAAGGCTGGAAGGCGGGCGTCGACGGCAGCGTCGCGCTGGCAACCCTGGGGGCAGGCGGCGCCATCGACAGCAACACGGCACGCGAACCCATCATCGGCTTCATCTTCTCCAACAAGGGGCTGATGTTCAACCTCTCGTTCGAAGGCTCCAAGATCACCAAAATCGAAAAATAAATCCGGTTCAGGACTTGCGGCGCAGTCCGCAGCGCTGGTCGATGCGCTGCTCCAGCGCCGCGAAAGTACGCCCGGCTCCGGTCGCCTTGGCGTAGGGGTTGGAACGTACGTAAAGCTGGAATTCCATCTGGCGTTCGTCGACGACACTCGCCAAAGCGTCGACCTTGCACAGACAGGCCGCCCCGGCATCTCCATCGGCACTTAGCCGTTCCGCGCAGCCTTGCATCTGCTGCGTCCGGAAGGCACTGCCCCACGGAGTGGTGTTGACTGCATGCTCATCCACCACCGCGCGCGCCTGCGACAAGGTGGCATAGAGCAATTCCACGCTTGCCAGCAACCGTCCCAGCGGGGCCACTTGCAAGGTCTCCTGATGCAGGACCTTCAAGGTCTTGGGGTCCACCGCAAACTCGGCGGAAGGGGCAGCGGACTCCGGCAGACCATACCCCTGAGACGCCAGCATGATGCGCTTGGCCGGATCGGCCTCCAGGATCCGGGTAGCTTCTGCCAGTTCATCCGCAAGCAGCGTGAAGTTCACCTGCGCCCGGCAACCATCCCCTTCGACCGCACTCATCACCAGATGCAGTTTGCCGTCCTCGATCGCGTGCCGGAAGGCCGGTGGTACTCGCCCCAGCAGGTAATCCGTCTCCTGCCGGCGCAAGGTTTCCAAACCTTGCGCATCGAGGCAGTTCGCGGCATCGGCGGGCAAACTCAGGATCATCACGCAAAACCAGGAAATCAGCCGTAAATAGCGCATGGGGACTCCTATTTCAGGTACGGTTGGATCAGTTTCAGAATGGCAGGATCGTCAGGCTCGACTGGCGTGAGAAAGCTTTTCACGGTTTTACCGCCGGGAAGGATGACATATTTATGGAAATTCCATTGCGGTGATTCACCGGTCGCCGCTGCCAGCTGCTTGTAAAACGGGTTTGCGCCGGGCCCACTCACCGAGCCCTTGGACACCATGGGAAACTTGACGCCGTAAGTCAGCTTGCAGAAGCTGCCAATCTCGGCGTTGCTTTGCAATTCCTGACGGAAGTCGTTGGAGGGAAAGCCGATTACCAGCAACCCCTTGTCCTTGTATCGCTGATACATCCCCTCCAGCTTCTCGAACTGCGGGGTATAGCCGCATTTGCTGGCAGTGTTGACGACCAGTATCGGCCGGTCACGGTAATCGCAAAGGTTCACGTTGCCGCCTTGCAGCGTCTTGAACTGGTGGTCGAGCAACAACGGGCATTCCGCAGCGAGCGTGCAGGTAGACGTTGCCAACAACAGGACTCCAGCAAACCATTTCATCGAGCAGGCCTCACCAAGGACAAAGCCGTATGAGTCGATTCTCCTTCAGAAAGTTGCAACCCGGCGCAGCCGGAGTTCAGCGCCCTCGCAACCGCCGGATTGCCTGCCGATACTGCGCGTCTTCGGCCGTCCCCGGGGAATAGGGCGTGGCTTCTCGGGCAGGGGCCTCCACCAATTCATCCGGCACGATCCCCTTTGCCTGGATGGCACGCCCCGAAGGCGTGAAATAGCGGGCAACCGTCAGCCTGACGGCATCGCCGGTACTGAGTGGAAACAGCGTCTGGATCGTGCCCTTGCCGAAGCTCGGCGTACCCAGGACTTGGGCACGTCCATGATCCTGCAGCGCTCCCGCCACGATTTCGGCCGCAGAGGCGGAACCGCCGTTGACCAGCACGACCATCGGCAGCGATTGCATGACCGGTGCCAGATCGCCGAGACCCTCCTGCCCGTCGCTCCCTTCGTCCCCTTGCGGTTGCGCAAGCAGACGTGTGCTGGCGCCTTGGCCGCGCCCGACCGCAGAAACGACCGTCTGCCCCTGTTTCAGGAAGAGGGACGCAACCGCCACCGCACTGGCCAGTGACCCGCCCGGGTTGTTGCGCAAATCCAGCACCAGGCCCTTCAAGCCCCCCCGGTTTTCCTCGGATATCGCCCTGAGCGCCTTGGCGGTCTCTGCCGCTGTCTCGAGGCGAAACTGGGTAATGCGCAAATACGGATAATCACGATCGGTCAGTTTCCATTTCACGCTGGGATTCCGGATCACGGCACGCTCCAGATCGAAGAGCAGTGGCGTTGCGACATCCGCCCTGTTCACCGTGAGACGCACATGCGAACCGGGTTCGCCGCGCATGCGCCTGATCGCTTCATTGAGGCCCCATCCTTTTGCGGGCACACCGTCGATGTGCGTAATCCTGTCGCCGGCCCGCAGACCGGCACGGTAAGCCGGGGTGTCCTCGATCGGCGTCACCACCGTGACCCAGCCGTCCTCCCGCGCCAACTCGATCCCCAGGCCACCGAACTCGCCATGGGCAGGAAGCCCGGGGTCCTGCATCTTCTCCAGTTCGATATAGGCGGAATGTGCATCCAGACCCGACACCATGCCGTGGATGGCATCCTCGAAAAGCTTGTCGTCATCGACTTCATCGACATATTCCTGCCGGATCCTGGCGTAGACCTCGTCAAATTTGCGATGCAGAGCCTCCGGCATGGCGGGAGGAGCGGTTTCCTCCGCACATGCCGCAGCGCCACATGCCATCAGGCCGGCAACGAGCAACATCGGGCGGAGCGTCGAGAGCGCAGGTTCGGCAAACATCGGGGTCCCCTTGGTCTTAGGTCCATTTGAATGAATACACCTCGCGATCGACGAGGCCGTTGCGACATGTCCTGATTCCGACAAGGCGATATCGATTTAGTTTTGCAGCCACAAAAAAGCCCGCGATCGCGGGCTTTGCTCGTTCCCCGGTTACCAGGGAATCGCCTGACCGTCATAGGCCACGAAACGGCCGGCATGCTCAAGGTCGAGTTCGTCAATCACCCTGCGCATGCCGCGCACGCTCTGCTCCGGCGTGATCAGGGCATTGGGGCCGCCCATGTCAGTCAGCACCCACCCCGGATGCAGGGTTGTCACAGCGATGCCGAGTGGCTTCAGATCGATCGCCAGGCTCTTCATCACCATGTTGGCCGCCACCTTGCTGGCGCGATAGGGATAGCTGCCGCCGCTACCGTTATCGGCGATGCTACCCATCTTGCTCGACAGGGTGACGATCTTGCGCAACCGGCTGCGACCGACCTGCGCGACGAAACTTTCGGCCATTTTCAGCGGCGCCATGGCATTGATGCGGAAGGCCAGCGCCCAATCTTCGTAATCGGTATCGCCGAAACTGCCGTGAGGGTAAAAACCGGCATTGTTGATGAGGATGTCGATGGCTTCATCTCCGAGCGCCTCGGCCAGGCGCTCGATCTGGCCGAAATCGGTCACGTCGAGCTCGCGGATGGACAGTCGCCCCCCCGAGGTCGCGGCGAGCATGATCAATGACGAAGCGTTGAGCGGTTCGCGGCAGCAGGCAATGACCCGCCAACCGTCGGCAAGGTACTGCCTGACGAATTCCAGCCCGATACCCCGGTTGGCCCCGGTGACGAGCACCACGGGCATGGAAGATGTCGTCATGGTTTGGCGTCCTTTCCTGATTTACCTCAGTTCGCAGGCTTCACGACCACCGATTCGATCACGATCGGCTGCACCGGCACATCGCCGGGCATGGTCGAGACTTTCGAAATCCTGTCCACCAGTTCCATCCCCCGGGTCACCCTGCCGAACACGGCATACCCCCAGCCGGCCTCGGTCTTGGCGCGATAGTTGAGGAAGCTGTTGTCATTCACGTTGATGAAGAACTGCGCGGTTGCGGAATGCGGGTCGGAAGTCCGCGCCATGGCAATGGTCCCCACCTCGTTCTTCAAGCCGTTGTCCGCCTCGTTCCTGATCGGCGGGCGGGTCGGTTTTTCGCGAAGATCCCTGGACATGCCACCGCCCTGGATCATGAAATCGCTGATCACGCGGTGAAAAATGGTCCCGTTGTAATGGCCGCTTTTGACATATTCGAGGAAGTTAGCCACGGTCTTCGGGGCTTTCTCGCTATTCAGTTCCACCTCGATGGCGCCAAGGCTGGTATTGATCTGGACGGTCGGCTGTGCCCATGCCTGAGCGGAAACCAGGCAGGCGAGGAGGAGAGCGGCAATTTTCTGAAACATCAGGGTTCCTTCGGATGGCAAGTTTGAAAAGTCGAGTTGCTGATTTTACGCAGTTTGACGATTTGCGGTAGCCGCAAAGTCCTGCGCACACGCAAAGCGGGCATGATCGCCATCATGCAACCCCTGAAAAGCTCAGGTAGACTACCCGCAGGCAACATGAAGGGAGCGTGAGGTGAGCATTCTGGGCTTCGGCCACGTCAACATGCGGGCACGGCGCGCGCTGCTCGACCAGCTTTACGCCTTCTATACCTCGGTCGTGGGACTGACACCGGGCGAGCGCCCGCCTTTCGCACGCTTCGGTTACTGGCTGTATGCCGGCGGACAGGACATCGTGCATCTCATCGAAGCCTCTCCGGACGAACAGCGCGCGACGCATGTCATCACCACCATCGACCACATCGCTTTCCGCTGCGAGGGCGCTGAGCAATACCAGGCAAGGCTGGAACAGCTTGGCATCCCGTTCCGGGTCGCCAGCGTACCGCTCACCGGCCAGTTGCAACTGGTCCTCAAAGACCCGGCCGGCGTCACCGTGGAACTCAACTTCCCCGCGCCACCGTCCGGGCAGGACTGATTTTCCGACTTCAACCCAACCGAGAGTCTGACCCATGAACCCGAAGAAAACCGCACTCGTCCTCATCGAATTCCAGAACGATTTCACTTCCGAAGGCGGCACCCTGCATCAGGCGGTGAAAGGCGTGATGGACAGTTCCAACATGCTCGCCAACACCGTCGACACCGTCCGGCAGGCGCGCCGGCAAGGCGTGACCATCATCCACGCCCCGATCACCTTTACCGACGACTACCACGAACTCAGCGCCACCCCCTACGGCATCCTCAAGGGCGTCGTGGACAGCCAGTCCTTTCGCAAAGGCACCTGGGGCGCCGAAATCGTCGACGTATTGAAACCGGAAGCCCGGGATATCGTCATCGAAGGCAAGCGCGGCCTGTGCGGGTTCGCCAGCACCAATCTGGACTTCATCCTGCGCAGTCTCGGCATTACCGATGTCGCGCTGGGCGGCTTCCTGACGAACTGCTGCGTCGAATCCACCATGCGCTCGGCCTACGAGCGCGGCTACAACGTCATCACCCTGACCGACTGCACCGCCACGCTGAGTGAAGAAGAACAACGCATGGCGGTGGAAAAGAACTACCCCATGTTCTCCCACCCCATGAAGCACACCGAGTTCCTGGCACAACTGAAGAGCTGAGCCCCCGTAGCGACACAAACAAAAACGGCACCCGAGGGTGCCGTTTTTTTAACCTGCGTGACGTCTTAGCGGTTGCAGACGTACATGGTGACTTCAAAACCAAAACGCATTTCGGTAACTTCAGGCTTGGTCCACATAATAAGCTCCTTCACTGTCTGGTTTATGAGGCAAGCAACATGGATTGCTTGTTCGTATGAGTCGTATCATACGCAGGGGTTCATCCAATGAAGTCCGGCCGATCATGAATGACGGCTCATGATTTCCATGAAATGCGATGCACTCACTTTCCCGCCCAGCGGCTGTAGGGATAAGTAATCAGGTTAGCATTGTAGTAGCGCGGATCACCCGAGACCTCTTTCCCTACCCATTCGGGCAATTCGAAAGACTGCGCATCGGTGGACAACTCGATTTCCGCCACCACCAGACCGGCATTTTCGCCCAGGAACTCATCGACTTCCCACACGAATCCGGCATGGCTCACGCTGTAACGCATTTTCTCGATTTGCGGCCGCAAACAAAGCTGATCCAGCATGGCGAGTGCGTCCACGACCGGAATCTGGTATTCGTACTCTGCACGCGTCACTCCTTCGGTCTTGCCCTTGATCGTCAGGCTCCCCCGGTCTCCGGCCGCCCTGACCCGTACGGTTCGCTCCGGATCGATACTCAGGTAACCCTGGCGAAACAATTCGCCGTTCCCCAGCGATTTCCATTCGGTACCTTTGACTAGGAATTTGCGTTCGATTTCGACTGCCATGACACACATCCTTCAAATATTCCGTGCTTCCATCATGCCACAGGTCAGCAGCCAGCGTGCAGCTTCAACGAAGAGAATACTTGCTCAGGCAAAGATCACGAGGTCGATCAGGGTATGCGCGATGATGACCGGTTAGCCGGGTCATACGGAGGATCTCCCGCTTTCTTCGGCAGGGTGTGGCACTTCGCTCATCGATGCCAGCCGATGAAGCTTTTCGGACACCCAGGCGACGATCCCGGGCGGAAGATGTGCGGCCCGATCCAGGAACCTGGGGATGATGTGATGGGCATTGAAAACCGTCCTGCGGGAAACGATCATGCCGGTTGCGGGAGAACCCCCTGGCCCCCGCGAAGCATCCACGCCGCAATGCAGCAGCGCACCGTCTTCCCTGCAAAGTACGCCGCCCTGCTCGGCGGAGTAGATATCGTAATAAAGCTCGAAGGCCCTCGGTTGACCGCTGCCGTCCTCCGTCACAACCAGGTCGAATTCCTGGCTGGAAAACCAGCGCCGACGCCTTTCCCCCGGGACTTGCCTGACGTGACTGATCTCGTACATTTTCATGCGAAGGCTAGCTCCAGTACATGCAACCGGGTGCGTAGGCGGTGCGCGCAACCATTCGCCACAAATGCGCTGGTTCCATGCAAACGGCCTTGCACCATGGCGGAATGTTGCGATCGCCGGTTGTGGCGGGCGACATCCTGATGCCAGCAGACCCGCATGGTCATGGCAACAACGATCCTGTCGATATTGGCACGGACGGCTCCCGGTAACTTATGGTTATTTTTCTGACCGGCCGGCAGGGACTGATGGATGGAAAGTCGTGATCACACCTTCCCGATTGGCAGTCCCGCTGTCGTAAGAGGCAAGCTCTGTTAGACCGGTTACTTTGCGCCCCTGACTTTCGTCAGGTTTGCCTTTTTCGTAAGGGCTATTCTGACAATAAACGAAGGGTTGTCAATCCTGCGCCAATCTCTTTCATGCATTGCATGTCCCTTTCCGGGATTGTTCGTCCACGACACCCACGTCATTGGTCCGAATGGACTATTGGGATCAGGCAAATATTTCGATACTGTTGAGTTTTCCAAAATGCGCCTAAAAATAGGGAGACTTTCATGAACATTCGCGCAATTGCAATCGCAGTCGGTCTGGCTCTATCCACGAGCGCCGGCGCCACCACGCTGAGCGGCAACCTGACCGCCGACAATGAATTCAAAGCCTACCTGAGCACCAGCGACAGCGTTCTGGGTGCATTCCTCGGGTCTGGGGCAAACTGGGGGGTGACCTATTCTTTCACCTCTGGCAACCTGACCAATGGCCAGGATTACTACCTGCACATCGTCGCCCAGGACTGGGGACGCCCTGAAGCCCTTATCGGCCAGTTCTCCCTGAGCGACGCCAATTTCAAGTTCGACAACGGCACCCAATCCCTGGGGACCGACACCGTCAACTGGAAATCCGACACTGGCGTATGGGGCGGATGGGCAGCCCCGACCGGCACTCCGGTTGACCGCGGCGTGAACGGCTCCGGCCCTTGGGGTTTCCATAACGGCATCGATGCCAGCACGCACTGGATCTGGTCGCAGAACTATGATCAGGGGACTTCCTACTTCTCCACCAAGATCACCGCTGCCGTTCCGGAGCCGGAAACCTACGGCATGCTGCTGGCCGGTCTGGGCCTGATGGGCCTGGTGGCTCGCCGCCGCAGAAACGACAACGTCTGATCGATCAGATCAGCGAGTCAGGACGGGAGCACAAGCTCCCGTTTTTTCTTGGGTCAATGCATTGAAAAAGGGGGCAGAGCCCCCTTTTCCGTTATCCGATGCCAAGCCAGCTTTCCCCCTCGTCATCGAGGTCGTTGACGACTCCCGAGCATGCCGCGCCGTAAAGCATGAAGACATGCACGAACTTCTGTTTCCATCCGAATATTTGCTGCGTTCTCATTTCCATTCTCCTTTGCCTGTTCATGCCCGTCCCGAAGGACGGGCATGTCCTTGTCAGGTTTTGATTCCGAGGGCCCTCGCCACGCCTGCACCATAGGCCGGATCCGCCTTACTGCAGTGCGCGATGTGGCGCTGCTGCACGTCGATCGAAGCGCCGCCGATGGATCGGGCGGTATTCTCGAACAACACCTGCTGCTGCGCCGGCGTCATCAGGCGGAACAGGGCACCCGGTTGCGAGAAATAATCCTCATCCTCACGGTGGTTCCAGTGATCGGCCGCCCCATCGAGGGACAGCGGTGGTTCGCGGTAGTCTGGCTGCTCCTGCCATTCGCCCCGGCTATTGGGCTCGTAGCCGATGGTGCTGCCGTGGTTGCCGTCGACGCGCATCGCCCCGTCGCGGTGATAGCTGTGAAACGGGCACTTGGGCGCGTTCACCGGAATCTGGTGGTGGTTCACGCCGAGCCGGTAGCGCTGCGCATCCCCGTAGGAGAACAACCGCGCCTGCAACATGCGGTCCGGTGAGAAGCCGATGCCGGGGACTACCGCCGCCGGGTTGAAGGCCGATTGCTCGACCTCGGCAAAGAAATTCTCCGGATTGCGGTTGAGCTCCATCACACCCACCTCGATCAGCGGATAGTCCTGATGCGGCCACACCTTGGTAAGGTCGAACGGGCTGTAGGGCACTTTCGAGGCCTCCTGTTCCGGCATGACCTGCACGTACAGCGTCCACTTCGGGTAGTCGCCGGTCTCGATCGCTTCGTACAGGTCGCGCTGGTGGCTTTCCCGGTCCTTGCCGATGAGGGCCTCCGCCTCGGCGTCGCTCAGATTCCTGATGCCCTGCTGCGACTTGAAGTGGAACTTCACCCAGTGGCGCTCGTTGTCTGCGTTGATGAAACTGAACGTGTGCGAACCGAAGCCGTGCATATGCCGGTAAGTCGCCGGGATGCCGCGTTCCGACATCACGATGGTGATCTGGTGCAGGGCCTCCGGCAGCGAGGTCCAGAAATCCCAGTTGTTCTGCGCGCTGCGCATGTTGGTGCGCGGGTCGCGCTTCACCGCGTGGTTGAGGTCCGGAAACTTAAGCGGATCCCGCAGGAAGAACACCGGCGTATTGTTGCCGACCATATCCCAGTTGCCTTCCTCGGTATAGAACTTCACCGCGAAGCCGCGGATATCGCGTTCCGCATCGGCGGCCCCACGTTCGCCGGCCACGGTGGTGAAACGCGCGAACAACTCGGTTTTCTTGCCGATCTGGCTGAAGATCCGGGCACGGGTATAGCGGGTGATATCGTGCGTCACGGTAAAGGTGCCGTAGGCCCCGGAACCCTTGGCGTGCATGCGCCGCTCGGGGATCACTTCGCGGTCGAAGTGCGCGAGCTTTTCAAGCAGCCAGATGTCCTGCAACAGGACGGGACCGCGCGGACCGGCGGTCATCGTATTCTGGTTGTCGGGAACCGGCGCACCGGCGGCAGTGGTCAGTTTTTTCTTGCTCATGATGACTCTCCTCAATGTTGAACATGCTTGATGTCAAACGACGAGAGTCATTCTAGGGATGGGTGATAGATAAATCTAATTGATTGTTACCATACAATAGATAGTAAAAATCAATCGCATATTTATTATCAATAGCCAAAGTGGCCGGGGCTACCGGCTACCAGGGATCGGGCTCCGGTTGCTTCAATTCAGGGTTGATGCGCTCGCGCAGACTCTTCAGGGTCGCGGCATCGGCACGCACGCGGAAATGGGCGCCTTCGTGGTCTGCACGCTCCTCCAGCACCTGGCAACCGGCGAAGATGTCACCGCGCAATTGCTGGTTTGTCCACGGCAGGAAAAACTCCTCCTCATCCAGATCCTTCTGGAAGAAATCGATGATGGTCTGGCGCAACCGGGCCACTTCTTCCGGCCGTTTCGCGCTCATCACCACGCACCCCGGATAGCGTTCCTTCAGCGAGGCCTCGCAGGCTGCCTGGGCTTCGGTATCGCCGACATGGTCGATCTTGTTGAACACGCGGATGCGCGGCACCTCGTCCGCATTGATTTCCTTCAGCACGGTGTCGGTCACTTCCAGCTGGCGCTCGAACCCGGGGTCGCTGGCGTCGATCACGTGCAGCAGCAGCGAAGCGTCCAGCGCCTCGTCCAGCGTGGATTTGAACGAAGCGACCAGTCCGTGCGGCAGGTTCTTGATGAACCCCACCGTATCGCTGACCAGCACGCGCGGCACGCTTTCCGGATACAGGGTACGCACGGTGGTATCCAGCGTCGCGAACAGCTTGTTCGCCACCAGCACCTCACTGCCGGTCAGCGCCCGCATCATGGTGGATTTGCCGGCGTTGGTATACCCGACCAGCGCCACCGAAGCCAGCCCCTGCCGTTCCTGGCGACGCGCGCGCTGCGTCCTGCGCTCCGCCTCCATCGCCACGATTTCCTGCTGCAGTTCGGCGATCCGGTCGCGGATCTTGCGCCGGTCCAGTTCGGTATGCGATTCACCGGCCCCGCGGCCACCCACGCCACTGCGCTGCCGGCCCTGGGGACCGGCCAGCTTGGCCGCCTCGCGCAGACGCGGCGCCATGTAGCCCAGCCGGGCGATTTCCACCTGCGCCTTGGCTGCGCGCGAACGCGCATTGCGATGGAAAATCTCCAGGATCACCATGGTCCGGTCCATCACCTCGCAGCCTACCGCCAGCTCCAGGTTGCGCGCCTGCGAGGGCGAAATCTCGTGGTCCACCAGCACCGCCTCGATCGGCCCGAACTCGCCGGCCTCCGACTCGTGCTCCACGTACATGCGGATCTCTTCCAGCTTGCCCACGCCCAGGTAAGCCGTGGTATCGAAACCGGCGCGCTTCTGCGCAAAGGTATGGATCACCTTGTAACCCAGCGTTTTCGCCAGCTCGCGCAGCTCCGTCAGCGAAGCCTCGAACTCGATATCGCTCACGTTCGGCAACTGGACGGACGCGATAATGGCGTATTTGGGGGCGTCTTTGACTTCGGTTTGCATGGAAAAATGGATCCGGCGTGTGTAAAGGCGAGATAGTACCCGTAAACGGCGCGTTTACCGGAAGATGTTGTGAGAATTCAGAAAATTCAGGGAGAAATGCCGTGCAAAACGACGGAAATCCGTGGTTAAAGATTTTGAATCAGATCATCGCGATATTGGCGCAACTCTGCCGGCATGGTCAAGGTCTTGCGATCCCAACCCTCAATGTCCAGCACGCGATCCATGCAACGTTCAAGCTCGGCATGTGCCAGCGCAGTGGCACGCGCGATCTCCCGGTGCACCTCGATCTGACCGGCGCCGTCGGATTCGCATTTGATCTGGTAATCATGAAGCTTGCGCATATCGAGGATCGCCCTCGCCACCTGCGCCGGGCAAGCACACATGTACATCATTGATTCATCGATGATTTTCTTCAAATCCTGATTTGAAAACAGATGTTCCATCCTGTATCGGGTCCATGGGCTAAAGTATAAAAATAGGGTACGTCAGTACTCCCGTCACGGCTACACGAGCGCTTTATTTGCGCTTGGCCCGATGCGCCCGCAACGCTGCCTCGTAAGCGCCACGCGCCCACATGGCTGCCTGCTCGCGGTCTTCCATCACCTCGGCCGGCGCCTGGTAATAGGCGATATGCATCACCTTGCCGGCCTTCAGGTACTCGAACTTGCCGAGGCCAAGCCGCTCGAACATGGGTGAGTTCACCCCGTCCGCCTTCAGGTACAGCGTATCATCCGCCACCAGGGCGAACATCAGCCCGTCACGGTAAATCCCATAGCCGCCGAACATCCTGCGCGCCGTCACCGGCCCGAAGCGTTCGAATACTTCGTTCAGATAATCGACAAACTCGCTCATGCCGTCACCGTTATCTGGCGGGGGGTGCAAAACGCGCCAGGACATGGCTGGCCATGCCGCGGGCCAGTTCCTCTTCGCTGAAAAACACCATGCCCAGCCCTTCGTTGCGGATCATCACTGACTCTTCCTCGGTGTGCGTCCGCACGACAATCTCGATATCCGGGTTGAGGGTACGCGCGGTTTCGGTCATCTGCCGCACGTGGAGGGTATCCGGCGTGGCGATCACCAGCATTGCCGCATGCGCGATATGCGCCTGGATCAGCACCGCAGGATCCCCCGCATGGCCCGAAACTGCCGCCACCCCGTTCTTGCGCAACTCTTCCACCACTTCGCGGTTCTGCTCCGCAACCACATAGGGAATGCCGCGTGCGTCCAGCTCCCTGGCGATGCGCTGGCCGACCCGGCCATAGCCCACCAGCACCACCTGCCCTTCCAGGTACTTGCGGTCGGTGCTCATCGGCAATTCGGCAAACGGATCCTGCCGCTGTTCGAACATGCGCGCCATCCTGGAGCGCTGGATCACCCAGCGCCGCAAGGGCTCCACCCCCGCCAGCAGGAGCGAATTCATCGAAATGGAAATCAGCACCCCGGCCAGAATCAGGCTCATGCCGGCCTTGGGCAACAGGCCCAGCGCACCGCCCAGCCCGGCCAGCACGATGGAAAACTCCCCGATCTGTCCCAGGCTGGCCGCCACCTCCAGTGCCGTGCTCAAGGGATAGCGGAACAACAGCAGCAACAACGCGGAAGACAGGAAATTCCCGAACACGATGATCGCCACCACGCCTACCACCATCAATGGGTGCGAGACCAGGATCATCGGATCGACCGTCATCCCCACCGAGACGAAGAACAGCACCGAGAACGCGTCGCGTAGCGGCAGCGACTCCTCCGCCGCCCGATGGCTGAACTCGGATTCACGCATCACCGAACCGGCGATGAACGCCCCCAGCGCGATCGACACGCTGAACACCGCAGAAGCACCATAAGCAATCACGATCGCCGCCGCGACTACCGAGAGCGTGAACAACTCGCGCGACCCCGTACTCGCCACGTGCCACAGCATCCATGGCAGCAGGCGCCGCCCCAGCACCAGCATCAGCGCGATGAACGCCGTCACCTGCAGAAAGGTAAAGCCGAGCGTACCCCATACGGTCAGGGCCGTTACCGTACCCCCCGGCACGCCGCCCAGCACCCCCGCCAGTGTCGGCAGCAGGATCAGCACCATCACCGTCACCAGATCCTGCACCACCAGCCAGCCCACCGCGATGCGCCCGTTCATCGTATCCAGCTGCCCGCGCGCCTCCAGCGACTTCAGCAGCACCACCGTGCTCGCACACGCCATCGACAGCCCGAACACCACCGCCGCCCCCAGGCTCCATTGCCAGAACATCGCCACCGCGATCCCCAGCGCCGTCACCGACCCCATCTGCACCAGCGCGCCGGGAATGGCGATCCGCTTGACTGCCAGCAGGTCATCCATGGAAAAATGCAGCCCCACCCCGAACATCAGCAGCATGATGCCGATCTCGGAAAGCTGTGAGGCGATCCCCGCGTCCGCCACGAAACCCGGCGTCATCGGCCCGATCAGGATCCCCGCCACCAGATAACCCACCAGCGCCGGCAGGCGCAGCTTCTCCGCGACGAAACCCAGGATCAAAGCAGATCCGAAGCCGGAAGCGATGGTGGTAATCAGGGAAATGTTGTGATCCATAGGTTTTCTACGCTAAAAATTCATCCGGATGACACCCTGAAAACTAGCAACTTCGATGCCACCCAACTCATGGGTAGATTAAATCACGGCAAAAGCTTTTGTCATGAAAACATTCGGGGAGAAACGCAGGATTGATGATCAAATTGAAAGCGACTTTAATGAATTGAACCGATTTCGCTGCAAAGACTCATTCCAGATAATGGTTTCGGGGGAAGATGAAAAAAATGGCCCGCGCATGCGGGCCATTTTGTTATTTGGAGGTGCTACAGAATGTGGAACGAGGTAACGCTATCAGTATCCCTTCTGTCGATGTCCGGGTCTGCTGTTCAGATAGGGATTACTTGGCGCCCTTTGCATGAAGTGCACTGATCCTGGAATTCTTTTCTGTGGAGGCCTTGCCTTGCTTGTCACGTTCAGCAATTGTTTTTTTAGCACCCTCAAGACTCTTGATACACCGCCAGCGCGTTCCTTGCTTGGTAATGATCTTCCTCATGTCTTCTTCAGGATGATTTGCGCCACAGTAATAACAAAATCGCGTAGCCATATTTCCCTCAAAACCGGATGACTATCATCAATAAAATGGCACCTCACGGTGCCAAAGAAATTCAGGAGATTGAGCTTAAAAACATAATAACGGGATATAGGAATCCTGTTATCCGTCATTTCATGAAATGCGGCTCATGATTTTACTTAGGGATAAACAGGGGATGCTGAAAGCAAAACGGCCCGCATATGCGGGCCGTTTTGTCGTTTGGTGGGATGGGGACGCCAAAACAATCGATTGTAAGCCAGTATATATGCGGTATAAATGAAGTATGAAATATTTTATACCGTCAAATATACCGTCAAGATCTAATTCCTTGGGTCGATTGAATGGTTAATGGTTTCTATATTAAAGCCAGTTCTTCACAGTCGGCAGTACAACGTGGAGACTTTCTCTCACACCTCAGAGCTGCCGTTGCGGATTGGTGAAGTGTCGGTTACGTTTTGGTTAAGTCCCGTCTTGTTTATTGTGAACATATTTAAGATGATGAGCGCAAGATAAATACAACTCCATCCGAGTTAGCAAGATTAATATGGCTGTTCTTTTAGTTTCACGTGCATACTTGGCTTCAGCAGAAATGGCAGATACCATACAACTACAGCACCAATAAATCTGAGTAATCGTGGCAACTATACAAGTTAATCCGGAGTTACTGCTTTGGGCACGAGATACTGCTGGCCTAACGTTGGAAGAGGCTGCCCACAAGTTACAGATTCATCAGGCTTATGGTTTAACTCCCGCAGAGAGGCTTGCTGCGTTGGAACAGGGGGTTGATGCCCCCACACGTCTTTTACTGCAAAAGATGTCAAAGTGTTACCACCGTCCACTTCTAGCGTTCTACCTTGAAACACCTCCTGAAAGGGGTAATCGAGGAGAGGACTTTAGGCAATTACCCAATCACCCCTCCCCTTTACAAGAAGGTATCGTAGATGCATTGGTTAGGGATGTAAAAGCGAGACAACGCATCCTGCGATCGGCCATTGAGGAAGAGGATGAGATTACGCCTCTTGCATTCGTGAATTCGATGTCGATTGGAAATGGCACACAAGAAGTTGCAGCTTCTATCGAGCAACACCTCGGGTTCGATCTGGAAACTTACCGAAGCCACCGCACTTCGATTGATGCATTTAATTATCTAAGAAGTGTTGTGGAAGCATCTGGGGTATTCGTGCTTCTGATCGGAGATCTTGGAAGTCATCACAGCCAGATATCCGTTGATTATTTTCGTGGATTCGCGCTTGCAGATCCTTTTGTTCCATTCATTGTGATCAATGATCAGGATGCAAAAAGCGCGTGGTCTTTTACCTTGCTTCACGAACTTGCTCATATCTGGATAGGTAGAGAAGGTGTCAGTGCATACACATCTGAAGCTGATGTTGAACGATTTTGCAATGATGTTGCCGCATCCGTACTAATTCGCAATGCAGACTTTAGACAGTTGCCAGTTACACCCGCGACAGAACTTCAAGACGCCGTAGAAATAATCAATTATTTTGCATCGCAAGTTAAGGTGAGCATGTCTATGGTTGCTTATCAGCTCTATCGGCGGAATTCTGTTACAAGAGAGACGTGGTTAGCCTTACAGCAGGAGTTCCGCAGACTTTGGCTAGAATCAAAAGCAAATGATCGTAAACTGGCTCGTGAACGAACTGGTGGACCAGACTATTACACAGTTCGTCGTCACCGGTCTGGTCACGCTTTGATGAGCGTTGTATCCAGAATGACAAGATCTGGCGCACTTACAACAATCAAAGCTGGCAAGGTACTTGGGGTAAAACCACGAAACGTTTTTGATTTAATCGGCGTTGGTCAGTAGGAGGTTTATTTGGTTTTTCTCCTAGACGCTAACGTTCTGATTGTTGCCAATCGACAATATTATGCTATTGACCGTGTACCAGATTTTTGGGATTGGCTCGTTGTTCAAGGGCATGCGGGAAATATCAAGATCGTCGAAGACGTTTTGGATGAGTTTGCTGGAGGTGACGATCAGCTTGCAAGCTGGGTAACTGAGGAAGAAGTTAGATCCGCATTACTCTTGCCTGAGCAGGCTGACTTAGCTTTAGTGAGGCGCGTAATATCAGATGGATATGCAAGTGATCTAACTGATGATGAGATCGAGCAGTTAGGCCGCGATCCATTTTTGATTGCGCATGCCCTAAGCGCCCCCACTCAAAGAACAGTGGTCACCCTTGAAGCATCAAAGCCTAGATGTATTCGCGCAAATAGGCGTGTGCCGGACGTCTGCAGGCATCTTGGAGTTAATTGTGTTGATACCTTCCAAATGCTTTTCACTCTGGATTTCCGGATAGGTAGTCGTTAGCGATAGAGTTTGTTGCTTCTAGGATCACTACAGATGTGCGGCGGTGTTAAATATACAGACAAAGCTGACAATGTGTGGTCGATTTATTTCCCCAGCCCCAAAGCGGCATTACCTGTGCTGAAACGGGACGGTGACATCGAGTGGATCACATGGGGCAAGCGTAAGGAAGAGGAAGACCGCTTCTTCGCTCCCGGAGGCTGGGCAAGGCTAGATTCAATCAACGAAGGAAAGTGGAAGCGATTTCATCCGCGCCCTGTGCTGTTGCCGGTGCAGTCCTTCATGGAGAAGGATCATGAGCGCAAATCACACTGGTTTGATGTTCAGCCGGGTCAGTTGATTCAGGGCTTGTTGGCACAGCATGAAAACGAAACACGGGTCTATGTGGTAACGACCGATACCCCGGATGAATACCACTACATTCATGACCGATGGCCTCGTCTGGTTGATCGGATTCAAGCTGATTCACTGAAACAAGACTGAAACAAAACTGAACCTATACCGAATCAATTCACGTAACCATCTAGTAACCAAGGCGTATCTACTTTGATGCATACAAGACTATTACTTACGATTCTTACCCTTCTGAGCGCAAATATCGCTGTCGCGGCAGATCTGCCAGATCCACGACTGACTCCCGGTGCCATTGATCCATCTATAACTCAGCAGAACATCCGCAGCACAGTCTGCATGAAGGGATATACCAAGTCAGTCCGACCGCCGCAGAACTACACCAACAAGCTCAAGAAAAAGCAGATCAGAGAGTACGGCTTTGCCGACTCCGATCCCAGACATTATGAGGAAGATCATCTGATCCCACTTAATATTGGTGGAAATCCAGACGATCCTCGCAATCTCTGGCCCCAGCCAAGGAACAGTCAGTGGAATGCAGATCGCAAGGATGAACTGGAATTCAGCCTATACAAGCAGGTCTGTGATGGCAGAGTGCCGCTTGATGAGGCAAGGAAAGCAATAGCTGAAGACTGGATTAGGGCATACAAGAAATATGTTCGCTGATGCTCCCATGGCTTATATTGATGCCATTGCTCATGATGCGATAGCTGGTACTCGTGCAGGCGTAGGACGCTTCTGATCTTCAGATGAAGAAGGATCACGGTTATAAGTAGGAACGGGGCAATCGGTCACGACATCGGCTGGCGTAAATGACAGCGTGGTGTCGTTGATCAGATAGACCGTAACCATGGTGTCGTACTTCCAGCATACGATCTCCTTATTGCCGTCGCCCTTTTCCCAGAACCCATAGAGCCGCTCATTCGGGTCGGTGGGGCTGATGGAACACCCGGGAAGCGCGAACAGGACGATCTGCCCATCGTGCTTGATGCAGGTATCGCTTGCATGAGCTGATAGACATGACATCACCAGCGATATCAGAAGTAGATATCTCACTCGACCAATCCTTCACGCCATTCCAGATTCTGACGCCAAGGCTCTTAAGGGATCATGACTCGGGACATAAATAAGCTCTCCCAGTATTTATCTCCACCGTCACGCTTTGCCTTCTCGGCAAAAGAAGGAATATGCTGGAGCCTTTCCTTTAGGCTCTGGATTGCTTTTCTGCGGCGCTCCTGTTCTTTTTTGGTGTAGGACACCCTTTTGACCTGCTCAATGATCGACTCGCCTTCATAAGATTGCCATGTGTCGTATTTGTCCAGTTGGATGTATTTACCCGGCTCCATCTGATGTTCGATCCCACCAAGGCTATTTCTTTTGACTGTGTCACTCATTTGAGTCTTCCTCTATCACGTTATAGCTTTCTTCCAGAGATTCCAGCTCTGATGCCACTTCATCAACAACTTCATTCAATCCAAGCTCTGGGGCAAGTTTGTCAGCTCTCATAAACAAGTCTAAGGCAGACTCTAATTGCTCATGTCTTGGTGTTTGGTTTCTCCAACCAAGTGGATATCTGTAATCAATATCATTAGTTTGATAAAGCCATGCCAGCTCTAATATTGCGTCAACATGGTCAGCCTTTGCAGCATCCCCCAGCCACTTCAGGCCGCGCTCAAAGGTATTGCGATTGCTATCATCGGCGTCCCCATCGTACTGCACCCCGGCATTCTGGGCAGACTGCACCAGCTTGCTTCCCAAGCAGTACATGGCTTCTACTACACCTTCTCTTGCAATCGGTTCCAGATCTCGAATGGCGTATTCGGAATAATCCTCTGTGTAATCCATTATTTTCCCAAATCGATGAAAGGGTAAACACGGGCTGAAAAGTTGAAAACGGTGTCGCTACCTAGCCAGTCTGGCATGGAAACCAGTAGGACGCTGTGTTGCCAAACGGCGAGATAGGATTTGTCTCCAAAAGCATGAGGTCACACCACCCTGACTTATGCATCTTAAATGCAAGTGCTGAGTATGCTGCAATTAACGCGTCCCTTTCATGTTCTGTAGCCACAGCTGGTTGCTGTTCAATAAAGTCTTTTGCAGCGGGATATACACGCAGCAGTGCTTTGGGATGAGCCTCCGTGACCAATGCATTGGGCCAGCGAATTACAACTTCACGTGCGGCAAGCACCCCTTGAACTAAGCATGCTCCGCGCAAAGAATTGACATGGCTAACTGTCCCAGCATTTCCTCCTGCAGCGCAGACCATTTCGCGCACATATGCATCAGCCCTGCGATCTCCGTCAGCAACCCAGAACAAGGGAGAATCTATTCCAACCGCAATCGGAGGAGAATCAGTAGCTAGGCTCACCTGATTCATCGCACTTGTTAAAGATGAAGTAACACCAGTCAAAATATTGATCGGAGCACCAATCTCGTTGGTGAACAAAACCGCCCATCCAAAGGCATCTCGCCCTCCGGGATCAAAGCCAAGAAAGATCATGCCCACTCTTCACCCAAAGCATGAGCTTGCTGCAAGACAAGCTCCACAGCTGCATCCTGCAGGTCTGGCGGATACTTGTACTTGCGAAGAATACGTTTGACCATCAAGCGCAGCTTGGCACGCACACTCTCACGCTCAGACCAGTCCACTTTCAAGTTCTGCCGCAGGTTTTCTGTCAGCTCATGGGCAATCTTCTTCAGGATTTCATCACCTAGTTCGCGTACAGCCGATTCATTGTCGGCGAGAGCATCGTAGAACCTGATTTCGTCCTCGTTCAGGCCAAGGTCTTCACCCCGGTTGGCAGCTTCACGAAACTTCTTCGCCATCTCGATTAATTCTTCGATGACCTGTGCTGTTTCGATGGAGCGGTTCTCATACCGTTTGAGGACATTGACCAGCATGTCCGAGAACTTCTTGTCCTGCACCACGTTGCCAGCAAAGCGTGTCTTGATCTCACCCTGCAGCAGCCGTTCCAGCAGCTCAACAGCAAGATTTCTTTCCGGCAGGTTACGCACCTCGGCAAGGAAGTCATCATCGAGAATACCGATGTTCGGCTTATCCAAGCCAACGGCATTGAACACATCAACCACTTCTTCACTGACGACTGCCGAGCTGATGATCTGACGGATTGCAAGCTCACGCTCTTCGTTTGTTTTCTTCTGCTGGCTAATGTCACGCTTCGTCAGGATGACCTTCACCCCTTGTAGGAACGCCACCTCTTCGCGCACAGCCTTGGCTTCGTCTAGAGTGCAGCAGAGGGTGAACGCCTTGCTCATTGCTAGAGCGGTGTCAGCAAAGCGCTTCTTCCCGTCTTTCAGACCAAGCACATGATTGGCTGCACCAGCGAGACGCTTGTGACCTGCAGTAAGGAAGTCGCTGTAGTCGAAGCCATGCAGCATGGCACGGAGGACATCGAGCTTCTCTTCAAGCACTGAATACGCTTCAGCAGCATCCACGGTAGGTTTGCCACGACCATTGCTGGCGGTATATTCCTTGAGAGCACTGCGCAGCTCATTGCCGATACCGATGTAATCAACGACCAGACCGCCTTGCTTATCCTTGAACACGCGGTTGACCCGTGCGATGGCCTGCATCAGGTTGTGACCCTTCATGGGCTTATCGACATAGAGCGTGTGCACGCAAGGCGCATCGAAGCCTGTCAGCCACATATCACGAACGATGACGATTTTGAGATCATCTGTCGGATCCTTGAAGCGCTTCTCCAGCCGCTTCTTGACCTTGCTGTTGTAGATGTGAGGGCGCAGCAACGCTTTGTCGCTAGCTGATCCCGTCATGACGATCTTGATCGCACCCTTCTCCGGGTCTGGATCATGCCATTCAGGGCGCAGCTTAATGATTTCGTTGTAGAGGTGAACACAGATGTCACGGCTCATGGCAACGACCATGGCCTTGCCAGCCTGTGCCTTGTTGCGTTCCTCGAAGTGAGACACTAGATCAGCCGCGACACTGATGATGCGAGGTTCAGACCCAACGACCTTCTCAAGCGCAGCCCAACGGCTCTTGAGCTTAGCCTGCTGACTCTCTTCCTCATCTTCCGCCAGCTCATCAACCTCTGCATCGATCTCCGGCAGCTCTTCGGCCTTTAATCCGAGCTTAGCAAGGCGCGACTCAAAGTAGATGGCAACCGTTGCGCCATCTTCTTTAGCCTGCTGCATGTCATAGATACTGATGTACTCGCCGAATACAGCACGGGTGTCGCGGTCTTCGGATGAAACAGGGGTGCCAGTAAAGGCTACAAAGGTGGCATTGGGCAACGCATCACGCAAATGCTGTGCGTAGCCTACCTGATACTTTTCCTGTCCCGGTTTACCCTTCAGCGTGGCCTCAAACCCGTATTGAGTGCGGTGAGCTTCATCGGCAATTACCACAATATTGCTGCGATCAGACAGCACCGGGAAAGTATCCTCATCTTCACCGGGCATGAACTTCTGAATGGTAGCGAATACGATCCCACCTGAAGGACGGTTACTCAACTTGGCACGCAAGTCCTGCCGGGTGTCGGCTTGCACTGGCTGCTCACGCAACAGGTCTTGGGAGAGCGAGAACACGCCAAACAACTGCCCATCCAGATCATTGCGGTCGGTGATCACAACAATGGTCGGGTTCTCCATTGCGGCTTCCTGCATCACCCGTGCAGCGAAGCACGTCATCGTGATGCTCTTGCCGCTGCCTTGGGTATGCCAGACCACGCCGCCCTTGTGAGAGCCTCCGGGGCGAGATGCCGCAACGACTTGATTGATCGCCGCACGTACAGCATGGAACTGGTGATAACCGGCAATCTTCTTGATCAGTACATCGTCATCCTCAAACAAGACGAAGAAGCGCAGATAGTCGAGGAACATCTGCGGGGCCAGGAGGCCCCGCACCAGCGTCTCAAGTTCGTTGAACTGTCCCAGAGGATCGAGCGTCACCCCATCAATGGTGCGCCATTGCATGTACCGTTCAGCATCACTAGAAAGTGCGCCAAGTCGAGCATCAGTTCCATCAGAGATCACTAGCACTTCGTTGTACTGGAACACATCTGGGATCTGCTCTTTGTAAGTCTGAATCTGGTCGAAGGCTTTCCAGATGTCTGCATTCTCATCAGCCGGATTCTTGAGTTCCAACAACACTAGCGGCAGACCATTCACAAACAGGATGATGTCGGGCCTGCGGGTGTGGTGTGGGCCTTTGATCGAGAACTGGTTGATCGCTAGCCATTCGTTGTGCGTTGGATGCGCCCAATCGATCAGACGCACGAAGTCGCCGCGTGTCTCACCATCTTTTTGGTACTCGACTGGTACACCGTTGACCAGCAGCTTGTGAAAGTGACGGTTGGCAGAGAGTTGTGATGGGATGCCGAGATTAAGCACCTGATGGATGGCGTCTTCACGGGCATGAGTTGGGATATTGGGATTCAGGCGGGTAATCGCCTCACGTAACCTGAAAGGAAGAAGCACCTGCAGGTAGTCAGCACGTTCTGGATGATCGCCATCAGGGGCAATGTCCGGGCCATGCAATACCGTGTAGCCTACATCAGCCAACCATGCCAGAGCTTCTTGTTCTAGTTGATCTTCAGTCATCATTTTCAATCTTCAGGATGAAGCCAGCAGCCCGGGCTTTCCGCATCGAAGAAAATAACTTCCTTAACCCCAATGTCTATGAATGATTGGGCCATTCTCGCCATATAGACTTCATCATCCCCATAGACTGATATTGCGACCTTCTTTATTCCAGCTTTCCTTAGCTGATCAAGAATGTGCTTATCTTGTTTAGAGAGACTCCACCCGTAGACAACCAGACTGCTACCAATATCTGATATAACTTCACGAAAAACACGATGCAGATATGATGAGCCTTCAATAGCACGGTGCTTTTTTTCCGTTGTACCTTCGCTCACAAAAAGTGGTGCGACATCTCCATCTTCCCACATTGCTAGAATTGAATTCAGCAAATCTGGTGCATGTCCAACATTTAGTTTTATTTCTTCTCCTTCAGGATTACGGGCAAGAATAAGATTCCCATGAGGGTAAAACACAAGTGTTGAGCCTTCTGCGCCTCCATAGGGTTCTCGAACCGTACTCCAGTCTTCTCTGAACGCACTTCTATAAAATGCATCCTTGAACCAATTCCCAAGTTCTTGGTTTCCAGCCATCATCGCCCAATAAACTATCAAATCATAGTTGAGTGAGAGTACCGTACTGAAAGGCTTCATAAACCTATAAAGTGATACAAGGTGAGGTGACGCATCATCGTACAAAACGTGGCAATCACGGACGGTTGTAATTAAAGCCTTGCGCACCTCCCAGTACGCCTCCCCAACCCTACCACTTTCGATGCCTAAAGCTTGATTTACCAGCTTCGCATGCCAGAGTCTGCGTAACACAAACTCAAAATCAGTAGCCTCAAACGCCTTGAATATATCAATGGCATCTCCACTCAAATGCCCGTTCTTTTGTGCAGCCTCATACAAGGAGTCGTAACGGAACCCCTCGTGTATGGCTATGCTTGCTCCATTCCCAAGGAGCAAGCCCTCATTGAATTGGTCGCTGATATCAAACCATTTATGAATATCAGGCATTTGTAAGCTCTTCTGCATCAGTCAGTCGCAGTTGCCCAGAGATCAGTCTAGGCAGCAACGAATCTCGAATGGTTGAAAGTGTTTGAGCTTTACGGAGATTTTCATTTGCACTCTCGATAAATAGCGAAGTGATCTCGCTGAATCGTTCTTGCAATGTTGCAGGAGGGATAACGATAGGCATCTTTTCAAGTGATTTTGACCATTTTGCATACGGAATAGTCGAGCCTTCCGAATGTTGAGTGGCGTAATCAACAGTAGCATCTTGATAGGCCTGAAACAGAGCAAATGCGCTAGCCAAAGGGTTTTTGGATATAAGAGTAAAAACCGTAGTCCTTGTTACACCATCGAAAGGTGCAGAACAGACCTTGTGGAAATAAGGCCGCATTGCTCCAAAAAGCACGTCACCTTTGCGAAAAAGTATCAGGCTACTGTTTGCTTCCTCACCAGACTTGTACTCATTAAGGAAAGGTGACTTTGCTGAAATCGCTTCGATAGGTACATATGGGAGTGATTGGGTATGCGCAGATGGTTTTGTACGTTCATTTCGCAGCGATAACACATCTCCAAGCTCACCGACTGTCCACCCCTTCGGCACCAACCCCAGTTCCGACTCCTCAAAGCCGTCGGGAAAGAGCGCAGCAGTGGCTTCATCCAGCCCTTCAGGCGCGATGCCTTGTTGTTTGGCATGAACAGGAGCGAAATCGACAAACCATGACTTGAACAGCGCCTGTGCGATGGACTCAAGGGTGGCGTTGGTTTCGCGCAGGAGAGCGATGCGGTGATCAATAGCTCCAAGTATTGCAGAAATCTGGTGCTGATCCTCAATAGGAGGAATAGTTAGCTCAAAATGAGGTATTTCTCTGCACTTTAGGCTGTCGAAAACAGCACCGACGTTTATGTACTTACTGACTTGATCCCACCAGTCTGGCCCACGTACCAACCATCGCAAGAACTCTGGTAAAACTCGATTCCCATCCGAGCGCAGAACGACCAGATTTTGACCAATAGCACAGTCAAGTCCGCGAGGTACAACTGCACTCACTCCGGAATTGCATCGGCGCACGACAATGACATCGTTTTCTTGTGGCTTCAGCTTACGTGTCCATTCCTTATAGTCATCGAAAGAAATAAAGCGAACGCCATCCAAATGGATGTGACCATCCTTAATCTGTGGAATGGCGATATAAGGGTAACCAGTCTCTTGCGCAGGTGGAGTCCTGTGGTCGCAATCTATTAGAGTGACTCCAGCCTCCTTTAAGGAAAGTCTCTGCCAGCAGACTTCAGAACTCATAACCAAGCCCCGCCAGCTTCTGCCGGATCAACTGATCGAGTTCTGCACCCTTCGCCATCTGCTCACCTAGTTTTTCCGTGAGCATCTGCATCTTTTCGGCAAAGGCTTCGTCATCATCTTCCACCTCTTCCGCGCCCACGTAGCGGCCCGGTGTGAGGACATGCCCATGTTCAGCAATCTCGGTGAGGCCCACGCTACGGCAATAGCCGGGAATGTCCTGATACTCACCAGCACCAGCTTCACCACGCCATTCGGCAACTGTTCCAGCAATCCTGTCGATGACTTCATCAGTCAGTTCAGCCTGCACCCGACTAATCATGCTGCCGAGCTTGCGTGCATCGATAAACAACACTTCGCCCTTGCGAATGGTCTTCTGCTTGGCGAGAAACCACAGGCAACATGGGATTTGTACATTGAAGAAGAGTTGTCCCGGGAGTGCGATCATGGCTTCAACGACATCACCTTCAACCATTGCCTTGCGAATGTCGCCTTCGCTGTTCTGGCTGGAACTCATGGAGCCATTGGCGAGAACAATACCGGCACGCCCAGTGGGTTTGAGGTGATACAGCATGTGCTGCAACCATGCGTAGTTGGCATTGCCAGCAGGAGGATCACCGAATGCCCAGCGAGGATCACCTGTCAGGCTACCGTGCCACCAATCACTTATGTTGAACGGTGGATTGGCGAGGATAAAGTCTGCACGTAGGTCAGGATGCTGATTGCGGGTGAAGGTGTCTGCAGGCTCACGCCCAAGGTTGAAATCCATTCCACGAATGGCGAGATTCATTGCAGCTAACCGCCAAGTCGTAGGATTGGATTCCTGCCCGTAAATAGAAACATCGCCCAACTTGCCGCCGTGTGCTTCGATGAACTTCTCGGACTGCACGAACATGCCCCCAGAGCCGCAGCAAGGGTCATAGACCTTGCCATGATGAGGCGCTAATACAGCCACCAGTGTCTTCACGATTGAGGCAGGCGTGTAGAACTGCCCACCCTTCTTGCCTTCAGCACTAGCAAACTGCCCAAGGAAGTACTCATAGACCTGACCAAGAACATCACGGGCCTTGCCGGGGTCGTCACCAAAGCCGATGGTAGATACCAGATCGACCAGTTCACCCAGTTTTCCATCCGGCAACTGTGCGCGTGCATACCGCTTGTCGAGGATGCCCTTGAGCTTGGGGTTCTCTGCTTCGATGACCGACAACGCATCATCGATACGCTTGCCGATGTCAGATTGCTTAGCAGCAGCACGCAATGCTTCCCAGCGTGCGCCTTCAGGCACCCAGAAAACATTCACCTCACGGTAGTAGTCACGGTCTTCCAGTTCTGCCGCCAGCAGGTCAGCGTCAGCATCAGGCAGGAAATAATCATCAGATTCGTCGCTAAATCGCTGGGCCAACTCAGCCCTGCGTGCAGCGAAGGTGTCGGAAACGTACTTGAGGAAGATCAGGCCAAGGACAAGGTGCTTGTACTCTGCTGCGTCCATGTTGGCGCGGAGCTTGTCAGCCGTGGCCCAGAGGGTTTTCTTGATGTCGTCCAGCATAATTCTTCTTGGTTATTAGTGCGTGGATACAGATTATGGGGCGCGCGGTCATACCTTGCAATCAAGCGAGAAAGGTTCAGTTAGCTTGATCTCGCATGGCACGGGAAAATCTATATATATAATAGATATTCATTGTTCCCGCAGGACGGGATTGTCGAACCGGATCGCCACTGTCCCTTTTTTTAGGACAGCGGCTAAACCCGAAGGAACCCTCCCGATTACTTTATAGGGCGCCAAGGGACGCCATAAAGAGTTGGCCCTCGATGCAATCCACCTTGCCTCGTCCGAACAATCAAGCCACGCTTAAACAACTCATCACGCGCTTTCTGAATCGAATCGTGCGATGCCCAACCCCGCTTTGACAACCATGTACTGGTGAGTTGGAGTTGTCCATTGTTCGTTGCAGTCAACTGCCTACACAATTCCATCAACATAGCTTTTGCCCGATGACTTGCACCAATGTATGCAGGACTATCTAGGACTTTGTGTGGGATGGATGCAAACCTATCTTTATTAACCTCGCTCTGCATATCCATTATGCCCTCCCCACATTGCAGGAGTTGGACTGCGCTGCACGAAGCTCACCAACATTCCAACATGTAGTACGCTGAGATAGTTTACGGGGTTGAGGAATTCGACCTGATTTGACATATCGCCATACTGTTGCAGATGAGATGGCAAACAAGCCTTTTACTACAGGTAGTCGAACGTATGCTGAGTTGGGTAGGGAGTCGAAATGCTGAAGTGCCTCTGGAATAGAAGAGGGCGAATCTTTAGGAGTTTTAGTAGATGTCATCTGTGCAACCTTTTTCCAATGTGGCTAGGCTGCACTCAATTATTATGGCAGCCAAGCGTAAAAACGCAATGGCATATGCCATTGCACGCTTCGCCGCCACCAGCTACTCTGACCGCTCAACACTCCTCATCAGGGAGTTGTCCCTCGCATAAATGCGAGTAGTCTGATTTCTAGATTCCAGTGACTATTCGGTAGGTGTGGGACTTGTATTTCCGTGACCGCCAAGTACCCAGCCTGTCTTCCTGTTGCTGGACTCACCTTTGCGCTTGACACTGCCGTCCTACCGGCTGTTAGTAAGATAAGTGTATCAGCGATCATATTTTTGGATCAATATGTATCTCTTATAAACTATCTTCGTTTGCGTTTCTCGGTTTTTCTCGATTAGGCTTTCTGACTTTCGCACCAGCTTTCAACTCGTCCAGATAGTCCGCCCATTTCTGCATCATTTCTCTTCGCTGCAAAATAAACTTTGTCCGGTTGTAAGCAGTTCCAAGCGCATCTGGCACCGAATGTGTCAGTTGATGCTCGATGACATTAGGATCTAGACCTAAGCGTTCGTGCAGGAGGGTGCGAGCCGTTGCTCTGAACCCATGCCCAGTAATCTCATTTGCGGTGTCATAGCCCATCCGCTTTAATGCAGCGTTTACAGCAGCTTCACTCATTGGCCTTTTTGGAGAGTGGCCTCCCTGAAAGACATATTCACCCGTACCTGAAAACAGGTGCAGCTCACGCAATATTTCTACTGCCTGCTTAGGCAATGGAACAATATGAGGCATGTTATGGCGCTTTCCAACTAGGTAGCTCCACACTCCATTTTCCAAATCAATATCCGCCCATCGAGCAGTGCGAAGTTCGCCCGGGCGAGCGAAAAGCATAGGGGCAAGACGAAGTGCACACAAAACTGTGAAACTACCTCTAAAGCCATCAATAGCTAGTAGTAGTTCCGCAACGTCATCAGGCTCGGTAAATGCCGCCATGTGCTTTGTTTTTGCGGCGGGCAATGCACCAGCAAGATCAGCGGTGACATCTCGGATTACGCGTCCAGTCTGAACTGCATATCTAAAAACCTGACCTGCAGTTTGTAGGGTTCGATGTGCTGTTTCCAGTATGCCTCGCGCTTCGATTCGCTTAACTACTCCTAGAATCTCTGGCGCCGTAATGTCTGCGATTGGTTTTTTTCCAATGTAAGGAAACAGGTACAGCTCAAAACGCCTTATGACCTTATCTCTATGACTTTTAGCCTTGCCAGCCATGTGTGACGACCACCATTCGCGTGCCACCACCTCAAAGCTGTTTGATGCATCTGCAAACTTCGCCTCCCTAACAGCTTTCCGATTCTCCATAGGGTCTATTGGGGGGTCTTGAGCCAAAAGCTTACGTGCGGCATCTCTTCGTTCTCTAGCATCTGCAAGACTTACATCCGGATAGACCCCTAATGCAAGAGTTTTGCGCTTACGCATGAACCTGTAGTCCATGCGCCAGTATTTGCTACCGTTTTCATCTACAAGTAAATAAAGGCTTTTTTCGTCGGTAAGTTTGTATGGGGGAACCTTTACGATACCGTTTTCATCCTTGTGAGTTTTGGCTTCCACTTCTTTACTAGAGAGCATTTGACGGTATCTCCAAGCTACATGAGGCTGAATACCGACAAAAATACCGCCACAAGTGACGGTATGTCAAGGATGCAAATGAGACGGTGCGAGACAAAGAAAAAGCCCCGAAGCTAGTAACTGCGGGGCTTTTGGCGTTTCATGATGTCCTATGAAACTATATTATGGTGGTGATGGGGGGACTTGAACCCTCGACCTACGGATTATGAATCCGTCGCTCTAACCAGCTGAGCTACATCACCGAAAAGCGAAGCCCAGCATTTTATTTTCTCGGCGCGGTAATGTCAAAACCTAATCGCTGTTTTTGAAAACTTTTCTGACGGCCTTAGCCGGATCAGGCCCTCATTTTCTCCTTGAACATCAACTCGAACTCATCCAGCGGGAGAGGCTTGCTGAACAGATAGCCCTGGAAAAACAGGCAGCCGCTGTCTTTGAGCAATTGCAACTGCTCTTCCGTTTCCACGCCCTCGGCGATGACGCTGAGCTTGAGGTTTTTTGCCATGGCGATGATCGTGCCGACGATCTCGCGGTCGCTGCTGTCGCTGACGATATCCCGGACGAATGACTGATCGATCTTGAGCTGGTTGAGCGGAAGCCGCTTCAGGTATTGCAGCGATGAATACCCCGTCCCGAAGTCGTCCAGCGAGAACTGGATGCCTTTTCCATGCAGCGTGTTCATGGTGGTAATCACCTCGCCGATGTCCTCCAAGAACAGGCTTTCGGTCAGTTCCAGCTTGAGCGAGCAAGGGGCAATGTCATGCCGGGTGACCGCAGACAGGACCTGGTCGGCAAAATCCGGCTGGCGGAATTGACGGGGGCTGACATTGACGGCCAGGAGGATATCTTCCGTCAAGGGATCTGATTGCCAGGCTTTCAGTTGCGCACAGGCGGTGTCCAGCACCCATTCGCCCATCGGCAGAATGATCCCCGAGTCTTCCGCCAACGAAATGAAATGAGCCGGGGAGACGATGCCGCGCTCGGGATGCGCCCAGCGGATCAAGGCCTCCGCCCCGGAGGGACGTCCGTTTTTGTCCACCTGCACCTGGTAATGCAGGAGGAATTGCCGTGATTCAATCGCTTTGCGCAATTCCGCTTCGAGCGACACGCGGGCGTTGATGGATTCCTGCATCTTGGGATCGAAAAACCGCAGCTGGTTGCGGCCGGCCGTTTTCGACTGGTACATGGCGATGTCAGCCTGTTTCAACAGTTCGTCGATGCTGGATTTGTACGTGTTGAACAAGGTCGCGCCGATGCTTGGCGTATTGCGGCATTCGTGGGTGTCGAGGAAATAGGGCTGGTTGAGTGCGGCAATGATCTTGTCGCCCACCATTTCAACCTGCGCGGCAGCCTCTATGGATTTTCCACTGAGGTCTTCGACCATGACGACGAATTCATCGCCCCCCAGCCTGGCCACGGTATCTCCTTCCCGTACGCTGGCCGCCAGGCGCTTGGCTACTTCTTTCAGCAGCTTGTCGCCGACATCATGGCCCAGCGTGTCGTTGAGCTCCTTGAAATTGTCGAGGTCGATGAACAGCAGCGCGCCTTCCTTGCCGCTACGCGAACTGGAAGCCATGGCCTGGCTGAGCCGGTCCAGCAGCAGGCGCCGGTTGGGCAAGCCGGTCAGCGGATCGAAGAAAGCCAGATTGCGGATCTCGTCAGCGGCAGCCTTGCTGGATGAGATGTCGGTAAAGGTCGCAGCGTAATTGGAGACCGTTCCATCGCTGCTTCTGACTGCGCTGATGGTCAGATATTCCGGATACACCTCGCCATTCTTGCGGCGGTTCCAGATTTCACCTTCCCAGGTACCTGCCTGCTCGATCGATCGCCACATCGACTGATAAAAATCATTATCCTGGCGGCCGGAATTCAGGAGCGCCGGTGTTTTTCCGATCACTTCCTCGCTGGTATAGCCTGTGATCCGGGTGAAGGCTTTGTTCGCCCGGATGATCTTGTTGTTGGCATCGGTGATCAGCATGCCGATTTCGCAGTCGAAAATGCTGGCGGCGATCTTCAGTTCGACCTCCGCTTGCTTGCGCTCGGTAATGTCGTAGAACCAGCCGAGCACGGCCGGTTCGCCTTCATACTGGATCCGGACGTAGGAAGCCAGCGTCCATTTGGTGCCATATCCGGGAATGATCAGTTCTACCAGTTTGTCGAAGATTTCCTCGCCATTCCCGAGCTTGGCGAGAATTTCCTCGTAAACCTCCTTGTCAGCGTAATAGGACTCCGGATCGGCACCGTACACATGGCCGATAACGACGTTGATCAGCGCCGCGTAACGCGCATTGGCGAAGATGACCTCACGACCGCCTGCCCGGGCGATGCGAACGGCAATGGGGCTTTTTTCCAGCATGAAGCGCAAACGTTTTTCGTTCTCGAGCAGCGTGGTTTCCATCAGCTTGCGCTCGGTAATATCCATCAGCGTGCCGATCATGCGCTGCGGTTTACCGTCCTTGTCCCGCAAGGGCACCATGCCCTGCTCATGGACCCAGCGGATGCTTCCGTCCTTGCAGACGATGCGATGGTCGCTGGCATAGATCGGCGCCTTGCCGTCGAAGTATTCCTGGACCTTTTTCAATACATCCTGCAGGTCTTCAGGGTGGATGTGCCGCTCCCATACATCCATGCCTGAGCCGCCGGGGTTCGTGTCATACCCGTGAATTTCCCACCAGCGCACGGAGTAATAGGTTTTGTTGGTGGCCAGGCTCCAGTCCCACACCCCATTGCCCCCTCCTTCGAGGGCAAACTGCCAGCGCTCCTCACTCTCCTTGCGGCGTGTCACTTCGTTGCGCAAGGTCATGAAGGTCATCAGCAAAATACCGATGCCTGTCAGCAGGCTGGCCAGCATGACCATCTCGGCGCTTCGGCTGTTTTGCGAGGCAGCATGCTGTTGTGCTTCAGAAAGCCTCTGAAGGTCTTCGTCGAACGCATTCAATCTGGCAATGAGGACGGCATTCAGGCTATCGATCTGCCCTTCGCCGATGATCGATATCGTCGGGCCGTTCATGACCAGGCCGCCCATGCGCGGCTGCTGGCTTTCCGACTCGCTGACGACGGCCTTGAAGGCAGAGATAATGGCCTTGACCTGGCGCTGCTGAGCCGCATTGCCTGCTGTAGCCAATTGCATTTCAGTCAGTTTCTCGGAGATGCTGTCCCGCTTCTTGTGCATCTGCGTGAATGAATCGTTATCCCGCGTGCGCAGATAAAGCGCCACGAGCGCCTTGTGCTCGTAGCTGCCGGTCTGCACGCTCTTGGAAAGATTTAAAAGATAATGCGTGTGCGTCAGCGATACCGACGCCAGCTTGCTTTGATCGGTACTTTTCAGCATGGCCAGGCTGGAAACCACCAACAGGACCAAAGAGAGCGCCAGCTTGAACGCCATGATCCTGGACTGGTAGACCGAGCCGGTCAGCTCAAGATACCTGGCAATTGAAGACTTATACAGGGCGATCATGGGTGAACTGGGGGAATACAGCGGCAAGGGTTGACGAAAGTCAGGCCGCAGCGACTGAACGAGCTGACCCCCATCGCCACGAGCAACGAATCGATCGCTGTCTTTGCAGCGGATTCGGCAAAAACAGAACAGCAAAGATGCCAGCCAGAAATCATGATGCTGAAGGAGAAAAACGGCCGGAAATCCCGGGAAAACCGTTCTGCAAAATGGATCAATAGACTAAGCACAGCCCCCCCTTTGTGGCGACAATTTCAACCACAGTCCTGAGAAATTAAACGAGGCGGGGGCATGGCCTCTCACTCCCTTGTGCCGGGGGCATGGGCATCAGGGGTGTTTTTTATATAGTGGATTTTAATACATCAAAGTCCTCTTTGCTGCTCTTTGTAAAAAGCAACACATGAAAAATGACCGTTTACGCATCAGGTTGCAAGTTTCATCACGAAATGACAACCTGATTGAAATCAAGCCGGAACCATGTAAAGACTGGAATCCGCCAAATTTACGACTCTGATTTATTTGCCCCAAGCGTGGGGATAGTCCAAAGCAGCAGATGCAACTCACTGCGTATAAACACGCACGCGCGACATCAACTCGATCTCCTCGACGATCTCTTCCTGGCGCATGCGGTTGCGCCGGCGCTGGAGGTCTTCTCTGCCGCAATCCAGATGCTGCAGCGCATTTTCCATCTGCATCAGGCGCATGCGGTTTTCCACCCGGATGGAGCGCAGCAGCATGGACAACAGCGCATGGAACAGGTAATGCTCGGCCACCCCTTCAGCCACTCTGGGCGGGGGCTCGTTCATGATCGGCGGCAGGCGATAAGGCGTTTGGGGCGGCACCGGCAATGGCAGCAGACGCTGGATGCGAATCTCCTCCTCGTCTCGCCAGCAGGCCACAAGGCTGCACGGGCCTTCCCTGCGTAACTGTGCCAAAGCGGCCAGGATACGGTCGATAGCGGCAGCGGCATCCAGCCCGCCCTCGGCGCCCTGCACCGTCAGGAAAGTCACGTTTTCCGGCATCGTCGCTGCCAGCCTGTCGCCCACAACTATGGCGGAGCAGGCTACCGTACCGCTTGCCTGCCAGGCATGGAGCACATCCTCGTTGAAACTACCGCAGAACCCGCGCATCGACCCGAACAACAGCCAGATATCCCGTTCAGGCCTGGCCTGAGGGGGCAGGAAAGCGGAAACATCATGCAGGGTTTGCGTCAGTTGCTGTACCACCTGTTGCTGCGCTTCCTCACGACGGGTAATACGGTGCAACTCAGCCAGCGCAAAGCTGCGCATGGCGCCCAAGATACCGGAAAGGTCATCGTACAGGGCAAGTCGTCCCTCGATTTCCCGGCGCTGCGTCATGCCGATTCCGCGAGGACGTTTTGCAACACGGACATCCAGCGATCCTTTGCGTCGTCGAGCTTGAGCCCGGCTTCCCTGACTGCTTCGAATAGCCTGGGCAGCAGGGCAACGGCGGTTTCCGGGCCGGACTTATCCAACAGACCTTCGCCGTAGGCCAGCAGCCAGGCCAAGTGTTCCTGTTCAGACAAGGGCACCAGCCGGTCTTGTTTCAGCAACTCCCGCAGCAGGCGTCCGCGCCGCAGCTTGTCCTCTACACCGGCATCCAGTCGGGTGCCGAAGCGGGCGAACAACTCCAGGTCGAGGAACTGCAGGTAGTCGAGCCTGATCCGTGCCGAGGCAGCCTTGATGGCTGGATGCTGGGCCTTGCCGCCAATGCGCGACACCGAGCGGCCGATGTCGATGGCGGGCAGCATGCCGGCTGCGAACAGCTTGCTGTCGAAATAGATCTGGCCATCGGTGATGGAGATCAGGTTGGTGGGGATATAGGCCGACAGTTCGCCCAAGCGGGTTTCGATGATGGGAAGGGCGGTCATGCTGCCGCCGCCGTATTCCGGCGCCAGTACCGTGGAGCGTTCCAGCAGGCGAGAATGCAGGTAGAAAATGTCCCCGGGATAGGCTTCACGTCCCGGCGGCCGCTGCAGCAGCAACGAGAGCTCCCGGTATGACTGCGCGTGGCGTGACAGGTCGTCGTATACCACCAGCGTATCCCGCCCGGCACGCATCCAGTGTTCTGCCATCGCACAGCCGGCGAATGGAGCCAGGTAACGGAACCCAGGCAGGGCATTGGCTTCGGCCACCACCACCACCGTGTAATCCAGTGCGTCAGCCTGGCGCAGCGCTTCCACCGTGCCAGCCACCGAAGAACGTGGCAGGCCGATCAGCACCATGACGCACAGCACGTTTCGGCCGCGCTGGTTGATGACAGCATCCAGCGCCAGCGAACTCTTGCCCACGCCGTCGTCACCAATGATCAGCTGACGCTGGCCCTTGCCGATGGGGATCAGGGAATCGACGATCTTGCAGCCGGTATAAAGCGGTTCGTTGACGAAGTCGCGCTCGATGATGGGGGGAGCCGAGGCTTCCAGGCAATACGATTCGCGCAGTTCGGGAGGTGGCAGGTTATCCAGTGGATTGCCAAGCGGATCGACCACCCGCCCCAGCAAGGCATCCCCCACACCGACCTCCAGCCGACGCCCGATGTGGGTCACCGACATACCGGCCGTCACGCCGTGGCGCTGCGAAAGCAGGATCGCCCCCAGCATTTCCTTGCCGAGCTGGAACACCAGGCCGGTACTGCCATCATCAAATCCAATGAGTTCGTCCATCCGTGCCGAAGGCAGGCCACGGATCCAGACGATGCCGTCGCCGATGCCTGCCACGCAGCCCCGTTCCGACAGGCGAACGCGAAAGCGGTAATCCTGTGCAGGGCGCTTGTCGCTATCCGGCATGCCCGCCCTGCCTCTTGAAAAAGTCCAGCTCTTCCGCCAGGTTGGCATGCAGGATGCACTCGCCGACTACTACGCGGACGCCGGCAATCAATTCCGGCGCCAGGTTGACCACTACCTTCAACGGCTTGCCAGCAGCGACCGACAGCGCCTGCGCCAGATTGGTCACAACCGGTGCATCCAGCGCATGTGCACTGTCGATCTGTACCGTCGCCTGTTCTCCCAGCATCTTCCCGGCCTTGCGTAGCGCCTCGTGCTCTGCATCCGGCAATGCTGCCAGATCCTCCTGCAAGATACCCACGATGCTGGCAGTCAGTTGCGGGGAAGCCAGGCGCAACAACATGGCCGACGCATTGCCGTAGGCTTCCCCGGCTGCCTGCCGCACCAGCTCAGCCTCATGCGATGCAGCCCTTGCCGCATCGCGCGCCCTGGCCTTGTCCTCCTCGTCGGCCAATGCCTGACGGATACTCTCCATGCCAGCGCCCCGGCGCTTGGCCAACTCCTGCTCCAACTGCAGGCGCGCATCTTCGCGCTCCTTGCTCCAGTCATCCAAACGGGTTTCATATTGCTGCTTGAGCGCGGCTGCTTCCTGTTGCAGTTGCTCGGCATGCGCCATTTCTGCCTGCACGCGCTGCTGGCGTGCATCCAGCACTGCAAGTACCGGCCGGTAAAGGATGCGCTTGAGTATCCACACCAGCACCAGGAAGTTGAGCGCCTCGAGGAAGAATGTCGTCCAGTCGAGTTGCATAAGCCCTCCCTTACTTGAGGAAGTATTCCAACAGCGGGTTGCGGAACAAGACGATCAGTGCGATGACCAGACAATAGATCGCGAGTGATTCGATCATCGCCAGGCCAATGAACAGGGTCCGCGTAATGGTCTTTTCCGCCTCTGGCTGGCGTGACAATGCTTCCAGCGCACTGGCAATGGCTCGCCCCATGGCAATCGCCGGCAGCATGGTGCCGATAGCGATGGCCAGGCCGGCAACCACGGTCGATACCATGCTAAACAGATGCAAGTCGTTCATGATTTCTCCTTGGAAATGGATGAGGGGGTCAGGGGGGCGCTTCACCCGCAATCGGCTCGATAGCTCCGGCGATGTAGATGAGCGCGAGGATGCCGAATATATAGGCTTGCACCACCGCTTCGATAACATGCAGCATCAGTAACGGCACCGGCACCAGAAACCCGGCAATCAGCAGCACCAGCAACGCAGCCATCTCAAGGCTCATGATGTTGCCGAACAGACGGATCGCCAGCGCCAGGGTTCGGGTCAGCTCGCTGATGATGTGAAACGGTGTGAGAATCAGGCTGGGCTCGGTGTAATGCTTGAGATAGGCGCGCAACCCCTTGGCCCGGATGCCATACCAGTGCGTCGAGCCGAACACCAGCACCGCCAGTGCAGCGGTGGCCGACAGATCGCGGGTCGGGGCGTGCAGCCCGGGGATCAGTCCCACCAGATTGGCCACCAGGATAAACAGCCACAGGCTCGCAATGAAGGGCAGAACAGGTCGTACTGCCGCCGCCGGCAACACCTCGGCGACAGCACGCTCGATGACGGACACGATGCCTTCAGCGATTACCTGGCGGCGCTCTGGAAAAGGGGCAAGGCGATGGGTCAGCATCCCGGCCGCCAGCACTATGCCCAGCATGACCCCCCAGGTGGTGGCGACGGTATCCGTGATCGCCAGCGATCCCAGATGAAACACTACGCTGCCGCCAAGCTCTTCGCCGCTCATATACGCTCCTTCATGAAACGATAGGCGTTGTAGGCTCCGAGGGCAATGCCGAGAACGATGCAACTCACCGTCCATCGCACCGAATATCCAGCGACCAGCGTATCCAGCCAGCGCCCAAGGTAGGCACCGGCCACGATGGGTACGACGAACAACAGCCCTACGGTGCCGCCATAGACGGCAATGCCGGCCCAGGTCGCGGGGGCTTTTTCCTGCTCTTCCAGACGACGGATATCCTTGCCGGTATCCTCTATCAGCTTTTCCCGGTCCGTCATATCCCGATCTCCAACTGGCCGTGTGTCAACTCGCCTAGCCGACGTACCAGCGAGTGTTCGATTTCGGCCATGGTGGCGCGCGAGGTATGCACGTCTGAATCTGATTTCGCCATTTCTTCCGATAACTGACGACATATCGACTCGCGCTCATCGCCAAGAAAATATCGTACCGTGACGAGGGTCAGCCGGTTGTCGGCAAACGACAGAACGCCGCCAGGCAGCGACAAATAACGCCACTGCCCCGCCGCATCACAGAAGCGTGCCAGCCCGGACCGCAGCAAGGCCACCATGTGCGCGTGCCCAGCCAGCACACCGAAACTGCCACTCCCGTCGGCCGCGATAAAATGCGTCACATCTTCGAAATGCTCGGCACCATGGCTGTCATGCAGTCGGAGGAGGAAGGTATTCATTCAGGCATGGCACCGCGCATATAGCAGTCGGCCTCACTGAGATGGTCGTACTTTCCATTGATGATCGCCTCGCAATCCTGGATTGTCCGTACCAGCGGCACGCGCTCACCGGCAATACCGGTATGTTCGGCCACCACGTTGAAAGGCTGGGTCAGGTAACGTTGCAGGCGGCGTGCACGCTCAACGATTTTGCGGTCTTCCTGCGAAAGCTCCTCGATCCCCAGCATGGCGATAATATCCTCCAGCTCATGGTAGCGCGCCAGGTGTTCCCGCACTGCACGTGCCACCTGGGCATGGCGATCGCCCAGCACGTGGTGATCCATCATGCGGCTTCCCGACTTCAACGGGTCCACCGCCGGATAAATGCCCTTGGCCGCCTGCTGGCGCGACAGGATGACGACACTGTCGAGATGGCCGAGCACTGTGGAAACCGCAGGATCGGACATGTCATCTGCCGGAACGTAGACCGCCTGCACTGACGTAATCGACCCCTTGCGTGTCGATACGATGCGCTCTTCCAGCGAGGCCACTTCGGTCAGCAGGGTCGGCTGGTAACCCACGGTAGCCGGCATCCGCCCCAGCAAGCCCGAAATCTCGCTGCCTGCTTGCACGAAACGGAAAATATTATCCATCAGGAACAACACCTCCGATTCCAGCACGTCCCTCAGGTATTCGGCATAAGTGAGCGCTGTGTAGCCAACATGGAAACGCACCCCTGGCGATTCATCCATCTGGCCATACACCAGCAAGGCGCGTTCGAGCACCCCGGCATCGTGCATTTCGTGCCACATTTCGTGACCCTCCCGCATCCGCTCGCCGACACCTGCGAACACGGAAACACCATGCATGGAGGCGCTCACCGCATGCATGAATTCCATCATCAGCACTGTCTTGCCTACCCCGGCGCCACCGAACAGACCAGTCTTGCCACCCCGGACAAAAGGACACAGCAGATCGATCACCTTGATACCGGTTTCCAGGATTTGCGTCGGTGGCAACGTATCGGCCAGCAGGGGCGGATCCGCGAGAATGTTGCGGAAATCAACCTCCGCCAGGGCCGGGCCACCATCCAGCGGTTCGCCGAATACGTTGAGCATCCGCCCCAGACACGCGGGTTCTACGGGCACATGCAACGGCGCACCCCGATCATAAACCTGCATGCCGCGATGCAGGCCTGATACCGAATGCAGGGCAATTGCGCGAACCAGGGTGGGATCGAGGTGCTGATAGACCACCAGCACGTAGCTATTGCCACCATTGACGATATCAAGTGCCTGCCCAAGAGGCGGCAGGTAGTCACAGCGAACATCGATCACTGGCCCCTGCACCGCTTCTATGTGACCGACAGGCTTGATCTGTTGTGCCATCTTTGCCGTAAGGTTCTCCTATGCAATTAGAGGTAGCTTACAACAAATCATTCCCCCAAGTGGGCATGGCAGGCATCCAGGATGATTCCGCTTCCTGCAATGGCTGCACTTCATGCCTGTATGGAAGATGGGGGGGCTTTCAGTCCGGTGTGTTTCGAGAAAACGATCAGGTGTTATACCCAGCGGAGGGATCAATGTCATTTGCCTGGGCAATGCCAGTCGGCCAGTTCGGGAATATACAGGGGGGACCATGGTTCATGCATGGTTGTGATCCTGATTCCCTCCAGGAATGCGCTGGCTGGTCACGACCAATGCGACGCCTGGAGGGACTGATCAATTCATATCAAACCGCCCCATGAACAGGGCGATTTGATACTGTTTTGATTACTTGGTTTCAGTAATTTTTTTGAGATTTTCCAATCCGCCTTTGTAAACGGCGGTAATGGTGTTGGTAGCATCTTCATCACCCTGACCCTTGGCTGGAGAATCAGAAGTATCCTTGCGCTTGAACGTGCCACTCCATACGACCTTGCATTTCCCTTTCGAAATGGACTGAACGACCACGGTAGAATGGTAATTGCTGACAGGCAACACGCCTTCGATAATCTTGTAGGAAAAAGATCGCCTGGCGGGGTTATACGATTCCAACTCTTCCTTGATCGTCCCATTGTCCTGAAGGGTCAGCAGGCGGACGGCACCTTTTTTATTGTTGGTACCCCCAATAATCTCGGTTGTCTTGACCGCCGGATGCCACGCACCCAGATCGCCGAAATTGCTCACCTTTGACCAGACTTCATCGGCTTTCGCATTAATTTCGACCGATTCCTTGACCGACAACTTCGATGCACCCCCGGCCTGGGAAGCAAAAGGCATGAGGCCCGCAATCATCAATCCGGCAATTACAAACTTTTTCATCATTTTCTCCTGGCTTGGTTGTCATGGATGCATACATACTGGTTAGTATGCATATGGGTGCATACTAACCAGTATGTATTCAATGCGCAACATTTATTTGCTATCCGATAAAGCTCGACAAAGCTATTTTGAACTCGAGAATGGACTAACCGATACAGGGGGTTGGCCACCACTCAGCCCCCAGAAGATCGCGGCAGCAGAAATGCAGAACAAATGGGGAGGAAGCACCTGACACACTGAACAGCTGCGCTGTGAATCACCACCATGCCACCGAATCAATAGGCGTTACATCATCGCTTGCTGATAAACTACGAATCAGGCAATTGTTACCCACGCAAACAACTGCAATGCCATACAAACCTGTAGAACTTGATCAATGAGCAACCAAGTACATCGTCGGATTGCGTTTGTCGCCTTCGCGATTTTTGTTCTTATTCTCGGCCTTTATGTCTGGAACACGCTAAAACCGCCGGCTTTGCCAAACGGCTTCGCCACCGGGAACGGGCGTATCGAGGCGACCGAAGTCGATATCGCCACCAAAAGCGCCGGTCGAATCAAGGAAGTGCTGGTTCACGAAGGCGATTTCGTGGACCCTGGTCAGATCGTTGCCCGCATGGACACGCAGGCGCTGGAAGCCGAGTACAACCAGATGCAGGCCAAGGTCAGGCAGTCCAGAAATGCTGCGTCCACGGCCGACGCGGTCACCATGCAGCGCCTGGAGGCCAGGGCGAGCGCCGCTGCCCAGCTGGCACAGCGCCGTCAGGCCAAGGCCACCGCACTGGCTAATGTAGCCCAGTACGAAAGCGAAGTGAATTTTGCCCGGAGTGAATTGAATCGTACTGAAGGTTTGGTGGCCAGGGGCTTCATCACGCAGCAGCGACTGGAAGCCGACAAGACCAGGCTTCAGACCGCCCAGGCCGCGCTGGAAGCCGCGCGCTCGAAGGTGGCAGAAGCCCAGGCCGCGAGCGAGACTGCGCAGTCGCAACTGCAGGAAGCTCAATCCGCCATCGAAGCCTCCCGCTCCCAGGTCAAGGAATCCCATTCCTCCATCGAAGCCGCAATCGCAGCCGCGGACAAGATCAAGGCCGACATCGACGATGCCACGCTGCGAGCGCCTGTCGGCGGCCGCATCCAGTACCGGCTGGCGGAACCCGGCGAGGTCCTGTCAGCCGGCGGTCGCATCCTGGGCCTGCTGGACATCACCGACGTCTACATGACTTTCTTTCTTCCGGAAACCGTCGCTGGCCGGGTAGCGATCGGCGCCGAGGCCAGGCTGGTCCTGGACGCTGCGCCCCAGTACGTGATTCCGGCCCGCATCTCCTTCGTCGCCAGCGAAGCGCAGTTCACCCCCAAAACCGTCGAAACCAGTTCCGAGCGCCAGAAGATGATGTTCCGCGTCAAGGCACGCATCGATCCCGCACTGCTGCGCAAATACAGGACTCAGGTCAAGACCGGGCTGCCTGGCGTGGCCTACGTTCAACTTGATCCATCGTCACAGTGGCCAGACCGCCTGCAGGTGAAATTGCCCTGATGACACTCCCGGACAGCCCCGTCGCGCGGCTGAGCGGCGTTACACATCGCTACGGGCCGGTCATCGCCCTCGACAACGTCAGCCTCGACATCCCCGCCGGTCGCATGGTCGGCTTCATCGGGCCGGACGGGGTCGGCAAGTCCACCCTGCTGGCCCTGGTATCCGGAGCGCGAGCCATCCAGGCTGGCCACGTGGAAGTGCTGGGTGGCAGCATGGCCCGTCTGCGCCATCGCGACGCAGCGTGTCCGCGCATCGCCTACATGCCGCAAGGACTTGGCAAGAACCTCTACGCCACGTTGTCCGTATTCGAGAACGTGGACTTCTTCGGCCGCCTGTTCGGCCAAACGGACGAGGAGCGTGCCTGGCGCATCCGCGAACTCTTGGCCAGCACTGGTCTGACACCATTCGCCGACCGCCCTGCAGGCAAACTTTCGGGAGGGATGAAACAGAAGCTGGGACTGTGCTGCGCACTGATCCACGATCCAGAACTGCTGATTCTGGACGAGCCCACTACCGGTGTCGATCCGCTGTCGCGCCGCCAGTTCTGGGAATTGATCAGCCACATCCGCGCCCGTCGCCCAGGCATGAGCGTGCTAGTGGCGACCGCCTACATGGAGGAAGCCGAAAACTTCGACTGGCTGGTGGCAATGGACGACGGCAAGGTGCTCGCCAGTGGAACTCCTGCGCAGATGAAGACGTTCGGCGCTGCGGCCACACTGGAACAGTCCTTCGTCCACCTGCTGCCGGAGGACAAGCGCCGGGACCACCAACCTTTGATCATCCCACCCAAGCTGGCGCATGACGGCCCGCCGGCGATCGAGGCGCAGGGGTTGACGCGTCGCTTTGGCGATTTCACTGCGGTCGACCACGTCAGCTTTCGTATCGAGCGCGGTGAGATTTTTGGGTTCCTCGGGTCCAACGGCTGCGGCAAGACCACCACCATGAAGATGCTCACCGGCCTGCTGCCAGCCTCTGAAGGTGACGCCCGCCTGTTCGGGAGAACAGTGGACGCCAACGACATCGAGACTCGCAAGCGCGTGGGCTACATGTCGCAGTCGTTCTCGCTGTATGCCGAGTTGTCGGTAAGGCAGAACCTCGACATGCACGCCCGCCTGTTTCACTTGCCTGCGGCCCGCATTCCAGGCCGCATCGCCGAGATGGTGAGCCGTTTCGACCTGCAGGCATACCTCGACGTGCGTACCGAAAGCCTGCCGCTCGGCATCCGCCAGCGGCTATCCTTAGCGGTCGCGGTGATCCATGCGCCGGAAATGCTCATTCTTGACGAGCCGACCTCCGGTGTCGACCCGGTGGCGCGCGATGATTTCTGGCGCCTGCTGGTAGAACTCTCACGCAACGATGGCGTGACCATCTTCATTTCCACGCACTTCATGAACGAGGCACAGCGTTGCGACCGCATTTCGCTCATGCACGCCGGCAAGGTGCTGGCGCAGGGCATCCCTGACGAACTGATCCGTGCTCGCAACGCCGAATCGCTGGAACAGGCGTTCATCGCCTACCTGGAAGACAGCCAGGAAGACCCGGCCCCGCAAGCCACGACTTCCACCTTGATCTCACCCCCCCCGGTGTCTCCGTCCAACGAGCGCCTGTCCATGTTCAACCTCCGACGGTTCTGGGCTTATGCACGGCGAGAAGCGATGGAAATCTGGCGCGACCCGGTGCGGCTGGCTTTCGCTCTGCTTGGACCTCTCTTGCTGATGATCACCTTCGGCTACGGCATCTCCTTTGACGTGGAACACCAGTCCTACGCCGTATTCGATCAGGACCAATCCCCGGAAAGCCGCGCTTATCTGGAAAACTACACCGCCTCACGCTATTTCCGCGCAACCCCCCCATTGCAGGATCATGCGGAGATGGAACACCGGCTTCGAAGTGGACGGCTGCGCGCAGCCATCGAGATCCCGCCCGATTTCGGCAGGGATGTCGTCCGCGGACGGCAACCCGAGGTGGCGGTATGGATCGACGGTGCGGCACCCTTCACGGCAGAAACCGTGCGAGGTTATGCAGAGGGCGTGCACAACGACTACCTGCAGCGACTGGCGCAACACAAGACGGGGCAACTTGCCTCACCACTGCCGGTGGAGATAGAAACCCGTTTCCGCTACAACCAGGATTTCCAGAGTGTATACGCCATGGTGCCTGGCGTTCTCATGATCATGCTGGGGCTGATCCCGGGCATGATGACAGCCGTGGGCGTGGTGCGCGAAAAGGAAATGGGCTCCATCACCAACCTCTACGCCACTCCCGTGACGGGCCTGGAATTCCTGCTCGGCAAGCAACTTCCCTACGTGGGCATCGCCTACCTCAGTTTCCTCAGCCTACTGGTCCTGGCCTTGCTGATGTTCCAGGTACCGGTCAAGGGCAGTCTGACGGCCCTGTCTGCCGGCGCCTTGCTTTACGTGATCGCCACCACAGGTTTCGGTCTGCTGATGTCCTCGTTCGTCAAAACCCAGGTGGCCGCCATCTTCGGCACGGCAGTGCTGACCATGTTGCCGGTAATCCAGTTCTCCGGCCTGTTCACGCCCGTTTCCTCGCTGTCGGGGGGCGCACGGGTGATGGGACTCCTGTTCCCCAGTACCTATTTTCAGCGCATCAGCATCGGCACCTTCACCAAGAACCTGGAATTCCAGGACCTGATCCTCAGCTTCGTCGCGCTGGCGGTCATCGTGCTGGCGTACCTGGCGCTAAGCTTGTCGCTGCTTCGGACACAGGAACGCTGAGATGTTGTCCAATCTGCAGAACATCTACCGCCTGGGCCTCAAGGAACTGATCAGCTTGCGCTATGACGTAGTGCTGGTGGTGCTGATCGTCTACTTCTTCAGTTATGCAGTGTACGCCCCGTCCAAGGGCACGCAGATGGATCTCATCAACGCCTCGGTGGCAGTCGTGGATGAGGATCATTCACCGCTGTCACGCCGCATCCACGACGCCCTGCTGCCACCCTATTTCCTGCCGCCCCAGCAGATCGAGGCATCACAGGTCGACGACGCCATGGAGAACGGGCGCTATACCTTCGTCATCAACATTCCACCTGCCTTCCAGGCCGATCTTGAGCGCGGCCGACATCCCTCCCTGCAGGTCAACGTCGATGCCACGGCCATGGTGCAGGCGGGCAGCGGTGCGCGCCATCTGCAGAACATCATCTCTCAGGAGGTCAGGGGTTTCCTCAAGACCTCCATTGATCCGCCCGTGAAGCTGGTCACGCGCACCCTGTTCAATCCCAACCGAGAATCGTCCTGGTTCGTCTCGGTGATGCAGGTCATCAACAACATTACCCTGCTGGCCATATTCCTGACTGGTGCCGCGCTGATCCGAGAGCGCGAGCATGGCACCATTGAGCACCTGCTGGTCATGCCCCTCAAACCGGTGGAAATCATGCTGGCCAAGATCTGGGCCAACGGGCTGGTGGTGATCGTCGCCGCCACCATTTCCCTTCGCCTGATGGTACAGGGTGTGTTGCATGTGCCGATCCACGGCTCCATGCCGCTGTTCATCTCAGGTGTAATGCTCTACCTGTTCTCGGTTACCTCCCTCGGCATTTTCCTTGCCACACTGGCGCGATCCATGCCTCAGTTCGCCCTGCTGGCGTTTCCCGTGTTCATCGTCATGAACTTGCTGTCCGGGAGCAACACGCCGTTCGAGAGCATGCCGCCGCTGGTGCAGGACATCATGCGCTTCTCTCCCTCCACCCACTTCGTCAGCTTCGCGCAAGCCATTCTCTACCGGGGAGCAGGCATCGAAGTAGTATGGAAAGAGTTTTCTGCGACCGCCCTTCTCGGCGTAATTTTTTTCAGCGCCGCACTCATGCGCTTCCGTAAAACGATTAGTGGATTCCAGATGTAAGTGCACTCGAATAATCACCCCATCGGCCAGCCTATGCAGGTATGTTGAAGTTCGAAAGTAATCACCGCTATGCGATTGACTCGGAGTTGCTCAAGTCCTGAAATAGCCGAACATGCCAAGAGGATGCAAAAATGAATGATGTAATCGTAGTAATCGCTGCCGGATCGATTGGGCAAGCGATTGCCCGTCGGGTAAGCGCAGGAAAACATGTCGTCCTCGCCGACTTACGAGAAGAGACTGCCAAAGCTGCAGCCAAGATACGGGCGCATACAACCTACACGTCTCAGTCAATAGCAAATATTGATTGATTACATTGCAATTTGATATATACATTTATACAAATATATTTTGTATAATATAATCGTCGCTCTGCTGATCAACCAAAAATGCTTTGCTCCTTGAGGTATATCATGAAGAAATACTTGCCAATATTGATTCTAGCGGTAGCAAGCTCCGTCTCAATGGCCGATGGCTATCGTTGCCCTCCCACCAATTCTGCTGCCGGGGGGTGGAGTCCAGCAGAATGTCAGCAGACTGACCTTGCAAACAGTCATGTTTCGAGTGGTTATGCATGCCCAGCAGAAAGTAGCACCGCCGGTGGCTGGGTGCCTATTGAATGCACCTTTGGCAAGAAAGTTTGTGCCGATTGCGGCGTAGTAGAGTCGGTGAATACTATCGAAATTGAAGATGCATCAGGGCTAGGTGCAGCCACAGGCGCAGTTGCCGGCGGGCTACTCGGCAACCAGATCGGCAAGGGCAACGGAAAAACGCTGGCAACCCTATTGGGTGCAGTAGGTGGCGGCGTTGCCGGCCATTATGGCGAAAAGTACCTGCGTAAAAAGACCCGCTGGGATATTGTTGTCCTGATGGAAGACGGTACGCATCGTACCGTCAGCTATCAGGCGGCACCGGATTTCAAGGCTGGCGACAAGGTTAAGGTGACCGGCAACAGCCTTTCCAAAAACTAAACTCTCGAAGACTCCATTCCCTGTTCCTCAATCAGGATAAATTCGCCGTTTCTTGCAATAAAGAGGGGAAACCTTTATTGGCCTAAAAGGCAGCTTATGGTCGCTAAATCACGCTTGATGCCTCCGCCTACACACCCACAAACAAAAAACCGGCTTGCGCCGGTTTTTTGTCATCCGCACTTGCTTTCGCCGCAGTTCAGGCAGGTCAAGCGCGCTGATACTGGGGTCTGGCCCCGTTTCTTCCATTTATTTCTTAAGGGATTTACCCTAATAAGCCCTGCATTATCTTTGTTCCCCTTTAGAATGCCCGTATCTGAATGCAAGCTGCCAGCTCGATTCCTTAACTGCTAAAAGGACACGACATGGAAATGACCAAGATGAGCGCCGGCAAACTACGCGCCATCGGCTACGACGCCAAAACCCGCACCCTGCATGTGCAACTGGATGACGGCAGCCTGCTGGAGTACCGAGGAATAGGAGAAGACCTGTGGCGCCGTTTCAAGAGCTCCGGCGCACAATGGAGTTTTTATCGGGACAATATCGAGGAAGAATTCACACCTAAGCGGGTTTCGGCGAAACCGTCAGGCGGGAAAAATCCTCTGGATGATTTGTTTTAATACTTAGAGATCGAAATGGGATCGAAATGGGGTCTGACCCATTTATTTCTGACCCCATTTATTTGGGAGCAGGCATCGAAGTAGTATGGAAAGAGTTTTCTGCGACCGCCCTTCTCGGCGTAATTTTTTTCAGCGCCGCACTCATGCGCTTCCGTAAAACGATTAGTGGATTCCAGATGTAAGTGCACTCGAATAATCACCCCATCGGCCAGCCTATGCAGGTATGTTGAAGTTCGAAAGTAATCACCGCTATGCGATTGCCCGCGGGTGAACGCAGGAAAACATGTCCATAGAGTTTGATGTCTGCTATCGGCCAGTTTCGGACATTCAACTGCCTAGATTGGCTTCCTTAAAGCTGCTGTTGGTCGTAGGCGGCTGTGCAGACATTGCAGACATCGCTTTTGCTGTCAGCATCCAGGTACGCTACAAAACCACCTGAGAACCTAGTTCGACCACACGATTCGGTGGCAGCCTGAAATAGGTGGCTGCACTTCCCGCATTACGGAACATCGCCACAAATAGCTTCTCGCGCCAGAACGCCATCTCAGATCCGATCTTGGGAATGAGTGTTTCACGACCAAGGAAGAATGATGTATCCATCAGGTCAAGACTGAGATTCTGCGCAGCACAGAGTTCTAGCGCCTTGGGAAGATCGGGTTGATCCATGAATCCGAATTTCACTTTGACAGGATAGAACCGATCGTCCAACTTCTCCACAACAACCCTTTGAGTAGTTTCGACGTGAGGGATATCTAGCGTTTCGACCGTAAGGATCACAACCCTTTCATGTAGGGTCTTGTAATGCTTCAAGCTATGTAGCAGGGCGTGGGGCGTCATGTCTGCATTGGGTGTCATGAAGATGGCCGTGCCGGGAATCGATGCAACGCTCGACTGATTCATGTTCTCTACGAAGGTACTCACAGACATCGCCTCGGCCGAAAGGCGCGAATAGAGCAATTTGCGACCTTTCTTCCACGTTGTCATCAACAAGAATATGCTGATCCCAAGCAACAACGGGAACCATCCCCCTTCGTGAATCTTGACGGCGTTGGCGGCGAAATAAACCAGATCAACGGCGAGGAATCCGCCAGCGACGAGCAGGCTGAATGGCAGACTCCACTTCCAGACGCTCCTGACAACGATAAATGCAAGAATAGTGGTAATCACCATCGTTCCCGTTACGGCGATGCCGTAGGCGGCGGCCAGATTAGACGACGACCCAAAGCCGACAACCAGCAAAGCGACGGCGATCATCAGCCCCCAATTGATACCAGGAAGGTAAATCTGGCCAATTTCCTCACGCGATGTATGCTGCACCGCCATACGAGGAGAATAGCCCAACTGGATGGCCTGCTGGGTGATCGAATATGTGCCGGAAATCACCGCCTGTGAAGCGATGATGGTTGCCACGGTGGCCAGTCCCACCATCGGCAAGAGCATCCATTCGGGTGCAAGGTGGTAGAAGGGGTTGGCGATGGCCTCCGGATTCTTTAGCAGCAGTGCTCCTTGCCCGTAATAATTCAACACCAGCGCAGGCAGCACCAATCCGAACCAGGCCAATTGTACGGGTTTTCGTCCGAAGTGGCCCATGTCTGCATAGAGTGCCTCCCCTCCGGTCAGTGCCAATACAGCAGCCCCCAGCGAGAAGAACCCCAGCATCGGATCAGTCAGAAAGTAGTGAAAGGCATGTGCTGGATTCAATGCGGCCAGAACCTGAGGATTATGTGTAATGCTGATCGCGCCCAGAACGCCGAGCGTGGCAAACCACAGTACCATGATCGGCCCGAACAGGACCCCAATTTTTGTGGTTCCGTGTTTTTGTACGATGAACAACCCGGCAAGAACGGCCAACGAAATTGGAAGAATGTAAGGCTTGAATGCAGGCGTGGCGATTTCTAGTCCCTCAACAGCAGAGAGAACCGAAATGGCTGGAGTAATGACACTATCCCCATAAAACAGCGCCGCCCCGAATAAACCGAGCAGCATTAACCCGCCGGAATAAGGTTTGTTTACTGCACCACGAAGCACCAGTGCCATCAGCGCCATGATGCCGCCTTCTCCCCGATTGTCTGCACGCATGATAAACACGACATATTTCAATGCAACAACGATGATCAGTGACCAGAATACGACGGAGAGAATTCCCAGGATATGCTCTGGCGTGATTGGTACTGCATGATGCGCCCCAGCGAACACTTCTTTCATGGTGTATAGCGGGCTGGTGCCGATATCGCCGTAAACCACCCCTAAAGCAGCCAGCGCAAGAGCAGATGTTTTGGTGTTTTTGTTGTCTGACATATGGGTTCCTATGGTTCAAAGCGGTAGCCCACCCCAATTTCGGTTAGCAGGTGCGAGGGTTGAGCAGGATCGATTTCAAGTTTCTGGCGCAAATGGCTCATATAAATGCGCAGGTAATGGCTGCTTTCTGTGTGGTTTGGACCCCACACCTCCTGCATCAGGCGGCGCTGGCTCATGATCTTGCTGGGGTTGGAGAGCAAGGTCACCAAAAGGCGATATTCAATCGGGGTGAGATGTACGACCTGTCCAGCACGGTTGACAGTATGTTGGGAGAAATCAACTTCGACATCCCCAAACGTGACCTTCGGCGAGATGTCTGCCGCCTGCAATCTGCGCCGGGTAACCGCACGCACCCTGGCCAGCAATTCTCCGATGCCAAAAGGTTTGGTTAGGTAATCGTCTGCACCTGCATCCAATGCCACGATCTTTTCCGGCTCGTCCGTTCTCGCAGACAGTATTAAGACCGGAACTGCAGACCAGTTGCGAAACTCCTTGATGACCTCGACCCCATCCATGTCTGGCAAGCCAAGGTCGACAATCAGCAAATCGGGTTTGCGTGATCCTGCTTCAATCAGTCCCCGCTTACCGTTCTCCGCCTCAAATACTGCCCAGCCCTCATCCTGCAAAGCCTCGCAGACGAAGCGCCGGATTTGCGGTTCGTCTTCGATCAGGATGACATTCCCTCTGTGGCTCATAACGCCCCCTCAGGCTCAGGCTGTATTTCCGGGGGAGTGCCAATGGGCAGGACGATGGTTACGATAGAACCGCCGTCCGACGGTGTATCTATAAGAATCTTGCCGCCGTGGGCATCCATGATGGCCTTGCATATTGCGAGCCCCATTCCTACCCCCGGCTGCTTAGATTCTGCATCCCCCCGACTGAACATCTGGAACAAGCGCTCCTGCTGATCTACAGGAAAGCCTTGGCCATGGTCACGGACTGAGATGCAGGCATATTCGTTGCTCAGGAACCCGTGAATTTCAATTGATTGGCCTGCAGAAGAATACTTGGAGGCGTTTTCTATCAGATTGCACAGTACACGCTCAATCAGCACCGCATCAAAGTTGACCAGCGGCAATCCGGCGTCCAGTTGAACGGTGATTGGGTGGTGCGACAACGCGGGTTTAAGCAACTTGAGTGAAGCGCCAACGACATCTTCAAACAACTGCCATTCCTTGCGTAACTCAACCTTGCCTGCATGTAGCCTCGCCATATCAAGCAGGTTGCTGAGAAGGTTGTTCATGGTTCTCGCCTGTTCACGGATCGCACTGGCTGAATCATGAATCTTGGCATCCTTGGCTTCTGTGGAAATGGCCAAGGCATCCGACATCCCCACCAACCCGGTCAAAGGCGTTCTGAGATCATGCGACAGCGCAGAAAGAATGGAACTTCTCAGTCGCTCGGAAGCGATTTCAACTTGTTTGGTCTGCGCCAATTCGACGTAGTGCAAGCGCTCCAATGCGATCAGCACCAAGTCAGCCACAGCTGCCAACTGTCTCTGGTCCACTGAAAGCCTATCCTCTTGATAGCCAGGTTCTTCATTCAGCAACAACACGCCATATTGTTTAGCGATTGATTTGATGGGGATGACGTACCCTTGTCTGCCATCTGGGGACAGTTGGCTGATATTGACCAATGAATCTTGCTGGAGCGCCGAGTGCGCCAAGCCTTGTGTCAAAACATCAAATTTAAGCGCGGTGAAGTTGCCGTCTGCATTCATTAGATGCAAGGAAGCCTGATATTCTTGACTGGCAAAATACTTTTTGACGACTTCCTCAACTATGTCGATGGAAGATGCGCCTGCTAAATCACGAGCTAGTTCGTAGAGTCGATGCGTATCCTGCTCACGATTATCTGCTTCCAGCGCCTGTTGCTGGAGCCTCGTGGTGAGATGCGCAGTGGTCAAGCCGACACCCAACATGACGAAAAACGTCACCAGATACTGGGCATCATGGACTGCAAATGAGAATCTTGGCGGGACAAAGAAAACATCGAACAATGCCACGGCAAGAACTGCCGACATGATGGCTGGACCTCGACCCAACTTGAATGCAACAAGAAAAACCACCAACAGGAACACCATCACAATATTGGCAAGATCCAAATAGTGAAGCAGCGGTGTTGAAGCCAAGGTCACGAACGCGAGAATAAAAATCGCGAATACATAACTGCTTGCACCGAATTTAGTATTGCTTGGCATTCCCAGGACGACAGGCTTTCCTGATAATTCATTGACGCCTAGGATGCGCTTCTCGGTGCAAAAATTGTGTAAAAAAGTTGTGAGTTTGATGGGCGCTCGCACTTGAACATTAACGACTGCAATGTCTGCACAGCCGAATTTGACCATCCAAAATTGCCTGCCCTAAAGCCGACGTTCGTCAATGTCTCCTTCGGGTCGTTAGCAGACATTGAACGAAACAAAAGCCAGCTAATACGGGCTTTCTGTTTAGTTGCAATTTATGGTGTCACCCACAACAAAAAACCGGCTTGCGCCGGTTTTTTGTCATCCGCACTTGCTTTCGCCGCAGTTCAAACAAGTCAGGCATCCATCCATGATGATGGCGGCCTTGGTGTTGCACTTCTTGCAGAGCTGGGCACCGGGCGGGAAGCCATCGGCATTGGTTTGTTCACCGGCGGCTTTGTACTGTTTTTCCATGTACTCAGCCTTCTTTTCCTCGATCAGCTTTTTCTGGTGCTCATCAGGGCCGGACTTCTTCAGCATGCCGATTTCCTGCAGGTGCTGTTCCACCACTTCACCGATCTCGGCCACCAGGCTGGGGATGTACTTGCCGCCCTTTTTGAAGTAACCGCCGTTGGGGTCGAACACGCTGTGCAGTTCTTCAACCAGGAAGGTGATGTCGCCGCCCTTGCGGAACACGGCGGACATCACGCGGGTCAGCGCGACGATCCACTGGAAGTGCTCCATGTTCTTGGAGTTGATGAAGATCTCGAACGGGCGACGGTGTTCCTGAGGCGTGCCCTCGTTGAGCACGATGTCGTTGATCGTGATGTAGAGCGCATGCTCGGTAACCGGGGTCTTGACCTTGTAGGTGTTGCCCACCAGCTTTTCCGGGCGGCTGAGCGGCTCGCCCATCTGGTAAACCTCGGCCTTGGGGGCGACCGCCTGTTGCGCTGCCTGGGTAGCGGCCAGTTCGGCCTTGGCCTTGTCTTCCTCGGTCAGGACGTTGTAACCGGTAATTTTCTTTTCGATTTTGATTGCCATGATTATTTCTCTCCTCGGCCAGCCTGATCAGAACTTGCCGTAGTAGCCCTCTTTCAGGGCATCGTACAGGTTGGCGGCGGTGTGGATTTCACCGTCGTATTCGATTTCCTCGTTACCCTTGCACTCGACCACGGAGCCATCCTCCAGGGTGAACTTGTAAGTGGTGTTCTCGAGATCCTTCTCGGTCACCAGCACGCCCTGGAAGGCTTCCGGGTTGAAGCGGAAGGTGGTGCAGCCCTTCAGGCCCTTTTCGTAGGCGTAGAAATAGATGTCCTTGAAATCTTCGTACGGGTAGTCCGTCGGTACGTTGATGGTCTTGGAGATGGAGCTGTCGATCCACTTCTGTGCGGCGGCCTGGATGTCCACGTGCGCCTTGGCCGGGATAGTGGAGGAATCCACGAAGTACTCCGGCAGCTGTTCTTCCGGCTTGTCGGAGAACGGCATGGCGTTGGGGTTGATTAATTCACGATACGCCAGCAGTTCGTAGGACCAGACGTCGACCTTTTCCTTGGACTTCTTGCCTTCGCGGATCACGTTGCGGCTGTAATGGTGCGCGAAGGATGGCTCGATGCCGTTGGAGGCGTTGTTGCCCAAGCTGAGGGAGATGGTGCCGGTCGGGGCGATGGAACTGTGGTGCGTGAAGCGGACGCCCTTTTCGGCGATCTGCTTGCGCAGGGTTTCCGGGAACTGCTGCATGTACTTGCTGTACAGACCCAGCAGCACCTTGCCCTTGACCTTGTCGCCCAGCTTGATGCCGTCCTTCGCCATTTCCGGACGCTTGGCCAGCAGGTCGGCCGTGATCTCGAACTCTTCGTCCATGATCGGGGCCGGACCCTTTTCCTCGGCCAGGTCCAGACCCACTTCCCAGCCGGTTTCGGCCATGACGCGGGTCACTTCCTCGGTGAACTTGACCGATTCGGCGGAGCCATAAGGCATTTTCAGCATGGTCAGGGTGGAACCCAGACCCAGATAGCCCATGCCGTGGCGGCGCTTGCGCATGATTTCGGCTTGTTGCTGCGGCAGCGGCAGGCCGTTCACTTCGACCACGTTGTCCAGCATACGGGTGAAAGTCGCCACCACTTCACGGTATTCTTCCCAGTCGAAATGGGCCTGGTCGGTGAACGGCTGGCGCACGAAGCTGGTCAGGTTGACGGATCCCAGCAGGCAGGCGCCATACGGGGGCAGCGGCTGCTCGCCGCAGGGGTTGGTCGCGCGGATGTTCTCGCAGAACCAGTTGTTGTTCATCTCGTTGACCTTGTCGATCAGGATGAAGCCCGGCTCGGCGAAGTCGTAGGTCGAGGTCATGATCACGTCCCACAGGCGGCGGGCCTTGATGATCTTGTAGACGCGGCAGGCAACCTTGCCGTCGGATTCGCGGGTCAGGTACTTGCCCTTGACCGGCCACTCGCGCCACACGACCTGGTTGTTGTCGGCGAGGTCGAGGTGGTCGGCTTCGGCTTCCTTGGCGGTCACCGGGAAGGCCAGCTTCCATTCGGCATCGGCCTTCACCGCTTCCATGAATTCGGCGGTAATCAGGGTGGACAGGTTGAACTGGCGCAGGCGACCGGCTTCGCGCTTGGCCTTGATGAAATCACCCACGTCCGGGTGGGAGATGTCAAACGTCGCCATCTGTGCGCCACGACGGCCACCGGCGGAGGAGACGGTGAAGCACATCTTGTCGTAGATATCCATGAAGGAGAGCGGGCCGGAGGTATAGGCACCGGCACCAGCCACGAATGCCCCCTTGGGACGCAGGGTAGAGAACTCGTAGCCGATCCCGCAACCGGCCTTCAGGGTCAGGCCGGCTTCATGGACTTTTTCCAGGATGCCGTCCATGGAGTCTTCCACGGTACCGGACACGGTACAGTTGATGGTGCTGGTGGCTGGCTTGTGCTCGAGCGCGCCGGCGTTGGAGGTGATGCGGCCGGCAGGAATGGCACCGCGGCGCAGCGCCCAGGCGAATTTTTCGTACCAGTAGGCACGCTTTTCCTCGGTTTCCTCGGCATCGGCCAACGCACGAGCGACACGCTGATAGGTGTCGTCCATGGTCTGATCGATGATCTCGCCCTTCTTGGTCTTGAGCCGATACTTCTTGTCCCAGATGTCGAGCGACACCGGTTGCATGGGCACTTCGCGTTCCGCCTTTTGTTCCACCTTGACCGCTTTCAACATGTCCCTTTTCCCCTCCTGCTTGTTTTTATTCAGAAAAATGTCAGACCACAATATATTGTGATTGAGCGAAACAATAAACCCATCATTTGTGTGCGTCAAGCAAATATCACTACAGGTTTAAAATTATTTGCATTGACTTTCGCAAGCCCTTCGCAAGGCTGAAAGGCAACGAGCGTAAGCCCTCGCTCACCCATCAATAGCCACGTTACATGGGGGCAATCTGTGCGAGAATTGGGCCATGCCAAGATGGATCTATACCCTAGTACTGAACCTGCTCGTGCCCTTTGTGCTCATCAGATTGTGGTGGCGCGGCCGCAAGCAGCCCGAATACCGCCAGCACATCCCGGAACGCTTTGCCATCTACAAGACACCGTCACCGGAACGTCCGGTGATCTGGCTGCACGCCGTCTCGGTGGGAGAGACCCGGGCCGCAGCACCGCTGGTGGAGCAGCTACTGCGACATTACCCGGACTACCAGATACTGCTGACCCATGCCACGCCGACCGGACGCGCGACAGGAGAACAGCTGTTCGGCGACCGCGTCATGCGCTGCTACCTGCCCTACGACCTGCCAGAGGCGATGGACATTTTTCTCGCGCACTACCGTCCCCGTCTGGGACTGCTGCTGGAAACCGAACTGTGGTTCAACCTGATCGACGCCTGCGACCGCAAACGCATCCCCCTGATGCTGGTGAACGCCCGACTGTCCGAAAAATCGGCCCGTGGATACGCGAAGCTCGGCAAGCTGACTCGCAACGCGCTCGCCCAGCTGAAAGTCATCGCGGCACAGACGTATGCCGACGCGGAGCGCCTGCGCGCGCTGGGCGCCGGGGATGTCCAGATCTGCGGCAACCTGAAGTTCGATGTTGTGCCCTCGCCTGAGGCAACCGCCAGCGGGGTCGCCCTGCGCCAGACATGCTTTCCGGATCGCCCCGTTCTCCTCGCCGCCAGCACACGCGAAGGCGAAGAAGCCCTGGTGCTGGACGCGGTCGCGAAGCTGGCTATTCCGGGATTGCTGACGGTGATCGTACCGCGCCATCCCCAGCGCTTCGAAGAGGTGGCCTCGCTGCTGAAAAAGCGCGAACTCGATTTTGTGCGGCGCTCTAGCCGCAGAGTGGTACCGGAGGAATGCCAGTACCTGCTGGGCGACAGCATGGGGGAAATGCATACCTATTATGCGGCCTGCGACGTGGCCTTCATCGGGGGCAGCCTGTTGCCTTTCGGCGGCCAGAACCTGATCGAGGCATGCATGATGGGCAAACCGGTACTGATCGGCCCCCATACCTACAATTTCGAAGCAGTCTCCAGAATGGCCACGGAATGCGACGCTGCAAGACAGGTGGCCGACCCCGAAGCACTGGCCTCGGCCATGGCAGAGCTTTTCGGAAACGAAACGCTGCGCAGGGAGATGGGGGAACGCGCCCTGTCCTTCAGCCGTAGCCAGGGCGGGGCTACCGAACGCATCATGGCCCTGATTGCACCGGTGCTACAACCCCTCGACTGACTCCACCCAAATCAGTTCCCACAAGCCTGCACATGCAGATGCACGTAGCAGCCACTTGAGGGGCATGGGAACAAGATTAGCGGATCAGGCGGGAAATCTGCTTGAAGGCATCCCCTTCGGCGACCTTGAGCCACTCGAAGACGACGGATTCGGTATTGCTGACTATGACCCCGGCATGGCGCAGGCGCGCCATGGCATTGGCATGGTTGGCGGGATTTCTGGAAATGACGGCATCCTCGACCACGAATACCTGGTGCCCCGATTCGTGCAACTGCAGTGCGGTTTGCAGCACGCAGATATGCGACTCCATCCCGGCGAGGATGAACTCCGAGCGCGTGTCGTCGACCAAATCGCTGAACGCGCTGTCCTCCAGACATGAAAAACAGGTTTTTTCGAGGCGAGTGTCCGGCTCCAGCCATTGCGTGAGCTGCGCCACGGTGGGACCGAGACCCTTGGGGTATTGCTCGGTATGGATGACTGGCACATTCAACATCCGTGCAGACTGCAACAGGATGTCGCAATTCCTGAGCACCCCTTCCAGCGCTGGCGAAGGCATGACAGAACACAGCTTCTCCTGCACATCGATCAGGAGCAACTGGCTCTCGTAACGATTGGCCAGACCGGATTTCCTCATGACCCTTCCAGCATCTGGTTGATCTCGGCCATGTCCTTGTCAGTGAGCACGCCCGCTGCCGCCTTGAGTTGCAGAACGCTCAGCAGAAAACTGTAGCGAGCCTGCAGCAAGTCGCGCTTGGCGCTGTATAGCTGCTGTTGCGCGTTGAGTACATCGACGCTGGTTCGTACACCCACCTCGTATCCGAGGTTGGACGAATCCAGTTGGCTCTGGCTTGAAGTGAGCGCCTGCTCATAGGCCTTGACCTGCGCCACGGTGCTGGATACGTTGAGAAACGCCTGACGTGCCTGCAGATCGGCCTGGCGACGGGCAGTCTCAACATCGTCCTGTGCTTTCTGGCGATTGGCGGCGGCTTCGCGCTCCTTGGAAGTAATGGCGCCCCCCTGGTACACGGGCAACTGCACCTGCAGCCCGACGCTCAGAACACGCTGATCGGCGAGGTAACTGGCAGGATTGACGCCCCCGTTGGCCCGGGTATCAGCGTAGCTGCCGACCACATCGACCGTCGGCAGGTTGCGGGCGTGGGCGCGCTCGATTTCCTGCGTCGCCAAGGCCAGCGCCTGCTGTTGCACGCGCAACGCCAGATTGTTCTGCTCGGCGAGCTCGACCCAGCTTTCCATGTCGGCTGGCTGCGGGATGGCCGTCTGGAGATTTCCCTTGGCGGTCGCGAGGCGACCTGGCAACTGGGTAGTGATCGCCTGGATGGAGCGCTTCTTCACTTCCAGGTCGTTGTTGGCTGCGATTTCCTGTGCCGTGGTGAGGTCGTAACGCGCCTGGGCTTCATGCACATCGGTAATGGTGGAAGTGCCGACCTCGAAATTGGCCTTGGCCTGCTCGAGCTGCTTGGTGATGGCGGCTTTCTGCGCCACGATCAGGTCGATCTTGTCCTGCGCCAGCAGCACGTCGAAATAAGCCTGGGCCACCCGCAACGCCAGGTCCTGACGTGAAACGTTGAGTTGCTCCTCGGCCTGCGCGACCTGCGTCTTCGACTGTTCATACTGCACGCTGTTTTCCTTCCGGAACAGCGGATGGGTGACGTTCAGGTTATAGCCATAGGTTTCGAACGATTCCGAACCGCCCCTGCCAAAGAAGGAAGTGGTTCCCTTGTACTCGACGTCGGTATTGGAATGTGTGGCGTTGGCACCTGCCGTGACGGTGGGCAAAGTAAGCGCCCGGCCCTGCACCAGCTTTTCCTGTGCGGCACGACGGGCACTCTGTGCAGAGGCCCAGTTGGGATCGTTGACCTGCGCCTGCTGGTAGATTTCCATCAGGTTCTGTGTCTGTCCCGCCATGACACTGCCGGCAGAGAACAGCATGGCCACACAGGTAGCTTTCAGGCCGGATTGCAAAATTTGTTTCATGATTGACTCACAATTATTCACGTATCGCACAAAGTCTGGCACATAATTCATTGTTTGAAAAGGGTTGATGGCCATTTTTGAAGACTTCTGACTTTTCATCCAATTGTCATTTTATCGCCATGAAGCAGTATTGTGACGGTGTAGAATGACATATTTACCTGAAACCAAGCCATGGACCTGATTCTTCTTCTCAAAGCCTTCCTGCTCGGCATCGTCGAAGGGGCGACCGAATTCCTGCCCGTCTCCAGCACGGGCCACCTGATCATCGTCGGCGACCTGCTGAATTTCAACGACGACCGCGGCAAGGTATTCGAGATCGTGATCCAGCTTGGCGCGATTCTGGCAGTATGCTGGGAATATCGGGCTCGCATCGGCCACACGATCGTCAGCATGATGACAGAGACCTCCTCGAAGCGACTCGCCGTCAACCTGCTGGTGGCGTTCATGCCGGCGGCAGTGCTGGGCCTGGCGTTCCACCATGCCATCAAGACCTACCTTTTTTCCCCGATCACCGTCGCCATCGCGTTGATCATCGGCGGCTTCGCCATTCTCGCCGTGGAAAAATACGCGCCTGAAGCGGACACCCCAGAGGTCGATGACATGGATTGGAAGCATGCGCTCAAGGTCGGTTTCGCGCAAACCCTGGCGCTGTTCCCCGGGGTCTCCCGCGCCGGCGCCACCATCCTCGGCGGCGTGGTGTTCGGCCTGTCGCGCAAGGCCGCAACCGAGTTTTCCTTCTTTCTCGCGATTCCCGTCATGTTTGCCGCGACCACCCTGGACGTCTACAAAAGCCGCGACCTGCTGGGCGCCGCCGACCTGGACGTGTTCGCGGTCGGGTTCATCACTGCCTTTTTCAGCGCGTTGCTGATCGTACGTGGCCTGCTGCGCTATGTCGCGCATCATGATTTCCGTGCCTTTGCCTGGTATCGCATCGTCTTCGGCACGCTGGTGCTGGGTTACTTCTGGCCATGAGCTCCGACTACGCCAGCCTGCTTGCGACCCTGAACCGTTTCGCGGATGAATCGAAAACGCGCCCGCTGACGATCGGCGAAGCCATCGACAGCATCGACGAAGCCGCCTACGCATTTATCTCGGTCATCCTCGCATTGCCATTCCTGCAGCCGATTCCGCTGGGGCCCTTGACGGTGATCGGCGGACTGACCTTCGCCGCCCTGGGCTGGCAACTGATGCGCGGCAACGAATCCCCGGTGCTGCCTCAGCAATTGCGGCAGGTCAGCATGGGCGAAAACATCTGGCGCATCCTGGTCAAGGTCTGCCTCAATATTCTCGGCTTGTGCCGGAAATTTACGCGTCCTCGCCTTACCCACCTGGTTTCCGGGCGACTCGGTCAGAAGATCGGAGGAACCATCCTGCTCTCAGCCGGCCTGCTGATGGCCATTCCGTTCGGCATCCTGCCCTTCAACAACACCTTGCCGGCACTCGCCATTCTGTTCTACGGCTTTGCGGAACTGGAAGACGATGGCCTGATGATCCTCGTTTCAGTATTCTGGCTGGTAGTGACGGTCGTCTATTTTGCAGCCTTTTTCTATGCCCTGTGGTTCCTGGGAAATGGCGCCGTAGAATTTTTCCGTCATCCGCTTGGTGCTACACTTCGTTAAACCCTTTTTGGTCCCGAACTTTCCGACACCATGAACAAACTCCTGAAATATTCACTGATTGGCATCGGCGGCCTCGCAGGCCTCGTCATCCTGGCTGTCGCCTTCATTGCCGCCACGTTCAACCCAAACGATTACAAGCCGCTGATCGTCAAGATCGTCAAGGAGAAGAAGCAGCGCACCCTGAATATCGAAGGGGACATCAAGCTGGCTTTCTGGCCCAAGCTGGGAGCTGACCTGGGCAAGGTCAGCCTGTCCGAGCACAACGGCGACAAGGAGTTCGCCGGCATGCAGAGCGCCAAGGTGTTTTTGGCCGTGATGCCGCTTCTGAAGAAGGAACTGGTGATCGACACCATCAAAGTCGACGGCGTACATGCCAATATCGTGCGTTTCAAGGATGGCACCACCAATTTCGACGACATGCTGAGCAAAGACGAGGAGTCACAGGAAATCAAGTTCGATATCGACGGCGTACAGGTGACCAATGCCGCGCTCAGCCTGACCGATGAGGCAGGCAACCGTCATGTTGCGTTGAGCGAGATGCAGCTTTCCACAGGACATGTGGCCAAGAACCAGCCGATCGACCTCAATACCAGTTTCACGCTGAAAGCCGACAACCCCTACATCAATGCCAGGATGCAGTTCAAGGGTACGCTTCTGGCGGACACCGAGCAGAAGCAATACGGTGCGCAGGGTATGGATTTCGCCCTCCAGGGTGACCTGACATCGCTCAAGGGAGCGGACATCAAACTTTCCGGCGATCTCAACGCCAAGCCGGAACAGATGGAATTCACCGTCGACAAACTCAAGCTGGCATTGAAGGCCAACCTGAGTGGCCAGATGACGACGCTGGAGGTGGATGCCCCCAGCCTGATGGCACGCAAGGATGAGGTCAGCGGCAAGGAAGCCCGCGTCAACCTGAACCAGACCAAGGGAGATGACAAACTGAACGCCAGGCTGGTGATCGCCAACCTGAAGGGCTCTCCCAAGGCTTTCGAGAGTTCCGGCATCACCGGGGAAATTTCCGGCAAGCAGGGGGCACGCAGCATCAACGGCAAGTTTTCCTCTCCGTTCTCCGGCAATCTGGACAATCTGGTGTTTGACCTGCCCAAGCTTTCTGGCGACGTGGACATCAAGGATCCCTCCCTGCCGAACGGTGCCGCCAAGGCCGCGTTCAACATCAACGCACATGCCGACGTGAAACATGAACAGGCCAAGGTGGACCTCGATGCCACTGTGGACGGCAGCAAGATCAAGGGCAACGTCGCCGTTGCCGGCTTCGGCAAGCCCAACGTGACCTTCAACCTGAACGCCGACCAGCTCGACCTGAACAAGCTGCTGGGCAGCAAGAAGGAAGCCAAGGCCGAAGCAGCTCCCGCCAAGCCCGCCGACCTGTCCGCGCTGAAGAACGTACTGGCGCAGGGGACGCTGAATATCGGCAGCATTGCCTATGACAAGTACCGCATCGCCAATCTGGCCGCCACGGTAAAAGCCGATGGCCAGGCGCTCAACGTCAGCCCGTTGTCGATGAAGCTGGACGATAGCCAGATTAAGGGAAGCGTGGGCATTACCCACTTCGAAAGAGCGCTGTATACCTTCGACCTCGACATCGACCGCATCGATGCCGACCGTTACGTGCCGGCTAGCGACCCCAAGGCTGCTGCGTCTACCGGCCCTGCCAAGCCACTCGACCTGTCTGCACTGAAAGCGCTCAACGCCGCCGGCAGCCTGCGCATCGGCAGCCTGAAGTACGGCAAGGTCCAGAGCTCCGGTATCCGCATCGACCTCAAGGCCGACGGCGAAAAACTGAAGCTGGATCCGTTCTCGGCCAAGATCGATGATAGCCAGGTCAAGGCGGTCCTGGGCATCACCCGATTTCAGAACCCCCAATTCAGCTTCGACCTCGACATCGACCGCCTGGACGCCGACCGCTACGTAACCAAGTCCGAACCGGCCGCGAAATCGATGGGGGACACACCGCTCGACCTGTCCGCGCTGAAGTCCCTGAACGCCAGCGGTGAAGCACGCCTGGGCTGGCTCAAGGTCGCCAACGTCAAGACCAGCAACGTCAAGGTCGGCCTCAAGGCAGATGGCGGGCTGGTCACGGTCGCGCCGTTCTCCGCCAACCTGTATGACGGCAGCATGGCCGGATCCCTCAACCTGGACGCCCGCTCGACGCCCGCGATCACGTTCAAGGATGAAATGAAGGGCATCAACATCGGCCCGTTGCTGGTTGATGCCATCAACAACGACATGCTGGAAGGCAAGGGCACGCTCAACCTGGACGTAAAAACCACCGGCGCCACGGTCGGCGCCCTGAAAAAGGCTCTCAATGGCAACGCCGCGGTAGCTCTGGCAGACGGCGCAGTGAAGGGTATCGATATCGCTGGCACCATCCGCGACATCAAAAACAAGTTCAACTTCAAGGGCAACGCGCTGGGGGCAGACCAGAAGAAGCGCACCGACTTCAGCGAAATGACCGCGAGCTTCAAGATCACCAACGGCGTCGCGCACAACGACGACCTCAGTATGAAATCCCCCTTGCTGCGCGTCACCGGCAGCGGCGACATCGACATCGGCAACGAGAAGCTGAACTACATCGCCAAACCCACGGTGGTGGCTTCACTCAAGGGCCAGGGCGGCTCCGATCTCGGCTCGCTGAACGGCCTCACTTTCCCGGTCAAGGTCACCGGGACCTTCTCCGATCCGAAATATGGCCTGGATTTCAGTGCCATCGGCACCGAAATCGCCAAGAAGGGCGTGCTTGAAAAAGTCGGTGGCGCCAAGGGCGAAGCCGTACAGAAACTGATGGGCGGTGACGCGGCCGGCGGTCTCGGCGACCTCATCGGCGGCAAGAAGAAAACGGTCGAGCCCGCGCCTGGCAGCACCGCGCAACCGGCACCCGCCGCGCCGGCAGAACAGCCAGCACCCGCCCCGGCTCCTGCACCTGCCACGCCGGAGGAAAAGGCGAAGAAGAAGCTCAACAAGCTGCTCGGGCTGTAAGGGCATACCATGAAGCCGTGGCTGCTGAACGCCCTGATCGCCATGGTGTTTGCCGGCCTGACCACGGTGATCGCCAAACAGGGCCTCGCCGGGGTCTCTGCAGAACTCGGGATTGCTGTCCGCACGGTGTTCGTGTTCTTCTTCGTCATGGTGTTCGTGGCATTCGCGGTTCCGCTGGCTGAAATCAAGGCCATCCAGCAACCCAGCCTGATGTGGCTGGGTATTTCCGCCTTCACCACCGCCGTGTCTTGGATCTATTTCTACAAGGCATTGAAGGAAGGCGACGTGGCCACGGTGGCGCTGATCGACAAGGGCAGCGTACTGGTCGCCATCGTGCTGGCGTGGATCTTCCTGAAGGAAGCCCTGACTTTGCGCATCCTGATCGGGGCTGCACTGGTCATCTCCGGGCTTATCATCATCTCGCGTCGCTGATGTCGGATTTTTCCCAGCGCATCATCGCCTGGCAGCGTGCGCATGGCCGCCACGACCTGCCGTGGCAGAACACCCGCGACCCCTACGCCATCTGGGTTTCCGAGATCATGCTGCAACAGACGCAAGTGAGCGCAGTCATCCCCTATTACCAGCGTTTCATGGCACGCTTCCCTGATGTCGCCCGCCTCGCCGCCGCCAGCGAGGACGAAGTGCTGCAACACTGGAGCGGCCTCGGATATTACTCCCGTGCCCGCAACCTGCACGCGGCGGCCGTGAAAATCATGACCGCTCACCTCGGCCAATTCCCGCAGACCCCTGAACAACTGGCCGAACTGCCTGGGATCGGACGCTCCACCGCTGCTGCGATTGCCGCATTCGCCTATGGTCATCGCGCTGCCATCCTGGACGGCAACGTCAAGCGTGTATTTGCACGTTACTTCGGCGTCGAAGGATGGCCTGGCCAGCCGGCAGTGGAAAAACAGATGTGGCGACTGGCAGAACAGCTGCTGCCCCCGGGGGACGTGGAGCCCTACACACAGGGACTGATGGATCTCGGGGCTACACTGTGCAAACGCAGCCGACCCACCTGCCACCGCTGCCCGCTGGAAACCGACTGCGTCGCCAATCGGGAAGGCCGCGCCACGGAACTCCCCACCCCCAAGCCGCGAAAAGCACTGCCGGAACGTACCATTACGCTGCTGCTGCTGCAAAATGGCAACGAACTCCTGCTGGAAAAGCGTCCCGCCAAGGGGATCTGGGGCGGCCTGTGGAGCCTGCCGGAAATTGAAAATGGCACCGATCCGCAGCAGGCGGCATGTCAGCGTTTTGCCCTGCAAACTGAAATACGTCCTGCCATGCCCATTCTCACCCACACCTTTACGCACTTCCGGCTGCATATCACTCCACAACCGCTACAGGTCACGCAACGCGCGACTCCTACGCCTGGGACGCTCTGGCTGGACAGCGCCGACGCCGTGGAAGCGGCCGTGCCGACGCCGGTCCGAATATTGATCCGACAGCTACTCGGCCAATAAAAAAGGCGACCGGAGTCGCCTTTTCTGGATCTGCCTGAGCCTGATTACTTCTGGTCCCAGCTGTCTTCCCACATGCAGTGCTTGATGGTGTGACGGTTCTTGATCAGCTCTTCGATGGAAGGCTCGTCGTTCAGTGCACGCTTGATCGCCAGCTTGGTCGCTTCGTAGTTGTTCTTGTACATGTCAGCCTTGTCCAGCTTGCCTTCCTTGGCCAGCGGGCCGCAACCCGGATCGATCCAGACCAGGCTGATGATGCACAGGTCGTTGACCTGATCGCGCGGGATGATGCCTTCGATCACGCAATCCAGAATCGCATCTGCGGAAGCAGCCTGCACCACGCCACCGAACAGTTCGATGTTGATGGAATCCTTCAGGGTGACCTTCGGCACCATCATGGTGGCCGGACGGACCATCTGGTTGATGTCACGCACGGCGAACATGGCGCTGTGACCCTTATTCTGGGCCATCAGATTGGCAAATGCCTGGCCGACCGGGCCGTCGACGGCACCGATGACGATTTCCGGCATGGCAGCGGTAACGTCCTTGCCTTCGCTGAAAATGGTGGCTTCGCCAGCCTTCATGATGATCTTGTTGGACATGGTGTATTCCTCGGGGGTTACGTAAAACCGCGTATTCTATAGAAACGGGGGAATACCGGCAAATCAGCGGCTTAGCTTCAACACCATGTCCCGATGGGGAATGCCGGCATCGTCATAAACCGCACCGAACGCCATAAAGCCAGCCTGCTCGTAAAAACCGACCGCGTGGATCTGGGCCGACAACCGGATACTTTCGAAACACTGTTCACGGAACCACTCGATCGCACTTTCCAGCAAGGCCTGTCCCACGCCGCAACCCCGATATTGCGGCAGCACCGCCATGCGTCCGAGCCGCCCGTCCGGAAGCATGCGGGCACATCCGACCGGATCGCCCGCCAGGGAAATCGCCAGCAGGTGCGTGGCCGTGGGGTCCTCATCATCCCACTCCAGCGCCTCGGGGACCCCCTGCTCTTCGATGAACACCTTGCGTCGGATCGCCGACAACATCTCGCGATGGATTTGCCAGTCCGTCGTGATCAGGGAAAAGAGGAGCGTCTTGTCAGTCCCGCCGGTTGCGTGCATCATGTGGCGCTTTCAGATCAATCAGGAAACATTCGTCATGCAAAAATTCATTCCGGTCCTGGCCCGCCTGCTGCTGGCCCAGATCTTCCTGGTCGCCATCGTTATCCAGCTGACCATCATCATGAACAATCCGAACGGCTACGAAGACTTCCGTCTGTTCCTCGGCCTGCACGGTCTGCCGGGCATCTTCGCCCCGCTGATGATTGCCGTCCAGCTGCTGGGCAGCCTGGCGCTGCTGCTGGGCTTCAAGAGCCGCGCGGCCGCCAACGTCATGGCAGGCTACTCCGTGTTCGTCGCCGTCGCACTGCACCTCAATGAACCGATCGTATTCCTGCAGTACATGGCCATTGCCGGCGGTCTTCTGGCATTCAGCACCATCGCACCCACCGCATTGAGCCTGGACAACCTGAAGAAGTAAACCTCAGAGACCGGGCGACGCAACGTCGCCCCAACGCTCGACCAGTTGATGTTCCACGCCCAACTGGTCGAGGATCTTGGCCACCACGAAATCCACCAGATCCTCCACCGACTTCGGCAAATGATAAAAGCCGGGGTTGGGAGGCAGGATGACTGCTCCCATGCGCGACAGCTTGAGCATATTCTCGAGATGAATCGCCGAAAACGGGGCCTCACGCGGCACCAGGATCAGCCTGCGGCCTTCCTTGAGCATGACATCGGCGGCACGTTCGATCAGGTTATCGCTGAGGCCGTTGGCAATTGCAGCCAGCGCCCCCATGGTACAGGGACAGACCACCATGGCATCGACCGCACCGCTACCGGAAGCGATCGGGGCCATCCAGTCTTCCCGGGCAAAGACCTGCAATTGCTCAGGGCGACATCCGAATCGATCCACCAGCATCCGGCGGGCTTCCGATGGTTTGGCCGGCAAGGTCAACTGCATTTCCTGCATCGCCACGAACTGGGCGGCCTGCGAGTAGACCAGATATACCGTGTGCCCACCTGCCAGCAGCATCTCCAGCAACCGCATGCCGTATGGCATGCCGGAGGCGCCGGTCAGCGCGAGCGTGATGGTCTTGTTCATGCGGAGGTCAGATTTTTCGGAAGCGGGAACACCACGTTCTCGACAATCCCATCGAGTTCACGCACTTCACCCGCGCCGAACGATTGGAGTTTCTCCACGACCTCCTTCACCAGCACCTCCGGTGCGGAGGCGCCTGCCGTCACGCCGATCCGCTTCTTACCCGCCAGCCATTCGGCTTTCAGCTCACCGGCGTTGTCGACCATGTAGGCATCCACCCCCTGATTACGGGCGACTTCCCGCAGGCGGTTGGAGTTGGAACTGTTGGGTGAACCGACCACGATCACCAGGTCGCATTGCGCAGACAGCGACTTCACGGCGTCCTGACGGTTCTGGGTGGCGTAGCAGATGTCATCGCTCTTGGGGGCAGCGATGTCCGGAAAGCGGTGTTTGAGTGCAGCGATGACACGTGCTGCATCGTCCAGCGAAAGGGTGGTCTGGGTCACGTAAGCCAGGTTGTGCTCATCCTTGACCTGAAGCTTGTCGACATCTTCCGGCGTCTCGACCAGATACATGCCAGTGTCCGACTGCCCCATGGTGCCTTCGACTTCCGGATGGCCGCGATGGCCGATCATGATGATCTCGCTGCCCTTGGCGCGCAATTTGGCGACTTCGACGTGGACCTTGGTCACCAGCGGACAGGTGGCATCGAACACGCGCAGGCCGCGGGCTTCGGCTTCGGCACGAACTTCCCTGGACACACCGTGAGCGCTGAAAATCACGGTGCTGCCGGCAGGAACTTCATCCAGTTCCTCGATGAATACGGCACCCTTGCGCTTGAGTTCATCGACGACGAACTTGTTGTGAACCACTTCGTGCCGCACATAGATCGGCGCACCGAAACGTTCCAGTGCCTGCTCGACGATAATGATGGCACGATCGACCCCGGCACAGAATCCGCGCGGGTTGGCGAGAATGACTTGCATATGAGCTTTCAAGAATTCAGGTTTCGGGATGGGAACTCAGTTGCCCAGCCAGTGGGCGAACGTCAGCAACAACAGCAAACCGCTCATCAGCACCAGTACGCGCCAGACCAGACCGACGGCACTTCGCAGGTAATCGGCATCCGCGGGGTCACCCAGGCCCAACTCGGGACGGTACTGCAGAATACCATTGCAGGTCAGCGGCTCACCGAGCTTGACGCCCAAAGCGCCGGCACCGCTGGCGAGAATGATCCCGATGGCTTCGTTAGGCCAGGAAGCAGCTTGGGTACGCCAGCAATAGACCGCATCTTCAAAGTCGCCCACCACCGCGAAACTACTCGCAGTAAAGCGGGCCGGCAGCCAGTCGAGCCAGTCGAAGGCGCGCAACGCAATGCGTCTGAAATCATCCGGGCGCTCGCCCCAGGCATGCTTTAGCAGGTAAGACAGGCGGTACAACAACGCACCGGCCGGTCCCAGCAACAGAAACCAGAACAACGGGGCGAAGAGGTCATGATGGGCATGGCGCAGGGTCGCCTCGATTCCGACGCGCGCGACTTCCTGATCACTGTAATGATCGGTCTGGCAGGCCTGCCAGGTCGCCAGTTCCGCGCGCGCCCCTTCCGAATTGCCGGCACCAAGCGCCTTGGCGATGCTTTCCGCCGGGCCGCCGAAACGACCGAACCGCAGGGTGACATAAAGCACTGCAATGCTGAACACCAGCCCGAATAGCGGGTTGATCTCGTTCAGCGCGATGCAGGCTGCGGCGATCAGAAGCACCGGAAGCACCACGGCCAGAAGCGCCGCGATCATGCCGTGGCGTGCCTGGCCATCGTTGAAATTACGTTCCAGCCAGTTGGCATAGGGGGTAAACAGATGACGCAACCAGTCTTCGCGGGGCATGGGCCGGTAGTAGGCCAACGCCAGCGCTGCCAGCAGTGTGAAGAGGCTCAAGGCCTGGCCTCCAGCGGCATTTCGACCGTCAACGTGCTGGCGCTATAGATTTCGACCGTCGGCATGTGCAAGACATCTCCCTCCCGCTTGCTGAAATCGATCAGGGTTCCATACACCTTGCCATAGGCGATCAACGGATGTGCCTTGATTTCAGAAACCACCACACGCCGGGCCGGGATGGTATCGACGAGCAATGGCGGTTGTGGCGTGACACCGGCTTCGATCAGGTATCCGGTACGTGCGTGACGCTCACCGGACTTGGTCTTGCGAGGGTCGTCGTAGATGACGGTAAAGGATTTGCCGGCGACTATCCCTTGCTTGCGAAGCTCCGCGGCCACTTCCTGCTGCTTGCCGGCAAGTTTGGAATAGGGGCCTTGTACTTCGAGATAAGCATAACGATAAGGGCCGCGCAACTCCATGTTCATGACCGGGGTACGGAACAACCCCCACCACCACAGGACGATAATGGTCGGCAACAGGAAGGCTAGCAGGAAGAAGAGATGTTGTTTTTTCACAAGCGTGTTCCGATACGGATTCAGCCTCAAAAGATACCACAATCGGGAGAGCTCGGAAAACCGGTATAATTGCGGACTTTCGCACGCATGGTTTCAGATCTCAAAATCATGAAAAATACTGCCACACTGCTGATCAACTGCCCGGACCGCAAGGGACTGGTCGCGGCCATTGCCGATTTTCTTTATCGGCACAATGCCAACATCGTACACGCCGACCAGCACCAGGACGCCGAAAACAACCTGTTCCTGATGCGCGTGGAATGGGATTTGAACGGTTTCGGACTGACACCGGACACCTTTGCAACAGCGTTCGCCCCAATCGCCGAACGCTTTGAGATGCAGTGGCAGCTCAAACTCTCCCAGCAGCGCCCCCGCGTTGCCATCATGGTGTCACATTACGACCACTGCCTGGTCGACCTGCTCTATCGTCACCAGAGCGGGGAACTGGCTTGCGACATTCCGCTGATCATCAGCAACCACAAGGACACGCAACGCCTCGCGGATTTCTACGGTATTCCGTTCCACCATATCGAAGTCAACAAGGACAACAAGGCTGATGCCGAAGCTCGCCAGTTTGCCCTGTTCGACGAATACAACATCGACCTGATCGTGCTGGCACGGTACATGCAGATCCTGTCACCCGAGTTCGTCAAGCGCTATCCGCAGCGCATCATCAACATCCATCATTCATTCCTGCCGGCCTTCATCGGTGCGCGTCCCTATCATCGCGCCTTCGAACGCGGGGTAAAGCTGATCGGCGCTACCAGCCACTATGTCACCGAAGTGCTGGACGAAGGCCCGATCATCGAGCAGGACATCATGCGTGTATCGCATCGCGACCAGATCGATGACCTGATTCAGAAAGGCCGTGATCTGGAGAAGGTCGTCCTGTCGCGTGCCGTACGCTGGCATATCGAGAACCGGATCCTGCTGTACGCAAACAAGACGGTCATTTTCGACTAACTGGTTGCAGAAACAAAAAAGGCTGAAGCGATGCTTCAGCCTTTTTTGTTTCTGATTGGAGTCTTAGTTAGATTCTTCCATCAGCGGCGGGAGAGTCACGGCATCATCCACCGCAGCAATTTCCGGCAGGGATTCATCGTCAGCGAAAACCATCGGTGTAGCAGTCAGTGCGAACAGCGCAAGCAATGCAAGCAAAACTTTTCTCATTTCCTTCTCCCGAATCTGTATAGATTTAATAAGTTGATAGCGTCGCAGAATATTCTACGAACCGCTAATCTACGCCATTCAGGGGCTTTGCGCAACACCGGCAATACTGATTAATTAATATTTATAATCAATCGGTTACAATGCTTTCACCAGCAAACAGCTGCGCCACGCTCTCACGCTTCCTCACCTGATGCACCCGGTTGCCGTCTACCATCACCTCCGCAGCACGCGGGCGGGTATTGTAGTTGGAGCTCATGCTCATGCCGTACGCCCCGGCGGACAGGATGGCGAGGGTATCTCCCTGCGCCAGCACCAAAGACCGGTCATGGCCAAGGAAGTCGCCGCTCTCGCATACCGGGCCGACGATCTCGTAAGTCTGTTCCTTGCCCGCACGCGGTTGCACTGCCTGGATGTCGTGATAGGCGTCATACAGCGCAGGACGCATGAGGTCGTTCATGGCCGCATCGACGATGGCAAAGTTTCTGGTTTCACCGTGCTTGAGATATTCCACCCGGGTCAGCAGGGCTCCCGCGTTGCCGACCAGCGCACGCCCAGGCTCCATCACCAGCTTGAACGATCGTCCGGCCAGTTTCTGCAGGATGGCGCGGGCATACTCGGCAAAATCCGGCGGGGTTTCGTCAGTGTACCGGATGCCAATACCGCCACCGATGTCGAGATGTCGCATGTGGATGCCGTCCGCTTCCAGCTGGTCAACCAGCACGAGCACGCGATCCAGCGCATCGAGGAACGGCGATAGCTCGGTCAGTTGAGATCCGATATGGCAATCGATGCCATGTACCTTCAGGTTGGGCAAGTCCGCTGCACGTCGGTAAAGGGCCACGGCCTGCTCGTAGGCCACGCCAAACTTGTTGTTCTTGAGACCGGTGGAAATGTAGGGGTGGGTTTTGGCATCCACGTTCGGGTTGACCCGCAACGATACCGGCGCCTGCTTGCCCATTTCAATCGCGACTGCGCTCAGGCGCTCCAGTTCGGCCTCGGACTCGACATTGAAACAGAAGATCCCGGCCTCGAGTGCAGCACGCATTTCCGCTGCAGTCTTGCCGACACCGGAAAACACCACCTTGCCTGGGTCCCCGCCAGCTGCCAGCACGCGAGCCAGTTCACCGCCAGACACGATATCGAACCCGGCGCCAAGCTTGGCGAACAGATTCAGGATGGCCAGATTGGGATTTGCCTTGACCGCGTAACAGACGAGGTGATCATGCCCGGCAAAGCCCGCATCGAAGCGCCGGAATGCATCTGTCAGCGCCGCTCGGGAGTAAACGTAGCAAGGCGTGCCGAACTCGGCGGCGATTCGGGACAATGGGACATCTTCGGCGTGCAGTTCGCCGTGCTTCAGTTGGAACGCGGTCATGGATTACCTTGCGGATATTGTTTTTCGGGGAGATACAAAGGACCTCTGGAGCCGCATGCGGTCACGGTCAGGCACAAGAGAATGCTGAGTAGGATCAATCGCATGGACACGGCTCCAAAAAGGGGGATTTTATCACAGCGGGTTGGACGCTAATAAAGCTGCTCGATGATCTGTGGCAACGGGATCGGCCCCGTCGGCATCAATGGCTTCAGGCTCTCGGCCTGCTTCGCCGCATCGTTCGCAGGCGGGGTTTGTTGCGGGACGACGATCACCTGCGGTGGGGATTTGGTTTTAGCCGGCTTGATCTCGACCGATTTGGGATCGGGTTTCCTTTCCTCTTTCCCGCCACCGGCAAGTTCAGCCGAGGCGGCCTTCTGCTCGGCCTTCAAGCGATTTTCCTCCTGCTTGTGCCAGACCATGGGACACAACACCCGCTCGAAAGCATCACCGACGGTATCAGGAATGATAGGCGAGGGCTCACTCTCGTATTGAGCCACATAATCAATGGTTTCGTTTGTAGAAGAATAGTAAAGGTAACTCACCAGCTTGGCGGTATGTTCCGCACAATCGATACGTTCGCGCAACAACCCGGATGCCGCCTCTTTTCCGTTCAATGGCTGCGGAACCTTGAACACGACCTTTTTCCAGTAGGTGATTTCGTCATCCTTGATGGTCAGCTTGCTGCGGTCGTAAAAGTATTGGTCGGCAGCGCCTGCGGCGGGGAGCGGCACCCATTCGGCCGCAGAAGCCGCCCCTGACAGGGACAGGACCACCAGCGCCATCAGGCCGGCAAACGCTTTCTTCATGCATGTTCTCCTGGGGCATTGAGCAATCTGGCCGCAATCATGCCATTGATTGCACCAAAAAACAGTGCAGCCGCGGCAAAAACCGGAATCAGGTAGGCCACACCAGCGTGCGGGATCAACCAGAGCCGCACGACCATCAATTGTCCTGCCATATGCGCGAAAGCAGCCAGAACACTCAGGCTGACCGGTCCGAACCAACGCTGCGGCAAATGCCGGGCGAGGGCAAGGACAGCCAGGCTGGCCAATGAACCGGAAAGACTGAGCACAAAGGTAGGCGACAAAAAATTGCCCAGCAACAGACTGCCCGCAAGCACCCGCAACAGTGATACCCATACTGCCGTTGCCATATCGAAGCGATACAGCACATACAGCGTGACGATGTTGGCAATGCCGGGCTTGACCCCGGGCAGCGGCGAGGGGAACACCGCTTCCGCCAGATGCAGGCCGATTGCGAGCGCGGCCAGTCGCGCCACCCTGTGATCGTCCGGTGTCGTCCGGATCTTAATAATTGAGCGAGTCATACGCCCTTTCTCCGCCCAGCAACTCGATACTGACCTGATTGGGCAGACAGATCGCCACCTGCCCGGCACGTGACAACCATCCCTGGTGCACGCAGTACTGATTGCGGCAGGGAGAATGACTAAATCGCACCTGCCCCTGCCGGATCTGGACCTGGCTGCTTCCCAAAGGACCCCTGACTTCGATGATGCGATCCTGCCCCAGGCTGTAGGTTGCCACGACGCCATGCTGGTCGCGCACACGCAGCTTGGCGGCATGCCCCGGTTGCCATAGCATGGCAAACGAAGCACCGACCAGGCTCAGGCCCAGCACGAGCACCAGCCAGTCTCCAGGCAACAGCCTAGGGAACGACTTCCAGCGGTACATGTTCATCTGTCAGCTTGAGTCTGCGAAACATGGCTGTGGTCATGTGCAAACGGCCCAGCGTATCCACCAGCAAGGCATGCTCGATGCCCATGCCGCTTGCGGCCTGGCGCCAGCCGTTCACCCCGGAAAGAAAGATGGGCTTGGATGCGGCGTCGGACATCGCACCGGCGTGTGCGCCCGGCGGCACCAGAATCGTCACGGCCTCGGCAGTTTGTGCCGGATCACCGGTTCTCGGGTCGATCAGGTGGCAGTACCGCTTGCCATCGCGCATGAAATAACGCTGATAATCGCCCGAAGTACCGATGGCCCAGCCATCCGGCAATTCCAGCGTAGCCATGGCGCCCGGCTGACGCGGATGCTGAATGCCGACGCGCCACGGGTGATCACCGCGGGTTCCCAGTGCGATGATGTTGCCGCCAATGTTGATGATCGCCCCTGGCACCCTCTCGCTACGCAGGTAGGCCGCAGCGCGGTCGAGCGCGTAACCCTTGGCGTAACCGCCCAGGTCCAGCCTGACGGTTGAATTGCGGCTCCATACCCGCCCCTTTTCGATGACGAGATCGCGCATGCGCGGATTGGCCTTGACCAGACGTTGCACCTGGGCATCGTCCGGTTCGACCGGAGTAAATTCATCACGTTGAAATCCCCACAACCGGATCAGGTTGCCGATGGCGGGATTGAAAAGATCACCGGATTGGGATGCGATGCGGGACGAATCGATCAGAATGGCTGCGAGTTCCGGAGAGAGCGGTGCGGGCTTGCCCTGGGCGAATGCCTGGTTCAGACGATCCAGTTCGCTGCCGGCCTTCCAGGCATGAAGTTGGTCGTGCAGGTGCTGGAAATCCTGTTCGACATGAGTTGCCAGGGAACGGGCACGCTCTTCCGGCAAGCCATAGATGCTGATATCCACCAGTGTGCCGAACACATAGGTCTGGGACTGGTACAACGGCTCCCGGCCGCATCCAGCCAGCAAGAGTGCAAACAGGATCAGCCAGCGGCGCATGCACGTTCCAGCGCGTCGACAAACCATACGGCTGGATCGCAATCGGTCTGGGCCGCGATTTCCACCATACCGGTCGGACTGGTCACATTGACTTCGGTCAGGCTGTCACCGATCACATCCAGCCCGACCAGAAACAAACCATGCTGCTTGAGGACCACCCCAACGGCTTCAGCGATCTCCCAGTCACGGTCGGTCAATGGCCGTGCGACGCCGGTACCACCGGCTGCCAGATTGCCACGCGTCTCGCCCGGCTTGGGTATCCGCGCCAGGGCAAAGGGCAGCGGCTCGCCGTCGATTACCAGGATGCGCTTGTCACCCTCCCGGATCTCCGGCAGATAGCGTTGGGCCATGACAGTGCGTCGTTCGAAATGGGTGATGGTTTCCAGGATCACCCCGATATTATGGTCAGCAGCATGCAGCCGGAACACGCCGGCCCCGCCCATACCGTCCAGAGGCTTGACCACGATATCGCCATGCAATGCGAGGAATGCTCGGATTTCATCCGCACTGGAGGTCACCAGAAACGGGGGAGCAAATTGCGGGAAGCGAGCGATGGAGAGCTTTTCATTCCAGTCGCGAATGGATCGCGGCGTATTGAAGACGCGCGCACCTTGCCGCTCCGCGATTTCCAGCAGATAGGTACTGTAGACATATTCGCTGTCGAAGGGGGGATCCTTGCGCATCAAAATAGCGTCGAAGGCCTCGGGCGGCTGCTCGGTTGCCGCTTCGAGGTGATACCAGGGATCCCCCTCCCGGAAGTCCATGCGGCTGGTACGCAAGCGCGCAACACCCTCGCGCAACAGAAGGTCCCCCTGTGTCGCCACGAACAACGAGTGCCCCCGCCTCGCCGCCTCGCGCATGATGGCGACGCTCGAATCCTTGTAGGTCTTGAGTCCGTCGAGCGGGTCAAGGATCAACGCGATTTTCACGGCGCGGTCTTTTCCAGTTCCAGGCTTGCGGCCAGCAGGGCCAGACGGGCGATCACCCCATAGGCATAGAAACGATTTGGCGCGATGTCGGGCTTGCCGGCACAATCCGGCAAGGAACAGGAGGTCTCGAACGCCAGCGGGACGAAATGCATGCCGGGCGCGTTCAGGTTCTCATCGACGCCGCGGCCGGTATGCACGCGATAAAAACCACCGACCACGTAGCGGTCCATCATGTAGATCACCGGTTCGGCGACCGCTTCGTTCATGCTTTCGAAGGTATACACCCCCTCCTGCACGATCACCTCCTGCACCTGCAGGCCTTCCTTGACCACCGACATCTTGTTGCGTTGCTTGCGGTTGAGGCCGCGCACGTCATCCGGGCTTTTCACCGTCATGATGCCCATGCCGTAGGTACCGGCATCCGCCTTGACGATCACGAACGGCTCCTGCTCGACACCGTATTCACGATACTTGGCGCTGATCCGGGACAACAGGTCGGACACCTGCGAGGCCAGGCAGTCTTCGCCGACCCGCTCCTGGAAATTGATCATGCCGCAGGTCGCGTACATCGGATCGACCAGCCACGGATCGATGCCGATCAGTTCTGCAAACTCACGGGCCACTCCTGCGTAGGCTGCAAAATGGTTGGACTTGCGACGGACCGCCCAACCCGCGTGCAAAGGCGGAATCAGCGACTGTTCAATATCCTTCAGAATATCCGGGATGCCACCGGACAGATCGTTGTTCAACAAGACTGCGCAGGCATCGAAGCCATCCACCACCAGACGATTCCCCTTGCGCTGCGCCGGTTCGACCAACAGCTGATTGCCATCAGGAAGGTCGAAGCGGGTCGCTCCGGAAATCTCGGGGGAAATGCTTCCGACACGCACATCCAGACCGGCCTGTCGCAGGATGTTCGACAGGGCCGCCACGTTCTGCAGGTAGAACGTATTTCGGGTGTGGTTCTCAGGAATCAGCAGGATCCGCTGTGCCTCCGGACAGATCTTTTCCACCGCGGCCATCGCCGCCTGCACGCACAATGGCAGAAAATCCGGGTTGAGGTTGTTGAAGCCGCCGGGAAACAGGTTGGTATCGACCGGCGCCAGCTTGAAGCCGGCGTTACGCAAGTCGACAGAGGCATAGAATGGCGTACCGTGGGTGAGCCACTGGGTACGCAGCCAATGCTCGATACGCGGCATGGCATCGAGGATGCGCTGCTCCAGATCGAGCAGGGGGCCCGTCAGGGCTGTAGTGAGATGTGGGACCATATGTTCATTCTAACATGTGGTCGACGGACAAAAAAAAGCGGGCCGTGCGGCCCGCAGAGGGAGGAGAGGAGAGTACAAATAACCGTAAGATTCCTGGTTGCCATTACTTAAGCATTTGCCATGCCAGAAATCACGCCCTTCAAATTCAACTAGTTATAAATTTCGCTTCAGGATGAGTGCCCCGCGGCCCACGCAAGGGCACTCAATTGGTGCATCAGAAGCGGCTGTGGCCCGGAATCCAGTCCGTCCCTGCCAGCGGGATGCGTGCCATGGCGGCGGCCTCGATGGTCAACGCCACCAGATCCTCACGCTCCAGATGATGAACGTTGGATTTGCCGCAGGCGCGTGCAACCGTGGTCAGCTCCATGTTGAGCGTCTTGAGGTAATTCTTGACACGCTTGGCACCGACCAGGGGCTCCAGACGCTGTTCCAGAATCTCGTCCTGCGTGGTGACGCCCACCGGACACTTGCCGCTCTGGCAATGGTGGCAATAGCCGGGCGCCGTGTTGAGCGCAGCGTATTCTGCCTCCGCGGACAGGTGCTCGCCATTCTTCACGTAGGTGGCGCTGTTGCAGCCCAGTGAATACAGGATGCCCTGCCCGATTGCCACCGCGTCCGCCCCCATCGCCAGTGCCTTGGCGACGTCGGCACCGGTACGGATCCCCCCGGAGACGATCAGTTGCACCTTGCCACGCATGTTCATGTCGTCCAGCGCATCGACGGCCTGGCGAAGCGCAGCCAAGGTTGGGATCCCCACATGTTCGATGAAGACGGTCTGGGTCGCCGCCGTGCCGCCCTGCATGCCGTCCACCACGATGACGTCCGCGCCGGCATGCACCGCCAGTTTGACGTCATTGAAGGTACGGGTCGCGCCGACCTTGATGTAGATCGGTTTTTCCCAATCGGTAATTTCCCGCAGCTCCTGAATCTTGATGGCCAGATCATCCGGACCGGTCCAGTCTGGATGGCGGCAGGCCGAACGCTGATCCACGCCCACCGGCAGAGTGCGCATGCCGGCCACGCGTTGCGTCACCTTTTGCCCCAGCAGCATGCCACCGCCGCCCGGCTTGGCCCCTTGGCCAATCACGAGCTCGATGGCATCCGCCTTGCGCAGGTCGTCCGGGTTGAAGCCGTAACGGGAAGGCAGGCACTGGTAGACCAAGGTCTTCGAAGATTGCCGCTCTTCCGGCGTCATGCCACCGTCACCCGTCGTGGTGGAAGTACCCACTTCGGTCGCAGCCCGCCCCAGTGCTTCCTTGACGTTGGCAGACAGGGCACCGAAGCTCATGCCGGCAATGGTGATCGGTGTTTCCAGCTCGATCGGTTTCTTGGCGAATCGCGTGCCCAGAATGGTCTTGGTCACACACTTTTCACGATAGCCTTCCAAGGGGTAGCGCGAGGCGGAACCAGCCAGAAACACCAGATCGTCAAAGCTCGGCAGATGGCGCTTGGCGCCCATGCCGCGAATTTCATACAGGCCGGTGGCCGAGGCACGATGGATGTACTCGATCACTTTCTGGTTGTAACCGGCACTTTCTTCCAATACGAGTTTTTTACTCATGATGTTTTCCTTTTAATACTCTTGGTTGGCGTCGGCATTCCAGTTGTAGAGGGTCTTGGCCGAGGCCACGCGCTTGAATTCCTTGGGGTCATGCTTGAAGCCGGCGCGATCCAGCAGTTCCTTCACCGCTGCGTAGTCGGCGTCGGTCATTTCCTCAACACGCGCATCCGCACCCAGCGACTTGATCTTGCCTTTGACGTAGATCACGGCCTCATACAGCGAATCCCCCAGCCCGTCGCCCGCGTCACCACAGACCACCAGCCGGCCGGCCTGCGCCATGAAGCAGGAGAAGTTGCCGACGTTGCCGCCGACCACGATATCGATGCCTTTCATGGAAATGCCACAGCGCAGGGAAGCATCGCCCTCGATAATCAGCGTGCCACCATGGCCGGATGCACCCGCGGATTCAGAGGCGAAGCCCTTCACGCGGACGCTGCCGGACATCATGTTCTCGGCCACACCCCAACCCACGTTGCCATGCACCGTGATGTCGGCATGTTTGTTCATGCCGCCGACGTAGTAGCCACCGTGGCCCTGGATGTCGATGGTGGTGGCGTAATCCATGCCGGCGGCAATGTTGTGGGCCCCGTCCGGATTCAGCACTTCCACCTGCTTGACGCCCTTGGCGGGCGCCTCCTTGTGCAGGAAGTGGTTCAGATCACGTACGCTGATCTTGTGGAGGTCTAGACTTTCCATACGTACAACTCCTCTGGCATCGGTTCGAACAGATGGGCATTCTTGACGTCCGGCAGATGCGCCAGCGAACGGAACTCGGAAGCGATGGCGACGTAGTCATCGGTTTCCGCGACCACGGCCGGCTTGCAGGCAAAGGCATCGCGGACCAGCGCCATCTCGTTGCGTGTCCCCATCAGGAAGGTGTAGAAACCATCCAGCTCGTCAAAGCCCGCCATCAGCGCGGTCTTGAGATCATCCCCCTCGCGCAGGCGCCATTGCAGGAAGCGACAGGCGGCCTCGGTATCGTTGTCGGTTTCGAATTCGATCCCCAGCGGCTCCAGCTTGCGGCGGATGCTGTTCGGATTGGAGAGTGAGCCATTGTGCACCAGCGAGAAATCCTCGCCGGCCGTGAATGGGTGGGCATGCGAAGGCGTCACGGCGGACTCGGTGGCCATGCGGGTATGGCCGACAAGATGCGTGCCCTGCAGGCTGGCGAAGTCGTAGCGGGCTGCCACTTGGGCGGGCGTCCCGACATCCTTGTAGATATCCATGAGCTGCCCCACGGACAGCAGGTGCAGGCTGGGGTAATGCTCCTTCAACCAGACGCGCACCGTTGCAGGCTCCAGATGCGTGGTCAGGATGGCATGGTTGGCTTGCGGCACCATGGTGACGGCGCTGCCGAGATGCTGCTGGAAGTCATGGCCCAGTTTCTGCCAGCTGAAGTCCTCTTCGAAGGCGTACAGGCTGAATTTGCGCTCATTGGCGCCGACGGCCGAGGTGTAGACCGCGAGACCGGCGGAGTCCGGGCCGCGCTCGGTCATGCCGATCAGCATCGGCAGCATCAGCTGGCCGAGTTGCGGCCGCAGCTTGGGGTTCTTGATCAGTAATCCGACAATTCCACACATGGTGTTTGCTCCTTCAGGGCGATACTTGTTGCTTGAGATCAATAAAATTCGACGTAGCGCTGGATTTCCCAGTCACTCACATGCCGCATGTAGTCCACCCACTCCATGCGCTTGAGTTCGAGGAACTCGGCCGACAATCCGTCGCCCAAGGCATCGCGCACCACCTTGTCCTTTTCGAGCGCGTTCAGCGCCTCGTTCAGGTTCTGCGGCAGGATGCCGATTTTCATCCGCTTCAGTTGTTCCGGGCTCAGGTCGTAGAGGTTGATGTCATGCCCCTTGCCTGGATGCAGTTCGCGGGCGATGCCGTCCAGCCCGGCCGCGATCACGGCCGCCGTGGTCAGGTAAGGGTTGCAGCTGCCGTCTGGCAGGCGTAGCTCCAGCCGGCCATAGGGAATGCGCACCATGGTGGAGCGGTTGTTGTTGCCATAGGAAATATAGGCCGGCGCCCAGGTCGCCCCGCTGAGCGAGCGGCCCACCACCAGGCGCTTGTAGGAGTTGACGGTCGGCGCCGCCAGGGCAGCCAGCGCCGGTGCATGCGCGAGAATGCCGCCCAAGAAGTGATAGGCCAGCTTGCTGAGACCATGGCCCGTCGGGTCGCTATCGTCATGGAACAGGTTGTTCTTTCCGTCCGACAATGACATGTGCATGTGCATGCCGTTGCCCGGCCGGTTGCTGAACGGCTTGGGCATGAACGAGCAGATCATGCCCATTTCGTTGGCGATCTCGGAAGCGGCCATCTTGAACAGGATGTAGTCATCCGCGCTCTTGAGACAGTCGGCATAGGTATAGTTGATTTCGAACTGCCCGTTGGCGTCCTCATGGTCGACCTGATAGACGTCCAGGCCCACTGCGATCAGCGCTTCGGTCAGTTTTTCCAGGTAAGCCGCGTTGCGCGTGATGCCCTTGTAGTCATAGCAGGGCTTTTGCAGCGTGTCGCTTTCCTCGCTGGGATGCACGTGTCCATGCTCATCCATCTTCAACAGGGAGAATTCCGGTTCGAGGCCGGTATTCAGCGTCCAGCCTTTCTCCTGCAGCCTTGCGACCTGTCGCTTCAGGACCACGCGTGAGTCGAAATCGTAAGGCTTGCCGTTGACGTGGCCATCGCAGATGATGCGGGCGTAGCCGGGCTGCCAGGGAATCAGGCTAAGCGTCGACAGTTCGCCTACGGCCATGTAATCAGGGCCATTCGGCTCGATTCCCATGCCCCAGATCGCGCCGCCGGCAAAGCCTGCACCGCCAGTCAAGATATCCTCCAGATGCGCCGACGGCACCGATTTGACCTTGGCGACCCCGTGAATGTCGACGAACTGCGCCAGAATGTACTTGACGTTGTTGTCCCGGATGAACTGCTTTGCTTCTGCCAGCGATTTCATTGAAATTCCCCTTATCGTTAATCCAGTATTTGCTTCAGCGTGGCTTGCATATAGGCACCGTAGGTCGCATCGCACCATAGCCGGTAACGACCTTCCGCCTCGTACACCAGCGTCACGCTGATGCCGGCAGCAAGCGTCATGAGCACCTGCTCACCGACCACCGCGGGTCGCAGATCCAGCGCACAGATCTCCGACAGGCGTTCGGCGGCATCCGGGCCGTTCAGCACGAATCCGGCGTCATAGCGTGGTACCCGGTACAGTCCGACCTGGCCGTCCTGCCAAGCGGATGCAAGGCGCCGCGCCGCGTCTCCTTCGACCAGGTACTCCCCGCGCCCCAGGCGCAGGAGGCGGCTACCGTCATCCTGTGCGCACCAGTGATTGGGCTGTTGCGGCAACTGGAGTCCCTGGGTGGCGAGCCATTCCGCAGCCAGCTTGCCCTTGAGGCCGAAGCGCGGCAGCTCATGCGTCGTCGTCAATGTCATGGGGCAACTCCGATAAAAGGGGTGGGCACGACCGTGGCGACCACGTCGCGGCCGTTCTGGTGGCGGATCGTGATGCGACTCCCCGGAGCGGCGTCTTCGCTGGCGACATAGGCCAGGCCGATCACCTGCCCGAGTGTGGGACTCTGGGCAATACTGGTCAGGCGACCGACAATCTTCCCTGCGCGCAGGACCAGGCAGCACTCATCCGGCAACGTGGCAGGCGGTGCTTCGAGCATGAAACCCACCAACCGCTTGCTCACGGGTTTTTCCGCCAGCAACTTCAAACTGCGCTGCCCCAGATAGAACGGCTTGTCGTTGGCAAGTACCCACTGCAGACCGGCTTCCAGCGGATTGGTCAGGCCATCCGTATCCTGTCCGATGATGAAGTGCCCCATTTCCAGTCGGAGCAGGCGCTGGGTATCGGTGCCGAAAGGTTTCAGGCCCACAGACCGGCCGGCCTCCTCCAGTGCTAGCCAGATTCTGGCGATGTCCTGCGCCGGCGCATGGATTTCGTAGGCCAGCTCGGCAACAAACCGGACGTTGATCACCCGGGCCTGTACCCCGGCGACCATTCCCTCGGCCACTCCGCCGTTGGCCAGCGCAGCCAGGTCGAGATCGGTCAGCAGCTTGAGCAGGGACTGGGAATGCGGTCCGGCAAGATTCAATCCGCCATAACTTCCGGTCAGGTTGACGATGGTGGCTTCCAACCCCCATGTCTGGAGCCGGCGCGTCATCTCGCGATAAACCGTCGCGGCGTTCGAGGTGCTGGCGGTCACGTAATAACAATCGTTGCTCAGCCGTGCCACGATGCCGTCGTCGAGCATCACGCCCGCCTCGTCGAGCAACAAGGCGTAGCGGGTCGTGCCCACGCGCTGGTTGACGAAGTGCCCGGTATAGAACCGCTCCAGCAATTCACCCGCCTGCGGTCCGTGCACTTCGAACTTGCCCAGCGTGCTCACGTCGATCATGCCCACGGCATGGCGCACCGCCTTCACTTCTGCCTCCACGGCCTTGGCCTTGTCCGTGCCGTAGTACGCCGGCCGTTGCCACACGCCCACCGTCGCAAAGGTGGCGCCGTGCGCCGCATGCCAGTCGTGCATGGGTGTGCGACGTTCCGGATGGAAAGTGCGCCCGGCGAGATGCCCCAGCGGAACCGGATGGAAGAACGGACGCGCAGTGGTGCTGCCGACCTTGGGGATGGGCTCGCCACGCAGCCGTGCCAGCACGCGGATGGCATTCATGTTCGAATGCTTGCCCTGGCTCGGCCCCATGCCCACGGTGGTAAAGCGCTTCATCAGCTCGATGTTGTCGAAGCTCTCCTGCGCCGCCGTTTCGAAGTCCTTGAGTTGCAGGTCTTCATCGAAGTCGAGGAAATTCTTGTTGGCCGTATGCGGAACGATAGGCCAGGGATGGCTACTGCCTGTCTCGGCGGCTCTTGCAACCCCAGTTGCCAGCCCCAGCGCTTCGCGCGCCGCCCGCTCGCCGTCCTCCAGCGCAGCCTCGAGACCATATATCCCATTCACCCGCCCAGCCGCAAACATACCGGGTGCCAGACGCTCCGGCACGAACTGTTGTGCGGCATCATCGAACCGCATCTTGCAGCCGGACTGATACAGCAGGGCTGCGGCAGGGGCCCAGCCCACGCTGACCGCTACGCCATCACAGGCGATTGTCATGCTGGTGTCGGGGTCTGGATGGCCCTGACCATCCCAGCGACTGATGCGGACCCCTTCCACGGCGTGTTTGCCCAGCGCCTCCTGCACGCAATTACCCAGGTAGATGGGGATCCCCAGTTGCCGGATCACGGTGCAGTCTGCGTCCGGGCGCAGGTCGACATAGGCCACCACCTCGACCCCGGCCTGATGCAAATCCATTACCACGCGCTGCGCCTGATCGTTGCCGGCGAGTACCACGGCACGCTGGAACGGCTTGACGGCATAGCGATGGATCAAACGCTGGCTTGCCGAGCCGAGCATGACCCCCGGCAGATCGTTGTTGCGGAAAACGGCCGGCTGCTCGAAAGCCCCCATCGCCACGACCACTTTGCCTGCACGCACCTTGATCATGCCGGACGGACCGACCAACGGCACGAGATGATCGGTATACCAGCCCGCCGCATAGTGGGCTGGCAACAACTCGATATTCGGATGCGATGCCACCTCTGACTGCAATCGGGCAAGCGTTTCCAACGCCGTGGGCTGACCCGCATGGTCATAGCCCAGCGTCCCGCCAATCCGGGCATTTTCATCGGCCAGGATCACACGCACACCCTTTTTGGCAGCTGTCAGCGCGGCACTCAGCCCGGCAGGCCCTGCACCGATCACCAGTACGTCGCAATGGCGATGCTGCTTGATCGCTTCGCCGCGCGGTGCCTGCGGGTTCATCACCCCCAGACCGGCCATGCGCCGGATCACGTTCTCCCAGAAGGGGAACAAGGCTTTGGGTTTGTGAAATGCCTTGTAGTAGAAGCCGGCAGGCAGCAGCGGGGCCATCCATTCCAGCACGGCGTACTTGTCGCCTTTCAACCCCCCCAGCGTATTCACGGCGCGCAGCTCCATGCCCCGGGCCAGCGGCAACACGTCGCCGCGCATGTTGATGGCCGTGCCGTCTTCCAGCATCACGTTGATATCGTGGTTGGCCAGGCTCATCAAACCGCGTGGACGGTGATACTTGAAGCTACGCCCCAGTACGCGTTCCCCTGCACCCCAGAGGGCACTGGTCACGCTGTCCCCGGCATAGCCGGTATAAGCCTGCCCCTCGAACGTGAAGTTCACGGGCGTAGCGCGATCAATCCATTCGCCTGGTTGCGGCGGCAGTCTCAATGTCATGCTTCCCCCAACAGATAGGTGCGTGATACCACGTCGCTGGCGGTGTCGCGCTCCGCGACCAGCCAGGTGCCGCTGGGCACGTGGTACCACCATTCGCGCTTGGGACCCGGTGCTCCGTCACGATGGAACACGTAGTCCGCCCAGGCACTGTCGCTGCAAGTCTGCGGATCCGGCATTTCGCGAATTTCGCCACCATAGGCGAATTCTTCGAGCGGCCTCGGGCCGTTGATGGGGCATGTCAGAAGTTTCATGTCAGTGTCCTACCGATGCGGCGCCTTTTTCGCCGGTCAATTCAAAATCGCGGAAACGATCCAGCCGGAAGCCATGAATCAGTTCATGCGGTTTGTCGGTGGCGAGCGTATGGGCCATGGTCTTGCCGGAAATCGGTGTCGCCTTGAAGCCCCATGTCCCCCATCCGGCATCCAGATAGAGGCCTTCGACCGGGGTCTTGCCCATCACCGGGGCAAAATCCGGGGTCATGTCAGCCATGCCGGCCCATTGACGCACCACCTTGATGCCTGCCAGGAACGGGAACATGTCGAGGATGTGACTGGACAGGCCTTCGACAAAGTCCAGCGTGGAGCGGGTGGCGTGGACTTCGTAGGGATCGAGCGAAGCCCCCATGACCAGCTCTCCTCGCGAGGATTGGCTGACGTACACATGCAGGCTGCCGGACACCAGGATCGTGTTGAGCCAGGGTTTCATCGGCTCGGTGACGCAGGCCTGCAAAGGATGGATCACAATCGGCGTATCGAATCCGGCCATCTTGGTGATGCGCGGGGTATATCCCGCCACGGCAGACAGGACCTTGCCGGTCTTGATGGTGCCGCGGCTGGTGTGCACGCCGGCGATGCGGCCGTTGCGGATATCGAGCCCGGTCACCTCGGTGTTCTGGAAAATCTCCACCCCCATCTCGGAGGCGGCGCGCCCGAACCCCCAGGCCACGGCATCGTGGCGGGCCACAGACCCCGGCTTATGGTATAGCGCGCCCAGAATGGGGGCATGCCCGGAGCAACTCATGTCCAGTTCCGGCACCGCGGCCTGGATCACGTCCGGACCGACCACCTCGCTTTCGACCCCCATCTGCTTGTTGACCTCGGCGCGCCAGCGCATGGTGCGCATTGCAGACTCGGTATGCGCCAGCGTGAAGTGCCCGCGGGTGGAATAGAACAGGTTGAGGTCCAGCTCCTGCGACAGGTTTTCCCACAGCTTGACGCTGGCGTCGTAGAAAGCCACGCCCTCCGGCGTCAGGTAATTGGAACGGATGATGGTGGTGTTGCGTCCAGTGTTGCCGCCGCCCAGGTAGCCGCGCTCCAGCACTGCCACGTTGGTCAGGCCATGCTCCTTGGCAAGATAGTATGCGGCCGCCAGGCCATGTCCACCTCCGCCGATGATGACCGCATCGTAAGAAGGCTTCAGCTCCGCAGGCTGGCGGAAGAACGCCGGTTCCGGATGTTTTTTTGAAAGCGCGAATTTAAGTAGCTGATAGGGCATGGTGTTGAATACCGTGAATCATTAGTTCATATGATGAACTTTTGTTTCCTGGAGGTCAACACCTATGTTTAACTTTTTTTCTTTATATGAAACAATGCGCGCATGAACGATAAACATGAATCCAGCAGACCCTTGGAGTCCTATCTCGGGGGCACCATCCGCGACCTGCGGGTACAGCTCGGCCTGACCATCGCAGACGTATCCGAGCGCGCAGGCATCAGCCGAGGCATGCTTTCCAAGATCGAGAACGCACAAACTGCGACCAGCCTGGACACGCTGGAACAGATCGCCAACGCGCTTGGCGTGACGCTCTCCCGCCTGTTCCGTAACTACAACGTTCCCTCTGGCGGCGCACAGCTGGTCAAGCGTGGCCAGGGCATGGAAGTGGTGCGGCGCGGCACGCGCTCAGGCCACACCTATCATCTGCTGGCCTATGACCAGGGTCCGAACAAGACTTTCGAACCCTTTCTCATCACCCTGCAGGATCCGGGAGAAGAGTTCACCGCCTTTGAGCACCCCGGCACCGAATTCATCCATATGATTGAAGGCAAGCTGGAATACCGGGTTGGTGACGAAACCTATTTGCTTGAGCCGGGCGACTCCCTGACCTTCCGAGGAGAAATCCCGCATCGACCGGAAAAAATGCACAGCACTCCCATCCAGTTTCTCGCCATCATTCACTACGACACCCCGGGGACGGACCCGGACGAAGACGCCTGATCATGACCTGCGTCATCGAACCTGCCACCCATGACGACGTCCCCGCCATGAGCGCGCTGCTGGACGACCTGTTCTCCATCGAACAGGACTTCCAGCCCAATGGCGACAACCAGATGCGCGCCATGCATCTGCTGCTGGACCTTCCAGACCGCGCCTGCCTGCTGGTGGCGCGTGACGAGAGCGGCCAAGTCGCCGGCATGGTCAGCGGGCAGTTGGTCATCTCGACCGCGCAAGGCGGCCCCTCCATGTGGATCGAAGACATGGTGGTGCGTGAAGACACACGGGGCCAAGGGGTAGGCCGACAATTGCTGGAAACCCTGCTGCAGTGGGCCCTTAGCCAGGGGGCCTCCCGCGCCCAACTGCTGGTCGATCTGGATAACACGCCGGCACTGGGCTATTACGACCATCTCGGCTGGCAAGCCACCCGCCTCGCCGCAAGACGGATCCTCTTGCAACACTAATCCGTCCACTTTTATCAACTTCTTTTGTATTGCATATCCTGCGAATATAAAAAAACGGGCACTTACGTGCCCGTTTTGATGATTTGCTGCTAAACCGCTACTTAGTAGTGATAAGCGCGCTCGCCATGCTCGGTCGTATCGAGACCTTCGCGTTCAATTTCTTCGTTGACGCGCAGACCGATCGCAACATCCACGATCTTGTAGGCAATGAAAGCGACTACCCCAGACCAGAGGATGGTAGTACCAACCCCCCAAGCCTGACTGATCAGCTGAGCAGTCATATCAAAGTCACCAACCTTATTGGTTACGTAATCATACACACCGGTACCACCCAAGGCAGGGCTTACAAGAATACCCGTAGTCATCGCACCAAAGATCCCACCGACACAGTGGACGCCAAAGACATCCAGAGAGTCGTCGTAGCCGAGCTTGCCCTTCACATAAGTCACGAAGCTAAAGCACAGCGGGGAAACCAGCAGGCCTTGAACGATAGCACCCATCGGACCAACGAAACCACATGCAGGTGTAATCGCGACCAAACCAGCAATCGCACCAGATGCTGCACCCAGCATGGAAGGCTTGCCCTTGGTGAACCATTCAACAAACATCCAGGAGGTTGCAGCCGCACACGTAGCCAGCAGGGTGTTGGCAAACACCAGAGTAGCAGCACCGTTAGCTTCCAGGTTGGAACCGACGTTGAAACCGAACCAACCCACCCACAGCAGGGAAGCACCGACCATGGTCAATGTCACGCTGTGAGGAGCCATGGCTTCCTTGCCATACCCAACACGCTTGCCGAGGAGCAGAGCACCCACCAGACCTGCGATACCGGCATTGATGTGCACCACGGTACCACCCGCAAAGTCCAGCGCACCCTTGCTGAAAATGAACCCAGCCAGTTCGTTGGCCTTGGCACCAGCTTCAGCGGTGGTAAATGCATCAGGACCGGACCAGAACCATACCATGTGCGCAATCGGCAGATAGGAGAATGTAAACCACAGTGCCAGGAACAGCAGGATGGCAGAGAACTTCATACGTTCTGCGAAAGCACCGACAATCAAGGCAGGCGTGATGACGGCGAATGTCAGCTGGAAGCACATGTAGATGTACTCAGGGATAACCACCCCCTTGCTGAAAGTAGCCGCTGTTGAATCCGCTGTCATGCCATGCAGGAACAAACGGTCAAAGCCACCAAAGAATGCCGTGCTACCTTGCGTAAACGCAATACTGTACCCGTAGAGCGCCCAAAGCACACCGAGGAAGCTTGTCGCCATAAACGTTTGCATCAAGACAGACAGCATGTTCTTACTGCGGACCATGCCGCCATAGAACAGACCCAGACCTGGGACACACATCAGTAACACCAGACAGGTTGCCACAATCATCCAGGCAGTATCACCTTTGTCCGGTACCGGGGCAGGCGTTGCAGCCGCGGCGGCAGGAGCAGCTTCAGCCGGTGCAGCAGCCGGTGCAGCTGCGGGCGCAGCAGCTTCCGTGGCAGCAGGCGCTGCGACAGGTGCTGCAGCATCGTCAGCCAGCGTCATGCCGCTGAATGTCAGCGACCCCAACAACATCAGAGCAGAAAGAAAGCGCTTCATGGCGTGCTCCTTATAGTGCATCCGGACCGGTTTCGCCGGTGCGGATACGAATCACTTGTTCAATATCGAACACAAAAATCTTGCCGTCACCGATCTTGCCGGTGCTGGCGGACTTCTCGATAGCCTCGATCACCTGATCGAGCAACGCGTCATCGATGGCTGCCTCGACCTTTACCTTGGGCAGAAAATCGACGACATATTCCGCACCGCGGTAGAGTTCCGTGTGCCCCTTTTGCCGGCCAAAGCCCTTGACCTCGGTAACAGTGATGCCCTGCACGCCGATGGCGGAGAGTGCCTCACGCACCTCGTCAAGCTTGAACGGCTTGATGATTGCAGTGACGAATTTCATGGATGTCTCCTGATTTAGAGTGTTTCAAACCGGCGGATCTGCCATTCATGCAGACCCGCCTTGTTTCGGAACGACCGTTTGCGTTAGAAGCTCTTGGTCAGCGTCAGCAGGAACTTGGTCTTGTCGATGGTTTTGGAATCGGCAGGATTGTCGAAGGAAGCGAAGTGCTCGTAAGCATTCGTCCCCGTGGTTCCAGAAACCGCACCATTCACTGCCCAACCGCCATCGAAGCTCTTGGTCAACCCAACCTTGTACCAGGTCCAGTCCAGATTGGTGCTGTCAGCGATCATCTGACGACCCACTTCACCTGCGACATTGAAGCCTGCAGGCAAGTCATAGCTCACGCTGGCCATCACATAACCAGAACCTCTGGTGCTGCCATCATTGTTCACGCCTGCGGTCGGGTCACCTGCAAAGCTAGCCCCCGGGAAGGCTGCCTGGCTGCCGCTACCTGAGTTATTCGGGTTCCAGCCGTAGAACTTGGTGGGGTTATACCCCCCCTTCACGGTAAACCACTTCCAACCCAGGCTACCGTACAACTCGACGGTATTCAGCTTGGATGAGGTGTAAGCACCGGCACCAGAAGGAGCCTTGTCGAAGTTGGCGCTGGGGTAGTACACATACAGTGCGCCGACGTCATATCTGAAATCCGTCGCAAAGGTGTTACGGAAACCCACGGTCCAGTCTGTTTCCAGATTGGCGTTTGGCAGCCAGTGGCTGGAAACGTTGGAACCCCAGAAACCGACATAGAAGCCGGAAGCGTGATCCGCCTCGATCCCGACCTGTACAGCTGGCTTACCCCAGGTTTGGGTCTGCCCGTGCCAGAGATAATCGCTGACCAGCGAGATCGAAGCCGGGAAGGTCCAGGTCGGGGTGGGAGCAGCCGCAGCCGCAGCCGGTGCAGCAGCTTCATCAGCGGAAGCCAATCCGGACAGAGTGGAAAGTGCCCCGAGCACCATCAGAGAAATCAGTTTCTTGTTCATCGAAAGTCCTTTCATTCAAATAAAAATATAAAGCATTTTTCCGGCATGAAAACTTTAGCAAAGCGCGTGCCAACTTTTTATATACATAATAAACATAGACTTAACAACATTCCTCAAGCTTCCAAAGCGCACAAGCGCACCAATAAGGTGCGCCGCACCCAATCGGTGCGCTACTCCGAACACCCCAATCATCCCTCATTTGATAAACTACGGTTTATTATTAAATTTGGAGAACCGTCATGCTCGACAACAAGTTCATCGACGACATCAGCCATCGCATCAGTGGCCTGATCGCAGAATCTCCCTTGGCAGACCTCGAACAGAACCTGAAACCCCTGTTGCAAAGCGCGTTCGCCAGACTTGATCTGGTCACCCGTGAGGAGTTTGACGTGCAAACCCAGGTCCTGCAACGCACCCGAGAACAGCTCACGCAGCTCGAAGCTCGCCTCGCAGCCCTGGAAGCACTGCCACCCGACCAGGAATAATGGGGCTCGCCGTCCTTCATAGCCGGGCATTGTCCGGCATGGATGCACCGCAGGTAACGGTGGAAGTCCATCTCGCCAACGGCCTGCCCAGCTTCCAGATCGTCGGCCTGCCGGAAGCCGAGGTCAAAGAAAGCAAAGACCGGGTACGCGCGGCGCTTCAAACCTCACGCTTCGAATTTCCAGCACGTCGCATTACCGTCAATCTCGCTCCCGCCGACCTGCCCAAGGAAAGCGGCCGCTTCGATCTGCCCATCGCCCTTGGGATTCTGGCGGCCAGCGGTCAAATCCCCCAGAATCTGCTGGACACACTTGAATTCGCAGGAGAACTCGCTCTGACCGGCGCCTTGCGTCCGGTCCGGGGCGCATTGGCCATGACCATGAAGGCCAGCCGGGATGGCCGCGCCTTCATCCTGCCCAGAGAAAGTGCCGCGGAAGCGGCTCTGGTACAGAACGCCCTGATCTATCCCGCGGATTCCCTGCTGGCTGTATGTGCTCATCTGGCCGGCCAGCAGCCTCTCTCCGTACAGGTCCCGAAAGCGGTAGACACAACTGCCTCCTATCCGGATTTTGCCGACGTCAAAGGCCAGGCCATACCGAAACGCGCGCTGGAAATTGCCGCAGCGGGCGAACATAGCCTCCTGATGGCCGGACCACCCGGCACGGGAAAATCGATGCTGGCCGCACGTTTCCCCGGCATTCTGCCGGACATGTCGGAACATGAAGCCTTGGAGTCCGCCGCCATCCAGTCGCTCAGCGGGGGCTTCAAGCCGGATCAATGGAAGAAGCGTCCATTCCGTGCACCACATCACACGGCTTCCGGAGTCGCATTGGTAGGGGGCGGTAATACACCCCGCCCGGGAGAAATTTCACTGGCACATCATGGCGTCCTTTTCCTTGACGAACTCCCGGAGTTTTCGCGCTCCGTGCTCGAAGTCCTGCGAGAACCGCTGGAGTCCGGGCGCATCACAATATCCCGCGCAGCCAGGCAAGCGGACTTCCCTGCCCGCTTCCAGCTGATCGCCGCAATGAATCCCTGCCCATGCGGCTATCTCGGCCACCCCAATCAACAGTGTCGCTGCACGCCCGACCAGGTTTCGCGCTACCGTGCAAGAATCAGCGGACCTTTGCTCGATCGCATCGATCTGCATCTCGAAGTCCCGGCGCTTCGTGATTCTGAACTCACTGCGGCGGCCACAGGCGAATCCAGCGCCAGCATCCGCGCACGCGTCACGACAGCCCGCGAAAAACAAATCGAAAGGCAAGGTAAAGCGAATGCTCAACTCTCCAGCCAGGAGATCGACACCTATTGCACCCCGGATACAGCGGGTGCCGATTTGCTGAAACGTGCCATCACGCAACTCAACCTGTCGGCACGCGCCTACCATCGCATCCTCAAGGTCGCACGCACCATTGCCGACCTGTCCGGCAACGCGCATGTGCAGTCCATGCATCTCGCCGAAGCCATCCAGTACCGTCGCAACGATCGATAGGCCGGAACATGCACGCACTCGACAGCTGGAAGGAGGAAAAGCGCTCGGCTTACCTTTATCGCATCATTTCCGATCAGGAGAGTGGAACCCCCCGGCAACTCCTGTTTCTTGAGCTCGCCAAGGAGGCTGACAAACAGGCCGAGCTTTGGGCACAGGAACTGAAGAAATCCAGCCACCCCATTCCCGAACGTTATCATCCGGACCTGCGCGCACGCATCGTTGCCTGGCTGGTCCGCCGCCTGGGTCCGCACAAGATCAGGACAGTCCTTGCTGCCATCAAAATTCGCGGTTTATCGGTCTATGCAGGCCGCCATCCCGGCGGCCATCCGATGCCAGCCACTCTCGATGATGTAGGAGCCAGCCATCGCGCTGGCGGTACATCAGGCGGATTGCGCGCAGCAGTATTCGGCGTCAACGATGGGCTGGTGTCGATCACCTGCCTGGTAATGGGGGTTGCCGGGGCCTCCAGCGAATATGGCGTCATCCTGCTGACCGGGGTTTCAGGCCTGCTGGCAGGCGCTTTTTCCATGTCAGCCGGTGAATACCTTTCCATGCGCTCGCAACGGGAAATGTACGAATACCAGATCGGTCTTGAACGTGACGAACTGGCCCAGTACCCGAATGAGGAAGCTGCCGAACTGGCCTTGATCTATCAAGCTAGAGGACTGGATAAGGAGGAGGCCAGGGCATTGGCCATGCGCATGATCTCGGATCCGGAAATGGGGCTGGATACACTGACACGGGAAGAGCTCGGGTTGAATCCGGATGAACTCGGATCGCCCTGGTTAGCAGCGCTTTCCTCGTTTTTTGCCTTTATCGGAGGCGGCATGATTCCTCTGCTGCCCTATCTGCTTGGCCTGCAGCATCGGCCCTTGCTGACTTCCATCTCGCTGACTGGGATCGCATTGTTTTGCGTGGGCGCTGCGCTTTCCCTGTTCACAGGACGCAATGCGCTGCTGGGGGGCATACGCATGCTGCTGATCGGTGGAACCGCCGGCGCGGTGACCTACTGGATTGGGGATCTGATTGGAACCACCATCCTTTAGAGTGGCTGCTCTTCGACAGTAAACAGCCTACGATATTCGCGAATGGCATATCTGTCGGTCATGCCGGCAATATAATCGGCGACCGCACGGGGTTTATCGGATTGGGCACGCAGCTGAAATTCGTCCGGCATCAGCGTGATGTCCTCCATGAATACCGCGAACAATTCACGAATGATACGCTGCGCCTTGCTGCTCATGCGGTTGACCCGATAATGGCGATAGAGATTGGCTCGCAGGAACTGCTTCAACTCCCTCTGCTGCCGCTGCATGTCTGGACTGAAGGCAATCAACGGCGCTGAACGCCGCACATCATCCACCGATTCAGGGTTGGCCGCAGCGATATTATCCCCACTCTGCCGGCACAGATCCTGCACCAGCGCGTTGATCATGCGCCTGACGGTTTCATGCACCAACTTGCGCTCACCGATGTCCGGATAGCGATTGCGCACCTCGTCCAGATGGCGCGAAAACAATTCGACAGCGGCCAACTGGTTCAGCGAAATCAAGCCGGACCGCAACCCGTCATCGACATCGTGGTTATTATAGGCAATCTCATCCGCCAGATTGGCCACCTGGGCTTCCAATGAAGGCTGGGACTTGTCCAGGAACCGCTCACCGACATCCCCGAGTTGACGCGCGTTCTGCAGGGAACAATGCTTGAGGATGCCTTCCCTGACCTCGAACGTCAGGTTCAGTCCGTCGAATTCGGCATAGCGCTGCTCCAGCAGTTCCACTACACGAAGCGACTGCAGGTTGTGTTCGAAGCCACCGAACTCATGCATACACGCATTGAGCGCATCCTGACCGGCATGGCCGAACGGCGTATGCCCGAGATCATGCGCCAGTGCAATCGCCTCCACCAGATCTTCGTGCAGGCCAAGGTTCCTGGCAATGCTGCGGCCGATTTGCGCCACCTCAATACTATGTGTGAGGCGAGTCCGGAACAGATCACCTTCATGATTGACGAATACCTGGGTCTTGTATTCCAGCCGGCGAAAAGCCGTGGAATGGATAATGCGATCCCGGTCGCGCTGAAATTCATTGCGTCCTTCCGGCGCCGGTTCCTGAATTTTTCTACCCCGTGTTTTCGCAGGGTCCGCGGCGTAACTGGCAAGTGGTTTCATACACGCGCCAGAGTGGCCCGCAGAACATCCTGCGGGTAGTCGCCCGTCATGATGGCCTTGCCGATCCCCTGCAGCAGAATCAGGCGTATCCTGCCATCGGAAACCTTCTTGTCCAGCCCCATCAGATCCAGATAGGTGTCGACGCCGAGGTCCGGTGCAACCGTCGGCAGGTTCGCCGCCTTGAACAACCGCTCGGTGCGTTCCACATCTGCCGCACTCATCCAGCCCAGGCGACAGGACATTTCGGCGGCCAGCATGGTCCCTGCGGCCACCCCTTCGCCGTGCAACCAGACACCGTAACCCATGCCATTTTCAATGGCGTGACCGAAGGTATGCCCCAGATTGAGCAGGGCGCGCTCGCCACTCTCGCGCTCATCGGCGGCGACCACCTCGGCCTTGTTTTCACAGGAGCGGTAAATGGCATAAGCCAGCGCTACAGGCTCACGCGCAACCAGCCGTGGCATATTGCTCTCCAGCCACTCGAAAAATGCCAGGTCACGAATCAATCCATATTTGATAATCTCGGCCAAACCTGCAGACAATTCACGATCCGGAAGTGTATTCAGGGTTTCCGTATCCGCCAGCACCACCTGTGGCTGGTAGAACGCGCCAATCATGTTCTTGCCCAGAGGATGATTGATGCCGGTCTTGCCACCGACGGATGAATCGACCTGAGATAGCAAGGTAGTCGGTACCTGGATAAAAGGCACCCCTCGCAGGAACGTCGCTGCGGCATATCCTGTCATGTCCCCGATAACCCCACCCCCCAGAGCGATCAAGGTCGTGTTGCGTTCGCAGCGATGCGTCAGCAGTGCATCGTAGATCTTGTTCAAGGTTTCAGCGTTTTTATACTGTTCCCCATCCGGCAGAACGATGGGCAGTACCGTCACCCCGGCATCACGCAAAGGGGCAGAAAATTTCTCCAGGTACAGAGGCTCGACCGTGGTATTGGTCACCACCGCCACCTGCTTGCGTTTCAGATGTGGCAACAGCAGATCGGTCCTTGTCAGGACATTCTGTCCAACATGGATGGGATAGGAGCGATCGGCCAGATCAACGGTGAGTGTTTGCATGGGTGTAGGCGTTCAATTGCGTTTCAAGTTGGGAGACGATGGCACTTACGGACTGATCGCCTGTATCGATGATGATATCCGCGATTTCGCGATACAGCGGATCCCGCTCGGCATACAGCTTTTCCAGCCTTGCTCGTGGATTTTCCGTTTGCAGCAGCGGGCGGTTCTTGTCACCGCGAGTTCGATGGAACAACTCTTCCGGGTGCGCGCACAAATAGATTACTGTCCCGTTCTGGCTCAGATATTCCCGGTTTTGCTTGGCCAAAACGGCGCCACCACCGGTTGCAAGCACGATATCGTTCAGCTTGACCAGCTCTTCGATCGTCGAGGTCTCACGTTTGCGGAAACCCGCTTCGCCCTCAAGTTCGAAGATCAAAGGAATATTCACGCCGGTTCGGTGCTCGATCTCATGATCGGAATCATAGAAGGTCTTGTGCATGTGCTTGGCCAGGATCTTGCCGACCGTGGTCTTGCCAGCCCCCATGAGCCCGACCAGAAAAAAATTGCCCGTCATTTTCATGACGGGCATTTTATCTGAAGCTGCTTGATTCCAGAAATCTACAGCAAGTCCTGCATGATCTTCGGGGTAATGAAGATAAGCAGTTCCGATTTCTTCGTGTTATCAAAATTTCGCTTGAAGAAATTGCCAAGCACCGGCAAATCACCGAAGAACGGAATCTTGTCGACCGAGTTGCTCTTGCTCTCTTCGTAAATCCCACCCAGTACTGCAGTTTCACCATTCGCCACCAGAACTTCGGTCGTCACCTTGCGAGTATCGATGGAGGGCACTCCGTTATACACACTACCAACGGAATCCTTGTGCACTTCGAGCTCCATGCTTACCTTGTCATCTGGCGTAATGTGCGGCGTTACATCCAAGGTCAGTGCAGCCTTCTTGAAGGACACGTTGGTGGCACCGCTACTGGAAGCCTGCTGGTATGGAATTTCCACACCAGAGTCAATGGTCGCCTTCTTCTGGTCGGCCGTAATCACCCGCGGGCTGGAAATGGTCTTGCTCTTGCTGTCAGCTTCAGCCGCAGACAATTCAAGATTGAGCAGGAATCCGGCAGGCAACTTGAACAAGGTCATCGCCAAACTACCGGCAGCCGAGGACGTGGCCGGGAGATTCACGTTCAAATCGTTAGGCGTCGTGGTCTTGCCGGTCTGACCGATGGCATAGTTGTTCGACAGGGTATTGCCCAGCATGATGTCGCCACTGGAGTTAGGCTTGCCACCGCCCCAGTAGTTGTTCTTGACGATGCCAAAGCGCGCACCCATCTGCTTGGACCAGGATTCGTCAGCAATCACGATGCGGCTTTCGATCAGCACCTGCCTGACCGGGATATCGGTTACGTTCAGCAGACGCTGCACTTCTTCAAGATGCTTGACCGTATCCTGCACGAACAGGGTATTGGTGCGTGGATCAATCACCGCACTGCCGCGCTTGGACAGAATCTTCTGCTTCGAATCCGTGAGAATGTTCTTGAATGATTCAGCCTTCTGGTATTTCAGGATGAACACGTCGGTCCGCAAAGGTTCCAGGTCTTCGATCTGCTGGGAAGCTTCCAGCTTCATCTTCTCCTTGGCGGACAGCTCTTCCGATGGTGCAACCCAGATCACGTTGCCGGTCTTGCGCATCGCGAGCCCCTTGCTCTCCATGATGATATCCATGGCCTGATCCCAAGGCACATCCTTGAGTCGCAGTGTCAGATTACCGCTCACGGTATCACTGGTAATGATGTTGAATCCGGTAAAGTCAGCAATCACCTGAAGCACCGAACGTACCTCGATGTTCTGGAAATTCAGCGAGAGTTTGTCCCCGCTGTAACCCGTGCGGGATCCCTGAACCAGTTTGGTCGGGTCCTCAACAATCGGTTTGACATCGACGATGAACTTCTTGTCCGCCTGGTATGAGGAATGCTCCCAGTTACCCTTGGGTTCGATGATCATGCGTGCATTCTTGCCCTGTTTCATCGCATCCACGGTCAGCACCGGCGTGTTGAAATTGACGACGTTGAGGCGACGCTCGAGGTTGGCAGGAATTTCCGTATTGATGAAGTCGATAATGATGTTCTTGCCCTGGCGGCGCATATCGATGCCAGTCGTCGCGTCGGACAGATCGACGATGATCCGCCCCTCACCATTCTTGCCGCGCATGAAATCGACGCCCTTCAGGGAATGCGGCTGATCCGACAGCCCAGCCTCCGCAAACTTGGTAACAGTCTGATTCTGGGCAAGCGTCGAGGTCTCCTTGGGCATCAGCAGGATGCTGACTTCCTTGCCGTTGACGCTGGTTGTATAGGTTGACACCTTGTTCAGATCAAGCACCATTCTGGTCCGACCTTTACCCTGTGCCAGACTGATGCTGTTCAGCATCCCTTGAGAAATCGGAAAGCTGTTCTTTTGGGTGGCATTGCTGGTGTTCGGGAAATCCAATGCAATCCTGGGAGGATTATTCAGCGAGAAGCCCGCCGGGGGATTAGAAATGGGATCGCTCAGCGTCACCTTGACATTGATCTTGCCTCCCGCGAGGGTAGAAAAATCGACTTTTTCTATCCGGTTCGACGCCTGAGCCTCAACGGCCGCATCAGCCGCACAAACAGCCCAGCTTGCAACCAGTGCAACACATCCGATTGCAGCCGCCCCAAGTTGCTTGAATAAGTTTCCCATGCTTTTGACTCCAGTTTTCAATTCTATTCCTGCAGGGCTATGCTGGCCGGACGCTCGATCCAGTCACCGGATAAATCATCCTGCACGATTTCCTTGATTTTGATTTCGTTCTCGGAAATATCTACCACCATCCCCAGATTCTGGCCGAGATAATTGCCTATGGTGACCTGGTTCACAGCATTGTCCGGGGCCTTCACGAGGGCGTATTTCAACTTGCCCTTATTGATACTGCCCACATATTTCAGGCTTTCCAGCGGATAAGCCTCCAGTGCCTCACGAGGCCGGTTCAGGTCCGGCTGCAAACCGTTGCTCTTGGCCTGTGTCTGTGCCTTGCGCGGCTTGAAAGGATCGTTCAGACCGTTATCCGGATTGAACTCGACCGGCACGAAAGGCGTCACTTCTGGCAAAGGATCCACTTTGCCACGCAGATCCTTGCCGGCATCGTTAATGAACTGGTCCAGATCATCTCCCTGGCCAGACCCGCAGGCCACCAGGAAAGGAGTCAACAGGAGGGCGTAAAACCAGTTTCTCACTTGGACACCTCCATCCGCTGGCGAGTGCTAACGTCGTTCATCACTCAGACCTCCTGCCTTTCTTTTCCTTCTTGGGAGCGATCTCGCTCGCATCAAGATAGCGGAAGGTCTTGGCAACTGCCTCCACTGACAAAAGCCCTTCCTTGACGTCCTTACCCCCAGTGATCGGCGTAATCTTGAGATCATTCAGGGTCACGATACGGGAAAGCTTGGAAATGCCCACCGCAAAAGCACCAAGATCAAAATAGGACCCGGTAACCTTGATGGAAATCGGCATTTCGGCGTAGAACTCCGCCGCCCGCTCCTGCCCCGGTTTGAACAACTCGAACTCAAGGCCACGTTCCAGCCCTGCCTGATTGATGTCGGTCAGCAAACCATCCATCTGAGATTTGTTGGGAAGCTGGCGCAACAGTGAACCGAACGTTCTCTCGATATCCACCATTTGCTGCCTGTAAGCAGGCAGATTGATCGCTTCCTTTTTCTTGGCCAGGAACACGTCTCGTAATTCGGTTTCTTTTGTTCTGGCCTGATCCAGTTCTTCGATCGCCGGTTGCCACAGAAACCAGTAACCGGCCGCAACCAGGAAAACCAGTATAAAACCAAGGAAAACGGCCTTGACTGCGGGAGGCAGGCTCCCCATGTTCTTGAAATCGATACGATTGAAGTCTTCAAGATTCATGGTTATTTACCTTTGCCTTTCTCAGGCTCGGCCGGCTTCTTGACCTTCTGGTTCACCTTCATGGTAAATGCGCTCTGCTTCACGTTCTTGGAAGCCACGGACTTGATCTCGATCAACAACGGCATTTCCAGATACTGGGAGTTGCCCAGATTACGCACCAGGGTGGCCACTCGCGCATTGGTGTCGGCAAGCCCTTCCAGCGTAATTTCATTGCCAGTCTGTTTGATCGAACGCAGGAACACCCCCTCGGGCAGTTGCCTGGCAATCTCATCCAGCATGATTACCGCCTGGCTACGATCGTTTTGCAGGTTCTCCACCACCCGCTTGCGATCCAGCACGTTACGTATCTGCTCCTTGAGCTTCCGGATATCCTCGATTTCCTTGTCCAGCTTGGCAATCGCAGTTTCCAGACGGGTATTGCGGTTCTTCTGCGCATCGATTCTTGCGCCGATATAAGTCTGCCCCATGAAGACGATGGCCGCCCCGGCAATCAGTGTTGCCACCAGCATCAGGTTGAACTGACGCTGGCGTTCTGCACGCTTGATCTGGCGATGCGGTAAAAGGTTGATCCGGATCATTCGTCAAACCTCCGCATGGCAAGGCCACAGGCGATCATCAGGGATGGTGCATCAGCATTCAGCAGTTGCTGCTTGATCTTGCTGGACAAGGTCATGTTGATGAACGGATTGGCGATGATGGTATTGACCTGGGTCCGCTCGGCCACGGCAGCATCGATTCCCGGGATGGAAGCACATCCACCTGCCAGCATGATGTGGTCCACACGATTGAACTGAGTAGAACTGGTAAAGAACTGCAATGCGCGAGCCACTTCCAGCGCCAAGGACTGCATGAAAGGCTGCAGCACCTCGTTTTCGTAACTTTCCGGCAAGCCACCCTTGCGCTTGGCGATCTCCGCCTCGTCACTCGACAGACCGAAGCGACGCTGGATTTCCGAGGTCAGTTGAGCACCACCGAAACTCTGTTCACGGATATATACCGACTGGTTATTGTGCAGGACATTGATATGCATCATGACCGCACCGATATCGATGATCATGACCGTCTGGTCGCGACCCGCATTGGGCAGTTGATTTGCCGCCAGGCGATAAGCTGCCTCGGTCGCATATGTCTCGACATCCATGATCACGACCTTCAAGCCTGCCGCTTCGGCAGCAGCTTCACGGTCCTGAATCTTTTCTTTTCGCGAGGCCGCAATAATCACTTCCACCTCGTCAGGACTGGTCGGGGAATCGCCCAGCACCTGAAAATCGATATTGACTTCGTCCAGCGAGAAAGGAATGTACTGGTTGGCTTCAGCCTCGACCTGCAACTCCATGTCCTCTTCACGCAGCCCCTTCTGCATCAGCACTTTCTTGCTGATCACCGCCGCAGCAGGCAAGGCCAACGCTACTCGCTTTTCACGGGTATTCATGAGCTTCCAGGCACGCTTGACCGCATCGCCCACCTGTTCCAGGCCAGCAATGTTGCCATCCACCACGGCGTCCTTCGCCAATGGCGCAATCGCATAGCTTTCGATACGGTACCCGCCCTTGGGTCCTTCGGACAATTCAACCATCTTGACCGACGCCGAACTGATGTCGACTCCGATCAACGGAGGGGTACGTTCATTGAAAAAGTCGAATTTCAAACTGAAATTCCCTTTCTGTATTGGTTAGTTACGCGCAATACGGATAATTTACGTTAGATGCTAGCAACAACTATTGGTCGTGTAAAGCATAATTTGATTTTTAATTTATTTACGGCAACGCTATATAATGCTCATTTCTATCACCTGATCTGACATTGACGGATGTTTCCTAGAAAGTGGTGGCAGTTCCTCCTGCTCTCTTCCCTTGTGGCCGGAATCGCGGTCGTCGCCCTCGTTGCGCTGGCCGGGATTCTGATTTATCCGGACCTTCCTTCCCTGGAATCCCTGACGGATTATCGCCCCAAGGTTCCATTGCGTGTCTACACCGAAGACGGCTATCTACTCGGTGAGTTCGGCGAGGAACGTCGTGCTGTCGTCAAGATCAACGAAGTCCCCGTTACACTCAAACAGGCCATCCTTGCTGCTGAGGATGAGCGCTTCTACCAGCATGGCGGTGTCGACACCATGGGTGTGCTGCGTGCCGCGCTGGCCAATCTCAGCGCGGGTGGCGCCAAGGAAGGCGCCAGCACCATCACCATGCAGGTGGCTCGCAATTTCTTCCTCTCCGGCGAAAAAACCCTCAAGCGCAAGCTCAGCGAGGCTCTCCTCGCTATCAAAATCGAACATTACCTGACCAAGGACCAGATTCTCGAACTCTATATCAACCAGATCTATCTGGGGCAACGCGCCTACGGCTTTGCTGCGGCCGCTCAAGTCTATTACGGCAAACCGCTGGAAAAATTAACCGTGGCGGATATCGCCATGCTGGCAGGACTGCCGAAGGCACCTTCCCGTTACAACCCGCTGGCCAATCCGAAGCGCGCCGAGGCGCGCCAGCATTACGTTTTGCGCCGGATGCATGAACTGAAATTCATCGATGACAAACTCTACGAGGCCTCGATCAAACAACCCTCCCGGGTACGCCATAGCCGGCAGGTGCGTGAGCTGGCAGCTGATTATGTCGCGGAAATCATTCGCCAAACCATGTACGACCGTTACCAGGACGAGATCTACCGGAGTGGCATGAAGGTTTACACGACCATCCGCAAGGCTAATCAGGAAGCCGCCAACGCCGCCATTCTCCAGGGTGTGCTGGATTATGACAGGCGTCATGGCTACCGTGGCCCCGAGGGCATGATCAAGCTCGATTCCGACAAGGGCACGCTCGAGGAGACCCTGGACGATGCACTGGCCGACATCGACACGCTGAACGGCCTGATGCCGGCCATCGTTCTGGAGGTTTCCCCGCAACGGATCAAGGCCTTCCGCAAGGATGGCGGAATGACCGAAATCAGCGGTGATGGCTTGGCCATCGCCAAGAAAATGCTGAGCGAGAAAGATCCAGCCAAACAGAAATTACGCCGGGGAGCGCTCATCCGGGTGACTGAATCCGGTGGTAAATGGCAGTTGACGCAATTGCCGCAAGTTGAAGCCGCACTCGTGGGGATGGATCCCAAGAACGGCGCCGTACGTGCATTGGTGGGCGGCTTTGATTTCAACCGTAACAAATTTAACCACGTCACGCAGGCCTGGCGTCAGCCAGGCTCCAGCTTCAAGCCATTCATTTATTCCGCATCCCTTGAAAAGGGCTTTACCGCTGCCAGCGTGATCGAGGACGAACCCCTGGTTCTTTCTGCCACGGAAACAGGTAGCGGTCAGGCTTGGGAACCGCATAACTTCGACGGAAAGTTCGAGGGCCCCCTGCGCATGCGCACAGCCCTGACCAAATCCAAGAACATGGTATCCATCCGTATCCTGCAGGCTATCGGCGTGGGTTATGCCCAGGACTACATCACCCGTTTCGGCTTTGCAGCCAAGGACCATCCACCCTATCTGGCCATGGCACTGGGGGCCGGTTCCGTCACGCCATGGCAGATGGCCGGGGCCTATTCCGTGTTTGCCAACGGCGGCTTCCGCGTCACGCCTTACCTGATCGATAAAATCGTGGACATCAACGGCAAGGTCATCGAGCAATCCAAGCCGCTCGTTGCCGGTGCGGATGCCCCACGGGTCATCGATGCGCGCAATGCTTTCATCATGACTTCAATGATGCAGGACGTTGCCCGCATCGGGACCGCCGCAAAAGCCCGCGAGCTTGGGCGCAACGATCTGGCTGGCAAGACCGGTACCACGAACAACCAGATGGATGCCTGGTTCGCGGGCTTCAACCCGACGCAGGTGGCCGTAGCCTGGATGGGCTTTGACCAGCCGCGCAGTCTGGGTGGACAGGAAACCGGTGGGCATGCCGCACTCCCGATGTGGATCCAGTATATGTCGCAAGCGCTTCAAGGCGTGCCGGATCAACCCTATACCGTGCCAGAGGGCATCTCTTATCTGAAGATCAACCCAATCACCGGGGTCCGCGTCGATGACAACGACAGTGGTATGTACGAATACTTCTACAGCGAGTATCCACCTCCGGATGGTGGCGCCGATACAGCAACGGAATCAGAAGCAGGGGCCAAAGTCGGCACAGAACTTCAACCGGATCAACTTTACTAGATTCCATATGTCTGGCGCCCAGAGACCGCAACACTTGCGGCAGATGATCGCACAACAGGCTGCGCGCATGATGGCCGAGGAGGGTGCGCAGGATTACGCCTATGCCAAGCGCAAGGCAGCGCGTCAGCTCGGAATGACTGACGATCGATGCCTGCCGACCAACGCCGAGATCGAACTGGAACTGAAGCTGCATCACGCAATCTACCGTAGCGAGGAACAACCCCAGCACCTGCACCAGCTCCGCAGCGAGGCGCTTGCAGTGATGCGGCAGCTGTCACAGTTCAACCCTCATCTTGCTGGCGGAGTTCTGGATGGGACGGCCGGTCGCTATGCAGGCACTGAAATCCATCTGTTCGCGGACAGCCTGAAGGACGTTGAAATTTTTCTGCTGAACAAGGCGATCCCGTATCAGATGGAAGAAAAAACTTACCGCTTCGGCCAGACCAAACGCCGAATTCCTGTGTTCGCGCTGGATGGCGAACATGGCACAATACGCCTCAGCGTATTCGAGACAGACGATTTGCGGGGCATGGCCAGGTCTGCTTCGGGGGACCAGTCCCCTTTGCGGGCGTCCATGCAGGCTGTCGAATTGCTACTGCAGGAACATACCCCCTGAACCCATGGCAAACACGGTAGACGACAACGTCAGCATCGAACTGACCCAGAACCAGGACGACTCACGGTTCCTCGTCCATCATCCGGTCGAAATCCTGAGGATATTGCGCGGACTTGCGCATCGCAACGAAATGGTCAGCGCCTTCTTCAACGGTGGCAAGGATCTGCTGCTGACTTCCATCCTCGATGTCGATGCCTCCAGCCATTCCGTGCTGCTCGATTACGGCTCCAACGAGGCCTTGAATCAGCGCATCCTGGCCAGCGAGAAAATCATCTTCGTGACCGCGCTGGATAGCGTCAAGATCCAGTTTGTCACCAACCGGATTACGACAGATCGCTTCGAAGGCCGCCCAGCCTTCCGTATCGGCGTGCCTGAGCAGGTGCTGCAACTGCAACGTCGGGAGTATTACCGGCTTACCACGCCTATCGTCAATCCGCTCAAGTGTGTGATTCCGCTGGGGGAGGGTGCATTTGAAGAGGTGGCCCTGGCAGACATCAGTGCCGGTGGCATCGGGATTGTCATCGGCAATCCCGCGGGATTCCAGTTCGAGCCTGGGCAGATCTACCCAGGCTGCCGCATCATCCTTCCAGCCATCGGTACGCTGGAAGCGACGCTTCGCATCCAGAGCATCTTTGAAGTCACCATGAAGAATGGACATAAAACGCTGCGCGGTGGCTGCCAGTTCCTGGATCTTCGGCCGGCCATGCAATCCCTGATCCAGCGCTACATCATCAAGCTGGAACGCGAGCGCATCGCCAACGCCCCGCACTGAAGATCAACGAGAAAGAAATTTAGTCTTTCAACCAGCGCGCCACGTCCATTGCGTAGTATGTCAGTACGCCATCAGCACCGGCGCGCTTGAAGGACAGCATGGCTTCCAAGACACAGGCCTTTTCATCCAGCCAGCCATTGCGGGCGGCAGCCTTGAGCATCGCGTATTCACCACTGACATGATAGGCGAATGTCGGCACGCCGAACTCCTGCTTCACGCGCCGCACGATGTCGAGATAGGGCATGCCGGGCTTGACCATGACCATGTCAGCCCCCTCCTGCAAGTCCAGTGCAACCTCCTTCAGGGCCTCATCGGAATTGGCCGGATCCATTTGATAGGTATATTTGTTGCCCTTGCCCAGATTGGCCGCAGATCCAACAGCATCGCGGAATGGGCCGTAGAAGGCAGAAGCGTATTTGGCAGAGTAGGCCAGGATACGGGTGTGTATATATCCATCGAATTCAAGGGCCTGGCGCACCGCTCCGATGCGTCCGTCCATCATGTCGGATGGGGCCACCACATCGGCACCGGCCGCTGCATGGCACAGGGCCTGACGCACCAGAACCGACACGGTTTCGTCGTTCATCACGTAGCCGTTGTCGTCGATCAGACCATCCTGGCCGTGGCTGGTATAAGGGTCCAGGGCGATATCGGTAATGATGCCAAGTTCGGGATAAGCTGCCTTGAGCGCCTTGATGGTTCGCGGCACCAGCCCATCCGGGTTATATGCCTCTGCAGCATCGAGCGATTTCAGAGACTGATCCACCACCGGGAACAAAGCCAGCGCAGGAATGCCGAGACGGACGCATTCACCAGCCGTTTTCAGCAGCATATCGATACTCTGGCGCTGCACGCCGGGCATGGAGGCAACTTCCTCGACACGGTTGTCACCATCCAGCACGAATACGGGATAAATCAGATCATTGGCCGTAAAGACATGCTCACGCATCATGCGGCGCGAAAAATCGTCTCGGCGCATGCGGCGCGGACGGGTTCCGGGGTAGCTGCCTGTCACGATAGTCATGGAATTTCCTTTATGCAAATACCCGCGCCAGTTCGACGCCGGGGTCCGGCTGGCGCATGAAAGCTTCGCCAACCAGGAAGGTATGAACCTGGTTCCTGCGCATCAGGGCAACATCATCCGGCGTGAAGATTCCGCTTTCGGTGACCACGACGCGGTCCTTCGGAATCCGGTTCAACAGTTCGAGCGTGGTATCCAGCGTCACCTCGAAGGTCCGCAGGTTACGGTTGTTGATGCCAACCAGCGGGGTATCCAACTGCAGGGCAAGTTCCAGTTCTTCGCCATTATGCACTTCCACCAGCACACCCATGCCGAGGTCGTGTGCGATGGTTTCCAGTTCACGCATGCGAGGCAGGTCCAGGGCGGCAGCAATCAGCAGGATACAATCTGCCCCCATCGCACGGGCTTCGTAGACCTGATAGGGGTCGATCATGAAATCCTTGCGCAACACCGGAATGCCACAAGCGGCACGCGCCTGCTTGAGGTATTCCGGACTTCCCTGGAAATAGGGGGCATCGGTCAGCACGGAGAGACAAGCCGCACCGTGAGCGGCATAGGTCGCGGCGATTTCTGCGGGACGGAAATCCTCGCGAATCACGCCCTTGGAAGGACTGGCCTTCTTGATCTCGGCGATCACCGCGGCCTGGCCCGCCGCAATCTTGGCCCGAATGGCACCGACAAAGTCTCGTGGCGCAGGCGCGTCTTCCGCCTCCGCTCGCAACAGGACCAAGGGCTTTTCGGCCATGGCTGCAGCGACTTCTGCGTGCTTGGTATTGATGATTTTGTTCAGGATGTCAGACATAAGCTTCAGCGATCTTGTGTTCCGTGGGGAAAGAAATCCCGTATATCCGCCACCACCGGTTTGGCCTTGCCGGCCAGCAGGTGATAGGCCTCCATCAGCGGGGTAATGTCCGGACGCGGGATCTCGGCATCCGGCTTGTTCCAGTTCTCATGCAGGCACCAATAGGCATCCACGTCGAAATTCAGGTGCATGCGGCAGGTCAGCGGTCGGGCATCGTAAATTGAGCATTCCCCGTTTTTCAGGAACGGGCAGGGTGTTGCCCCCGAGTATTCCAGGCGGTTGTGCGGAATACTGCGCTGCAGCGAAACAGGCTTGATACCCACACGGGTGGCGATAAACTGCGCCTCGAAATCAGCGATGGGCACATGTACGTGGCAGCAATGCCCGCAACCTCGGGTGCAAGCAGCATATTTCCCGGCGTAATCGAATATCTCGTCGGCCGTTTTCAGGACTTCATGCAACTTGATCGCGACCTTGGCATTCATCTGGCCGATGCGTTTTGGCAATGCCACGACACGCGCCTTGAGTTCCGGCGGCACAGTCGCAAAAAACTGGTCGAGCTTTTCCGTCGCCAGCGCGCGGCGTTGCTCGGGAGTCACTTCGCTGTGGATGGGAATGCTCATGCGCCGGCGGACATCGCGATCAACTGCTCAAGCTTGGCCGATGCGGCGCCGGAGTCGATCACCTGTGCGGCCGTGGCTATCCCGGCCGACAGGCTATCAACCAGACCCGCCACGTAAATGGCGGCACCGGCATTCAGCAGCACGATATCGCGGGCAGGGCCTTTGCGACCGGCCAGCACTTCGAGGATCATGGCCCGGGATTCGGCGGCATCCTTCACGCGGATACTTTCTGCCGCATGCAGCCCCAGTCCGAACTGTTGCGGGTTCAGCACGTACTCCCGCACCTCGCCATCTTTCAGCTCGGCGACATAGGTATCCCCGGCGAACGAAATTTCGTCCATGCCATCCGCGCCATGGACCACCATCACGTGATGGCTCCCCAAGCGCTTCAGTACATGGGCCAATTTTCCGGTCAGGGCACGATCAAACACGCCCATGACCTGATTTGGCGCGCCAGCCGGGTTCGTCAGCGGCCCAAGCAAATTGAACAGGGTACGCACACCCAACTCCCGTCGCACCGGTGCCGCATGTTTCATGGCGCTGTGGTGGTTGGGTGCGAACATGAAACCGATACCGGCTTCGTTCACGCAGCGTGCCACCTGGGCCGGGGCGAGGTTGACGTTGACGCCCAGCGCTTCCAGCACGTCGGCGCTGCCGCAGGTGGATGACACGGAACGGCCGCCATGCTTGGCGACGCGCGCACCGGCAGCAGCGGCGACAAAGGCGCTCACGGTCGAGACATTGAAGGTCTGGATGCCATCGCCGCCCGTTCCGCAGGTATCGATCAGATGGGCATCGGCTGCGGCCTCCACCTTGGTGGAAAGCGACCGCATGACCTCAGCGGCCGCGGCGATCTCATCCACGGTCTCACCCTTCATGCGCAGTGCGATCAGCACACCAGCAATTTGCGCAGGGGTGTATTCCCCCCGCATGATCTGGTGCATGACGGACAGCATTTCTTCGCGGCTGAGATCATGACGATCCAGCAGCTTGTGCAGGGCTTGTGACGCAGTCAGGGACATCAGTAGGTTTTGAGGAAGTTGTCGAGCAGCTCGTGGCCATACTCGGTCAGGATGGATTCAGGATGGAACTGCACGCCTTCGACCGGCAGGGTCTTGTGACGCACGCCCATGATCTCACCGTCCTCGGTCCAGGCCGTGATTTCCAGACAATCCGGAATGCTCTCGCGCTCGATCACCAGCGAATGGTAACGCGTCGCCGTGAACGGATTGGGCAGCCCCTTGAACACACCCACGTCGTTGTGGAACACGGGCGAAGTCTTGCCATGCATCAGTTGCTTGGCATGAATAATCTTGCCGCCGAAGGCCTGGCCGATGCTCTGGTGGCCGAGGCAGACGCCGAGAATGGGAATCTTGCCCGCAAATTCGTGGATCAAGGGCACGGAAATGCCTGCTTCGTTAGGCGTACACGGCCCCGGCGAAATCACGATGTGGCGGGGATTGAGCTTGCCGACCTCTTCCACAGTAATTTCATCGTTACGAAACACGCGCACGTCCTGCCCGAGTTCACCCAGATATTGCACCAGGTTGTAGGTGAACGAGTCGTAGTTATCCAGCATCAACAGCATGGTGAGTCCTTACAGCCCCCGCTTGGAAAACGTCAACGTGGCGTTGGTACCGCCAAAGCCGAAACTGTTCGAGACCGCGGTCTGGATGTTGGCATTGTCGATACGCTGGCGCACGATGTTCAGACCTTCGGCGGCCGGATCCAGCGTTTCGATGTTGGCGGAAGCCGCGATAAAATTGTTTTCCATCATCAGCAGCGTATACACCGCCTCGTTGACGCCTGCTGCGCCCAGTGCATGGCCAGACAGGGACTTGGTCGAGGCAATGGCCACGCCGCTATCGCCGAACACGGCACGGATCGCTTCGAGTTCCTTGACATCGCCGACCGGCGTGCTGGTGCCGTGCGTATTGATGTAGTCCACTGGGCCTTCAACGCCTTGAAGTGCCATCTGCATGCAACGGGTCGCACCTTCGCCGGACGGGGCCACCATGTCGTAACCATCCGACGTCGCGCCGTAGCCGACCACTTCCGCATAAATCTTGGCGCCACGTGCCTTGGCATGCTCGTATTCTTCCAGCACCAGAATGCCGCCGCCGCCGGAGATCACGAAACCGTCACGGTTCGCGTCATAGGTACGGGAGGCTTTTTCCGGCGTGTCGTTGTACTTGCTGGAAAGCGCGCCCATGGCATCAAACATGAAAGACAACGTCCAGTGCTCTTCTTCGGCACCGCCTGCAAACACGATGTCCTGCTTGCCCATCTGGATTTGCTCGACGCCGTTGCCGATACAGTGTGCACTGGTCGCACAGGCCGAGCTGATGGAGTAATTGACGCCCTTGATCTGCGCCCCAGTAGCGAGACAGGCAGACACACCGCTGGCCATGGCCTTGGTCACCATATAGGGGCCAACACGACGCACCCCCTTCTCACGCAGCGTGTCGATGCCTTCCAGAATGCTCTCGTGAGAGGCTCCACCCGCGCCGACGATCAGGCCGGTGCGAAGATTTGAAACCATTTCCAGGGGTAGATTGGCATCGGCGATGGCCTCCTGAAGCGCGAGCCAGGCATAGGCATGGCCCTTGGCCATGAAGCGCATCAGCTTGCGATCGATGAGTTCCTGTACGTCAAGCTTGATCGAACCCGCAACCTGGGAACGCAACCCCTGGTCGGCGTATTCCTGCTGGAAGGTGATGCCGGAACGACCGCTACGCAGGCTGTCCAGCACTTCGGACTTGTTGTTGCCGAGACTGGACACAATGCCCATCCCGGTGACGACGACGCGACGCATGATCGAGCCCTCCTAGAAATTATCCGTACGTGTAAACAGTCCGACGCGCAGGTCGTTGGCCACGTAAATTTCACGGCCATCCACTTCCATGCGTGCATCGGCGATCCCCATGACCAGCTTGCGCATGATGAGACGCTTGATATCGATGTGGTAGCGCACCAGCTTGCCGGTCGGCAGCACCTGACCGGTGAATTTGACTTCGCCTGCGCCCAGAGCGCGTCCGCGTCCGGGGCCACCGCTCCAACCGAGGAAGAAGCCTACCAACTGCCACATGGCATCCAATCCCAGACAGCCCGGCATGACCGGGTCGCCCTCGAAATGGCACCCAAAGAACCAGAGATCCGGCTTCACATCGAGTTCAGCGATGATCTGGCCGTTGCCATACTTGCCGCCGTCACTGGTAATCGACACGATGCGGTCGAACATCAGCATGGGGGGCAAAGGCAGTTGTGCGTTGCCGGGACCGAACATTTCTCCACGCCCGCAGGCAAGAAGCTCCTCGTAGGTATAACTGTTTTGATTTTGCATTATTTGAGCCAATCTTCTGATTAACTGCTATTTTCGCCGGAAATGGCCTCCAGCGAAAGCCCTGATGACAAGTCAGGCTTCGACAAAGTTTTTTTCGAACGTTTCCAGCGGTACCGGACGCCCGAACAGGTAACCCTGGAATAGCGGGCAACCATTGCGCTTGAGGAACTCCAGCTGGGTTTCCGTTTCCACACCTTCCGCGATCACGCCCAAGCCCAGGGTCTCCGTCATCGCGATAATGGTCTGCACGATGGCCGCGTCGTTGGCGTCCATGTCAATGTCGCGAACGAAACTCTGATCGATCTTGACCTGATTCAGCGGCAGCCGCTTCAGTTGGGCCAGGGAGGAATGTCCCGTACCAAAATCATCCATGGAGAAGCTCACCCCCCTGGCTTTCAGCGCCTGCATTTTTTCGATCGTGTCGGTCACATCATCCAGCACCAGGCTCTCCGTCAACTCCAGTTCGAGCATCCCCGGGTTAACGCCCGTCAAATCCAGCACACGCTCCACCTGCTCAACGAAATCCGCCTGCCGGAACTGGCGAGCGCTGACATTGACCGCAAGACGCAAATGTTTCAAATCGGGCCGGTTTTCCCATTTCTTGAGCTGGGTACAGGCCATTTGCATGACCCAGAATCCGATCTGCACAATCAGACCGGTTTCTTCAGCCACCGGGATGAATTCTGCAGGAGACACCAGCCCACGTTCAGGATGTTTCCAGCGCAAGAGCACCTCCGCCCCGACCAGATGACGGTCCACATTGACCTGAGGCTGAAAATACAATTGCAATTGCTGTTGCGGCAATGCCTGACGCAGCTCCTGCTCGAGCCGGATGCGTGCTTCCAGCGTAGTCTGCATTGTCGGATCGAAGAAACATATCATGTTGCGGCCGGATTGCTTGGCCTGGTACATCGCCGCATCGGCATGCTTCAGCAAGTCCTCCACCGTTTCCACATTGCCGAGAAAGAGACTGATACCGATACTGGGGGAAGTATGGTGTTCCAATTCATCCAGATGATACGGCTGGTTCAGGACATCCTTCACCTTGGCGCCTACGATTTCAGCATAAATTGCCGCCTGACTGGCTTCAGCACTCAGGTTTTCCAGCATGACCACGAATTCGTCACCGCCCAGACGTGCGACGGTGTCCTCGTCCCGAACGCAGTATTCCAGCCGACGACCGACTTCTTTCAAGAGCTGATCCCCGACATCATGCCCACGCGTATCGTTCAGGGTCTTGAAATTATCCAGATCGATGAACAGGATCGCCCCGTATAGCCGGTGCCGGTCCGAGGACACCAGCGCCTGCTGCAGGCGATCCAGCAACAGCCGGCGATTGGGCAGATTGGTCAGCTGGTCGAAGTAGGCTAGCTTGTTGATTTCCTGTTCCGCTTCCTTGTACAAGGTTATATCTGAAAAGGTTCCGATATAACTGACAACTTGCCCGTCTCCGCCCTTGATCGCTGAAATGGTCAACCAGTGCGGATGTGTCGATCCATCCTTGCATCGATGCCAGATCTCGCCCTGCCACACCCCGTCCAGTTGCAGCTTCTCACGCATCTGCTGGTAAAACAGCGCATCGTGGCGATCCGATCGCAGGATCGATGGCGACTGACCAATCACTTCCTCATGGCTGAAACCCGTCAGCAGGGTGAAAGCACGATTCACGCGCAGAATTCGGTCCTGCACATCGACGATCACGACCCCCTCCTGCACTTCGAATACTGCGGCCGCAATCCGCAACTCCTGCTCCGCAGCACGACGTTCCGTGATGTCCCGCCCGATCACGACCAAAGCCATCCGGTTTCCGGCACTATCAAAAACCGGCATTTTGCGCACTTCGAATTCGTGTTTCCGTCCATCGTCCCCTTGAACGTATTCCTGGAAAAGCGTCAGCTTTCCCGATCTCCACGCCTCTTCATCCTCGATGAGACAGGTTTCATGCAGGGTGCGGAATTCAGGCCTTGCTTCCGCCAGTTCTCGCTCGGTCTTGCCGCGCCAGGCAAACCCATGCAACTTGAAGAGGTGCTTGGCAGGCTCGTTGGTAATCAGCCAGCGGCCTTTGCCGTCCTTGAAGAAAATGGCATCAGGAATCGCTTCGATCAGCGCCGTCAGTCGCTCGGATAACAGCTCCAGAGCTGACTCTTTCTGCTGCAGCATGTTCTTTCCCGCCTCTGCCTCATTTCGCAAAGCAATGTTTTCGAGCATGTTGCGCTGCTGGCGTCGCGCGCTGGCAAGCACAAACATCATAAACAGCACCACCATCGCGGCCATGGTCGAACCAACGTGTGTATTCTGAGTAAAGAGTCGCCAGATCAAAGGCAGCAGAAGGGGGATGCAGTAGCCCAACACGGCAATGAGGTCGATCCCATAGGTAGAAACCGCTCCTGCAGTGACCCCGGCAAGCGCGAAGGAAAGGATTGCCTGATGTGGTATATCGCTGGCGGGAAAGATCATGAACGATGCAAGACCCCAGGCAACCCCGGTCGCAACCGTACCGATACGGAAATATCGCAGCCAGGTTGGGGTGGGAAACCGAGCGGGCAGCCGGAGCCATGCCAGGTAAAACAGCGCACGAGCCACGATGACGGACTCGATCATGAACAGCCAGAGCCATACCGCTTCCGTCGGAACGACCTGCATCTGCACATGGGCCAGGAGCATGGCCAGAATCCCGATCGTCGCCAGGGAGGTCGGGCTGCCTCCGAACAATTGCCTTACCTGTTCAGCACGTATCGCATTCTGATCATCGAAACGGGCTGATGCGCTCATAGGCTAGGGGTTATCCAATCCTGCCAGCGCCAACTCGGCGGCCCGCAATACCGCCCTGGCCTTGTTCTGGGTTTCCATCCATTCACTTTCAGGCACGGAATCGGCCACGATGCCGGCACCAGCCTGCACGTAGAGCGTCTGGTCCTTGATCACTGCCGTGCGGATGGCGATGGCAACGTCCATATCGCCATTGAAACCCAGATAGCCAACCGCGCCGGCATAAATACCGCGCTTGGTCGGTTCCAGCTCATCGATGATTTCCATCGCGCGCACCTTGGGGGCCCCACTGACAGTGCCAGCCGGGAAGGTCGCCTTGAGGACATCGATGGCATCCATGCCGGGTTTCAGCTTGCCTTCGACGTTGGAAACAATGTGCATCACGTGGGAGTATCGCTCGATCACCATGTTATCCGTCACACGCACCGTCCCCGTCTCGGCCACACGGCCAACATCGTTGCGGCCAAGATCCATGAGTTGCACGTGCTCGGCTCGCTCCTTGGGATCTGCCAGCAGTTCTTCGGCCAAAGCCAGATCGTCCTCTCGGGTCTTGCCGCGCGGGCGGGTGCCGGCGATGGGACGGGCTGTCACGGTTTCGCCTTCCAGACGCACCAGGATCTCCGGAGACGAGCCGACGATATGGTGATCGCCCATGTCGTAATAGAACATGTAAGGGGAAGGATTCAGGCTGCGCAGGGCCCGATAGAGAGACAGAGGGGAAGCCGGAAAAGACTGAGACATGCGCTGCGACAGAACGACCTGCATGATGTCGCCGTCGAAGATATAGCGCTTGGCCTTTTCCACGGCCTCCTTGAAATTAGCCTCCCCAAATTCGGATTCGGCGGCGGCAGGCGTCATGGAAGGGGCTGCCGGCACACGCGCCGGCATGCGCAGGCTCGCCACAAGCGCTTCCAGACGGGCACGCGCATGCTGGTATGCCTGGGGCTGTGCCGGGTCGGCGTAGACGATGAAAGTCAGCCTGGAGGCTACGTTGTCCACGACCGCCAGTTCCTCGGTCAGCAGCAACAGCACGTCTGGCGTACCGACCACATCGGGTTTTTGCACGCCTGCAAGGCGGCGCTCGATGTATCTCACGGTGTCGTAACCGAAATATCCGGCCAGGCCACCGGTATAGCGGGGCAGGCCATTCAGCGGAGCCGGCTTGAATCGCGCCTGATAGCCCTGAACGAAATCCAGGGGGTTGGTATCTTCGGCGCGCTCCACGACCACGCCATCACGTTCCACCCGCACATCGCGCCCGTTGGCCACGATACAGGTCCGCGCCGGCAGACCGATGAAAGAATAGCGGCCGAATCGCTCCCCCCCCTGCACCGATTCCAGCAGATAGGAATAGGGCTTGTTGGCAAGCTTGAGGTACAGCGAAAGCGGGGTATCGAGATCAGCGTAGATCTCGGTCACCAACGGGATACGGTTGTATCCCTGGCTGGCGAGCTGGTTGAATTCTTGTTCGGTAAGGCTGTGCAACATTTCAATCTCCGTATCTTGTTCGAATCAGCGGCGCACCATGTGCGTACGCCTGGCACTGGCAGTTCAGCACCACCATCGCCAGCTTGTTCGTACTGGATTGAAAATGTTCAGCATCATGCTTTCACGATCAGTTGGCTGGCTTCGAACACGCTTTGCACCACGCGGTCGAGGTCGAGCTTGTCCACGGGTTCGCCGTGATTATAGCCATAAGGCACACAGAAAATGTGGCATCCGGCTGCACGGGCGGCCTGCGCGTCATTCTGGGAATCGCCGATCAGCAGCATTTCGCCGGGGGTAACCCCGAATTTTTCACATGCATGTAACAAGGGCAGGGGATCGGGCTTCGTCCTGGGCAGGGAATCGCCGGAGAGGATCAGCTCGAAGTAATCGTGCAGGCCGGTATCCCGGAGCAAAGGCAGCGTGAACTTCTCCGCCTTGTTGGTAATACAGGCAAGGTGATAACCGGCTTTCTTCAGGGCCTCGAGCCCTTCGACCACACCCGGGAACGGACGGCTGTGCAGACTCACGCCGGCAAGGTAATGGCGCTCGTAGATCGGCTTGGCCTGTGCGAAGAGTGCTTCATCAGGCTCGGCATACATTTCGCCGGTCAGCACGCGCTTGATCAGACGATCTACCCCATTGCCGATATAGGTCATCACGACATCGATGGGCACCAACGGTCGGTGCATTTCAGCCAGCATGCGATTGGCCGCTTCTGCCAGGTCTGGCGCAGTGTTCAGCAGGGTACCGTCGAGGTCGATCATGACGGCACGAACCGCCAGGGGGAATTGCAGGGGTTTATTCATGGCTAGTGTTTGGCCGAATCGTTCTTCGGCTTGTCTTCCTTGGCTGGCTCGGCTTTGCCGTCCTTTTTGTCTTCCGGTTTCTTTTCCTCGGGCTTCTTCTCATCTGCGGGCTGGGCCTCGCCTTCGGCTGGCTTGTCAGCCTCACCTTCCTTCTTCACCGAGGATTCGCCACTCATGGTAGGGTCAAGCCTGCCAGACTTGATGTCCTCATCAGCCGCCTTCCATCCGTCCAGAACAGAGGATGGACTCTGCGCCTCGTTCTCCTTCATGCAGGCTTCCGGCGTCTTGCCGGACACGCGGCAGGCGAAGCCGACCGCTTCGGCATCTGCAATCTTCTGATCGGCAGCGCCGGTCAGCTTGTCGCAACCGGCCAGCAGGAGCAGGGCAAGCAGGAGAGAGGCGCTTCGCACGACTAAACCTTGGCCAACTCGGCGCGCAGTGCAGCGACGATGGTGTCGTAGCGGTGCGGGTCGGTTGCTTGCGGTGCGCCAAACAGGGCAGAACCGGCGACAAAGGTATCAGCACCGGCACGGGCGATCTCGGCGATGTTGGCGGTATTCACGCCACCGTCGATTTCCAGCCAGATTTCACGGCCAGTCTTCTCGGTATAGGCATCGATCTTGGCACGAGCCTGCTTCAGCTTTTCAAGCGCCTGCGGAATGAACTTCTGGCCGCCGAAACCCGGGTTGACAGACATCAGCAGGACCATGTCCAGCTTGTCCATCACGTGGTCCATGTAGTCCAGCGGGGTCGCCGGGTTGAACACCAGGCCGGCCTTGCAGCCCTGATCCTTGATCAGCGCCAGGGAGCGGTCAATGTGCTCGGAACCTTCCGGGTGGAAGGTGATGATGTTGGCACCGGCCTTGGCAAAGTCGGGGATGATACGGTCGACGGGCTTCACCATCAGGTGCACGTCGATGATGGCGTCGGTCAGCGGGCGGATCGCCTGGCATACCAGCGGGCCGATGGTCAGGTTGGGCACGTAGTGGTTGTCCATCACATCGAAGTGGATGATGTCGGCGCCTGAGGCGATCACATCGGTGATTTCCTGACCCAGCTTGGCAAAGTCAGCGGACAGAATGCTCGGGGCGATACGGAATTGCTTGCTCATGATGACTCCATCGGTAAATCGCAAAAGTTGCATTTTAACCGCAATCATTCACCTCTAACAGTCTGAAATTGTTGCTTAACCCTGCGCGATAACGGAAAATTGCGGAATGCATCTGTTTGCCCTCGGCGTAAACCACACCACCGCCCCCCTGTCCATCCGCGAACACGTCGCCTTCCAGAGCGAGAGTTTGGGGCAGGCGCTACACGACCTGACCGCTCACCATCCGGTCAAGGAAGCGGCCATCCTGTCGACCTGCAACCGCACCGAGCTCTATTGCAACACGGATGAACCCCAGGCGGCGCTGGACTGGCTTGCCGAATACCATCGCCTGCAACCGGGCGTGATCCAGCCTTACACTTACCGCCTGGACAGCAACGAGGCCGTGAAGCATGCCTTCCGTGTCGCCTCGGGCCTGGATTCCATGGTGCTTGGCGAACCCCAGATCCTCGGCCAGATGAAACAGGCGGTCAAGATCGCCGAAAATGCCGGCACGCTGGGCACCCTGCTGCACAAACTGTTCCAGAAAACCTTCGCCGTGGCCAAGGAAGTGCGCACCACCACCGATATCGGTGCCAGCTCCGTGTCCATGGCCGCCGCCTCGGTCAAGCTGGCACAACGTATCTTCGGCGACCTCAAACCGCTCAAGGTGCTATTCATCGGCGCCGGCGAAATGATCGAACTCTGCGCCGATCACTTTGCTGCCCAGCATCCGGCCTCCATCACCGTTGCCAACCGCACCCTGGAAAGGGGCGCAGCCCTGGCCCAGCGACTGGGTGGCAAGGCCATCATGCTGTCCGAGTTGCCGGATCACCTGGCCGACTACGACATTGTCATCACCTGCACCGCCAGCCAGCTCCCCATCGTCGGGCTTGGCATGGTAGAACGTGCCATCAGGGCCCGCAAGCACAAACCGATGTTCATGGTGGATCTCGCCGTGCCACGCGACGTGGAAACCGAAGTCGCAGACCTTGACGATGTGTTCCTGTATACCGTCGACGACCTGTCGCAGATCGTCCAGGAGGGCCTGGGCAACCGTCAGCAGGCGGCAGCAGAAGCAGAGTCCATCATCGACGTGCGCGTGGAAAATTTCATGCATTGGCTGCGGACCCGTCAGGCCGTGCCGACCATCCGCGCCCTGCGCGACCAGGCCGAGCGCGTCCGCCGCCATGAAATGGAAAGGGCGATCAAGATGCTTGCCCGCGGCGAAGATCCGCAACACGTGCTGGAGCAACTCAGCAACGCACTGACCAACAAATTCCTGCATGCGCCCAGCCATGCGCTCAACACCACGACCGGCGATGATCGCGAAGCACTTGAGTCGCTGATGCGCCAGCTTTACCAGATCCTATGAAACCCACCATCCAGAAAAAACTGGCGACGCTGGCCGATCGCCTGGAAGAACTCAACCACCTGCTGGCCAGTCCGGACGTCACGTCCGACATGGACAAATACCGCAAACTGTCTCGCGAGCATGCCGAGCTGGGGCCCATCGTCGAGCAATACCTCGCCTACCGGCAAATCGAGTCAGATATCGCCGCCGCTCAGGACATGGCCTCTGACCCGGACATGCGCGAGTTCGCCCAGGAAGAGATCGAAAGCGGCAAGCAGAAACTGGAAGCCACGGAACTGGAGTTGCAGAAACTGCTACTTCCAAAGGATCCCAACGACGAGCGCAATATCTTCCTGGAAATCCGTGCCGGGACCGGTGGTGACGAATCCGCGCTGTTCGCCGGCGACCTGTTCCGCATGTACTCGCGTTACGCTGAACGTCAACGCTGGCGGGTGGAAGTCGTGTCCGCCAATGAATCGGAACTGGGCGGCTATCGTGAAATCATTGCCCGCATCGAAGGCTATGGCGCTTATTCCAAACTGAAATTCGAGTCCGGCGGCCATCGGGTACAACGTGTTCCCGAGACCGAAACCCAAGGCCGCATCCACACTTCCGCGTGCACCGTGGCGATCATGCCGGAGGCAGACGAAATCGCCGATGTCGAGCTCAACCCGGCTGACCTTCGCATCGACACCTTCCGCGCCAGCGGCGCCGGTGGCCAGCACATCAACAAGACAGATTCCGCCGTCCGCATTACCCACTTGCCGACCGGCATCGTCGCCGAGTGTCAGGACGGTCGCTCTCAGCACTCCAACAAGGCCTCCGCCATGCGTGTTCTGGCAGCCCGCATCAAGGACATCCAGGTACGCGAGCAGCAGGCCAAGGAAGCTGCCACCCGCAAAAGCCTGGTTGGCAGCGGCGACCGCTCGGAGCGCATCCGCACCTACAACTTCCCGCAAGGGCGCATCACCGACCATCGCATCAACCTGACGCTCTACAAGATCGACGCCGTCATGCAGGGCGACCTGGACGAACTGATCAACGCGCTGGTTGCCGAGCACCAGGCCGAGCAACTGGCGGCCTTGTCGGAAGAGTCGCTCTGACCATGCGCCTGCAAGCCCTGCTCACTCAGGCACGGCATCAACTCATCGAGTCCCTGCATCTGGCTGAACGGGAAGCTGCCATCGAAGCCCAGATGCTGTTACGTCACACACTCGGCGGCGTGTCCCGTGCGTGGCTCATATCCCACGACGAGCAAGCGCTTACACCCGTGCAGGCCGAATCGTTTCAAGCACTGCTTTCACGCCGCCTGCGCGGCGAACCGGTCGCCTATCTACTGGGACAGCAAGAGTTCTATGGCATGGTCTATTCCGTCACGCCCGAAGTACTCATTCCACGCCCCGATACCGAGACCCTGGTCGAGGCGGCACTGGCGCACATCCCTGCGGACAAGCCCAGCCGCGTTCTCGATCTCGGCACAGGGAGCGGTGCCATCGCGATTGCCATTGCAGCCCACCGCCCCCGGGCTCTGGTGACTGCTGTCGACCGCTCGCATGAAGCACTCAAAGTCGCCGCCGAGAATGCTGCCAAACTTGGCACAAATAACCTGAAATTGTTTCAGAGCGACTGGTTCAGCGGGTTGTCCGGGGACAGGTTCGATGTGATCGTCAGCAACCCACCGTATGTAGCCGAGGGCGACCCGCACCTGCAACAAGGCGATTTGCGCTTCGAACCCCAAACCGCGCTGGCTTCCGGGCCGGATGGCCTGAATGACATCCGCATTATTCTGGAAAACGCACCGGCCTATCTCCTGCCGGGAGGGTGGCTGTTGCTGGAACACGGATATGACCAGCCCGCGAAGGTAGCCTCGATGATGCTTAATGCAGGCTGGAAGCAAGTCAGCCATGCAACCGACCTGGCCGGCATCGAAAGGGTCACACTGGGGAAAAATCCCCGGGATTAGTGGAGGCGGTGGCGGCCGGGCGTTTCCGGCATCTGCAGACTGGACAGGGTTTCGTCCTTTTCTGACGCAACGGAAGCGCCTTGTGGACTTTCACGTCGAAACAACTGCTCGACGAGGTTCAGCACCTCATCCACCGCAGCTGGCCTGAAATGGCGGCCAAGCAGCGCCGAAACATCATGCAGCATCTGGCGACGCTGGGCGTCCAGTATCGCTTCCGGGGAAGATCCGACAAACATCAGCTGAGATTCGTCCTGGCCATCCTCATGGTAACTGATGACTTCGATCGGGGCCGCATTTTCCACATACTTGCCCAGCGCCTGCATCGCTTCTTCAAGGCAGTTCATGAAGTTGCGGCCGACATCCATGGTGCAGCACATTTCCAACGTGTAGTTGCGGTCACTGAACACAAATCCAGGCTGGTCCGGCTCCAGGCTTTTCAGTTCGTTGAGGTGCTCGACGTCGAGATAGTTGAGCAACGGGCGCAAAGCCGCCTCAACCTGACGGTTGCTCACTCCCTCGACCAGCTCGAGAAAACCGTGGACATGGACTTCCAGTCGCATGGCGACTCCTGAGGTTTGATCACAATGGGAAATTATACTCGATTCCATCCCGGGCATGCGCCGCAAGCCCTAATCCATCCTCCCGAGAAAACCAATCATATAGCAATGTGCCTGCGTTGTTTTGGCCAAGCTGTTCCAATTCGAAGCATTCCACCGTCATCGGTTTTCCAAATAGAAATCCCTGATAATGATGGCACTGGTTCTCGAACAGAAAGTGACGTTGATCTTCGGTCTCCACACCTTCTGCGAGGACTTCCATCCCCAGGCTGTGCGCCATCGCGATGATGGTCTGCACAATCACTGCATCTTCCTCATGGTGCGGGATATCACGCACGAAACTCTTATCGATCTTGAGTTGATCCAATGGCAGTTTTTTCAGATTGGACAGGGACGAATAGCCTGTACCGAAGTCATCCATGGAAAACACGACGCCCAGCTTCCTCAGCGCATGCATTTTGGCAATCGTATCGGCCATGTTTTCCATGACCATGCTTTCGGTCAGTTCCAGTTTCAAGCGTGATGAGTCGACTCCGCTCCGCTTGAGAACGGCCATCACTTGCCCAACGAAGTCTGGTTGCCTGAATTGCCTGGCACTGACATTGACTGCCAGCCGCAGGTGCTGAAGCGCCGGCATGGTGGCCCACCGCTGCAACAGCAAACAGGCTTGTTCCAGCACCCAGGCTCCGATCGGCACGATATGCCCGGTTTCCTCTGCCAGAGAGATGAATTCAGCCGGGGATATCAGGCCAAGACTCGGGTGCTGCCACCTTAACAACAGTTCAGCCCCCTTGACATGACCCGCATGATCAATCTGCGATTGCAGGTGGATCACCATTTGCTCGTGTGCCAGAGCCGGGATTATTCTTGCGCTCGCTCAGCATGAGCGACAGCCTGAGACCGCTTTTTTCAAGCTTGGCATAAAGCTGCTGCTTAATCGTTTTGTCCAGATCGTGGGCCACGCCGTCGAGTGTCGCAGCACCATTGTCCTCGCGCTTTTGCCCGATCGCACCTTCATAGGTCTGGTCATTCCCGCTCTGGTTCAAACCCGCGGCAGAAATCATCAGTCCTGCATCATTCTCCAGGGTATGCGCCATGGTCAGACGCAGACTCTTGCGTCCTATGGTATCGAAACCGGCTTCCGCCTCGACCAAATCCTTGCCGATCGCTGATTTGGTCGTGATGTTGATGGTGCCCAGCATCGCGTTGGCCCCGTATGCGGCTGACCCTGCTCCCGGCACATATTCGATTCGTTCGACCAGGGCGATATCCAGCGGGAAAGCATCCCCGACAAAAGCGGACTCCAGTAGTGCATCATTGACCGGCGTGCCGTCGATCACCATCAGGTAGCGGGTGTTGTAATCATCCGGCAGGACCACACCACGGGCACCGATGAAATCGTAATAGCGATTGGTGACAACGAAGATCCCGGGAAGTGCGTTCAGCGCTTCACCCAAGGTTCGCCAGCCATACCGGCGGATATCCTGGGAGGTAATCACCCTGATTGCCGTGGGCGTCTCGGACACCTTCTGCCGCATTTTCGAAGCGGAACTGACAATTTCGACCTGCAGCAACTCTTCCAGCGTCATCTCGGAAACGTCAGATGCAACCGCAACTACGGGCGTATAACCCAGTAGCGTCACCAGCAGGTAATTTGTGAAGCCCTTCATACAGTCAATTCAAAGTCCTGTTTTGAACTAACTGTAAGGATATTTAGTTATCTATTAAACGGCAAGTCAATTCTGCCGCCAGGACTCCTTGAGCCGGATATAGTGTTGCGCGGAATACATGAAATGTTCGAGCTCCTGAGCGGTCAGTTCACGCACCCGCCTGACCGGACGGCCCAGATACAGATAACCGCTTTCCAGTACCCGGCCTTCGGGAACCAGGCTGCCTGCACCCACCAGCACGCGCGGTTCAATCTTCACCTTATCCATGACGATGGACCCCATGCCAATCAGGCATTCGTCGCCAATGGTGCAGCCATGCAGGATCACCTGATGGCCGACGGTAACGCAACGCCCGATCAGAAGAGGGGAACCGCCCGGATCCCAACTGGATTTGTGGCTGACATGCAGCATGCAGAGGTCCTGAATGTTGCTGCCTTCGCCGATACGGATGCTGTTGACGTCCCCGCGAATCACGGTACCCGGCCACACTGAAACGTCATTCCCAAGGACCACATCGCCCATCACCTGCGCCGTCGGATGCACATAAACATCCTTCCCCAACTCGGGAAAATGGCCGAGATAGGCGGAGAGGTTAGGCGGGTAGGCGTGATCTGTCATAGGCCGTAGTATAATCTCGCCATGTCCGATTCATCTTCAGTTGGCATCGTCGTCCCGCAAATCGCGCATTTTGCCGAGCCGCTCGCGCTGCGCAGCGGTGCCATCCTGCCTGCCTACGACCTGGTCTACGAGACCTACGGAACCCTGAACGCAGCGGGCACCAACGCGGTTCTCGTCTGCCACGCTCTGTCCGGGACGCACCACGTCGCCGGCAAGCATCACGAAAACGACAAGCACCCAGGCTGGTGGGACAACATGATCGGACCGGGCAAGCCCATCGATACCAACCGGTTCTTCGTCATCGGGGTGAACAACCTGGGCGGCTGCCACGGTTCCACCGGCCCCGTCAGCATCAATCCTGCAACCGGCAAGCCCTGGGGATCGAGCTTCCCCATCGTGACCGTGGATGATTGGGTTCTGGCACAGTCCCGACTGGCAGACCGGTTGGGGATTGAATGCTTTGCTGCGGTCGTCGGCGGCAGCCTGGGTGGTATGCAGGCCCTGCAGTGGACGTTGACCTTCCCGGATCGGGTGCGTCATGCACTGGTCATTGCGGCCGCACCCAATCTGACTGCACAGAACATCGCATTCAACGAGGTGGCCCGTCAGGCCATCACCACCGACCCCGATTTCCACGGCGGCGACTTTTACGAACACAACATGGTGCCATGGCGTGGCCTGCGTATTGCTCGCATGCTTGGCCACATCACCTATCTTTCCGACGATGCCATGGGTGCCAAGTTTGGTCGCAAGTTGCGCTCCGGTGACATCAAGTACAGCTTTGACGTCGAATTCGAGATGGAATCCTACCTGCGATACCAGGGTGACAAGTTCGCCGAGTCATTCGATGCCAACACCTATCTGCGCATGACACGCGCGCTGGACTATTTCGACCCGGCCGCCGACTACGAGGGCAATCTGAGCGCCGCCCTGGCGAATGCCAAGGCCGATTTCCTGGTCGTCTCCTTCACCAGCGACTGGCGTTTCTCTCCGGCGCGTTCCCGCGAAATCGTCAAAGCCCTGCTGGACAACGAACGCGATGTCACCTACGCGGAGTTGACCGCCGCCCACGGCCATGACGCGTTCCTGATGCCTGACAAGCATTACCACGATGTCGTCCGCGCCTACCTGGAGAATGTCGAATGACGCACGTGCCGGCACAAGCGCATGCCCATTTCAGTGAAGCCGCGGCAGAACGTCGAGACTTCACCGCCATCGCGCAATGGATTGCCCCGGGCGCCAAGGTCCTCGACCTTGGCTGCGGGGACGGTAGCCTGCTGGGCTACCTGCGCGACACCAAGAACGTACGTGGTTATGGGGTCGAGAAGGACGATGCCAATGTGCTGGCCTGCATCAAGAACGGCATCAACGTCATCCAGATGAATCTGGAGGAAGGCCTGGCCGGGTTCGAGGCACAGTCGTTCGACGTGGTCATTCTGTCCCAGACCCTGCAGGCCATGTACAGTACCGAGCGCATCGTTCAGGAAATGTTGCGCGTGGGCAAGGAAGCGATCGTCACCTTCCCCAACTTCGGATTCTGGAAGCACCGGTTACAGCTGATCCTCGGCAACATGCCGGTATCCAAGAACCTGCCTTATCAGTGGTACGACACACCCAACGTCCACCTTTGCACCATCAGCGACTTCGACAATTTCTGCCGCGACCACCACATCACGGTACAGGAACGCCTGGTTATCACTGATGGCAAGACCATCCACCTGGCCCCCAACCTGCTGGGCAGCCTGGCGATGTACCGTTTCGGCAACGCCGCCTAAAACAGGCGGGTGAGGCCAAACAAGCCGAAGCCAAGCACCAGCAGTCCGCTGGCACGACGCACCCACAGCAACTGAAGGAAGGCCTTGAGGCGGACCGCAGCCAAGCCCATGGTCATCAGGGTCGGCAAGGTCCCCAGGCCGAAAGCCAGCATCAGCAAACCGCCTTGCAATGGATCTCCCGTTGCCAGCGCGGCCACCAGCACCGAATACACCAGCCCGCAAGGCAGCCAGCCCATCACCATGCCCAGCAGGTAAGCCTGAGGAGCCGATTTCAACGGCAGAAAATTTCTCGAAAAGGGCTGGATATGCTTCCACAACGCCCCTCCCATCCGCTCCAGCAGCAAAACCCCCTGCCACAGGCCTGCCAGGTAAAGTCCCAGCACCACCAGCATGAGGCTGGCGAGGGCATACAGCAGCTTTTCTACCGGCAACACGTGATTCAGGAAGAAACCCGAGGCGCCGACCACTCCGGCCACCACACCCGCCAGGACATAGCTCGAGATGCGGCCGCCATTGTAGGCCAGCAACTGGCCGACCCTAGGGCGCCGGCCTGGCAATGCCAGCGTGACGGCGCTGACGATCCCGCCACACATACCGACGCAATGGCCGCCACCGAGCAGGCCGACGAGGAAGGCAGAAATCAGGCTGAGTTCAGGCATGGCGGCATTGTGGCATAGGCCGCGCGATTTCGGGTATGGTGTCGCCTATGTCAACACAATCACTCAAATCCGCGCTGCTCAACAAGCGCATGCTCATTTGCATCTTCACCGGATTCAGCTCTGGCCTTCCCCTGTTCATCCTGATCAGCCTGCTGCCCGCATGGCTGCGTTCGGAAGGGGTCAACCTGAAAGCCATCAGCGCATTTTCCTTGCTGATGGTCCCGTTCACCTGGAAGTTCCTGTGGGCCCCATTGTTCGACCGCTACGCACCGCCCCTGGGCCGGCGTCGCGGCTGGCTGCTGCTGACCCAGCTCGGCCTGCTGCTGACCCTGCCGCTATTCGGCTATCTCAGCCCGCAATTCGATCTGTGGAGCATCGCTTACCTGGCGCTGGCCGTCTCGTTCTTTTCGGCCTCCCAGGACATCGTGCTCGATGCCTACCGGCGTGAGTTGCTGCCCGACCCGGAACTCGGCCTGGGCAACGCCATCCACGTCAATGCCTACAAGATCGCCGGGCTGGTACCCGGCTCGCTGTCTCTGGTATTAGCTGACCGCATGCCATGGAGCGAGGTGTTTGTCGTCACGGCGCTGTTCATGCTGCCGGGCCTGGCCATGACGCTAATGATCAAGGAGCCGGAACTGAAAGCCGGCCGCCCAAGGACGTTGCGTGAAGCCGTGGTGGAGCCTTTCCACGAGTTCCTGACGCGCCAGGGATGGCGCTACGCCACCCTGGTACTGGCCTTCCTGTTCTTCTACAAACTGGGGGACAGCATGGCGACAGCCCTCGCCACACCGTTCTATCTGGACATGGGCTTTACCAAAACCCAGATCGGACTGGTCGCCAAGAACGCCGGGCTCTGGCCAAGCGTCTTCGGGGGACTGCTGGGTGGCGTGTGGATGGTTAGACTGGGCATCAACCGCGCCCTGTGGCTGTTCGGCGTGCTGCAAATGATCGCGATCCTCGGCTTTGCGGCTCTGGCATGGATGGGCCCATTCACTGATCCCGGGACAAGGGAGCTGCTATGGCTGGCCATCGTCATCGGCATCGAGGCGTTCGGTGTCGGCCTCGGCACCACCGCCTTCGTCGCCTTCATCGCCAGCACCACCCACCCGCTCTACACGGCCACACAGTTTGCGCTGTTCACCAGCCTGATGGCAGTCCCGCGCACCTTCGCGAACGCGGCAACCGGCTGGCTGGTCGATGGGATGGGCTGGGTCGGTTTTTTCCTGCTCTGTTTCGGGCTGGCTTTACCGGGCATGCTGCTGTTGATCAGGATCGCCCCGTGGCACTCGACGCCCCGGAATATCACGTCATCCGATCCGGCATAACCCGCACGGGTAAAATCTCGCTTTTCGACGCCCCGGTTTCGTGTGATGATTCCTGTCAGGTTGCGGTTAAGTCACCCTCACTGACCGCCTTCAGATCGCACAAGGACCTAGCATGACCTTTCACGCCCTGTTTGCCTCAGGGGTTCACGATGTCAAAAACCATCTGAACTCCGCCATCATGCACCTCAACGAGGCCTATGCGACGAACAACACGTCAAGACTGCCCGAGGTGGCGAACCATTGCTATGAACTGGCCACCAGGCTGGACCAGTTGCTGCTCATGTACAAGTTCCAGGAAAGCAACTACCGGGCGAACCTCGATTACTACCCGCTGGCCGACCTGATCAACGACGCCATGCTTGAGTGCAAGCCCATCCTCGACGCCAAGAAGGTGGCCATCGAAGCGAATCTCGGAGAAGAGGAGGACCTGCTGATCCGAACCGACCGGCAGCTGCTCTCCATCATGCTCAACAACCTGATTTACAACGCCGCCATCTGGGCCAAATCCAAAGTGTCCATCTCAGTCAACAGGCACCAGAACGCCATTGATCTGGCAGTTTCCGATGACGGCGACGGGTTCCCTGATTTCATGTTCGAGATCGATTTCACCAGATTGCACAAGAACGAAAACCCGCGTCTCCTGATGGATCTTGGCACGGGGCTCTACCTCTGCGCCTTTTCTGCCGGCGCCCTGACTGATGCGGGGACCCCGTGCAGGATCAGCCTGAATAACAGAAATGGCGCCTCAGTGACGCTGACCATCGATCAACAGGGGTAAACGATGGCATCGTTCCTTGATGAACTGGGCGTCTCGGCCCCGATGAAAAACCTGATCCAGGACAAAACGTTGCTGATCATCGACGACATCCCGGACGCCCGCCAGACCCTGAGAAACATGCTTTCGGTCTGCGACCTGAAGAAGATCAAGGAAGCGGGGTCGGCCATCGAAGCCGTCAAGGTGCTGGAGAGTCATAAAATCGATATCGTCCTTTCCGACTACAACCTCGGTGGCGGGAGGGATGGGCAGCAGCTCTACGAAGAGTTGATGGAACGCAAGCTGGTCAACGAATCCACGATTTACCTGATGATCACAGGGGAACGGTCTTATGAAAGCGTCGTGCGAGCCGCCGAACTGGCCCCCGATGATTACGTTCTCAAACCGTTTACACCCGCAGTCATCTATTCCCGCATCGAACGTGCGTTCATCAAGAAATCCAGCCTGCTGCCTGTCATTTCCCTCATGCTGGAAGGTCGATGGGAAGATGCTGTCACCGAGTGCAACCGTCAGTTGACCGGCACCCCCAAACCCAGGCACCCGCTTGAACTGTTCCGATTGAAGGGAGATTGCCTGCTGAAACTGAATCGAACGGACGATGCACAGTCCTTGTTCGAACAAGTTCTCGCCTCGTACAAACTTCCGTGGGCCGAATACGGGATCGCCAGGATTGCCAGGATGCGCGGACAACTGTTGGTAGCCGCCACCAAACTGCAACAAATCGTCAAGGAATCCCCCTATTTCATCAAGGCACGCGACGAGCTGGCGGATGTATACGAAGAGATGGGCGAACTGGACAAGTCCGAGCTGGTTCTGGAAAAAGCCAACGAGGTTTCACCCAATAACGTCCGCAGGCAGAAAAAACTGGCCAAGGCCGCTTTCCTCACTGGCAAGCTGGACCTCGCCGAGAAAGTGCTTGGCAATATCGTCGACAACGGCAGATTCTCCATCTCCCATGATGCCAGCGATTACTCATTGCTGAGCAAGACCATGAGCATGCAGGGGAAAACCGAAGAGGCGATGGGCAAACTGAACGAGGCCGTCAAGTTCTTCGGTGAAAACGGCCAGACCAGGATCACCAAGCTGGCGGGACAGGCCAATCTCTATTTCGGCGCGGGCAAGAAGGATAAATCACTGGAAGCCTTCAAGAAGGCGAAACAGGCATATCTGGAAGAGGAGCCTGATCTCCCGGAACAGATTCTTCTGGACCTGGCAGAAATCGCCGTCAAACATGACGACATCGATTTCTGTCACAAGCTGCTGGACAGATTGCCCAAGGGAGATGCTTTCAATGGCCTTGCACAGGCCAAGATGCTCATGTCCATGTTCGAAAGAGCCGGCCGCGCCGATTTGGCAGAAGGCATGGTCACAGCGGGGAAAAAAGAGGTTCTGGCCCTCAACGACCGGGCCGTGCTGTCCGCTCGCGACAAAAATTACGACGAAGCGCTCCCGATCATCCGCAAGGCTGCGCAGGCAGTACCGGACGACATCAGGATTCTGGCCAACATGGTCAAGGTACTGATGGCGATGGTGCGTGACCGAGGCTGGTCGGAGACCCTGCACACCGAGATTCTCGAAGGCATCGAAATGGCCGGCCTCGTTTCCAAAACCACCCAGCAGGAATTAAAGACGGTCTACGAGAAACTGCTGCAATCGATCAAGCAGGACGTGCCGGTCTAGCCGCCCATCCCTACCGCTTTACAGCACGTAATCTACCGTGAGCGGTGCATGGTCTGAAAAACGCTCGTCCTTGTAAATCGAGGTCGCTACGGCCTTCTCACCGATGCCCGGTGTCGCGATCTGGTAATCGATCCGCCACCCGACGTTCTTCGCCCAAGCCTGGCCACGGTTGCTCCACCAGGTATAGCAGGCATCTGTGGCATCCGGGTGCAGGCGGCGATAAGTATCCACCCAGCCTTCGCTCAGCAACTTGCTCATCCAGGCCCGCTCTTCCGGCAGAAAGCCTGAATTCTTCCTGTTGCCTTTCCAGTTCTTGAGGTCGATTTCCTGATGGGCGATATTCCAGTCGCCACAGATCACCACCTCGCGGCCGCTGGCACGCAACTTCTGCAAATGCGGATAAAAGCGCTCCATGAAGCTGAACTTGACCGCCTGCCGCTCGTCGCCGCTGGATCCGGACGGCAAATAGACGGAAACAACACTCAAATTACCGAATTGTGCTTCGATATAGCGGCCTTCCGCATCGATATCCGGAATACCGAGCCCCTCGATGATGGCATCCGGCTGCTTGCGGCTGTAGATCCCCACGCCGCTGTAGCCCTTCTTCTCCGCGTAATGGAAATAGCCGAACAGTTCGTCCGGCTGCAGCATTTCCCGGCTCATGTCCGGCGCCTGCGCCTTCAGCTCCTGCAGACAGATGACGTCGGCGTTCTGTTGCGCCAGCCACGGGAAAAAACCCTTGGTTGTAGCAGAGCGGATACCGTTAAGATTCGCGGATATAATGCGGAGCATATCTTTTTACTTTTCGATTAAAAATGACTGATTTCAGACACCAATTCATTGAATTCGCCATCGAACAACAGGTCCTGCGTTTTGGTGAATTCATCACCAAAGCCGGACGAAAGACGCCCTATTTCTTCAATACCGGCCTGTTCGACGACGGCGACAGCTTGCGCAAACTGGGCCAATTTTACGCGAAAGCCATCCTTGAGAGCGGTTTGCAGTTCGACATGCTCTTCGGACCAGCCTACAAGGGGATCCCGCTGGTGGCCAGCATCGCCATCGCACTCTCCGAAGCGGGGCGCAACGTGCCGTTCTCCTTCAACCGAAAGGAGGCCAAGGACCATGGCGAAGGCGGGACCATCGTCGGCGCAGCCCTCAAGGGCAACGTACTGATCGTGGACGACGTCATCTCCGCGGGCACCTCCATCCGGGAATCGGTGGATATCATCCGGGTCAACGGCGCCACCCCTTGCGGCGTTTTCATCGCACTGGACCGTCAGGAACGCGGGCAAGGTGCGCTTTCCGCAGTGCAGGAAGTCGAGCAAAGCATCGGCATTCCGGTGCGCAGCATCGCCAGCCTGGAGGTCCTGATTGAATACTTGCGGAAACAACCTGAAATGTCGCAGAATCTAACCGCGATTCAACAATATCAACGTGAATACGGCATTACCCGAGCGTAGAAAGGCGTCATGCACCCCATTTCGATCTACCTTGCAGCAAGCCTCGCACTCTGGTCTGGCGCCGGCCTGGCACAGCAATCCAACGCGCCTGCGGACAGCAAGGGCGGCATCGTCAAATGGGTCGACGACAAAGGGGTGACGCATTACGGTGACTCCATTCCCCCGGAGTACGCCAACCGCTCCAACACCATGCTCAACAAATCCGGGCGGGTGGTTCGCAGGAACGAAGCGTTCAAGCCAGGGGCCGCAGCTCCGACCCCTGACGAAGAACTGGAAAAGCAGCAGGCGGAACAGCAGAGACGCGATGCGGTGTTATTGGCGTCCTATACCACGGAGCAGGAAATCGACCTGGCCAAGGAGCGTAGCACCCAGATGGACGAGTCCATGATCAAGGGCCTGGAACAGCGCGCCACGGGCGCCAGGGAACGACTAGCCATGCATGAAAAATCTGCCGCACCCTACGTGTCCAAGAAAAAACCCCTGCCACCTGATCTCCAGCAGGACATCGACGGCGTCAAGGGCGAACTTTCCCGCATCGACGAGCAGATTGTCCAGAAACGCAAGGACATCGAGGAAACCAAGCAGAAGTTCGACCGCGACAAACAACGTTTTCACGAACTCAAGCAGATGAGCAGCACCAAGGTGGCGCCGCCCCGCTAGACTCAGCCGGCCAGTTTCTTTTTCAGGATCTCGTTGACCTGGGCAGGATTGGCCTTGCCCTTGCTGGCCTTCATGCACTGACCAACGATACCGTTGAAGGCCTTTTCCTTGCCGGCCTTGTATTCGGCCACCATGGCGGCGTTCGCGGCCAGCACTTCATCCACGATCGCTTCGATCGCGCCGGAATCCGACACCTGCTTCAGGCCGCGTTTTTCGATGATGGTGTCGGCATCCCCTTCACCCGACCACATGGCTTCGAACACTTCCTTGGCCATCTTGCCGGAGATGGTGTTGTCGGCGATGCGCTTGAGCAGGCCCGCCAGTTGCTCGGCAGAAACGGGGGAATCGGCAATGGCTTTGCCTTCTTCGTTCAGCTTGGCCGCAACCGAACCCATCACCCAGTTAGCCACCAGCTTGGCTTCGCCACCAAACGCTGCTACTGCCGCCACGAAATAATCGGCCACGCCGCGTGAGGCGGTAATCGCTGTCGCATCATAGGCCGGCAGCGCATACTGCTGCTCGAAACGAGCCTTCATCGCCTCCGGCAGTTCGGGCATCTTCGCCTTCACGGCCTCGATGTCGGCTTCGGAAATCACCAGCGGCAACAGGTCCGGGTCCGGGAAGTAGCGGTAATCGTTGGCTTCTTCCTTGGAACGCATGGCGCGGGTTTCCCCGGTATCCGGATTGAACAGTACCGTCGCCTGCTGGATGGTACCGCCGTCTTCCAGCGTTTCGATCTGCCAGCGGGTTTCATATTCGATCGCCTGCTGCATAAAGCGGAAGGAGTTGAGGTTCTTGATCTCGCGGCGTGTCCCCAGCTTGTCCGAACCCTTGGGACGTACGGACACGTTGACGTCGCAACGGAAAGAGCCTTCCTGCATATTGCCGTCACAGATGCCGATCCACTGGACCAGTTCATGCAGTTTCTTGGCATAGGCCACTGCCTCGGCAGCCGAGCGCATGTCCGGTTCGGTGACGATTTCCAGCAACGGCGTGCCGGCACGGTTGAGGTCGATGCCGGTGGCCCCATGAAAATCCCCATGCAGCGACTTGCCGGCATCTTCTTCCAGATGGGCGCGGGTGATGTTGATCACTTTCTCGACATCGCCCAACTGAATAGTAATTTTTCCCTTGCCGACGACCGGCAGTTCAAACTGGCTGATCTGGTAACCCTTGGGCAGATCAGGATAAAAGTAGTTCTTGCGGGCGAACACCGAACGGCGACCGATCTCGGCGTCGATCGCCAGGCCGAAACGGATCGCACATTGCACCGCTTCACGGTTCAGCACCGGCAACACGCCAGGCAGAGCGATACTCACGGCATCAGCCTGCGTGTTCGGCTCAGCACCAAACGCGGTCGAGGCGCCACAGAAGATTTTGGTATTGGTTTGGAGCTGAACGTGTGTTTCCAGCCCGATCACGACTTCCCACTGCATTATTCGATTCCTTGAGGCATTTGCTTGTGCCAGTCCGTCACCTGCTGGTACTGGTGGCCGATGTTCAGCATGCGCGCTTCGCTGAAATAGTTGCCGATGATCTGCAGACCGACCGGCAGGCCGTTCGAGAACCCAGCCGGCACGCTCATGCCGGGCAGACCCGCCAGATTGACCGCGATGGTATAGAGATCTTCCAGATACATGGCGACCGGGTCGTTGGTCTTTTCACCCGTCTTGAAGGCGGTACCCGGTGCCGCCGGCCCCATGATGACGTCGCACTGTTTGAAGGCCTGCTCGAAATCCTGCGCGATCAGGCGGCGCAACTGCTGGGCCTTGAGGTAGTAAGCGTCATAGTAGCCCGCGCTCAGCACGTAGGTGCCGACCATGATGCGGCGTTTCACTTCCGCGCCGAAGCCTTCTGCACGTGTCTTGCAGTACATGTCCATGAGATCGGTGTATTCCGCGGCGCGATGGCCGTAGCGCACGCCGTCGTAGCGTGACAGGTTGGAACTGGCCTCAGCCGGCGCCAGCACGTAGTACACGGGAATGGAAAGCTGCGTATTGGGCAGACTGACTTCGACCGTTTCGGCCCCCAGCTTGCGATATTGCTCAATCGCGTCCAGCACCACCTTGGCCACACCGGCATCCAGGCCATCAGCAAAGTATTCCCTGGGCAGGCCGATACGCAGCCCCTTCAGAGGCTGGTTCAGGTCGCGGGTGTAGTCCTCGGTATCACGCTGCAGACTGGTGGAATCGCGCGTATCGAAACCGGCCATCACGTTCATCATCAAGGCCAGATCTTCGGCGGACTTAGCCATCGGCCCCGCCTGATCCAGTGACGAAGCGAAGGCGATCATGCCGTAGCGGGAACACACGCCGTACGTCGGCTTGAGGCCAGACAAGCCACACAGCGATGCCGGCTGGCGGATCGAGCCGCCGGTGTCCGTGCCGGTCGCCGCCGGCGCCAGACGCGCTGCCACCGCCGCGGCGGAACCGCCGGAACTGCCGCCAGGCACGCGGGCACGATCCCAAGGGTTCTGCACCTTGCCGAAATAGGAGGTTTCGTTGGACGACCCCATGGCGAATTCGTCCATGTTGGTCTTGCCGAGATTCACGGCACCGGCATTGTCAAACTGGCTGATGATATGAGCATCGTAGGGTGCCACGAAATTTTCCAGCATCTTCGAACCACAGGTGGTCCGCCATCCTTGGGCACAGAAGATATCTTTCTGCGCGAACGGGATGCCGGTCAGCGGACCAGCCTTGCCTTGTGCAATCAGCGCGTCGGCGGCAGCGGCCTGCGCCAGGCTGCGATCAGCATCCAGCGTGATGTAGGCATTGATTTCCGGGTTCAGCCGGTTGATGCGGTCAAGAAACAGTTGCGTCAGCTCGACACTCGAAATCTGCTTGGCGCCGAGCGCGGTCGCCAATTCCTTCAAACTTGCGTTGATCATTACTCGATAACCTTGGGAACAAGATACAGGCCGTTTTCGACGGCTGGCGCGATGGACTGGAACAGTTCACGCTGATTGATTTCAGTCACGACATCGTCGCGCAGGCGCTGTGTCACGTCCTGCGAGTGGGACATCGGCTCGATGCCCGTGGTGTCGACGGCCTGCATCTGCTCGATCAGGCCGAGGATACCGCCGAGTTTTTCGAGGGTGGCGTGCGCATCGGCCTCGGTCACTTCGATGCGGGCAAGATGGGCAATACGTTTTACGTCGTCGATGGTCAGTGACATATTGGTTCTAAGTCTGTTGTTAAGTCTTAAACTTCAAAGCGATATTTGGTATTATAGCGTGATTTACGCCACACCTTCAGCCATAGCCATTCCGGCGTGGCCATCAAGCTCAGGATACACACAGAATGTTCGGTTTTCTAAACAGCTACTTTTCAAATGATCTTGCTATCGACCTGGGTACCGCCAACACGCTGATTTACGTGCGCGGCAAGGGCATCATCCTCGACGAACCCTCGGTGGTCGCCATCCGCAACGAAGGCGGCCCGACCAACAAGAAAACCATCCTGGCCGTCGGCGCCGAGGCCAAGCGCATGCTGGGCCGGGCCCCGGCCAACATCCAGGCGATTCGCCCGATGAAGGACGGTGTGATCGCCGACTTCACCATCACCGAGCAGATGCTCAAGTATTTCATCCGCAAGATCCACGAATCCCGCATGTTCTCCCCGAACCCGCGCATCATCATCTGCGTGCCGGTCGGCTCCACCCAGGTCGAACGTCGAGCCATCCGCGAATCCGCGATCGGTGCCGGCGCACGCCAGGTCTACCTGATCGAAGAGCCGATGGCCGCTGCAATCGGTGCCGACATGCCGGTGGCTGACGCGACCGGTTCTCTGGTCGTGGACATCGGCGGCGGCACCACCGAAGTGGGCGTGATCTCGCTGGGCGGCATTGTCTATGCCAAATCCGAACGCGTCGGCGGGGACAAATTCGACCAGGCCATCATCGATTACATCCGTCGCAACTACGGCATGCAGATTTCCGAGCCGACCGCTGAAATGATCAAGAAGCAGATCGGTTCTGCCTTCCCCGGATCGGAAGTGCTGGAAATGGAAGTCACCGGCCGCAACCTGGCCGAGGGCCTGCCGCGCAAGTTCACCATCTCCAGCAACGAAATCCTGGAAGCCCTGACCGAGCCGCTGAACGCGATCGTGGGTGCCGTGAAATCCGCCCTGGAACAAACGCCACCCGAACTGGGCGCCGACATCGCCGAAAAGGGCATGGTGCTGACGGGCGGCGGCGCATTGCTGCGGGACCTGGACCGCCTGCTGGTGGAAGAAACCGGCCTGCCGGTGATCGTCGCCGAAGACCCGCTGACCTGCGTCGCGCGTGGTTGCGGTCGCGCACTGGAAGAAATGGACAAGCTGGGCAATGTATTTGCCAGCGAATAATCCATTCCCTTTCCACCCATCAGTCCCCGGCGGGCAGCAAACCCGCCGGTTTTTCCGCCTATCGCAAGGCTGACTGCAAGACATGGCATCACTGCAAAACCAGCAACCACCGGCCTTCTTCGTTCGCGGCCCCAGCCCCTTCGCGCGCCTCAGCTTTTTCGCGGCGATTTCACTGGCACTGATGGCCGTCGATGCGCGCCTGCATTACCTGACCGAAGTCCGCCAGGGCTTCACGGCACTGCTGCATCCCCTCGAGATCCTCGCCCATGGCCCTTCTGCAGCCTATGACGCCACCCGTGATTTCATTACCCGGCAATCCCTCCTGATCGAGGAGAACAACGCCCTGCACGAAAAAAGCCTGAAGCAAAGCGCTGACCTGCAGCGTTTCAACGCCATGCAGGCCGAAAACGAACATCTGCGCAATCTGCTCAAGGCGAGCAAGGAAACGCCACAGCCGGGCAAACTGGCCGAAATCATCCACACCAGCCGTGACCCGTTCACGCGCAAGGTCATCGTCAACATCGGCACCCAGCAGGGAATTACCGCAGGGCAGGCGGCCATCGACGAATACGGCGTGATCGGGCAAGTGACCCAGGTGTATCCGTTCAGCAGCGAAGTGACCCTGATCACGGACAAGGATCTCGCCATCCCGATCCAGATCGAACGCAACGGCCTGCGCGCGATCGCATTCGGTTACGGCCGCGACAATACCATCGACCTGCCTTACCTGCCGATGAATGTCGATATCCGAGAGGGCGACAAGCTGGTCACTTCCGGCATCGACGGCATCTACCCGAGCGGGTTGGCCGTGGCCAAGGTGACCCGGATCGAACGCAACGCCGATTCACCGTTCGCCCACATCGTCTGCACCCCGACAGCCGGGATCAACAACCACCGCCAGATTCTGCTGCTGACCATGGCCAACGTCGCGCCAGCCCCGTCGGAATCCAGCAAGCCTGCCCAGCCGAGGAACCGCCATGCGCCCCGTCGGCCTTAAACAAATCTATTTCAGCCTGCTGGTCGCCTTCATGCTGTACCTGCTGCCATGGGCCGGGTTCGGCCTGCTGGTGCGACCGGACTTCGTCCTGCTGGTCCTGTTGTTCTGGATGCTGCGTGCGCCCCATTTATGCAACGTCGGCACGGCCTGGACCATGGGACTGCTGGCGGACCTCGCCAGCGGCAGCCTGTTTGGTCAGTATGCACTCACTTATGCCATCACCGCCTTCGTTGCACTGTCCTACCAGCGCCGGCTGGTGCTGTTCAACGATTGGCAGCAGGCCGGTTATGTGTTCGTGCTGCTGGTGCTGACCCAGATCACGCTGCTGATCCTCAAGCTCTTTGGCGGCAGCGGGCTGCCCGGCTGGAGCTATTTCCTGCCCAGCATCACCGGGGTGCTCCTGTGGCAAGTCGTGGTGTATTCCCGCGTCCGGGTCACCGGTCAAAAAGACCATTAAACGGGCCGCGGCATGAGAATCACCTCCGAGCTGAAAAACACCCAGCGGGAACAGCAATTGTTCCGCACACGGCTGGGCGTTTCTGCCCTGCTGGTGCTGGTCTGCTTTGGCATCCTGGCAGGCCGATTCTTCTACCTGCAGTTCCTGAAATACGACTATTACCAGACGCTGGCGGAGAGCAATCGCATTTCTCTGGTCCCCATCGTGCCCAACCGGGGCCTGATCCTTGATCGCAACGGTGTGGTGCTGGCCCACAACTTCTTCGTCTATACCCTGGAAATCACCCCCTCCAAGGTGGAGAACGTCGAAGAAACCATCGACAACATCAGCAAGCTGATCGAAGTCACGACCAACGACCGCAAACGCTTCAAGAAGCTGCGCGATCAGAGTCACAATTTCGAGAGCGTGCCCTTGCGCAGCCACCTGACGGAGGAGGAGGCCGCGCGCTTCGCGGTCAATCGCTACCGTTTCCCCGGGGTGGAAATCCGCTCGCGACTGTTCCGCCATTACCCTCAAGGCACGCTGGGCTCCCACCTGATCGGCTATATCGGTCGCATCAACGACGCCGACCTGAAAGTTCTGGACGAAAACGGCGATCTTTCCAATTACAAGGGCACCGACCATATCGGCAAAGCCGGTCTCGAACAATATTATGAACACCAGCTGCATGGGGTCACCGGCTTTCAGCAGGTGGAAATTGATGCTGATGGCCATGCAGTGCGCGTGCTTTCCAGCACGGCCCCGGTACCCGGCGACAACCTCACCCTGTCCATCGACAGCAAACTGCAGGACATTGCCGAGAAGGCCTTCGGCAACCGCCGCGGCGCTCTGGTAGCCCTGAGCCCGTCGACAGGGGAGGTGCTGGCTTACGTCAGCATGCCCACATACGATCCCAACCTGTTCGTCGATGGCATCGACACAGACAACTGGAAGTTGCTGAACGACTCGCTCGACAAACCGCTGATCAACCGGCCGTTGCGCGGGATCTATCCCCCGGGGTCGACTTTCAAGCCTTTTGTCGCGCTTGCCGGCCTGCACGCCGGTAAGCGCGAACCCCCATTCTCCATCAGCGACCCCGGCGTCTATTTCCTGCCCGGCAGCTCGCACCAGTACCGTGACTGGAAACCGGGCGGCCACGGCAGCGTGGACGTACAACGTGCGATTACCGTCTCCTGTGACACCTTCTTTTACGGACTGGCGCTTGACCTCGGCATCGACCGCCTGGCGGCTTTTGCCAATCATTTCGGATTCGGACGTCGTTCAGGCATCGATCTCGACGGCGAACTCTCCGGGCTGATGCCGACGCCAGAGTGGAAAGCCAAACGCTGGAAGCAGAAATGGTATCCCGGTGAAACCATCATTACCGGTATCGGCCAGGGCTACACGCTGGTCACGCCCATGCAACTGGCACAGGCCACCGCCATCCTGGCCAACAACGGTACCGCGATCAAGCCGCACCTGGTAGCCTCGATCCAGGAAGGAGGTAGCGGTGCCGCCCACCCCATGGTGCCGCAGGTCGTCGACAAGGTTGAACTCGATCCCAAGCATGTGCAACTGGTCAAGGACGGCATGCTGGGCGTGACCCAGCCCGGCGGCACCGCGGCCAGCATCGGCGCCAACGCACCTTACCTGATCGCAGCCAAAACCGGTACCGCGCAGGTGGTAGCTATCAAGCAAGGACAGAAATACAACGCCAGCGCCATTGACGAACGCCATCGCGACCACGCGCTGTTCATTGCCTATGCCCCGGCGGATGACCCCAAGATCGCACTTGCGGTCATCGTCGAGAACGGGGGGCATGGCGGTTCGGCAGCCGGTCCGATTGCACGTCAGGTCATGGATTATTTCCTGCTGGGCAAGGAACCACCGGGCCCCGTCTCGGAAGCACCCGCCGCAGCGTCCGCCACCACACCTTCGGAGCCTGAACCTCATGATTAGGCTATTCCTCAAACGCCTGACCGCTCACTTCGATCAGTTCCTGCTGGGCACGTTGATCTTTACCATGCTGGTCGCCCTGTTCGTACTGTATAGCGCTTCGGGCCAGAGCATCGACCGCATGTCCTCGCAAGCCGTCAATATCATGGTGGCGCTCAGCGTACTATGGATATTCGCCAACATCCCCCCGCAACACCTCCAGCGAGTGGCCGTGCCGCTTTACCTGCTGGGAATGCTGCTGCTGATCGGGGTTTTCCTGTTTGGCGACGTGTCCAAGGGCGCACGCCGCTGGCTGAATCTCGGCGTCATGCGGATCCAGCCGTCTGAACTGATGCGTATTGCGGTGCCGATGATGCTGGCCTGGTACTTCGCGCGCCGGGAAGACAGTCACCGTTTCAGCGATTACGTCATCGGCGCCATCATGCTGGCACTCCCGGTCGGGCTGATCGTCAAGCAACCCGACCTGGGGACGGCCTTGCTGATCAGCGCCTCCGGCTTCTACGTGCTGTTTCTGGCCGGCCTGAGCTGGCGCCTGCTGATCGGCCTCACCCTGGCCGTCGGCGCCCTCGTTCCCCTGATATGGCCACTGCTTCACGATTACCAGCGCCGCCGCATCGAGATTCTCTTCGATCCCTACCAGGACCCGCTCGGTGCCGGCTACCACACCATCCAGGCCACCATTGCCCTCGGTTCCGGCGGCTTGGCAGGCAAGGGCTGGCTGCAAGGCACACAGGCACAGCTCGACTTCCTGCCTGAACGCCATACCGACTTCATTTTCGCCGTGTTCGGCGAAGAGTTCGGCCTGCTCGGCAACCTGTTGCTGCTGATCCTGTTCACCGTCATCATCGCCCGGGGCATGCTGATCGCCGCCAACGCGCAGAACACATTCAGCCGCCTGCTTGCAGGCAGCATCACGCTGACCTTCTTCACCTACGCCTTCGTCAACATGGGCATGGTGAGCGGGATCCTGCCAGTGGTAGGGGTTCCGCTGCCGCTCATCAGCTACGGCGGAACATCGCTGGTGACGCTGATGATCGGATTTGGTATTTTGATGAGTATCCAGACCCACAAGAAACTGGTGGCAACATGATGTACTTCCACCCCATCCTGCGTGCTTACGGCGTGGCGATCGCCACCTCCCTGCTGCTGAGCGCCTGCGGCACGTTCGGCAGCAAGCCCGACACACCGGTCATCGAACGCACCGAGCCGACCAAGGCCGAACCCGCTAGCGGGAAGCAGCCACCGGCTTCACCCGCCACCAAACGCGGCGGCGGCTATTACCTGGATGACGGCCCCGGCGACAATCCACCGGCCGACATCGACGCCATTCCCGATGCCGAACCCAGAGTGGAACCGTTGATGGCCCGTGCCAACCGGCCTTATGTGGCACTCGGTGAAAATTACACCCCGATGACCCAATACCAGCCATACAAAGCCGCAGGCATCGCTTCCTGGTACGGGCGCCGTTACCACAACCAGAAAACCTCGAGCGGCGAGGTGTACGACATGTATGGCATGACCGCGGCACACCCGGTCCTGCCCATTCCCAGCTACGTGCGTGTCACCAACCCTGACAACGGCAGGTCGGTCATCGTCCGCGTCAACGACCGCGGCCCGTTCAAGAAGGACCGGCTGATCGACCTCTCCTACGCAGCGGCCTACAAATTGCGCCTGACCGGCAAGGGTAGCGGACTGGTGCAGGTCGAAGCCATCGATCCTCGCGCCACCCTCGCCGAAACCCCACCGCCACAACCGGCACTCGCCATGGACAAGAGCCTGGACAACGCCCCCGCACCGATGCCGACAGTACAACCGCAACCCCAGTCACCGGCGACCTCCGGCAGTTTCGTCCAGGCAGGCGCATTCAAGCGCAAGGAAAACGCCGATGTGCTGCGTGACAAGCTCAGGCAGCAGAACCTCCTGGAAAATGTCGCGATCGAGAACTGGTATAATAACGGCATCTACCGTGTGCGGCTGGGCCCGTTCAACAGCCGCGACGACGCCATCCGCGCTGCAGGTGAAATCAAGCAGTCGCTCGGCGTTTCCACTCTCGTCATTACTCAGTAAAGAATCTCATGAAGACCCTGATTGCCGCTTTAAGCCTGATCGTTTCATTTTCCGTTTTCGCTGACGACATTCCGCCCCCGCCCACGCTGGCCGCCAAGGCCTTCATGCTGCGGGACTTCAACAGCGGTGCCATCCTGGCCCAGCAGGCCGCCAACGATCGTATCGAGCCCGCTTCCCTGACCAAGCTGATGACCGCCTACCTTTCATTCAAGGCGCTGAAGAACGGCCATCTGCAATTGACCCAGACCCTGCCTGTCAGCGAATTTGCATGGAAGGGCGGCGGCGGCGGCTGCGGCGGCTCCCAGGGGTCCTGCATGTTCATCGAGCCGAACAAACCGGTCACGGTCGATGAACTCCTGCATGGCATGATCGTGGTTTCCGGCAACGACGCCAGCGTTGCGCTGGCCGAGGGCATCGCCGCCTCCGAGCCGGCCTTCGCCGACCTGATGAACAAGGAAGCGGCCCGTCTTGGCATGAAGAACACGCACTTCGTGAATTCCACCGGCCTGCCGGATCCCAACCACTACACCACGGCCTACGATCTATCACTGCTGGCCAGCGCGCTGATCCACGACTACCCGGACCAGTACAAGCGCCTGTATTCCCTCAAGGACTACACCTACAACAAGATCACGCAGCACAACCGTAACACGCTGCTGTGGCGCGACCCCTACGTCGACGGCATGAAGACCGGTCACACCTCCTCTGCCGGCTACTGCCTGATCGCATCTGCCAAGCGTGGCGATGCCCGCATGATTTCCGTCGTGCTTGGCACCCCCTCCGACAGTACCCGCGCCACGGAAAGCCAGAAGCTGCTCAATTACGGCTTCCAGTTCTACGATTCCCGCCTCGTCTACAAGCAGGGACAGAACGTCAGCACGCTCAAGGTCTGGAAGGGCGCTGAAAACACCTTGTCCGCCACCGTTGCTGAAGACCTCTACGTCACCTTGCCCAAAGGCCAGGCAGACCGCCTGAAAGCGACCGTCGCCAGCAAGCAACCCCTGATCGCCCCAGTGGCTGCGGGCCAGGAAGTCGGCACCATCCAGTTCACCCTGGACGGCAAACCGCTGCTTGAACGCAAGCTGGTCGCCGCCAAGGAAATGCCGGTGGCCGGCATCTTCGGCCGGATGGTAGACAGCATCAAGCTGCTGTTCCAGTAATGAGCCAGACCGTCTTCCTGAATGGGGCGTTTCTCCCGATCGAACAGGCCAGCGTGCCCGTGCTCGATCGGGGCTTCATTTTCGGGGACGGTGTTTATGAGCTCATTCCCGTCTATTCCCGGCACCCTTTCCGGCTGGATGAGCACCTGCAACGTCTACAGCACAGCCTGGACGGCATCCGTCTGCCCAATCCTTACACCTATGAGGAATGGACCCGGCTGATTCGTGAACTGATCCGCGTCGAGCCACATGACGACCAGTCGATCTACCTGCATATCACCCGCGGCGTCGCCAAACGCGACCACCCGTTCCCGGCAGGCGTCACGCCGACCGTATTCATGATGAGTAATCCCCTGACAACGCCACCTGTGCAACTGGTAGAGCAGGGGGTGGATGCGATCTCTGCCGAAGACAACCGCTGGGGGCGCTGCGACATCAAGGCCATTTCCCTGCTGCCCAACATCCTGCTGCGCCAGCTGGCCGTCGATGCCGGCGTCAATGAGACAATCCTGTTCCGCGACGGCATCCTGACGGAAGGCACGGCCACTAACGTGTTCGCCGTTGAAAACGGCGTGATCCTGGCCCCGCCCAAGGACCACCACATGCTGCCCGGCATCACCTACGATCTGGTGCTGGAACTGGCGCATGCCAACGGCATCCCGGTCGAGATCGGCAAATTTGACCTGGAACGCATCCGCAAGGCGGACGAACTGTGGTTGTGTTCTTCGACCCGCGAGGTGCTTGCGATCACTCGCCTGGATGGCCAACCCATCGGCAACGGCCAGCCCGGTCCGTTGTTCCGGAACATGTACGCGCTTTATCAGGACTACAAGAACCGCATCATGAGGACCCCGTCATGAGTGAAGAGACCCTGCTTGAATTCCCCTGCGAGTTTCCCATCAAAGTCATGGGCGAAACGCGCGAAGGCTTTGCCGATGCCATCGTCGAAGTGGTCAGGATGCACGCGCCCGGCTTCGACGCCACACGCGTCGAAATGCGTCCCAGCAGCACTGGCAAATATCTCAGCCTGACCTGCACCATCACCGCCACATCCAAACCGCAACTGGATGACCTGTACCGCGCACTGACCGCGCACCCCATGGTCAAGGTCGTCCTGTAGCCTGCAGACGATGATCATCAGGAATCTCGGGTTGACCGACTATGCGGCCACCTGGCTAGCGATGCAGGAATTCACGGCCGGCCGCGCTGACGACACCCCCGACGAACTCTGGCTGACCGAGCATCCGCCGGTTTATACGCTGGGGCTGAACCGCAAGGACGTGCGATCCCCCTGGCGCGATGACATCCCCGTTGTCCTCACCGACCGCGGCGGCAAGATCACGTACCACGGCCCGGGCCAGATCGTGCTTTACTGCCTGATCGACCTCAAGCGCCGCCATCTCAGCATTCGCCAGCTCGTCGATCGCATGGAAGGAGCCGTCATCCAGCTGCTTGCCGATCGCGGCATCTCCGCAGAAGGTCGCCCGGACGCCCCCGGTGTCTATGTCGAAGGCAGCAAAATCGCGTCACTCGGTTTGCGCCTGAAGAACGGCCGCTGCTACCACGGCCTGTCGCTCAATGTCGACATGGACCTGTCACCATTCAGCGCCATCGACCCTTGTGGTTACCGGGGCCTGCAGGTCACCCAGTTACGCGATTTCGGTATCACCGATGACCGAGGCTTGCTGGCCGATACCCTGATCAAGCATTTTGCCGACAGGATGCAAGGCACATGATCAAACTCCTGCTCATCATCCTGCTCGGCGTTTTCTATATCGGATTCATGCAGCCAGAATCCGGAAAACCTGCGCTGCCCGATATCTCCGCTGTCGTGGCCCAAGCCGGGGATAAGGCCGCGGCAGGCATCATTGAGGCTTATCGAAACCGCCTAACCAACATCCAGGTTGAGGGGCAGGGCACCGTCACGCGCATCCTGCCGGACGACAACGAAGGCAGCCGCCACCAGCGCTTCATCCTGCGCGTTTACGGTGGCCATACCGTACTCGTGGCACACAACGTCGATCTCGCACCCCGTATCAACGACCTGAAGGTCGGCGACACCGTCGATTTTCACGGCGAATACGAATGGAATCCCAAAGGAGGCGTGCTGCACTGGACGCACCACGACCCCCGTCATACCCACACCGATGGATGGCTGAAACACCATGGACACACCTACCAATAAGCAGAAGGGCGCCGCCAAGACGGCGCGCATCCCGATCAAGATCGTGCCGCAACCCGCACCGCGCAAGCCGGAATGGATCCGCATGAAAGTGCCGGACAGCAGCCGCTATCAGGAAATCAAACAGATCCTGCGCGACAACAACCTGCACACCGTCTGCGAGGAAGCGACCTGCCCCAACATCGGCGAATGCTTCAGCGGCGGGACCGCCACCTTCATGATCCTGGGCGACGTCTGCACCCGACGCTGCCCATTCTGTGACGTGGCCCACGGCAAACCCCTGCCGCCGGATGCTCAGGAACCCGAGAAACTCGGCAAGACCATCGCCGCCATGCGCCTCAAATATGTCGTCATCACCAGCGTCGATCGCGACGACCTGCGTGATGGCGGCGCCCAGCATTTCGTTGACTGCATCCGCGCCGCGCGTACCCATTCCCCCCAGCTCAAGATCGAAATCCTGGTACCCGATTTCCGCGGGCGCCTCGATACCGCACTGGAAATCCTTTCAGCCGCACCGCCTGATGTGATGAACCACAACCTGGAAACCGTACCGCGCCTCTACAAACAAGCGCGACCGGGCGCTGACTATGCGCATTCTCTCAAGCTGCTCTCCGACTTCAAGGCGCGTTTCCCAGACTTGCCCACCAAATCCGGCCTGATGCTGGGCCTGGGAGAAACCGACGAGGAAATTCTCGACGTCATGCGCGACCTGCGCGCACATGGCGTGGAAATGCTCACGCTGGGCCAGTACCTGCAACCCAGTGCCCACCACCTGCCCGTGTTGCGCTTCGTCGAACCGTCCCGCTTCGAGTGGTTCGAACAACAGGCCCTCGCCATGGGCTTCACCCAAGCCGCCTGCGGCCCTATGGTTCGCTCCAGCTACCACGCGGACCAGCAAGCCCATGGCGCAGGGGTTGCATGATGGCTTGCGATCTCTGCGACAACGATGGTGGTGAAATTCTTTGGGAGAGCATGCTCTGCCGCATCGTCCTGGTGAACGATCCGGACTATCCGGGTTTCTGTCGCGTGATCCTGAACCGGCATGTGAAGGAGATGACGGATCTTGACCCAAGCGAGCGCTCACTATTGATGAGAGTCCTTCTGGCTGTGGAATCTGCGGTGCGCGAGGTGATGAACCCGGACAAGATCAACCTCGCCAGTTTTGGCAACATGACGCCACATGTGCACTGGCATGTGATCCCGCGCTTCACGGACGACAGGCATTTTCCCAATTCTGTCTGGGGAGAGGCACAGCGCGAAGGGGTGCGCCACGCGGTGGATATCTCGCTGTTGCGCCAGGCGATCGGCCGGGCGCTGACTCACTTCTAGACCTTGAGCCGTTCGACTTCGACCCCACGGATCAGGTGGGAGTCGATGATTTCGTCGAGGTCTTCCTGGTCGATGAAGGTGTACCAGACGGCTTCGGGGTAGATCACCAGCAAGGGGCCTTCCCCACAACGGTCGAAGCATCCGGCACGGTTGATGCGGACCTTGCCCTGACCGTTCAGGTTGAGTTGTTTGACTTTCTTTTTGGTGTATTCAAACATGCCTTCGGCATCGTGGTCGCAGCAGCAGGCGGCCCCGTCATCGCGCCGGTTCAGGCAGAAAAATACATGGCGTTCGTAATAACTCATGGCGTGCTTCCTGTTACTCCCCGCCTGAGAGCGTTTCCTCGCGGGTAAACGTCCAGGTACGGGTGATGCTGATGATGTCGGTATCCTTGCGAATATCCGGCGGAAACTCGGCGTAGGGCGCAGCCAGTTCGACGATGCGGCGTGCTGCGTCATCCAGCACTTTCTGGCCCGAACTCTGGTTGAGTTCGACGCTCTCGATCGTTCCGTCCGACTTGATGTTGACGGTCATGCGCAGGCTGCCATAAAGCTTCTGTGCCTTGGCTTCTTCAGGATAGTTCAGGGTACCGACCTTTTCCACCTTTTGCCGCCAGGATTCTACGTAGGCTGCAAAGCGGTATTCCTTGACGCGCGAACCGAGGAACTTGCGCTTGGGACGCTTCTGGTAGGCATCCCACTCCTTGGAAATCTGGGCCTCGAGCCTCGCGGCATCCAGGCTCTGCGCCACCAGATCGGCTGCATTCAGGGTTTTGGGCGAAGCTTCCTGCTTGCCCTGTTCCGGGTTGGTCGCGGCCGCCTGCTGGCTGGGCTGGCTCTCGACAGTGCGGGTGGATTTGATCTGCGTCATCAATTCCTGCGCATTTTTTTCAAGGTGGGAGACCCGCTGTTCCTTCTGCGTGACCTCCGCCTTGGTGGGCGCTGCCTGTTGTGAGGCTGCACGGGCTTCTGCAGCGAGGTTGGCCGACATTTCACGGGGTTTGTTCTTGGGCACCGGCAACGGGGATTTCATCTGCCGGTCGGCATCCGTGTTGCCGCCGCGATCGAGGTTGGCCTGCGCCAGGGCATCGGCTTTGCTTGGCGCTGACTTGGTCTTGGCGTTGACCAGCACCACCTCCAGCGCCGGCATATGGTCCTGCAGGCGCTTCAGTTCGGGCGCAGCAAACTTGACCATGAGCAGCACCGCGTGCACCAGCACAGACAGCGTCAACATGACGCCGAGGCGGTTGGTGTCATCTTTGAGCAGTGCGATCAAGCCAGTCGATCCAGGATTTTCTGATGAATGCCGCCGAATCCGCCGTTGCTCATGACCAGCACGTGATCACCGGGCCGCGCTTCGGTAACGATGGCCGCCACGAGCATGTCGAGGTCATCGCCGACGACCGTCTTGGTAGCGATGGGTTGCAAAGCCTCACGGGCATCCCATCCCAGGTTGGCGGCAAAACAGAAGACGCGATCGGCATCATGCAGGCTGCCCGGAAGGGCTGCCTTCATCACGCCCAGCTTCATGGTATTGGATCGTGGCTCCAAAACGGCGAGGATGCGCGAAGCGCCGACCTTGGCCCGCAAACCAGCCACCGTGGTATCGATCGCGGTCGGGTGATGAGCGAAATCGTCATATACCGTCACGCCATTGACGGTACCGCGGATCTCCATGCGGCGCTTCACGTTACGGAATTCAGCCAGCGCGGCGATGCCCACCTCGACCGGTACGCCTACGTGCCGGGCCGCTGCCAGTACCGCCAGCGCATTCATGCGGTTGTGCTCACCCAGCAACGCCCATGCGACACGACCCTGGTCTTTCCCTTCGAACATCACGTCGAAACTGCCGTCCGCGCGAACCTCGCCGACCTGCCAGCCGCCCTCACAGCCGAAGCGCTCGACCGGGGTCCAGCATCCGCGTTTCAATACCCGTTCCAGGCTATCTTCACGACCATTGGCCACCACCAGCCCTTTGCCAGGCACCGTGCGTACCAAATGATGAAATTGTGTTTCGATGGCAGCAAGATCAGCGAAGATATCCGCATGATCGAACTCCAGATTGTTCAGCACCGCAGTGCGCGGATGGTAATGCACGAACTTGGAACGTTTATCAAAGAAAGCCGTGTCGTACTCATCTGCCTCGATGACGAAGAACGGTGATTTCCCACCCGGCTCCTGACGCGGCTCACCCGGCAGGCGGGCAGAAACACCGAAATTCTCCGGGACGCCGCCGATCAGGAAGCCGGGAGCAAGGCCGGCATATTCCAGCACCCATGCCAGCATGGAGCTGGTCGTGGTCTTGCCGTGCGTGCCGGCGACCGCCAGCACCCATTTGTCTTGCAACACATGCTCCGCCAGCCATTGCGGGCCGGAAATGTATGGGAGTCCGCGGTTGAGGATCTCCTCCATCAGCGGGTTGCCACGCGCAACGACATTGCCGATCACGTATACATCGGGAATGAGGTCGAGCTGCTCGACACCGAACCCTTCGATCAGCTCGATGCCCTGCGCCTCGAGTTGCGTACTCATCGGCGGGTAAACGTTGGCGTCACATCCGGTGACGCGGTGGCCCACGGCCTTTGCCAGGGCGGCAATGCCGCCCATGAAGGTCCCGCAGATGCCGAGAATATGAATATGCATCAGTGTTCCGTTGATTTGGGTTTGTCGTTTCGGTTCGGTGCCGCCTTCTTGTCAAGCGACATGCTTGCGCCGGAGTATTGCATCAATCCTGACAGGATGGCGCCCGCATCCGTGTTTCCGTTGATATTGGTGATCACCAGGCGCCCCTGACCCTGATGCAAATCGTCACGGAAATCATAAATCGCACCGATCACCTGGAGCTTGCCTTCTGCAACCTCCGCCTTGAATTTTTTCATTGCGAAGCTGACCTGATTGTTTACGTTGACACGGATGCCTTCGAGAATATCTTCCTTTTCGTCCATCTTTGCGTTTTTGGGTGGCAGCTTGATGGTATCGAGCTCTCGACGGATGGCCGGGGATTCCTTCGAATAATCGCTGCGCGCTGCCTTGATCGCGCCGCAGGCCACATGGCCGACAATGAGCAGCAGGGGCGTATGCAGATGGTGTACGCCGTATTCGACCGAACCCTCAGCCGTTGAAATCTGGTTGCCGATGTTGCGCACCATAAAGAGGTCGCCATCCGGATTGTTATCGATCGCTTGCGCATGCACCCGGGAGTCGGCACAGGTCACCACTGTGGCGCGCGGATGCTGACCATCCACGAAAGGCTGGAAATAGCCCTTTTTATGCGACTTCACAAAGGCGTTGTTGTCATCCAGCAGATTGCGCACAATGCCGCGCAATTGGTCTTCCTCACCGGCAGGTACCGGCTCCCTGGCCATTGCCAGGCCACCGCCCAGCCACAAGGCGCAAGCCAATCCCATCAGCCAGATCTTCATTCCGTCCCCTTTTTTGCCTGTTTATTCCCGCCATCCCGGCCATGCCTCCGGGCATCCAGACAGAGCATGATCGATTTTTTTGCAAGCACACCGAGCAGCGTACCCAGCAAATTGGGAATTTTATCCTGATCGTGCATATTGAGGCAGAAGAACGTAAAGGCCATCCGTTGACTAACGATCGGGATCCATCACCGGCATACTTGCAACCAGCATTCAAGCGCGCCAGACAGGCCTCCAACTTACCTTGCCTAATACCACTATGATAAGATAGTTTATCGACAAGGCGCCATGACGAGATGTCCGATAAGACCAGCCAATCAAAGCAAACAGCAGAAACAGCCCGCAAGGCTCTTTATTTGCTGACCGAACGCGGACTTTCACCCTCCCCCGAGAACTACGCAGCCGTTTACCATGAGATTTCTGGCGATGAACTGCCGATCTCAGGCAAAGCCCCATCCCCGCTCTCGACCGAACAAAAGATCGATAACGATCGTGAACTGATCAGCCTGGTCCTCACCCTGATCTCGGCGGCCAGCGAGCAAACCGGACAGCTCGCGAGCAACCTCGGGGAAAAGAACCGCAATATCGAATCTTCTGTGCAGGCATTGGAAAAAACCGACGAGAAGCAGGAAATTCTCGGCATTCTGCAGATCATCAGCGCGACCGCACGCAGCATCCAGGACTCGGTTGAAAACACCAGCCAGGAACTGATCAGCACCAGAAGCGCACTTGAAGAAATGCGGGCCGAATTGCAGGAGACCCGCTCCCAGCTCATGCTGGACCCACTAACCGGTGCGCGCAACCGGTTTGGCATGGACATCACCATGGGCCAGGAAATATCCCGTGCCAAACGGGCCAGGAGCGCTTTTTCGATTGCGCTACTGGACCTGGACTTCTTCAAGGATATCAACGATACGTACGGCCACGCGGCAGGTGACCTGATGCTGCAGCACTTCACGCAACTGTCCAGATCGGTCCTGCGCGAATCCGACATACTGTTCCGCTATGGCGGCGAAGAGTTTTTGCTGCTGCTTCCGGAAACCGAGATGAGCGGCGCCATGTTCATGCTGCAACGTCTGCAGCAGATGCTGGCAAAATCCCCACTGCGCCACGAACAAGGCAAGATCAGCGCCACCTTCAGCGCCGGCGTGACCCAGATGCTTCCCGACGACAGCGGCCCCAGCATGCTGCAACGTGCCGATCGTTCGCTCTATCTCGCGAAAACCCAGGGACGCAACCGCGTTCTCAACGATCTGGATACGCCAAACGAACCCGTATAGCCAGCCAGCCTGATCGCGCGGGATCGGTTGGCCCGCCTTGTTGGGCAGGCTAGCGCTAGAGGTTAGATGCCAGCCAGCGCTGCAGGAAAGCCTTATCCACGTTGCGTCGAGCCGCCATGTCTTCCAGCTGGTCCTGCCCGATCTTGTCCACGCTGAAATAGCGGGATTCAGGATGCGCCAGATAAAAACCACTTACGGACGCCGCGGGCATCATGGCCATCGATTCCGTCAGCGTGATCCCCACCTCTGAACATTGCAGCAGGCGGAACATGTCCGTCTTGACCGTGTGGTCCGGGCAGGCCGGATAGCCCGGCGCCGGACGGATGCCACGGTAGGCCTCCTTGATCAGATCGGCATTCTCCAACTGTTCATCCGAGGCATAACCCCAGAAATCCTTGCGCACGCGCTCGTGCAGATATTCGGCAAAAGCCTCTGCCAGGCGGTCGGCCAGCGACTTCAGCATGATGGCGCTGTAATCGTCATGGGCATCAAGGAAGCGCTGCTCGTGCTTTTCGATCCCCAGACCCGCCGTCACCGCGAACAACCCGATGTAATCGGCCACACCGGAGGACTTGGGCGCGACGAAATCGGCCAGGCACTGGTTGGGACGCTGCACGCCTTCGATCACCGGCTTCTCGGTCTGCTGACGCATGCCGTACCAGGTCAGGGCCACCTCGCTACGGGACTCATCGGTATAGATTTCGATGTCGTCATCATTCACGCTGTTCGCAGGCAGCAGTGCGATCACCCCGTTGGCGCTGAACCAGCGGCCATCGATGATTTTCTTCAGCATGGCCTGACCTTCGTCATACACCTTGCGCGCAGCCTCACCGACCACCGGATCCTGCAGGATACCCGGATAGGCGCCGGCCAGATCCCAGGTCTGGAAGAACGGACCCCAGTCGATGTGCTGGGCCAGCAGGCTGAGGTCGATGTTCTTGAGTTCGCGGCGGCCGATGAACTTGGGCTTGAGCGGTGCATCCTCGCCCTGGAAGGAGACCTGCATCTTGTTCTCGCGCGCCTGGGCGATGGTCAGCAGCGGAATCCCCTTCTTCTGGGCATGCTGGTGACGCACGCGCTCGTAATCCGAGGAAATCTCGGCGATATAGCCGTCACGCTGCTCCGGGGTCATCAACGATTGCATCACTGCCACCGAACGCGAGGCATCCGGCACATACACGACCGGTCCATCGTAGTTCGGCGCGATCTTCACAGCGGTATGCGCACGCGATGTCGTCGCGCCACCGATCAGCAGCGGCATCTTCAGGTTGCGGAAATGCGGGTCGCGCTGCATTTCGCGGGCCACATGCGCCATTTCTTCCAGAGACGGGGTAATCAGGCCAGAGAGGCCGATGATGTCGGCATTTTCAGCCTTGGCCATGGCGAGGATTTCCGCCGCCGGCACCATCACCCCCATGTTGACCACTTCGAAGTTGTTGCACTGCAGCACCACGGAGACGATGTTCTTGCCGATGTCGTGCACATCACCCTTGACGGTCGCGATCACCACCTTGCCCTTGGCCTTGGCCTTCATGCCGGTACGACGCTCTTCCTCGGCTTTTTCTTCCTCGATGAACGGGATCAGGTGCGCCACGGCCTGCTTCATCACGCGCGCGGACTTGACCACCTGGGGCAGGAACATCTTGCCCTGTCCGAACAGGTCACCCACCACGTTCATGCCATCCATCAACGGCCCCTCGATCACGTGGATCGGGCGCCCACCGCGCGCCATCGCTTCCTGGCGTGCCTCTTCGGTGTCTTCGACGATGAATTCGGTGATGCCATGGACCAGCGCATGCTCCAGGCGCTTGGCGACAGGCACCGGATTTTCCAGTGTCCCGCGCCATTCCAGCGTGGTCGCCTCTTTCTTGTTGCCCGCCTTGAGCGTACCGGCGAACTCGATCATGCGCTCGGTGGCATCTTCACGGCGATTCAGCACCACGTCCTCGACCCGCTCGCGCAGTTCCGGCTCCAGATCGTCATACACGCCGACCATGCCGGCGTTGACGATGCCCATGGTCATGCCCGCCTGGATGGCGTGGTACAGGAATACTGTATGGATGGCTTCGCGGGCCGGATCGTTGCCACGGAAGCTGAAGCTGACGTTCGACACCCCGCCCGACACCTTGGCATAGGGCAGATGCTCGCGAATCCAGCGTGTGGCGTTGATGAAATCGACCGCGTAGTTGTTGTGCTCCTCGATACCCGTCGCAATCGCAAAGATGTTCGGGTCGAAAATGATATCTTCCGGGGGAAAGTCCACTTCCTGCACCAGCAGGTCGTAGGCGCGCTTGCAGATCTCGATCTTGCGCTCGAAAGTGTCCGCCTGGCCCTTTTCGTCGAAGGCCATGACGATCACCGCCGCACCGTAGCGACGACACAGGCGTGCCTGTCGCAGAAACTCCGCTTCGCCTTCCTTCATGGAAATGGAGTTCACGATGGACTTGCCCTGCACGCACTTCAGGCCAGCCTCGATCACCTCCCACTTGGAAGAGTCGATCATCACCGGCACACGGGCGATATCTGGCTCGGACGCCACCAGATTGAGGAAATGCGTCATGGCGGCGACGGCGTCCAGCATGCCTTCGTCCATGTTGATATCGATCACCTGCGCGCCATTTTCAACCTGCTGCCGTGCCACGCTCAACGCTTCATCGTACTGACCGTTGAGGATCATGCGTGCAAACGCCTTGGAACCGGTGACGTTGGTACGTTCACCGACATTGACGAACAGGGATTCGTCGTCGATGGTGAACGGCTCCAGTCCGGACAGACGGGTCGCTTTGGCGATTTCCGGTACCTGACGCGGCGCCACGTCCTGCAATTGTTCGGCAATGGCCCGGATATGGTCCGGGGTCGTCCCGCAGCACCCGCCGGCAATATTCATGAACCCGCTCTCGGCAAATTCGCGCAGCAGGGCAGAGGTATCGGCCGGCTTCTCATCGAACCCGGTATCGCTCATCGGGTTGGGCAGGCCAGCATTCGGATAGATACACACGAACGTATCGGCAATCCGGGAAAGCTCCTCGGCGTAGGGGCGCATCAATGTGGCGCCCAGCGCACAGTTGAGGCCGATCGTCAGGGGGCGGGCATGCCGCACCGAATTCCAGAATGCAGCCACGGTCTGGCCAGACAGGATGCGCCCGGAGGCATCGGTCACCGTTCCGGAAATCATGATGGGCAGGCGCTTGCCGGATTGCTCGAAGAAGCTGTCGATGGCGAACAACGCCGCCTTGCAGTTCAACGTATCGAAGATGGTTTCCACCAGCAGGATATCCACGCCACCCTCGACCAGCGCGACCGTCTGTTCATAGTAAGCCTTCACCAACTGATCGAAAGTCACGTTGCGTGCGGCAGGATCGTTCACGTCCGGGGAAATCGAAGCGGTCTTGGGTGTCGGGCCCAGCGCGCCGGCGACGAAGCGCGGCTTGTCGGGGGTCGAATACTTGTCGCAGGCCGCACGCGCCAGCTTGGCCGCCTGCACGTTCATCTCGTGCACCAGATGCGCCATCTGGTAATCATCCTGGGCCACACTGGTGGCCCCGAAAGTATTGGTTTCGACCATGTCCGCCCCGGCCGCCAGGTACTGCTCATGAATTTCCTGGATCACATGCGGCTGGGTCAGGGTCAACAGTTCGTTATTGCCTTTGACGAACAGTTCACGGGAAGCCGGTTCTCCATGGGTCTTTCCGCAGCCGCAACCGTCATCCTTGGGGCAGAACGCGCCCTGAAAATCGGCAAAGCGGCCATTCGGCCCGCCGCGATAATCCTCTTCCGTCAGCTTGTAACGCTGGATCATGGTCCCCATGGCGCCATCCAGCACCATGATGCGGCGTGACAGGATCTCGCGGAGTTGCGCTTCTGCAGGAGACATCGGAATGGGTCGGGAAACGTCGGATTTCATCTCAATTTTCTCTTCACTAGGGCCATCGCGGATAAGCGGCCAGGACAAGTTGCAATTATAAAGCACGCAGCCGTCATTTCCCCGCCGGATCAGTATGATGCCGTACGCAAAATCCATCTCCGCCTGCCGAATATGCCAACAACAGATATAATTCAGACTGTCTCATCTGTATTTTGTGATCAGCTAACAACTGAAACAGGTTCGGCAATCCTGATACAGTTTCACTCTGGATATTTAATACCTCCCATGAATATAGAGCTGTCACTACCCGCGTCCGATCTGCAGCACATGCAGGATATGCTGGACCACGGGATCAAGCTGCCGCCGCAACCCCGCGTCCTGCTTGAAATCGAGCGCCTGACCAGCCAGCCACGTGTCACCAACAAATCCGTGGCCACGGCAATCTCCGCCGACGTCGGTCTGTCCTCAGCGTTATTCAAGATCGTCAATTCCCCCTCGATGGGACTCAACCGCAAGGTGGATTCCATCGAAAGCGCCATCAATGTGCTTGGCCTGAAGCAGGTTGTTAATCTTGTGAAGTGCATGGCCCTGCGCTCAGCCATTGGCGACGGCGCAGCCGTTTACGAGAAATTCTGGGAACGCTCTGGAGATATCGCCAAACTGGCTGCGATCATCGCCCAAAAGCGCGTTTCCGTATGCAACATCTTTCCCGATCAGGCTTACATGGCAGGCTTATTCTGCGAATGCGGCGTCCCGCTCCTGATGCAACGCTTCCCCGAATACGGCAATTCCTTCAGGCTGTCGGGCACAGGCGGCTGGCCGGACATGAACGATGAAGATCGCACCTTCAACACGGACCATTGCATGGCCGGCTATCTTGTCAGCCGTACCTGGCACCTACCGGACTTCATCAGCCTGTCCATCCGCTACCATCATGACATCGCCAATGTGAACCTTGATCATCGTGCCATGGTGGCCATGCTGCAGATGGCCACGCACCTGTACAACCTTCGCTACCAGTTCGAGGACGACAAGGAATGGCCCGCTTCACGCAGCATGGTATTGCAGGAACTCGGGCTCAACGAAGAGGGGCTGCGAGAATTCGAAGAGGAAATTCTGGACAGCCTGGCCACTGGCGAATGACAACAAAAAAGGCAGCCTAGGCTGCCTTTTTTGACCTCTGCATCTTAGGCAGAGAACGAGGAACCGCAACCACAGGTCGTCGTCGCATTCGGGTTACGGATCACGAACTGGGAGCCCTGCAGGCTATCCTGATAGTCGATCTCTGCACCGACCAGATATTGCAGGCTCATCGGGTCGATCAGCAGCGTCACGCCATCACGGTCAACCGTGGTATCGTCTTCGTTGACGGTCTCTTCGAAAGTGAAGCCATACTGAAAACCGGAACAGCCGCCACCGGTCACGAATACGCGCAGCTTCAGATCAGGAGTACCTTCCTCGTCGATCAATTCTTTAACTTTGCGGGCCGCATTGTCGGTAAAGATCAGCGGGCTCGGGACTTCAGTCACGGCATTCATTTCAAACTCCTTGATTCTCAAAACAATAATTATCCTCGCTTGTCGCGAGGCGGTCAATCCTGACTAGAAGACTCGGGAATTTCCCGGTTCACATCGCTCAGGTAGATCAGCTTGCCTTCGACCACGGCACCCATGTGCATTTCCAGACTTTTGTAACACACATCTCCAGTGACCCTGGACTTTGCCTGGAGTTCCACATAGTTTCTGGCAATCAGTGGCCCGACCACTGTACCGTTGATCACCGCATGGGATACGCTGATAGCCCCCTCGATACGTCCATGTTCGCTCAACACCAGCGTACCTGGCTTGGAACCGCTTTCGCTGACATTGCCCCGGATCGTGCCATCCACCCGCAATCCACCGGAAAAATCGATGTCTCCTTCAAGACTGGACTCGGCGCCAATCAGCGTGTCGATACGGTTTTGCGGTTTCTGACGGGATCTGGAAAACATGCGGCATCCTCTCTCAATTCGGCAGACTGGCGGTCTGAGTCAAGGCAGGTTGGGATAAACCTGCCGCAAGATACTGCACCTGCAAATTCTGGGCAACCGTCTGCGGAGGAACTGAAAATGTCCCTTCGATCCGTTGATAGTACTTGAAATTCACCTTGATCCCGTTGCGCTGACCGGCCGGTTCCACATGCTGGGCAAAAGGCTTTCCATCCTGGGTCCCGTTCAGCACCAGCTGTACAGCCCCCTGGACCATTTTGTCATGGCGCCCGGACTGCACCAGCAGTATTTGATACTGGTAATCCCCGGCATGACCGCCCTTGCTGAGCTTGACACTGTGAATCTTGGGAACGCCGCTGGTTCCAGTCTCGGAAAGGATGCTCTTGTAAAAGCCCGACTCCTCCTTGAGCCGCATGTTTTCATCCTGCAAACCTGCCATTTCCTTGGCCAGGTTGCTTTGCGCGGCCATGGAAACCTGCAGCTTGCTTTCAAGCTGTACCGCGCGAGCCTGCAGGGTTTGCACATCTTCGCGCCGTTGCACCTGCTGGGCATCAAACGGATTAAAAACCGGACCAGTCAATCCCCAGGCTCCGATCACGGCACCAATGCTCAGCAACGCCAACACTTGTAAAGCACGCCAGTACCAGGGCAACGCAGGGCGAACCGCCACCTGCGCCGCACTGATACTGAAATGCTTCTTGATCTGGCGTTGCCACCACTTCATGGCAACAAGGGCACCACTTCCAGTCCAGTCGTCTCGGCGAATCCGAACATGATGTTCATATTCTGCACCGCCTGACCAGCGGCACCCTTGACCAGGTTGTCAATGACCGACAACACGACCACCGTGTCTCCACCCTGCGGGCGATGAACTGCAATACGACACTGGTTCGAGCCGCGTACCGAGCGGGTTTCCGGATGGGCGCCAGACGGCAGCACATCCACGAAACGCTCGCTCACGTAATGCTGTTCGAACAGCTGCTGCAGATCCACGTCTCTGGCCATGCGTGCATACAGGGTTGCGTGGATTCCGCGAATCAGCGGTGTCAGATGCGGCACGAAAGTCAGGCCCACCGGATTACCGTTCATCAGCCCCAGCCCCTGACGGATTTCCGGCAGGTGACGATGACCTGCGACACCATAAGCCTTGAAATTGTCACCAGCTTCGGCAAACAGGGTCGGGATCTCTGCCTTGCGACCGGCACCGCTGACGCCGGATTTGGTATCGGCAATCAACGAGCCAGTATCGACCACCCCCGCCTTGATCAGGGGAAGGAATCCCAGTTGCACCGCCGTCGGATAGCAACCTGGATTCGCGATCAGGCGCGCACCGGCAATCGCCGCGCGATTGACTTCAGGCAGCCCATACACAGCCTCAGCAACCAGGTCCGGACAGGCATGTGTCATGCCATACCATTTTTCCCAGGTCTGAACATCCTTGATACGGAAATCAGCCGCCAGATCGATGACCCGCACGCCCGCATCGAGCAGTTCACGTGCCTGCTGCATCGCGATACCGTTGGGGGTTGCGAAAAACACCACATCACAAGACTTCAGATCAGCCTGGGCCGGGTCGCTGAACGGCAGATCGACATAGCCACGCAGACTGGGGAACATATCGCTGACACGCTGCCCAGCTTCTCCACGGGAAGTGATGCAGGCAAGTTCCGCATGTGGATGAATCGCCAGAAGACGCAACAGTTCGACCCCGGTGTAACCGGTGCCGCCCACAATGCCGATCCTGATTTTGTTTTTTTGCATAATTCTCTATGGAATAAAGGGTTAATACCTGAGCGGTGAATGTTAATCAGCACCCCTGGAAAAGGCAACCAAAAGCCACGTTCATGACATCGACCAGATAGCGTAAAACAAAAAAGCCGCACAAGTGCGGCTTTTTTTCCCTGCAGAACCAGACGATTAACGCTTGGAGAACTGCTTGGCGCGACGTGCCTTGCGGAGACCGACCTTCTTACGTTCCACTTCACGTGCATCGCGGGTCACGAAACCAGCGTTGGACAGGGCGCTCTTCAGCGCTGCATCGTAATCGATCAGAGCACGGGTGATGCCGTGACGCACCGCACCGGCCTGGCCGGATTCGCCGCCGCCAACCACGTTCACCATGATGTCGAAACTACCGATGTTGTTGGTCAGTTCCAGCGGTTGACGCAGGATCATGCGGGAAGTCACGCGGGAGAAGTACTCGTCTGCCGGCTTGTCGTTCACCACGATGTTGCCCTTGCCTGCCTTCAGGAAGACGCGAGCGACGGAGCTCTTGCGGCGGCCGGTACCGTAATTGTATTTACCGATCATGGTTAATCCTTAGATTTCCAGGGGTTGGGGTTGCTGTGCAACGTGATCATGCTTCGGGCCGGCGTAGACCTTGAGCTTGCGGAACATCGCATAGCCCAGCGGACCCTTCGGCAGCATGCCCTTCACAGCCTTTTCCAGAGCACGACCCGGGAAGCGGTCCTGCATCTTGGTGAAGTTGGTGGTAGAAATACCGCCCGGATAACCGCTGTGACGATGGTATTGCTTGTCGTCAGCCTTGTTACCAGTGACCTTGATCTTGTCAGCGTTCACCACGACGATATAGTCGCCGGTGTCCACGTGCGGAGTATAAATAGTCTTGTGCTTACCGCGCAGGCGGTGAGCAATTGCGCTGGCCAGACGGCCCAGCACCACGTCCGTGGCATCAACCACGAACCAATCGCGCTTTACTTCATGCGACTTAGCAGAAAAGGTTTTCATCGGAGCAACCGTATTTCGCTGAAAAATGAAAGGGGTGGATTCTATGTCAATGTTCGACGTACTGTCAAACACTTATCGCAAATAACTGAGAACCAGCCCCAAAAAGATGACGGCACCCAGCCAGTTATTGTGCAGGAAGGCCTTGAAACAGGCCGCCCGGTCGCGTGTTCGAATCAGGTTGTAATGGTACAGTGCAATTCCGGCCGCCGCCAGCAACCCGATAAAATAAGGCCAGTGCAAATGCACGATACGTCCCACCCATGCCATGAGTCCAAGCATCAGCGCGTAACAGACCATGATCGCGACCACGTCGTATTTTCCGAAGAACAGCGCTGAGGAGCGAATGCCGATAGTGCGGTCATCCTCCCGGTCGACCATGGCATACTCGGTGTCGTAGGCGATCGCCCAGAAAACATTGGCCAGCAGCATTTTCCACGCCAGCGGCGGCACCACATTGTTATGTGCTGCAAATGCCATCGGAATACCGAATCCGAATGCAATCCCGAGATAAGCCTGGGGAATCGAGAAAAAACGCTTGGTGAACGGATAACTGGCTGCCAGCACCAGCGCTGCTATAGATAAAAGTATCGTGAGATTGTTCAGCAGGACCACCAGCCCAAAGGCCATCAGACTAAGCAACCCGAACAGAATCAAGGCTTCACGCTCGCTAACCTCGCCTGCGGCAAGGGGGCGCAAACGCGTACGCTCGACATGCGGATCGAAATGACGGTCTGCGTAATCATTGATGACGCAACCGGCAGAACGCATGAGCACCGTGCCGAGAATGAAAATCCAGACGATGAACCAGTTTGGCGCACCACGGCTGCAAATCCACAACGCCCACAATGTCGGCCACAGCAGCAGCAGAATACCGATCGGCTTGTCCAGTCGCATCAGGCGCTCGTATGCGTCAAGACGCGAGGCCCACTCTTTCCATTCCTTCATTGATCCAGCACTCCCGGCAAAAAGACTTCGGTCACCAGGATGGATGACCCCTCCAGCATGAACACTGAACGCCGCGCCCACAGGCATGCAGGCCTGCCCTGAAGCACGGCAGCCGCACGCTGATACAGCGCATGCCCCGGCAGCAGTTTGCGGAACATCAGCGGGGTTCGCATGACCCGCGCATTGGCGAACAACGCCTCCCCCAACGGTCGAGATCCCAGGCGCCCGAGATCATGCCAGGAACCACTCAGGCTGGATCGCGGCAGCACGCTATGGGCAAACACGACAGGACTGCCGTCGCAGTTGAGGCAGACTTCCCTTAGCAACGCCCGTTCACGCAATTGCAAGCCGAGCAATCTGGCTTCATCCGGCTGAGGACGCGCCCAGCGCTGGGTGATCCCGGTCACGGCAAACTGATCGCTCGACGCCCGCAGGCGCGCGGTCAGGGAACCCGCATCCACCAGCCAATGCAGATAGGCACCACTACCGGCCGGCCTCGGTAGCCACATGTCGCGGGTCGGGAAATGCTGGGCTCGGATTTTCACGCTGCTGATTATGCCACAGCCTCCGGTTTAGACCTTGACGTACTCCTGCGCACGCCCCATCCAGCGCGCCAGGTGCGCCTCAGCCAATCCGGGAGACTTGTGCAGCAGCCGATCGGCTACTTGTCGCGCAACCTCCAGCAAAGCTGCGTCACGTTCGAGATCAGCGATTTTAAGCAACGGAACCCCACTCTGGCGGACGCCCAGGAACTCACCCGGGCCACGCAATTGCAGGTCTGCTCGGGAAATCTCGAAACCATCCGTGTTTTCATAGATGATTTTCAGTCGAGCTCGCGCCGTTTCCGATAGCGGCGTCTGGTAGAGCAGGATGCACGCGCTTTGCGCCGCCCCACGGCCGACACGTCCACGCAATTGATGCAGTTGTGACAATCCCATGCGTTCTGCATGCTCGATCACCATCAGGCTGGCATTGGGGACATCCACCCCGACTTCGATCACTGTCGTGGCCACCAGCAGTTGTATTTCGTTGACACCAAAAGCCTGCATCACCGCCTGCTTCTCCACTGGCTTCATGCGCCCATGGACCAGCCCCACCCTGAGTTCGGGGAGGGAAGCGGTGAGCAGTTCATAGGTTTCCATTGCCGTCTTCAGCTGTAGCGCCTCCGACTCCTCGATCAACGGGCACACCCAGTAGGCCTGCCTTCCCTGATGGCAGGCCTCTCGTACGCGAGTAAGCACTTCCTCTCGCCTGGAATCTGCGACCAGCCTGGTGGCGACAGGCGTTCGCCCCGGAGGCAATTGATCGATCACCGACACGTCGAGATCGGCGTAGTAACTCATGGCGAGCGTACGCGGGATCGGGGTCGCACTCATCATCAACTGGTGTGGCTGTTCGCCTTTCTTACGCAAGGCAAGACGCTGGTGCACACCGAACCGGTGCTGCTCGTCAATGACGGCCAACCCCAGGCGGGAAAACTGCACTTGCTCCTGAAACAGGGCATGCGTGCCCACCACGACCTGAGCCTCACCGCTGGCCACGAGATCCAGGGCTGCCTGACGCACCGACTTCGATTGCGTCCCGGTCAACCAGGCCACACGGATGCCGAGAGGAGACAACCAGTCATGCATCTTGCGGAAATGTTGTTCGGCCAGAATTTCGGTGGGCGCCATGACGGCTGCCTGCCAGCCATTCTCGACCGCCTGCAACGCGGCCAACGCGGAAACGATCGTTTTGCCGCTCCCGACGTCGCCTTGCAGCAGACGCTGCATGGGATGCGGCTGGGCCAGGTCCTGTGCGATTTCGCCCCAGACTTTCAGCTGGGCATCCGTCAGGCTGAAGGGCAGGGATTGCAGCAACGCGGATGTCAGATGCTTGAGCTGTTTGAGGCGAGGGGCACCCTGTGCGCGACGACGGGCATGGTGTAACCGCATCGACAGCTGCTGGGCGAGCAGTTCATCGAAAGCCAGACGCTTAAACACCGGATGGCAACGTTGTTCCAGCGCCCTCAGGTCGACTGCCGGGGGAGGGTTGTGAAGCAGATGCAGGCTCTCGGCAAACGTTGGCAACTCGAGGCTGGCGTAGACCTCCGCAGGCAGGGTCTCGCTGAGGTCGCCATGCGCCAGCGCCCAGCGCACCAGCTTGCGAATGGAAGGCTGTGACAGTCCGGCTGTCGTTGGATAAATGGGCGTAAGCGCTTCACTCAGGGGTACATCGTCGCGGGCTGCCCGACACTGAGGATGCACCATCTCCATCCCGAAGAATCCGGAGCGGGGCTCACCGAAGGCCCGGATACGCATACCGGGTTTGAGCGCTGCCACCTGGCTGGGGTAGAAATGCAGGAATCGAAGGTGCAACAGTCCGCCGTCATCACCCTGCAACTGGCAGATCAGCGCTTTCCTTGGGCGGTGCTGCGTCTCGGCGTGGATGATTTCGCCCTGGACTTGGGCCTGCTCGCCGATGCGCAATGCTCGGACAGGCGTCAGATGGGTTTCGTCGACATAGCGCAACGGCAGGTGCAGCAGAACGTCGTCGAGGGTCTGCAGGCCCAGCCTGCTGAGCCGGGCCTGCATGGGTTTGGTGACACCCTTGATCGTGGACAGTTCGGTCACGATGGCCGGGCTATCGGGAACTTAGCTGCCGACCACCAGCACGCCGTCGGCCTCCACCAGCGCACCGCGCGGCAGGGAAGCGACGCCAACCGCGGCGCGGGCCGGGTAAGGTTCCTTGAAATATTCGGCCATGATGGTGTTCACCAGGGCGAAGTGTCCCAGATCGGTCAGGAAAATGTTGAGCTTGACGATATCCGCCAATGAACCACCGGACGCCGCAGCCACCGCTGACAGGTTATCGAATACGCGACGTACCTGGGCTTCGATTCCTTCCACAAGCTGCATGCTTGCCGGATCCAGGCCGATCTGCCCGGAAAGGTAAACTGTGTCGCCCACCTTTACCGCCTGGGAATAGGTACCGATCGCCTTGGGTGCGCCTTCGGTGGAAATGATTTGTCTTGCCATGTGTCGTCCTCAGATTTATTGCGATTTGTTTTCGGTAGCCAGCCCCTTGACGCGGCTGATGCGAACCACTTCCTGAATCTTGCGCAGGCTGCGCATCAACCGTGCAAGATGTTCCCGGTCCTCGATCTGAACCGTGAAATGCATATTGGTATAGGCGCTGTTATCGCCTTCTTCCATGCTGACGTTATCGATGTTGGAGCCAGCTTCGGCGATGCCGGTCGCCACCTTGGCGAGCACACCGGGTTGGTTGGCCACGGCCAGTTTGAGGTTGACCGTGAACAGACGCTTGGTGTCCGGATCCCATTCCACATCCAGCCATTTGTCCGGGTCCATGCGGAACTTGCGGATGGCCGGGCAATCATGGGTATGGATGACCAGCCCCTTGCCCTTGTTGATGAAGCCCAGGATCGGGTCTCCAGGAATAGGTCGACAGCATTTGGCGAATTGCACGGCCATCCCCTCCGAACCGCGGATCGTGATCGCGCCCAACTTACCCTGTCGCTGCTCCCCGGAAGGTTCTGCCATCGCCAGCAACTGGCGGGCAACCATGATGTTGAGGCGCTTGCCGAGCCCGATGTCCGTCAGAATTTCCTCGCGCGTCTTGACTCCATAGTCGCGCAACAGCTTTTCCCAACGCGCTTCGTCGATCAGCGATGGATCGGCATGCAGGGCACGCAGGGCCTGGTTGAGCAGGCGTTCGCCCAGCACTGCCGACTCCTCGGATTTCATGGTCTTGAGGAAGTGACGGATGTGCGCCCGCGCCTTGCCGGTCGCGACATAGTTCAGCCATGACGGATTTGGCTTGGAATGGGCGGCAGTGATAATTTCCACGTGGTCGCCATTCCGCAGCTCAGTCCGCAGAGGCGCCAGCTCCTGATTGATCTTGACCGCCACGCAACGGTTGCCGACATCGGTGTGCACGGCATAAGCGAAATCGACGGCCGTTGCACCGCGCGGCAGGGCCATGATCTTGCCCTTGGGGGTAAACACGTACACCTCGTCCGGGAACAGGTCGACCTTGAAGTGCTCCAGAAACTCTACTGAATCGGCACTTTCGGACTGGATTTCCAGCAATCGCTGCAGCCACTGGTGGGTTCGCTGCTGCAGTGCGGAAAGGTCCGCGTCACTCGACTTGTAGAGCCAGTGCGCCGCCACGCCGGCCTCGGCGATGTTGTGCATCTCGCGGCTGCGGATCTGGACTTCGATCGGCGTGCCGAAGGGGCCGAACAGGGTCGTGTGCAGGGACTGGTAGCCATTGGCCTTGGGAATGGCGATGTAATCCTTGAACTTGCCCGGAATCGGCTTGTACAGCCCGTGCAGCGCACCGAGCGCGAGGTAGCAGGTGGGGGTGTCCTTCACGATCACCCGGAAACCGTAGATATCGAAGACCTGCGAAAACGTCCCTGTCTTCTCCGCCATCTTGGTATAGATGCTGAACAGATGCTTCTCGCGACCGGTCACTTCCGCATCGATCTGCATTTCCGCCAGACGATGCTTGATGGCATCCAGCACCTTGCCCACCACCTCCTTGCGGTTGCCGCGGGCCGCCTTGATCGCCTTGCTCAGTACGGCGTAGCGACGCGGATGGATGTTCTTGAAACTGAGGTCTTCGAGTTCCTGGTAGATGGCATTGAGCCCAAGCCGGTTGGCGATCGGGGCATAGATTTCCAGCGTTTCCTTGCCGATACGGCGACGCTTTTCGGGCGCCATGACATCCAGGGTGCGCATGTTGTGCAGGCGGTCGGCCAGCTTGACCAGAATCACGCGTACGTCCTGAGACATCGCCAGCAACATCTTGCGAAAATTTTCCGCCTGCGCGTGGGCTGCGGTCTGGAACTCGATCTTGTCCAGCTTGGAAACGCCATCGACCAGTTCGGCCACGGTCTTGCCGAACTTCTCTGCCAGTTCATGCTTGCTGACTTCCGTGTCTTCCATCACGTCGTGCAGCAAAGCCGCCATCAGGCTGGGCGGGTCTAGGTGAAGTTCGGCCAGGATGCAGGCCACGGTCACCGGATGCGAGATATAAGGCTCGCCGCTCTTGCGCATCTGCCCGGCGTGGGCGGCATCGCTGAAGCGATAAGCCGCCATCACCTGCTCAATGTCTTCCGGCTTGAGGTATTCCTTGAGGCGCAGCCTCAGCTGCGAGTCCTCGCTGTCAGCTGGCAGCAAGGGAGAGGCGGGCGGGTTGTGGTTTGCGGGTTTTCCGCCCATGTCGGACCTATGAAATGCGTTATGCCTGGCCGCGGTTAAGGATTTCCAGACCAACCTTGCCAGCGGCGATTTCTCGCAGCGCCACCACGGTTGGCTTGTCCTTCTGGGTGCCGCTTACCAGGGGTTCGGAGCCGTTAGCAACCTGGCGGGCGCGATAGGCAGCAGCCAGTGTCAATTGGAAACGGTTGGGGATTTTTTCCAGACAATCGTCAACGGTAATACGTGCCATGTGGGAATTCCTTTAGTTGAATTTATCGAGCAGATCGCGATGACGGGCCAACTGCTTTTCGCCGCGCAGACGCTGGCTGCGCACGATGGCCAGCAGGTCATGGATTGCCACGTCGAACTGGTCGTTAATTATAACATAGTCGAATTCGCTGACATGGCTGATCTCCTCGCGCGCCGCAGCCAGGCGGCGCGTGATGACGGCGTCGGAATCCTGGGCACGGTTACGCAGGCGCTGTTCCAGCGCGTGCATCGAAGGCGGAAGAATGAAGATGCCAATGGCGCTCGGATAAAGACTGCGCACTTGGGCTGCACCCTGCCAATCGATTTCCAGGATCAGGTCGTTGCCGCTCTGCAATGCGGTTTCAACCCAAGTCTGGGATGTGCCGTAGCGGGCACCATGCACTTCAGCGCTTTCAAGAAAATCGCCATCCTCCAACATCATGATGAAATGTTCATCCGTCACGAAGTGATAGTCGATCCCGCCGACTTCGCCCGGACGCATGGGGCGGGTCGTGTAGGACACCGACAGCCGGACCTGGCTATCGGCGGCCAGCAGGGCGCGCACGAGGCTGGTTTTGCCGGCGCCGGAAGGCGCAGTCACGATAAAGAGATTGCCAGAGATAGTCATCAAAGCGGTCGTTTCGATAGAAGAGCTTTAATTTTCGCCGAATTCCGGCGGCAACGAAAGGGGCGTTTCAGAACGGGATGAACAAGGCCGTCGCCAGGTTCTGGGCGACACGGGAGATCATGCGCTGGGACTTTTCAGCCAGGGTGATCGCATACAAATCCAGCCTGCCGACAATCTTGCCGAATTCGCGTTCGAAGCTCAGGTTACGCTCGCGCTCGTTGAGTTCGTTGGTCAGCAGATAAAGCTGCCCCTGTTCATCCCGGGCATTGGACAGTTTCCAGACCGCGATCTCGACGTTACGGGCAGCGTTATAGACGCTTTGCGGGTCAACACTGTCCGTCATGTAAAACTCTTTCTTCCCGCCATGCGCACGCACCAGCATGGTCTGCAGCCCTACGATCAGCGGGAGTACCCGGTCACCCTGATAGTCTGGCGAGAAGGCCAGATAGAGCGCCTCTGTGCCCTGCACCTCATTGATTTTCTTGAATTTCCAGCCATGATCACCCTCGAACACCCAATCCACCATGACTTCCGCCGTATCCGAGGTGCTTTTGTGCAACTCGCGCGGGTTGCGCTTGTATAGCTTCAGCATCAGCAGCCTGAGGCTCTGGGTGTTTTCGCGCATTTGCACATCCGCCATCCGGTCAAGATCGGATTTGCCGAGCTGCGCAATCGAATTGCTGTCCTGATGCGACGGCACGATCCTGCCGTTGAGCGGCTTCTCACCTGTTGTGGCACAAGCAGACAGTGCCATCAGCAGCAATACCGGCCACCAGCATCGGGAAGGTTGGGAAAGGGGGGGGCGGGCCATGGTGGATGAACTCTAGAAAGGCGATCTGCTCATGGTTGGGCGAACACGGCAGGCTTGCCCAAAACGACTATTAAAGCGATTGATAACCTTCATTCTTAGACCTGGGAACGCAGAATATTGTCAGTATCAGACTCTAGGCTATTCTGAGTTGCGCGAGTGAAGCATGCATGTCTCGCTTGCTGATATCCGGAACAATGCTGAGTTCCAGGATATTGATTTCGTCCAGATCTACCCAATGATCTTCAATTTCCGCATTTGCCCCGTCAGGGCTGAAGTTCCACTGCTGCCGCACGATTTCACGGAATGACTGGCCGTGATCCGCAGAGCAGCGGAGGACATACTCTTGCGTTCGTACGTGCTGCGACTCCATGAAGCCCAGCTTGATCCGTTGAATGCGTTGCGGATTGTCGAACATGAGCCTGATTACCTGGTTTCCCGGCCCTGCTGCGCGCCAGCCATGACCATTTTCAGCCAGGGCTGCCTCGATGGGGAAGGCAGCATCCTCGGAAGTGATCTCCACTTCGACCAAATCGGCCAGGTTCAACCATACTGGTTCGCCGATCCGCCGGGTGCTGGAATTTTGCCCAATGATCTTTTTTCGCATGGTCCGCTCAATCCGGTGAAATTGAAGACCGATTCATCTTACACGGCCTGTGCGATTCATGTAGAGTTTTAGGACGTCATGAATGCAAGAAGCATTAAGTGGCGCGCCAATCTCAATGCATCAGGGTCAAGTGAATGAAAGAAATACAACTTCTTTACGTCATCAATGAAGTCTCCAATAAAAAGAGACAGACCAGGCAAGAAGTTTCATTTTTGATGCTTGTTGAAAATCTCTCCTGCACGAAAAATATCGATGTTGTCTGGGCCGGGGAAGATGGGCAGTGGCACACCCTGCCAGCCAGGTTTCATGCTGCCACCGGGGAAAATAAGGAATACTGGAAGGCGCACGCCTCATTCATCCTGTCGCCCAAGCACGACCCTCTGCCGGGAAATATCACTTTTGCATTGCGTTACCAGACGGGCGGGGATGAATTCTGGGATAACAATCACAATCTGAACTACCTCAGCCTGGCTAATTCAGGCATCCAGGTAACGGGTGAACATCCGATACAGAACATCGACTTCAACGATGTGCTTGAAAGCGACCGGAAATTAATTCCGATCACCGTCGTTACCAGTCATTTGCCCCGGGCGCGGAAAGTCAAAATCCATTGGACCGTGGACAACTGGGCGCATGTGCATATCGCACGTTGCTATCAGAAGAAAAGCCGGGCGTTGAATCGTGATGGGCATCCGGTACAGGATGGCGTTCAGGTCTGGAAGGGGTTGCTGAATATCGGAAATGCCTTCGAACTTCAATATAGCATCTGCTGCGAATCGGAAAATGATGTCGTCTGGGACAACAATTTTGGCAGGAATTATTCGGTACGGCGCAAACCTCTCAAGGTGATGATTCTCAACCTGCATTGCTATCAGGAGGAGAATCAGGATGAAAAACTCACCCTGATTGCCAAGGCCATCGATGATCAGGGGGTGGATATCGTCTGCCTGCAGGAGGTGGCAGAACCCTGGAACGGTGGCATGGGAATGTTTGAAACGAACACGGCGAAAATCATCAATGACCGCCTGCCGGCCCCATTCCATCTCCACACCGATTGGTCGCATCTCGGATTCGACAAGTATCGGGAGGGTGTCGCCATACTCAGCCGGTACCCCTTCATCATGCGGGATTCGCGCTACGTATCGGAGAGCAGGGACCCCTACAACATCCACGCCAGAAAAGTCGTGATGGCCCAGATTGCGGTGCCCTCCATGGGGCCAATCAACATCTTTTCATCGCATCTCAGCTGGTGGGAGGATGGCTTTCAGGAACAGTTCGAGAATCTGGTGACATGGGCAGAAAGCAAGCGCACCATCAATACCAAGGGCACGATGCTGTGTGGGGATTTCAACATTAAAGCAGGCTCAAAAGGGTATGAGCTGGTCGTAGATTCGCAGGCATATGAAGACCAGTTTCTGGCAGCCAACTCGCCAGCGGTATACAAGCGGATCTTCAAAGAGAAGCGACCGCTTTGGCAACGCGACCTGAATGATGATCACCGTATCGATTACATTTTCATGCACAAATCCAGCTCGCTCAGGGTCACTTCCGGAAGGGAATTGTTTACCGAGCAAGACTACGGCAGGGTTTCGGATCACAGCGGTTACTTGATGACTTTTGAACCGATTTAAGCCAATTTGGCAGGGTTAAGTGAATGAGGTGGCGAAATGCAGATGGCAGAGCAATATGCGATTCCCCAGCACGGCACCCTCGGCAGGTTTTTCTCCCGTACGAACGATTTCAATGATCTGTTTTATCTCCGATGGGGAAATATAGAATTCGATGTCGCGTACGGCGCACAGGCTAACGTCAAGGTCATTCTCAGGGTTTACCGCAACAACAATGTGTGTGAAACCTTCATCGTGGATACGGATGCGTTTGATATTCAGTGGAATCGTCACAAGAGGCGCACCCGGGATTTCTACATTCATCCGGATTCGGCGAACTTCGGACAGGCCAGTTGCGTCAAGTTTTCTTTTCTCGTGCATCTGAATGAACACTCCATTCCCTCGCAGCATGAATACATTTTCATGGAATGGAACCAGCTCCAGGACACACAACCCCAGCATCGCAAAATCAGTACGGAATGGGCAACGCAGAACACTTATCGTGCCCATGAGTTGAACAGCCATGAGCTACAGTGCGATGTGGATTGGTATAACCAGCATTTTGATGCACTCAGGCTGATCCCGAAGTTTACGAAGGGGCAACAAAACCATCCTTACCATCCGAAGCGTTTCATTCATGACCATATCGACAAGGTCATTCAGAGCAAGCGGAATAACCCGGATCGCCTATGCACCATCAAGGTCAGCGTGGATTGCATCGATGATCAAGATTTCATCGATCATCTGATCCATGCCAGCAAGCAGAAGGTTCTGGTCCAATGTGTCGTAGATTGGCGCAAGATGACGCTGACCAACAGCCAGAACTACGCGAAACTGAAGCGCTCCGGAATCGAGTTGATTGGTGTGTTTTGTACACCCAAGCACCCCCTCATCGAGGTGGATCCCGATATGCATACCAAGTTTGTGATTTTCAACGACGAGGATGCCATTCTGGGATCATTCAACATTACCTTTGACCGTTGGTGGGCTAACTGGGAATCCGGGATGACATTTCATTCCCAAGGGATCTGCAGGTTGCTGGACAATATTTTCCAGAGTCAAAGAGGTGGGGTCATCCAGAGATATGGGATCGACCCGATGAGCCATTTCAATCTGCTCTATACCTTTGGCCGGCACCATATGCTCAACGGCAAAGCTTACCGCCCGCATCATGCCATTCTTTCGGAAATTCATCGGGCACGTCATACCATCAAACTTTCATTATTTTTGATAGGCGACCTGCAGGGGGACCATCACGACAGCGTTGTCGATGCGTTGATCCATGCCAAAAACCGTGGCGTAGATGTTCATATCCTGTTCAACGGGCATCTGGCCAGGCAGGGCAGGGTGGGAATTGAGCGTAGCATGCATGAGGAACTGAACCGTCCTTTGCTTCCAGCGGTACAACGGCTTAAGTCAGCAGGGGTGCGTGTGGGGCTGCTTTATGGGCAGCACGATCATCCTGTGCCTTACTCCCCCATCCACTCCAAGTATTGCATCATCGATGAAACAGTTGTGATCGAGGGGAGCTTCAACTGGTACAACACTTCGGTGTTTTCCCATGACCTGCTTGTCGTCGTGAATAACCCCGATATCGCACACCCTTACCTGTATGAGTTCGAGCAAATGCAGAGATTGTTCAGGATTTTTTATTGATCTAGCGCTTGTTGAACCATCGCTTCAGCATGGAGGCTTTTTTTCTTCTGGAGTAAAGCAGTTCTTCCGTCCTTGGGGAATTCTCGATGGAATTCTCAAGGTTAAGCGCATCTTCATGCTGCTGCGATATTCTGGGCCTGATCAAAAGAGCGACTGAACGGCCTTTAAGCAGGAACTCATCCCCGCTTGCGTAATCGCCGTAATTCGCTTTGTTGTGGTCCGAGTTGGTATCCAGGATGCAATGCCATCGCTCGGGTCGACGGAAACGGGGAATCTCGAATGCGACAGGTTCATGGTGCGCGTTGATTAGCAGCAAAAAATCATCGTCCTGAATCGGCTTGCCCTGCAGGTCCACTTCGTCCAGATGCGCTCCCAGAAAATAAACACCCAGGCTGGGGATGTGGAGTTTGTGCCATTCCTCACCGACGATTTCGTTCCCCTCGGTGTTGAACCAGGCCATGTCCTTGACACGCTTGCCGTTGGGTTCGCGCCCGACGAAAAAGCGGTTGCGATGAAATAGCGGGTGCGCCTTGCGCAGTGCGATAATTTGTTGCACGAAGCGCAGGAACTGACGCTCCTCGTCCGGGATATTCCAGTTGACCCAACTGATCTCATTGTCCTGGCAATAAGCATTATTGTTGCCATTCTGGCTGCGTCCCATCTCGTCACCGGCGACCAGCATGGGCACCCCCTGGGACAGAAATAGCGTTGTGATCAGTGCACGACGCTGGCAGAACCGCTGGCGCTTGATTTCAGGATCGTCTGTCGCCCCCTCGACCCCGCAGTTCCACGATCGGTTGTAAGACTCTCCATCCCCATTTCCCTCGCCATTCGCTTCGTTGTGCTTTTCGTTATAACTCACCAGGTCCGTCAAGGTGAATCCATCGTGCGCGGTAAGAAAATTGATGCTGGCGTAAGGACGTCGCCCGCTATGATTGTAGATGTCGGATGAGCCTGTGAGCCTGGATGCCATCTGTGCAGTGAGGTCACCCTCTCCTTTCCAGAACGACCGCAATACGTCGCGATATTTACCATTCCACTCGGCCCAGCCTGGTGGAAAGTTACCGACCTGGTAGCCTCCGACCCCCAGATCCCATGGCTCTGCGATAAGCTTGACCCGTGACAATACCGGATCCTGATGGATGATATCCAGGAAGGCGCCCAGGCGGTCCACATCGTACAATTCACGCGCAAGCGAGGAGGCCAGGTCGAAGCGGAAACCGTCCACATGCATTTCCAGCACCCAGTAGCGCAGGCTGTCCATGATGAGCTGAAGCACCCGCGGGTGTGTCATGTCCAGGGTGTTGCCGCAGCCGGTATAGTCTCGATAATAGCGGTGATGGCCAGGTTCCAGGCGGTAATAGGCTGCGTTGTCGATACCACGAAAGCTTAATGTGGGGCCCCGATGGTTGCCTTCGGCAGTGTGGTTGTAGACCACGTCCAGGATGACTTCAATGCCATGCGCATGCAGCGACTTGACCATGGATTTGAATTCCACGATGGCGTCCGTGGCGCTGTAGCGTATATCTGGTGCAAAGTATCCAATCGAGTTGTAACCCCAGTAGTTTCTCAACCCTTTTTCAAGCAAGTGCCTGTCATCGATGAAGGCATGCACTGGCATCAATTCAACCGCGGTGACCCCCAGGCTTTTGAGGTGAGAAATGGCGGGTGCAGTAGCCAGTCCGGCATAGGTCCCCCTGAGGTCTTCCGGAATGTCGGGATGAAGTTTTGTAAACCCTTTGACATGCAGTTCGTAGATGACCGTTTCATTCCATGGGGTAGCCAGCAGGCGGTCCCCCTCCCAGTCAAAATGCGTGTCGACCACCTTGCATTTCGGCATGTTGCTCGCATTGTCGTGCGTGTCGAATGACAGGTCCTCATCCGGATGGCCAACCTCGTAACCGAAATTGGCATCAGACCAGTGCACATCACCAACTATCGCCTTGGCGTAGGGATCCAGCAGCAATTTGTGCGCATTGAATCGATGGCCATGCTCCGGGAAATAAGGGCCGTGTACGCGATAGCCGTATAGCAGACCCGGGCGTGCCTCGGGGAGATACCCATGCCAGACCTGGTCGGTATGCTCCAGAAGAGTGATGCGTTGTACCTCGTGATGACCCGTTTCATCGAACAGGCACAACTCGACTTTCTCACCATGCTCCGAAAAGATGGCGAAGTTTACCCCTGACCCATCCCATGTGGCTCCCAATGGATAATGGCGGCCTGGCCATAAACTCATCTGCTTACGCTTCATTCTGTGGGGTTTCTTCTAAGCATCTGAGGGGTCCGGCATGCAAATAACTGCCGGAGGATGCCACAAAATCGAGGGGGTACCAACCTTTTTAAGGGGATTTGTCGCGAGAGCGCTTCAATTGGGCTTCTCCCCAGACCTGGCTGCCACGATAAGGCCAGCGCGATCAGGGGGATTACTGATGGAGTTGGAATGTCGTGTGCAGCAGCGATTTCATCGTCAATTCCTGACCATGCGCCTTCAGATGGATGACGATTCTGCTTTCGCGCATGCGCTACCAGGTTGGTCTGCTTTATTTGCCTGCCATCCACACATGCTTAACATCGCGGATCTACCCGTCGCCGCCTTCATACTTACCGGTACGATCGTTGAGCAGTTCTGAAAAACCATGTCGCTTGGCGATTTGCTGGGCAAGCAGATAACGTTCGTCAGATTTGTGCAGGAGCCCAAGTATCATGACGATCAGCGTTCTCAGGTCATCGTGTGCTTGTTGTCTTTCCATTTGAGCGCTCCTTTTTGGAGTGGCTGATGAGCATGCAGCGCTTTCTGATCTTGCATAAACACAAACCAATTGTTGACTAATTTTATCAACAATACAAGTGGATCAATCCGTCCAGGCAGATTTTTTAAAACACAGGGGCGTGAGGAGTCGCGCCAACAGCAGACATGTTTCTATGTCATGCCGGGTCGATCGTACTGATCAGCAATCTTGCGGCCTGGCGGGTAACAACGGATTAAGCATGCAATCGGCCAGATTCGGTATTTGGAGTGGCCTAAATTCTGGCAGAAATGCTACTCAAGGTTCTGAATCTGTTCGCGCATCTGCTCGATCAACACTTTTAGTTCCATCGATACCTGCGATGTATCCGTCGACACTGACTTGGAACCCAGGGTATTGGCCTCACGGTTCAGTTCCTGCATCAGGAAATCCAGCCGCTTGCCGACCGAGCCGCCGGTCGCGAGGATACGTCTCACTTCCTGCAGGTGCGTGGTCAAACGCCCCAGTTCTTCATCGACGTCGATCTTCTGGGCGAACAGGGTGAGCTCCTGGCGGATGCGCTCGTCATCGTCCGCCTGCAACACCTCGCGCAAGCGGGCCGTGAGCTTTTCCTGATAGGCCTGAAGCAAAGCCGGCAGCAATGGACGCACCTTGTCGACCTGAGCTTCCATCATGGCAACACGTTCGAGAATAATGGCCTTGAGCTTTTCACCTTCCCTGGCACGCGACTGGGCCATGTCCTGCAAGCCCTGGTCAAGCAGTGACAGGACCTCGGCACGCAAGGTATCCACAGATACCGCGCTGCTGGCCAGCACCCCGGGCCAGCGAAGGATATCGGCGACACTGAGATCACGGCTTTGCGGAAACTGTTCGCGAACACGGGTGCTGAGCTGTGCCAGCTGTTGCAATACGGTTTCATCGACTGCAACGTTGGCGGCCGCCCCTGCAGGCGCAACCAACGACAGGCGGCATTCCACCTTGCCACGGCCCAGCCTGGCAGCGATCGCCTCGCGGATGGCCGGTTCGAACGGACGCAGTGCATCGTCCACACGCAAATGCAACTCCAGATAGCGATGGTTCACCGCTCGCAGCTCCATGAGCAGGGTACCTGTCTCGACCATCTGCTCGAGTGCGGCGTAACCGGTCATACTGTGAATCATGCCGTTCATCTAAAAATCCTCAAATTTTTGGCAATATTATCAAATCCACCGCAGTTCATGACAAAATAACCCTTTGTTCACTTCACCATACCGAGAGCATGCAGGATCCCGAAAGTCACGCGCTGCCCAGCGGCTACCAGTTGCAGGAATACCGGATCGAGAAGGTATTGAGCGGCGGCGGGTTCAGCTTCGTCTACCTGGCACGTGACAAGAGCGGTGAGCGTGTGGCCATCAAGGAATATCTCCCAGCGGCGTTGGCAGTGCGTTCCGACGGTGATCGTGTCGAAGCAAAATCGCCTGAAACACTCATCAATTTCCGTCAGGGGCTGAAATCCTTTTTCGAGGAAGGCCGGGCGCTGGCCAGCATCAACCACAGCAATATCGTGCGCGTGCTGAATTTCTTCCGCGCCAACGACACAGTCTACATGGTGATGAAATACGAGCGTGGAAAATCGCTCCAGGAATACATCCAGACCCATGCCGAGCCGGCTCGGGAAGATTTTGTCCGTCGCTTGTTCACCAAACTGCTCGGCGGACTGCGCGAAGTGCATGCGCGCAAGCTGTTGCATCTCGACATCAAGCCGGCCAACATCTATATCCGCTTGGACGGCTCGCCCGTGCTGCTCGATTTCGGCTCCGCCCGCCAGACCCTGACTGACGTCCAAACCAAGCTTCCTTTGAGTTTTACCCCCGGTTTCGCTTCCCCTGAACAGTATGTCGACCGCAAGCTGCTCGGCCCATGGAGCGACATCTACAGCGTGGGCGCTTCCATGTATGCCTGCCTGGTTCGCACCTCCCCGCCCGCGGCGGACATCCGCTCGCTGCAGGATAAGCTGGTCCCTGCCATCCAGATTGGCAAGGGGGTGTATTCGAACCACCTGCTTGAAACCATCGACTGGTGCATGAAACTGGACCCCTTGCAACGTCCGCAAAGCGTGTTTACCCTACAGAAAGCGCTTCTTGAAACACCGCCGGTAGACAATTCGCTGCTGGCCACGATCAAGCGCAAACTACGCTTATGAAATTCACGATTGCACAAGATAGCCGCAAAGGTCCTCGAAAGTACAATCAGGACCGGGTCGCCTATTCCTACAGCAAGGATTCCCTGCTGGCTGTTCTCGCTGATGGCATGGGCGGGCATGAGAACGGCGACATCGCTGCCCAGATCGCCATTACGACACTTACCGACGCGTTCCAGAAAACTGCACTGCCCATTCTGGCCAATCCAGAAAAATTCCTGACGGATCGCATCATGGAGGCACATCAGGCTATCGCCGGCTATGTTTCCAACCATCAGCTTTTGGATCAGCCGCGGACCACCATCGTCGCAGCCATTGCACAGGACAACGAACTCTTCGTGGCCCATGTCGGCGACTCGCGCCTCTACCATATCCGGGAGGGCCGGGTGATCGGCCGAACCGAAGACCATTCCAAGGTTCAATTGCTGTTCAAGCAAGGACTGATCCCCTTGGGACAGATGGGCATGCATCCCGAACGCAACAAGGTCTACAACTGCCTGGGGGGAAGCGACCTGCCCAAAGTGGAAACTTCCCCGGTGCGCGAGTTACGCGATGGGGACACCATCATGCTTTGCAGCGACGGGCTGTGGTCTTTGGTGGGAGATGACAAAATGGCTGACATCCTGTCCTCCGACACGGTCAGCGCCTCCATCCCGGAACTGCTGGATCTTGCCGAGTCCCGCGCGGACCGTAAAAGTGACAACATGAGCGCGATCGCCTTCAATTGGGGCGGCACGGTATCCGGCAAGATCGTTTCAACCGCTGCCATGCCACTGGATACGGTCACCACCATTCTGATGAACCCTCGCCACCCTGAGGAAGCGGCCGAACTGGCCGCAGCCGTTCAGGAGGACTTGAGCGATGACGAAATCGAAATCGCCATTGCCGAGATCCAGGCGGCGATCAAGAAAGTCCAGAAGCCGTAGCCTCCTGCCGACAGACGCAGGCTTTTCATTCTCCTGACGTTATAATTCAGGCTTCAACCCACAGCAAGGAACAACCTATGCGCCCCAGTCAACGCGCACCCGGCGAATTGCGCCCGGTCGAGATCATCCGCCAGTACACCAAGCACGCCGAAGGTTCGGTCCTGGTCAAGTTCGGGGATACCCATGTGATCTGTACTGCCAGCATCGATGAGAAGGTCCCACCCTTCCTGCGCGGCAAGAATCAAGGCTGGGTAACTGCAGAATACGGCATGCTGCCGCGTTCCACGGGCAGCCGCATGGACCGCGAGGCAGCCAAAGGCAAGCAATCGGGCCGCACCCAGGAAATCCAGCGCCTGATCGGTCGCAGCCTGCGTGCCATCATCGACCTGGACAAACTGGGCGAGCGCACCATTCAGGTGGACTGCGACGTCATTCAGGCAGATGGCGGTACCCGTACTGCAAGCATTACCGGCGCCTATGTTGCATTGCATGACGCCATCGGCACGCTGCTGGCCAAACAGCTCATTGCCGAATCCCCATTGCGTGACTTCGTAGCGGCTATTTCGGTTGGAGTCTACCAAGGTACACCGGTCCTGGATCTGGATTACATCGAGGACTCCGGCTGCGATACCGACATGAATGTGGTCATGACCGGGAACGGCGGGTTCGTCGAAATTCAGGGCACGGCGGAGGGGACGCCTTTCCAGCGCGCCGAAATGAACCAGATGCTGGATCTGGCGCAAGCCGGCATCACGCAGTTGATCGCCAGACAGAAGGCCGTGCTCGGAATAGCCTGATCCCTCGGTGACATCTTTCTTGAGTTGAATCCATGAACAAGCTCGTCATCGCCACTGGCAACGCCCACAAGCTCCACGAGATCAGCACCTTGCTGCAACCGCTCGGGATCGAGGTCATTTCACAAGCCAAGTTCAATGTGCCGGAAGCGGCAGAGCCGCATTGCACCTTTATCGAAAATGCCCTGGCCAAAGCTCGTCACGCCGCCCGCCTGACCGGCCTGCCGGCCCTTGCCGATGATTCTGGCATTTGCGTGCACGCACTGGGGGGCGCTCCCGGGGTGATCTCCGCCATTTATGCGGGGGAACCACGTTCGGATGCCCGGAACAATGAAAAGCTGCTGGCGACGATGGAGGGGATATCCGACCGGCGCGCCCATTATCACTGTGCACTGGTGCTGCTGCGCCACGCCGATGACCCCCAACCCATCATCGCAGAAGGTCAATGGCACGGGGTCATCCTGGAAGCCCCACGCGGCGAAGGCGGCTTCGGCTACGACCCCTTGTTCCTGGACACCTCGCTCAACCAGACCGTGGCCGAGATTTCCACCGAAGACAAGAATCGCGTCAGCCACCGGGGCCAGGCGCTGCGTGCGCTGCTGGAGAAGTTGCGCGGCGAGTTACTGTGATCACACCGGCCTTTCCACCGCCACTCAGCCTGTATATCCATTACCCGTGGTGCGTTCGCAAATGCCCATACTGCGACTTCAATTCTCATGAAGCCAGGCAGCAGACGCCTGACCAGGCTTATGCCGATGCACTGATCGCCGATCTTGAACAAGCCCTGCCGCTGGTCTGGGGCAAGCGCATTCACAGCATTTTCTTCGGCGGCGGCACGCCCAGCCTTATCGATCCCGGTGTTCTCGACGATCTGCTGGCGCGCATCCGCATGCTGCTGCCGTTGACGGCACAGGCTGAAATTACCCTCGAAGCCAACCCCGGCACAGTCGAAGCCGGTCGTTTCGCCGCCTTCAAGGCAGCCGGCGTCAACCGCCTGTCGCTGGGGATCCAGAGTTTCAACGACATCCATCTCAAGGCCCTGGGGCGCATCCACGATGCCTCGGAGGCTCACCATGCCGTGGAACTGGCACTGTCCACCGTCGGGAACGTCAATCTCGACCTCATGTACGCGCTACCACGGCAATCCATGGAGGAAGCCCTTCTGGATATCCGTACCGCGATTTCTTACGCCCCCACCCACCTGTCGGCCTACCATCTGACACTGGAGCCCAACACCGCTTTTCATCACTCGCCGCCACCACTCCCGGACGACGACACCAGCGCGGCCATGCAGGAAGCGATCGAGAACGAACTGGCCGCTGCCGGTTACCAGCATTATGAAACCTCCGCTTTTGCCCAGCCCGGAAAACAGTGCCGCCATAACCGCAATTACTGGGAATTTGGCGACTACCTCGGGATTGGTGCAGGGGCGCACAGCAAACTCACGCTGCCGGACCGCATCATCCGGCAGGCCCGAACAAAACATCCTAACGCCTACCTGAAAGGCATACAGAGCAACACTCACATTGAAAGCGAGCGCACGCTTTCTCGAGAGGATCTGGGGTTCGAATTCATGATGAATGCGCTCAGACTCACAGACGGATTTGCACTGCAACTGTTCGAAGAACGCACCGGCCTCCCGCCCGAAACCATCGCACCGGCACTGGCCGAGGCCGAACATAAGCGGCTGTTGCAACGGCACGGAAACCAGATTGCCCCCACTTTACAGGGACAGCGTTTCCTCAACGAACTCCTGCAGTTGTTCCTGCCCTGAACGCCATGCAACGGATCCTGCAACCCGGCCTGGCTGACCAGACCATCAACAAATCGCGCTTCATCGCGCTGGCAGAGTATTGCGACGACGAACGCGCCATCGGCGCGATGTTGCGCAGGATGGCTACCGAGCACGCCCACGCCCACCACCTGGCCTACGCATTCAGGGTGAAAACACCGCAAGGGCTGGTGCAACGCTTCCATGATGCCGGCGAGCCTTCCGGCACTGCGGGCAAACCGATCCTGCAGCATCTGGAAGGACGCGATCTGGTCAACGTCTGTGTCGGCGTGATCCGCTATTACGGGGGAATCAACCTGGGCACCGGCGGGCTGGCACGTGCCTACGGGAACACTGCGAAGATGGCGCTGGATGCCGCAAAGGTGGGACCGTACGTCGAAATGCAGCGCATCCGGATCGCCCTGGATTACGCAAAGCTGGATTATTTCACCCGGGAACTGGGCAAGGTGGGCGGACAGTTGCTGGACAAGCAATTCGGCGAGCACGTGACGGTCATCGCCACGTTGCCCGCCGATGCGGTGGAAGGCCTGGTAAAACGCTTCGGCTAGAGGCGCTCTGGCACCCCTGAAGATCAGGCCAGATGCTGGCGCGCCCTGGCGATGGCCTGGCGCACCTGTTCCGGGGCGGTACCGCCAATGTGGTTGCGGCTGGCAAGGGAACCTTCCAGCGTCAGAACGTCGAATACGTCCTCGCCCACCAGTGGTGAAAAGGCCTGCAGTTCAGTCAGGCTCAGATCGACCAGATCGCATCCGCGGTCCACGGCGCTGCGGACAGCCAATGCAACGGCCTCGTGTGCATCACGGAAGGGCAGGCCCTTCTTCACCAGGTAGTCCGCGAGATCCGTCGCCGTGGCAAAGCCTTCGGCTGCAGCGAGTCGCATGGCCTCCTTGTTGACCTTGAAACCGGCCTTGATTACCACGTCGTTTTCGATCACCGGCGGGCGCAGCAAATCGGCATAGATCTCCAGGGTCACCAGCAGCGTATCGGCCGTATCGAACAGACCTTCCTTGTCTTCCTGGTTGTCCTTGTTATAGGCCAGCGGCTGCGATTTCATCAGTGTCAGCAGCGCCATGAGATGGCCGTTGACGCGACCGGTCTTGCCGCGCACCAGTTCAGGCACATCCGGATTCTTTTTCTGCGGCATGATGGAAGAGCCGGTACAGAATCGATCGGCGATATCAATGAAGCCGAAACGCGGGCTGGACCACAGGATCAGTTCCTCGGAGAAGCGCGACAAATGGGTCATCAGCAACGCGGCCGCGGAAGTGAATTCGATCGCGAAATCACGATCGGATACGGCATCCAGGGAGTTTTCGCACACACCACTGAAGCCCAGCAGATGGGCCACGCCCTTGCGGTCGATCGGATAACTGGTACCCGCCAGCGCTGCGGCGCCCAGCGGCAGGTAGTTCATGCGGGCGCGGCAATCCTCGAATCGGCCTGCATCCCGCTTGAGCATCTCGTAATAGGCCAGCAGATGGTGGCCGAAAGTGACAGGCTGCGCCACCTGCAGGTGCGTAAAACCGGGCATCACGGTATCGGCGTGCAGTTCTGCCAGATCCAGCAGGGAGAGTTGCAGGTTGCGGATGCCCGCCAGCACGGCATCGATCACAGAACGCAGCCAAAGGCGAACATCGGTTGCCACCTGATCGTTGCGGGAACGGCCTGTGTGCAAGCGCTTACCTGCGTCCCCAACCTTGTCGGTCAGGCGTTTCTCGATGTTCAGATGCACATCCTCGAGATCGAGCAGCCATTCGAATTTTCCTGCGCGGATTTCCTCGAGAATCTCGGCCAGTCCCTTGCGGATCGCTTCCACGTCGGCGGCACTGATGATGCCCTGTTCGCCCAGCATGGTGGCGTGAGCGAGCGAACCCTGAATGTCGAACTCGGCGAGGCGTTGATCGAATTCCACCGAGGCAGTGTAACGTTTGACCAGTTCGGCCACCGGTTCGTTGAAACGGCCTGACCAAGCCTTTGATTTGTCTTGCATTGTGCGTACCGATTATCAAATAATGACAGGATGGCAAGTATAAAGCAAAACCACCTCCGGATTCCCGTTGCATTACCCGACTTTCGCAACATGGGCGTGCAGTTGCGCATTCTGGTACTGGTGAATACGATGGCCACCGTCACCGCCATCCTCCGCACGGACACCCTGGAAGAAGCCTGGCAGGCCATGATGCAGGTCTCCGCAGCCATACAGCCTATTCTGCTGATCACGTTGCTCAGCCTGTTTGTCCTGAACCCATCGCTGGCACGTATTTCCTACCGTTCCGGTTTGCTGGCAGTCATGATGCTGGCAGTGCTGCTGGCCATCGGGATCCAGCACATCGCGGGAGGCCTGATCGGCCCGGACACCTCCCACGCGCTTTGGCGGACAGGCTTTCTGTCCATCCTGGCCACGGGCATGCTCCTGGGATACTTCAACCTGCGCAGCCGTGCACTTTCGCCATCCTTCACCGAGGCCCGCCTGCAGGCGCTGCAAGCGCGCATCCGCCCGCATTTCCTCTTCAACAGCCTGAACGCCGTCCTTTCCCTTATCCGCAGCGACCCCAAACGTGCCGAAACTGCACTGGAAGACATGGCCGACCTGTTCCGCGTGCTGATGGCGGACAACCGACAACTGGTGCCCTTACAGAACGAACTGGAACTCTGCCGGCAATATCTCTCGCTGGAAAAGCTGCGGCTGGGTGAACGTCTGCAACTGTCCTGGCATATCGACAACATGCCGGAGGATGCCCTGATTCCACCGCTTGTGCTGCAGCCATTGCTGGAAAACGCGGTATACCACGGCATCGAACCCTTTCAGGAAGGTGGCGAAATCAACATCAACCTGTATCGCAGCCGCGATCAGGTTCACATGGTACTGACCAACCCCTACCGTCTCGAAGGCGAACACCACAACGGCAACAAAATGGCGCTGGGAAACATCCGTGAACGGCTTGCACTGCATTTCGACGCCGAAGCCCAGATCGTGACGAAAGTGGTGGGCAACCAGTACCGTGTGCATATTGTCATTCCCTACCGTCAGGCACCCAACCCATGAAAGAAGGCAACCTGAACATTCTGATCGCCGACGACGAGGCGCCGGCCCGCAACCGCCTGCGTGAACTGCTATCCGATCTTCCTGGCACACAAGTCGTCGCCGAGGCTGCGAACGGGGTCGAGGCCTTGGAACGGGTGCACGACACCCACCCCGACATCGTGTTGCTGGATATCCGCATGCCGGAAATGGACGGCCTCGAAACTGCAGAGCACCTGTTGAAAATGGACAACCCGCCAGCCGTGATCTTTGCGACCGCATACGATGAGCATGCCCTTCAGGCTTTCGAAAGAAACGCGGTGGACTACCTGCTGAAACCGATACGGCTGGAACGGCTGGGCAATGCCCTGAAAAAGGCCCGCGCCCTGTTGCCCGCGCAACTGGAGGAGCTTCGACCGCTCCGCTCGGAGCGTACCCATTTCAGCGTGTCCGAACGTGGTCGCATTCTGCTGGTGCCCGTCGACCAGGTCGTCTACCTGCGTGCCGAGTTGAAATACCTCACCGTCCGTACCGCGGAACGGGAATACCTCATCGAAGATTCCCTCACCCAGGTGGAACAGGAGTTCCCGCAACGTTTTGTCCGCCTGCACCGCAACTGCCTGGCGGCGCGGTCGTCCATTCGCGGCTTCGAAAAGCAGCACGAAGTTGATGGCGAATGCCATTGGGTCGCCCTGCTCAAGGAACTCGACGAGGTCCTGCCGGTGAGCCGTCGGCAACAGCACGTCGTGCGGGAGTTGGGCGGTAAGTGCTAAAATTCCATCCCTTTTCAGCCAGAACGACGTCCCTATGAGCGCATCCCCGAAAAAACTGGTCATCGCTTCCCGCGAAAGTGCCCTTGCCATGTGGCAGGCGCGCCATATCCAGGCCCGCCTGCAGGCCCTCTATCCTGAAACCGAGGTAGAAATCCTCGGCATGACCACGACCGGAGACCAGATTCTCGATTCCCCGCTCGCCCGTATCGGCGGCAAGGGGCTGTTCGTGAAGGAACTGGAGCAAGCGCTGGCGGACGGCAGGGCCGACCTGGCCGTCCATTCCATGAAGGACGTCCCCATGAACATGCCGGAGGGCTTTGCCCTGGCGGCCACCGGTGAACGTGAAGATCCGCGCGACGCATTCGTTTCCGTCCGTTATGAACGCCTGGAAGACCTGCCGGAAGGCAGCGTGGTCGGGACCTCCAGCCTGCGTCGCCAGAGCCAACTACAAGCCCGTTTTCCCCACCTGAAGATCGAATCCCTGCGCGGCAACTTGCAGACCCGTCTGCGCAAACTGGACGACGGCCAATATGCCGCCATCATCCTCGCTGCAGCAGGTCTCAAGCGTCTTGGCCTGGAAGAACGGATCACGCAGCTGATCCCACCGGACCAGAGCATTCCCGCCGTAGGGCAGGGTGCGCTGGGGATCGAGATCCGGGCTGATCGTGACGATGTGCGCGCACTGTTGCAACCGATCAACCACGCCGAGACTGAAGCCTGCGTCCTTGCGGAACGTGCGATGAGCCGCGCCCTGGCCGGTAGCTGCACCGTCCCCCTCGGGGCCTTTGCCCGCATGCGCGGCAACCAGTTGCATGTGGTCGGGTTCGTGGCCAGCGTTGACGGCTCTGAAATGGTCCGCGACGAAGTCAACGGCCCGCCGGAATATGCTGAAACATTAGGCAAGGCACTGGCCAAGAAACTGGTCGAGCAGGGCGCGGACCGCATCCTGGCAGCCCTGGAACAGCATGCCTGAAACTTTGTGCGGGTGCGGGATCGTGATCACGCGCCCGATCGAACAAGCGCATCATCTGGCTGAACTGGTCGGCCGTGAAGGCGGTCGACCCATCCTGTTTCCATTACTGGAAATTGCGCCTGTCTCACAAGGGGACGCCCTGAATGCTGTGTTGGACAAGGTACCGACATGTGACTGGGCCATTTTCATCAGCTCCAATGCCGTGCAGCAAGGCATGCCACGGCTGCTCGAAAGACACCCGCAATTACCGGCCCATCTGCGTTTCGCTGCGATCGGTCCGACCACCGCTGCCGAGTTGCAGCGTTACGGTATCGGGAACGTCCTGATCCCGGCAGGTCGCTTCGACAGCGAAAACCTGTTGTCTCTGCCGGAAATGCAGGCTGTACATGGGCAACATATCGCCATCTTCCGTGGCATCGGCGGGCGAGACCTGCTGGCCGAGCAATTGCAGGCTCGGGGCGCAGAAGTGCTGTTCGCCGAATGCTACCGGCGCATCAACCCGCAACAGGATGCAGGTGATTTGCCTGCACTGTGGCAGAATAAGCAACTGCATGCCATCGTGGTCACCAGCAGCGAGGCACTGCGTCATCTGGTTGCCTTGGGCAATGACGCGGACTGGCTGCGCGGCACGCTGCTCTGCGTCAACCATCCGCGTATCGGAGAGTTGGCACGGAGTTACGGCCTGCAAGTCGCCGTGGCAGATTTGCCTGGCGACGAAGGGATGTTGAACTGCCTGATTCAAAACAGAAGACAACCATGAGCGAAGAGAACACCAACGTCCAGCCTACACGCCCGCAAGGTACGGATCGGCTCGTACGCATCGCCCTTGCCATCGCCCTGGTCGCCCTGGTCGCGTCCGGCTGGCAATGGCTGATGCAGGGGCAGCGCGAGAACAAGCTCGAAAAAATCCTGACGCAACGCCTCAGCGACTTCGACGAACGCAACCGTGAAAGCGTGGCCCTGTCCAAGCATGCCGAGGAAGTCACCAGCCAGGCCGGTGCCAAAATTACGCTTCTCGAGCAAAAGCTGGAAGAATCGCGTGCCCAGCAGGATGCATTGCAGACCCTGTATCTCGAACTGGCCAACAACCGGGATGCGTGGACCATTGCCGAGGTCGAGCAATTATTGATCATTGCCAGCCAGCAGCTGCAGCTCGCCGGCAATGTCAAACCGGCCCTGCTGGCCATGCAGACTGCAGACAGCCGCCTGCAGGAACTTGAAAAGCCCCAGATCATCCAGTTACGAAAGACGATCGGCAAGGATATCCAGAAGCTGCAGGCACTTCCCAGCGTCGACCTGGTCGGCATGACCCTGAAGATTGAGTCTCTGGTCGATGCCGCCGCCAAGATGCCCCTCGCCAGCGAACGGCATCCACGGCAAGACACCACGACCAAACCCGACTGGGATTCCAGCCCCTGGCATCGCCTGACCCAGGAAATCTGGGCAGACATCAAACACATGGTACGTATCGAGCGCATGGACCAGCCTGAACAACCCATGCTGGCACCGGAACAAAGTTACTTCCTGCGCGAAAACCTGAAACTGCGCCTGCTGGCCGCGCGCATTGCCTTGCTGCAACGGGATGAAGCGACCTACCGCGTTGACCTGCAAACCGCCGACCAGTGGATCAAGCGCCATTTCGATCCGCAGGACGCAACCACCAAAACTGCGCTCGCTACCCTCCAGCAACTATCCTCAAGCAGCATCACGATCCAGTTGCCGGACATCTCCGAAAGCCTGAATGCCGTGTCCAAGTACAAACTGGCGTTGGAGCGCAACAAGTGAAATTCCTGATCTGGCTGCTCTTCATCCTCGGCCTGGCGGTGGTGCTGTCCCTGGTGTTCGGCTCCAACGACGGTTATGTCATCCTGGTACAACCGCCTTACCGCATCGAGTTCTCGCTCAACCTGCTGGTATTGGGCCTGATCGCCGGCTTTGCCTCCTTGCACGGCACCATCCGCCTGATCCAGTACACGCTGCATCTGCCTGAAAGCGTGCGCAAATTCAAGCAATCACAACGCCAGAAAGAAGCGCACGCCGCCATGCTGGAAGGCCTGCATGCCTTAGTGGAAGGGCGTTACGGGAAAGCGGAAACGGCTGCCGCACGCGCCTTGGAACTGGGCGAGGATGCGGGCCTCAGCGCCTTGGTGGCAGCCCGTGCCGCACACCGCATGAAACATCTGGCCAAGCGCGACTTCTACCTGGCCGAGGCAGAACGTCTGGCCCCGGAGGCGTCCATCGCCCGGCTATTGACACAAACCGAACTGCTGCTGGACGGCCGCCAGTACGCCCAGGCACTGCAACCGCTGCAACAACTTGAAAAAATCGAGTCCAATTACGCACCGGCGCTCAAGCTGCTGCTCAAGGTCCACCAGCGGCTAGGCAACTGGGAGCATGTGCTGCAAGTGCTGACCAAACTGGAAAAACTGAACGCTATCGAACCGGTACATTACCGTCAGGTGCTCTACCACGCCCACCAGCAACTGCTGCAGCGCAACGCCGGCAATCTCGAAGAGCTGCGGGCGTACTGGAAACGCATCCCCGAATCCGACCGCCTGCAGACCCAGATGGCCAGACTGGGCGCAAGTCGTTTCCTGGATGCCGGGGACGGCGCCACGGCTGCCCGCATCATAGAAATGAGCCTGACCAAGCAATGGGATGACGGCTTGGCAGCCCTGTATGGCGATTGTGTCGGTGATGACACGCTGAAACAACTCCAGCAGGCCGAGTTCTGGCTGAAAACCCACCATGAAGATGCTGGCCTGCTACTCACCCTTGGGAACCTCTGCATCCGGCAGGAACTGTGGGGAAAGGCGCGCAGTTACCTCGAAGCCAGTCTCAGCGTGGCACCTTCGAGTGCCGCCCATCTGGCGCTGGCGCGTCTCCTGGAACGGCAACAGCAACAGCAGGAAGCTTATCAGCATTATCGCCAGAGCCTGGAATATGCCTTGCGAGAACCCGACTGACCTCTCTGAACGAACTTCCCACAACATGCAAAAAGCCGGTCATGACCGGCTTTTTGCATGCGTTTTATACAGAGGAAAGGTTATTTCTTGGGCGCAAAGGTGAAGGCATCCGAGAAGAATTCATCTTCGGGCAGGCCCTTGGCCGTGAATGCGCCGTGGGCCACTTCGACCATGGCCGGGGCCCCGCAGCAATAGACCTGGTAAGAACCCAGATCAGGATAGTCCTGCAGGACGGCCTCGTGCACCAGCCCGGTTCGACCAGTCCAGCCATCCTCCGGAGCCGGTTCTGACAGAACGGGGATGAAACGTACGTTCGGATGCTCCGCCGCCCATTTTTCCGGCAATTCGGGCATGTACAGGTCCTTTTTCGCCAGCGCGCCCCAGTAGAGCACCATTTCACGCTGGCAATGATGATGCAAGGCGTGTTCGATGATGCCCTTGATCGGCGCGAAGCCAGTCCCGCCGGCGACGAAGATGATGGGTTTATCGCTTTCCTCGCGCAGGGTAAACGTACCGAAGGGCCCTTCAAACCGCAGAATGGCTTTTTCCGGCATTTCGTTGAACACATACTCGGTGAACTTGCCCCCCGGAATCAGGCGAAGGTGCAATTCCAGCGTCTGATCGTCGTAAGGAGCATTAGCCAGGGAAAATGCCCGGCGTCCGCCATCCTTCATCAGGAATTCGATATATTGGCCGGGAAGGAACTGAAGCCGCTCGTTGGCAGGCAGCTTGAGGTACATCGCGATCACGTCGGGCGCCAGTTGCACCTTCTTTTCCACACGGCACGGCAGAATACGCGGCTGAATCCCAGCCTTGAGACCGACTTCGCGGCACTCGATGACCAGATCGCTTTGTGGCTTCGCACAGCAGAACAGGGTCAGGCCCTGGTCGATATCACTCTGACTGAGCGCATGTGCCTGATAATCGCCATGATCCACGCTCCCTTCCAGCACCTTGCCCTTGCAAGCACCACAAGCACCATTCCGGCAACCGTAGGGCAGGTTGAAGCCTGCTTCGATGGCGGCATTCAGGACAGTTTCGTCGGGTTGGGTCGTGAACGTATGACCGCTTGGCTGGATGGTGACATGGTAAGACATGCGGGAACTCTTAACTTTCTGAACTGCCTGGATAAAGGGGAGAAGTTTAACACAGTCGCGCGACTAGTCCTCCCGTCGCCATTCCCCTTCGATCACACCATCTTCCTGCGGCGGACGCTTCACCCGCGGCGCCGGAATCAGCAGGATCACGACCGCCATCACGTCGCTCAACACCCCGGGAAGGATCAGCAGGATGCCCGCGACCACCTTCTTGGCGCTGGTCATGATTGCGCGTACCGGATGTTCGCCATCTCGCAGGGTTTCAGCCATCCGCCCCACAGCCACCCAGCGCTCGTCCTGGATCAGCATCCAGCCGCACAGGGCCGCGAACACCAGATAGCCAAGCAACCCCCAGCCAATACGTTCCGCCAGTTGGAACATGAGCACCAACTCCAGTACCGGGAATGCGAGTAAAATCAAAAGCAGAAACAATAAACGCATCGAAAACTTTCATTATCCATGGATCAAATTCTTGTCCTGACCAACGTTCCGGATGCCGCGGTTGCCAAGACACTGGCAGAACGGTTGATCTCTGACGGTCTGGCTGCCTGCGTCAATATTCTGGCGCCATGCAGGTCAATCTACCATTGGCAGGGAAGGACGGAAAGTGCGGAAGAAATCCCGCTCTTGATCAAAACGACCCTTACCCGTTACATGGAGGTGGAGGCGATGATTTGCAAGCTGCACCCCTACGAACTTCCGGAAATCCTGCAGGTCCCATTGACTGGCGGCCTGCCGGCCTATCTGCAGTGGGTCGCCTCCGAAACCTCCCGTTAGGATCAACATGCTCCGAATTCTGTTAATCACCTTGTTTCTGCTGACGTCGCCAGCCATTGCCGGCACCTCGTCGAACAGCCTCAGTAGCCTGTTCGACGACGGAAACGACGCAAAATTCCTGCAACCTGACCAGGCGTTCAAGCTCAGCGTGAGCGTACAGGATGCCAGCACCCTGCAGGCCAGCCTCGAAGTGGCGCCCGGCCACTACCTCTATCGTGACAAGATCAGCTTCAAACTCAAGGAAGGGTCCCCCAGTACTGTTGCTGCCGTCGACCTGCCGCGAGGTGAAGCCAAACACGACGCCAACTTCGGCGATACCGAGGTCTATCACCGCAGCATCGAAGCGGTCATCCACCTGCAGCACCCCGGCACCCCTCCCGGCAATATCACGCTGCTGGCCTCTTATCAGGGCTGTAGCGAAAAGGGCCTCTGCTATGCGCCCATCAGAAAGACATTGCAACTCGACCTGCCGTCCGGCACGACGAAGCTCGAAGACAGCAAGGGGACAGGTACTGTAACGGACGACATCAGCAACCTGTTGCAGGGAGGCCAGCTATGGCTGGTGGCCGTTGGATTCTTCGGGTTCGGCCTGCTGCTTTCGCTGACACCTTGCGTATTCCCCATGATTCCCATCCTTTCCGGCATCATCGTCGGTCAGGGATCGCATCCGGGCCGGCTGCATAGCTTCAACTTGTCCCTTGCCTACACCCTGGGCATGGCGATGGCCTACACCCTGGCAGGCGTCGCAGCAGGGCTTTCAGGACACCTGATCAGCAATGCCTTGCAGAATCCGTGGGCACTGGGGGGCGGTGCACTGGTGTTCGTGTTGCTGGCACTGTCCATGTTCGGGTTCTATGAATTGCAACTCCCCAGCAGCCTGGAATCCGGCCTGGTCAACGTTACCAACCGCATCAAGGGTGGACGATTTGCCGGTGTGTTCGTCATGGGAGCGCTTTCCGCGCTGATTGTCAGCCCCTGTGTCGCAGCACCGCTGGCGGGCGCCTTGCTCTATATCGGTCAGACGCATGACGTGGTGCTTGGCGGGGTCGCGCTGTTCGCACTGTCCATCGGCATGGGCGTCCCCTTGCTCGTGGTCGGGGCCTCCGCCGGGGCATTGCTGCCAAAAGCCGGCCCCTGGATGAACGCAGTCCGAAACTTCTTCGGCGTCGTCATGCTGGGCATGGCGAGCTGGCTGGTCGGCCCCGTCATCCCCGGCCCTTTGCAGATGGCACTTTATGCCGCCTTGCTGATCGTTTCTGCCATCTACCTGCATGCCCTCGACGGGTTGCCCCCACGCTCCAGTCATTGGGCCAAGCTGTGGAAAGGCGTCGGCATCATCTTGCTGGTCTACGGAGCAGCACTCCTTGCAGGCGCGCTGGCCGGGAACAAGAATCCGCTGCAACCGCTTTCGGGATTACGGGCTGTGGCCGTAAATGCCGACAATGCCCCGGCCCTGCCGTTCAGTCCGGTCAAATCACTCGACGACCTGGATCGGGCAATAGCACAGGCAAAGGGAAAATATGTCATGCTCGACTTCTATGCCGACTGGTGTGTTTCCTGCAAGGAATATGAACACAACACTTTCCGCGATGTCCGCGTCCAGAAATTGTTGAAGGATACGGTGCTGCTTCAGGCCGACGTGACCGGTAACACTGTCCAAGATGAAGCACTACTCAAGCGTTTCGGCCTCTTCGGCCCGCCGGGCATCCTGTTTTTCGACCGCGAAGGGCGCGAACTGGCGCCGCTCAAGGTCATCGGGTATCAGGATGCCGACCGTTTCGTAGTCTCGCTGAACAACGTGTTTGCAGCAAAGGAGGGCGAATGCAGCGCAACCGTCGCCTGTTGATCATCATCGCCGGCGTTATCCTCCTGTTCAGCATACTTCTGGATCAGGTGCGCCAACATGCCAAGCCAGAACAGGTATCCCCGGCGGCCGGCGCCAGTGCCAGCCCCTTGTTTGCCGCCAGTTTTCCGGATATCCATGGCAAGACACAGCCGCTCGAACAATGGCGCAACCAGGTCATCATCGTCAATTTCTGGGCGAGTTGGTGCCCGCCTTGCCGCGAGGAAATGCCAGAGCTTTCCGCACTCCACGCCAAATACCAGAGCCGCGGACTGACCGTACTGGGAATATCGACCGATGATGCCGCCACCATGCAGCAATTCGCCAGCACTTCACCAGTCAGCTATCCATTACTGGCCGGGGACATGGAAGGCACTCGCCTGGCCGAAATGTTGGGAAATAACCGCAGCGTGTTGCCATTTACCGTGATCTTGCGTCGCGATGGCAGCCTCGTTACGACTTATTTCGGTCGCATCAATACTGAGATGCTCGAACAGGCTTTTCTGCCCCTGCTGTAAGCATATGAAATTACTGGAATTTCGCCAAACTCCGGCGATTTTGCTGGACAATATCGATCAATTTGCGGCAAACTTGCATTCCGATCCGGCAACGGAAATGAATTGAATGATGGCTGAAAACAAGAAGATCCTTGTATTGCACGGCCCCAACCTGAACCTGCTCGGGGTACGAGAGCCGCAGCACTACGGCAGCACTTCGCTGGAACAGATCAACCAGCGTCTCGCCAGCCGGGCGCAAGCTGCCGGTGCATCCCTGGAAGCCTTCCAGAGCAACAGCGAAGCAGAACTGATCGGCAAGGTGCAGGCCTTGGCTACGCACAAGGTCGATTACGTCATCATCAATCCGGCCGCATTCACCCATACTTCGGTTGCCCTGCGCGATGCACTGGCAGCCGTCAAGGTACCGTTCATCGAAGTCCATCTGTCCAACGTCCATGCACGTGAAGCCTTCCGTCATCACTCCTATTTCTCCGACATCGCTGTCGGCGTTATTTGCGGGTTGGGTGCGCAAGGCTACGACCTGGCGCTGGATTATGTACTCCAACAATAAAATACGCCCTAATCAGAGGAAATCTCATGGATCTGCGCAAACTCAAGAAACTGATCGATCTGGTCGAAGAATCCGGAATCGCCGAACTCGAACTGACCGAAGGTGAAGAAAAAGTCCGTATCAGCCGTCAACCGGCAGCCGGCCAGATGCAATTCGCCCCGGCCTACATGCAAGCGCCCATGATGCAAGCGGCACCGGCTGCGGCACCAGCCGCAGCACCGGCGGCGGTCGAAAGCGCAGCTCCGGTAATCGACGGTCATGAGGTCAAATCGCCCATGGTCGGTACGTTCTACCGCTCCCCGTCACCGGATGCAAAACCGTTCGTTGAAGTGGGTTCCACCGTCTCTGCCGGCGATACGCTGTGCATCATCGAAGCCATGAAGCTGCTCAACGAAATCGAAGCCGACAAGTCTGGCGTGGTCAAGGCGATCCTGGTTGAAAACGGCCATCCCGTGGAATACGGCGAACCGCTGTTCATCATCGGTTAAATAGAGGGGTTTCCCATGTTTGAGAAAGTCCTCATCGCCAATCGGGGCGAAATCGCCCTTCGTATCCAGCGCGCCTGTCGCGAACTCGGTATCAAGACCGTTGCGGTCCACTCCGAGGCGGACCGTGAAGCCAAGTACGTCAAGCTGGCCGATGAATCCGTTTGCATCGGCCCGGCCCCTTCCAGCCAGAGTTACCTGAACATCCCGGCCGTCATCAGTGCAGCGGAAGTGACCGATGCTGAAGCGATCCACCCCGGTTATGGCTTCCTGTCGGAAAATGCCGACTTCGCCGAACGCGTGGAGCAGAGCGGTTTCGTCTTCATCGGCCCGCGTGCCGATACCATCCGCCTGATGGGCGACAAGGTCAGCGCCAAGGACGCCATGAAGAAAGCCGGCGTACCGTGTGTGCCGGGTTCTGACGGCGCACTGGGTGATGACCCGGACGAAATCATGCGCATGGCCAAGCAGATCGGCTATCCGGTCATCATCAAGGCCGCCGGCGGTGGCGGTGGCCGCGGCATGCGGGTCGTGCATACTGAAGCAGCCCTCATCAGTTCGGTCAACATGACCAAGGCGGAAGCACAGGCTGCTTTCGGCAACCCGACCGTCTACATGGAAAAATTCCTGACGCAACCGCGCCATATCGAGATTCAGGTACTGGCCGACGAACACGGCAACGCGGTTTACCTGGGTGAGCGCGACTGCTCCATGCAACGCCGTCACCAGAAGATTCTGGAAGAAGCTCCGGCACCAGGCGTAGATCGCACACTGATTGCAACCATCGGGGAGCGTTGTGCTGAAGCGTGCCGCACCATCGGCTACCGCGGCGCAGGAACTTTTGAGTTTCTGTATGAGAACAACGAGTTCTATTTCATTGAAATGAACACCCGTGTTCAGGTCGAACACCCGGTGACCGAACTCATTTCCGGCGTGGATATCGTCCAGACTCAATTGCGCGTCGCTGCCGGTGAAAAGCTGCCTTTCAAGCAGAAGGACATCAAGCTGCACGGGCACGCGATCGAATGCCGTATCAATGCTGAGGATTCGCACACCTTCGTACCGTCTCCAGGACGCATCACGGGCTTCCATATGCCGGGGGGGCCAGGTGTGCGCGTTGATACCCATGCCTACCAGAATTATATGGTGCCGCCGCACTATGATTCCATGATCGGCAAGCTGCTGACCTACGGCGACACCCGGGAACAGGCGATTGCCCGCATGCGCATCGCGCTGTCCGAAATGGTGGTCGAGGGCATCAAGACCAACATTCCGCTGCACGTCGAACTGATGAATGACGCAGCCTTCCACCAGGGCGGCATCAGCATCCACTATCTGGAAAACAAACTCGGGATTCATAGTAAATAATGGGATGGCAGTCGCTGAAAATACAGGCAGGGGAGGAGACCGCCGAAATTTTGAGCGACGCCCTGATGGACCTGGGTGCACTCTCTTCCAGCATCGAGGATGCAGACGCACAAACCGAGGACGAGCAACCCATATTCGGTGAACCCGGCGAGCCACCACCGGGCATGTGGCAACACAATGTCGTCAGCGCGCTGTTCGACGACACAGCCGACATCGCGGCTGTTATGCAGGCACTTGCCGATTCCACTGGCCAGCGGAATCTTCACTATACCGTCGAAGTGGTGGAGGAGCAGGACTGGGTGCGTGCCACCCAGTCACAATTCGACCCGATCCGTATCCGTGACGATCTATGGATCGTCCCGTCCTGGCACGTCGCCCCTAACCCGAACGCACTGAACATCGTACTGGATCCTGGACTGGCCTTCGGTACCGGCAGCCATCCCACCACGCACCTGTGCCTGGCCTGGTTGGCTGATGAAATCAAAGCCGGTGAATCCCTGCTGGACTACGGCTGCGGATCTGGCATCCTGGCCATTGCCGGCAAACGTCTTGGCGCTGGTAAAGTCCTTGGTGTTGATATCGATCCGCAAGCCATGGTGGCAAGCCGTTACAACGCGGATAACAACATGGCCTCAGAAGTCGAATTCGTCCTGCCCAACGACATGCCTGTATTTGAAGCCGATGTCGTCGTCGCCAATATCCTCTCCAGTCCGTTGAAACTGCTTGCCCCGGCCTTGGCATCTCACTGCCGCCAAGGCGGGCGTATCGTCATGTCTGGCGTGCTGGCCGAGCAGGCTGAAGAAGTCGCGAACTGCTATGCGCCATGGTTCGACATGAATCCGCCCCGATTCATGGAAAACTGGTCCTTACTGACAGGAACCAAACGTTGAGCCTGGTCACTACCTGCCCACAGTGCCAGACGGCTTTCGTCGTCAAGCCCGAGCATCTCGCTGCCCATCGCGGCGATGTACGATGCGGCAAGTGCGATCATTCGTTCAATGCCCTGGAATACCTTTCCGAACCGGCTGATTCGGTATCTGAACCTGTTGAACATAGCTCCCCGCCCTCCCCGGATGAGGCCAATGAGACTCAAGAGTCGCTTCACGAGCCTGAAGTCACTTCAGATTCGCCATTTCCGGCTGGTGATACTCCACTTGAATCCCATGATCACCGGGATAATCAGGTGGGTGAAGATTACGAGCCCCTGAGCTCGCCAACAGAAAATGAATCTGAAGAAACCTCAGATCCAACCCAGCTATCCGGTTCAGACGTCGATGATGAGGTTTCTGAACCCGATATTCATGTCGAGCCCTCCGATGAAGTCGAGTCTGAAGGATGGGTCCCTGAAGAATATCCATCACCACCGGTGCCAGTTTTACAGGAGGACGAGGCTCCGGCAGATTCATCTGACGCCGCATCTGTCGAGATCCCTGACGAAACGGTTGTCGTAGCGTCTGAACCTGTCGTTTTGCCTGAGCCTGAGCCAAAAATGATCCGTATGGAAACGCCATCAGCACAACAGGCTTTCCTCTCCACACCATCGCCGAAACCCCGGCGCGTCAAAACATGGGTATGGCTGCTATTCACACTGCTATTAGTGCTCGCCATTGTGCTGCAGACAGCCTATTTTCTGCGCACCGAAATTTCCATCAATGTCCCACAAAGCAAACCTTTGCTGACCCAGATGTGTCATTGGATTGGCTGCACTATCGATCTCCCGCGCAAAATCGAAATGATCAGCATCGATGATTCGGACCTGCAAGAAGACAATGAGCACGAGGGTGTCGTGCTCCTGACAGCCACCCTGATCAACCATGCACACTTTGCGCAAGCCTATCCACTTCTTGAACTGACACTGACCGATACTGACGATCGCCCGGTCCTGCGCAGGTCGATAACACCGCAGGAATACCTGCCAACCGGCTCAACCCCTTCATCTGGCATGGCCGCTGATGGTGAAGTCCACATCCGGCTCACGCTGAAGACTAACGACATCAAAGCTGCGGGTTACCGGGTTTTTATCACATACTAACAGCCTGATTCATTTCTGAGGTTCATCATGACGACCCGTAATCCGAGTTCCACGTCATCTCAAGCCAAGGTTGAGAAAATCGGTCGTGCCGCTGCACAACTGCACCGTCTGCTCAAGGAGTTAGGGCATGCCAAGGGTCTGCAGCAATCTGCGGCGACCATGCCTGATGCTCGGGAACGTCTGACATTTATCGACCAGACCATGCATGAAGCCTCCGAAAAAGCGATCAGTGCCGTCGAATCATCGCTTCCCCTTACCGATATGACCCGTACCACTTGCGCCGATCTCGCCGTTCGGCTGTCTGATTCACCTGAACTCGCCCACCACGTCCTGGTGCAGGAAGCCATATCACGTCTCGGTGAAATTTCCTCCACAGGTGAAGTATTGCATCACAACCTGTTGCAGATCATGGAGGCTCAGGAGTTCCGTGATGTGGCAGGGCAGATGGTGAACAAAATCGTGGACGCGGCCGTGGAAATCGAGAAGATTCTGTTGGATCTGTTACGTGAATACGCACCGGATGCAAGCGATTCGTTGATTCGGTCTGAAGGCCTGACAGCGGGTCCGGCACACAAGACGAGTCAAGATGGTGTGAGTGGTCAGGATGAGGTTGATGATCTTTTGGCTTCGATGGGTTTCTAAACCATCTAATAGTTCAACTTGAGTGCTTTCACATCGATTTCAGGTATTTTGTTGAGTTCTTAGTATTAACCTTATAAATATAAACAGGAAAGCCCCTGAGAGTTCTCCGGGGCTTTTTTATTTAGGTCTGAAGGGTAGGGGTTGGGTTGAGTCAATAAAATCAGTCCTAGCGCATCATATTATTGTAAGTTGTTGTTATGTAATGAGTAATGTCATTACTTTTCGATTTATCCTCTGTAGGAACCCATACGCGCTCGGTTTTAATTGCGATTCATGGATTCCGCGCGTAGAACCACTTGAGCAGAAATGGCGGCGACATTGTGGTCAGCGTGATGACAATAAGCATCGCGGCATACAACTCACCGTTCAATATGCCTTGGCTGAAACCCAGTTGTGCGAAGATCAGACCAACTTCCCCACGCGGGATCATCGACAGGCCGATGGCCATCTGGTTGCGGCGCGGTTCCTTGATGAAGAAGCCCGACGCGAACTTGCCGGCAAATGCGACCAGCAGTAATGAGCCCGCTAATAGCCACACGAATCTGGAACTCCAGTCCACCGCACGCAGGTTCAACGACACGCCGACCATAACGAAGAACAGAGGCGAGAAGGTGTGAATCAGCGGACGCATCTGTTGTTCGAGTCGGTGCGCGAGCTTCGGGCTGGGACTAAACTCCAGCGCAGATCCCTTTCCCATCCACAACCTGAAACCGAAATGCTGGCTGAACGCCAGACCTGCGGCAAATCCGCCCATGATCTCCGGCGCTCCGACCGCGTGAGCCAGCCAGGAGAACAACAGGATTAACGACAGTGCCATCGTCAGCAGCAGGCCTGGAGAAGCGGCGGACTGGTCTAGCCGATCAATCACTATCGCCGCCAGTTTCGCGATAATGGGTGCCATCACCATGAACAGCAGGATGTATAAGCTCACCTCACCCAGCGCCTGGAACGACACCTCCTGCTCCACCGCGAACTGATACAGGAAAGCCAGCGCAAGCACGCCAAGAATGTCGTCCAGCACCGCAGCGCCGATCACGATCTGCGCCTCGTCGGAATGGCGTTGTCCTAAGTTGTCCAGCACACGCACGGTAATGCCTATGCTGGTCGCCGTGAGTGTGCCGCCTATGAACAGCGCAATCAGAACTGGCAAGTCGAACAGGTAGGCGCTGACGCCATAACCCAGCAAGATGGGCAACGTGAAGCCGATGACCGCAACGATGTAAGGCTTGGCTCCCGAACGCGCTAATCGGCTCAGGTTGGTATCCATTCCGACTTCAAATAGCAACAGAATGATGCCGATCTCGGCCAGAAGCTTCATCGTGGTATCCGGCGAAACCCAACCCATCAATGAAGGTCCGATCAACAGCCCGGCCAGCAACTCGCCTATGACAGAAGGAATACCGAATCGCGCTACCATCTCGGATAACAACCTAGCAGATATCAGAATGATGGCTAGAAACAGAAAGAATTGATGCAGTTCCATTGCGGTGTCCCCGAAGAATGATAGCGGTCGAGCCAGACGATTATCTGCCTGATGATACAACGGATCTTTCAGCACATTCAGTTCAATGAATTCAACAGGTCTGAATGTGAGTAGTTCAGAGTAACTGGAAGATGTTGAGCGTTTTATAAACCCATATGACGGTTGTCTTACACAAAGCTGGCGTCGTTGAAGCATCCTATCAATGATAGAAATGGCCCAATTGCTTTCATTAGTGATGTCTATACTTGATTTTCACTGAACATTGGTTCGGTTAGATATGGCAAACCCTATCTACTAGACGAATAGTACGCCCACAATAAGAAAAGGCCCTGCTGGGCCTTTTCCTTAATACAGCTTTTTCAACTCAAAATCTAGATTCTGGTGAGATCCTGCAACACCCTTAAACGTCGAGATTGCTGACGCCCAATGCGTTGTTCTCGATAAAGGCTCGACGAGGTTCGACCTGATCACCCATGAGGGTCGTGAAAATTTCGTCTGCCGTGATCGCATCTTCAATCTGTACTTTGAGTAAGCGTCGAACCTGTGGATCCATCGTGGTTTCCCACAACTGTTCCGGATTCATCTCGCCCAAACCTTTATAGCGCTGAATATTCAACCCTTGCTTGGCCTCGTTCAACAACCAGTCCAGGGCCTGCTGGAAGTCAGATACGGATTGCTGTTTCTCTCCGCGCTTGATCGTCGCCCCCTCACCCAGAAGACCATGCAGCATGTCGGCCGTCTTGCGAATCTGGCGATAATCACCGCTGGCCAGTAATTCAGGATCGATAATGCTGCACTGCAGGTTACCGTGCAGGTACTTGTTGATTTCCAGCCGGTAGGTCTCGGTTTCCTGATTGAAACCTACCTTGATTTCGCATCCGTAATCAGCCAGCTGTCCACGTAATGCCTGAGCAGATGTTTCTGCCTGGGCTTCAGTTGTCAGTTCCAGAGCAGGAATGTGTAGCAGGGAACGCAACACGATCTCATCGTACAGTGAAGCAAGACGCTTCACGATCGCTTCCGACATCACCATTTCCTTGGCCATCTGGGCCAATGTTTCACCAGAGATGGTATTGCCGGCTTCCCGTGTCGTGAGTTCCGCATTATTGAGCGCAGACTGCAGAAGGTATTCGTTCAGCTCATGTTCGTCCTTCAGGTAGCGCTCATCGCGACCCTGCTTGACCTTGTAGAGGGGAGGCTGGGCAATATAGATATGTCCACGTTCCACCAGTTCCGGCATCTGACGATAAAAGAAGGTCAGTAGCAAGGTACGGATATGAGCACCGTCGACGTCCGCGTCAGTCATGATGATAATGCGGTGATATCGGAGTTTGTCGGCACTGAAATCGTCCTTGCCGATACTGGTCCCCAGCGCGGTAATGAGGGTCGCGATTTCCTGTGAGGACAGCAGCTTGTCGAACCGTGCCTTTTCCACGTTCAGGATCTTGCCCTTCAGTGGCAGGATCGCCTGAAACTTACGATCACGTCCCTGTTTTGCCGAACCTCCTGCGGAATCACCCTCGACCAGGTAGAGTTCGCACTTGGAAGGATCACGCTCCTGGCAGTCAGCCAGTTTTCCTGGCAACCCCAGCCCGTCCATGACACCCTTGCGACGAGTCATTTCACGTGCCTTGCGCGCTGCCTCACGGGCTCTGGCAGCCTCTACGATCTTGCCGCAGATGATCTTAGCATCCACCGGATTTTCGAGCAGGAATTCTGCCAGCTTGGCGGCTACGACTTCCTGTACGACCGGCTGTACTTCTGATGACACCAGTTTGTCCTTGGTCTGGGAAGAGAACTTAGGTTCTGGCACCTTGACGGAAAGCACGCAGGTAAGACCTTCTCGCATGTCGTCGCCACTGGTATCGACCTTGGCCTTTTTCGCCATATCATTTTGTTCGATATAGGCGTTCAACGTACGCGTCATGGCGGTTCGCAATCCAGTGAGATGGGTACCACCGTCACGTTGCGGAATGTTATTGGTGAAGCACTGCACGGTCTCGCTGTAGGAATCGTTCCACTGCATGGAAACCTCGACCGTCATGCCTTCCTTTTCTCCCACGGCATAAAAAACCTTGGGATGCAGGACCGTCTTGCTTCGGTTCATGTATTCAACAAAACCGCGTACCCCGCCAGAATGAGCAAAGTTTTCACTCTTGCCGCTACGCTGATCGATCAGTTCGATCTTGACACCGTTGTTCAGGAACGAAAGTTCACGGATGCGCTTAGCGAGAATTTCGAAATGAAATTCGACGTTACCAAAGGTTTCGGTCGAGGCCATGAAATGAACTTCCGTGCCTCGTCGTTCTGTTGTCCCGGTGACAGCGAGCGGTGCAACGGCCTCACCACGACGGAATTCCATCTGATGTACCTTGCCGTTACGGCAGATTTTCAGCCGGAGCCAATCAGAAAGGGCGTTCACTACCGATACCCCTACACCATGCAGGCCACCAGAAACTTTATAAGAATTCTGGTCGAACTTCCCACCTGCGTGAAGCTCTGTCATTACGATTTCAGCTGCGGAACGCTTGACGGCCTTGATGTCGTCTTCCTTGATATCCGTCGGAATGCCTCGACCATTATCGGACACGCTGATGGAATTATCGGGGTGAATGATGACCTTGATGTCGTCACAATGCCCGGCCAGCGCTTCGTCGATCGCGTTGTCCAGAACTTCAAACACCATATGGTGCAAACCGGAACCATCAGACGTATCGCCGATGTACATCCCAGGACGCTTGCGCACTGCGTCCAGACCTTCAAGGATTTTAATACTAGAGGAATCGTAATCTGTCATTTTTTGGTTTCACGTGAAACATTCGGTTGATCGGGGCTGCTAGATGCGCATCGGCATCACGACATACTTGTAATTGCTGTCGCTTGGTACGGTAACCAGACAGCTGCTATTGGCATCGGCAAAGGAGAAAGTGACGACATCGTTATCTACATTATTCAGAACATCGATCATGTAGGTCACGTTGAACCCGATATCCAGCGGATCACCGTTGTAGTTCACCTCCAACTCTTCCTCAGCTTCTTCCTGTTCACTGTTGCTGCTGATCAGGCGCAGCGAATCCTTGCCAAGTACCATGCGGATACCGCGGTACTTTTCATTCGACAGGATAGACGCGCGTTGCATCGCCAGTAAAAGGGTCTGACGATCGACAGCAAGGCTGTTCTGATGTCCAACAGGAATGACCCGGGTGTAATCCGGAAACTTACCGTCTATGACTTTGGAAATAAGTCGGATACCGGAGAAGGCGAAATTGACCTGATTGCTGCCCACTTCGATAGTCAGCATTTCATCACTATCTTCCAGCAACTTGATCAGTTCAAGAACAGTTTTGCGAGGCAGAATCATTTCCTGCTTCTCATAACTTTGCGACAGTTCTGTCGACGTAAAACTCAATCGGTGTCCATCAGTACCGACGACATTCAGTCGATTGCCGTTCACTTCGAACAGAAGGCCGTTCAGGTAATAGCGAATATCCTGTTGTGCCATTGCGTATTCGACCTGCTTGAGCAGCTTCTTCAAAGTACGTTGTGCAATCTGTAGCACCAGTCCGGTTTCACCACCAGCCTTGGCCATCAGTGGGTAGTCTGCGGCAGGCAAGGTTTGCAGATTGAAACGGCTCTTACCGGCACGAATCTGCATGCGGTTATCCTGGATGGCCATGGTGATTTCTGCCTGATCTGGTAGTGAACGGCAAATATCCAATAGCTTGCGCGCAGATACCGTAGTAGAAACTTCTCCACCAGGAGCGCCATCAAGTGACAGTGAAATCTGCATTTCAAGATCCGTTGCCGTCAATGTTACGCGGTCCTGTTTTGCTTCCAGTAAAAGGTTGGAAAGAATTGGCAGTGTATGACGCCGTTCAACGATACTGCTGACCGCAGAAAGCGGTTTGAGCAACATGTCTCGATCTATTTTGATATTCATAATACTAAATAATCCTAATAATATTTAATAATGAACGACAAACCTGTGGATAAGTCAAAATTCATTTAATAATCAAATACTCACTACCAATTAAGTCCAGAACAAAACAGCATTTAATATTGTGTATGGATTGTGGAGGGATTTTCCTGATCTACAAAAATCCAAGTTATCCGATATTCATCCACAACTTATTCCAGACACTATCCTCAATCACGGATGACTTGTACCAGAAAAGCCAGATCTCGACTCAAATTGGGATCATTCTGACGCAAGCTTTCTATTTCCTCGCAGGCGTGCATCACGGTTGTGTGGTGACGTCCGCCAAAAGCTTCACCGATCTCAGGAAAGCTGTGGTTGGTCAGTTCCCTGGCTAACGACATGGCCACCTGACGTGGTCTGGCAAAGTTTCTGGATCGCTTCTTGGAATACATTTCAGCGACCTTGATCTTGTAGTAGTCAGCAACGGTTTTCTGGATATTCTCAATAGTGATTTGTCGACCACGAACAGCAATCAGATCCTTGAGTGCTTCTTTGGCCAAGGGCAGGTCAATCGCGTGCCCGGTAAAACGGGCCATGGCTACGATGCGGTTCAAAGCACCTTCCAGTTCACGGACGCTGGAACGGATCTGTTTGGCGACAAAGAATGCTACTTCTTCATCCAAAGAGATGCGTTGTGCATCTGCTTTCTTCAGCAGAATGGCAACGCGCATTTCAAGTTCTGGAGGCTCGATGGCGACAGTCAGTCCCCAACTGAATCGTGTTCGAAGCCGCTCATCCATGTCCGCGATTTCCTTTGGATAGGTATCGCAGCTGATGACGATTTGTTTCTTAGCTTCGATCAGGGAGTTGAAGGCATAGAAAAACTCCTCCTGAGTACGGCTTTTTTTGGCGAAGAACTGAATATCGTCAATCAGCAACATGTCGAGGGAGTGGTATGTACGCTTGAAATCATCAAACGCCTTGTTTTCATAAGCTTTGACAACATCGGAAACATAACGCTCGGCATGCAGGTAGCGGATCTTGGCATCTGGATGTTCGCGTTGCAGGTGATTCCCGATGGCCTGCATCAGGTGAGTCTTGCCAAGACCAACACCGCCGTAGATAAATAAAGGGTTATAGGCAGCACCGGGGTTTTCCGAAACCTGAATGGCTGCAGCACGGGCTAATTGATTAGCCTTGCCGGTCACGAAATTATCGAAGTTGAATACAGGATTCAGACCGGAACCATCCTCCAGCGATTTGGCTGGTTTGGAACGCACGGCGCGTTTGGGAGGTACAGTTTCCGAAGAAACGGTTTCAGGAGTCTGGGGTAATTCAACAGCAGATGTATGACCGTTTTCGATCAAGGCAATTTCAATGGCAATAGGTTCTGGATAAAACTCCAGGCTGAGCTGTTCAATTTTTCCGAGAAAACGATCCTTGACCCACTGCTGAACGAATCTGTTCGGCGCAAGAAGGCGTACACCGCCTTCAAAAACTTCACAACGAAGTGGTTTGATCCAGGTGTTGAACTGTTGTGCGGAAAGCTCTTGCTTGAAGCGACCGAGACAGGTAGGCCAGAAATTTTCCATCGGTTGCCAGAATTGATCCCTGAATAATCTCTGCAGGCTGGAAACAAGCCCTGCAGGCATGACAAAATGAAGCCGGAACGGTCTTAATGAAACAAGCAATCCGGAACAGGTGATTCTAGCTGGTTTAAGTTAACTTATCCACAAGCTGGATAACAAATAAAAGGTAATTGGTGGTTGACAAAGAGGGGGTTTACCATGTTTAATTACGCCCTTTTTACTGTACCCATCCCAGTGATTGGAGATATTCGATGAAACGCACATACCAACCATCCAAGGTTCGCCGCGCTCGCACCCACGGTTTCCTGGTGCGCATGAAGACTCGTGGTGGTCGTGCTGTGATCGCTGCACGCCGCGCCAAGGGTCGTGCTCGCCTCGCAGTCTAAAGCGTGTCCGGGCTCGGTTTCCCAGACCGATACAAACTCAAAAAAACGGATGAATTTTCATCCGTTTTTAATTTCCGCAGACGCATTTCCGGAATCGTGCTGGCTTTCCATTACATGCCGAATACGCTGGGTTACCCGCGGTTGGGCGTTATTGTCGGAAAGAAAATAGCCAAGCGAGCTGTGCACCGAAATTACATGAAACGGACGATGCGAGAATTTTTTCGCAAAGGGTGTCCTTCTCTGGGTGCGGTGGACTTGGTGATACGTCCTCTCAAGGCTTATGGTCATGAAGACTTTATGACCATCGAAGCCGAATTCAACACGCTTTTGGATAAGCTGCGCAGCAGGCTTGCAGATTAGACGAGATATGGCCCGATTTCTGATTCTGTTGATCAAGCTGTACCAATACCTGTTGAGCCCATGGGTTGGGAATAACTGTCGCTTTACACCGACCTGTTCGCATTATGCCTGCCAGGCATTGCATAAGCACGGTGCCATACGCGGGTGTTGGCTAATGACGCGCCGCCTGTTACGCTGCCACCCGTGGCATCCAGGCGGCCACGATCCTATTCCGTAGTTTCATTGAGAACCATATGGACACCAAGCGTTTAATCCTGTTTGTCATTTTTTCATTTTCCATCATGATGTTGTGGGAAGCGTGGCAACGCGACCATGGCCCACAGCCTGCGTTGCAGCCTGTCACCCAGACCACCAATCAAACTGCTGCTAACACTGAAGCCGGTGTTCCGCTTCCAACGAACCGGCAGCCGGCAGCCGTTCAGGACTCAGGTTTTTCCCTGCAAAAGGGTCAAAGAATTCGTGTCACTACGGACATGATACAAGCCGAGATCGATACGTTCGGCGGTGATATTCGCAAGGTGGAACTGCTTAAGCATCTGGATACAACAGACAAGACCAAGAAGTTCGTCCTCCTGGATGACAGCAAACCTTCCGTTGTCTACGTAGCACAATCCGGTTTGATTGGGAGTGGCCTGCCTTCCCATAAGGTGACATTCAACGCCAATGCAGGCGAATACAGCCTTCAGGATGGCCAGGACAAGCTGGAAATCAGGCTGGCTTGGGAAGGTGCCAATGGTGTCAGGATCGACAAGGTTTATCGTTTCCATCGTGGTAGCTATGTGATGGATGTTGAGTACGAGATTCATAACAACAGCAGCGTTGCCCTGGATCCCTCTGTCTATTTCCAGATCGTCCACGACAGCGAATCCAGCCAGGGCACCCGTATGATGCCGACTTTCACGGGGGCTGCATATTTCTCGGATGCCGACAAGTACAAGAAGGTCAGTTTCGCGGATATGGACAAGAATAATCTGTCCAAGAGTGCCAAGGATGGCTGGATCGGTTTGGTGCAGCATTACTTTGTCAGTGCCTGGATTCCCCAGGCCGGACCACGGGAGTATTACACCAAGCACCTGAGCGACAAAATATATTCAATGGGATCTGTCTCATCCCTCGGCACCATTGCCCCCGGCGCTAGTGTAAAAACTGGTGCCAGCTTCTATGCTGGGCCGCAAGAGCATTCTCAGTTACTTGCTGCAGCACCTGGTCTGGAATATACCGTGGATTACGGATGGTTGACGATTATTGCTACCCCGTTATTCTGGGTGCTTTCCCATATCCAGAAACTCGTTCAGAACTGGGGTGTCGCCATCATTCTGTTGACGGTGTTGCTGAAACTGATGTTCTATCCTTTGTCTGCCGCCAGCTATCGCTCTATGGCGCACATGCGTGAACTGGGACCCCGCCTGCAGCAGTTGAAGGAAAAGTTTGGCGATGACCGCCAGAAACTGCATGAAGCCATGATGCAGCTCTACAAGACCGAGAAGATCAATCCGATGGGGGGCTGCCTGCCCATCCTGATCCAGATTCCGGTATTCATTTCTCTGTACTGGGTACTGCTCGGCAGCGTTGAAATGCGTCATGCACCGTTTGCCTTGTGGATTCAGGATTTGTCCGCTATTGACCCGTATTACGTGTTGCCCATCCTGATGGGTCTTACCATGATCATCCAGACTCGCCTCAATCCGACCCCGCCGGATCCGATCCAGGCCAAGGTCATGATGATCATGCCGGTCGTGTTCAGCGTTTTCTTCTTCTTCTTTCCGGCTGGTCTGGTCCTTTACTGGCTGGTGAATAATGTCCTGTCGATTGCCCAGCAGTGGCATATCAATCGCACCATCAGCCTGCACAAGAAGGGGCATGTCAAGGCCTGAGCATAGCCATACGATTGCTGCCATCGCTACCGCACCCGGAAGCGGTGGCATTGGGGTCGTGCGTGTTTCAGGCCCGGGCTGCAGGGCCATTGCCGAGGCAGTTCTCGGGCAATGTCCACCACCCAGGACGGCTGCCTACCTGCCTTTTGTCGAGGAAGATGGTTCCCTGATCGATCGCGGTATCGCGATTTACTTTGCTGCCCCACATTCCTACACGGGTGAAGATGTTCTGGAACTTCAGGGGCATGGCGGAACAGCCCTGATGCAGCTGTTGCTGGCACGTTGCCTTGCCTTGGGCGCACGACAGGCGGAACCAGGTGAGTTTACCCGGCGTGCCTATCTCAATGACAAGCTGGATCTGGCACAGGCCGAAGCTGTCGCTGATGTGATTAGTGCAGCCACTGCCGAGGCAGCGCGAAGTGCGGTACGATCCCTCTCTGGTGAGTTTTCAAATAAGGTTCATGCGCTCCGGGATCGCATGGTTGATCTGCGTTTATATGTCGAAGCCTGCCTGGATTTCCCCGAGGAAGATATTGATTTCATTAGCCACGGCAGGGTTGCCGGTAAGCTGCAGGATATTGTCGACGAACTTAATGCAGTGTTTGCAAAGGCAAGACAGGGGAACCTGCTCCGGGAAGGCATTCATGTCGTCCTGATCGGACAGCCCAATGTCGGCAAATCAAGTCTGATGAACCGGCTGGCCGGAGAAGAGGTTGCGATTGTCACGCCGATCGCCGGAACCACCCGAGATACCATCAGGAGCGTAATTCAGATCAATGGGGTGCCACTGCATATTGTCGATACGGCGGGATTGCGCGAGACAGAGGATGAAGTCGAGCGACAGGGTATCGCACGAACATGGCGAGCAGCAGAGAACGCGCATGCCGCGCTTTTGCTGGTAGATGTGGCTCATGGTATCACCGAGAACGAAAAAACGATTCTAGATCAATTACGGCCGGATTTGCCCAAGGTCTGGATCCACAACAAGATCGATCTTTCACAGGAAATGCCGCGGGTTCTATCCCGAGATAGCGAAACGCATGTTTACCTTTCTGCCAAAACGGGCGAGGGCATGGATTTGTTGCGTGATCAGCTGTTGAAGATTGCCGGCTGGCAGTCAAGCGGGGAGGGCGTCCTCATGGCGCGAGAGCGTCATCTCGTAGCGCTTAGTGAAGTCAGTGCATGCTTGCGGCGGGCTTCTGACAATCTTGCATTCCCCGAATTATTGGCGGAAGAATTGCGTCTGGCTCAGGAATTTCTTAACACCATCACTGGTGAATTTACCCCGGATGATCTGCTGGGCGAGATATTTAGCCGATTCTGCATCGGAAAATAAACTCTATTCTTAGAAAAGCCTGAAATAAAGGCTTTTCAGGGAGGTGTTTCACGTGAAACACCAAGAAGTTGCCATGACAATCATGCGGGTTATGCAGTATCATGTGCGCCTTTTCCGTAGCTCGTTGAGTGCCATCATAAATCATGCAATTCCCTGAAATATTTGATGTAATTGTCGTTGGTGGTGGCCATGCGGGGACCGAGGCGGCATTGGCCTCCGCACGCATGGGTCGAAAAACCCTGTTGCTGACACATAACATCGAAACGCTTGGGCAAATGTCCTGCAACCCATCTATTGGTGGTATTGGTAAAGGACACTTGGTCAAGGAGGTGGACGCGCTTGGTGGCGCCATGGCCGCAGCAACGGATGAGGGCGGTATCCAGTTCCGCATCCTGAATTCTTCAAAAGGCCCGGCAGTTCGGGCTACCCGGGCTCAGGCCGATCGTGTGCTTTACAAGGCGGCTATCCGGAGGCGTCTCGAGAATCAGCCGAATCTCTGGTTGTTCCAGCAGGCGGTTGACGATGTGATTCTCGAGGGGGAGCGCATTGCCGGGGTCGTGACTCAACTCGGTATCCGGTTTTCCTCCCGTGCTGTCGTGCTCACGGCAGGAACGTTCCTGAATGGTTTGGTGCATGTCGGCCTGGCAAATTATCGTGCCGGGCGAGCCGGTGATCCGCCCGCCATTTCACTGGCTGCGCGTCTGCGTGAGCTCAATCTTCCGGCGGGGCGACTCAAGACTGGCACACCGCCCAGGCTGGATGCCAGAAGTATCGATTTCAGCGTGATGGAAGAGCAGCCGGGAGATAATCCCGCACCTGTATTCTCTTTCCTTGGTTCCGTCGATCAGCACCCGCAGCAACTGCCCTGCTGGATCACGCATACCAACCAGCGTACACACGATATCATTCGTTCCGGTCTCGACCGTTCCCCAATGTATACCGGCGTGATCGAGGGCGTTGGTCCGCGTTACTGCCCTTCTGTGGAAGACAAGATTCACCGCTTCGCCGACAAGGACGCCCACCAGATATTCCTTGAGCCGGAAGGCTTGACTACCCACGAAATTTATCCCAACGGGATCTCCACGAGTCTGCCTTTCGATGTGCAGTATGATTTGGTGCGCTCGATACGCGGTCTCGAAAACGCACATATCCTGCGCCCCGGTTACGCCATCGAATACGATTACTATGACCCGAGAGGCTTGAAATCTACGCTGGAAACCAAGGCAATTGCGGGTCTGTTCTTCGCTGGGCAGATCAACGGCACTACAGGCTATGAAGAAGCCGCTGCGCAAGGTCTTCTGGCCGGCATTAATGCCGGCCGATATGCGGCTGACGAAGAGGGCTGGTGCCCAGAGCGCAACGAAGCATATCTCGGAGTGCTGGTGGATGATCTGATCACCCGCGGTGTCAGCGAACCCTATCGCATGTTTACCAGCCGCGCAGAATACCGTTTGATGCTGCGCGAGGATAACGCGGATCTGCGACTGACAGAAATTGGACGCAAGCTGGGTGTGGTGGATGATGTCCGTTGGGAAGCGTTCAGCCGTAAGCAGGACGCGATAGCTCGCGAACAGGAAAGGCTCAAGCGGACCTGGATGCAGCCCCGGAACTTGCCAGAGGCTGACGCGATGCGCGTGCTTGGTCAGGCGATGGAGCGCGAATATACCTTGTTCGATCTGCTGCGTCGCCCGGACGTGAGTTACGAGTCTCTGCTGACTCTTCCAGGGGCCGGGGAAGGGGAGTCGGACCCGCAGGTCCGTCAGCAACTGGAAATTGCTGCCAAATATCAGGGTTATATTGATCGGCAGATGGACGAGGTCGAGCGAGCGCGACATTACGAAACACTGGCAATGCCTGAAGACATAGATTATGCCGATGTGCGCGGGCTTTCCATCGAGGCCCAGCAGAAGCTGAACCGTCATCGGCCCGAAACCCTGGGGCAGGCGGGGCGTATTTCCGGAATAACCCCGGCAGCAGTGTCCCTGTTACTCGTCTACCTCAAGAAAAAACAGTCATCCCGTAATGTGGCTGCAGGGGAGGATGTGGCGTGAGTCTTGCCGCGATTCTGTCCAAAGGGATTGCCGGGCTAGGTCTCGATATCGGACAGGCAACCCAGGAAAGGTTGCTGGCCTATCTGATGCTTCTGCAGAAGTGGAACAAGGTACACAATCTGACCGCTGTCAGAGATCCGGAGGAAATGGTCACGCTGCATCTGCTCGATAGTCTGTCGGTCCTGCCGCATATCGGGCAGGGTCGTCTTCTGGATGTCGGTAGTGGGGCCGGGTTTCCTGGCATTGTCCTGGCATTGACCCGTCCAGATCTTCAAGTGACAACACTGGATTCCGTCGGTAAAAAAGCCAGCTTCATGCGTCAGGTCAAGGCTGAGCTGGGTATTTCAAATCTTGAAGTAATCAGTGGCCGGGTTGAGGTTTACAAGCCGGAAGAACTGTATGACATGATCATTTCGCGTGCCTTTTCGGAAATGCGCGAATTTGTACGCCTTACCCGTCATCTTCTCAAGGACGGCGGTGTATGGCTGGCCATGAAGGGGGTTTATCCGGAGGATGAGCTTGCCGAGTTGCATGGGCTGGAGATCGATGTGCTCGAATTAAACGTGCCGGGCTTGGATGCTCGGCGTCACCTCGTTTTTTTGAAAGTAGCCAACCAATGAAAATTCTGGCCATCACCAATCAGAAGGGTGGGGTAGGCAAGACCACGACCTGTGTCAACCTGGCCGCCAGTCTGTCGTCTGCGAAGCGTCGCGTGTTGCTGGTCGACCTGGATCCGCAGGGCAACGCAACGACTGGCAGCGGGATAGATAAGTCAGCACTTGCTACTACGATTTATCACGTTTTGCTGGGGCAGAAGAAGTTGGCCGATGTGAAAGTTAGAAGCGCTGTCGGTAGCTTCGACGTGATTCCTGCCAACCGTGAATTGGCGGGTGCGGAGGTCGAGTTGGTGAACGAGCTGGCTCGCGAAACACGCCTGAAGAATGCACTCGTGGGGCTCGAGAAGGATTACGACTACGTGCTGATTGATTGCCCACCGGCACTTAATCTGGTGACCGTCAATGCACTGACCGCAGCAAATGCAGTCATGATTCCCATGCAATGCGAGTACTTTGCACTCGAGGGGTTGTCGGATCTGGTCAACACCATCAAGAAGGTGCGGGCATACCTGAACCCGAAGCTGGAGATTGAAGGTTTGCTGCGCACACTCTTCGATCCTCGCAACATGTTGGCGCAACAGGTTTCGGCCCAACTCGAAAACCATTTCGGCAAGAAAGTCTACAGCACGGTCATTCCACGCAATGTTCGCCTGGCCGAAGCCCCCAGCTACGGTATGCCGGTGATGTACCACGACAGGTCTTCCAAGGGAGCGCAAGCCTATATGGCGCTGGCGCAGGAAATGATTAAAAGGGAGAAAGCAAGCCATGGTTAAACATAAGGGGCTGGGTCGAGGACTGGATGCACTGCTTGGCGGAGACGCGGTCGTCGCTGCCGAGAGTGAGATGCTGCGCATGCTCAAGGTGGGGCAGTTGCAACCGGGTAAATATCAGCCGCGCACACAGATGGATCAGGAATCCCTCTCGGAATTGGCGGCATCCATCAAGGCCCAGGGCATCATGCAGCCTATCCTGGTTCGAGAAGTATCGCCGGACCATTTTGAAATCATTGCCGGTGAACGTCGTTGGCGGGCATCGCAGTTGGCAGGATTGAGCGAAGTGCCCGTAATCGTTCGGGTCATTCCGGATGAGGCAGCGCTTGCTATGTCGCTGATCGAGAATATTCAGCGAGAGAACCTCAACCCCCTGGAGGAGGCCACCGGAATTAAGCGCCTCGTCGACGAGTTCGACATGACGCATCAGGTGGCAGCTGAGGCCGTCGGTAGATCCAGAACCGCCGTGACCAATCTTCTACGATTGCTGAATCTGGCACCGCCCGTGCAGGAACTGTTGATGCAGGGTCGCATCGACATGGGGCATGCTCGAGCGCTCTTGAGTCTCGAGGGCGCGCGCCAGATCGCGACTGCGGAGCAGATTGCCCAAAACAAGCTTTCTGTTCGCGAAGCAGAACGACTCGTGAACCAGATACAGAACCCGAAAAAGGTGGTTCGTGCCAAGCCTGACCGCGACCTGTTAAGATTGCAGGAGCTTACTGCAGAAAGCGTTGGCGCGAAAGTGAGTATTCGCCAAGGGGTTAGGGGTGCAGGAAAGCTTGTCATCGAGTACAAAAGCCTCGATCAGCTTGACGGCATCCTCTCAAGAATGGGCGTTGTGGCGGCCGGGGAAGCCTCTTAGAGGCCTCATGGTTTTGACATGCCTCTAAATCATTGATATTATTGTCCACTTAAGTTGGCTCGCGCTCAGGAAAATAAATCCGGATACAGGCTGATGGCAGCGCAGTGGCTGATCGTCGCGTGTAGCGCTACCGCCGCATCAATCATGAGTAATCCTCATATTGGAATATCAGTATTCTGGGGTGGTGTAACAGCCTCGGTAAACGTGATGTTGCTAATGTGGAGAATGATTTTTGGCGATAGGCCGACATTCAACGCAGAACAGCATTTGAGATTGATGTACCGCTCCAGCCTGGAGCGGTTTTTTGTGGTTGCAGTCATGCTGGCCATTGGGATGCTCAAGTTAAAGCTTGACCCTCTGGCCCTGCTGCTGGGTTTTTTGGTGGGCCAGGTCGCCCTGGTGGTAATCCCGATCATACGTGGAATAAAAGTTAAGTAAAAAAATGGCTAGCGAAACCTTAACCTCTTCAGAATATATCAAGCACCACCTTCAGAATCTGACCTGCGGTATCCAGGAAGGTCATGTGCATTGTGCGCATGATGCTGCCGAAGCCAAGGCGCTGGGTTTCTGGGCGTTGAACGTGGATACCTTTCTGGTGTCATTAATTCTGGGTGCAGTATTCCTCTATTTTTTCCATCGTGCCGCAAAGAATGCTTCTGCCGGTATTCCGGGCACTCTGCAGAATTTTGTTGAATGGATCATCGAGTTTATTGATACCAGCGTGCGAGGTTCATTTACAGCCAAGAACGACATGGTCGCCCCTTTGGCGCTGACTGTTTTTGCCTGGGTGTTCCTGATGAACCTGATGGACCTGATCCCGATTGACTTCGGTCCGCAATTTGTGGAGGCGATGGGTGTCAGTCACTTCAAGTTCGTTCCGTCAACTGACCCGAATGCAACCTTCGGCATGTCGCTCTCCGTGTTCGCGCTGGTTCTGTACTACAGTTTCAAGATGAAGGGGGCTGGTGGATTCTTCGCTGAACTGGCATTCCAGCCGTTCCCCAAATTTCTGCTGCCCGTCAATCTTCTGCTGGAAGGTGTGAACCTGATCGCGAAGCCGATTTCACTCGCGCTGCGTCTGTTCGGCAACATGTATGCCGGCGAAATGATCTTTATCCTGATTGCGCTGATGGGTGGCGCCTGGGCAACTGCAAGCCTCGGAAACGTCACGCTGTTCGGCTCGCAAATCCTGCTCTCGCTGGGATGGGGAATTTTCCACATCCTGATCGTCACTCTGCAGGCATTCATCTTCATGACGCTGACCATTGTCTATCTGGACATGGCGCATCAGGAACACCACTGATTTTTTTGCTTAACTTAATTTTTAACAGGAGATAGTAACAATGGAACATGCACTGCTTTTCATCGCTGGCGCGATCATGATGGGTCTGGGCGCACTGGGTGCCGCTGTCGGTATCGGTATTCTGGGTGGCCGTTTCCTTGAAGGTGCTGCCCGTCAGCCTGAACTGATCCCGATGCTGCGTACACAGTTCTTCATCGTCATGGGCCTGGTCGACGCCGTTCCGATGATCGCCGTTGGTCTGGCAATGTACGTTCTGTTTGCAGTGGCTGGTTAATCCATCGTCCACGCAGCGTTTAATCAAGGAAAGGTTTTTGCATGAACATTAATGCAACCCTTCTCGCGCAGGCAATCATGTTTGCTGCGTTCGTCTGGTTCTGCATGAAGTTTGTCTGGCCCCCGATCGTGGGTGCGCTGGCAACACGTCAAAAGCAGATTGCTGACGGTCTGGCTGCAGCCGATCGCGGTAAGCACGAACTTGAGCTCTCCGCCAAGAAGGCCGCTCAAGAACTGCATGCCGCGAAGGAAAAGGCTTCTGAAATTATTGCTCTGGCCGAAAAGCGCGCCAGCGATATCGTGGAAGAAGCCAAGGGCGCTGCCAAGGTCGAAGGCGACCGCATCATCACAGGTGCCAAGGCTGAAATCGAACAGGAAGTGAACCGTGCCAAGGAAGGTCTGCGTCAGCAAGTTGCTGAACTGGCTGTGGCTGGTGCAGAGAAAATCCTGCGTCGTGAAATTGATGCCAAGGCGCATGGCGAAATGCTGGCTGCCATTGCGAGCGAGCTGTAAGAATCATGGCTGAAGCGGTCACTATTGCGAGACCTTACGCCGTCGCGGTTTTCCGCCTGGCGAAGGAAAAAAGTGCGCTGGCCAAGTGGTCGGAGATGTTGGGCCTTGCGTCGGCAGTCGTTGCCGACACTCAAATGCGCGCCATCATTGATGATCCCAAGCTGGCATCTGCCGATGTAGAGCGGATGTTCCTTTCCGTATGTGGCGACAAGCTTGATGCTGCAGGTCAGAACCTGATCAAGTTGCTGGTGGAATATGGGCGCCTGTCCCTGCTGCCAGAAGTTGCCGCGATCTTCGAAGAGCTAAAGGCGCAAGACGAGGGGACTCTCGATGCCGAGATCACCGCTGCTGCCAAGCTTGAAGAGGCACAAGTCAAAACGTTGGTTGCCCAGTTGCAAGCCAAGTTTGGCAAGAAGGTCGAAGCTACTGTGAAAGTGGACCCGGAAATTATTGGCGGGATCAAAATTGTTGTCGGCGATACGGTCATTGACGCTTCAGTCCGTGGCCGCTTGCAAGAGCTGGCCTACACGCTGAAAGGTTAGGAGAAAGTAATGCAGTTATCCACATCAGAAATCAGTGAACTGATTAAGAGCCGTCTGGAGAATTTCTCCACCAGCGCAGAAGCACGTACCCAGGGTACCGTGATTTCCGTGACGGACGGCATTGTTCGCATTCATGGCCTGTCCAACGTGATGGCCGGCGAAATGATCGAATTCCCGGGCAACACCTTCGGTCTTGCACTCAACCTCGAGCGTGACTCCGTTGGTGCGGTGGTTCTGGGCGACTATGAGCACATCACCGAAGGTGACACCTGCAAGTGCACCGGCAAGATTCTGGAAGTGCCGGTCGGTCCGGAACTGGTGGGTCGCGTTGTTAACGCGTTGGGTCAGCCGATCGACGGCAAGGGCCCGATCAATGCCAAGATGACCGACAAGGTAGAAAAAGTGGCACCGGGCGTGATTGCCCGTAAGTCAGTGTCCCAGCCTGTGCAGACCGGCCTGAAGTCGATTGACTCCATGGTGCCGGTTGGCCGTGGTCAGCGCGAACTGATCATTGGTGACCGCCAGACAGGTAAGACTGCTGTTGCCGTTGACGCCATCATCAACCAGAAAGGTCAGAACATGACCTGTATCTACGTTGCGATCGGCCAGAAGGCTTCTACCATCGCTAACGTGGTACGCAAGCTGGAAGAAAACGGCGCGATGGAATACACCATCGTGGTTGCAGCTGCTGCCTCCGACTCTGCAGCTCTGCAATTCCTGGCACCTTACGCCGGTTGCACCATGGGCGAATACTTCCGCGATCGCGGCCAGGACGCCCTGATTGTTTATGACGATCTGACCAAGCAGGCTTGGGCTTACCGCCAGATCTCCCTGCTGCTGCGCCGCCCGCCGGGCCGTGAAGCTTATCCGGGCGACGTGTTCTATATCCACTCCCGTCTGCTGGAGCGTGCAGCTCGCGTGAACGAAGAGTATGTTGAAGCATTCACCAATGGCGAAGTTAAGGGCAAGACCGGTTCTCTGACCGCGCTGCCAGTGATTGAAACCGCAGCTGGCGACGTGTCCGCTTTCGTGCCGACCAACGTGATTTCCATTACCGACGGTCAGATCTTCCTGGAAACCGACCTGTTCAATGCTGGTATCCGTCCTGCGATCAACGCCGGTATTTCGGTGTCCCGCGTCGGTGGTGCAGCCCAGACCAAGGTCATCAAGAAGCTGGGCGGCGGCGTTCGTCTGGCGCTGGCACAGTATCGTGAACTGGCTGCATTTGCCCAGTTTGCATCTGATCTGGACGAAGCGACCCGCAAGCAGCTGGAGCGCGGCCGTCTGGTGACCGAGCTGATGAAGCAAACCCAATACGCACCGCTGTCCGTATCTGAAATGGCAGTGTCTCTGCTGGCAGCCAACCAGGGTTATCTGGATGACGTGCCGGTAGCCAAGGTGCTGGCCTTCGAATCTGCGCTGCATTCCTTTGTGAAGTCGAAGTACAAGGCGCTGATGGACAAGATCGAGTCCACCAAGGACCTGAGCGGTGATGACCAGAAGGAACTGGAAGCAGCTATTCAGGACTTCAAGGCCACCAACGCTTACTAAGTCGGAGCACGAATATGGCTGGTAGCAAGGAAATTCGGACCAAGATCAAGAGCGTCGAAAATACGCGCAAGATCACCAAGGCCATGGAAATGGTGGCCGCATCCAAAATGCGCAAGGCGCAGGAACGGATGCGCGCAGCCCGCCCGTATGCGGAGAAGATTCGCAATGTGGCGGCCCACCTTTCTTATGCCCATCCGGAATACAAGCATCCGTTCCTCATCAAGCGCGAAAAGGTCGGCAATGTCGGCCTGATCGTGGTGACTTCGGACAAGGGCTTGTGTGGCGGTCTCAATACCAATGTATTGCGTATGTCGCTTTCTCAGATGAAGAATTGGGAAGGCGAGGGCAAAGGTATTGCGGTAACAGCGATTGGTAACAAGGGCTTGGGCTTCATGAGCCGCCTTGGAGCAAACGTGAAATCGCACGTGACCGCGTTGGGTGATGCGCCTCATATGGATAAGCTGATCGGGCCGATCAAGGTCATGCTCGATGCCTATATCGCGGGTGAGATTGACCAGTTGTTCGTCTGCTATACGCGTTTCATCAACACGATGAAGCAGGAGCCGGTAGTTGAACAACTGCTGCCGCTTTCTGGTGAACAGGTTGGTAGCGCTGAAGGGCACTGGGATTACATCTATGAGCCGGATGCCAAGGTCGTCATCAACGACCTGATGGTGCGCTACATCGAATCACTGGTATTCCATGCAGTTGCAGAAAATATGGCTTCTGAGCAAAGTGCCCGGATGGTGGCGATGAAGTCTGCCTCCGACAATGCGAAGAACGTCATCGGTGAGCTCAAGCTGGTTTACAACAAGGCGCGTCAAGCTGCGATTACCAAGGAAATTTCCGAAATCGTCGGCGGTGCAGCGGCTGTTTAACGAATCAAGATTGATGGGGAATCAAAATGAGTCAAGGTAAGATTGTTCAATGTATCGGTGCTGTGGTCGACGTCGAATTCCCGCGCGATCAAATGCCCAAAGTTTATGAGGCGCTGATTCTGGACGAAGAAGGTTCCACCGCTGAAGCCGGTCTGACCCTCGAAGTTCAGCAGCAGCTGGGTGACGGCGTGGTTCGTACGATTGCGCTGGGTTCCAGCGACGGTCTGTCACGCGGCATGAAGTTCAAGACCACGGGTGCACCAATTTCCGTACCTGTCGGCCACGGTACACTGGGTCGCATTATGGATGTGCTGGGTCGTCCGATCGACGAAGCTGGCGATATTCAGTGCGAAGAGCGCCGTGCCATCCACCAGAAGGCTCCGACGTTCGAAGAACTGTCTCCTTCCGTCGACCTGCTGGAAACCGGCATCAAGGTGATCGACCTGGTTTGTCCGTTCGCCAAGGGCGGTAAGGTCGGTCTGTTCGGCGGTGCCGGTGTGGGAAAGACCGTGAACATGATGGAACTGATCAACAACATCGCGAAGCAGCACTCAGGTCTGTCCGTGTTCGCTGGCGTGGGCGAGCGTACCCGTGAAGGTAACGACTTCTACCACGAAATGAAGGACTCCAACGTGCTGGACAAGGTGGCGATGGTGTTCGGTCAGATGAACGAGCCGCCGGGCAACCGTCTGCGCGTTGCACTGTCCGGTCTGACCATGGCTGAAAAGTTCCGTGACGAAGGCCGTGACATCCTGTTCTTCGTGGACAACATCTACCGTTACACCCTGGCCGGTACCGAAGTGTCCGCGCTGCTGGGTCGTATGCCGTCTGCTGTGGGTTACCAACCAACCCTGGCTGACGAAATGGGTCGCCTGCAAGAGCGTATTACCTCCACTAAGGTGGGTTCGATTACCTCCATCCAGGCTGTTTACGTGCCTGCGGATGACTTGACCGACCCGTCTCCGGCAACGACGTTCCAGCACTTGGACTCCACCGTTGTGTTGTCGCGTGACATTGCTGCACTGGGTATCTACCCGGCTGTGGACCCTCTGGACTCCACTTCCCGTCAGCTTGATCCGCTGGTTGTGGGTGAAGAGCACTACAACGTTGCACGTTCCGTACAGCAGACGCTGCAACGCTACAAGGAACTGCGTGACATTATCGCAATTCTGGGCATGGACGAACTCTCTCCGGAAGATAAGCTGGCCGTGGCACGTGCACGTAAGATTCAGCGCTTCCTGTCCCAGCCGTTCCACGTGGCAGAAGTGTTTACCGGTTCTCCGGGCAAGTACGTGACGCTGAAGGACACCATCAAGGGCTTCAAGGCCATTGTGAGCGGTGAGTACGATCACCTGCCGGAACAGGCGTTCTACATGGTCGGTAGCATTGAAGAAGCCGTGGAAAAGGCCAAGACTCTTAACTAAGATCGGAAACGATGATGGCGATGACGATACACATTGATGTGGTAAGTGCCGAAGAGTCCATCTTCTCTGGCTTGGCCGAGTTTGTGGCTGCGCCGGCGGCGATGGGTGAAGTCGGCATTTACCCGCGTCACGCCCCGATGATCACAACGATCAAACCGGGCGCGTTGCGCATCAAGGTGCCGAACGAAGCTGAAGAAACGCTGATTTTTATTTCCGGAGGTGTTCTGGAAGTACAACCGGGCGTGATTACAGTGCTGGCAGATACTGCCATCCGTGGTCATGACCTGGATGAAGCCAGCGCAACCGAAGCAAAACGTGCGGCAGAAGAGGCCATGAAGAACAAGAGTTCTGAAATGGATTATGCCAAGGCGCAGGCAGAATTGATCGAGGCAGTGGCTCAATTGCATGCGATCCAGAAGCTGCGTAAGGATGTAGCAAAGCATTAATCGGTTTATACCGATGTAAAAAAGCCTCCATTTGGAGGCTTTTTTATTACGCATGGCGTTTGGAGTTACGGATTAGCGTTGAGTGAGAGGAACAAAATCACGCCTCACATTTCCGGTATACAACTGACGTGGGCGTGAAATCCTGTGTTCAGGATCAGACATCATTTCAGTCCATTGGGCGACCCAGCCCGCAGTTCGTGCTAGTGCAAAAATCGCAGTAAACATGGAATTCGGGATTCCCATTGCTCGCATCACGATGCCTGAATAGAAGTCGACGTTTGGATAGAGCTTCTTCTGAATGAAATATTCATCCTCAAGCGCAATCTTTTCGAGTTCCATCGCGAGTTTGAAAAGCGGATCATCATGCAAACCTAACTCATTAAGAACCTCATGGCATGTCTTGCGCATGATCAAGGCGCGAGGATCCATGTTTTTGTAAACACGATGACCAAACCCCATCAGACGGAACGAATCAGATTTATCCTTTGCACGTTTGATGTATTCGCCAATGCGTGAAACATCACCAATTTCTTCTAGCATCTTCAAGGTTGCTTCGTTTGCACCGCCGTGTAGCGGACCCCATAGAGATGCAATGCCAGCTGCGATACAGGCGAAAGAATTCGCGCCACTGGAGCCGGCAACACGGACAGTCGAAGTGGATGCGTTCTGCTCATGATCAGCATGAAGGATTAAAATCCGGTCAAGCGCACGAGCGAGTATCGGGTTAGGAATATACTCGTCACATGGTGTAGCGAACATCATGTGGAGAAAATTCTCTGCGTAGCTGAACCTGTTCTGCGGGTATATGAATGGCTCACCTAAATTGTATTTGTAGCTCCACGCAGCAATGGTTGGTACCTTGGCCAACAAGCGGAACATAGCAATATCTCGCTGTCTTGGGTCAAACGCATCAGAAGATTCTCGATAAAAAGCAGACATCGCACCGACAACACCCACCATGACTGCCATGGGGTGGGCATCCCGACGAAAACCCCTGAAAAAGTTGGACATCTGATCATGAAGCATGGTGTGCTTACGAACCGTGCCAACAAAATTGTCTTTCTGCTCATGGGTAGGCAATTCGCCATTGATCAGCAAATAAGCAACTTCCAAAAAATCAGCATGCTCTGCCAATTGTTCAATTGGGTAACCGCGGTAATAAAGCAAACCTTTTTCACCATCGATAAAGGTGATGTCAGAGCTACAACTGGCTGTAGACATAAAACCTGGGTCATAGGTGAAATAACCATGCTTCCCAAGGTTGCGAATATCAATGACATCTGTACCGAGATTACCGGACAGAACAGGTAATTCGATAGCAGGGCTACCATCATCGAAAGTAAGTGTGGCTTTTGTCGGTTTCATTTGCGTAAATCAATCATTCAAGAGCATTAATACTAGGGTTAGATGCAAAATGAAGCAAGTTAAGAGGCATAAATAGCGCCAAGTACCCTAGGTCCAGAAGCGCCCGTCACCGATGGAAGATTGCCAGGTAGTTTTAACATTGTCTGTCTTGCAAGCCAGGCAAATGCAACAGCCTCTACCCAGTCAGGTGGCATGCCCAGGACTTCGGTCGTCTGAACTGTGCGGGTTGTTAATAATGCCGAAATACGTTGGATAAGGTGAGTATTATGGGATCCACCACCGCAAATATAAACTTCATCAGCAGCAGAACAGTGTTGATTGAGTGAGTCTGCGATACAACGCGATGTGAATTCTAGAAGCGTAGCTTGTACATCCACGGGGTCGATCAAATCCACTGGTAACGAATCAAGCCAATCCAAATGAAAATCATCACGCCCAGTACTCTTTGGAGGCGACATCGAGATAAATGGATGATCATGCATTGCTTCGAGTAACCCCAGATTGACAGATCCTGAAGCGGCCCAGTCACCGTTACGATCATAGTTAAGATGTAAATGGCGCCTAACCCACCCATCCATGAGTAAATTACCCGGGCCGCAATCAAATCCAAGGACAGGAGAATTCACTGGCAAAAAAGTGATGTTGCTGATGCCACCGATATTAACGATCGCACGATGAGCATGATCTGAAGAAAAGATGGCATTATGAAATGCTGGGACTAAGGGTGCTCCTTGACCGCCAGCTGCAATATCACGGCTCCTGAAGTCGGCAACCACTGGAATGTGTGTAAGTTCTGCAAGTAATGATGGATTGAAAATCTGACTGGTAAAGCCAAGATCAGGGCGGTGACGTATCGTCTGCCCATGACATCCGATTGCGGCAATAGAAGTTGGATCTAATCCAGCCTCCTGAAGAAGAGATTCAACAGAGCTTGCATAAAGTCGAGAAAGTTTATTTGCACATAGATGCAAACGTTCTAACTCATTGCTCCCTGGAGCATTCAAGGATAGAAGCTCTTCAGCAAGGGGCGTAGGGAATGAAGAAAAATGACTGGCTACAAGTTGAGGCAAGCCTTCATTTGAAAACCGTACAATGACTCCGTCAATGCCATCCAGGCTGGTACCGGACATTAGCCCGATATAGTAAAACTCCGTCATTCGAATTAATCGTTGTAAGCAGTGAGTGTCCTTGACACCAGGTCAAGGTTGCTTAATAGCGGCTTGGATAGGTCGAGGAAATGTACGAGTTCAGACCTGTTAAGAGGGGCCACTGCAGGTAATGCAACCTTGACTGGGTCACGATGTTCGCCATGGACCCTGAATTCGTAATGTAGGTGTGGACCAGTAGCCATTCCGCTCATGCCGACCTGACCAATGAAATCACCCTGTGAAACTTTCTTCCCCAACCGTAAACCGGGTGCGAAATGAGATAGGTGACCATAGACCGTGCTGATGCCGCCAGCATGATTCAGTATCACAACATTACCGTACCCATTCTGGGTACCAACAAAAGCAACTGTTCCATCAGCCGTAGACTTAATCCGAGTTCCAATTGGCGCTGCGTAATCAACACCTTTGTGAGCACGCCATTTTTGAAGTACGGGGTGAAAGCGTGCAAGACTGAAACCAGAACTGATACGTGAAAACTCTACAGGGGTACGCAGGAAAGACTTATGAAGGCTCTTACCTTCCGGAGTGTAATAATTGACATGACCCTCGTGATCACGATATTGAACTGCACGATAGGTTTTACCTTGATTCACAAACTCCACGGCAACCACGTGGCCGGATTTCAGCAGTTCTCCATCATGGAAGCTGGCATCATAGACCACTGAAAAATGGTCACCCTTTCGTAAATCCAGATGAAAATCGATTTCAGAAGAAAAGATATCAGCAATCTGAATCGCGATCTGGTCTGGGATGTCCGCTGCATCAGTGGCAGCGAAGAGTGAACTTTGAATGACTGCAGATTTCACCAGGGTTCGATTTTCGATGGCTAACGGTTTTTGTTCGGCAAAATAGCCACTGTTGCCGAGGGAGACGTGAAGAGCAGAATCAGCATCCGTCTGATATAACAATTCGATGAGGTTTCCATTGAGATCGGTTTTGGCATATACCGTTCTTCCAGGGCGTAATTGAGAGGCCAAGCTATTGGCAGAAGGTGATCGACGAAGAAAATCCAAGGCTTCAGGGTTGCGAATGTTGAGACGGGACAGCAGTGAAGAAATTGTGTCGTCACGTTGAATCAACTCGGCCTGCCATAAGGGTAACGATGCGGCCTGTTCGGCTGACGTTGTCCTGGATATTTCGGGCAGGACGATATCCTCGATTACCGGTTTGATTTCAACGGGTTGATCCACACTCTGAGGGGCCAGGCCAAATGCTGTAATGATGGCGAACAACGGGATGGAAGAAATGCCAAGCAACCAGCGCAGCCTGAGCTTTCGTTCATCTGTCAGAGGATTTTGCGCTAAAATGCCGCTTTTCCCTTGTCGCATGTGTGTTCCTTCAGGCCATATATTAATAAGGTGTGACCGCGCATGCTAACAGAAATCCCTACACCGGTGAAGGTTCGCCATGTCCCAACTCAATGATTCACTAGCTGTCATCAAAAGAGGCTGCGATGAGCTGCTGATCGAGCAAGAACTAATCGAGAAACTCAAGGCTGGACGACCGTTGCGCGTCAAGGCAGGATTTGACCCGACAGCGCCAGACTTGCATCTTGGTCATACAGTCCTGATCAACAAGCTTCGTCAATTGCAGGATCTTGGTCATCATGTCCTGTTTCTGATTGGCGACTTCACGGGGATGATCGGAGATCCTACTGGTAAAAGCGCGACACGCCCACCGCTGACGCGTGAACAGGTGCAGGAAAACGCCAAGTCATATCAGGACCAGGTATTCAAGATCCTAAAGCCGGAACAGACTGAGGTGGTCTTCAATTCCACTTGGATCAATGAGCTGGGTGCAGCTGGCATGCTTAAACTGGCAGCCAGTCATACTGTCGCCCGTATGTTGGAGCGTGACGATTTCTCCAAGCGATATAAAGGTAACCAACCGATTGCCATCCATGAATTTCTATACCCTTTGCTTCAGGGCTATGATTCAGTCGCGCTCAAGGCAGACCTGGAGCTGGGCGGGACAGACCAGAAATTCAACCTGTTGATGGGGAGGGAATTGCAGAAGCAGGCTGGGCAACCTCAGCAATGCATTCTGACCATGCCTTTGCTTGAAGGCTTGGATGGGGTGAACAAAATGTCGAAGTCTCTGGGTAATTATGTTGGTATTGCTGAAGCACCACAGGAGATCTTCGGCAAGATAATGTCGGTGTCGGATGAGCTGATGTGGAAATATATCGAGCTGCTCTCATTCGAGTCTCTTGATACCGTTCGCCAGTGGAAAACAGACGTAGATGCAGGTGCCAACCCAAGAAACATCAAAGTTCGATTTGCCCAGGAGATCGTGGAGAGATTTCACTCTCGTCAGGCAGCCGAGCAGGCGCTGGCAGATTTTGAAGCCCGCTTCCAGAGGGGTGCATTGCCAGAAGACATGCCTGAGGTCAGCGTCCGGGTCCAAGAAGGTGGCGTGCCGGTGGCGCTGTTGCTCAAGCAGGCTGGTCTGGTTGCCAGCACCTCGGAAGCAATAAGGATGATTGAACAGGGCGGTGTCCGCCTTGACGGTGAAAAGGTGGCAGACAAAGGCTTGAAACTTGAAGCCGGAGCCATCGTAGTGGCCCAGGTAGGTAAGCGAAAGTTTTCTCGAATCACACTTTTGTCATAAATTTGTGCAATAGGCCTTGACCTTCGCTCACCAATCTGTAGAATGCGCGGCTCGCTGGAAACGGCGAGCGCGTGAGTGATGAAGCAAATAAATTTTTGACTCCCACTTGACCAAAATAAAATGGTCTGTAAAATGCGCGGCTCGCTGGAAACGGCGGGAGGCAAGCAAATTAAATTTTAAATTTTGCTTGACCGAAATGAAGAGGTCTGTATAATGCGCACCTCTTCGCTGCTGAGGCAGCAACTGCTCTTTAACAAACAGAACAACCGATGAGTGTGGGTACTTGTTGATGGGTGCATCACGAAGCGATTTATCGCTGAGTGGAACTCAGAATATAAGTGCTTACACTCAGATGAACCTAAGTTTTAAACCTAGATTCATTTGAAGTTTTAAGCCAAG
>JAKOVB010000044.1 GCA_029782295.1 Pseudomonadota bacterium
TGGTGCCGTGAGAACGAAGTGTCGGAACAACAGATGTATTATTGGCTGCGGAAGTTCCGCAGCGAAGAAGAGGACGCCGTAGAAGACGACATCCAGTGGGTTCAGCTTGGCCGGCGGGACCGCCAGGATGCGATGCGTATGACCGAAGACAGTGCCGTGCGGATTCACATCGGTCGTGCCATCGTCGAAGTGCGGCCGGGATTTGATCCCGTTCTTCTTCGAGGCGTCGTGAAGGTGCTGTTGGGCTCATGCTGATCGGCGCGGCGGGAGTGGAGCGCGTCTACTTGGCTTGCGGCAGTACGGACATGCGCAAGTCGATTGACGGGTTGGCGGCGTTGGTGAGCCAATCGTTCCAACTCGATCCGTTTTCTCCGGCGCTCTTTGTTTTCTGTAACCGCCGCCGGGACAAAATGAAGATCCTGCATTGGGATCACAACGGGTTTTGGCTCTATTATCGCCGCCTTGAGAAGGGGCGCTTCCAATGGCCCACGAACCAAGAGCACGGCACACTGACCGTGAGCCGGCGCCAGCTGCAGTGGCTGTTGGATGGCCTTGCTTTGGATCAGCGCCAAGCGCACCGGCCGGTGCACGCCCGTGTTGTCGTTTGAAGAGAAAGATTTCGAGGATCCAGTACCCGCCGGCAGGAATGGGCCGTGACGTCGCGAACTGGGTAAGCATGACCCAGCGACCGGTAACGCCAGATGAACTATATCGATATTGCGAAGCGCTCGAACAGCAGGTCACCGAGCTAAAGGCAGAGCTGCAGCGGCTGCAAGAACAGCTCCTCTTGGTTCAGAAGCACCGGTTTGGGCGTTCGAGCGAACGCATCGTGCCCGGCCAGCTTCAGTTCGTCTTCAACGAAGTCGAAACCGAGGCGAAGCCTGAGGAGAAAGAGCCCGAACTGGAGACGGTCGGCACGTACAAGCGCAAGAAGAAGCGCCGCTCGCGCAGCGCCGTTCTGGAAGGTGTACCGGCCGAACAGATTCATTACACCCTGCCTGAGGAAGCGCAATACTGTCCCCAGTGTGCGGGTCGGCTGCATGAAATGCGCACGGAAGTGCGCCGGGAGCTCCAAGTGATTCCGGCGCAGGTGAAGGTGATCGAGCACGTGCAGCATCTGTACGCCTGCCGTGCCTGCGACCACGGCGGCACGAGCACGCCGATTGTGAAGGCCCCCATGCCGAAGCCGCCGATCCCGGGCAGCTACGCTTCGGCATCCGCCATCGCCCATGTGATCAACGAGAAATACGTTCAAGGCGTGCCCTTGTACCGC
>JAKOVB010000073.1 GCA_029782295.1 Pseudomonadota bacterium
ACCGCGGCCACATAGGCTTCCTGCGTGCGCGCCGCCTTGCCGTGCAAGACCAGTGCGTCGATCATCCGTTGCCGAAGCGGTGTCATCGTCTTCTCCTCGATCGGAAGCGGGCATATGCCCGCAACGATCAAGGTACGACTTCAACAACGACGACAAACCTCTTGACAACTCCCACCGCGTCAGCGGTTTAGTTCAACGTAAAAGTGAGGGGCGCGAGCGGCTTTGCCGCGAAGCGTCCCTCTCGACTGCCGGGTTGGGCACGCTCAGTGAAAGCGGATTACCGCTTGCCATGACCCAACCCCGAAGGCAACTATGCTGCACGCAAATAAAAATATGGCGCCCCAAAGTAGCCAGGCGTGCGTAATTGGAGAGTTCTCCGAACGACCAATTTCATTTAGCAATTTGAGTTGCGTTAAGTAGGCAAAGAGCATTGAAAGGCCGCAAGTTGTTAGACCAATCAAGAATGCGAGCATTGGACAACGCATGTCTGGAGTTTGTACGTTTTTCCCAGCAACATTGCCAAGATATGCCAGCAACGCAACAGCCGAACCGCCGTTAGCAAGGGCCGAAAACTTGAAGCCCTCGATTGAAAGGGTAATGAGCGATTTGTATGTTTCTAGCCAGTGCTCTTTCATAATGAGCCTATTGACGGCGCAACTTACTTGCACTCGATTGCGAGATTGTGTTGTGGGGCAGCCATTATTCCGCCGTTCACTGGAACGGCAACCGTGCCAGAAGCGCGATCAACGACGGTGTAGCCGCTAGGGCAAACCTCACCTGCCTTTTTATAACAGGCGTCAAGCGTGCGCCCCATACCGCTGCACCGCATTGAATAGGCAGTCTTTCCATTAGGCCCGACGAACTGCTGTGGCTCGATAGCAGCACAGGCTGAAAGAAGCAGAGGGATAGCCACGTAAAGAATTTTCATAATTCATCCTCAGAGAAAAGTGCCCAACGAATAGTGTTTATCGGCCGCCGCGACGGCGATGAGCGAAGGCACGAGTGTTGCACGGCGGCGGATAAACCTCGTTGGACTGGGCGATGTCCCGCGCGTAGTTGAAAGTTCAGGCGGCGGTTTCCAGGCGAATTCGAGAGAATCGAGTTTGCCGAAACGAAACCTTGAACCGAGAGGAAACCGCCATGAACAAGAGTACTGCAAAGGGACGACTGCGGATCATTCGGCGCCAGCAAGGCGCGCAGGCCGTCAGAGAAGCGCTGGCCGCGCACGGGCAGGCGCTGCTGCCGATGCTGGAGTTGATTGAGCACGCGCAAGCCACGATCGATGAGCTGATGGGGGAAGCCGCGCGCGCCCTGATCGAACAGTTGTTGCAGTTGTCGGCGCAGGAGGTGGCCGGTGTGAAGCACCAGGGCCGCGCCGGCGGTGTCGTTGGCTGGCACGGCATGCAGCACGGGCGCATTGTGCTTGCGGAACGCAAGCTGCGCATCGCACGGCCGCGGCTGCGGCACAAGGACGGCACCGGCGAAGTCGAGATCCCGGCCTACCGGCGGCTGCAAGACGATGCGCGTCTGGGTGGACGGGTGCGCGACATCGTGATTGCCGGCGTATCCACGCGCAAATACCGCCAGGTACTGCCGCGGGTGGCCGACAGTGTTGGCATCGCCAAAAGCAGCGTCTCGCGCCGCTTCATCGAAGCGAGCGCAGCGCAGCTGGCGGCACTGCAGAAGCGACGTTTCGACGACGTGGATCTGCTGGCGATCTACATCGACGGCATCAATGTGGCGGGACGTCACGTGCTGGTGGCCATCGGGGTCGATGCCACCGGCACCAAGCACCTGCTGGGACTGGCCGACGGCGCCACCGAGAACGCGCGCGTGGTGAAGGACTTGCTCAGTGACCTGATTGCGCGCGGGGTGGATCCGAATCGCGAGTATCTGTTCGTGATCGACGGGGCCAAGGCGTTGGCGGCCGCCATCGAGGAACTGTTCGGCGATCGCGCGCACGTGCAGCGCTGCCGCACGCACAAGGTGCGCAACGTCGTGGAGCGGCTGCCGAAGGAATTGGCAGCCCAAGTCAAAAGCGTGATGCACGCCGCCTACAAGCTGGCGCCCAAGGACGGCATGGCCAAGCTGCGCCAGCAGGCCAAGTGGCTGCAGGCGGAGCACCCGGACGCGGCGGCGTCGCTGCTGGAGGGACTGGAGCAGACGTTCACGGTGAACCGGATGAATCTGAGTGCGCCATTGATCCGCTGCTTGAGCACGACGAACCTGGTAGAGAACCCCAACGGCATCGTGCGCGCCACCACCGGCCGCGTGAAGAATTATCGCGACGCCGAGATGACCAAGCGCTGGGTCGCTGCCGGC
>JAKOVB010000074.1 GCA_029782295.1 Pseudomonadota bacterium
GGGCTTCACGCCTGCCGACTACTCGAGAGCTGGCGGCAACATCAGCTCGGCAAGTCGTGGAAACACCTTCACCAGAGTGAAGTAACTCATCTTGTGTTCGCGGGCGACCTGGAGGGCATCGTCGACCGTGGCCGGGCGCACGTACTCGGCCAGCGGCTCGGGCACACAAACCCCACCTCCGATGAGTGGAGCGACTGTCCACCACCGGCAGGCACCGACACTACGGATGCGCGAGTCCTTCTGGATCTTCAGCCATGACTCGTCCGGAGCCGAAGCCTCCCAGAGGACAATGCCCAGGCGCCCGTAGTTGTCTCGAATCAGATCGGCAGGGCTCAGCATGATGGCACCCAACGTCCGCGATGAGCGGGCCATACCACACCGTTTCTGCGCGCCGCCGGCGCGGCCATGGTCCGCGCGCCAGCGTCGCGCCTTCGGCAACCACCAACGTGCCGCTCGAACGAATGATCACGCATTGCGAAGCTCGGCCCAACGCACCAGCCAGGGTACCGGGATGTGCAATCGGCTCCAGGACGCGATGGTTTCCCAGGAGCCTCCGCAAGGCCGTTGCAGCTTCGCTCGAATGCATCTACCAAAGCGCCGTCCTTCGATGATGCGGTACTCGCCGGAAACATATCCGCAGACTGCCGCAACATAGCTCTCGACCTTCTCTGGCATGGTGCATGGAAACCACTCGCACCAAAAGTGGCCCACCGAGAAGTGGAGTTCGTCGTTGTTCTGCAGGCACAACCATACCTGTTGCTCGAGGCCCGGTTGAATCGGCAACGTGATGCTGATTTCAACATGTGGATTCTGCTCTTCCACCATTCGCAGTGCCGGGAAGCGCTGCTGGATCTGTCCAAACGCCGCGCGAGCAATCGCTTCCGTGTCAATGCCAGGCATCGCGATGTCTAACGCTTGCGGTGAGCAGCGGCCGTCAGGTGAACTGCAGGTGGCATGTGATTTCGTCGAGATGTTGGCTGCAGCCGAAAATGTAAACGACGTCGCCGATATTGTACGACGAGAGCGCCCTTGAGGCGCTGCAGCCGACTTGGGCGATGAACGTCATGCTGCGAGCGCAGATTCGGCAATGAGGCGTCTCCGGGGTTTGCACCCATTGCGGACTACCGCCGACTTGTATGCGCTCAAACATCTCGAAATTGGTGCTCCATGCCGTTGGGGCGAGTGCCATCGCCAGGAAGGCCTCTGGCTCGGACGTCAATGCCGCCACGGAATCGCGCAACCCCGGAATCTCCCGGAGAAGCAACGCCGGGGCGAACAGATTTCGATGGCGCTTCTCCCCATACGGTGCACGTGGAATCCGCACCGCTCGAAGTGGCCTCGCTTCGCCCTGTGCCAGACTCTTGGCTCGGAGCGAAAGCTTTCGATCGTCAGGGTCGTGGTAGCGAAAGCAGTGAACGCGCGCCCGCGTCGCAAAGAGAACGAGCAAATTGCCTTTCCATGGGCTGCGCCCCATTTGCTCCGGGATCCTTATCTGGAGGAGAAAGCGAGTTCCTTGCGAGAGCACGGTGTCGACGTCTCTGTCCTCGACATAGGGCACGCCACCGATACGCGATGTGGCATTCAGTGTGTCTATCAGCGCACCGCTGCGGTTTGTATCGATGAGCAGGCAGGCGGTGGTGACGTGGGGCGAAAAGTCGTCGATTCGCGCCAGGAGTGCGTCGTACTCTGCGGCGGGAAGAGCCGCGACCGCATGGGCAAGGCGTCGGATCCGCAAGTTGTGGCGGAGTGTTGCGACAGCGAACCAGGCAAGCACCAGCCCGGCGATCGAACCAAGTATCCAGGTCACGAGCGTCATTGAACAATCCGGTGCTTTGAAATCGTTTCAAGAATCCGGACAAGCCTCCCCGAGCCAACATCCAGCTGATTTATGCCATACACGGCCTCGATCCTGGCCCAGATCTCGGCGACGTCCTTGGAGTCGAAAGGCACAAAGTCCAGGACGTCCGACTCGTCCGTTGTCAGGTAGTCACCGGGATCAAGTTCAAGGATGACAGACATGAACTCGGACGCGACCACGTCGTTGGCCTCGACTTCGTCGGTCGCTGCAAGGATGATCTTCTTTCCCTTGAACCTGTCCGGCGGCAGGATCCTGAAAGGCTTGTCTCGGCGCTTTGCCATATGTGGCCCGCAGGCGTGAATCAGGCCGCAGTGACCCTCAAGTGTTCGACGTCATTCAGGTTGACACGTTTCCTGGCCTACCAGAAGTCATGTCCGCGCTGCATGGCCAGCCCGCACTCCGAAGTGCGCCCCAGGCACTTCGATAGGCGCAGCGCCATCTCAGGGCTCACCCCGCTTGCCCATACCGGGACGCCCGTCACTTCGCCTCCTGGTTCGGCCTCACACCCAAGGAACGTTCCTCGGGACAGTCCCGCCACCTCGGACGCCTCAGCGAGCGCGCTCATCGACCGCTCGACCCCTTGCGACTATGGGCCCTCGCCCTGCAGGCCCGCTCCAATCACAACAAGGCCACCTGTGCGCTCGCCAACAAGGTCGCGCGCATCTGCTTCGCCGCGCTGCGCGATCAGCAGCCGTTCGTGAGCGTACAGCCGCATCACAAGCTCGCCCGCCAGGCCTACCCGATGCCGGCCTGACCCTCGTCTCCTACCCACCCCTTGCACCGAGATCGATCGCCCATCATGGCCAAACGGGATCACCCCACACCGCGCAATGCCGATAACAACTCCGGCGAAGTTCGCTCCGTCGCTTGCAGCGATTGGCACCGCGGTGACGCAGATTCCATCTCGGCACGGGACACCACGTTCCCACTCAAGATGCCGGATATACGACTGCAGGCGCTTCCCCAACAGCCATCAGCTCCGATCCAATCTCCTACTTGCGGGAGGAGTCCATATACGATTTGTTAGAACGCACTAAAGATCCAGATCTTCCAGGCGCACGCCTCGTCCAGCCTTAAGGCTCTCCCGAGCTCCTGCAATGCGCTTCAGAAACCGAGGGTCGTTCTCAAGGCGGTACTCCAACCAATCATCCTCCGACTCAAACCCAATAAGTACGCCTGCTGGCTTGCCGTGACGGGTGATGAGGATCTCCTGCGTCGCCGCCTCTCGCAGGTAGCGCGACAAATCGTCCTTCGCCTCGGCGAGAGGGACTACTTTGGGGCCGGCTTTCCGAACTGAGCGAGCCATAATTCTGTCTCCGATTCGGGCACTATGGCCAATACCTCAACAGTGCCATACATGACATCGTAGTAAACCCGGCACTCATCGACCCTCAGTCGATACTGGGGTCGTGAGAGCCCCCGCAGTCGCTTGATACGACTAAGGCCGATGCGCGGGTTAGCGTGACGCCAGAGCCGCAAGAGCGAGACGATGCTGCGTTCTGAGGGGTCTCTTCAATGGAGGTCAGCATGCCCAACCATAGCACTGTCTTTGTCGCCTTGGACGTCCATCAGAAATCGATCGTGGCCGCCTACGCGGTGGGAACCGGGGAGGTACAGGATCTGGGCTGCATCGTGTGATCT
>JAKOVB010000078.1 GCA_029782295.1 Pseudomonadota bacterium
CTAGCAGTCTGTCGGAGAGAAGGTGGTCTCCGACAAGTAAGGCGGTTCTGACGCTGGGAAAAGCAATCTGCAGAGCAGAATTGCTGCTTGGTAGTGCATGTTAAGTAGTGCCTGCGGGTCCAGTGGCGTTGGTTTGGAGCGTTCAACAAGTGTTACAGAGCGGCTGAACGCCTGTTTGGCGAGTCTTGGGCGCGGTCAGGCCCAGGCTAACGTGTGAAGGCGCTTCAGATTGAAGGCCAAACACACCAGATACCATTCGCCATCGGCGGCGTCAAGACCGCGCAGTGAGAACTGGCGGAAGCCCAGTACGGCTTTGATGATGCCGATCACCGGTTCGACGGTGCATTTACGCAGGCGATAGATGGCCTGGCCAATCTCAGTCCGCAGCTTGTAGGCCATCTTAACCTGCATACTGGCGTTTGCGGCCGGCGGCTCGGGTTCAGCGGCGAAACGTTCTTGCCAACTCTTGTGATGCGGCTCGCGGCCGGTCGCAATGTACGGTTCGATTTGGCGCTTGGTCAGGGCGGCGATGTTCTTCTCACTGAAGAAGCCGTTGTCCAAAGCAGCGGCGGCTGGCGTACCCAACTCAGGCGGGAGAGCAGCCAGGGTCGGCTCAACTTCGGCTTTGTCGTTGGGATGGTTAGACAAGCTACACGCCACGATCAAGAGGTGGTCCTGCTCCACCGCCACTTGCACATTGTAGGCCTGCTCGAAACCGGCACTGCTGGAGCATTTCATGATCCGCGACTCAGGATCGGTGAAGTTGTACTGGTCCTTATCCTGCGGCCCAGCCGCCGGTGGTGTCGGCGGCCGCCCAGGCGGTTGGCGTCCCGAACGCTGCGCCTTGGCCTCCCGCAGGCGTAGCTTCGCTTCGTAGGCAGCTTGCTCAGCCGCCTGACGTTCCTGCGCCCGGGCCTCAAGCACTTTCTTGGCCGCGGCCAGCCGGGTCAGGCGTTCCTGGCGCAGGGCAATCTCATCAACCACGTCCATGCCTTCAGGTAGTTCGTTGCGGTCCGCCTGTTCGGCCAACACAAACAACTGATCCACTTCGGCACGCAAACGGGTTTCCAACCTGAGCAGGCGCTTGTAGCTGACGGCCTTGCTCTTGGAGGCATTGGCATGAACCTTGGAACCGTCCATGCTGATGTTGCCAAGCTTCAGATATCCGCTGGCCTCGGCTAACAGCAACACTTGCACGAACAGCTCTTTGATCTCGCTCCGAAACGTCTTGCGGAAGTTCGCCAGTGTGTCATGATCCGGATGCAGCCCACCGGCGACAAACCGAAAGGGCAACGACTCGTAGGTGGCCCTTTCAATCTTGCGAGAGCTAAATACGCCCGTCGCATACCCGTAGAACAACAGCGCCAGCAGGAGCTCCGGCGCATACGCTTCGCCGCCGCGCACGCCGTAACGCTCATAGATGCAGGCAGGATCCAACTCGGCGACTACGTCGACAACGAATCGAGCCAGATGTTGCGCCGGCAACACCTCTCGCAGACTCACGGTCTGATCGAGTGTTGCTTCATAGTCAGCGGTCTTGAATTTCCTGGTCATGCGTTCAGACTATCACAACCTTGTCTGTCGTACACTGGCATCTCTCCGACAGGCTGCTAG
>JAKOVB010000175.1 GCA_029782295.1 Pseudomonadota bacterium
GCCTGACCGCGCCCAAGACTCGCCAAACAGGCGTTCAGCCGCTCTGTAACACTTGTTGAACGCTCCAAACCAACGCCACTGGACCCGCAGGCACTACTTAACATGCACTACCAAGCAGCAATTCTGCTCTGCAGATTGCTTTTCCCAGCGTCAGAACCGCCTTACTTGTCGGAGACCACCTTCTCTCCGACAGACTGCTAGGCAAGCACGATATGCCGGCGCTGGCGATACCTGTGGTTGCCGTAACCTAGCATACAAACCCGTACGCGGTTTCGTGCGATAATGGCATGAGGCCGCCACCGCGCGGTCGTGGCACAAACGGCGTCAGGGTTGCCGCAAAGGGATGGCATCGACGGAACCGCGCTCCGACCCAACGCCGCCAACAGGCCGGTGCGGCAACGGTGGCTCCAACAGGGCAGCCATGACGGCATGGCCTAAGCCCACACGTTCGGGTCAATTCGCTTTTCGTTGCCAGGGAGGCCAACATGGAGCGCAGAGGATGGATCGATTACATCACGTGTGCGGGCATTCTGCTGGTCTTGGGACTGACGCTGACCGCCGCCTCAGACCAAGTCCGGGCAGAGGGACCGACAATAGAAGGAGGAACAGGCCTGCAGGCCGCAGTAGGCACTGCTTTCACGTACCAGGGAAGGCTCGTTCAGAACGGCAGCCCGGTAACCGGCATCTGCGACTTCCAGTTCAGTCTCTGGGACTTCGCCAGCGGCAGCACTCAAGTTGGCTCGACGCTGACCAGCACCGGCATCCCGGTCAACGACGGTTTCTTCATGGTCACCCTGGACTTCGGCGACGGTGGTCTGGGCACGGCCACATTTGCGGGTGAGGCCCGCTGGTTGGCGGTCAGCTTGCGCTGCCCAACCGGCGTCGGCGCCTACACCCCACTCGCTGGTCGCGCCGCCCTCAGTCCTACACCCTATGCTCTCAGCCTGCGGCCCGGTGCGGTCATCGCCGGCGACAAGAGCAGCCTCACCGTCCTCACTGCGCGCAACACGACTGCCGCTGCCTTTGGCGCCGGTTTCAAGGCCGAGACGTCCGCTGCTCAGGGTACTGCCTTGATCGCCGAAGCGAAGGCGACCGGCCTCGAGCATTCCTACGGGATCTACGCCACCACCGCCTCACGTGGCGGCACAGCCGTCTACGGCGAGAGCAAACATGGCAGCTCCGCAGTGGACAACACAGCTTATGGCGGCTTTTTCAAGGCCAACGCCAGCGGTGACGTGGGCGTCCACGGCGAATCGGCCTGGTCCCAGGGCGGCGGCATCGGTGTCGAGGGCAGAAGCAATGGCGCTTATGGCGCCGGCGTCTCAGGTGTGGCCGCGCACACAGCGGGGGAGAACCACGGCGTCTACGGCGAGACAAAGTCGCCGAACGGCAGCGGCGTCTACGGGAAAAGCCCTGCGTCAGGCGGGTCCGGCGTCTACGGTTACAGCGCCTCCGGTCACGGCATCCATGGCAAGGCAAACCCACCCGACGGCTATGCCCTCTACTCTGAAGGCAACACTCATATCGACGGCAACCTGACCTGGAAGCCCAGAACAGGCTACATCGCCGTCAGCGCTGCGGCGTTCCATCCTGCGGACAGTTCTACCGACTATCTGATCACGGAGGCCGGGTTGCTCAATACCAGGGACGTCGTCTGTCCGGGAGGTGACGCTCTGAAGGATTTCGGCTTCGTTGCCGCAGTCAACCTTCCGCATGGTGTGACCATCACAGAGATGACCCTCCATGGCTTCAATGCCGGCATTCCGAAGCCGGGCGGATCGGAAGACTGCAATACGATCATCCTGATGCTCATCAGTACAACTCCGTGGTCTGTCTCCTATCACGCGCAAATCCGGTACCCCGCCTCCCCCGGCATGGGCTATCCCGGCGACACGTTTTTTAGCGCTGCCGATAGGGGCCTCAGCGAGCGTGTCAACAATGAAGACATCACCTACTATCTGACTCTGAATCTGCCCTCACAGGCGACGCTCGGTGAGCTAACCTTCCACAGTGCGCGCATTGCGTACACCTACAACGAGCCGTACTGACCGGAGGTGGACGCATGAGATCATTCACCCACTTGTGCGCGGCGCTGCTGGTACTTGTGATGTCCGCAAGCGTGGCCCTGGCCCATCCGGACGGCTTTGACCTGGACTGGTGGACTATTGACGGCGGCGGCGCAGTCCACGAAGCAGGCTACTTCCTGCTCAGCGCCGCCGGGCAGGCGGAGGCTGCACCTCCTCTCACCGGGGGAGGCTACGCTCTGACCGGGGGCTTCTACGTCGGCGACGTCACCATCGGTCCGACGGCAACACCAACGCCGAATCCAACCCCCACCTCAACACCACCACCGTCAGGCACGCCGACCCCAACCAGATTCCCGACCGCGACGCCGACGGTGACGCGCACAACCGCTCCCGGCAGCCGGGTTTTTCTGCCGATGATCATCCAGAAACCACTCCAGGCTTATCGTACAGTGGAACCCGCACAATAGTCGCACCGAGCCATGCTTGTGCAAGGTTACGCAAACGACCGTGCTGGCTCATCCGTTCGGTTTTGGGTCAGAGAGGGTCCTCCCACTAGACGCAGTTGGCAAATCCTCCTGACCTTGCAGGGGTCCTTTGGCCCTGTGCACGACTGAGTGATGGCTTTTGGCCGCCTGTCAGGCAGGGGAAGAGGGTTGTGCCATTCCCGCTCCGTTGCCTTTTCGGCTCCGGAGCGCGTCAACTCACTGCTGGCAGGGGAAGTAGCAGCAACTCCTTGACACTGAATCGGCGCCGGGTCAGACCGGCCGCCACTGCCGGGGTGCGGTTCCGGTAGCGCACGACTTCCTCGCCCTTGGCGTTGGTGTTGGTGTACGTCAAGCGCAGACTCTCGTGCGGACGCGAAAAGTGGTAGTACGCACGGTACCACTGCAGGTGTACCTCCAGTTCAACAGGTGCTACCGCGATGGACCATGTCCGCCGCGCCAGCCCGGCCACGCTTTGACGGAGCGTCAGGTTGACGCGCTCGACGAACGCCGTCTGGATCGTCGCCCGCAGACCACAGCCGTGCAACCTCTCCGTCAACATAGCCCGCGTCCCGCACAGCACACGCTGCTCCGTGCCTATCAGCCGTCGCCACACCCGGATCTTCTTCAACTGCGCATACACGAGTTGGGCCGATACCTCCCAGCGCACCTTGCCGTCCTCGTTTTCCTGCCACGAGCCAAAGTGCGCAGTCAGACTGTAGAAATAATGATTCAATCCGTCGCTCGTGAACGCCGGAACGCACCCGGGAGCCAGCATCGCCGCAAGCGAATGCACGACACCGTGCGCAACCTCCTGTGTCCGCGGACCCAACTGCACCACCAGCATCAGCTTGGTCTCCGCCACCAGCGCCACCCACAGCCACATCTCGCGACCCTTGGCCCGCATCTGCACAACCAGTTCGTCCAGTTGGACATGCCCAAGCCATAGGTCGCGGAAGTGGTGCTCGTGTAGACGCTCCCCATGAGCGCCCGCTCGCGCCAGCCAGCACCGCATCGTCCCCTCGCCATGACCGAACACCCGTACCGCCCCCGACAGGTCGATCCCCTCCGCCAGACCTGTCAATGCCTCCGCCACGCGCTTGCTTGCCGTCTTCAACTGATACATCGGCGTTTCCCAGCGCGACGTCACCTTCTTCCCGCACGCCTGGCAGTAGAAATCCTGGATTCGCTCGCACTTGCCGTGGCTCCCGTACCCGATCAGCGCATGCAATTCCTGGTTCCGAATCCCGCGATAGACGCATTCCCGATTCCGACACGCATGCCCCTCCGTCACAACCTGTTTCTTCCGTCCCCGTCGACTCTTCACTTCCGACCACGGCCGCGGCAACTCCCGCTCCCGCACCACCCGCTCACACCGGCTGGCATGCCGCTGCCGGCAGTAAGGGCAGTCATCTGGCGTCCGCGCTCGCAATTGCCGCAGCTTCTTCGCCGGCTCGATCTTCCATCCCTTGCTCTGCCAGAGCTTCCAAAACTGCCACAACCACACCAGCACCAAAACAGTGGCTGCGAATATCACACAGTCGTTGCGATCCATGGGGGAATCTCCTGCTCACCGGCTCAACTCAAGCCGATCCGGCAAGCATATCCCCCACCCGACCGCCTGTCCACCTTGTTCTTTTGTTCCTCCCCGCAACCCGGCGCCCATCGGAATTCCCAACTGCGGATAGTGCCTGTACCTCCAAGTAATTTTGGGGTGACAGGATCGAGATGATCTCAAGAGCCTGACTGTTGTTGACTGAGGGTGATGTTACAGCAGCGCGATTGGCTTGTCAAAAGCCATGGAGGCTGTAGTTCCCAGTCGCCCGGCCGTGCAGATTGCAGCCGGGCTTCAATGACGCGCGATTACGACTGAGCCGAACCGATGCTCGACCTCAATCGCTCGGCAATCCAGATCTTGATGATGGACTGTCGAGTTACACCCAGCCGTCTCGCCTCGCGATCAAGTGACTCAACCATCCAGGCGGGAAAATCAACGTTCACCCGCTTGCTCTGACGGCCGGGTCTCGACGCGTTCGTCAGGTCAAGATGTTCTGTGATGTCCTCGCCTTCATCGAAAAGGCGGTCCAGTTCTTCAGCTTTCATCATAGAGTGCCTTCTCGTTGGGTCGGGCCCTGCGAACGGAGATGATTCGGATGCGGTCTTGCCTGTACGTGAAGATGGCGACCCAGACGTTCCCGTGGAGCTGAGCGATCAAAGCGTACCTCGCTTCGTCAACAGTCTTCGCCGGTGCTTCAAGCCGATCCGGATCGCCCCAAAGCTGCGTGGCCTCTTCGAACGAGATGCCATGCTTGGCACGATTGCTGGTGCTCTTCGCAGGGTCGAATTCAAATTCCATAGGTATATAAAGTATACCATATCTACTTGGTCCCTCCAAGGAGGTGCGGGTCCTCCCAATAGACGCAGTTGGGAATTCTTCTTGGCTTTGCAGGGTCCCCCTCGGCCCTACGTACGACTCAGTGATGTCCTCTGCCCGTCTGTCAGGTAGGAGAAGAGGGTCGTGCCATCCCCGCTCCATTGCCTTTTCGGCTCCGGAGCGCGTCAACTCGCTGCTGGCAGGTGAAGCAGCAGCAACTCCTTGACGCTGAATCGGCGCCGGGTCAGACCGGCCGCCATCGCCGGGGTGCGGTTTCTGTAGCGCGCAACTTCCTCGCCCTTGACGTTGGTGTTCGTGTACGTCAAGCGCAGACTCTCGTGCGGACGCGAAAAGTGGTAGTACGCCCGGTACCACATCAAATGTACCTCAAGCTCGGCCGGCACTGCCGCTACGGACCACGTCCGCCGCGCCAAGCCCGCCACGCTCTGGCGTAGGGTTAAGTTCACGCGCTCCACGAACGCCGTCTGGATCGTCGCCCGCAAACCACAGCCGTGCAACCTCTCCGTCAGCATCGCCCGCGTTCCGCACAACACACGCTGCTCTGTGCCCACCAACCGGCGCCACACCCTGATCTTCTTCAACTGCGCATACACGAGCTGCGGCGATACCACCCAGCGCACCTTGCCTTCCTCCATTTCTTGCCACTCGCCAAAGTGCGCTGTCAAAGCATAAAAGTACTGATTCAGCCCGTCGCTCGTGAACGCCGGGACGCACCCGGGCGCCAACATCCCTGCCAACGAGTGCACGACTCCGTGTGCAACCTATGATTGGCCCCAAAAACTGGTGTAGGGGGCAAAAACTGCATCCGCCTCGGCAACCCTCAAGCAGCTTGGCGATAGTAGCTGTGGACGATACCACCCAACACATCCCTTCGCTGAATCGCTCCCTCTCGCAGCGGCGGCCTCGTTCCCAACGGCACACGCTGACCCAAGCCCTGGTGTGGCCGCTCGTAATTGTGATAGCCAGCGAACTCCTGCAACACCCTCAGCAAGTGCCGGTCATTGACGATGAGAACGTGATCCAGACACTCCTCGCGGGCGGAACGGATCCATCGCTCCGCATATGAGTTCGCCTGGGGAGCTCGGGGCGGCGTGAGCACAGGCTCTATGCCTTCGGATGCCATGACCCTGTCAAACGCCTCGCAGTACTTGCTGTCCCGGTCATGGATCAGATAGCGAAAGTCAGGCGCATCCGCCTCTTCCAGCTCCCACACCACGTTGCGCGCTTGTTGCGCAACCCACACCGCATCCGGATGCGCCGTGCAGCCCGCGATCCGCACCCGACGCGTGCCCAACTCGATGAAGAACAGCACATACAGCGTGCGCAGCGTGATCGTCTCGACCGTGAAGAAGTCGCAGGCCAACATCTGATGCCGGTAATGATTCAGAAACGCACCCCATGTGCTGACGCCTCGTTCCGGCGCAGGTGGCACATCGTGTCGCGCCAAGACATTCCGGACTGTTGCCTCTGAAACCTCGATACCCAGCTTCTGCATCTCGCCATGGATCTTGCCCCGCCCCCAACGAGGGTTCTCATTCGCCAACTGTAGGATCAACGCTTCGATTTCAGCGTCGATCTTCGGCCGGCCAACTCGATTCCGGCGTTGACGATAGGTCCATTTCCGCTTCACCAGCTCCCGATGCCACTTCAAGACCGTGTCCGGCTTGAAAAGCAACAGGCTGCCACTCAGTCGTGCTTTGCCACCCTTCTGCAGCTTGGCCGCCAGCGCTGCCAGAAACACCTTCTCCGCCCGTGATACCTGAGGCTTGCTCCCTATCCCTACTCGTCGCTCCAGGATGCGCACTTGCTGACGTAAGGCCATGATCTCCACGTCCTTGTCAGTTTGATCGCTCCCCAACACCATCATGATGTCCAGCATGAAAGCGGAAAGGCATGTGAGTAGCCAGTAGATCATCGCACTGATTGGGTTCTCCGGTTCGAGGCTACTTGTACTTCTACCACATCATCGTCAGGTCGGCCCACAGAAAACCGCCACTTCACGTCATCAGGTGACCTGAAACCCCCGCGGATGGGATATCTACCCCATACACCACTACGGGATCACGTTTTTGATCCCGGCTCCTGACTACTATGCGACAGAAGACTCCTGCGGGGCAGAAGTGACTTATCGCCACACCTGGACCGCCAGTGGTCGCTTTGGCTTTCAGATCAGTTTTCGCAGCCTCCCTCTCCTGCCAGTGCAGCCGCTAGCGCTGCGCCAGGAACGGTACTTCGAGTGGATGGAAATCGC
>JAKOVB010000176.1 GCA_029782295.1 Pseudomonadota bacterium
GCACTATCTAAAAAAAACAGTCTCTTCACATCAAAAATATGCCTCGAATCAAGCTCCTGAAAACCAATAATATTGGCCCCAATCTCCCTGTAAAAATACTTAACAATAATATCAAAATTCTTATAATCCTTAAAAACAGACTTATCTAATCTATAAAGCGAAGTACCAGACAACAACCTACTCTCAACATCAACAACTTGAAGCACCTCTTGCTTGTTGATGTATAAAAAGCGCTTATCATAAATCGAATCTTCATAACTTTGAACCTCAGCCAAATCATCACTTTCAAGTTCTTTCACAAACTCTCTAACAGAATTAACAACAATCTCCTCAAAAAACGAGGCATCATCACACGTTAAATCAAACAACTTACCATCTTTGTACAAACATATCTCAACTGGTTGAGAAACCATATTATTCTCAATTATTCCCAAAATCTCCTTCAAAACTTCCTTCTTATAACCCAACTTAAGAAACTCTTCCCGCTTATCCACAATCAATCACTTCTTTTTACTTCTAAAATGGATAAAAACTCCCTTACTCATCTCAACCTTCACCCCAGCATCATCCAAACCCCTTGAAATCAAATACCCCTCTCTAACACGCGACACATCATCCTCGTATCGATAACTAACCTTGTAAATACTATAACCCAAAAGAGAAAGCGTTGGATTAACCGCTATCAAATCACTTTTAATATAAATACTACCAATTATAACAAACAGGATCAAAAAAGAAACAATCTCCCTCTTATCAAAAGCGCTGAAAAACGGAAAAATATACACAAAAATATACTCAATAAGCATATTATTAACTAACTCATGACTCTCAACAATCAAAGTACGCCTTTTACCTCGCTTTTTAAGCGACCTAAACATCAATAGATTCCGTCCAGGAGCGCGGCGTATTCGGGTTTCGCAAACGCGGTGTACCGCTCGGTCACGAATGGCCATTTCTTCCGGGCACGTTCGTACTGCCTGCGGGAGGGCAAGGCTCGTTGTGTGCTGCACCACCACCTCAGCAATTCAGTCTGGGGGTCTGGGTCTGGCGCGTCCAGCATTTGGCGGTACGCGTCCATCACGTTCATGGCTCGGCGCAGAACGCCGTTGGGACTCATGAACTCGGGCGGAGCGACGGTCTGTCCGTCAGCGAACCGGAGCGCGCCGTAGACCTGGTCAAAGCCGGCGGCAGCACTCAACCTGTCAATAATGGCTTCGAAACGCTGCAGCTTCGCGCGTTGCTCGGACCCTCGAGCGGTCAGGGCTGCGAGACGTGTCTGGCAGGCAGAGAGGATGTCTCTGCATTCCCAGCTCCAGTTCCAGCTCGTGGGCTTCAGCCCGTCGATGACGGACCGGTAGATGTCGGGCTTCGGGAGCGCGGCGCTGAGTCCGACGATGACCCCTGCAATGGAGCGCAGTTCTTTCCACAGGCGATCGCTGGTGCTGAGCCAGTTGCGCAGAACTGTGAGCGGCTGGTTGACGGACCGGGTGAATTCGGCGATGTCTTTCTCGACCTGGTTCCACCGATCGATCGTCTCTTGGTTTTCTTCGTAGAAGCGGTCGATCCAGCTCCTCAACTGCCGATACATCTCATCGGGAGCCAATCCCTCCAGGGGATACACGTCGACTGACAGTTCGCCGATGTCGGTGAAAAAGACACAGCATGGCACGTAGCGCCCGATTCCAAGGCGGGCCGCGAAACGCATCGACTCGCCAACGCCCGGCATGGCGGCATTCGTGGTGACGTCGAAGGAGAGCTCCCGGGTGCGTTCTGGCGCGTCGACCGGGGTCAGCGCGTCGGGCGTCAGACTTCGCCAAAGGTCGTCGTACATGCGTTGAAAGGGATCGCGTCCGGCCGATCGTCCGCGATCTTGCAGCTCGAGAACGAGCTCATACGCCCGAGCCTCCGCTACGTCGTAGGCGCCCAGCCGGTGTTCCCGGACGATCCTATACAGCGTATCTGCATAGTGCGGGCCGAATGCTTGCGAGATCCGCGAGAGGAGCCCATCCACCTGGACATAGTCTCGATGGTGCAGCGCCAAGAGAAAGTGATGGAGCAACGCGACATTTGGCTCGTTGGAACGCGGCTGCGTGGCCGAGTCGATCACCGCGCCGAGAATACCGTTCTGGTAGGGTACGCGAGAGGAGAAAACTTCGCGCGCCAAGTGCTCGAAATCCGATTGGGGCAGGTCGGAGAAGAATATGATCCGGATGCGGTCAGCCGTTCGGTGGCACAGATCGACGAAGTATCGGCTGATGAAGGTTCGGCAAACTTCCGAATCGTCGTTGACGAAGATGATGCTGAAGCCGAACCCGTCGGTCAGCGACCGGCTTTCACTGTCGCGCCGAAACACATAGCGGTACACATTTTCTGCGGAGGGTGCGCTGTACCCCATCGGAATACTTCCTTACTCCCCGAGTGTCAGCGTCGGGGCGCCGACAATGAATAGATAGGCGCATTATAAGCATCGCCCAATCGTCGTCAAATGAGTTGTGGCAGTAGCAGGGGTGCGGCTATCACGAAAAGTGCGCAGAGCCCCCTTTCGGGCTCTGCGCACTTCGCGTGAAAGGGTTAGGTCGGGTGTCAGGACTCGGTGGCGAACGAGGCGGAAGCTGCCCCGACCGTACATGATGCGTTTGATCAGTTTCAGGCGGTGATTGCGCGACAACCACGTGCTCGCACACATGCGCATGTGCCTTGTGACTATGAACATCCACTACCCTGGCAGGAACTACTGCGCTGCGCTTGTATCCACACAGACCCAGTCTGCAGCAGCGTTCCAGAGCGCCTCAATCTCTCGCTTATGGAATTCATACCAGCGTCCATCTGAAGCCTTGAGAACATACCGAGGCATCGACTCCGTCGAAACACGAAAACCATAGTGCTCAATGTAGAGCTTGCCAGTGGCAGCATCAGGATTGATTGCTGTAGCTCCATATGCCAGAGGAAAAGGAATTGTGCGAATTTCTATGCTCGATGGCGCGATCTTCCGCAGTCCGCACAACAACTCAATAATGAAGGAAATGTCGTGGCTCTTTGGCTCAACCCCGCGATGTACATAATTCCTTGCAACAGACAGCTCGACACCTACGCCTGTTGGATGTACAAGCAAGACTCGCAGTTTCTTTCCTTGTCGCAACTTACGCTCAAGTATCGGATAATTAGTCTTGATTGTGCGATGTAAGCTTACACCGACCAGCCACATTACATCTGAATTCTCGAAGTCCGCCTTGTAGCTCGCAGGGAAGTCCTCCATTAAGAAGGTTTCGACAGGTTCAGATTGTCGACTTAGCAGCTCTTCGATCTTGTAGCGATTGCCAAGACTACTAATCGCCAACAGTGCCAGTATTGCCAGCGTAAGGGGAAAAACGTACGATTGAAGCGACATGCCTGACAAATTCAGCAAGACAACCGCGATAGCCACAATTATCGTCAAGTACTGGTCGATATTCTCACCAGCACGAATATCACTCCATATCCTATGAAATAGTCTCATAACTACACCTATAACCATCGATACTTGCGGAACAATGAGAGAGCGGCGCCTGAAAGAGCGGGCCTAAACCCAAGAAATCCACACTTTTTGGGGCATGTCCTAATAGGGTACTTGCCCTCTTCGTGGTTGGCAATTTTGGTACTGGCACTATCGACGGTTGGGAATTCCGAGGGGTGGCGAAGCGCCAGCAGGGGAGGATCAGCAAGGTGGACGGGCGGTCGGGTGGGGATTATCCTTGCGGGATCGGCTTGATTCGAGCCGGTGATTAGGAGATTCCCCCATGGATCGCAACGACTGTCTGGTGTTTGTGACCAGCTTCTTGATGCTGGTATGGTTGTATCAGTTCTGGGAGCTATGGCAGAACAAGGGAGGGAAGATCGAGCCAGCCAAGAAGCTGCGGCAGATGCGGGCGCGGACGCCGCATGACTGCCCGTACTGTCGCCAGAAGCACACCAGCCGGTGTGAGCGGGTGGTGCGAGAACGTGAGCTGCCGCGGCCGTGGTCAGAGGTGAAGAATCAACGGGGACGGAAGAAGCAGATCGTCAGCGAGGGGCATGCGTGTCGGAACCCGGACTGCGCCTACCGCGGGATTCGGAATCAGAATCTGCATGCTCTGATCGGGTACGGCAGCCACGGGAAGTGTGAGCGGATTCAGGATTTCTACTGCCAGGCGTGCGGGAAGAAGGTGACGTCACGCTGGGAGACACCCATGTACCAGTTGAAGACGGCGAGCAAGCATGTAGCGCAGGTGCTGACGGCATTGGCGGAGGGAGTGGACCTGTCGGCAGGCGTGCGTGTGTTCGGTCACGGTGAAGGGACGATGCGCTGCTGGCTGGCGCGGGCCGGAGAACACGGTGAGCGTCTGCACGAGCGCTACTTTCGCGATTTGTGGCTTGGACACGTGCAATTGGACGAGTTGGTGGTGCAGATACGGGGGAAAGGTCGGGACTTGTGGCTATGGGTGGCACTGGATGCGGAGAGCAAGCTGATGCCGGTGTTGCAGTTGGGCCCTCGGACACAGGAGGCTGCGCACGGGGTAGTACACTCATTGGCGGTGATGCTGGCGCCTGGTTGTGTGCCGGCTTTCACGAGCGACGGGTTGAACCACTACTTCTACAGTCTGACGGCGCACTTTGGTGAGTGGCAGCCGAAACACAGTTTCGGACAGAGACAGGAGGAAGGTAAGATGCGCTGGTTGGTGTCGCCGCAGCTGGTTTATGCGCAGCTAAAGAAGATCAGGGTATGGCGCCGTTTGGTCGGCACGGAGCAGCGTGTGGTCTGCGGTACCAAGGAGATGTTGAGAGAACGACTTCATGGCTGTGGTCTGCGGGCGACGATCCAGACGGCGTTCGTGGAGCGCGTCAACCTGACGCTCCGTCAGAGCGTGGCTGGGCTGGCGCGGCGCACATGGTCCATGGCGGTAGCACCTATCGAACTCGAGGCTCACCTGAAGTGGTACCAGGCGTACTATCATTTCTCTCGTCCGCACGAGAGTTTGCGATTGACGTACACGAACACCAACGCCAAAGGCGAGGAAGTCGTGCGTTATCGGAACCGAACTCCGGCGATGGCAGCCGGTCTGACCCGACGCCGGTTCACAGTCAAGGAACTGCTGCTACTTCCCCTGCCGGCAGCGGCTTGACGCGCTCCGAAGCCAAAAAACCAACGGAGAGGGGTCGACACGGAATGTTTCAATGACTTTGAGACAACTCGGCTTGGAGTTTAGTGTACGGGATTGATGGGCTGACGGTCTCCGGTCGGAGGTGGAAAGGAGGCTTGCTTCGACTGGAGTTCGCCGCCACAGGCGTTTCGGTTTATCGCTTTCAGAGACGAAACAGAAGGGGGTTGCAGAGGAGTGGACAGAGCGCCTTGTGAGCAGCTCTGTCCATCTGTCTCGTCAGCAGGAACGGCGCTCGAGTCGCTCCGCAGCGTTGCTCTATCCTCCGTTCTGCCGGTAGCAGCGTAGCGTAAAGCGGTGGGCTGTGCAACGGCTGTGACAAGGCCGGGCGAAACGACCGGTTCGGCGTCCGCCCACTGGCCATCGCCTGATTTCGCCGCCGGCGCCGCCGTAGCGGTCTGGGGCGGGTTGATCCAGACCGCTTCCGGCAGCCTGGCCGGTTGGGGAATACCGTTGACAAAGCGTTCCGGATGAGCCTGGAACGCTTGCGCCAGAACGACCTGGCGTTGTTGGCGCACGAGTTCGGCCCGCCCCGTGTGCACGGCGGCCGGCGTCAGCAAGCCCAGCCCGGTGTGGTGATGCTCTTCGTTGTACCAACGGAAGAACGAGCGTCCCCAACTGCGGGCATCGGCGACGCTGCCAAAGCGGTCCGGGTAGTCGGCCCGGTACTTGAGCGTCTTGAATTGGGCCTCGGAGTAAGGGTTGTCGTTGGAAACGTGCGGTCGGGAGTGACTCTTCGCCACCCCCAGATCGGCCAGCAACACCGCCACCGTTTTGGCCACCATCGGACTGCCGTTGTCGGCATGAATCGTTAGCTGCGCCCGCTGTACGCCCTGCCGGGCGCAGGTCTCGACAATCAGTTGCTCGGCCAACTCGGCCGACTCCACTTCGGCAATCATCCAGCCCACCACGCAGCGGCTGTAGATGTCGAGGATGACGTACAGGTAGAAGTAGATGCCCTTGCTGGGACCACGCAGTTTGGTGATGTCCCAGCTCCAGACCTGGTTCGGTCCGGTCGCCAGCAGTTCCGGCTTCCGGTACACCAGGTGTCGGAGTTGGTGGCGTCGCTCCCGCACCTCGGCATGGGCGGCCAGAATGCGGTACATGCTGCTGACCGAGCACAGGTAACGCTCCTCGTCCAGCAGGGCGGCGTAGACTTCACGGGGCGCCATATCCTGGAAGCGCTCGCTGTTGAGCAGCGCGCGTACCTGTTCCTTCTCAGCCTGACTCAGTGCTCGTGGTGGCGCCGGCCGCACCGTCGCTGCTGCTGGCCCCGGCTCCACCCTCCGGGAACGCACCCGGTACAGGCTGCTGCGCGGCACGCCCAGCGCTGTACAGGCCACGCTCACACCTTGGGACGCTGCCAACTCCGCTGCCATCTCGATCATGGTTGCGCGTCGCCCTCGCTCGTCGGCAGGCCAAGCAGCGCCGCTAACTTTTTTTGCACCTCGATGATCGTTTCTGCCTGCTGCAAGCGCTGCTGCAAACGCTCGTTCTCGCGGCGCAGCCGGGCGATCTCCGCTGCCTGCAGGTCAGGTTTCGGTCCCCGCTTCTGCGGCGCCAGCGCCTGCAACGTTCCCTTCCGACGCTGCTCCCGCCACTTGTCCAGATGTGAACTGTAGAGTCCTTCCCGCCGCAACAGGGCCCCGATCTCGCCACGCTTCGTGCAGGCGTCGGCTTCCGTGAGAATCCGCAGCTTGTATTCGGCGCTGAACCGTCGCCGCTCTGCCTTCGGCACGACTTCTATAGCCGTCGTGCTGTCTACGTCGGCCGCCTGGTGGCCGTTCGGACTGGGTTTGACAACTCGATCGTGTGACATGAACCACTCTCCACGCTTGAATGGTACACTAAATTCACAGCGGGAGTTGTCTCAGCAATCATTGAGACACAGGGACACGACCCGATTCTCCATCCTGACAGTCAGGATCATGCCATCACTGAGTCGTGCACAGGGTCGGGGCACCCCTGCAAAGCCAAGAAGAATTCCCAACTACATCCAATGGGAGGACCCCTCCTTCTTGCGCAGTGATGGGCTACTGCGCTCGAACTACCTCCAGGTAGGGCTGCCGCCACCGCCACTGGTCGCCTTCCCGATATGCCTCACCCAGCAGAGGCGTGAAGGGCGGCCGGCTGAAGTCGGGCGTGCGGGCGGCATAGCCGGCGACAAGCATGTTCTGGGCCGTGATCGTGGCGGCGACCACGGCATCGCTCACATGCGGCCCGCTGGCGGTGATGGTGATAAAACATTCCTGCGGCGAGTAGAAATGATCCGACGCCACGGCGCAGCCGGCATACACCATCGCCCCCTCGCCGTCGCCAAATCCCTCCAGCAGGCAGCGGCTGCCGGCCACGAGCGGGACGGGCGCTACAGGGCTGGGGCAGTTGTCCTCCCAGACCGGGTCGATGAGCGTGAGGCGAATGCCGTGCGGGTGGCGATCGTAGATCGCCTGTCCCCAGAAGGCATGGGCAACCTGCCCGTAGACATCCCGGTTCAGCACCCAGTCGTAGCTCTGGCTGGCGTCGATGAACTCATAGCCCCAGCCGAGGATGTGGTTCGCCCGCACCGGCCAGGACGTATCCGGTCCGAGCACGACGGTATTCAGCCTTTCCTGCGCCGGCGTAGGTGTGGCAGTCGGCGTAGCGGTGGCCGTGACTGCTTGCGCTGAAATGCTGCTCCCAGCAATCGGCCGGACACAGCGCGCCGCCACCCAGCCGGAGCGGGAGCCGGTCCTCACCGCCAGCCAGGTGCCGTCCTGACTGCGACTGGTGACATCAAGCCGGGAGTTGCGGGTGAGGCGGGCCAGGATCGGGTGGTTCGTGCCGGGTCCGGAGCGCAGGTTGAGGACGTCGACGGCCACAAGCACGGTCGCCGGCGTGGGAGTCAGGGCAGCGGTAGCCGCTCCGGTCGTCGGCACTTGACCGGCCGCAATGACCGGCATTGCGCCGGCGATCAAGACCTGGAACGAGATGGCAAAGTACAGGAGGATCTTCATGATGGACTCCATTGAGAAGGAGATGGTCGGGTGGTCGGACCGGTGAAATTCACAGTCAGGGGATGGTCGACGACACGGGCGACGGCTTCAGTCACGGGCCGATGCAGCCGTACCTGCCACCACTCAGCCAGGCGGGTGCTGGGCAGTTCGACGAGCAGGGTGTCGTCCGTGAAGGAGAGAGGTCGGGCTCGCTGCAAATCTGCCGCCATAGGCGCTGAGGGCAGGCGAAGGGTCAGTTCGTCCCGGATGCGCTCCCAGAGAGTGCGGGCCTCCGGGTCGGCCTCGGTTATTGGTGGTCGCATAGGCAGGAGGTCGTGCACTTCCTCCTGCCAAGCTTCTGCTTCCTCCCGACGCAGGCGTTGCTCTTGGATCCAGGGCAGGGCGCCGGCCAGGTCTTCGAGCACCTGCACCAGGTGGGGGTAGCCGGCGTTGGGCTTCCTGCTGCCGATGGGGTGGGCCTGCCGCCAATAGTTGGCGAAACCCCGCACGTCCTCTGCGCAAAAGCCTCGCTCCTGCAGACGGGCGGCGGCCTGGGTATACTCCCGGCGTTTTGCTTCCCGCAGCAGGCCAGCATCCTTGCCGGTCACGTGACAAAGTGCGGACACCATGGCAGCCTCATCGTTTCCACCTGGCTCCGTCTGGCAGGCCGTAGACGGTTCGTCGTGCGTAGATTCGATATCTGTCGCCGGAGAGGAGGTGAGGGAGGAGGCCGTCTCGGGGCCGGCAACGTCCCACAGCAACGCGTCGTCCTTCTTCTCCTTCACCTGGGATTCCTTCTCTTGTGTTTCCTTCAGTGTGTTTCCTTCGGGTGCAACTGTTGCACCACCCTGGTGATCGTGCTGCACCACCCCTGGTGAATCTGCTGCACTACCCTGATGATCCTGTTGCACCGGTGCAACTGCTGCACCATTCTGGCGGCCGTTGGCGGGCACAAACGGTGATCGTGCTGCACCACCCTGGTTAACCTGTTGCACTGGTGCAACTGCTGCACCATGCTGGCGGCCGTTTGCGGGTGCGAGTGGTGATCGTGTTGCACCACCCTGGTGATCGTTTTGCACTGGTGCAACTGTTGCACCATTCTGATGGCCATCAGCCGGTGGGAACGGTGATCCTGTTGCACCACCCTGGTGAACCTGTTGCACTGGTGCAACTGCCGCACCATTCTGGTGGCCATCAGTCGGTGGGAACGGTGATCCTGCTGCACCACCCTGGTGATCGTTTTGCACTGGTGCAACTACTGCACCACTCTCATTTGGCAGCAAGCTGACCAGACGGTAGGCATTGGCATGGCGTCCCTTGGCGGCGCCACGGGTGGCGGCAACCAGGAGACCGTGCCGTTCCAGGAGGCGGATGTAGGTGATCACGGTGCGGCGGCTGAGGTTGAGCTGGTTGGCGACGGTCTGGTAGGAGGGGAAGCAAACACCTTGGCGGTCGGCACGGCGAGCGAGGTAGGCGTAAACGGCGACGCCGATGGCGCCGATGTGAGGTGCGTAGCGATCGATGACGGCGTCCTCGATCCAGAATCGGCCCTGGATGCGGGCATCGGCGCACGAGTGCGACTGGGAGGGCATTGACATGGCACCGTTCCTTGAAGGAGCGGCGGACGGCCTCGGTTCGGAGGCAACAAGGGTCCGGTTCGTCTGGGCGATGCTCGCCTCGGCGAATTGACAGGTCCGCTGCGGTGCGCTACCATCTCACTCAAGATACTGAAGTGGGTGGTAGCGCTGCCGTGGCGGCGAACACCCCGGGCAGACCGCTGGTGACACAGCGGTTTTGCTTTTTCTGGGGGCGGTGACAGGAATGGGGGGTGCAGAGACTATGGTGGCTTCCAGATGCGGCGTAACGTTGGTGTCCGGCTGCCGAAGTTCAGGATCAGGCCCACCGGGAGGCTCCGGCGGCGCAGGAGGGAGGTCATCGCATCCTCGTGGGCGGGCGTGATCCAGCGCTCTTTCAGGACGCGCACGGGTACGACCTCCGCCACCAGCAGGTCGGCGTTGGCGAAGGGGGCCTTTTGGACCGTGAGGCTGCGGGCCTCCAGGTCGGCAGCCAGTGCCAGGATGAAGTCGCCGGGGCGCAGGAGGCTCTGGAGGCTGCGCTGGAAGTACTGGCGGTAGTAGATGACGAGCACGGTGCCGGTGAGCTGGTGCAGGTCGGGCTCGGGCGCAGGCTCAGACCCGGGCTCGGGTGTGGGAGCGGTCATAGGGTCAGACTCTCGGCGAAAGCATCCAGCAAGGCATCGGTCTCCGACGCAGGCGTTCCGGTCGTCAACGGTTTCCGCACAATCTGGGCATCGGCCAGGCCAGCGCCGACAGCCGCCTCCACGACGGCCCGCACCTGGGCCAACAAGCCAGACGTCACAGCCTGGTCCGCCGTCATCTCCATCCCTATCCCCCGGCGCAGCGCCGCCTTCACTGTCTCGCCCTTGCCGCCGAAGGGCAGCCCGTCGAGCTTCTCCAGCCAGGCGAGCAGGTCGGCATCACGGTCCGGATGGAGCCGCAGGCAGAGCTTCGTAGCCGTGCTTTGAGAGGGGGAATGCAAGAGTCGCCTTCCTTTATATAGGGGCGTTGCACGCAGAGGAGGAGCGTGCCGTCAGACACCAGCATCTGCCGCCAGTTGGCGGCACTTGCCAGCACTTGCCGGCAGTCGCGTCAGCCACCGGACCGGGCGAACGCACGCTGGGCGTAACGGGCCAGACCGAGAGCGTTGGCCGTCACCGGGTCGGGGAGCACCAGGCCGTGCAGGTACAGCCGGGTCAGCTCCGGCCGCAGCGCCTCGCTGCCGCCGCCGGTAAAGAGCAGGTAGGCGAACTGGCGGCCCTGGCCCCAGTGGCTCTCGACGAAGCCCAGGATCTCCCCGGTCGTGGCGTCCAGCGCCTGGTGGCTCACCGCCTGCAGGTCCGTTATCCCCGCCGGCGTGTGCAGCTGCGGGCGTTTCTCGCCCAGCAGGGCATCCGCCTCGTGCAGGGACAGCGCCACGCCATGCTCGCGCCGTACCTGACTGCCCAGCAGTTCCGCCGCCCGGCGCAGACCCAAGGTGTCGCCCCCGGTGAAACGGGCCACGACCTGGCCACCTTCCACGGCGAAGAGGTCCAGGGTGTTGAAGCCGATGTCGCAGACGCCGACAGGCGCTTTGAGGTCACTTGCCGGCCGGACCCAGTGACCGGCGTCGTCCAGCCCCCAGGCGAAGAAGGCGCCGGCAGGCTGAGCCATCGCTTTCACGGCAGCGACGGTCAATGACATGGCATCGCCGTCGAGTATGAAGCGGTGCTCGCCGATCAGCCACTCCCGCAGGCCTTTCAGAGTGGCCAGCGCCCGTTCCCGGTCGGCCATGACCTCGACCGGTAGCCCCAGCATCAGGGATACGGCATGCTCGCCCGGCCCCAGCAGCGAGCCGAGGGCGGCGTAGGTCAGTGCCCGCAGCTCCGGCCCGTCGCTGAGACGCAGAAAGTCCATTCGTTCGATCGGGCGGGCGTAGTGAGCGACACGATTTCCGGCAAGGTAGGAAACGCCGTTCCAGGACACGGCCACAGGTCGGTGGTCGAAACGATGCCCGCCGAACGTGCCCAGCGACAGAAGTCCCGTGTCGGTGTCGCCCACACCGACAACGGAGGGGAGATGGACGGAACGATGTCCCTCGCCCGTCGCTTCGACGACTTTGAAGCCGCCGAAGCCGGGGTCGAGACCGAGGAAGTGGGTGGTCATAGCAGTACTCCGAGATCAGCATCAGAAACCAGATGGAGGTGATTTGTCAGTGAGTCACAGAGGACATGGAGTTGACATCTATACGTCAATGGCGTATCATGTGCTGGCGATACACCTCCTTGCATCCGACTTGTCGCCAATGGTCGTTATCGAGAGCCACGTTTTCACCAAGCAGGTCTTGAGGCTGCTCACGGACGAAGAGTACTCCCAGCTGCAGCTTGTGCTCATCATGCGGCCCGAAACCGGTCCCGTGATACCGGGAAGCGGTGGCCTGCGAAAGATCCGCTGGCAGGCCAGAGGTCGGGGAAAACGAGGCGGTGTACGCGTGATCTACTACTGGGCAGCGAGTCATGAGCGGATACTCCTGCTCTACATGTATGCCAAGACCGAACAGGAAGACCTGACACCTGATCAGTTGAAGGCCTTGAGACTGCTCGTTGAGGTAGAGAACCCATGAAAGAAGAGATGTTTGCCGAACTGCTCGAAAGCGTGCGCGAAGGGATGGCCATCCTGCGAGGCGAGGCTGAACCCTCGCGTGTCTTCGTGTTCGAGGGACCGGACGTCAAGCGGATACGGACACAGTACAACCTCACCCAGAGCGAATTTGCGGCCATGCTGGGCATCAGTGTTGACACGGTGCAGAACTGGGAGCAGGGAAGGCGTTCGCCGCAAGGACCGGCGCGTGTGCTGCTGCAGGTGGCGGAGAAGCATCCCGAAGCAGTATGGGATGTCGTCGGCGCCAAGGCCCGCGATGCGGCTTGAACGCGGCTAGAGGTGGGTCGATTGATTCGGTCTGGCAGACTGGTGTTGGCGGAGGAAGGCATCGAAGTCCTCAGTGCGAATCCGGGTCACGCTGCCGACGCGATAGGCGGCGAGATCGCCGCGTTCGATCCAACGCAGCACGGTACGCTTGGAGACGCCCATGCGTTCGGCGATCTCATCCGGTTTGAGCATCATTGTTGCAGAAGTCACGACATGAGTAGACATAACAAGCCTCCGAGAGGTCAAAATGGGGCAGAAACGACCGTTTAGGTGACATAAAACAAAAGAGGCACGCTTTTTTGGCGTGCCTCTTGCTCCGAAGGAGTGGCGTTTGGGCTCTTGATTTTTTACACTTGGTGGGGCCGATGCCCGTCGCTCCCGTAGCTACAATACTCGAAGAGGGCGTAGAAGCCGGGTTGCGGCTCAACGCCCTCTATTTGTTTGTCCCGTGTGTGAACTGCGGACAGAATCGTCTGTAGGATGGCCGTCTTGGCTACTACGAACATCCGTTCGCTTTGTTGGGGTCGAGGGCTTCGTGAAGACCTTCTGATCGGGTTTTGAGCGCTGGATTCGATCGGCCCAGAGGGCCCGGTTAGGCCTGAAGATGACGGCCTGCGACGAAACATGGTCGCTGAAAAGTGTCGAACAAGCCCCGAATTGGAGCACAGAAGCGCCAAATGGGCGCGCTGAAGCCACCCGGCACCATGTCCTGGCGCGGATGCGGGCCGTCAGTTGATGGGTTCGCGCTCAGGCGGCGCGGCGGTAGTCGTGGTGGAGGCCGCCGAGCACGGGGAAGGCAATGATCTTGCCGGTCTGTGTTAGCTCCACCTTCGGCGGCACGGGAATGCGCTGGCCGATGCCCTGATGGGGTCGGGCGTGGTTGAAGTAGACAGCGTACTCCCTGACCACCTTGGCCAGATGGCGCTCATTGAGGATGAGCATGTAGTTGAGACACTCTCGCCATAGGGATCCAAAGAACCTTTCGACGTGGGAATTCGCATCAGGAGCCTGGAAGGGGATGCGGATGACTTCTATGCCGGAGCCAGCGGCGACAGCTTCGAAGTGGCGGCCATACTTGCTGTCGTTGTCGCGGATGAGGAAGCGGGGATGCTCACCCCAAGGAGTCGCCTCACGGAGTTGCTGCGCCACCCAGGCGTCTGTGGGATGGGCGGTCACCGCAGTGTGAACGATCCTGCGTGAGGAGAGCTCGATGATGACGAAGACGAAAAGGGGAGCGAAGAAAAGGGTATGGACTTGCGTGAAATCGCAGGACCAGATCTGGTCGGCGTGGTTCCGCAGGAAAGTCCCCCAATTCTGATTCAATGGCGAGGTCGAAGGAGCTGTTTCCGGAGGCAGATAGCGTTGGACGGTGCGCTTGCTGACGCGAATACCCAGTTTGAGCAGTTCGCCGCGGATGCGCTCGGCGCCCCAGGTGATGTTCTCAGAGCGCATCTGCTTGATCAGGGCGATGGTTTCAAGTGAGATCCTGGTTTGCGGCATCTTGGGTTTGGACTTGCGGCGCCAGACCAGCCGGAACAGTTGACGATGCCAGCGCAGAAGGGTGTCGGGCTGGACGATGAGGAGGGCTTGCCTCCAGAAGGGCGTCGCTCTTGCCAGGAGAAGGAGCCTCAGCCGGTCACGGTTGCTGAGTTGAGGGTGTTTGACCTGGCGCTGGAGGATGATGAGCTGGTGCCGCAGGAGGGCGTTCTCGGCGATGAGTTGGGCCTTGCTGCGCACGATATCCTTTGCGGCTCCTGCGAGCAGCGAGACGGTGTTGGGTTTGATCATCTCTTGGATTCGCTCACCCACAAGGCGGACAACGCTGAGGATCTTGGATCGCAGGCGACTGAGGATATTCAACAAGGCGATGATAGCTCCCGGAATCTGGCAGTAAGATCGGGAGGATACCAGTCGTAGACGTCGGAAACAACCCTTCAAAGTGCCCAGATTAGAACGGATGAGCGAAGTAGCCACCACGGCCCCAAGGTTCCTAATCGGGACCCCTGGAGGGGAAGGCTTGCCAGTCTACTTCAAGAGGCAGTCGTACGACTCCTCAGCCAGAACGAAGCCTGCTCCTTCCCTCCAGGAGGATTGTAACCGATGTTCATCGGCTACACCCGAGCACGTTTTTACTCCTCGCGCTCACCACCAATATACAAGCCAAGACGACGGGACCCCGATCGCAAAAAAAGGCGAGGACGTTTGTTCGCCTCGCCTGTCGGTGGACCGGACTCGAACCGGTTTGCTGAGGCACTTTGACTAGCGACTGCGGACCACGGGGGATACCCCGCAGCACAAGCCGACTTCGTCTTGCGTGCACCTGCCTTGCCCCACCTGGGGCCTACCACCAATAGTAACTATATCATCGGATGGCCCTCTTGTCAAGAGCAGTTTTCGAAGTCCCGCATCTCTCGTGGCACATCAATCGAACTCTTCGCGCCCGAGGTTAGGTTATGCGAGACAACCCACTGCGAGGGAGGGGTGTTACTGCCTGCAAGTGCACGCACAAAAATGCCAGAATATGCCTTCTCGATGTCGTTTTCCCGTATGATGACGATGGGGCCGAGCTGGCCTACGACGTGTATGCCGTGCACTTCGCTCGCATCGCTCGCATCTACGGTCACCCGATTACTCGTCACCGCTAGGCTCCTCACGTTACCCACAGAGACACCGTGGGATAGGCCGGTCGCTGTCGGTGCGACGCGCACACCCACTGTGTTCGCGTCGATTGCGACGCGAGTGGCCACGTCGCGGTGGCTGCGAGGCGCGCTCTTGCGGCTCAGCCCCACGTGAATGCCCTGCTGCACATCATTCACGCTGTTATTGACTATCCGCACATCGAGTTGTGAGCTGCCGGCCACCACAATTCCTTGTGCTGCAGTTACTTGATAATTCCTAGTAAGGCCAGCCAGCCACTTGTTCAACTCGGTCAGGCCGGCCGGAGCGACGCCGGCGCGCAGTATCTTGTCGAGCTCAGCCCAAAGCCAATCGGCCAGTTCCTGTGGCTTCTGAATGTTTTGTGGGTTGGTCAACGCCACAAGGTTCTGCCACTCGTTGACCAGTGTCGGTTCGGTCGCGAAACTTAACATCATCCCGCCGTGGGTCACCTCTGCCGCGCGGTTGGCGACGGATGGCTGCCACGAGCTCGCCCGGACATCTGCGGCCAGTTCCTGGCGCAACCTGGCTCGCATCTCATCGGTCAACGGGTCGCCCGTTAGCCCGGCTTTTCCCATCCGTTGGTACCAGTCACCGAACGCTTGCCATCTCTCCTTTATGCCACCGGGCCGCACCGTCTCAACTGTGCCCTTCTCCTCGATGACAGCGTCGGCGCGTCTCCTGAGGTAGGCACGTAGCTTCTGATCGCTGTCAATGCCCTTGGGCTTCTCAATCGTCACCAGCTTCTGCCACAGTCTGGCGAGGGCAGGGTCGGTGACGAGATGAGCAGTGAAGCCCTGGTAGCGGATTGTCGCAACGACCTTTTTTGGATTGGCCGGTTGTGCGTTGATCTTGAGGTCCCGCACAAGCAGGCGGGCAAACTCCCGGCGAAAACGTCGGTCGCGAAAGATCTCGGGCACGGTCTTGGCCGCGGGGCCACCAATCGGCTGGATGACATTGTCGTCCACAACAACCCGACCCGCGTTGACCACCTGGATGCCGACTTGCCGGTCACCGGGATGCAGATCACACCCGCGGATCCGCACGCTGCATGTTGCGTTCGCGCCGCCGCCGCTGGTATTGAGGATACTCAGACAAGCCACCCTGCGACGAATGCCTGCGCCGCAAGACGCCGTCACTCGTTCCACGGTTACCGAGCCGCAGTCCTGGAACATTACAGTCCCGTTGAGGTTGGGGGCTGGCTTGGATGTGTGGATGGCCACCCCGGCTGCAGTCGAGAGATCCTCCACCGTCACGGACTCCCAGCCCCGGAAGACCAGGGCTGCCTCGGACTTCAGAGCCCGGATCTGCGTGGCCGACCCAGCGCCAACGATGCGCACGCAGCCGGTGCCTTGAAGGATCAGAGGTCTGTCCAAGTCATACGTGCCGGCACGGAAACCAACCAATCCACCCTCCTTGGGGAGCTGTCTCGCGAGAATCCCGCCCCAGTTACTGTCGGGGGTGAGGACCACAGTGAATATCGAGTCGGCTGGCTCAATCTGGTTGAGTGGCCGGAAGACCTGGCGCAGATCGTATACAGAACTGCTGGCTATGATCGCCAGGGGGCAGTAGTGATGCTTCACTCCGTCAGGTGGCCGCGAACTCCCTCGCGCCGTTGCTGGCCATTCGATTGCCGCTGCGACAACCGTGCGAGCAGGGATCAGCCAGTAGTCCCCTGCTCTGTATTCACCAGGAGTGAACTGGACCTGTATGTCATTCTCCAGCGGTGTCAGGCCCCCTGTCACAAGGATGCCATCGGCTGGCGCTGTGCCCGCCTGATCCCAACGACGCAGCCTATGATGCTGCGTCGTGCAATCTGCCTTGGTCACCGGCGTCTGGGGAGGAGTAATGGACACTACCGGAGTCGCTCCATCCCGCTTAATCGTGATGCGCACTAGCTGCCCTGCCTCGCCCTTCTCGCTAAGCTCGTTAATGTCGCTCGTGATCTCCCCCCATTCAGCACCATCCAATCTCGAGATGTCATTGCAGCCGGAATCCGACAACACGATTTCGTCTTTGTCGATTTCCTTGATGGCTGCGACGACGCAACCGTTGTCCCGCGACCACTTGAACCGGGCCTCATTCAATTTGCCGGCCTTGTGGATCTCCACCCTGTAAAGCTGGTTCTCCAGTCCCGAATAGCCTGCCTTGAGTGGCGTGGGCTGGCAGGGATTAGCTCCGATGGTTGTGTCTCCCGGCTTGGGGCGGGCATCCATCTGCCCCTCTTGGTAGGCCGTGAGTGCCTGCCATTCCGCAAGGGTCAGTGATTTCTGTTGCTTCAGGTTCTCACGAAATCCTTCGATCTCAGATGGTTGCGGAGTCTGCTTCAGTTCCAGGACCTTGACTTGCCAGACTGTCTTGATCCGGCTGGTCGTGTCAGGTCCACCCAGCGCCTTCTCCCGGATATCGTCATCGTCCAGGGCGGTGATATGGCGCTCCCAGACATCGAGATAGACCAGTGCATTCGTAGGGAGGGATGTGGTACGATCGAGCTTCAGGTCCGGCTGATTCCGATAGGAGGTCGGGCTTTCGTTGACGCACAGTATACCGTCGACATAGTAGCGTCCAGCGCTGATTTGAAAATCACTGGTGGCGGGGGACGATATGTTGAAGCCAGCCGAGTGCTCTGCGGCGCCGAACTGCCCGATCACATCTTTAGCTTCAGTCTCGATGCGATGGCTGGTAATGTCTGCCTGCTCGTTCCAGTCGGCGTCGAGCGCCAGGCGGCCCTGTTGCTGGCGTACACTCTTGAAGTGCTTTGTATCGTCAAAGGTGATACGGCTGAAATCCCCGTGCATGGTCTTGCTCCTTGCAGTCTGAGCACCGCTGGCGGCGGGCTATGTCACATAGAATACGCCGGCTTCCAAGCCAAATCGAAGGTACTCCGGCAACCGGACCAGTAGGTTGGCTTCCCGTTGTGGCTGATACAGGTTGTGAAAGGCGCCCATCTCGGCTCCGTCGTCGGCCCCTTGGCGAATCTCAACCGGGGACGCCTGTCCAAGTTGGCAGTAGTCGTGCTGTCCGTAGCTCACCGAGTTGAATTGCGGCACCACCCGACTGCGCACCTCCTGCACTATGGCATCCTGCTCTGCGGCTGGCAGGGACGAATTGACCTTCAGCGCCGCGGCCACCGCCACGGCAGCGGCGCGATCCGGCTGGCAGTGGTAGCGCCGCGGCACCTGGACCTGCCACGGCACGTAGCAGAAGCGCACACAGCCCTCCTGTTGGCGGTCGACGCGGATCGCCGCCTGCCAGGGTCCGCAACTGTCGGCCGCAGCCAGGAAGATGCTGTTGCAGGCCAACGGGAGCAGCGCAGTGTGAACGCGGCCGATGAACGTGCTGTTCTCCACGCGCAGTGGAGCACCCGGGCCGACACCGTCCAGGCCGGCGTACGCCACACCGGTGGCATCCGTGGCGTCCACGATGCTGTTGGTGATCCGGACGCGGGCATCATGGGCTAGGAGAAGGCCTGCGCCATCGGCGACATGAAACCCGCCCACAATGCAGCGGTCGATCTCGACGAGGGTGTTCGGCGATTCCACGATCAGGCTGGGAGTCACGGCTTGCTCAGGATCCCCCTTGGCCGAGAGCTTGAGGCCCGGCACGAGCGTGCAGTGCACCAGTCGCAGCAGCCGAAGTTCCCCGCCAGCGCGCACCGTCGCGCCGGCAATCAGCAGCCCGCTCAACGTCACCTCAGCATCCTTCGCCCCACGGATTGTCATCTCTTTGGTCAATATGAGTGCCGGGCGTACCCCGTTCGCCGCTCGCAGTTCGATACGTGCCCCGACATGGGCGTCAATGGCGAGCTCCTCCTGGTACACGCCGCTATCCCGTACCTCAACAGCGCCGCCACTTGCCACTACCGCCAGCGCATCCTGGATTCTGTCCGGCATCGTCACCGACTTCACGACCGCCAATCTTTCATCGAAGGTGTCGGAGCGTTCGTACTCCCCGCCGCCCATGTCGGAGCTAAACCCGTAGTGGAACGTCACGCGAACGTCTCCGTCGGGTGCATCGGCGAAGGCGATCCGGCCCTGCTCGGTGTCCACAGCGACCGTGCCGCTTCCTGGCGTATGTCGCCAGTCTCCTTTCGCGTCGTCCGACAGGTCGCACACCCGGATCTGGCTGCGCGCTATCTCCTGGCCTTTCACCAACACGGAAAAACTCTTGTCCTGGCCGTAGTAATTCTCGAGCTTGTTGCCGCAAACCAAATAGCGCAGGATGGGCATGGGCACATTGATCGGATCGGCCAGGTGCTCGCTCCGGGTCTCAGTCTCAGGCCGCGTGAAAAGCTGAACCGGGTTCCCAAGCGGGCTGAAGGTGTACCGACCAGCCACCTTGTCGACCGGGAACGCAGGCGAGTCTGTGAGCGAATAGGGCTGCAGCCGCCACAAGAAAATGCCGACGTTCGGGATGTTGTACTTGCCACGCCGGCTGGCAATGTTTCGCACCTCAGCGCTGTGAGCCAGGCAGTCGAAGGGCGTGTTCAGGGCATGAAGTTTTCCGGTGTCGCGCAGGTTGACGGTGACAGGATGGTCACCTCGCAGGTGGTTCATGTGTTGGGTCGTGGCCAGCAGCTGGAAGAACTCCACCACGCGGGCACGCCAGCCGGTGGTGTCGTAGGCCAACTGCTCCAACAAGGCGGCCGTACCTTTGCGGCGGCGATAGGCGATGGTGTTGGCCACCTGGGCGCGCTGGCGTAGCGCCTTCCGGACGTTCGGGGCGATGGCGGCATCACCCAATTCGTACAGGCCTCGCACGCCGAGAAGGTCCCCGATGTACGGCACGGCCCAGGGCGCGCAGGTCTCGATGAACTGATCGTCGTAGAGCTGGGCCAAGTCCTCTTCCAGCACGGTCACCTGCTCGGCGATGACGGCCAGCAATGCCCGCAGGGGCTCACCTTCCCTGGCGTCTCGGATTCGATAGACCGCTGGCAGCAGGCCGTACAGGGTATCCAGGTTGAAGCTCATGACATCACCCCCAGTTTCAGCGGTCTGGGATCCAGGAGCAGCATCTCAGCGGCCACCATCTGTCCGGTGCGGGTGGGCTGGGGCAACGCCGCTCGCAAATGAGGCTGGTTGTCGCTACGCTTGAGAACGTCCAGATCCACCGCCACGACGCCACGGACGTTCTGCATCACGGCCAGTATCTCGCTGCGGGTGACCGGCTGGCCAAACTCGCGCGCCTCGAACGAGAATTGCCGGCGCAGGGCCTGTTCCACTTCGGCCAGCACCTTGTCCTGCATCTGGTCGGGATCAACCTGGACCTTGGCCTCAACCTGGAAATACGCCGGTGCGTAGGAAGCGACACGCACCGGGATGTATGGGTCGCCTGCCTTGCGGATGGCGTCCAGCAGGTGCTTATAGGTTGAGCTGCCCTCCTCGATCTTGCTGCCGCCTGGACCGGCCACAGTAATGAAAACACCCCGCGTCTCGCCGTACCAGGTCCAGGTGGTCAGGGCTTTAGCCACCCCGGCAAAGGCACGGGCGAAATCCTCATAGTCCTGGAGCGAGACGATCCGGTCGAGCGTCAGGATGCCCAGCGGGGCGTTGCGACGTGCCTGGTCAGGGCCCTCGGCGTCATCACCGCCCGTGGCCGGCACCGGGTTGGTCACGTCCCGCACCCCCTGAGGGCGCCGGGCCAGCAGGGTCAACCGTGCGGCGGCGAGGTTGCCGATGCGACCGATCCCGGCCCGGTAGCGGTACTGGCACTATTGGCGGTTGGGAATTCCGACGGGCGCCTGGTTGCGGAGAGGAACAAAAGAACAAGGTGGACGGGCGCTCGGGCGGGGGATATCCTTGCCGGATTGGCTTGAATTGAGCCGGTGAGTAGGAGATTCCCCCATGGATCGCAATGATTGTCTGATATTCGTGGCCAGCTTCTTGGTGCTGGTGTGGTTGTGGCAGTTCTGGAAGCTGTGGCAAAGCAGGGGATGGAAGATCGAGCCGGCCAAGAAGGTGCGGCAGCTGCGGGCGCGGACGCCAGATGACTGCCCGTACTGCCGGCAGAAGCATGCCAGCCGGTGCGAGCGGGTGGTGCAGCAGCGGCAGCTGCCGCTGCCGTGGTCGGAAGTGAAGAGTCGTCGTGGCCGCAAGAAGCAGATCATGACCGAGGGGCATGCTTGCCGGAATCCGGAATGTGCGTACCGAGGGATTCGGAACCAGAATCTGCATGCACTGATCGGGTACGGCAGTCACGGCAAGTGTGAGCGCATTCCTGACTTCTACTGCCAAGCTTGTGGGAAGAAGGTGACGTCACGCTGGGAAACACCGATGTACAGGTTGAAGACGGCGAGCAAGCATGTAGCGCAGGCGTTGGCGGGCCTGGCGGAGGGGATCGACCTATCGGCGGCGGTGCGTGTGTTCGGGCACGGCGAGGGGACGATGCGGTGCTGGCTGGCGCGAGCGGGCGCTCATGGGGAGCGGCTGCATGAGCAGCATTTTCGCGATCTATGGCTTGAGCACGTGCAACTGGATGAACTGGTAGTGCAGATGCGGGCCAAGGGCCGAGAGATGTGGCTGTGGGTGGCGCTGGAAGCGGAAACCAAGCTGATGCTGGTGTTGCAGTTGGGACCACGGACACAAGAGGTTGCGCACGATGTCGTCCACTCGTTGGCAGGGATGCTGGCGCCAGGGTGCGTCCCTGCGTTCACGAGCGACGGGCTGAATCACTACTTTTACAGTCTGACGGCGCACTTTGGGGAATGGCAGGAAACGGAGGAAGGCAAGGTGCGCTGGGTGGTATCGCCGCAGCTCGTGTATGCGCAGTTGAAGAAGATCAGGGTGTGGCGCCGGCTGGTAGGCACGGAGCAGCGTGTGTTGTGCGGAACGCGGGCAATGCTGACGGAGAGGTTGCACGGCTGTGGTCTGCGGGCGACGATCCAAACGGCGTTCGTCGAGCGCGTCAACCTGACGCTCCGTCAAAGCGTGGCCGGGCTGGCGCGGCGGACATGGTCCGTACCGGCAGTGCCGGCCGAGCTTGAGGTGCATTTGATGTGGTACCGGGCGTACTACCACTTTTCCCGTCCGCACGAGAGTCTGCAGTTGACGTATACGAACACCAACGCCAAGGGCGAGGAAGTCGTGCGCTATCGGAACCGCACTCCGGCAGTGGCGGCCGGTCTGACCCGCCGCCGATTCAGTGTCAAGGAGTTGCTGCTACTTCCCCTGCCGGCAGCGGTTTGACGCGCTCCGGAGCCGAAAAGGCAACGGAGCGGGGCTGGCACGGCCCGATTTCCCTGCCTGACAAGCGGCCAAAAGCCATCACTGAGTCGTGCACAGGGCCAAAGGACCCCTGCAAAGCCAGGAGGATTTGCCAACTGTATCTATTGGGACGACCAAACTGCCTTGATTGGCGAGCGCAGAAAAGCCACGAGCAGAGTCTGGAACCGAGTGCGTTTTCGTGTTTGTCAATATGATGAGCTGGAGTAGAATATGATGCATTGCTGCGGCAAGTAACATGGCAATGCCGAGCGAATTGAAGCAGCGTGATCTGCTCATGGTGGGATCGTATTGGAACTTGCTGTTCTGGTGCGATCATGCTACGAAGCGAGCCCCGGTTTACGCTGTATTTTGTAGCGAATATGTGGTTGAATCACATGTTGGTTCGGCTCACAATGATCGGCTTGAGGAAGCAGGTCTCCATGGATGCAATAACGGCAGTTCTCATCGTTATCGGCCTATTCACCCTCGTAGTCATTGTTGCATTCTTCAGATTTCGGCAGCAAGGCAAAGCCGAGATTGGGGGACCGTTTGGGACGAGTCTAAAAGTAGAAGGCAAGAACGAGGCAAAAGCTGGCGGGAGAGGAATAACTGCAAGGGACGTTACAAGCCACGAAGGCGGTATACAAGCTGTTGAAACTACAGGGAGTGGCATCGAGGTTGAAAGGATCGATGCAAAGGGAGATGTCATTCTGGAGAGCAGGAATATTACCAACATCTCATCACAACATGCACAGTTTGGGCAATTTTCTATGGATTTGAGCGCACAAGCACTCAGCGCTGGCGGTAATATTACGGTGCAACAGTTTGTGGGAAGTCAGGCCACTATGGCAGAGCAATTGGCCTTCTTCGTACAGCAAATCGGTCTGATCAATCCCAGACAGGACTATGCCAAGTCTCAGTTCGAAGCATACTGTAATGTATGGAAAAGCCTTCAGTCTCTGCGATTGGCTGCGGATGACCTTTGGGAGCTAGCAAGCAGCGAGAGGTTGTTGAGGTTTGCTGAACAGCTTCGACAAACGACGATAGTTGTCAGAGAGGGTGAGGTATTCTTCGAAGACTCGGATCGGAGAAACGTTCTGGAAGTTCTACATGAATTCGCAAGTTTCCGAGTTGGCAAGGTTCGTCTCATCGAAATGCGTTCTAGACGGGATATTGAAGAATGGGGTGGTGAGACAGTCGCCATGGACGCAATCAGACGGCAGATAGACGAAAACCATCAATACAAGACCGCATACGAGCACCTGCTGGACGATATCCGAGACTCTTTCAGAAGTAGGCTGTCAAATCGATAACTAGGCGCGGCTTCAACGCCAGACGTTTCAAAGCTGGCTGTCCCGAAGCCTATCTTCTCAAGGTCTCGCAGTTTACCTATGAACAACACGGTTGCCCCGATCGAATTGTTGGCGATAAGTCACGACATCGCTATCTAGCTTATTAGCGATGCCCCCTTCAGAGATGAGGCACGAGTTCAAGAAGCTTGTATCATCAGCTGTCAATAGCTTCGCTTGCGGCTCAAGATGTCCGAAAATGAGGTGAGCAGATGGTAAAGGAGCGGTCCACGAATCCTAACACGGGTATTTGGGAGAGAGATGGCAACAGGGTGGCTGAACGATATCGGCAGATGATCCGAGATTTCGGGGTTCAGTCTCCAAAGAGCATTGGATGGAGATCGGATTCGAAAAGTTCAGCATTCTTCTACGAACTCTTTCGCGGCATCAGTCTGAGAGATGGCACGTCTATCCTTGACGTTGGCTGTGGCAGAGGTGAACTTCTCGATTACATAAGGATAACGTATCCAACCGCTGGGTTGGGCTACTACTTGGGAATAGATCTAGTGCCTGAATTCCTGGACTATGCTAAGACCCAGTTTCCTGCCTTCGATTTCCAGCGCGTTAACTTCGTGAGTAGTAGTTTCGAGCCAGATAGGCGATTCACTATTGTAGTGGCACTTGGTGTACTTGTTAGCCGTGTTACGGACTATGAGGAGTATGTTAAGTATTCGATTCGAAAGATGATAAGAATGTCGTTTGGGATGGTTTTTTTTAATCTTGTGTCGAGAATTGATGCAGATTCGGAGAACTATCGAAATTGTGATGAAATTGGTGAAACGACAACATTTGATAGAGAAGAGCTTGAAGTATTTCTATCCAGAATCCCAGACATTTCCTATCACATTCACGCCACTAGGGTATTTCCCGATGCTGTTGACTTATTTGTACAAATTCGAAAGCGTCAGGGTGCTTTTGAAGACTAGAAGGCGAAAACGATACGACGTAGCAGCATTCGACTGGAAGCAAGGTAGATCGTGGTTTCAGGGTAGTACCAGATGTGCTCATGGACCTTTCTCAGTCGACGGTAGCGACCAAGTCAGGCGAAAGTGCGTTCTACGAGCTAATGCCTCGGGATGATAGTTAAAGCGGAAAGCGGCGAGTCCTTGGCCGCGATCACAAGTACGATGTCGAGCTGTTCGTGTCCCGACTGCGCCAAGTGACCCGTGTGGCCGTCGTTGGCCCAAATCGAGGCGAAGGGCGCTTAAAGGAGCAGGAGCTCATATGGCGTATAGGAGTTTGGCCTGCTCGCTCTCGGATATCGGCGCCATGAACAGCGACCTCCATCAAACCACCCAACGCGTCGACAAAGAAACGGCCTGGCGACCTTTGACCTTCTACTGGCGTTTTAGACAAGCCTCTTGTTCCCGTCGTTTTGGCCCTCCTACTTTCGATAGTGGCGGGACCGGGAGCCGATTTCCGACCCCGACGGACTCGCTACTTGTCATCCTAACGCAACATTCAGGCGCCGCCACTGGTCCCCGCTGCTGGAGCACATGCGACTCCGGTTATCCCGCAGATCGCCGATGTAGATGCTGATTCTTGCTGCGGGCAGCACAGACGACGGCCTCGGATGAGATATCCTTTGCTAGCTCCCCCAGCATCGTGGCACCAGTCAGGTCTGCTGGGCCACGAGTCTTCTCGAAAGGTGAAGTACATCGATCACGCTTTCCATCGAGAGCCGCCAGACAAGACTGACCAACACCGCGTAGTCTATTCCCAATAGCGCTATGTCTGCAAACACGAACGGATCGCCGATTCATTTCGTAGGGCTCAAAACCTGGTTGGACAGGTTGCTTCGCAGACTGAGACCTCGACCTGTTCCAGCTGATCTTCAGTCGCTCGAGAAGATCTTCACTGATGTAGACGAGTTGCGACAGCTCTTCGATGCCTTGATGGCGGAAAAGGCCCGTTCCAAACGGATTCTGGTCATTTATGGAGTCGGTGGGGTCGGGAAGTCCAGCCTCCTCATGATGTTTCAGCTCTCCTGCATCAGAGGGGGCACTCCAGTAGCCTTGGTTGGGCTGGAAGTGGTTAAGGGAATCCCCGATCTTCTTGCCACGCTCGCAGAGCAACTTTCTAGGAGTGGAGTTCGCCTGACACAGTTCAGTCGAACCCTAAATCGCTATGTGCAGATTCAGGGCAAGGTTGCTCAGAAACTGGAAGGAGCGAAGCAGTCGCTCGCATTTGACGTTGGTAAGCGCAGCATCGGCGGGCTGACTGGAGCTGCGATTGGCACCATCCCTGGTATCGGACCACTTATTGGTGCCGTTGCCGGCGTCAGCGCTGAGGCATTGATAGATCTCCTAAGAGACTCCCTATCAAAGGCCGACCTAGAGTTCTTCCTCGATCCGACAGCCGAATTGACCCAGGCGTTTGAGGATGATATCAATGATTCGAGCCGAAATCAGCGGGTCGTGCTCATGTTCGATACCTATGAGCAAGTCGGTGTGCATGACAGATGGATGTTGGATTTTGTGAAGTCGCTTCACCCGAATGTCCTTGTGGTCATTGCGGGCCGGAAGATGCCAACTGATAATGACAGTTGGACTCGGAACTGGCCAAGTTGGGTAGTTGACATACAGTCTGTAGAGCTCAAATCGATGAAGGACGAGAATATGAGCTTGGTGGTTCGTCGGTACTATGAGCAAGTACAGCACAAGGAACCTGCACCTGAACAAGTTGAGGCTGTCGTCAGGTTTGCGCGAGGTCTCCCTCTCGTTGGTACTACAGCCGCCAGGTTGTGGGCCAAGTACGGTGTGGAGGATTTCCAGTCAGTAAGGGGACAAGTAGTTGCTGATGTGGTGAGACGGCTATTGGAAGGGCTGCCCAGCGAACTCGTTCTAGCTATCGAAGCAGCTGCAACTGTACGTTGGTTCGATAGATCGCTTCTTCGAGCAATGTTGGAGACAGACATTGATGACAGATTGTATGACGACCTAACGCATTGGCCTTTTGTGCGATCAACTACACAGGGAAAATTCAGGATTCACGACGATGTGAGGTACATGATCCATCACAACCTTAAGTCCCAGGATCCAAATCGTTGCAACTTATTGCATTTAAAAGCAGCCAATTTCTTGCGATCTCAACTCAAAAAATCGCAGAGCGAACCTATCGACAGAATCACACCAGAGCTTCTATATCACCAGTTCCAGATAGATGAAGACCAGGCAACTGTCGAATACACACAGATATGTGAGGATTTGGCAGATGCGCACCTGGTGCAACATCTAAGAACAATTCTGGCGGAGGGTGAGAAGCATGAATGGCTAGATCCGTCAAATGAACTATGGCATAGGTACTACACCGCACGACTTCGCTACCTAGAAGGTGAGACCGAGACCACCCCGTTTGACGCAATTGCCAGTGATGACAGGGCCTCTCCACTGCTCAAGGCGTATGCGCTATGCGACCTTGGGCGCATACTCACAAAATGGGAGCGATTAGGGCAGGTCGATGGAGTTGCACGTGCCAAGCGTGTTCTAGATCGTAGCCTAAGCTACGGACCTGTTGATACGCATTTGACAGAGAGTCTGTACGGCTTGTCGAGGGTGCACATCTACGCGGGCCAATGGGACCAAGCGCTCAAGGTTCTTGTGGAGGCGAAATCCGTATTTGCAGACTCCGAGGATGATCTTGGGACGATCTATGCAGCAAATCGTCTGAAGGCGGTTCATGTCCTTAGGGGCGATTGGCCGCAGATGCGAGAGGCGCACTCAGAAGCCCTTGCGTTGCTCGCCCGCCACCCAAAGAGCCTATACCTGCGCGCTGAGGCATTGGGACACTGGAGCTGGGCATTGGCCCTGGCCGGTCACTATGCTGAGGCCGAACGAGATTCGCAAGAGAGCGTGAGCATAACAAGACGGCTTGAACTCACTGCTGAGCTACCGACCCGGCTTCGGAATCTAGGGATTGCCTATGGCCTGCAACTAAGGTACTCCGAAGCGGATGCATGTTTTGATGAGAGTGTGAACGCCGCACGGAAGTTAGGGTCTGACTACTCTGAGAATCTCGCTACTACACTCAGGTGGTGGGGACTGGTTGTCTCTTGGAATGCTCAGCTCAGTCATTCCAAGGACTTACTTGAGCAGAGTCTCCGTATGGCCCAAGACTTGCAGGATCGTCTGGGAATTCCAGAGGCACAAGTGTGGCTTGGTCTGCTTCACGAACTTGAACATAACCTTCTCTTGGCTGCCGAATGCTATCAGCAGAGTCTGAAATGGAAATGGCTAGGACGCCAGTATGTCTATTGCGAGGCACTCCTCGGCCTCTGCAGGACAAGGTTTGGGCTGGGAGACTCGAAAGGGCTGCTCGAATTAGTCCAGGAAACAAAGACGATTTCGGAGCGCTACGGCTACTACGACCACCTTGCCAATCTCAATCTCTTGCAGGCACATATGGTCGAACACGGCATCATAGAAGACAGCAATGCAGCGCCACCAACCACCCTAGGTTACTACAAGGCCGCTATGGTCGCGGCACTCCGCCATAATCGATTCCTACTCGATGAGATCGTTGTTGGCTTGGGTCGATTGCGACCGATAGACTCAATCATGGCTCATTGCCCACCGTCGAACAAGGAGGGCGAATTGGCTCTGAGGCAGCTTCGTGCCTGGTGGACCACCTCAAGGCGCGAGCCTGGACAGATTCTCGATCACGGAGCCCAAGTGGAGGGTACATGGGAGGAAGCTGAGCAGGCCGGGCGTACGCGCGAACCAGGTGACGGCACTCCCCAGACCAGCGTGAGGCTTCGGATCGATGCTGCGCTGGGAGGGTACTGAAAAAGGAGAATACCTTCTTTGAACCCCATTTCGTGAAGCTCAATCTGACGCGTGACTACTGTTACATATTGTGGCGCTTCCGGTTCTCGGCCGCTCAACAGAGGGGGTTCTTCAGTCGTTCCTGAGCAACCATGTGACTGACCGGCCACGTTGCTGTCGGACCAGCTGTTTGGGTGGTTTGCCCATTACTTCCCTGGAAGCCATCTACTAGACCAAGGACTCCACAATGAAGACCGCCCTGTTCGACTACGAATTACCTCACAACTTCATCGCCCAGTCGCCGGCTGAAAGAAGAGAAGACAGTCGGTTGATGGTACTGTATCGTTCAAGCGGCAAGCTGGAGCATCGTCACTTTCGTAACCTAGCCGATTATCTAGATGCTGGTGATCTCTTGGTTGTCAACAGTAGCAGAGTCATTCCAGCTAGACTGCACGGCTACAAGTCAACAGGTGGCAAGGTACAGGTACTGCTTATTCGGAGGATTGACGCGATCGGCGCAGAATGGGAGTGTCTGGTGAAAGGAAGGCGCGTCGGACCGGGAACTCGGATTTCCATCGGAGCACTCAAGGCAGCAGATCGCAGAACGGGGACAGAGGGTGAAGATGAAGGCGATTCGCGTCTACCCGAGGGTTCGCAGCCTCCGATTACTGGAATTGTGCAGCTGTCAATGAAGGACGGCAGGCACTTGATCAAGTTCTCGGAGCCCTTGATGGCAGATCTGAGCAGCCACGGCGAGATCCCCTTGCCTCCATACATCGACAAGTACCACGGTGATCTAGAGAGATATCAGACCGTTTACGGCAGATCTGAGGGAAGTGTAGCAGCACCAACTGCTGGTCTTCACTTCTCCACCGAGATGCTAGACGAACTGACCGCTCGAGGAATCACGAAAAAGGAGATTACGCTCCACATCGGCCTAGACACTTTCCGACCAATTAGAAGCGATGAGATTGAGAGCCATGTTATCCACTCAGAGTGGGCGGAAATTGATGACGAAGTGGCATCTAGCATCAATCTCACTCGATATAGAGGAGGACGCATCGTGGCAGTAGGCACAACGACGACTCGTACCCTCGAATTCGCCTCTGCTAGGGCCTTGGCACATCGATCGAGTACCGTCACAACAGACATACCAAGCCTCGTTGAACCATTTGCCGGAGATGTTGACCTCTATATTCGTCCAGGCTACGATTTCCGAGTGGTGGATGCTTTGATAACGAACTTCCATCTCCCGCGTTCCAGTCTCTTGGTGATGGTTAGCGCCTTCGTGGCTCAGGCTCATCCCAATGACATCGATGCTGGAAGACGCATGCTTCTTGATGCCTATGAAATGGCTAAGTTGCTTGGCTATCGCTTCTACAGCTTTGGTGATGCTATGCTAATCTTATGAAATCCTGGTAGTCTGCTGAGAGAAGAACGGCTTTGGAAAGGCATGTGCTTCAAGTCAAATTGAAGTCGTGTCAATACAGAGCAATGCCTCGACCGCCATCAAAGTGCTCGACTCCGCGAGAGTCCACTTTGTCTACCTGCTCCGCTATCAGACACAGTCGACCGCTGATTTCGGCGTAGATGGACCCGCAACGACAACAGCCGACCAATGTACGGAATCGTCTCACCTGGCCCGCGGACCCGAGTATGATCATTCTTGAAAGGTATGTGACCCAAGTTGCTACCTAGATTGATCGCATACTGAGACCCCCAGAACGAACACCCGAAATACTGCTTGCGAAACCATCATGCTACGAGGCTATGCTGAGTTTGTTGCCCTTGTGGAACCAAGCATGTGGAAAGGGAGAACAGGTTGAATCCATCCTCCCAAGTCTCCCCCTGGTGTGGCGCTCGAGTCGCACTCTTGCGTTGCTCTATCCTCCAGCCAGGTCATTGTGATCATATCTCAGTCAGCGCGCTGAGACAATGTCTTCGCTATCTGCAAATGGGATGAGCAGCCATGCTAGTGCCACATCTCTATACCTTTGACTACCTCGCAACTCACGGATACTGCCATGATGCAAGAGAAATGCTTCTTCAGGTAGAACGAATGGCCGAAACTGCCACCTCTCCTTTCCTATCTTATCAGATGCTTGGTCGTCGCGCATACAGCAATATGAGCCTGGGTAGGCTCAAGGAAGCTGAGGCTCTGGCAATTGATGCTATCTCAAGCCATTCTCAGCTAGTACAGGAGCATTCTGGTGATTCTTGCTGGTTATATTGTCTTCTTGCGGAAATCTACCTGTACAGAGGCGATGAGGTCGCCATGCGGCGATACATGGGACTGGCACGTGCAATCGCAGACCAACTTGAGTTGCCTGAACACAAGGCATACGTATTCTGTTTGAGTGCGGAGAATGACGTGCGCAATGGTGGCCTTGAAGCCGCACAGAGAAACTACGCTGAGGCACTCGCTCTGGCATCCGAGTGCAACAACCCTTCTCTAGAAGGGTGGATACGGCTGGGAATCGCGGACACATTCCTGGCTGATGGGAATCTGAGCTATGCGAGCAAAGAGGCGCATGAGGTGCTTTCTCGGGCAGAGACGATGGACTGGTTGCGTCATCAAATCCGTGCGCACATTGTCATTGCGAGTACTCTGCTCCAAGAAGGCAGCATTGTCAGGGCTCTTGAGCACATAGAGACTGGAAGGAAGCTACAGAGTCGTTCTGGGTACTTCTGGACTTCCGAACGACTTGCATACCTTCTCGAGGAAGCACTTGAAGGTAGATAGAAACCGCTGCGAAGACATCGCCGACTCGCTTGACCGACCCGTGTTTGGCTCGTGCTGGCTGCGAACATCCGTTCGCCTTCCAGCGGTCCAAGGTTTCGCGGAGACCCTCGGATCGGGCTCTGAGCGTTTGATTTGACCGGCTCTGAGTGCGCGACCATGCTTGAAAACGACGGCTTGCGATGAGATAAGGTCGCTGAAGAGTGTCGAACAAGCCCCGAATTGGAGCACAGAAGCGCCAAATGGGCGCGCTGAAGCCACCCGGCACCGTGTCCTGGTGTGGATGTAGCCCGTCAGCCTATGGGTTCGCGCTCAGGCGGCGCGGGGATAGTCGTGGTGGAGGCCCGTCTTGGCTACTGCGAACATCCGTTCGCCTTCCGGCGGTCCAAGCTTTCGTGGAGACCCTCGGATTGGGCCCTGAGCGCTTGATTTGACCGGCTCTGAGTGCGCGACCATGTTTGAAAACGACGGATTGCGATGAAACGAGGACGCTGAAGAGCATCAATCAGGTCGGCAATTGGAGCGCATAGGCACCAAATAGGCGCGCTCACGCCCGTCTTGGCTACTATGAACATCCGTTCGCTTTCTTGGGGTCGAGGGCTTCGTGAAGACCTTCTGATCGGGTTTTGAGCGCTGGATTCGATCGGCCCAGAGGGCCCGGTCAGGCCTGAAGATGACGGCCTGCGACGAAACATGGTCGCTGAAAAGTGTCGAACAAGCCCCGAATTGGAGCACAGAAGCGCCAAATGGGCG
>JAKOVB010000145.1 GCA_029782295.1 Pseudomonadota bacterium
AAATGTTTTACACGAGATCTTGGGAAGGTGTTTCTCTGGAAGAGTTCATATATGAGCTAGATGGTTTTCTTCGCTGGTATAATGAGGAGCGGATCAAAATATCTTTAGACGCTATGAGCCCGATAGAATATCGACGAAGTCTTGGCCTAGCCGCGTAGTCAAGTCCAAAAAAACGTCCGCACCCCCAGTGGATCACTTTTAGACGGCCAGTGGATCAGATTTATGTTGACGATCGCAACCATGGCGTTTTCTGCGGGTGGAAGCAGAATGCGAACCCCCATTGGAGGTATCAACCCAGTTCAAACGGCTGCCTGCTTTTCTTAATCTCGTTTTTGTCTGGGGCGTGGTATGAAGGCCCGTCTTAACCTGGGCGATTGCAGGGCCCGGCGTCCGTATTTGAAGGTGACCCCGGTTTGCTTATGGAACGCGGGGCTTGCTGGCCGCGGCGGACCGCTGCCCAGGTCCATCTGCGGCTTCGCTTCTCGAATCTCTGGGTTGGCTGAGGTAAGCGTTTAGGAAAGTTGACGTCTTTGTGTTTTGGGATGACCTGGATCCTTTCCGGAGGTGGAAAGAGGGTGCTGTTTCCAACAGAGGCCCTCTTTTTGTTATGCCTTGAGGAAAACCGTTTTTCCCTATGGACAGGCACTTTACTGCGGCTAAGGGAGGGATTCAGTGTCTATGAAGGAAAAATTCCTAAAGCGGGGAAATTTGTGGAAGGAAAATTTACCAAGGCGTTGAAAACGTTAACTGAGGTGAAGTCTTGTGGGAAAAGAAGCTGTTCAATTTGGCAACAGTCCGTGCCTTTTGCGCATCAGAAGCATGTATTCCGCTCTCCGTCCTTCTGAGAAGAGAATCGCACAGTATATCATGGAAAACGCCGATCATGTCATTCACTTGACCATTACCGAAGTTGGGCAGCAGTGCCAGGTGAGTGAAGCAACTGTGGTCAAATTTGCCCAGCGTTTGGGTTATGATGGCTTCCACGATTTGAAGATCCGGCTCGCCACCGAGCTGCATCCCAAAGAGGAGAGTATCTACGGAGAGATCCATGTGGATGATCCTATGGACGTGGTCCAGAGCAAGGTTTTTGATTCAACGCTCAAAGCCCTGCAAGAGACCAAGCAGCTGCTCAACCCCGTCCAAACGGCTCAAGCTGTGGAGCTGATCAGCCAGGCCCGGTTGATTAACCTGTTCGGCGTTGGCGCCTCGGGCTTGGTCTGCTTGGACGCGGAAGAGAAGTTTACCCGCATCGGCCTTTTGGCCAGGGCGTACCGGGATTCCAGGAGTCAGGCTGTGGCCGCCTCCTTAATGCGGGAATGTGATGTTGCCATTGCAGTCTCCTATTCAGGAGAAACTCCGGATGTTGTCTATGCGTTTAGGACTGCCAGGGAAGCAGGCGCCAAGTGCATAGCGATCACCAATTACAGCGGTTCTCAAATCACTGAATATGCTCAGATCACACTGCTCACCAGCGCTCCTATTCCCGTCTTCCGCAGCGGCGCCATGGCCTCCCGCATTGCTCAGCTCAGTGTGATCGACACGCTGTTTGTGGGGACAGCCATCCGGCGTTATGCCGAGACGCTGAAAGCTCTAGAGCAAACTGAGCAGGCACTCCGGGGAGAGCAGATGCTGAGGAAGGGGGGATTACAGAGGGAGCCTTAGATGGTTGGTCTTTCTGATCGCGCAGGATAACAAAACAACGGGAGGTAGGCTCATGTTGAGGTCAAACCGTCTGGTCTTGCTTTTCTCACTTCTCGTGTTAGTTGGGTTGTCTTCGCAGGCGTTCGCCCACTGGACCGGAACGATTGAGGTTTGGGATTTCCCGCGCTGGGCGCCGCCGGGGGACCCCGATGGCGACATGTTCTATTTCCTCCGGGAAAAGATCCGGGAATTTGAAGAAATGTATCCCGGCGTGAACATTGAACTGGTGGAGCTGGCTTGGTCCGGAGGTGACCAAAAGCTCGATGTGGCCGTGGCTTCAGGCAACTACCCCGATGTGGCCAGCCGTCCCATGGAAAACCTGCTCAACTACATCCGTCAGGGCGCAGTGGAGCCCATTACTCCTTACCTGACGGAGGAGGACTGGCAGGACCTTTATGAAACGGCCCTGGAACACTTCACCTACGAAGGTGAAGTTTACGCTTGGCCCTGGTTCATGACCACCACCAGCATGTTCATCAACCTCGATCTCTTTGAGGAGCGGGGGGTCACTCCGCCTGCCGATGGAGTGTGGACCTGGGATGAGTTCCTGGCCAGCATGAAGGCGTTAACCTTTGACCGCGACGGGGATGGGCGCATCGATGTTTACGGCCTGGGTATCCCCGGTGCCAACCGCGAGGTGTTAGGTTTCGTCTTTGCCGAAGGCGGCCGGCCCTTAAGCGAGGACGGCACTGAGTTTACGTTCAACGCCCCCGAGGCGATCCGCGGCTTCCAGAAGCTATATGATCTGATTCACGTCCACAAAGTTGCTCCGCCCCACTCCGGTGCAGCCGCCCGCAATGACGTGTGGGAAGAGTTCATGACCCGTCAAACCCTGGCGGCCATACCAGCCGACAGCCGCTTAGCCCGGGAGCTGGAGAGCAGCGGCAATTTCCGATTTGCGGCGGTAGAATACCCGCAGGGCGACACCGGCAGGACCGCCACCCAGGGTGCGGTTACCGGCTATGCCGTGTTTAAGCAGGAAGATCCCGCCAAGCGGGATATGGTGATGGAGTTCGTCCGCTACGTCACCAGCGCCGAGCAGCAGTACAGGTTGGCTGAATATGGGGTCTTTCCCAGCCGGCGCAGTGCAAGTGACCTCTATGCAGGGGATGAGTATTACTCCCGCATCGCACGCCATCTGGAGTGGGCGGTTGCCTTTCCAGCCCATCCCAATTGGAGCAAGATCAACGCCCGCATTACCCCGCAGCTGGAACTGATGCTCTTGGGCAGGCTTGACCCCCAGAGCGCCATGGATCAAGTGGCGAGGGAAGTGGCACCACTGCTGGCAGAATAAGGCAATGGGTGGGGCATTCTCCGAATGCCCCACCCTCATGGGAGGAACGATTGATGGCCGATGCGCAGCTGAAGACGATACTGGAAAACATGACCCTTGAGGAAAAGGTGGGTCAGCTCCTAATGGCGGGGTTTTTTGGCCGGGAGCCCTCGCCAGAAATCCGCCGCCTCATTTTGGAACGTAAAGTTGGCTCCGTTGTTCTCTTTGCCCGCAACTTAGGGGATCTGGCAGAAATCCGGCAGCTCACCGGCGATCTGCAGGAACTGGCTCGCTTGAGCGGGCAGCCGCTGCCCCTAATCATTGCCACCGATCAAGAAGGGGGAGTGGTGACCCGCATTTTCCAAGGTACCATTGCCCCGGGGAATATGGCCCTGGCCGCCACCAAGAATCCCGCCTCTGCGTATCGCAGCGGGGAGATCCTAGCCCGGGAAATGGCCTGGGCGGGGATCAACCTGGCCCTGGCACCTGTTTTGGACTTGAGCTTGGAGCCGGAAAATGCGTCCATGGGCGTGCGCTGTTATTCCGACGACCCTCAGGTGGTGGCCGCTTTCGGCAGGGAGCACCTGAGGGGGCTGGAGGAAAACGGTGTTGGAGCTGCGGTCAAGCACTTCCCGGGCATAGGCAGCGGCCTGGCGGATTCCCATTTGGAACTATCCACGGTGGCTAAATCTAAGCGGCAGCTGTGGGAGGAGGATTTGCTTCCCTTCAGGGAAGCACTGAAGCTGGAACCTGCCGCCGTGATGCTGGGGCATGTTCACTACAGCGCTTTCAACGCGGAGATCTGGCCCAGCTCCCTGTCTCCAGAAGTGGTCACGGACTTGTTGATCAATACCTTGAACTACCAGGGGATCATCATGACCGATGATCTCAACATGCGGGCCGTGAGTGCAACGCACTCCATCGGGGAAATCGCGGAGCTAGCTGTGCAAGCTGGGGTGGATCTCCTGGTTTTGAGTCACTACTATGACAAGCAAAATGCCATTTTAGACAGCCTCTTGGAGGCGGCAGCCGCGGGGAGGATCTCGCGGGAACGCCTCGATCGCTCTGTGCTGAAGATCCTCCGCTTCAAAGCTGAGTGTGCAGGCTGGAAACGGCCGGGCTCCCTTGACCTGAAGGCCCATGCCATGGCAGCCTACCAAATCGCTTTGGATGCCATCACCCACTGGCAGCGGGCGGAAAATACCAGGCCTTTGGATCCCCAAAAACCGGTGATCGTTATTACGCCGCACGGGGCTGATCTGAGCAAAGTTGAGGAAGAAATGCCGCATATCACCAACGTTGGGCAGTTTCTCCAGGAGTACGGGCTGGAGGTGCAGACTGTTCACTACTCGGTGAACCCCGGCCCAGACGATCTGGAAGCCATCCAACAAGCTATCTCGCCGGAAAAGCAGATTGTGCTCTGCACGTACAACCTGCATCTCTACCAGTCCCAGGAGCGCTTGGTCAGGCAGTTGAAGCTCTCGGCGCCCCAGCACAAAGTGGCGGCCATTCGCAATCCCTATGATCTGCCCAGACTGGCCCAGATCTTTCCCACCCTAGATATTTACGCGACCTACGGGTTCGCGCCTGTGCTCATGCGGGCCCTGGCGGCCGTTCTCCTCGGCCATCACCCGGCTCACGGTGAAGTGCCCGTTTCCATCTGAGATGAGGTGAGGAGATGAAGATTCCCTATCGCCATTCCAAGCTCCTTTGGAGCTACCTCTTTGTGGCCCCAACCATGCTCATGTTCGCGGTCTTTATTGGTCTCCCGCTGGTGACTTCGGTACTGTTGGCCTTTCAGCAGAATGTGCTGGGCGAAGCGGTCTGGGTTGGCCTGGACAATTTCCGCCGTCTCTTTGCAGACTACGTCTTTAGCATTGCCCTGAAGAACACTGCCCTGTACACGCTGGCGGTGGTAACCCAAAACGTGCTCATCGCCCTGGTCGCCGCCACCCTGATTCAGTCCCTGAGCCGGCGCTGGCAGTCCTTTTTCCGCTCCGCCTTTTATCTGCCCATCGTCACCTCGACGGTGATCATCTCCATGGTCTTCCGCTGGATGTTCCATCCCCAGCACGGTCTGTTCAACTTGATCCTCATGAGTTTGGGCCGTGAACCCATTTTTTGGTTAGCCGATCCCGACCTGGCCCTCTGGTCCATCATCCTGTCGGAAGTTTTGACTGCCCCCGGTACGTCCATTGTGCTGTTCTGTGCTGCCCTGGATCGGGTGCCTAAGACGCTGTATGAAGCGGCTGATATTGATGGAGCCAGCGGTTTTAGGAAATGGTGGTCCATCACCCTGCCGCTTTTGAAGCCGAGTTTGTTATACGTTCTGGTGATGAACACTATTGGTACCTTCCAGGTGTTCAGCCGGGTTCATGTCATGACCGGAGGCGGGCCGGGCTATGCCACCACCACCCTGGTCCAGCTGATCTACAACACCGCCTTCCGGGATTTCAACTTCGGCTTTGCCAGTGCCCAGGCCCTGTTCCTCTTTGTCATTATTGCCACCATCTCTCTGCTGCAGTTCAAGTTCTTGAGCACCGATGTGGAGTATTGAGGAGGTAGGAGAAATGACAGAAAGGGTGGTTCGGACAGCAGCATACATCCTGCTCTTTCTCTGGGCCTGCTTTACCCTCTTTCCGCTGTACTGGCTGTTGACCACGGCCCTGTCCCCCAGGGAAGCGGTGCTGGCCATGCCGCCGTCACTGGTGCCGGGAGAGATAACCATGGTGAATTTTCGCCGCCTGTTCCGTCAGGCACCCATCCTGACCTGGATCAGAAACAGCGCGGTGACTTCTGTGGCCATCACAGCCTGGCATGTCTTGTTTGACACTGCGGCCGGCTACGCCTTTGCCAAGAGGCAGTTTCCGGGGAGGAATTTTCTCTTTTGGCTGCTCATAGCCTCCATGATGATTCCCGAGCAGGTAACTCTGGTGCCCGTGTTCATGATGCTGGATCGCTTTGGCTTAATAGATAAGCTCCAGGCTGTGATTCTGCCGGGGATGGCAGCCACCTTTGGCGTTTTCTTAATGAGGCAGTACATCCAAACGCTCCCGAGCGAGCTGGAGGAAGCGGCCCGCATCGATGGCTGCAGCGAACTAGGCATCTTCACCAGGATCATCCTGCCCCTGTGCAAACCGGCCTTGGGGGTTTTGGCCATCTTTACCTTTGTGGCCAACTGGAATCAGTTCATGTGGCCCCTGATCGTCCTCAATTCCCGGCACAGGTTTACACTGCAGGTGGGACTGCAGACCCTCCAGTCGGAGTTTCTCACCGATTACGGCCTGCTCATGGCCGGGGCCAGCATCAGCGCGCTCCCCACGATCGTGCTCTTTTTGTTCTTCCAGCGCTACTTCATCAGCGGCCTAACCCTCGGAGGTATCAAGGGCTGATCCGCCCGAGGAGAGGCGCCTGATTGCTTCTCACTCCAGTTATCAGCTGAAAGCGCCAGTAACCAGGGATGCCAGTGGGGCAGTCCACAGCAAGGGTGGGGCAGCGCCGCTTTGCCCCAGGGGAGCATGTTCAGCTGGTTTCGCCGCTGAGCGGGCAGGAATGGGACCAGCTGCAGCGAAGACTATACATAGATGGTTCTCTTGATCTCAATTCGTTCTGGAGAAGTGAGAGAGATGAGGATAGCTGCCGGAGTTTATGCCTCTGCTGCTGGCAAGATGCGCTATGAGGATCTGCTCACCGGCCGGGTGCCCAAAGTGGCTGCCAGGCAGGTTGATCAGGTTGAAGATGTGTACTTCCAGGGAACGAAGGAACACCACCGGGTGAGCTTCAGGTACAACAAAGAGCTGGGGGGAAATGTAGCGCACATCGTGGACAATTCCACCGGGGAGACTGTCAAGCAGCTGCCAACGCCCACGCAGGTTGATCACCAGATCCGCTTGAGAAGGCTTATGGGTCTGTATGTGGATGAAAGGGTTTGAAGAGGGACCTCTGCCGTATGGCTAGAGGTCTTTGCTGTCTGATCAGAATCTAAAGGACGAAGTGGGAAAGCCTGCGTGGTGTATTATCCCCGCTTCCTGTGTGCTGATTTCATGGAGCTGTTTATGGCGGGCGGCCAGCTGCGGTGGCTGGTGGACTAAGCTTTGACTGCCAAGTGCGGAAGGGGATTTCCATTAACAGGGGCCTAACGCGCCTCGTGCAGATCCTGGGCATCCGCGAGAGAAGGTCAAGAAGGAAGGGTTTCACCAGAACGCCTTTTCCCGCTAGGGGAGCCAGTCTGCTCGGAGTTCGTGGTGATTGATAGGCCAAGCGGGACAGCATCCTGGATCCCATCAAGGAGGGAAGAAGAATCTGGGGAATGAGTTGGACTTCATCGTCCTGGACAGGCAGGGCAGCACCGTCTTGCCTTTTCTGGAGAAGTAAGTCATGCAGGTGGTGCCCACTGGCGCGGTAGTCTGGAGGCGTTCTTCCACGGTCTTTCCCTGCATCAGTGGGCAGTGCATCCGGGAGTATGTTGCGGACTTGGCGTAGGAACACTTCGCCGGCATCAAAATGGGCAGCTGGTCTTGCTGGGTAGATCCATTTCGCCCTCCTGGTATTCCGCGGTGTTGCCGCAGTTATCAGCGAGGGGAAGTATGGCTTCAGTAGCTAAACGCCGGTGGCCTGAATGCGGTCCTCGGTCGGCTCGATGGGGGCCATGACACCAAGCTCCGATTTCCAGATGCAGCTGAACCAGCAAAAGAGCCCGAAGTTGGGAGCGCCATCCTCTTTGCAGGTGCCGTAAAGAGCCAGAAATGGTTGCCGATCGGTAGCGGTTCCTTGGGCATGCTGTCACGTCTTGGGGAAATGCGGCAATAGTTGGTTATGGAGCAGGGGAATCTGGACGAGAGTATAAGTAAGTGGATATGGCCGCAAAGGATGGTGAGTAGTATGGATATAGCTGCGTTGGCACCGCGCTCAGCGCTCAGCAGCTCAGCCTGGAAGTAAGAACCCGTGTGGCAGTCATGGCTAAGGATGCCCTAGAAGAACAGGGAGCCGCACTAGCCAAGCTGCTCGAATCGACAAAGCTCATGGA
>JAKOVB010000149.1 GCA_029782295.1 Pseudomonadota bacterium
ATGGCAAAAGGCAAATTTGAGCGTACCAAGCCGCACGTAAACGTTGGTACGATTGGTCACGTTGACCACGGTAAGACGACGCTGACGGCGGCGATCACCACCATTCTGTCGAAGAAGTTCGGTGGCGAAGCGAAGGCATACGATCAGATTGACGCGGCACCGGAAGAAAAGGCACGCGGCATTACCATCAACACTGCACACGTTGAGTACGAAACGGCATCCCGTCACTACGCTCACGTTGACTGCCCGGGCCACGCTGACTACGTCAAGAACATGATTACCGGTGCTGCCCAGATGGACGGCGCGATTCTCGTGGTATCTGCTGCTGACGGTCCGATGCCGCAAACCCGCGAGCACATTCTGCTGGCTCGCCAGGTTGGCGTTCCCTACATCATCGTGTTCATGAACAAGGCCGACATGGTCGACGATCCTGAGCTGCTGGAACTGGTCGAAATGGAAGTGCGCGAGCTGCTGTCCAAGTACGACTTCCCTGGCGACGACATTCCCATCATCAAGGGTTCTGCCCTGAAGGCGCTGGAAGGCGACCAGTCTGAAATCGGCGAACCGGCGATTTTCAAGCTGGCTGATGCGCTGGACTCCTACATTCCGACCCCGGAACGTGCCATTGACGGCACCTTCCTGATGCCGGTGGAAGACGTGTTCTCCATCTCTGGTCGCGGTACCGTGGTGACTGGTCGCGTTGAGCGCGGCATCATCAAGGTTGGCGAAGAAATCGAAATCGTGGGGATCAAGCCCACCCTGAAGACCACCTGCACCGGCGTGGAAATGTTCCGCAAGCTGCTGGACCAGGGTCAGGCTGGTGACAACGTTGGCGTGCTGCTGCGCGGTACCAAGCGTGAAGAAGTCGAGCGTGGTCAGGTTCTGGCCAAGCCGGGTTCCATCACCCCGCACACCAAGTTCGCTGCCGAGATCTATGTTCTGGGCAAGGACGAAGGCGGCCGCCACACCCCGTTCTTCAACGGCTACCGTCCGCAGTTCTACTTCCGTACCACTGACGTGACTGGCGCGGTTGAACTGCCGGCTGGCACCGAGATGGTGATGCCTGGCGACAACGTTTCCATCACTGTGGCACTGATTGCGCCGATCGCGATGGAAGACGGTCTGCGTTTCGCGATTCGCGAAGGTGGTCGTACCGTTGGTGCTGGCGTCGTCGC
>JAKOVB010000155.1 GCA_029782295.1 Pseudomonadota bacterium
GACTACGCCGACCTGCTGCGCCGTGCGGATGCGATCTTCATCGAGGAGCTGCGCAACACGACGGGGCCCGACGGACGCAGCTGGTACGACCTGACCTCGCAGGCCTTCGCGGTGTTCCTGCCGGTGAAGTCGGTCGGCGTGATGGGCGACGGGCGCACCTACGATTTCGTCGTTGCACTGCGCGCAGTGCAGACGCAGGACTTCATGACCGCGCACTGGGCGCACCTGCCGCACGAGCTGCTCGGGCGCGTGTCGAACCGGATCATCAACGAGGTGCGCGGGATCAATCGCGTGGTCTACGACATCTCGGGCAAGCCGCCGGCGACGATCGAGTGGGAATGATTCGGCGTCTTTCAGGGTCTATCGAGGCCTGCCGGAAAGTTCATCTAAGTCGTTGTCCTACATAAGAAATGTCTGTCGAGATCTATCGGCATCTATCGATGGGATGCCTTTCGATCTGACGGTAAATCTGACGGTAGAAATCTTCGACCGGATGTCTCCAAAGTTTTTACCGTCAGCTCAAAGCGAGCGCTGACGGTAAAAAAAGTGGCATGAAGTTCATATAAATCAATCATTTAGTGAAGGTGTAGCCACCGTTTTTGCGTGACGGTAAAATTCCTCCGAGAGGAGGGACTGCCGATGCTGTCCGATGGCACGCTCAGGGGCATCAAGCCCCAGGCCACCACCTACAAGATCGCCGACCGGGACGGCATGTACGTGACCGTCTCACCCAGGGGCACGATCACCTTTCGTCTCGACTACCGGCTCAACGGCCGGCGTGAAACGCTCACGATCGGTCGCTACGGGTCGAAGGACGGGATCTCGCTCCTGATGGCGCGCGAGCGCTGCGTGGAAGCGCGCAAGGCGATCGCCGAAGGCCGGTCTCCCTCCCAGGAGAAGCAGCGCGAAAAGCGCAGGGCGGCCGAGGCCAAGACCTTCGAGGAGTTCATCAAGCGCTGGCTGGAAGAAGCCAGGATGGCCGACAGCACCAAGTCGATGCGCAAGAGCATCATCGACCGGGACATCCTGCCTGTGTTCCGCAATCGGCTGATGGCCGAGATCGGGCCCGAAGACCTGCGCAACCTGTGCGCCAAGGTCAAGGCGCGCGGCGCGCCGGCCACCGCCGTGCACGTGCGCGACATCGTCAAGCAGGTGTTCGGTTTCGCGGCGCTGCATGGCGACAAGGCGCCAAATCCCGCGGATGAAGTCGGCCCGTCATCGATCGCCACCTTCGTGGCCAAGGATCGCGCGCTGTCGCCGTCCGAGATCCGCGTCATGCACCGAGTGCTGGACGCCACCGCGACCCTGCCGACCATCCGACTGGCGCTGCGTCTGATCCTGCTGACGCTCGTGCGCAAGAGCGAGCTGATCGAGGCCACCTGGGACGAGGTCGACTTCGAGAACGCCGTCTGGACGATTCCGAAGAGCCGCATGAAGGCCGGCAAGCCCCACAACGTCTACCTGTCGCAGCAGGCGCTCGACATCATGGTGGCGCTGCGCACCTGTGCCAGCGGGTCCAAGTTCCTGCTGCCCTCGCGCTATGACGCTGACCGCTGCATGTCGAAGGCGACCCTGAACCGGGTCACCCAGATCGTCGTGGAGCGAGCCAAGGAAGCGAAGCTGCCGCTCGAACCGTTCACGGTGCACGACCTGCGCCGCACCGGCTCGACCATCTTGAACGAGCTCGGCTTCAACAGCGACTGGATCGAGAAGTGCCTGGCCCACGAAGACGGGCGCTCATCCCGCGGCGTCTACAACAAGGCGGAGTACGCAGAGCAGCGACGTCACATGCTGCAGGAGTGGGCCGACATGATCGATGCCTGGGTGGCGGGGAAGACGCACACGCCGACGCTACTGCCGCCGACGATGAAAGTGGCGACGACGGCGGCGCCGATTTGAGAAGAAGGGGAAAGGAGCGATTACTGTGCCGGCTGGCCGCCAGTGGTTCGTTGCTCCTCTCTATGCTGGCTAACGACGGAAGTCGGCCAGCAGCCCATGAGCGAGTCCTGACATATCCAGGCGCAGTGCCCTACGTCTCGTGGTTCCAGCGATAGCTGACCTTCAGATGGTTGAATTGCTGCCAGCCGATTCGCCCTTCGAATTGAAGTCGGCCTAAGACAATTCCGGCTGAGACACCGATCCGCTCAGCGAACTCGCGAATCATCCGTTCGCTGATCATCGCGTGCGCCGACAAAGCCTTGAAGTCGGCGGGAGGAATGAGCACATCACGGGCGAAGGCGTCTGCTTCTCGCTCCTCGTGAGGATTGAGGCCATCTTCCCCCAGTATGTCCAAGAAGGTTATCCGCTTGCCATGCTTCGTAAGGTGACCGGCCTCATGAAAGAAAGAGAACCACAGCTTATCGTCCGTCTTTCCGCGAAGGCTCAGCATGATGAGAGCTTTGCTCGTGCCCAGCCACTTCGTAGCGCCGCTCACCGGGCACCCCTTGGGTGCGGGCGCCAATACGACCGCGACGCCCACACGCGCGCACTCCTCAGTGAGTCTTGGAATGAACACCTTGGGATCCCGTTCGACAGTGAGCGCGCGGATCTTCTGTAGTGTCGATTCGAACTCATCGCGGTCGAAATCTCCCAGGCGCATGTCTTCAGCTGCGCGCTCTCCGCATCGAAGCCATGCACTGACTGCGGCTGGAGTGCGGGTCAGCTTCTCGGAAGCGCGGTATGCCGCAACTGGGCGCTCGTATTGCTCGCGCCATGCATCGACGTCTGCCACCCCGAAGTAGCGCAAACACTCGAAGACCTGCTGGGCCTTGTCTTTTGCCTTCCTGACCCAGCCAAACTTCACCATTTCGGAGAGAGGAAGCTCCTTCAGCCAATCGATATGCTGGGCGAGCGACCTGACCGACTCCTGCCGTGCCACGTGCTCCCGGTATTGGGCCTCGAGGTTGAGCCAAAAGCGCGCGGTGCTGCCCAGCACTCGTTCGAGACGGAGCGCCGTCTCTTCGCTGATTGGTGCCTTTCCCTTGAGCAGCAAATTGACGTGCTTGGTGGTAAAGCCCGTGCGCGTCGCGAGGTCGGCTTGCGTCCAGCCGCGCTCTTCCAGCAAGTCGTTGATCGATTCGCCGGGAATGGCAACCCAATCGGGCGCGAATTCCGCCAGCGACTCGTAGGTCCGAAGTGCAGCCTCAGTCATGGTAATCCTCTGTCTCGATGATGGTGATCTCTGCGACCTGCGACCAGTCGATCGAACCGTCTGCCTTGAGCGGTGGCGGTTGGAGGGTCGGCTTGAAGATCAATCGCGTTCCCTTGTGCAAGTCGACGGCGAACTGACCGGCTCGGTCGTATTCCAGCGGATGTGGCCGGCCGATCGCAAGCTCGCTCACCACGCTAGCCGCATGAAGCTCGGCCAACCGGCGCTGCAGCTTTTTCGCCGACTCCATCCCCAGCTTCTTGACGGCCACCTTGGTGTGCTTGCACAAAGTCTCGACGTCTTCATCCTCGTAGGAGACTTTCATGGAAACAGTTTACCAGAACGGTTAACGAAAATGGCAAGAAGGGGGTGGCCAAGATCAAAGGTCCGGTTTGCGCAGGACCGTTGCCTGAAGCTCGGCTACCCGCCGGCGATGCCCGCCTGCCGCTTCCGCCGCCGAAAGTCCGGCATCGGCGCCTTCTTCACCCCGTTGCTCCCAGCCTGCCGCCGGCTCTGTAGCCAGGCCATCACCTCGGCCAGGTCCCACACCACGCAGCGCGCGGTGAGATAGAACCGCTGGGGGAATTCCCCGCGGCGCTCCAGCTCGTAGATCGTCGAGTCCGCCAGCGGGACGATCTGACGTAGCTCGCTGCGGCGGATCGTGCGCCGCAACCCCTCGGGATCGGTCGGCGCCGCCTTGTACAGATCCCGGATCGCGCGCGCGTCGAACGCGCCCGTCAGCTCCGTCTCCCGCACCGTCTGGCGAAGCGCCGAGTCGCCATCTCGCCCGGCATCACGATCGTCGGAGACGTCCCCGTCGAGTGCAGCTGGCATCGCCTGCGCGCTCCCGGCGCCGGGCGCGCGCGCCACATTGAAGAACTGATTCCCACGTTTCATCCGCACCCCCGTCGTCGGTCCAGGGGCCACCGCAGGGTCCCCGA
>JAKOVB010000178.1 GCA_029782295.1 Pseudomonadota bacterium
ACGCCTACGAATACCTGATCAAGAAGTTCGCCGACGCCACCAACAAGAAGGCCGGCGAGTTCTACACCCCGCGCAGCGTCGTGCGGCTGATGATCGACATGCTCGATCCCAAAGAAGCCGAGACCATCTACGACCCGGCCTGCGGTACCGGCGGCATGTTGCTGGCCGCTGTGCAGCACGTGAAGGAACAGCATGGCGACGTGAAGCGGCTATGGGGCAAGCTGTACGGACAAGAGAAGAACCTCACCACCTCATCCATTGCGCGGATGAACTTGTTCCTCCACGGCATTGAAGACTTCCAGGTGGTGCGCGGCGACACGCTGCGCAACCCGGCCTTCTTCGAGGTCGACCGACTGGCCACCTTCGACTGCGTGATCGCCAACCCCCCTTTCTCGCTGGAAAAGTGGGGCGAGGACCTGTGGCTGAACGATCCCTTCGGCCGCAACTTTGCTGGTCTGCCGCCCTCATCCAGCGGTGACTTTGCCTGGGTGCAGCACATGGTCAAGTCAATGGCTGACGTCAGCGGCCGGATGGCCGTGGTGCTGCCCCAGGGCGCCCTGTTCCGCAAAGGTGTGGAAGGCAGCATCCGCCAGAAACTGCTGGAGATGGATCTGGTCGAGGCCGTAATCGGGTTGGCGCCCAACCTGTTTTACGGCACCGGCCTGGCCGCGTGCATCCTGGTCTTACGCAAGCGCAAACCGGTCAAGCACAAAAAAAAGGTGCTGATCGCCGATGCGTCACGCCTGTTCCGCCGGGGGCGCGCGCAAAACTATCTGGAACCCGAGCACGCCGCCGAGATCCTCGGCTGGTATCGCGGCTTTGCCGATGTGCAGGACGCGGTCCGCGTGGTCAGCCTCGACGAGATCAAAGTCGAGGACTGGACGCTGAACATCTCGCGCTATGTCCTGCCGCCATTGCAAGAAGACATCCCCCCGCTGCCGGTTGCCATCACGGCATTCAAGGACGCGCTCATCCGCTGCCGTGAAGCCGAAGAGCGGCTCGCGCAGGTCATGACTGAAGGGGGATGGCTGAAATGAGTCACCCAAGTAAACGCATCAGCCAACAAGAACTCGAAAGCTACCTGTGGGGTGCCGCCGTGCTGCTGCGCGGCCTCATCGACGCCGGCGACTACAAGCAGTTCATCTTCCCGCTGCTGTTCTACAAGCGCGTGTCGGATGTGTGGGAGGAGGAATACCAGGCGGCCCTGGCCAACTCGAAGGGCGACCTCTCCTACGCGCAGTTCGCGGAGAACCACCGCTTCCAGATTCCACAAGGCGCTCACTGGAACGATGTTCGCCAGGCACCCAAGAACGTAGGCGCCGCCATCCAGAAAGCCATGCGTGCTATCGAGACCGCCAACCCGGATCTGCTTGATGGCATCTTCGGCGATGCACCCTGGACCAACCGCGAGCGCCTGCCCGACGAAACGCTGAAAAACCTGATCGAGCACTTCTCGACGCAGACACTCTCGGTGGCGAATGTGCCCGAGGACGAGTTGGGCAACGCCTACGAATACCTGATCAAAAAGTTCGCGGACGATTCCGGCCACACGGCGGCCGAGTTCTACACCAACCGCACCGTTGTGCACCTGATGACGCAACTCCTGGCGCCCCAGGCAGGCGAGTCGATCTATGACCCCACGTGCGGCACCGGCGGCATGCTGATTTCAGCGCTGGACGAAGTGAAGCGCTCGGGCGGCGAGTACCGCACGCTTAAGCTCTACGGGCAGGAGCGCAACCTCATTACCTCATCCATTGCCCGCATGAACCTGTTCCTGCACGGCGTGGAGGACTTCGAGATCATCCGGGGCGACACCCTGGCCGAACCCAAGCACATCGAAGGCGACCGTCTGCGCCAGTTCGATGTGATCCTGGCCAACCCGCCGTACTCCATCAAGCAGTGGAACCGCGAGGCCTGGAGCAGTGACAAGTGGGGTCGTAATTCGCTGGGTACGCCGCCGCAGGGCCGGGCCGACTACGCCTTCCAGCAGCACATCCTGACCAGCCTCACCGACAAGGGGCGGTGTGCCGTGCTCTGGCCCCACGGCGTGTTGTTCCGTAACGAGGAACAGGCCATGCGTGCCAAGATGGTCGAACAGGACTGGGTCGAGGCCGTCATCGGCTTGGGCCCCAACCTGTTCTACAACTCCCCGATGGAGTCGTGCATCGTCATCTGCAACCGCAAGAAGGCGGCTGCTCGCAAGGGCAAGGTGATCTTCATCGACGCGGTGAACGAGGTCACCCGGGAACGGGCGCAGAGCTTTCTGAAGCCCGCGCACCAGCAGCGCATCCTGAGCGCTTACAAGACCTTTGCCGATGTGCCCGGTTTCGCCAAGGTCGCCACCCTGGCCGAAATCGGCGCCAATGCGGGCAACCTCTCGATCCCGCTTTACGTGAAGCGCATTGCCGCCACCGTCGCCACCGACAGCAATGGCGACGCGGTATCGCTGCGCTCAGCCTGGGATCAATGGCAAACCGATGGCCGTGCCTTCTGGCAACAGATGGACGCGCTGGTGGAAACGCTGGATGGACTGATTACGGAGGACATCGAGCGTGTCTGACAAGAACAACAAGACCCTGAAGCCGGCCTGGCGTCGGGTGAAATTCGGCGACGTGGTGCGTCTCTCGAAAGCCCGCAGCCAAGATCCGCTGGCCGATGGCATTGAACGCTACGTCGGCCTGGAACATCTCGAACCCGGTGACTTGCGCATCCGCCGTTGGGGCAGCGTTGCTGACGGCGTGACCTTCACCAGCGTGTTTCAACCTGGCCAGGTGCTGTTCGGCAAGCGACGGGCTTACCAGCGCAAGGTGGCTGTGGCGGATTTCTCCGGTGTGTGTTCCGGGGACATCTACGTGCTGGAGACCAAGGATGCGCAGGTTTTGCTGCCGGAGTTGCTGCCATTCATCTGCCAGACCGACGCCTTCTTCGATCACGCCGTGGGTACGTCGGCAGGATCACTGAGCCCTCGCACCAACTGGACAAGTTTGGCGGACTTTGAGTTTGTACTGCCACCATTGGAGGAGCAGCTGCAAGTCAACCAAGTACTAGGGGCAATTTCCGACGTTATCGACGAGCAATCGAATCTTGCTCGCTCGGTCGACAGCACCGTCGAATCTGCCTTGTTTGAGCTGATTCCGTCTGCGGCGGATGAATTGCTCTCTGGGTGGCGCACTTGCGAACTTCAAGATATCGCAAGGATAGTAAGAGGCTCCAGCCCTCGACCAAAAGGTGACAAACGATTCTATGGAGGGAGTGTTCCTCGATTGATGGTCGAAGACATCACGCGAGACGGTCGGATCGTTACACCAAAGATCGACTTCCTTACGGAAGCAGGTGCAGCGTTGAGTCGTCCTGTCCCCGCTGGAACGGTGATAGTCGTGTGTAGTGGAAGTGTCGGCGTTCCAGCGATACTCGCAATAGATGCCTGTATTCATGACGGCCTACTTGGGCTGCCAGACCTCGACAATGATGTGGATCCGAACTTTTTGTACTTTGCGCTGCGCCGAGCAAAGCGCGACTTCTTGAGGATGACAACCAATGGCGGCATTTGGAGCAACCTAACCACGGATATTCTCAAGCGATTTCGCATCGCCTTACCGCAACTGAACCGGCAGAAGGAGATCGCCGCCCAGTTGATCGCCTTGGAAGCGGTAAAGCAAACAGCGGTCAGCAGGATTTCGCAGACGTCGGCATTACGCGGTGAGATCTGGCGAAACACGCTGGAGGCAGTCTGAAATGTTCACGGAATCAAACACTGTCGAAGCCTACGTCCGCGACCTGCTGGCTGGTCCGACCAAGGCGATCCCACAGAACGCCGTACAGGAACCTCTGCCCAGCTACGGCCCCAGTCCCAAGGGAATCGGCTGGCGCTACGCAACTCCCGCCGAGGTGCCGCGCCAAATTCAGGAAGTACTGGTCGAGCCCTGGTTGCGTGAGTCACTGATCCGCCTGAACCCGGAGATCACCGCCCAACCCGACCGTGCCGATGAGGTGCTATACAAGCTGCGCGCCATCGTGCTGTCAGTGCGCTCGGATGGCCTGATCCGCGCCAACGAGGAAATGACTGCGTGGATGCGTGGTGAGCGCTCAATGCCCTTCGGCCACAACAATGAGCATGTGCCTGTGCGGCTGATCGACTTCGATGACCTGGCGCAGAACCAGTACATCGTCACCCAACAGTACACCTACCGTGCTGGCCCCACCGAACGCCGGGCTGATCTGGTACTGCTGGTGAATGGTCTGCCACTGGTGCTGATCGAGGCCAAGACGCCAGTCAAGAAGTGCATCAGCTGGGTCGATGGCGCGGTGCAGGTGCACGACGACTACGAGAAGTTCGTGCCTGAGCTCTTCGTCTGCAACGTGTTCTCAGTGGCCACCGAGGGCAAGGCCTACCACTACGGGTCCATCGGGCTGCCGGTCAAGGACTGGGGGCCGTGGCATCTGGATGGTGATGGCGACGATAGCCAGCACCACCCGCTGAAGTCGCTCAAACTGTCCGCTGAGAGCATGTTGCGCCCGCATGTGGTGCTGGACATTCTCGGCAGCTTCACCCTGTTCGCCACCAACAAGAAAAAGCAGCGCATCAAGATCATCTGCCGCTACCAGCAGTTTGAAGCGGCCAACAAGATCGTCGAGCGCGTGCTGGCGGGCTACCCCAGGAAGGGCTTGATTTGGCACTTCCAGGGCTCGGGCAAATCTCTGCTGATGGTCTTTGCCGCGCAGAAGCTGCGCATGCATGCCGACCTGAAGAATCCCACTGTGCTGATCGTGGTGGATCGGATCGATCTTGATAGCCAGATCACTGGCACCTTCACCGGGGCGGACATTCCCAATCTGGAAAAGGCGGATACCCGGGAGAAGCTGCAGCAGTTGCTGGCTCAGGACGTGCGCAAGATCATCATCACCACGATCTTCAAGTTTGGCGAGGCCACCGGCAGCCTGAACGACCGCAGCAACATCATTGCCCTGGTGGACGAAGCCCACCGCACCCAAGAAGGCGACCTGGGCCGCAAGATGCGCGAGGCCCTGCCCAACGCGTTTCTGTTCGGCCTGACCGGTACGCCTATCAACCGTGCCGACCGCAACACTTTCTACGCCTTCGGTGCCGACGAGGACGAGAAGGGCTACATGAGCCGGTACGGCTTCGAGGAGTCGATCCGCGACGGTGCCACGCTCAAACTGCACTTCGAGCCTCGGCTCATCGACCTGCACATCGACAAGGCCGCGCTGGATGCCGCCTACAAAGACCTGACCGGCGGCCTGTCGGATCTCGACAAGGACAACCTCGCCAAGACCGCCGCCAAGATGGCCGTGCTGGTGAAGACGCCTGAGCGCATCCGCAAGGTGTGCGAGGACATAGTCGAGCACTTCCAGACCAAGGTGGAGCCCAATGGCTTCAAGGGCCAGATCGTCACCTTCGACCGGGAGTCGTGCCTGCTGTTCAAGGCCGAGCTGGACAAGCTGCTGCCGCCCGAGGCTACAGACATCGTGATGTCGGTGCAGGCGTCCGACAAGAAGGAGCATCCAGAGTACGCGGCCTACGACCGTTCACGCGATGAGGAAGAACGGCTGCTCGATCGCTTCCGCGACCCGGCCGACCCGCTGAAGCTGATCATCGTCACGGCCAAACTTCTGACGGGCTTCGACGCGCCCATCCTGCAGGCCATGTACCTGGACAAGCCGCTGCGTGACCACACGCTGCTCCAGGCCATCTGCCGGGTGAACCGTACCTACTCCGAGCAGAAGACCCACGGCCTGATCGTGGACTACCTCGGCATCTTCGATGACGTGGCAGCAGCGTTGGAGTTCGACGACCAGAGCGTCAAGCAGGTGGTGAGCAACATTCAGGAGCTGAAGGACAAGCTGCCCGAAGCCATGCAGAAATGCCTGGCCTTCTTTGCTGGCTGCGACCGCAGCGTGCAAGGCTACGAGGGCCTGATCGCTGCGCAGCAGTGTCTGCCCAATAACGAAGTGCGAGACAACTTTGCCGCCGAGTACAGCGTGCTCAACAAGATCTGGGAGGCGCTGTCACCGGACACCGTTCTGGGCCCGTTCGAGAAGGACTACAAGTGGTTGTCGCAGGTGTACCAGTCGGTGCAGCCATCCAGTGGCCACGGCAAGCTGATCTGGCATTCGCTGGGCGCAAAGACCATCGAGCTGATCCACCAGAACGTGCATGTGGATGCCGTGCGGGATGACCTCGACACCCTGGTGCTGGACGCTGATCTGCTGGAAGCCGTGCTGTCGAACCCCGACCCGAAGAAGGCCAAGGAGATCGAGATCAAGCTCAAGCGCCGGCTGCGCGGGCATGGCGGCAACCCCAAGTTCAAGAAGCTGTCGGAGCGGCTCGATGCGCTGAAGGACCGCTTCGAATCCGGACAGATCAACAGCGTCGAGTTTCTGAAAGCTTTGCTGGAGATCGCCAAGGAGACGCTGCAGGCCGAGAAGGAGGTCCCGCCCGAAGAGGACGAGGATCGCGGAAAGGCGGCGCTGACCGAGCTGTTCAACGAGGTGAAGACCGCCGAGACGCCCATCATGGTCGAACGCGTCGTGGCGGACATCGACGAGATCGTGCGCCTGGTGCGGTTCCCGGGCTGGCAAGGCACGCAGGCCGGCGAGCGTGAGGTCAAGAAGGCCCTGCGCAAAGCCCTCTTCAAATACAAGCTGCATGCGGATGAAGAGCTGTTCGAGAAGGCCTACAGCTACATCCGGCAGTATTACTAAAGGGGGCGGGGGATGACCACTCAGACGATAGATAGTGCACCGCAGGCGACCTGGTTCGTCGGCGCGAGCTATGGCGGTACTGATGATCAGATGCCTCGATTTCTTGCAGAAGGAATTTGGGAGAACCGCTACAAGATGAGGATCGTTTTTTGATGTGCCTGGCGCGCTGGACCAGCCTTTCAGACGGGGTCAATAGGCCATACGCATGTGGTTATGACCATGAAAAGATTGTACTATCTTACCCACAATTGATCACGATTGGCCAGAACCATGACATCCAGTGCCGACGAGGGAGAGATCCTCACCCTCAGACAGGTTGCAGAGTTCCTGAAGGTCACGGACCGGACGATCTACAGGCTGGCCGCAGCCAAGAAGATCCCCGCGTTCAAGGTTGGTGGGACATGGCGGTTCTCCAAGGCGGAGATCACTGAATGGATTCAGCAGCAAACGCAGGGCGGAAAAGC
>JAKOVB010000179.1 GCA_029782295.1 Pseudomonadota bacterium
GCTTTTCCGCCCTGCGTTTGCTGCTGAATCCATTCAGTGATCTCCGCCTTGGAGAACCGCCATGTCCCACCAACCTTGAACGCGGGGATCTTCTTGGCTGCGGCCAGCCTGTAGATCGTCCGGTCCGTGACCTTCAGGAACTCTGCAACCTGTCTGAGGGTGAGGATCTCTCCCTCGTCGGCACTGGATGTCATGGTTCTGACCAATCGTGATCAATTGTGGGTAAGATAGTACAATCTTTTCATGGTCATAACCACATGCGTATGGCGTACTGACCCCGTCTGAAAGGCTGACCCAGCGCGCCTGGCGCATCAAACACCGATCCTCATGTCGTAGCCGTTCTCCCAAATTCCTTCTGCAAGAAATCGCGGCATCTGATCATCTGTACCGCCATAGCTCGCGCCGACGAACCAGGTCGCCTGCGGTGCACTATCTATCGTCTGAGTGGTCATCCTCCGCCCCTTTAGTAATACTGCCGGATGTAGCTGTAGGCCTTCTCGAACAGCTCCTCATCCGCATGCAGCTTGTATTTGAAGAGGGCTTTGCGCAGGGCTTTCTTGACCTCACGCTCACCAGCCTGCGTGCCCTGCCAGCCCGGGAACCGGACGAGGCGCACGATTTCGTCGATGTCCGTCACGACGCGTTCGACCATGATGGGCGTCTCAGAAGTCTTGACCTCGTTGAACAACTCGGTCAGCGCAGCCTTGCCGCGATCCTCGTCCTCTTCGGGCGGGACCTCCTTCTCGGCCTGCAGCGTTTCCTTGGCGATCTCCAGCAACTGCTTCAGAAACTCGACGCTGTTGATCTGCCCGGATTCGAAGCGGTCCTTCAGCGCATCGAGCCGCTCCGACAGCTTCTTGAACTTGGGGTTGCCGCCATGCCCGCGCAGCCGGCGCTTGAGCTTGATCTCGATCTCCTTGGCCTTCTTGGGATCGGGGTTCGAGAGCACTGCCTCCAGCAGATCGGCGTCCAGCACCAAGGTGTCGAGGTCATCCCGCACCGCGTCGACATGCACGTTCTGGTGAATCAGCTCAATGGTCTTAGCGCCCAGCGAATGCCAGATCAGCTTGCCGTGGCCACTGGAGGGCTGCACCGACTGGTACACCTGAGACAGCCACTTGTAGTCCTTCTCGAAGGGGCCCAGAACGGTATCCGGTGACAGTGCCTCCCAGATCTTGTTGAGCACGCTGTACTCGGCGGCAAAGTTGTCTCGCACCTCGTTATTGGGCAGACACTGCTGCGCAGCGATCAGGCCCTCGTAGCCTTGCAAGCTGCGGTCGCAGCCAGCGAAGAAGGCAAGGCACTTCTGCGTCGCCTCAGGCAGCTTGTCCTTCAGCTCCTGAATGTTGCTCACCACCTGCTTGACGCTCTGATCGTCGAACTCCAGCGCCGCTGCCACGTCATCGAAGATGCCGAGATAGTCCACGATCAGTCCGTGGGTCTTCTGCTCGGAGTAAGTGCGGTTCACCCGGCAGATGGCCTGGAGCAGCGTGTGGTCACGCAGCGGCTTATCCAGGTACATGGCCTGCAGGATGGGCGCATCGAAGCCGGTCAGCAGCTTGGCCGTGACGATGATCAGCTTCAGAGGGTCGGCCGGGTCCCGGAAGCGATCGAGCAGACGTTCTTCCTCGTCGCGTGAACGGTCATAGGCCGCGTACTCTGGGTGCTCCTTCTTGTCAGACGCCTGCACCGACATGACGATGTCCGTGGCCTCCGGCGGCAGCAGCTTGTCCAGCTCGGCCTTGAACAGCAGGCAGGACTCGCGGTCGAAGGTGACGATCTGGCCCTTGAAGCCGTTGGGCTCCACCTTGGTCTGGAAGTGCTCGACGATGTCCTCACAGACCTTGCGGATGCGCTCGGGCGTCTTCACCAGCACGGCCATCTTGGCGGCGGTCTTCGCGAGGTTGTCCTTGTCGAGATCCGACAGGCCGCCGGTCAGGTCTTTGTAGGCGGCATCCAGCGCTGCCTTGTCAATGTGCAGATCGATCAAGCGCGGTTCGAAGTGCAGTTTCAGTGTGGCACCGTCGCGGATCGACTCCTCGAAGCCGTACCGGCTCATGTAGCCTTTTTCGTCCTCGTCGGCACCAAAGGCGTAGAAGGTGTTGCGGTCGGCACGGTTGATCGGCGTACCGGTCAGGCCGAACAGAAACGCGTTAGGCAGGGCCTCGCGCATCTTGCGGCCCAGGTCGCCTTCTTGTGTGCGGTGGGCTTCGTCCACCAGGGCAATGATGTTGCTGCGGTCGTTCAGGCTGCCGGTGGCCTCACCAAACTTGAAGATCGTGGTGATGATGATCTTGCGCACGTCTTGCGCCAGCAGCTGCTGCAGCTTCTCGCGGCTGTCCGCCTTTTCCAAATTGGGAATGTCAGCGCCAGTGAAGGTGCCGGTGATCTGGGTATCCAAATCAATCCGGTCCACCACGATCAGCACCGTGGGATTCTTCAGGCCGGCGTGCATGCGCAGCTTTTGCGCGGCAAACACCATCAGCAGCGACTTGCCCGAGCCCTGGAAGTGCCAGATCAAGCCCTTCCTGGGGTAGCCCGCCAGCACACGCTCAACGATCTTGTTGGCCGCTTCGTACTGCTGGTAGCGGCAGATGATCTTGATGCGCTGCTTTTTCTTGTTGGTGGCGAACAGGGTGAAGCTGCCGAGGATGTCCAGCACCACATGCGGGCGCAACATGCTCTCGGCCGACAGCTTGAGCGATTTCAGCGGGTGATGCTGACCATCCTCCCCATTGCCATCCAGATGCCACGGCCCCCAATCCTTGACCGGCAGGCCGATGGACCCGTAGTGGTAAGCCTTGCCTTCGGTCGCCACCGAGAACACGTTGCAGACGAACAGCTCGGGTACGAACTTCTCGTAGTCGTCGTGCACCTGTACAGCACCGTCAACCCAACTGATGCACTTCTTGACCGGCGTCTTGGCTTCGATCAGCACCAGCGGCAGACCGTTCACCAACAGCACCAGATCAGCACGGCGTTCAGTGGGCCCTGCGCGGTAGGTGTACTGTTGGGTGACGATGTACTGGTTCTGCGTCAGATCATCCAAGTCGATCAACCGCACCGGCACATGCTCATTGTTGTGGCCGAAGGGCATCGAGCGCTCACCACGCATCCAGGCGGTCATCTCCTCGTTGGCGCGGATCAGACCATCCGAACGCACCGACAGCACGATGGCGCGCAGCTTGTAGAGCACTTCATCGGCGCGGTCGGGCTGAGCGGCAATCTCCGGGTTCAGCCGAATCAACGCATCGCGCAGCCAAGGCTCAACCAGCACTTCCTGAATCTGGCGCGGCACCTCAGGCGGAGCAGCGTAGCGCCAGCCGATGCCTTTGGGGCTGGGGCCGTAGCTAGCTTGAGGTTCCTGAACGGCGTGGGTTGCGACAGCCTTGATCGGGCCGGCGAGCAGATCGCGGACGTAGGCTTCGACGGTGTTTGATTCAGTGAACATCCCAGCCCCCCAAAACTTCTTCCAAAATTGTTTTCTTGAGAGCCCTATTTGCCGTTTGACGCTGACTTAACGCACCCACGGAAGCTCTCATTGACGACAACTCATCGCTGATCGCAAGTTGCTCTTTGATTGGCATCACAGGTACAACGATTCTTTTTAAATCTGACCCGGCAATTCCTGCGACTGTAGTAAAGCTTCTTATCCGGGTGATCTGCTGAGTGCCTTTGGGGCTTCTCAGCCATTCAAAGACGAATTGCGGAAGAACGACTTCGGGATTAACTGTCACTCGGAGAATTGAGGATTCAAAAATTACCGGTTCCTGAAGGTCTCCGATCATTGAACACTTTCCTGCGCCTTCGAGAACAATCGAACGCCGTCCAAACAATAGATCATCCGGGGTGAGTTGGTACTTTGAAACTTCCTCTTGGGTGAGCTCCATGCGCTTCATGTCAATTGAACTGTCAATCGTGTCAAAGCCGAATAACTCACCCATGTTTACGATCTTCGTGCCTCGCCCTAGAAATTCCTGAGCCTTGTAAAGCCCGCTCTGTGGCTGCCGGGTCAATACCTTTTCGAATGAGACAAGATCGTATTTTCGATTTGAGAAAATTGCATTTGCATGCGAACCCAATAGATCAAGGGCGCAACGGTTGGCGGACGCGTAATTGTCATCAAGTGCGGAGTAGCTGGTCAGCACAGACAAGATCAATTTTTGCGCCTCCATTGACGGCAGTGCAAACTCAAAATCCGCCAAACTCGTCCAGTTAGTACGCGGGCTCAGTGAGCCCGCCGACGTGCCAACAGCGTGATCGAAGAAGGCATCAGTCTGGCAAATGAATGGCAGCAGCTCCGGCAGCAAGACCTGCGCATCCTTGGTCTCCAGCACGTAGATGTCCCCGGAACACACCCCAGAGAAATCCGCTACAGCCACCTTGCGCTGGTAAGCGCGTCGCTTGCCGAACAGCACCTGGCCAGGTTGAAACACGCTGGTGAAGGTCACGCCGTCAGCGACGCTGCCCCAGCTGCGGATACGCAAATCACCTGGCTCGAGATGTTCCAGACCGACGTAGCGTTCAATGCCATCGGCCAACGGATCTTGGCTGCGTGCTTTCGAGAGGCGGACCACGTCGCCGAATTTCACCCGACGCCAGCCGGGCTTCAGGGTTTTATTGTTCTTGTCAGACACGCTCGATGTCCTCCGTAATCAGTCCATCCAGCGTTTCCACCAGCGCGTCCATCTGTTGCCAGAAGGCGCGGCCATCGGTTTGCCATTGGTCCCAGGCTGAGCGCAGCGATACCGCGTCACCATTGCTGTCGGTGGCGATGGCGGCGGCAATGCGCTTCACATACAGCGGGATCGAGAGGTTGCCCACATTAGCGCCGATTTCGGCCAGAGTGGCGACCTTGGCGAAACCGGGCACGTCCGCAAATGTCTTGTAGGCGGTCAGGATGCGCTGTTGGTGCTCTGGCTTCAGAAAGCTCTGCGCCCGTTCCCGGGTAACCTCATTCACCGCGTCGATGAAGATCACTTTGCCCTTGCGATCGGCGGCCTTCTTGCGGTTGCAGATGACGATGCACGACTCCATCGGGGAGTTGTAGAACAGGTTGGGGCCCAAGCCGATGACGGCCTCGACCCAGTCCTGCTCGACCATCTTGGCGCGCATGGCCTGTTCTTCGTTACGGAATAGCACGCCGTGGGGCCAAAGCACGGCACTACGCCCCTTGGCGGTGAGACTGGTCAGAATGTGCTGCTGGAAGGCGTAATCGGCGCGGCCTTGCGGCGGCGTGCCCAACGAGTTGCGGCCCCACTTGTCACTGCTCCAGGCCTCGCGGTTCCACTGCTTGATGGAGTATGGCGGGTTGGCCAGGATCACGTCGAACTGGCGCAGGCGATCGCCTTCGATGTGTTTGGGTTCGGCCAGGGTGTCACCCCGGATGATTTCGAAGTCCTCCACGCCATGCAGGAACAGGTTCATGCGAGCGATGGACGAGGTGATGAGGTTGCGTTCCTGCCCGAAGAGTTTGAGCGTGCGGTATTCGCCACCAGAGCGTTTCACTTCGTCCAGCGCCGAGATCAGCATGCCACCGGTTCCACAGGTGGGGTCGTAAATCGACTCCCCTGCCTGCGGCGCCAGGAGTTGCGTCATCAGGTGGACAACGGTGCGATTGGTGTAGAACTCGGCAGCGGTATGGCCGGAGTCATCGGCAAACTTTTTGATCAGGTACTCGTAGGCGTTGCCGAGCTCGTCCTCGGGTACGTTGGCCACTGACAGGGTTTGTGTCGAAAAGTGCTCGATCAGGTTTTTCAGTGTTTCATCAGGCAGGCGCTCGCGATTGGTCCAGGGCGCATCGCCGAAGATGCCGTCGAGCAGATCCGGGTTGGCGCTTTCGATGGCGCGCATGGCCTTCTGGATGGCGGCACCGACGTTCTTCGGGGTCTGGCGTATATCGTTCCAGTGAGCGCCCTCGGGAATCTGGAAGCGGTGGTTCTCCGCGAACTGCGCGTAAGAGAGGTCACCGCCTGAGTTGGCCAGCGCTGCCTGGTATTCCTCGTCCCAGACATCCGAGACGCGCTTGTAGAACAGCAGCGGGAAGATGAACTGCTTGTAGTCGCCGGCGTCGATGAGGCCGCGCAGCAGCACGGCGGCGCCCCAGAGATAGCTTTCGAGCTCTTGCTGGCTGATGCGTTTGCTTGGGTGACTCATTGCAGCCATCCCCCTTCAGTCATGACCTGCGCGAGCCGCTCTTCGGCTTCACGGCAGCGGGTGAGCGCGTCCTTGAATGCCGCGATAGCATCGGGCAGCGGTGGGATGTCTTCTTGCAATGGCGGCAGGACATAGCGCGAAATGTTCAGCGTCCAGTCTTCGGCCTTGATCTCGTCGAGACTGACCACGCGGACTGCGTCCTGCACGTCAGCAAAGCCGCGATACCAGCCGAGGATCTCGGCGGCGTGCTCGGGTTCCAGATAGTTCTGCGCCCGCCCACGACGGAACAGGCGCGACGCATCGGCGATCAGCACCTTCTTCTTGTGTTTGGCCGGCTTGCGCTTGCGCAAGACCAGGATGCACGCGGCCAGGCCGGTGCCATAGAAAAGGTTGGGCGCCAACCCGATCACGGCCTCGACCAGATCCATTTCCAGTAGCTTCTGGCGGATGTTGCCTTCCACACCTTTGCGAAACAGGGCGCCCTGGGGCAGCACCACGGCCATCCGGCCGCTGACGTCGGCCATCGACTTGACCATGTGTTGCACCCAGGCGAAGTCACCGCTGGATGAGGGCGGTAGGCCAGCAAAGTTGCGGCCGAAGGGATCGTTCAGCCACAGGTCCTCGCCCCACTTTTCCAGCGAGAACGGGGGGTTGGCGATCACGCAGTCGAAGGTGGCCAGTCGGTCGACCTCGAAGAAGGCTGGGTTGCGCAGCGTGTCGCCGCGCACCACCTGGAAGTCCTCGATGCCGTGGAGGAACAGGTTCATCCGCGCGATGGACGAGGTGGTGAGGTTCTTTTCTTGTCCGTACAGCTTGCCCCACAGCCGCTTCACGTCGCCATGCTGTTCCTTCACGTACTGCACGGCGGCCAGCAACATGCCGCCGGTACCGCAGGCCGGGTCGTAGATGGTCTCGGCTTCTTTGGGATCGAGCATGTCGATCATCAGCCGCACGACGCTGCGCGGGGTGTAGAACTCGCCGGCCTTCTTGTTGGTGGCGTCGGCGAACTTCTTGATCAGGTATTCGTAGGCGTCGCCCAGCAGATCCGAGTTGACGTTCTTGTTGCCAAACGGCAGCTTGGAGAAGTGCTCGATCAGGTCCTTGAGCAAGGCATCAGACAGCCGATCCTTGTTCGACCACTGGGCATCGCCGAACACGCCGTACAGAGTGTCGGGGTTGGCTTTCTCAATCTCGCGCATCGCGCGCTGAAGGGCCGTCCCGACATTGCTGGCCTTGGTG
>JAKOVB010000177.1 GCA_029782295.1 Pseudomonadota bacterium
CCCCCGGGGCCGGACACCGACCCACGCTATCGCCACCACCTCCAGAGGGCACGGCCGCTCATCACGCCGCGCCGCAACCCCATCGTGATTCTGTCGGCCCGCCACGAATCGACCCGCCAGGCCACAGAGGCCTGGCTACGCAAACACGCCATCCGCTGGCGACAACTGATTCTCTGGACCGGTCACCCGGACGCACGCTGGCACACACCCACCACTGTCGCAGAGTGGAAGGCAAGGCAACTTGACACACTCCGCCCCGTAGGGATTACCGGCTATGTCGAGTCCGACCCGGGGCAGGCGGCGATCATTGCGGAAGCGGCGAAAATGCCAGTGATATGCCCTGCCGCGGGACGTGTGTTTAATACCGATGGCCACTGGAGATAAAAAACATGACCAAAGAAATAGTCACAGCCTGGATACGCCGCCGGGCCGAGAAACAGGGCCTGGCTGGCGTGTTACACTACGCGGACCGTTATGACCGCGCAAAACGGCTTCATGAGTTATGGAATGCGCGATTTCCTGACTGTTCTTACCTAGAGTTTCGCACGTTCCTTGCCAGCGTGGCCCGCGCGAACACGACACTGCCAACAGTCGATGACTGGACTGTGGCCAGCAGCGAATGGGTTGCACCTATCGACGATGACGACTGGCACCTGCCAGGCCTGTCAGAGGCTTTGGCCGCCGTCCCCAGCGACTTCGTGATGACCTGCTGGCCCGTGCGGATCGCAAACCTAACGAAAAACCCGTCGCTGTACGTTGAGCCGATCCACTGGGCAACAGGCCCGCACAGTTGCGGCTACGCTGTCCGGAAGTGGTGGCTGGAAACCCTGACCCCCCGGCAACTCGCCCTGATGCGCGATGACCACCGCCACGTCCACCGTTACGTGGACTTTTCCGGGCACAAATACCTGTTCCTGGACCAGCCCTTTGCCCAATATCTGTGGACGCCGGCCTCAATCTCTTCGATAAGCTCTCCCGACGCCAACGATCTGAATATGGCGACACGGGAGGAGTATGCCGTGTTTGTCCATCTCCATCACTGTCCGCCAGGCGTGAAGGAAGTCGCCGAGTTTCTTAGGCGGCTATCCCCACACTAGCTAAGCGCCGGCACAGCTCCGC
>JAKOVB010000052.1 GCA_029782295.1 Pseudomonadota bacterium
CGATGCATCTGAGCAGGAACTGGCTGCACTCCGGGACGGCATCCGTGACATGGCCAAAGAAATCCCAGCCGCGGCAACAGAAATTGCCGGCGTAGCCGAGGCAGCCGGGCAGTTGGGTATTGAGGTGCCGAATATCTTGAGCTTTACCCGGACGATGATTGATCTGGGTGAAGCCACCAACCTCAGCGCTGAACAGGCGGCTACTGCACTTGCCAGACTCGCAAATATAACACAGATGCCGCAGGACCAGTTTGACCGGCTAGGCTCCACCATTGTTGCTTTGGGCAACAATTTAGCCACCACCGAAGCCGAGATTGTCGAGATGGGGCTACGGCTTGCCGGTGCTGGTAAGCAAGTCGGTCTAACCGAAGCCCAGATCCTTGGCCTAGCGGGGGCCTTATCTTCTGTTGGTATCGAGGCTCAGGCTGGTGGCTCCGCCTTTAGCCGGGTCATGGTGGACATGCAGTTGGCAGTTGAAACTGGTAGCGAAAGGCTGGAGCAGTTTGCCCAGGTTGCCGGCATGAGCGCATCGGAATTCCAGCAGGCATTCAAAGAAGATGCTGCAGGTGCCATCATTGCATTCATCCAGGGGCTTGCCACGGCAGAAGAGCGCGGGATGAGCGCTATCAAAGTCCTTGATGACATGGGCATCACCGAAATCCGCCTCCGTGACGCGCTGCTTCGTGCTGCTGGTGCAGGGGACCTGTTTAACGAGTCTATCATGATTGGTACCCAGGCATGGGAAGAAAATATCGCTTTGACCATGGAAGCAGAACAGCGGTACGAAACCACGGCGTCGCAGCTGGAAATCCTCCGGAACAAACTGGTTGACGCTGGCATCGAGCTGGGTGATGTGCTCACTCCGGTCCTGCGAGATAGTGTTATCCCGGCGCTGGAGAGTTTCATTAGCTTTATCAAGCAACTGGCTGAGTGGTTTGCCAATCTCGATCCCGAGGTACAGAGAACAATCATAACTATAGCTGGCCTTGCAGCGGCGCTGGGGCCTGTATTAATCGTGATTGGGAACCTAATAACAGCCGTCGGCACAATAACGAAGACCTTATCGGGGCTACAGACGGCGTTTACGATGCTGACGGGGCCTGTTGGCCTGGTAGTGGCGGCCATAGCTGCAGCAATAGCCATAGGCGTAGAGCTGTATAAGAATTGGGATGTTGTAAAGGACAGACTTAGTCAAATATGGGAAAGTATCAAACAAACCGCATCTGATGTATGGAACGGCATTTGGAATATCATCAAAGGCGTTATCAACTGGATAATCGGTGGTATTAATAAGATGATAAATGCCCTCAACAGCATCAGAATCAAAGTACCAGCCATTAACATTCCACTAGTAGGAAAAGTCGGAGGTTTTGAAATCGGGTTGCCTCGTATCACTACCATTCCAGAGTTAGCCGCTGGCGGCGACATCCTTCGTTCGGGCTGGGCTATTGTGGGAGAGGCCGGCCCCGAACGCCTCTGGCTTCCGCGAGGGGCACAGGTACGCCCGCTCGGCGACGACAGTGTAACAATCAACCAGACTATCAACGTGACCGGGCCCATTGACTCAGGCACGATTCGTGAACTCGACGCCACGCTTGGACGCCGCAACGATGAGCTGGTACGCAAGCTGAGACTCGCCAATCCGGGGGTGGTGTGGTGAAATACGGGGGCATAACCATCCTATCGAGAGGGCTTATAACCAAGAATGTCAAGAAATATCGCATCATCGAATATCCAAGACTTGATGAATCCGACTCAGTCTATCTCGGACGAGGACCGACGGAGATATCTTGCACGATCATCATCCCGACGTGGTCCGAACTGGTTGCGCTCAAGTCTCTGGCTCTCTCGCATAGCGAGAATGTCTTGTATGTCGACCAAACCGGAATCGAGTCACATTACTATAGGCGTGTCGTACTGGAACTGGGTGAAGACGAACGCCTCGTTCACGGCTCCGCCTGGATGGTGAAAGCCGTCTTCACCGCCCTAGACCCCCGCCTCTATTCCGCTGCGACCAACGAGGTGGTCTACTAATGGCGCTCACGAAAACGACAGGCTGGCTCGCTGTTACGAACGGCGATACAACGCAGCTCCCCATCGATGTGGCGCATCTCGTTTCGGCACGTCTTAGGTGGCGGGGGAAGGATAGGCGGATATGGGACTCCAGGAGCAATACTGTTTCTGGCCACAGCGCGAGTTTTCCATCTGTCCCTTCTGGTTGGACTAGGGGAGGCGGCAGCGCTAGATTCGATATTACAGTTATGACAGGTGAATGGGCGGCAGCGGGCACAATAACCATCTCTGCTCCTGGCGGCTCTAGCACCAAGTCATGGACCTGCGGAGCGCAAAGCAGCAAGGCTCTCTCTGTCAGCACCAAGTGTTATGGTTACGGCACGGCAACGGGCAGCACCAAGATTGACTACGGCCCGACCACTGGGTTTGGCTATCCAAGTGTTAGGGCAACGGTAGATTACTACCAGGACATCCCCTCGGAGAACCTTGTGGCGGTCGTCAACGGCGTCACCGTCACCGGACCCGCCTCACTCGCCAATGGAGTGGTCAGTGACTGGTACCCCATCACCCTCATTATCGGCGACAACATCATCACGCACAGCATAGCCACATCCGAGCAGGCCGACATCGAGATAGAGTACACTTACCAGCCCTACCCACCACCGCCGACCCGTCATGCGCCCGAGAACACGGTTGTCACCGACGACGAGACACCGACCTTTGAGATGACGCTGCCACAGAGCGAAGCAGCGGCCATGCACGCGCGGATCTCGCTCAGTATGCTCCCTAGCATGTCCCAGCCGATAGTCTATGATTCCTCGGCGTCTCAAGCGGGCTGGGAGTATTGGGACGGCGACTCTTGGGAGGCCTTCCCCGCCGGCGGAGTGGCACCTGGCACTAGGGTCAGATTCACGCCGACTGCGCCAATCCCGCCTGGCACCTGGTACTGGA
>JAKOVB010000061.1 GCA_029782295.1 Pseudomonadota bacterium
TCTTAGGGACGACTCAAAAATAACTTCCGCAATTGCTACACTTTGAGGGGGGCTGATCGTTGGAGTGTGGCGATGGACGGATATGAGAGTCGGGTGGAAGTTCAGATGGTGAACTTCTACCGATCGTTGTCGGAGAAAGATCGTCGACGCTACGCCGCCGTGGAGGCCGGAAAGCTGGGACACGGTGGCGTAGCGTACATCGCGAGGCGGTTTGGTTGTGATCCAGATACGATTCATCGGGGCCTGGCAGATGTGGAACAGCTTCCGCAGGATACGGCCGAGGGACGTATCCGAAAAAAAGGGGGGCCGGAAAAAAGCTAGCTTGTCGAAGCCGGAACTGGTTTCCCAACTGAAGCACCTCGTCGAAGCACACACGGCCGGTTCGGCCGTCGAACCGGGACGGGTTTGGATCCACCGTTCGTGTCAGTCGCTTTCGGAGGAACTGGCGGATCGCGGCTTGTCGGTGTGTGCGAACACGGTGGACCGACTGCTGCGAAACGAACTCGGCCTGTCGCGACGCAAGATGGAGAAAACGCTCTCGATGGGCGAGAGTGCGGATCGCGACGCGCAGTTCCAACGGCTGCAGCAAGTGAAGCAGTACTTTCTGGCCCGCCGTTGGCCGGTGATCTCGATCGACACCAAGAAAAAGGAGCTTCTGGGGCGGTTCGAGCGGGCCGGAGCGGCCTGGACCAACGATCGCCCGCGCGCTTGGGATCACGATTTCCCCAGTTCCAGGTGGGGAAAGGTCATCCCCTACGGCGTCTATGACGTGGCGGCGGATGAGGCGCTGGTTTACCTGGCGCAAGGGGCCGATACGGGCGAGTTGGCCTGCGATGCGATTCGTCGCTGGTGGTATCGGCTGGGCAAGTGGCGTTACCACGCGACCAGCCCGATTCTCTTGCTGGCCGATTGCGGCGGCAGCAATGGCTATCGCGTGCCGTTGTTTCGCCAGCAACTGCACGCGCTGAGTCGGCTTCTTGGTCGCCTGTTTCGCGTCTGTCATCTGCCGCCCTATTGCTCGAAATACAACCCCATCGACCATCGCTTATTCTGCCACTTGTCGCGTTCTTTGCAGGCGATCCAACTGACCAGCATCGAGGTGATCCAGCACGCCATCCATCAAACCACCACCCGCAACGGCCTGCGAGTCGTCTGCGAACTGGCCCCGCGACGCTACGCCCGGGGCCTTAAAGCCAATCCTGGCTTCCTCGCCCATGAACCAACCATTCGCGACAACAGACTGTCCGCATACAACTACAAATTCTCGCCCAACTGAAATACCGAACTTATTTTTGAGTCATCCCTAAGCTTGATTTGGGATTAATCTTGTCTGGGGATCAAGGTCCAGCTTTCCCAGGCAGCGGCAACACTCGAACGCGCGACTTTGCATCATCGACGACTAGTAACGCGCCCACATCGAGATCGTTTTCATAATGCCGTAACAAAGGAACCAATATTGGGGCTAATGTCTGCGGGCGAACATCTTGCGTGCGGACCTGAACGACGCTCGGTCCGGTGGCCTTCGTCGCCGCGAGCATCGCGCCGAAATCAAGATCGTGTGTTAGCACCACGCGCCCGTCAGCCAGCGCCCACTGCATGACCTCGTGGTCGGGTGCCGAGGGGTTGCCAACATTCGACCAATGTACGCTTTCCCATCTTTCGGCACTCAGGACGGAGCACCATCGCGGCGACAGATTCATGTCGACTAAGAACTTCATGGGCGCGCCAGCGGAACGTCAATCTCCTCCGCCCGCCAGGCCGCATAAGAAAGCGCGGCTGGAATGTCCTCGGCTTCAAGGTAGGGATAGTCAGCGAGAATCTCTTCGGGCGTCGCGCCGCTGGCGATCAAGCCTACGATCGTGCCCACGGTGACGCGCATGCCGCGGATGCACGGCTTGCCGCCCATCACGTTGGGATCGAATGTGATCCGATCGAGTTGCGCCATTTACTCTTCTCCGAAGAAATGTTCGAGTTGCTTTGGAGCTACGAGAGGAACTGCGTTGTTAAATTTCGGGGTCTGTTAAAGAGAGAGTCGGAGAGTTTTGCGACAAGATTTCGCTTTGAGGTAAAAACTCCTGGTCGTTCTGTTCACTCTCTGTCGAACAGAGAGTCATGGGCAACGGTCACAAGTCGTTGCACGCACTCGCGTAACGCGAAACGCCGAGCGCCGAAAACTCTCGGTGCCCGGCGTTAACTGGCGGGTCGGTTGTGATACTGTACAAGTGAACAG
>JAKOVB010000070.1 GCA_029782295.1 Pseudomonadota bacterium
GTAGAAGCGGGTCTTCTTCTCAAGGCCGAGAATACGGATGGCTTCCAGGATGCGCAGGGTGCCGATGCCATCGGCATTGGCCGTGTATTCCGGGGTCTCAAAGCTGACCGCGACGTGGCTCATGGCAGCCAGGTTGTAGATCTCGTCCGGCTGGACCTGCTGGATGATGCGGATCAGGTTGGTGGAGTCGGTCAGGTCACCGTAATGCAGCACGAAGTTGCGGTTGCTGACATGCGGATCCTGGTACAGGTGGTCGATGCGATCGGTGTTGAACAACGAGGCACGACGCTTGATCCCGTGCACCACGTAGCCCTTCTTCAGCAGAAACTCGGCCAGATACGCGCCATCCTGGCCGGTGATGCCGGTAATCAATGCTACTTTGCTCATTTAGTCCAACCTTTCTTAATTCTTTTCAATCCACTCTACAGCTTATATGACCCAACGCCCACTCAATACAACCGACGGTTTCATCCCGCAGGCTTAAACAGACGCCCTCTCACCCAACTTCTCAGCCTCGTGACGAAGCTCTTCAATTTCATGGCGTAAGGACTCATATTCGTGCATCTTGAATTTAAGATATTGCACGGTAATGCGCGCTTTTTCCTCGACACCGGCCGGGGTAAGCAAATACATATATGCCAGCTTGTTCTGGCTGTTACGGAAATTGCTGGCTTTGAGCAGGCCCTTTGCAATCAGGGCCGAAAGGCAGAAATTGACCTTGCCCAGACTCACCCCCAACTCGCGTGCCAATTGGCGCTGGGTAAGCCCGGGATTTACTTCCAGCAATTTCAGCAGCCGGTAACGTGTTGGATCATCAAGCATGAATAGTTGTTGTGTTCATTCAGTGAACGCACGGATTAGACACCCCGCCCATCATGCCTGTCAAGGCGTCATCAGCAATGATAATAATCTCGATACCAGGCCACGAACCTGGCCACCCCATCTGTGAGCGGCGTGTCAGGTTTGAATCCGACCCAGGCATCCAATTCCGAGGTATCGGCATATGTTGCGGGGACATCCCCCGGCTGCATGGGCAGGAAGTTTTTCTTTGCCTCGACGCCTAAAGCAGCCTCGATGGCCTCGATATAGTCCATCAGCCTGACAGGCTGATTGTTGCCGATATTGAACACCCGGTACGGGACATTACTGGATCCCGGATCCGGTCGTGACAGATCGTAGGCAGGATTGGCTGATGCCGGCTTGTCAATAACCCTTACGACGCCCTCCACAATATCATCGATATAGGTGAAGTCGCGCATCATGTTCCCGTGATTGAAAACATCGATGGGACGCCCCTCTAGCATCGCTCGAACAAACAACATAGGAGACATGTCCGGACGACCCCATGGGCCATAAACAGTAAAAAAGCGTAAGCCGGTGGTCGGCAATTCAAAAAGATGGCTGTAGGTATGCGCCATCAATTCGTTTGATTTTTTGGTCGCAGCATAAAGGCTTACCGGATGGTCGATATTATCGTGCTCGGAGAAAGGCAGCTTTGCGTTACCACCGTAAACGCTGGAACTGGAGGCATAGACCAGATGCCCGACCTTTGTATGACGGCAGCTCTCGAGAATATTGCCGAAACCCACCAGATTGGACTGGATATAGGCTTGCGGATTGACCAGCGAATAACGCACCCCGGCCTGCGCCGCCAGATGAACAACCGCATCGAAACCTTCATCGGAAAAAAGCTTGGCCATCGCAACGGCATCGGCAACATCACATTCCAAAAATCGGAAGTTTGAGTAGGCATTCAGGCGCCTTAATCTTGCCTGCTTCAACCCGACATCGTAGTAATCGTTCAGGTTATCGATCCCGACCACCTGATCATTGCGGTCAAGCAGGCGGAGTGCCGTGTGCATGCCAATAAAACCGGCAGCGCCGGTCAGCAGAATTTTCATGGGGGAACCGCTCACGTTGAGTACGTGAATTTTACTAGATGCCAGCCGGCTTAGATAGAAACGATACGGTCGGCAGGAAAAACGACGCTGAACACGCTACCCTTGCCCAACTCGCTTTCCACCTCGAGACGCGCCTGATGGCGTGTCAGAATGTGCTTGACGATGGATAAACCCAGACCGGTACCACCAGTCGCGCGGGAGCGACTGCTATCCACCCGGTAAAAACGCTCGGTCAGGCGTCCGAGATGCTGGGGCTCGATCCCGATACCGGTATCGCGGACACTGAACACCGCCTCACCCCCGCGCCGATACCAGGAAAGCTGAATTTCCCCACCATCCGGGGTGTAGCGGATCGCATTCGTCACCAGATTGGCAAACGCACTGTGCAACTCTTCGGAAGCGCCCGTCAGGTTCAGGGACTCATCCGCTTCGAGCGTCAAGCGATGGTGCGAACCACTGAGGCTCTGGCCCTCGGTCAGGACCATGCGCAGCATCACGGGGACGTTGATCTCCGCCTCTTGAATGGCATGCGGACTGCTTTCCAGTCGCGACAGCGTCAGCAGGTCGTCCACGAGTCGCCGCATGCGGCTGGTCTGCTCCTGCATCAGGTGGAAATAATGCCTGGTGGTCTCCGGCATGCCGGCGTCCATGTCTTCCAGCGTCTCGAGGAATCCGCCGACCACAGTTAACGGTGTCCGCAACTCATGGGAAACGTTGGCCACAAAGTCCCGGCGCATGGTTTCAAGCTTTTCCAGCGGGCTGATATCCCGACATAACAGGAGCTTCTGGTTGTCGCCGAATGGCACCAGTTGAATTTCCAGGGTCACTTCAGGATTACGCGCGGACTTGAGCTTGAGCGGCTCGCTATAGTCGTGCCCCTGCAGATAGGCCAGGAATTCGGTCTGGCGGACCAGATAGGCAATCGGTTGACCGGCATCCTGCTCATGACTCAACCCGAGTTGGGTCTCGGCCGTCAGGTTACACCACTCGATCTGGTCATGGTTGTTGAGTAGCACCATTCCGTCCGGCAGGGCGCCGGCAGCTCGCTGGAAGCGTTCCAGCGCGGAACTGAGCTGGGTCTGGCTGGTGGTCTGACGACGGAGTTCCTGATAGAGCGATGCGAATACGTCTTCCCAGACCCCTGAACCCAGCGGGATGCTTGCCGGCTGCGGGTTCTTGAGCCACAGAATCAACTTCTCCAGCCAATAAAGATGGGATAGAAGGTAAGCGGTCACTCCTAGCGCGAATAACGCCAGCGCAGTCTTTGGCCCAGCGATTGGCCAGACTGCCAGACACAGCAGCAGCAGGAAAAACAACACCCAGAAGACACGCCAGCGCAGATCTTGCACGCTAAATCCACATTAACAATTGAGGTGGCCATTAAAGCCTATTTTGGCCCCGAACGGAAGGAGGCTTATTTGGTCGAGAACCGGTAACCCACGCCGCGCACGGTCTGGATCATTTCTTCATGACCGCTGGTTGCCAACGCCTGACGCAGACGACGGATATGAACATCGACCGTACGATCCTCGACGAACACACGATCGCCCCACACCCGGTCCAGCACCTGCGCACGGGAATGCACGCGCTCCGGGTTGGACATGAGGTAATGCAGCAGCTTGAATTCCGTCGGTCCCAGATCCAGTGCAGTGCCGTTCCCAGTCACGCGGTGAGTCACCGGATCAAGACGCAGCCCGCCAACCTCGATCGGATCATCCGTCATTTGTGGTGCCCGACGACGCAGCACTGCCTTGATCCGGGCGGTCAATTCGCGCGGGGAGAAAGGCTTGGTGACGTAATCATCTGCACCCACGTCAAGACCGCGCACCTTGTCGCTTTCCTCGCCACGGGCAGTCAGCATGATGATGGGAATGGCTTTGCTGTATTCGTCAGACTTCAGGCGACGGGCAAATTCGATACCACTCATACCCGGGAGCATCCAGTCCAGCAGGATCAGATCCGGCTGCATTTCGCGCATCAATTGCTGGGCCTGTTCGACGCTCATCGCGCGAATCGGGTTGTGCCCGGCCTGGGTCAGGTTGAGCGCAAGCAGTTCCTGAATGGCCGGTTCGTCTTCAATCACCAGAATATTGGCAGGCATGACGTCTTCCTTTAGTTAACGTATCAATTGCCGAACACTGTATGACAGAAACATGACGGATTTATGACAATTTTTTCAGCGCCATCCCAACCATCACCAAGCCGAAATTCGCTGTCACACACATGGAAGATCCGAATCCCGCGCAATTGAGGCCAGTCAGGGCCTGCTCGCCCACGTTACAGGCTTCAGCCGGCCGGCGGATTGGCTCGTTGGAATATACGCATTCCACGCCGAATTTCTTTCCGGCGTCCTTGGGAAATCCGTAATCACGACGCAGCAATGTGCGTACCCTGGACAACAGGGGATCCTGTACCGTACGAGACAGATCGTCGACGACCACCCGGCTGGCGTCGATGCGCCCCCCGGCGCCGCCGGATGCGATCAGCCTGACCTTGTTCCTGCGGCACCATGCGATCATGGCCGCCTTAACCCTGGCGCTATCGATGGCATCGATGATGAAATCGTAACCCGCACCAAGCAGGTGAGACACATTATCTACCGTCACGAAATCCTCGATCTGCGTCACCGTACACCGGGGATTGATGGCGAGAATGCGTTCCGTCATGGCAGTCACCTTGGCCTTGCCGAAGTTCTCTTCCAGCGCATGAATCTGGCGGTTGACGTTAGACTCGGCGACATGGTCCAGATCGATCAGCGTAATGCGCCCCACCGCACTCCGCGCCAGCGCCTCTGCCGCCCAGGACCCGACTCCTCCGACACCGACAACGCACACATGCGCCTGCTGGATACGGACAAAACCTTGCGCACCGTACAGCCGTCGAATACCGCCAAACCGGCGTTCGTATTCCTGATCAGAAATCATGTTTCCAGCACGACGAAAGCGGCAGCCAGTGCCTTTTCATCGCTGACGGACAGATGGCAGGCCACGATCCGACGGTCGTCTAGATATGCCTGCAACGCTGGCCCAAGATCGAAAACCGGCTTGCCCAGATCATCGTGATCGACGCCGATATTCTGGAAGGTGGCCGGGGCGCGCAACCCGGTTCCCAATGCCTTGGAGAAGGCTTCCTTGGCTGCAAAGCGCTTGGCGAGAAAACGTGCCTTGGTCGCAGATTTCTCGAAAGCCAGCCACTCGCGCTCGGTCAGAATGCGCTGGGCAAAAGCCTCTCCGAAGCGGGCCAGCGACTCTTCGATCCGGGAAACTTCGACGATATCGGTACCGATGCCGAAGATCATAGGATATCGTCCTGCTACCGGCGCGCGGCCAGCATCAGCGCTTTCATTTCCCGCACGGCCTGCTCCCAGCCGACGAAAATCGCATGCGCCACGATCGCATGCCCAATATTCAGTTCTTCAACGCCGGGAAGCGCTGCGATTTGCTGCACGTTGTGATAATGCAGACCATGGCCTGCATTGACGTGCACCCCCTGCGCAACACCATGGGCGACTGCGGCGCGGATGCGCTGGAACTCATCCTCAGAATGCTGTTCACTATCTGCGTCGGCAAAAGCCCCGGTGTGCAACTCGATGACCGGTGCGCCCGCGGCTTTCGCCGCCTCGACCTGCGCCTTGTCGGGATCGATGAACAGGGAGACCCGGATGCCGGATGCCCCGAGTACCTGACAGGCCTGCCGGATCTTCTCGAAATGGCCGATAACATCCAGCCCCCCCTCGGTGGTCAGTTCCTCCCGGCGTTCCGGTACCAGACAAACATCCTGCGGTTTGACCTGCAACGCAATGCCGACCATTTCCTCCGTGACGGCCATTTCGAGGTTCATTCGGGTCTGCAGCAGACCACGCAGGGTATGCACGTCCGCATCCTGTATATGCCGGCGATCCTCACGCAAATGCAACGTAATCACGTCGGCACCGGCCTGCTCGGCGAGCAAGGCCGCCTGCACCACACTGGGATAACGTGTACCACGCTGCTGCCGGATGGTGGCCACGTGGTCGATATTGACGCCTAGTCGAATCATAATTCCTGCAAATCCATCAATAATTGTCGGGTATAGAGGGGTTTGTCACCCAGATAATGCGACATCAGAGTGCGCATGAGCTGCTTGCTCTGAACTTGCGTCAACGCATCGGAATAATCCTCCTGCGCCATGTCCAGCAACGTTTTTCCGCGCAATTGTACACCGCTTTGACCTTCACCCTCCCGAAGGGCGCCGCGCTCGGGAACGTAAAGGTATTCAAGTGCAGGCGCGACAGCCTCTCCGCGGGCATCCTCCAGCAAGGGCAGGGCATAACCCAACTCCTGCAGCATTTTCAGTTCGAACCGGCGTAAAGTAGGCGCAACCTCGCCCCCCGCCGCCAGTGCCCGCAGGGTCGAGGTGTAGTAGCTGAACAGTGCCTCATGGGCATCTTCCCGTGGAAGCAAGCGCAACAGGAGTTCATTGAGGTAGAACCCGCACATCAGGGCTTCACCGTTCAGTAGCAGGAGCCCTTCTCCCCACTCGAGCGAATGCAGGTTGCGCAACTCGGACTTGCCGGACCATGTGGCCTGCAAGGGCTGGAAAGCTTGCAACATGCCGCGCATGGCTGATCGCGGACGCCTGGCCCCCTTGGCCACCGCAGCCACCCGACCGAAGTCACGGGTAAAGAATTCCACCACAAGGCTGGTTTCCTTGAAGGGGTAGGTATGCAGCACGAACACCGGCTGCTGGTCCTGCCGCGCAATACTGCCTGCTGCCATCGGTTCGAATCAGGACGTTTTCAGACTAATAACCGAGGCTCTTCAGGGCGCGCTCGTCATCCGCCCAGCCACCCTTGACCTTGACCCAGGTTTCCAGCCAGACCTTGCCGCCGAACAGCTTTTCCATATCCTGACGGGCTTCGGTGGAAATGCGCTTGAGTTTCTCTCCACCCTTGCCAATCAGGATGGGCTTTTGCCCTTCCTTGTCGACGATGATGGCGGCATGGATCCGGCGCAAGCCACCTTCCTGCTGAAACTGCTCGATTTCCACAGTCATGGAATACGGCAACTCTTCACCGACCAGACGGAACACCTTTTCACGCAAGATTTCCGCAGCGAGAAAACGCTCGCTTCGATCGGTCAGTTCATCTTCTCCGTAGATCGCGTCCTGTTCTGGCAGGTAGCGTCGAATCGCGGCCAGGAGGTCATCGAGATTGAGATGCTTCTTGGCACTGACGGGAATCACTTCCGCGAACTTGAATTCTGCCGCACGCTTCTCGATAAACGGCAGGAGTTCCGCCTTGTTCTCCAGCAAGTCAGCCTTGTTCACCACCAGCAGCACCGGCGTTCCTCTGGGCAGGATTTCCAGGACTTTCTGGTCATCCGGCCCATATCGGGTCGCTTCCAGCACATAAAGCACCACATCCACTTCAGACAGCACCTGTTTGACGGTGCGGTTCAGGCCACGATTCAAGGCATTGATGTGGCGCAGCTGGAAACCCGGCGTATCGACGAACAGGAACTGCGCGTCTTCAGTAGTATGAATCCCCAGCAGACGGTGCCGGGTGGTCTGCGCCTTGCGGGAAGTGATACTCAGCTTGGCCCCGAGGATATGATTCAGGAGTGTCGACTTGCCCACGTTAGGACGGCCGACAATCGCGATGGTGCCGCAACGGAATGGGGTAGAGCTCTTGGAGTCTGTCATATGCTTGCTTTCTGATAGGCCAATTCAGCGGCCTGCTGCTCGGCGGCGCGCCGGCTTCCGCCGACGCCCTGTGCGCTCACCTTCAACGCTGGAATGCGGCATTCGACCCGGAAAACCTGGCAATGCGCCTCGCCTTCGGTCGCCACCAGCACGTACTCCGGCAATGCGATCCTGCGGCCTTGCAGATATTCCTGCAACAGGGTTTTCGGATCCTTGCCGATGGATTTTGGATCGAGGTTGTCCAGCAACGGGGCGTAAAGTTGACGGACCATCTGTTCTGCAGCCGCAAAACCGGCATCGAGGAAAACTGCCCCGATGATGGCTTCCAGCGCATCCGCCAGAATCGACGGACGTCGCCACCCACCGCTTTTCAGTTCGCCCTCACCCAGCCGTATATGGTCCCCGAGCCCGAGCGATGTCGCAATTCCGCTCAACGAGGACTCTTTCACCAGATACGCCCGCAACCGGCTGAGGTCACCCTCGGGAAGAAGCGGAAACCGCTCGTACAAGAGGTTCGCCACGACACAATTCAGCACGCTGTCACCCAGGAATTCCAGGCGTTCGTTGTTGTTGGCACTGTAGCTGCGATGCGTCAGCGCCTGGCTCAACAACGAGCCCGTCCTGAAATCGAACCCCAGCTGGCGCGTCAGGCCTGACAAAGCATCCATGTATCGCCGTTAATTGGCTGCTGCGGCAGCCGCAGCGGTACCCTTGTCGGTGGTCGCGGAAAACTCCATCAGGGCGCTGATATTGGCAAACAACGGCACCACGGATTCATACTCGACCGACACGGTTACCCCGGCATCGCTGCGCCGAATCACCAGATCCGTCGGTTTGATGCTGGTGATCTGGTCGATCTCCATGGTTTTCTGCATCATGTCGCGGATATCGCCATCCGTCAGGGAAGCAAGCGATGGCGTCGAACCGATTTTCGCAATCGCCTTCTTGATGGTGAAGTATTCAGCATAGGACGGAAACAGCAGCATTGCGAGCAGGGCCACCAGAATGATCGGGACAACGGTGAAGATGAACCCCCAGAAGGTGAATCCTTTTTGCTTGTGCATGTCAGGCTCCAGTCGCTTAGTTGATGGAAGTGCCAATTCTGCCGAAATCATCGAAATTCCACCAGATCATGAATGCTTTCCCGACAATGTTATTTTCCGGCACGAAGCCCCAGAAGCGGCTGTCGTTGCTGTTGTCGCGGTTGTCACCCATCATGAAATAATGGCCTTCAGGCACCGTCACTCGGCCGTCGACGGTCATGGCATCAGGCACGATGAGAATATCATGCCGGTGCTCTCCCAGGGTTTCCTTGTAACGCTTGGCGGAAATCTGGTTGAGGCCGGGGGCGACATAGCTGTAGTCGCTGTCATACACCACCTCGAGCGGCTGGCCGTTCACGTACAAATGCTTTTCCCGGTACTCGATCACATCCCCGGGAACACCGACGACGCGCTTGATATAGTCGAGAGAAGGATCCTTGGGGTAGTGGAACACCATCACCTCACCGCGTTTGGGATGGTTCATTTCAAAAAAGGTATTGTTGAGAATGGGGACGCGCAAGCCATAGGTATGCTTGTTGACCAGGATGAAATCCCCGACCAGCAAGGTCGGCATCATGGACCCGGACGGGATCTTGAACGGCTCGACCAGAAAGGAGCGGATCAGGAACACTGCAAGAATGACCGGAAAGAAGCTCTTGGAGTACTCCACCAGCACGGGCTCTGCAGCCCCCGGCGCACGGCGCTTGCGCAGCAGCACGACATCCAGCAGCCATACCAGTCCGGTGAATGCCAGAATCACCACCATGAATAATGCAAACATCATGATTACTTATCCTCCACGCGCAGAATCGCCAGAAAAGCTTCCTGCGGAATTTCGACGTTACCCACCTGTTTCATGCGCTTCTTGCCTTCCTTCTGCTTTTCCAGCAGTTTCTTCTTACGGGTAATGTCACCGCCGTAACACTTGGCCAGCACGTTCTTGCGCATAGCTTTCACCGTTTCTCGGGCGATGATGTTGGCGCCGATGGAAGCCTGAATCGCGATATCGAACATCTGACGCGGGATCAGTTCACGCATCTTGCTGCACAGTTCTCGTCCGCGATACTGGCTGTTGCCACGGTGCACGATCAGGGACAAGGCATCGACACGCTCGCCATTGACCATGATGTCCAGCTTGACCAGATCGGCGGCACGGAATTCCAGGAACTCATAGTCCATGGAGGCATAGCCGCGTGATACGGATTTCAGCTTGTCGAAGAAATCCAGCACCACTTCATTCAACGGCATCTCGTAGGACAGCATGACCTGCCGGCCCATGTACTGCATGTTGCGTTGCACACCGCGCTTGCCGTTACACAGCGTCATGACCGGGCCAACGTAGTCCTGCGGCATCAGCAGATTCACGGTAATGATAGGCTCGCGGATTTCCTGGATACGGGAAGGTTCCGGCAGGCGCGAAGGATTCTCGATCTGCACTACATCGCCGTTCTTCATCAGCAACTCGTACACCACGGTCGGGGCCGTCGTGATGAGGTCCATGTCATATTCGCGCTCAAGGCGCTCCTGCACGATTTCCATGTGCAGCAGGCCAAGGAAGCCGCAGCGGAATCCGAAACCGAGGGCCGTGGAATTTTCCGGTTCGAACTGTAGCGAGGCATCGTTGAGGCGCAACTTTTCCAGCGCTTCGCGTAGCGCCTCGAACTGGTTGGATTCGACCGGATACAACCCGGCGAACACCTGCGGCTTGATTTCCTTGAAGCCAGGAAGCGGTTCGGCCGCCGGGCGCGTAGCCAAGGTCACCGTATCGCCCACCTTCGCGCTCAGCAGTTCCTTGATGCCGGCGATGACGAAACCGACCTGGCCGGCAGAAATGTTTTCGCGCTGGCGCGACTTCGGCGTGAACACGCCGACCTGTTCACACAGGTATTCGGCGCCGGTCGCCATCAGGCGGATCTTGTCCTTGGGCTTGAGGGTACCGTCAACGACGCGCACCAGCATGATCACCCCGACGTAGTTGTCGAACCAGGAATCGATGATCAACGCCTTGAGCGGCGCATCCGGATCGCCCTTGGGCGGCGGAATGCGGGCCACCACAGCCTCCAGCACATCCTCGACACCTTCGCCGGTCTTGGCGGAGCAACGCACTGCGTCCATCGCCTCGATACCGATCACATCCTCGATTTCCTGGATCACGCGTTCCGGATCCGCGGAAGGCAGGTCGATCTTGTTCAGAACGGCCGTCACTTCAACGCCCTGGTCAATGGCGGTGTAGCAGTTGGCAACCGATTGCGCCTCGACCCCCTGGGAAGCATCCACGACCAGCAACGCGCCCTCGCACGCGGCCAGCGATCGGCTGACTTCATAGGAAAAGTCCACATGCCCCGGAGTATCGATCAGGTTCAGGTTGTAGATCTGGCCATCCCGCGCCTTGTAATTGAGGGCGGCGGTCTGCGCCTTGATGGTAATGCCTCGCTCGCGCTCCAGATCCATGGAGTCCAGCACCTGCGCCTCCATCTCGCGGTCGGACAATCCGCCGCAAAGCTGAATGATACGGTCAGCCAGGGTCGATTTGCCGTGGTCGATATGAGCGATGATCGAGAAATTGCGGATATTTTTCATAGGTACAAACAACAAGGGCGCATGACGCGCCCCTGGATAAGGATTTGTTCAGGCGGGGATTTTACCCGAATCGGGCCTCGTCCGCACGGAAACTACTTGTTGCCGTTGCCATTGACCTTGACCGGCACATACAGGGTGGTATCCCCGCGCAGTACCAGCAGGGCCAAAGTCTTGCCGCTCGCCACGCCGCTCACCAGCTTATTGAACTGTTCCGCGGTCTGCACTTCGCTATTGTTCACCGCCAGGATCACATCTCCGCGACGAATCCCCACTTGGGCTGCGGCACCTTCGGCGTTGGTCACCAGCACACCGTTCTTGCCGTTGATCTTCTTCTTTTGCTGCGGCGTCAAATCACGGACCACCAGCCCCAGACGGTTAGGCTCGGCCTTGGCCGGCCCGCGCGGCGCACGCGCCTCTTCCTTGTCGTCAGCAGGCATATCACCCACGGTGACGGAAAGATTCTTCAACGAGCCACGGCGCAGCACTTCCACGGTCACTTCCTTACCCGGACGAGTCGCCCCGACAATACGCGGCAAATCGGAGGAAGTGCCAATCGCCTTGCCGTCGAATTTGAGGATCACGTCACCCAGTTCCAACCCACCGCGTTCCGCTGGGCTACTCTTTTCCACACCGGCAACGAGCGCACCGTTGGTATTCTTCATACTGAAGGAATCCGCCAGCTCCTTGGTGATTTCCTGGATACCGATGCCCAGCCAGCCACGCGACACACGGCCGCCAGCCTTGAGCTGGTTCTGCACATCCATGGCTACATCGATCGGGATCGCGAACGACAAGCCCATGTACCCACCGCTACGGCTGTAAATCTGGGAGTTGATCCCGACCACCTCGCCCTTGAGGTTGAACAACGGGCCACCGGAGTTCCCCGGATTGATCGCCACATCAGTCTGGATGAAAGGCACGTAGTTCTCCTGAGGCAGGGCACGCCCCTTGGCGCTCACGATCCCGGCCGTCACGGTATTCTCCAGGCCGAACGGGGCCCCGATCGCGGCCACCCACTCGCCCACCTTGAGCTGGCTCGGATCACCCAGGGTCACCTTCGGCAGGCTGGTGGCATCGATCTTCAACAACGACACATCCGTCCGGCGATCGATCCCGATGATCTTGGCCTTGAATTCACGCTTGTCGGCGAGCTTGACGATCACCTCATCCGCATCATTCACCACGTGTGCATTGGTCAGGATGTAGCCGTCACTACTGATGATGAAGCCAGACCCCAGGGATTGGGTCTTGTAATCCTGCTGCCCCTGCCCCCCGGGTGGCGCAAAGCGACGGAAAAACTCGTAGAACGGATCGTCTTCCGGCACGTTAGGGAACGGCATCATGCCCTGACCGGCGCCATGCACGGTCTGCGTGGTGCTGATATTGACCACCGCCGGACCCTGTTTTTCGTACAACTCGGTAAAGTCCGGCAACTCCTTGGCAAAGGCCGGCGCTGCGAACGTGATGACAAAGGCGGAAACCGCCAGCAACTTCTTGATCATTGTTGACCTCGATGACATATCCTGATTTGAGAATTTGACTCAGCCGTACGCAGAATCACCGGTCGATAACGGCCATCCAGCCCACGCCCCATAGCGTGCACCTTCAACCACACCACACCGGCCACCAGCCCTACGGCCGCTCCAGCCAACGGCCAGATATCTCCTCCAGATGGCGCCAGAAAATTACCCGTGATGGCACCGGCCAGCAGCATCAGCAACGGCACTCCGTAGACCATCATGGAACTTGCCAGCAACGCCTTCTCGTCGACACCGACGACCACATGGTCGCCGATCCGGGCGTTTGACGGATTCGCTGCCCGGAACACCGATTCACGGTGACCGAGCAGTTTTCCGAATACTGAAACACCACATCCGCGCGTTTGCCCACACAGCCCGCACGGCGTTTTGCGCACAATCTCCAGCATCGCCTGATCCTGCTCGATGCCGACGACAACAGCCTGCTCTTCGATCATAAGCCTTAAACTCGGAAACTACTTCTTGAATGAAACAGACTCACCGATCTGCTTGACGACCGCCTCAGGCACCTCGCCTACCACGATCAGCTGATAACCATCGATCACATTGGCATAAATATTGGCAGCCCCTTGCACCAGCTGCCCCGTCTTCGGCACAGCCCCCTTCTCGAGCGTCTCGACAAACAGTGACACTGATGCGATGCCATCGGAGAAAATCATCTGGTTTACCGGGACAGTCTTCCCGGGCATGACACGCGAAACCTGATCGATCTTGACGAAACCGGACGGCAAATGGTTGATTTTCCACCCATCTCCCTCTGCACGGTTCGGCACCACGTTTTCCTCGGGCTGCATTACGTAACTCTTGCCACGCTCGACGTTCGGGTGGAACCAGTCCATGCCGGTATTAGGCATCAACGTCAACTGGCTGAATGCAAATTGCTCCAGCGCCTCATTGCGTTCGTTCAGCATCACGGATTTCAGGAGCAGGCCAAACTCGCGATCAACCGAAAAACGGTATCCATAACGCAGGTGATCGCGAGGCAACAGTTGAATCACCAGACCATCGCGCCCTCCAACCCGCTCCTGACCGACCAACTTGGCCTGATAGCTCGCCTTGAGCATATCCGACAAACCAGGCAGCAAGGCCGGGAAAGAACTCTGCACCCGGCGCTTCTCGATCATGACCTTTTCATTCTGCGGGCTGTAAATGACAGCCTCATTGCCCTGCCTCAACACCTCGCGCGGCGCGCCATCGAGCGAGACCACTCGAGCAAACTCGCCTTGCGGATAATTCATGTGAGTAATCTGGATATTGCCGACGGTATGTCCAGACTGATAGACGAAGATGCCCTTGTAACTGAGCTTGTGAGCAGCCTGGCCGGCCTTCTCCAGCATCAGCCACGGATCTTCTTCGAATGCAGCCGCATGCCCCAGCGTCGGGGAAAACATCACGCAGCACAAACAGGCACGCAAAAACTTCCTCATCAGTTGCCGTTCTCGCTCAAGGCCACGGGACGCACGTAATATGCCGCTTGGATGCCAGCCCCGGCAAAAGTGTTCTGATGGGCGACCACGTAAGAATTGACGGACTCCGGCGAAACGGAATTGATCGCCACGGTCGGGGCAATGTCACCCGACGGGGAATGGGCCTGTTGCTGCAATACCATCCAACTGACGAACATCACCGCAGCCACGGAGGCCACTGCAGTCATCAAGAAGGAATGGGCATGGTGGCTGGACTTGCGAGGCGCAAGCACAGTAGGCTCGTTATCGATCTGCGCCATCAATTTGCGGCTGAAATCCGCACTCAAAGGCGCTTCGCCGCGCATCACGTCACCGATCATATGATACGTTGACCATCGCCCTGCCAACTCGGCGTCCGACTTCAATGCCTTGAACAGATGGTCGGCACCATCCGCATCGATTTCATCGTCCATCAGGGCAGAAATTCGTTCTTTCATTACCATCTCCTGTTTTCAGGGGTATCCAGCAACGGCCGCAGCTTTTCAGCGATCGTCTCTCGGGCACGGAATATGCGAGACCTCACCGTACCGATCGGGCAGTTCATCAGGGTTGCAATTTCCTCGTAACTCAGACCGTCAATTTCACGCAAGGTGATTGCCGTCCGCAACTCCTCAGGCAATGATTCCACCGTTTCATTGACAGTTTTGGCAACCTGTTTGCTCATGAGTTCCGTTTCCGGAGTATCAATTGTGCGCAATTCGTCGCCGTCTTCGAAATTTTCAGCATCCTCCACCTCGATTTCGGGAACTGCGCGTGGCCGACGGCCCATCGACACCAGATAATTCTTGGCGGTGTTGATGCCAATCCGATACAGCCACGTATAAAAAGCGCTCTCGTTCCGGAAATTAGGCAGCGCCCGGTAGGCTTTAATGAAAGCCTCCTGCACCACGTCCTCGACTTCCGACGGATCCCGAATCATGCGCGACAGCAAGCGTCCGAGCTTGCGCTGGTATTTCTCCACCAGCAAGCCAAAAGCACGCTTGTCGCCACTCTGAGCACGCTCGACCAGCACCTGATCGATTTCTCTATCGCCCATACGGGCCTTTCTCCCTGATCTTCTGTTTTTGTCATACAAAGTATAACGCCGCCGGATGCCCGACCGTAAACTCTATACGCTGCTGACAGACAGCGCTAAACTGCAATTGGTTCAATTCTATCGGTTCACATCGTGTTGCGTTTCGACGTCCTCATCATCGGCAGCGGTCTTGCCGGCCTCACCTTGGCACTCCAGCTTGCTCCTCACAAGCAGGTTTGCCTGGTCACCAAACGTGCTCTCAACGACAGTTCCAGCAACTGGGCTCAGGGTGGCATCGCCGCCGTGCTCACAGATGAAGACTCCCTGGAGGCGCATATCCAGGACACCCTGGTCGCGGGGGCAGGCCTGTGCGACCCCGCCGTGACCCGCTTTGTCGTGGAGCATGGCCGCGAAACCGTCGAATGGCTGATTGAACAAGGAGTCCCGTTCACCCGTGAAGAAGATGACAGCGGTTACCACCTGACCCGCGAAGGCGGACATAGCCAGCGCCGCATTATTCACGCAGCCGATGCAACCGGCCATGCCGTACAGGAAACATTGTCCGCCAAGGTACGTGCCCATCCCAATATTACCGTGCTGGAGAACCATATCGCGGTCGACCTGATCACGGCACGCAAGCTGGGCAAGCGCAAGGACCGTTGCCTTGGTGCCTATGTACTGGACAAGGCAGAAGGCAAGGTCATCACGATCGAAGCAGCCCATACCGCGCTGGCCAGCGGCGGCGCCGGGAAGGTGTACCTGTACACCACCAATCCCGATGTCGCTACCGGCGACGGTGTCGCCATGGCCTGGCGTGCCGGCTGTCGGGTAGCGAACATGGAGTTCATCCAGTTCCATCCCACTTGCCTCTATCACCCCGAGGCAAAATCTTTCCTGATCACTGAAGCCGTTCGTGGCGAAGGTGGGCTGCTAAAATTGCCGGACGGCACCCGATTCATGCCCGCGCACGATGAGCGCGCAGAATTGGCCCCGCGCGACGTCGTCGCACGCGCCATCGACTTCGAGATGAAGAAACGCGGCATCGATTGCGTTTATCTGGATATTTCACACAAGCCGGCCGATTTCATCCGCGCCCATTTCCCGACTATTTACCAACGCTGCCTGGAACTCGGCATCGACATCACCAGGGAAGCGATTCCGGTGGTACCGGCTGTCCACTTCAGCTGCGGCGGCGTGATGACCGACCATGTCGCACGCACCGACCTCCCCAACCTGTATGCCATCGGTGAAACCGCATGCACCGGCCTGCACGGCGCCAACCGGCTGGCCAGCAACTCCCTGCTGGAGTGCCTGGTGTTTGCCAATTCCGCCGCCCGGGACATCCTGGCCCAACCTCCGGAAGAGGAACTGCCGCCGCTTCCAGACTGGGATGAAAGCCGCGTGACGGATGCAGACGAAGAGGTCGTGATTACCCAGAACTGGGACGAGTTGCGTCGATTCATGTGGAATTACGTCGGCATTGTCCGCACCGACAAACGACTCGAGCGCGCCCTGCACCGCATCCATCTGCTGCGCGACGAAGTACATGAGTTCTACAGCAACTTCCGTGTCAGCAACGACCTGATCGAGTTACGCAACCTGCTGCAGGTAGCCGAGCTCATCGTGAAATGTGCGCTGCTGCGCCACGAAAGCCGCGGCCTGCATTTCAGCAAGGACCACCCGGACATGCTGCCGGAAGCCATTCCGACCGTCCTCGCCCCTTCCAATTACTACAGCCTGCTCGACCAGCAGCACGGCCACAAGAAAGCGCACAGACACGGATGACCAGACTGACACAGTTGCTTGCAGCGCTCGCTCTGAGCCTGCCACTGGCATCACAGGCCGCCATCACGGGGGCTGAACTCTTGAAACGTTGCGAAGCGTCCGAGAAATCCATGCAAGGTGAAAAACTGGCTCCCGACGAAGCACTCGACGCCATGTGGTGTGTCGGCTATATCTCAGGACTGCTGGACGGTTTCGGCGTGGCGGATTACAAGGTGGGAGACCGCAAGATGGTCTGCCCTGCGGATGAAGGATTAACGCGTAGCGACGCACTCATCATCATCAACCGTTACCTGCGTGAACACTCTGAAGATCAGCAGAAGAACGGCCGGCGGAGCGCTCTGGTCGCGCTCTCCCGTGCATTCCCCTGCAAATAGTCACCCAATCCGCTAAACATCGTCCCGCAGGTGAATGATCTTGAGCGCCAGGACAGTAGCGGCCAGCACCAGCGTAATCGCATTCGCGATCACCACTGGCAGGCTATTGATCATCCAGCCGTAAACCAGCCACAACGCAACCCCCAAGGTAAACAGGGCGTACATCGGCAAGGAAATTCCTGATAGATCCCGGGTCTGCCAGGAATGCAGCGCCTGTGGCAAAAAAGCCACCGTTGTCAGAAATGCTGCGGGATAACCCACCAGATCGCTCGGTGCAATACTCATCTCAATCCATCCAGCATGGGTCTTGAACCCCGCTCAAATCAAGTCCTCACCCAATGCAGCCACGGTGATTTCAAATTTCCCCATGATCTGTTCCCAGTCATTCCCGTGATGGGTTCCGAGGTAGTCTAGAAAAGCGGAATCCGGATCATTCAGAAAAACCGCAAACGCGAAGTCGTCAGTGTTGTCCTTAAGTTTCATCAACACGTCATACTTGGTGCTGCTCGCCAGCACGTCATCGATCACGACAGGCGCAGCATCGAAAAACACCCGGGGCACACCAAAACGCAGGCGTGGCGTGAAATCCGACTGAATGGCGGCACGAGCATCTTCGTAACTGCGGAAATCAGAAAAATGTCCGACCGGACGAATCTCGAAAAACTGCTGGACCGGAGCAGGCTCGCCCTGTTTTTCCGCACGTTCAAACGCTGCCTCGACGGTTTCCATCCCCCCTTCTTTCAACCGCAACCGAATGATCAGCGCCTCGGATATTCCGGAAAAACCTTCCGCCTGGAAATGCCGGACGATACGTTGGGCCGCTTCATTTGCCGGGAGCGTATGAGAACTGTTCATGAACATCTGCTTTCAAAAAAAGGATCGTGCCTGCAAACAGGAAGCGTGTGCGTTTCTTTGCCTTGGGCAAGTGGCTTCGCGACTCTACAGAATTCCGCTTCATATCGAAGCGCAAAGCATACCTGATCATCATCGCCGCACGCAAAGTCCCTGCAATCCATTTCGAATAATCAGGGCCCAGGTTGTGAGTTAGAATGAGCCGGCCCAAGCGTTGAGTCCATTAATTATGTTTCCCGAAGTGAATACGGCCATCGACAGCGTCCATCTTTATACCAATCACCCGCTGGTACAACTTGCCCTATTCGCCTTCGCCACGCTCATCATGATCTGGCGTCTGCATGCCATGGAAACCAAAGGGTTTGAAGGCACGGTGCTTGGAACGCTGATCATGCCCTACTGCTCGGGGTTTGCAAACCTCGTCTTTGCTTACGTGATGAGCAAATCTGCCGGGAATGGTGGGGTGGTGGTTGAAAATTGCCTGATGAACAATACCACCAACCTGACGTTGATCCTCGGCTTATCAGCACTATTCGGCGCGACCACGGTCACGGCAAAAGGCAATTCCCGCCAAAAAGCAAAAAAACCCTCAGAATTTCACAGAATCAACCGGCTGAACCTCCTGTTCACCCTGATCGCGCTTTTCCTGTTCACAGGAACGCTCTGGGCGCTGGCCAAAGACGGCATTCTGGATTTTTACGACGGCCTGGTGCTAGTCGGGCTATTTCTGTTCTGGCAGATCCTGCACGTATTTGAAATCCTGAAAGACCATATCCGGAAAAACAAGACTTTTCACTGGTCGTTATTGATCGACCTGCTGATCATCGCCGGCAGCGCTTACTGCATCTATTTCTCAGTAGACTATCTTGTTGCGTGGTTATCCAAAGCCGATCACCCAATTTTCAGCTTTTCCAAAATCGGATGGCTAAGCGGCGCATTGATGGTCTTGCCCAACGCGATCCTGGCAATGTATTACGCACACATCGGTCGACAGGACATCGTGGTGAGTTCACAAATCGGCGACGGGCACATTTGCATACCAATGTGCCTCGGACTCTTTGCCGTGTTCAACACCATCCATATCCCTGATGCATTCCAGATCGGCATCTACATCATTCTGGGGGCCGGTGCCATTCACTTTCTCTCCATCGCTTTGCTGGGCCGTATACCTCGCATTGCAGGCGCCGGCCTGATCGGAGGCTATGCCTACTTCCTGTACAAAGGGCTCATCCATTAGACCTTCAGGCAGCATCCGTAAAGTTCGTCATATTTCGGCGACACAGATCATGGTTGTTTCATTGGCAATGACTGTACCCTTGCCATGATGATCGCCCACATGGATGAACGAAAAATTTATCAGCACCATAATTGAATCCAAGTCCAGAGGATCTCTCTAGCACTTCAATTAGTGGGGATAAAAGTGGGGGATAAATTCTCTTAAAAAGAAAAAAGCCGCCTTCCCAGGTCGGCCAGAAGCATGGCCTTTCCAAACCAGCTGCAAGATTGGCTGGAATCGCAAAGCAAAAGGCTGAAAGAAAAGTCTTGGATGAGTTACTTAACGACCCAGTAATGAGGTCTGCCCTATGGCCAAGAATCCGAGATGAGATAAGGCTAGACCCCGCACCCTTTGCAAGCGTTTTAGGGGTGGAAATTCCAACACCAGCCCAATGCACATTAAAAAATGAACCCAGATATCCTAATCTAGCACTTCAATTGGTGGGGATAAAAGTGGGGATAAATTCAACAGAAAAGAAAAAAGCCACCGATAGGCAGCTTTATACATATTTCAACTTATTGATTTAATTGGTCGGGGCGAGAGGATTTGAACCTCCGACCACCTGCACCCCATGCAGGTACGCTACCAGGCTGCGCTACGCCCCGAACCGTCGGCACCTTAGCAGGTACACGAGAGGCGGCATTATATCGGAAAGTCAGTGAGCCGCCAAACGGTCAAGGTGGCGATCAGGAAGTAGTCGGGCGCAGCAGTTGCAACACACCACGCAAATCTGTACGCAATTGTGCAAAATCGAAACCAGGTGTTGCCATGACAGGCAATGATGCCTGTGGGGCAACGGTAGCGGGTGCAGCAGCACTCACCGAAACGGAGTCTACACGCACGTCGCCGTCTTCAAGACGATTGCGTGCACCACTGATGGTAAACCCCTGTTCATACAGCAACTCTCGGATACGTCGTACCAGCAAGACTTCATGATGCTGGTAATAACGGCGATTGCCTCGGCGCTTGACAGGCTTGAGTTGCGTAAACTCCTGCTCCCAATAGCGCAGCACATGCGGCTTGACACCACACAACTCGCTCACTTCGCCAATGGTGAAATACCGTTTGGCGGGGATGGGGGGCAACTGAACCTTAGGCTGCGGTTCCACCATAATGCTCCTCTACCTTGAGCTTGAGCTTCTGGCTTGCGTGAAAAGTGACCACGCGACGAGCGGTAATGGGAATTTCTTCCCCGGTCTTGGGATTGCGGCCTGGACGTTCTGATTTCTGGCGCAATTCGAAATTGCCAAAACCCGACAACTTGACGCTATCCCCTTCTTCGAGTGCGCTACGCACTTCCTCGAAGAATGCCTCCACCATATCCTTGGCTTCGCGTTTGTTCAGTCCAACCTGCTCGAACAGCATGTCAGCCAAATCTGCTTTTGTGAGTGTCATCAAAACCTCTTGGTATTCTTCTAACTGCGCAGGACGGCACCATGTTTTTTGGCCGCCGCATCGACCAGCTTTGCCATGGCGGCATCCGCTTCTTCATCGGTCAAAGTTTTTTGAGTATCTTGCATAACTACCAGAAATGCAAGACTTTTCTTGCCTTGGTCGATGCCTTTTCCACGGTACTGATCGAACAACCTGATCTCCTGCACCAACTCGGTACGGGCTTCCAGAAGAGAGTCCAACAGCGCTTGCACAGGTACGGACTCTTCTACCACGAGCGCCAGATCGCGACGTACCGGTGGGAACTTTGCCACACCGGAAAAAACCGGCAATCCACGATCCAGCAATGGCACAGTATCGAGCTCAAAAAGCATGACACCACGTGGCAACTGATAATGTTGCTGCCATTGCGGATGCAAACCACCGATCCAGCCAATCGCACGTCCATCCAGCATCACCCGTGCGGACTGACCTGGGTGCAAGGCCGGATGCTTTGCCGCCTCGTAACGGGCGCGACCACCCGTAAGCATTTCGACATCCGCCTTGATGTCATAGAAATCCACATCCCGCGCCGGTTCACCCCACTGCTCCGGCACGACACTGCCATAGCACAATCCGGAAAGCCGGGTCACCTCGGCGAACGTTTCGTTCTTCACCGCGAAACACGCCCCGACCTCGAACAGTCTTACACGTTCCTGTTTACGGTTGAGATTGTATTGCAGCGCTTCAATCAACCCGCCCCACATGCTGCTTCGCATCACGCTCATGTTGCTGGCAATCGGATTACGTAGCCTGATGGGCGCATCGTTGCCCTGCAGGTTACGCTCCCACTCCTCGTTGACGAAGCTGTACGTGACGGCCTCCTGATAATCGGCTTCGACCAGCGCTCGACGCAAGTCGGAAACCTTCAGCCGACTTTCATCGGATGGCAGCATCCCAAGAGCTGATTGCGGCGGTAATGCCGGGACGTGCTCATAACCGTGCAGGCGAACGATTTCTTCGACCAGATCCTCCTCGATCGACATATCGAATCGATAGCTCGGCGGAATCACCTGGAAGACATCGCCATCGACGGTAAAGCTGAATTGCAGTCGTTTGAAGACATCCGCAACGATGGACTGATCCAACGGAATACCCAGAATTGCTTGCGATTTCGAAACTCGCAGGGCAATCGGTTTTCTCTCCGGCAGGCTTGTGCCCACCTCGGTCACTTCGCCCACCGTACCACCACAAATGTCCAGAATCAATTGTGTGGCACGCTCTAACGCCTGGCGTGTGGCTGCAAAATCGACCCCACGCTCGAAACGGAAAGATGAATCGGTAGACATGCCCAGCCGACGCGCCTTGCCGGTAATCGCCGCGGGTGAAAAGAAAGCGCTTTCCAGGAAAATCTCCCGGGTGGTTTCCGATACAGCAGTCGATGCGCCCCCCATGATGCCAGCAAGTGCAACCGCACCACTGGCATCGGCAATCACCAGCATGTCCGGCTGCAAATCGACGGTCTGACCATTGAGCAATTCGATGCGCTCACCGGGAGCGGCATAGCGCACCGCCATATCCCCCGCCAATTTAGCCAGGTCAAAGGCATGCAAAGGCTGCCCCATTTCGAGCAGAACATAATTGGTAATGTCGACTATCGGGCTAATACTGCGCAGACCACTTCGCTCGATCCGCTTGATCATCCAGTCCGGAGTTGAGGCAGCCGCATTGACACCCGTGATCACACGTCCACAATAGCGCGGGCAGGCTTCCGGCTGGCCGACAACGACCGCCTTCTTCATCTGGTGCGACACGGGCGCCACCGGCACTTGCGGCAGACAAAGTTCTGCACCCGTCAGCGCAGAAACGTCCCTCGCGATCCCGAGGATACTCAGGCAGTCGCTGCGATTAGGGGTCAGCTTGAGGGTAAACAGCTTGTCGTTGAGATCCAGATACTCGCGAATATCCCCGCCAACCGGCGCATCGGCCGGCAACTCGAGGATTCCGTTACTCTCTTCGGCGGTGCCCAATTCCTTGGCGGAACACATCATGCCGAAGGATTCAACGCCACGGACCTTGGCCTGCTTGATGTTGAAGCCGGGCAGCACCGCCCCGACAAGCGCACAAGGCGCCTTCAGACCGGCACGGGCATTCGGCGCCCCGCAGACAATCTGCAATGGCTCGGCCTGACCGACATTCACGCGCAGCACCTGCAGGCGATCCGCATCCGGGTGCTTCTCCGCACTCAGGATTTCAGCCACGACGACACTGTTGAAATCAGGTGCAACGCTTTCCAGCGCCTCGACTTCCAGGCCCGCCATGGTCAGCACATGATCGAGTTCCGCGCTGTTCAGCGCCGGATTGACATAGGCACGCAGCCAATTTTCAGAAAATTTCATAGCGACTCAGGAAAACTGTTTAAGGAAACGCAGATCGTTGTCGAAGAACAGGCGCAAATCATTGACGCCGTATCTCAGCATGGCCAGGCGCTCGACACCCAGACCGAAGGCGAACCCGCGATACTTCTCGGCATCGATGCCGACGTGGCCAAGCACGTTCGGATGCACCATGCCACAACCACCGATTTCCAGCCAGCCGCCGTTCCAGCTCATATCCATTTCAGCGGAAGGCTCGGTAAACGGAAAGAATGAAGGCCGGAAACGAACAACCAGATCGTCGCGCTCGAAAAAGCGCTGCAGGAAATCCTGCACGACCCCCTTCAGGTTGGCGAAACTCACCTGGTCATCGACCCACAAGCCTTCGACCTGATGGAACATGGGCGAGTGCGTCGCATCGGAATCCACACGATAAACGCGGCCCGGCGCAATGATGCGCAGCGGCGGCTCGCGATCCTGCATGAAATGCACCTGTACTGGCGAAGTATGGGTGCGCAGCACATGCTGATCATCCACATAGAAGGTGTCATGCATGGCGCGCGCTGGATGATCCTCGGGGATATTCAGCGCGGTGAAATTATAGAAATCCGTTTCGATCTCGGGGCCCTCGGCCACTTCAAAACCGATGGAATGGAACAATTCCTCGATCCGTTGCAAGGTTAGCGTCACCGGATGCAGTCCTCCTCGGGACTTGCCGCGCGCAGGCAGGGTCACATCCAGTGTTTCGGCGGCCAGCTTCTGCGCCTGCTCAGCCGCCAGAATGGCATCACGCTTGGCCAGCAGCGCCTGTTCGACGCCCTGCTTGACCACGTTGATGGCCGCACCAGCCGCCGGACGCTCTTCGTTGGACAGCTTGCCCAGGCCTTTGAGCAACTCGGTCAGTGCGCCGCTCTTGCCCAGGTATTTAGCCTTGGCCTGCTCCAGGTCCACAAGGTTGTTGCACGCGGTAAAATCGCGCTGTGCATCGATCAGAATTTGTTCAAGATTTTGCATATTTCAGCTTCACATCATGTCGAAAAAAAAGGAGGCCACAAAGCCTCCTTTTTTCGGGTACTACCGTTTAAGCAGCGAGGCCGGACTTAGCCAGTTCAGCAAACTTGGCAAAAGCCGGTTTGTCGAACACGGCCAGATCGGCCAGCACCTTGCGGTCCACTTCCACGGCAGACTTCTTCAGACCGTTCATGAAACGGCTGTAGGTCAGACCGCATTCACGGGCGCCAGCATTGATACGGGCGATCCACAGTGCACGGAACTGACGCTTCTTCTGACGACGGTCACGGTACGCATATTGACCTGCCTTCATCACCGCCTGTTTGGCGATGCGATAGACGTTCTTGCGGCGACCACGATAACCCTTGGCAGCGTCCAGAACCTTCTTGTGACGTGCACGGGCGATTACACCACGCTTGACTCTTGGCATCTTCTCTCTCCTTGATTACTGAGTCGGCATCATGGCGCGTACGCGCTTGACGTCGGTTGAGGAAATGATGGCCGTGCCGCGCAGCTTACGCTTTTGCTTGGTGGTCTTCTTGGTGAGGATATGACGCAGGTGCGAATGGGTACGCTTGACCTTGCCATTCCCCAGGAACTTGAAGCGCTTTTTGGCGCCGCTCTTGGTTTTCATCTTGGGCATTTCGGACTCCTAAATAAATTAATTAAAAGCGATCGGGCATGCCTTGGGCCACGTCGCCTTCTAATCGGTGCTATTTTTGCTGCTTTTTATGGGGGCCAAGCACCATCACCATCTGGCGGCCTTCCATTTTCGGAAACTGTTCCGTCACCGCAACTTCCTGAAGATCGGCTTCAATGCGCTTCAGCAGCGCCAAACCAAGCTCCTGATGGGTGATTTCACGACCACGGAAACGTAATGTCACCTTGGCTTTGTCCCCGTCTTCCAGGAAACGTGTCAGGTTACGCAGCTTGACCTGATAGTCTCCCTCGTCCGTTCCCGGACGAAACTTCACTTCCTTGACCTGGACCTGCTTCTGTTTCAGGCGGGCTTCGTGTTGCTTCTTGCTCTCGTGATACTTGAACTTGCCGTAGTCCATCAAGCGGCACACCGGAGGCGCCGCCTGCGGTGCAATTTCAACGAGGTCGATATCCGCCTCTTCCGCCATGGTCAGCGCCTGGTTCAAGCTCACAATACCCAGCTGTTCGCCATCCACCCCAATCAAACGAACCTGAGGCGCCGTAATGTCGCCATTGATTCGTGTTTCTTTATCCTGAGCTATCGCAGTCTCTCCAAATCAACAAATGCCGTTCAATCAAACAGCATCAAAAACTAGGCCGCGCCACCCTTGCTATCGACCTCACCGCGCAGGCGTTCAATCAACGTCTGCAACGGCATGGAACCTAGGTCCTCGCCTTTCCGGGTACGCACGGCCACTTGTCCGCTTTGCATTTCGCGCTCACCTGCAACGAGCAGATAAGGCATCTTCTGCAAGCTATGTTCGCGAATTTTATAGTTTATTTTCTCATTTCTCAAGTCCGCAATTGCACGAAGGCCATTTTTCTTGAGTTCTGCCACGACATTCTCGACATATGCGGACTGCGCATCGGTGATATTCATCACCACGGCCTGCACCGGGGACAACCATAGGGGCATGGCGCCGGCAAAGTTTTCAATGAGGATGCCGAGGAAGCGCTCCATCGAGCCAACGATGGCGCGATGCAGCATGACCGGCGGCTTGCGGGAATTATCCTCGGCCACGTATTCGGCACCCAGACGTACCGGCAGATTGAAGTCGAGCTGGATGGTACCGCATTGCCACAGGCGTCCCAGGGAATCTTTCAGCGTGAACTCGATCTTGGGACCGTAGAAGGCTCCCTCGCCCGGCTGCAGGTCGAAGGCCAGATGGTTCTGGTTCAGCGCAGCGGCCAGCGCGGCTTCAGCTTTATCCCAGGTTTCGTCGGATCCGACGCGTTTTTCCGGACGGGTGGAGAGCTTGACCAGCACATCGGCAAAGCCAAAATCCGCGTACACCTTCTGCAACATGACGATGAAATCAGCCACCTCGCCCTGAATCTGCTCTTCGGTACAGAAGATGTGGGCATCGTCCTGCGTGAAGCCACGCACGCGCATCAGGCCGTGCAGGGCGCCGGACGGTTCGTTACGGTGACAGCAGCCGAACTCGGCCAGACGCAACGGCAGATCGCGGTAGCTATGCAGGCCGTTATTGAAGATTTGCACGTGACCCGGGCAGTTCATCGGCTTGACTGCATAATCGCGGTTCTCGGAAGCCGTGGTAAACATGTTGTCACGGTAGTTTTCCCAGTGACCGGACTTTTCCCACAGCGCACGATCCATCACCATCGGGGTGCGGACTTCCTGATAGCCATATTCGACGAACTTGGCACGCATGTACTGCTCGACCTCCTGCCACAGCGTCCAGCCGCGCGGATGCCAGAACACCATACCGGGCGCCTCGTCCTGCATGTGGAAGAAATCGAGTTGCTTGCCCAGCTTGCGATGATCGCGCTTTTCAGCCTCTTCCAGCATGTGCAGATAGGCGTCGAGGTCTTCTTTCTTAGCCCAGGCCGTACCGTACACACGCTGCAGCATCTCGTTCTTCGAGTCGCCGCGCCAATAGGCACCGGCCACCTTCATCAGCTTGAACACCTTGAGCTTGCCGGTGGACGGCACGTGCGGGCCGCGGCACAGGTCGGTGAAATCACCTTCGGTGTACAGCGACACATCCTCGCCTTGTGGGATGCTTTCAATCAGTTCGGCCTTGTATTTTTCGCCGATGGACTTGAAGTAAGCCACGGCTTCATCACGCGGCAGCACCTTGCGGGTGACCGGAATGTCGCGCTTGGCCAGTTCACTCATGCGCTTTTCGATGGCTTCGAGGTCTTCCGGCGTAAACGGGCGCTTATAGGAAAAATCGTAATAGAAGCCGTTATCGATCACGGGACCGATAGTCACCTGCGCTTCGGGGAACAACTCCTTGACGGCATAAGCC
>JAKOVB010000077.1 GCA_029782295.1 Pseudomonadota bacterium
GAGGATGTCCCAGTTATAGTTGGAGGTTGATTGGCCACTCCTGTCCATAAGCTACACGGCTCTTGATTGAATGTCAAGTCTTTCCTCTTCGGCCAGGGCTTTGAGTTTCGCGTCCAGCATCCACAACTGCTGGTAACCCATGATCCGTCTGAACCGTTTCTCCATATCCAACAGCGACGCTGCGACCCAGCGGACAACCATCGCGTGATCACGCCAGTTCTTCACGCGGCCCGTGCGGCTGCGAATGCCGCCGTTGGGCGATTCGATCACGTTCGTCGTTGCCAGACACCTTCGCAGGGAACTTGGCAGCCCCAGGCGATTGAGCGTGAACATCTCATCCAGCCCCTCCAGAAGGCTGGCGGCCGCCGAAGGATACTCCTGCTCAAGCCACTTGGCCAGCTGCTTGAGCCTGGCTGTCCCCTTGTCGGCGTCCAGAAGAAAGGCCGCCGTCATGGCCGACTTGACCTGATCCTTCTGGTCTTCCGGAAGATAATCCATTACGTTTCGAATCTTGTGATTGCGGCATCGCTGGACAGGGTTCTTCGAACCATACACTGCATCAATCGCCTGACGCAGTGCCTTACTGCCGTCAATCACAAACAGCCTGAGCCGATCCGGGCCAACGCCGCGTTCGACCATATCCGTCAACAAGTCCATCACCACCTGCTTGTTCTCACTGGCCCCTTCGCGAATGCCCAAAACGTGCTTGCAGCCGCCTGAATCGACGCCCAAAGCCACAATCACGTGACAGTCGTTGAACTGAATCCCGTCAAGGTAAATCGCCAGGATGTCCACGTCGTCGAAGCGGCGTTCACACAAAGCCTTGATCTGCTCTTCGCTGGCGGCGACGAACTCCCGGCTGATCTGGGACTTGCTGACGCCCACCGTCTCGGCAATTTCGGGCAGGATCTCCTTGTAGTTGCGTGTCGAGACACCCTTCATGAGAATCTCCAGGATGCGTGACGTAATCCGGCCGTTGGCGGCCATCGCCTCATAGGCGGGAATGGGTACCTCGGTGCCGGCGCCTTTGCCTTTGCGTCGAAGTCGCGGCTTCTCGACCCGCAGTTTTCGCTCTGCCAGCGAGACCACCCCTGGCTGCCCTCCGTGCCAGTTGATATCCTTGGCCTTACCCGGCTGCTTGGGGCCGGCGACCTGCCGGGCACTAAGCAGCAGGATCGCCTCAACGGCGGCCTTGCCGGTCACCTTGATCACTTCATCAACCGCCTGCTCGGCGTTGCAGATCAACTCAAGAAACGGCAGCAAGAGCTGCCCGTCCTGACTGAGGAATTCGGCGATTTTTCGAGTGTCCGTCTTGCCCGCGACTTGATACAATCCGTTCATGGCTACTCCTTTCGAAAATGGTTGAAATTTGCTGGCCTGATCC
>JAKOVB010000088.1 GCA_029782295.1 Pseudomonadota bacterium
GTGGCGCTACCTCCGGCTTCACCGCTTCCTGATCCTGCATGGTCAACTCCAGCATCCGCCGCCCCATCCGTTCCCGTAACGCCAACACGATATCCTCCATCTCCGTCAGCGTCGGCGCCCGGTGTTTGTCCTGCCACGCCAGCAGTTCATCCACCACCTCTCCTGCTTCGGCCATCAACTCGGCCCGGACCTCTTCCTGTCGTCGCTTCATGGCTCTTCTTGTCCCTTGTGGCTCTCATGTTCGTTTAGGTACGACACCGCCCTCCCGGACAGTGCTTTGCTGATGATGCCACCCCTCTCCCCAAAACTGAAATGCACCCTGGCGTCCAAAGCGAGGGGCACGCGTTTCTTTATCTGATGCAATTTGACTTCATCAACTCACATGGCTAGAATGGCCTTTTGCCACGCGCAGTGGTGATCCTTGCAGTTGCAGGCCGACGTAGCTCAACGGCAGAGCAACGGTTTTGTAAACCGTCGGTTAAGGGTTCGAATCCCCTCGTCGGCTCACGACCGGTTTCCTCGCAGCGTTGAAATGTTGCTCGTCGTCCGGCCCTTTGTTAAAATCAGCATATCTGGGTCGGTGTCCCGAGCGGCAAAGGGAGCGGACTGTAACTCCGCTGGCGGGAGCGCCTTCGCAGGTTCGAGTCCTGCCCGGCCCACTAGTAGTCGCCCACATAGCTCAGTCGGTAGAGCACATTCTTGGTAAGAATGAGGTCAGCGGTTCGAAGCCGCTTGTGGGCTCCTCTTCCATACCTCACTTACTCACTGGCCGCCGCCATCTCCGGGGCGGCCAAAAAACGGGTGCGACCGAACGCACCCTCTTGTTGTTCTTCATGCTTGCTCACTTCAGAGCATTTTTCAGGAGGCAATTCCTCACATGGCAAAGCAAGCGTTTGAGCGGAAGAAGCCCCACGCGAACGTGGGCACGATTGGACACATCGATCATGGCAAGACGACCCTGACGGCGGCGATCACGAAGGTGTTGGCGCTGAAAGGATGGGCGAATTTCCGGGCGTTCGACAGCATTGACAATGCGCCGGAAGAGAAAGCGCGTGGGATCACGATTGCGATTGCGCATGTGGAGTACGAGACAGAGAAGCGG
>JAKOVB010000110.1 GCA_029782295.1 Pseudomonadota bacterium
GAGCTATAACCGAAAGTTGTGGATGGACAGATGAAAAAAGCGGCGTATCCTTGGGTAGTTTTGACAAATTACTCATTAGAAAGGACACGCCACATGGAACAGAGTACAACAGAAGGACAGAACTTGTCAATTGGCAGCCGGGATATTCTGACGGATATTCTTCGGCGGGGTGCTGAGGAAATGCTGGCCATGGCCATCGAAAACGAAGTTGCCGAATACATCGCCCGCCATGCCCACCTTCGGGACGGCGAAGGCCGTCGCCTGGTCGTTCGCAACGGTCATCTGCCCGCCAGAACGATTCAGACGGGGATTGGCGACATGGCGGTTCGCCAGCCGCGGGTCAACGACAAACGGATCGACAGCAGCGGCCGGCGCGTTCGGTTTTCCAGCAGCATTCTGCCTCCGTATCTGCGGCGGACGAAGAGTGTTGAGGAACTGATCCCATGGCTTTACCTCAAGGGCGTCAGCACCGGCGACTTCACCGAAGCGTTGCAGGCCCTGCTGGGGCCACAGGCTCAGGGATTGTCGGCGACCAACATCGTTCGTCTCAAAACGATCTGGCAGCAGGAATGGGCGGCGTGGTCGAAACGTTCACTGGAGGATAAACAGTACGTCTACGTCTGGGCCGACGGCATTCATTTCAACATCCGGCTGGAGGATCCGGGCAATAACAAGCAGTGTATCCTGGTATTGATGGGGGCCACGGCGGACGGCAGGAAGGAGCTGATCGCCATTGCCGACGGCTATCGGGAATCGACGCAATCGTGGCGGGAATTGCTTCTGGATGCCCAGAAACGAGGCTTACGGACCGATCCGAAGGTGGCCACAGGCGATGGTGCGTTGGGCTTCTGGGCGGCTTTGCGGGAGATTTATCCGACGACTGAAGAGCAACGCTGCTGGGTGCACAAGACGGCCAACGTGCTCAACAAAATGCCCAAGGCGGTTCAGCCCAAGGCCAAGTCGATGCTGCATGATATCTGGCTGGCCGAGACACGCAAGGAGGCCGAAAAGGCGTTCGATCTGTTCGTGGTGACGTTCCAAGCCAAGTACCCAAAAGCCGTCGAATGTCTGGTGAAGGATCGGGACGTCCTGTTGACCTTCTATGACTTTCCGGCCGAGCACTGGGTTCATCTGCGCACGACCAACCCGATTGAATCGACGTTTGCGACGGTGCGATTGCGAACCGTACGGACCAAGGGCTGCGGAAGCCGCACGGCCTGTCTGACGATGGTCTTCAAACTCGCCCGGTGTGCGGAGAAGCACTGGCGCAAGCTGAATGGAAGCGACCTGATTGCTGAGGTCGTTCGTGGAATCGTATTTGTAGACGGTATCCGGGAGATCGCCGCTTGAATCATCGACGGCTCAATACGGGCAGGATGGAAAGAAATGGAATCGCCTTCGGCGAGGGCTTGTTCATATC
>JAKOVB010000116.1 GCA_029782295.1 Pseudomonadota bacterium
CGGCAGCTTGTAGCCGGGATGACCCCAATAGGCGTTGGAGAAGATGGACAATTGACCGCTGTCGACGACGGCCTGGATCTTGTCACGCACTTCCGCGAAATAGCGTGCCGACGAACGCGGCCAAGCAGAAAGGCTCTGCTGGATATCTGACGTCTTCTGCGGATCCGCCTTCAGCGCATTCACAACGTCCACCCAATCCAGCGCGTGCAGATGGTAAAAATGCATGACATGGTCATGGACGTACTGCTGCGCGATCATCAGGTTGCGCATGATGTTCGCCGCATTGGGCACGCGAATGCCCAGGGCATCCTCGACCGAACGGATGGAGGCAAAGGCATGGACGGTGGTGCACACGCCACAGGCGCGCTGGGTGAAAGCCCATGCTTCGCGCGGATCGCGCCCGCGCAGAATGATCTCAAGCCCGCGCACCATCGTGCCGGAGGAGTACGCCTCGGTGATGGTGTTGTTGGCATCGAGCGTAGCTTCGATGCGCAGATGTCCCTCGATGCGGGAGATGGGGTCAACAACGAGTCGCTTGGTCATCGAAACCCTCCTATTCCTCTTCCAGTGCCTCGGCTACCATCTCGGCTAGGCCACGAACCTTGACGTCATACTTGAAGTGCTGGATGCCATCCAGGAACTGCAGCCGGCAGTTGGAACAGCTCATCGCCACCGTTTTGGCGCCCACCGCTGTCATCTGATTGATCTTCAGTTGGAAGGCGGCGTACCGGATGGGGTCGGCTTCCTTGATGGCAATGACACCGCCGCCACCGCCGCAGCAGACGGCTTCTTCGCGGTTCGGCGTCATTTCCTTGAATGACTCCGGGGCCAGGACGCCGAGAATCTCGCGCGGCTCTTTGATGTGCCCACCCTTGCGCTGGATCTTGCAGGCATCGTGGAAGGTGATCGTGCCGTTGTTGTAGGCTCCCTTCTTCAGCTTGATCCGGCCCGTGCGCACATAGTCTCCCATCAGCGCCACGATGTGAGTGATCTCGATGCCCTTGGGCACCTCCATCAGGTTGTAGGAGGTCCAGCGCATGGCGTCGTAGGCGTGTCCGCACTCCGTCACCACGATGCGCTTCACGCCCAGCTCTTTGGCGCCTTCGAACACCCGGCTCAGGAAGAGCTTGGTATGCTCGTGACTGCCCTCGTAGAAGCCGAAGTTCACCACTTCGCGCGCCTTGGTGCTCAGTGTCCAATTCTCGCCGGCAGCGTTGAGAATACGGGCGATGGCGGCGAGGTTGGCAGGGAACTTCATGATCTCTATTGAGCTGAAAACCACCAACGTTTCCGCGCCCTGCTTGTCGATGGGCAGGTCCACTTCCCACTCGTCCTGGACGAATTCCAGACGGCTTTCGAAAACGTCGTCGGTCACGCCCAGCGGGCTGCCTTCTTCCACCTGTTTGTTGACAGCGGCCATCAGGTCAGCCGGGACAACCCCGGCCTCGGCCGTGGCCGCCCGCACATCGTGGATCAGCGTGCCCAGGTCGATCCCCATCGGACAGACCAGGGCGCACTTGTTGCACACCGTGCAGGCTTCGTAGATGATGGTGCTCCAGTGCTGCAGGTCTTCGTCGGTGATCGGTTTGCTGATCCCCAGCGCAACCTTCAACTTGCCAAAAGGCGAGAAGCGCTGTTCGTAGGCCCGGCGCAGCAGTTCCACCTTCCATACGGGCGTGTACTCGGGGTTGCCGGTGCCCTGGTAGAAGTGACAGGCCTCCGCGCACATGCCGCAGCGGGTGCAGGCTTCAAGCTGGGCAGCCACCCAGCCGCCAGTCTCCTTGACGAACGTATTCATGGCTGTCTGACTTTGCATCGGTAGCCTCCTCTAGGGCGAAACGGCCCGCTTGCCGAACTCGATGCCGTGAATGGTGCGCGAGAAGAAATAGAACATGAAGTGCGAGATGCGGCTGAAGGGAATCCAGATCAGCATCACGTCGATAGCCAGCATGTGCAGGCTGAAGGTCACTTCATAGCGAAAAAAGAGGTGGTGGGTCAGGACGTAGCCCGTGATCATCGGCAGAAACACGAACAGCCAGTTGAGCCATTCAGCGGGACCGGTGATCAGCTTCATGACCGGGTTGGTCAGACGGAAGACAAGCAGGACCAGCATGGCGGTGATGCCAACCACTGCCATCAAGTCGACGATGGGCAGCGGCAGTGTGGGCCAGCCAAATCCAAGCAGGCTTTTCCAAACCAACATATGGGCCGTGCCCAGGAAGATCACGGTGAAGAGGCCGAGGTGGAAGAGTCCACCACCCAGGTAGATCACGGGGTTGCGCCGGAAGGTGTTCCGCACCCACGGGATGAAAGGCCAGATCAGGATGCCTTTGGCATAGGACTTGGCTACACCACCTGCTTTGCTGCCCGATGCTGGCACCCTGTCCCGCCTCCATCCGAGGAACACGACCCGAAAAAGCCGATAGGCCATGCCGGCGATGAAAATCAGCAGCGCCACCTGAAAGAGGGGGCCGCGTACAAAGGCAAGAAACGCATCCCAGTTCATGGTTCATTCCTCCGTGCCGGCAGACTTCTTCTGCGACCGATTGGCGACTGCCACACCTGCCCCGGCTGCCAGACCCACGGCCCCTGCCGCTGCCGCCATGACGACCTCGGGGCGATCCAGCGGCGCCGACTGGCCCTGATAGAACCCTCCCCCATCCCAGAAGCCCGGCTGCGAGCATCCAAGACAGGGATGTCCTGACTGGATCGGGAAGGAGAGCCCGCCATCCCACTTCAGGCTGGCGCAGGCGTTGTAGGTGGTCGGGCCTTTGCAGCCCAGCTTGTAGAGACAGTAACCCTTGCGGGCGCCTTCGTCATCAAAGCTATTGGCGTACTTGCCAGCTTCGTAGAAGGCCCGCCGTAGACAGCGGTCGTGCACCGTCTGGGCGTAGAAGGGCTTGGGCCGGTTCAGGCTGTCCAACTCCGGCGGAGCGCCGAAGATCAGGACATTGGCGAGGGTACCCGTGAAGACCTCGGGGATGGCGGGACAGCCCGAGATGTTGACGACGGGCTTGTCGGTGATGATCTCCCAGACGCCTTTGGCGCTGGTGGGGTCGGGACTGGCCTTGGGAAGGCCGCCAAAGGCGGCGCAATTGCCCGTGGCGATGACGGCTGCGGCGCCAGCCGCTGCTTCCTTGAGCTGCTCCAGTGCCGTACGTCCGCCGACGGTGCAGAAGGCTTCATAGGCGCCGGTGGGAATGCTGCCCTCGACCACGAGCACATACTGTCCATGGTACTGCGCCATAGCTTTCTGCTTATTTTCTTCAAGCTGATAGCCGGCCGCAGCGGCCAAGGTCTCGTGATACTCGATCGTGATCTTAGTCAGAACGAGATCGACGAGGGTGGGAGAGTGTGAGCGCGTGAGCGCTTCTGTACAGCCGGCGCAGTCCTGGAATTCCAGCCAGATGACCGGCACACGCGGACGCGCTTGCATGGCGCGTGCCACCATGCGGGCAGGCGAAGGGCCGCGACTCAAATGAGCTGGAAGCCCGCTGGCAGCGACCGGTGGAGCAGAGCTCAGCCCCATCGCGGCAGCCAACAGGCCACAAGCTTTCAGGAAATCACGGCGGGAGAGGCCTTCGTCGCGCAGATGTTCATACATTGTCTTTTCGGCCATAGTACCCCCTTGCCTGACTAAACAAAGACCCCAGCGGCTGGTGGGCTCAACTGGGGTCGGTGATTGGCTATGCGCAAGAGATGTTGTCGGCTTCGAGTTTGGCCTGATAGGCGGCGACGCCCTCGGCGCCAAACATGAGACCGCCTTTCTCGCCCTCCCAGTTGGAGGGCTCCATCTCGGCGATCCACCCCTCCCCGTAGGGATCTGTGACCGTCAAATTTGGATCGGCGGTCACCTTGTCGTTGGCCTGGACAAGCACTCCGGAGATGGGCGCCGGGACCGGCCCCACGAACTTGCTGCTCTCGACGGTCGCCAGGCTCTTGCCTTGCTCGACAGGCTGGCCGATCTTACGCTTGGAGATCGTGACGGCGGCCAGTTTGCCGCCCGAAAGCTTGCCGGCGATGGAGGTCATGCCGACGCGGACGCGGCCGCTGGGTAGGGGCTTGGCCCAGACATGTTTGTCGATGAGATAGTAGACGTCTTCGGGCAGGAGGCATCCTCGTACGGTTGCCATGTTGGCTCTCCTTTCAAAATGTGAGCACCTGAGCGCTTTCCTCAGCTTCCTGCCACATGAAAGCGCCTCCGACCATCCTCACGTCGTCGATCAGGTCCGCCGGCGTCAGGTCGTGCAGTTCGGTAGAAGCCGTACAGGCCAGGAATTTGACGCCGCTTTCCAGGGCGTCCTGGAGAAAGTCGATGACGGCCTTGCCCCCTGCTTTGGGATAGATGGTCTCCGCTACCCCTTTCTTGAGCAAGAGCGTGCCGTCGATCGTGAAAAACATGCTGACCTCATACTCCATCGCCGCCGCCAGGCTGGCGAAGAAGAATGGGGTGGCGCAGCGGCGCGGGGTATCCGGTCCGCTGGTCATGATGATCAGTATTTTGTTGCTCTCGGCCATTTCAGACTCCTTGGGAGAAGGGCACCTTTCAGAACGCCAGGGTAATGGCGTTCTGGCTGGCAAATTCCAGGAAGGTGGCGGCCCCGCCGATCTCAATGCCGTCGATCAGGTCCTCCTTCTTGTAGCCCATCACGTCCATCGTCATCTGGCAGGCAATCAGCCTCACGCCAGACTCCAACGCCATCTCCAAAAGCTCGCCCGCCTTGGCGACGTGGGCTTTCTTCATCCAATTGTTCATCATGGAGGTGGCGACACTGGTCATGCCGGGAAGCATGCCGATGATATTGGGGACGGGCATGGGCATCGCCGGATTGGCGATCGGCGCCACCTTCAGTTCGTCGGCATGGTCCTTCTTCAGGATCTCCAGCCCATAGAAAGTGAAGAAGATGGCGGCTTCCATATCCATCGCCAGGGCGGCCGTTGCCAGGATCAGTGGCGGGTAGGCCGCATCCAGGGTGCCATGGCCAGCGATGATGGCAATGCGGGTGCTTGTTTCGGACACGGTGACCTCCTCTATAGACCTAGTAGACGAGCACGTTGGTCGCTTCGGTCACTTCTTTGACAAAGGTGGCGGCGTTCACAACCTGCGCTCCGGCGATGAAATCCTTTGCCGGGTCCAGTTTGCGCGATTGTACGCAAGGACCGCACACGAACATCTTGCCGCCGGCCTCGATGAAGGCGTCCATCAGGTCCTTGAGCGGAGGAAAGCCCGCCGCGAAGACATGTTCCGCACAGCCGTTGCGCACGAGCATGACGCCGTTTGCCTGGAAGCCGATCAGGGCTTCAACATCCGATGCTTGCGCAGCGGTGGCCATCACAAAGGGAATCGTGGCCCGCTCCGGGTCCTCAGGCCCGTGCGTGCACATCAGTATAAGCTTTTCTGTCATGGGAACCTCTCCCTTCGCTGTCGGGCTACTTGGCCCTGCGGATATAGAAAACGTAGGTGCCGCCGCTCTGCTCCTGGCCCACCAGCTCATGCCCGGTCTTTTTCGTCCAGGCATCCATGTCGCTGACAGAACCGGGATCGGTGGCGATCATCTTCAGCACCTGGCCAATTTGCAGGGCATCCACCGCTTTCTTGGTCTTCAAGATGGGCATCGGACAGGCCATGCCGCTGCAATCCAGCACCTGATCTGGGGTGACGCTCATGATTATGTCTCCTTGAGTCGAACGGGAACCGGCTGAGTGCAAAAGGGATTAGCGAACGGCGACCATACTCATCTGCGCAATACTATGGAGTCGGTCGAGCAGGTCGGCGCGCTCGTGGGTAATGTCCTCGAAGGTGTGGGCAACGCGCTCCAACCAGTCTGGCAAACGCTGCCGCCGCCGGGCGTCCAGCACTGGCAGCGCCCTCGCTGCTTGGGTCAGCTCTCCACCTTCCAGTCCGTGCTCGGCCGCCAGGCGATGTATCCGCCTGGCTTCTTCTTCGGGCTCGGGAGCCTCCGCATAGAACTGCCCGGCGACGATGATGGCGATGAACTCGCCGTCCAGCTCGATGCGGGCGCGGGCGTACTGCAGACCGGCGTGGCAGGTGACCAACTGGGGTCGCCGTTCGGGCTGCTGCGCCACACGGCGCCAGGAAGCCTTGCAGGCACGCCTACCCGAGGGACTGCTCATCATGAGAGTGCAGAAGGTGCAGGCATTGCTCACCTCGGTTAGGGGCTCCCCATCGGGATTGGTCGTGATGGCGCCCACGCCGGCGACCTCGGCGAACACCTGCTGGATGGGATCGATGCAGTGCAGCGGCAGAACGTCAAACGCTACCTTCGGTTCCCTCGGCAGGGGTTCCGGTTCCAACGAGACCAGCGACACCAGCCCCTCCGCTGGAAAGCGCCACTGCTGCCCCATCTTCACCCCGCGCAAGCGCCCATCCTTGAGCATGCGATAGACCGTCGTGCGGTCCACCTTCAGAATGTCTTGTACCTCTCTGGCGGTCAACAGTTCGTTCGCAATCACCATTGATGCATGCAGTTGCTATAATGTACCTACTATTGCAATAGTAACTGATGATGTGATTCACCAATATGATCTAGATCATATTGGCCCGCTGGCATGGGGTTCCAAAAACTGTGCGTCAGATCGCCAGACGCGGCTGGGACAGAGTCCCGAAGGTGAGTCCCAAGCCTAGCCATTGTTTTGCTCCCTATTGAGTCAGGTCTATTTGGAGGAAGCCATTTGAACAGTCCTCAGCGCAGTCAGTGATTTCTCAATGACTGGAGTTCGTGAATTCCACTACATGCGTGCGTAGGCTGGTTAGCCACTTGCCGGACGCAAAGCTATTGTGTTACTAATGCAAGCGATTTCACTGTTGAAGGTGTGGCACGACATCATAGTACAAGGAGGTGAGACGATGGTTCGATTTCGGCATCCAGCCTAAACCCCGTGCAGCAGTGAAGCACGGTGTACGTCTTCACCTTCGCTGGTGCTGAGCGTTCGCGATGGGCATCATGGGACATATCGCAACAACGATCTACAGAAGATATTTATGTCTTTACCCGTCTCCGATACCGTCGTTCTGATCACCCGAGAACATGCTGGGTGACGCCGGCCCGGATCCGTAGCAGAACCTGATCAGCACCTACCTGAGCCTTCTGGATGAAAACGACATCCGACAAACAGCCATCTGTTCTTACGCCAATGGCGGCCATCTGGCCGCTTAGGCTTCACTGAATCATCGCCGCCGTTCCACCGCTGGTTTGCATCAACAAAGCCGACATCTATCCCGAGGGCACAGTTCAGATCGAGGCCTACTGCCGAGGCGGTGGGGTTTGAAGTGGCCGGCCGGATTCCCTTCGACAAGGCTGATACGGACGCCATGGTGCGCAGTGAGCCAGTGACTGCCTACCAGCCGGCTTCGCCGGCGGGCATGGCGCTGGCAGTGCTCCGGCAGCGCGTTGTTGGACGATCAAGCGAGCGAGCAGCATGAGCATGGAATTCGTGATGAAACCCATCGGCACGATCCGCACTCCGTTCACAGAGACCAAGGGGATGCCCATTCAACCGGCCTTCTCCCGGGCGATTGGACGGGTGGAAGTCCTCTCGGAGTACGTGGAGGGTCTGCAAGACCTGGAGAGTTTCTCTCACGTGATTCTGATTTACGTGCTGCACCGATCAGAGGGCTATTTGCTGCGTGTCAAGCCGTTTCTCGATGATGTGGAGCACGGTCTGTTTGCCACGCGCTATCCCTGCCGGCCGAATCCAATCGGCCTTTCCACTGTACGGCTGCTGGCGCGACGCGGAGCGGTGTTGGAAGTCGAAGGCATTGATGTGCTGAATGGCACCCCGCTGCTGGACATCAAGCCCTATGTGCCCGATTTCGATGCCAAGACCGAAGCTCGGGCCGGGTGGTACGACAGTCGTCCGGCACGCAAGGAGGAACGCCCCTGAACAACCCTGACATGCTCCGGGATGCCATCTTGGAGCGACTGGCCCGGATGATCGGCCCCGAGACGGGCGTGGTTGCGGTAAGCATGCGCCTGATCAAGAACCTTCAGGTGGACGAGAAAGGCACTGAATCTTGAGTCAACATGCCCAGCCACAAAGGAGAAGAATGAACCGTAAGCGAATCGAGGAACTAGAAAAACAGATAGCCGAGCTGAGAAGCCGCTGGCCCGCCCATTCGGTGCCGCCAGCGATGCTTCAACAGTTGGACGAACTGGAGGAAGAACTGGACCAGGCCCGAGAGCATACCACCGAGGAGGACAGCAATGCCGAAGCGGGTCGTGATGGTAGACTGCGAGCTTTTTCGACCCGTACATGGCGGTGAGGGCATCTGTCGCGTCGCACTTGCCTGTCCCGGAAGGCTTGTCGAACAGGGAGAACCTTATAGCGATCCTCCCGTTGGACACAGTTGGCACATCCTCTTGGCTTTGCAGGGGCCCCTCGGCCCTACGTACGACTCAATAATGGCCTCTGCCCGCCTGTCAAGCAGGAAAATCGGGTCGTGCCAGCCCCGCCCCGTTGCTTTTTCGGCTCCGGAGCGCGGTCCGATGCGAGCATCGGCTAACTCGCTGCTGGCAGCGGAAGCAGCAACTCCTTGACACTGAATCGGCGGCGGGTCAGACCTGCCGCCATCGCCGGGGTTCGGTTCCGATAGCGCACGACTTCCTCGCTTTTAGTGTTGGTGTTCGTGTGCGTCAGACGCAGACTCTCGTGGGGACGCGAAAAGTGGTAGTACGCCCGATACTACATCAGATGCACCTCCAGTTCGACAGGTGCAACCGCCACGGACCATGTACGCCGCGCCAATCCCGCCACGCTTTGGCGTAGGAGCTTGCCCTGAACGAAAGCGAAGGGTCAAGTTGACGCTCTCCACAAACGCCGTTTGGATCGTCGCCCGCAGACCACAGCCATGCAGCCGTTCTCTCAACATTGCCCTGCTGCCACACAGCACTCGCTGCTCAGTGCCGACCAGCCGGCGCCATGCCCGAATCTTCTTCAACTGCGCATACACCAGTTGAGGCGATACAACCCAGCGCACCTTGCCTTCCTCGTTTTCCTGCCACTCGCCAAAGTGCGCCGTCAAAGCATAAAAGTTGGCGATGCCTCAGCATCGCACATTCAGCCCGTCGCTCGTGAACGCCGGAACGTACCCGAGAGCCAACATCGCCGCAAGCGAATGCACGACACCGTGCGCAAAAGCCTGTGTCCGGGGACTCCACAGCACCAGCATCAGCTTGGTTTCCGCTTCCAGCGCCACCCATAGCCACATCTCTCGACCCTTGGCTCGCATCTGCACCACCAGTTCATCCAGTTTCACGTGCTCAAGGCTCAAGTCCCGGAAGTAGTGCTCGTGTAGACGTTCGCCGTGTTCGCCAGATTGCGCCAGCCAGCAGCGCATCGTCCCCTCGCCATGCCCAAACACCCGCACTGCCGCCGACAGGCTTGCACTGAGCGCAGCGAATGTGTCCAGTCCCTCGGCCAATGCTGTCAGTACCTCGGCCACACGCTTGCTCGCCGTCTTCAACTGGTACATGGCGAAACGTAGTTTCGCACCGTCTCCCACCGCGACGTCACCTTCTTCCCGCACGCCTGACAGTAGAAATCCTGTATCCGGACGGTGCAAGCACCGCACGCACTTGCCGTGGCTCCCGTACCCGATCAGCGCATGCAGTTCCTGATTCCGAATCCCGCGATAGTCGCATTCCCGATTCCGACACGCATACCCCTCCGTCACAACCCGTTTCTTCGGCACCCGTCGACTCTTCACTTCCGACCACGGCCGCGGCAACTCCCGCTCCTGCACCACACGTTCACACCGGCTAGCGTGCCGCTTCCGACAGTAAGGGCAGTCATCCGGCGTTCGCGCTCACAATTGCCGCACCTTCTTGTCCGGCTCGATCTGCCATCTCTTGGTCCGCCAGAGCTTCCGTCGGCACTCGTGCCGCTGCTGCACACAACCACACCAGCATCAAGAAGCTGGTCACGAACACCAGACAGTCGTTCCGATCCATGGGGAAATCTCCTACTCACCGGCTCGAGTCAAGCCGATCCGGCAAGCATAACCCCGACCTGATCGCCCGTCCACCTTGCTGATCCTCCCCTGCTGGCGCTTCGCCACCCCTCGGAATTCCCAACCGTCGATAGTGCCAGCACCCAGCCTGAGCCCTAAATTCGTAGCCTGACCCGTCCCCATACGTTGAGCGCCCAGGAATCGAATGGACGTTCCTTGAAGTCAAAACGGACAGTTGGTCAGATGAACCGCCCGCAATCAGGGCGTGAGCCTGTACAAATCCATGTGTTCCAGGTGGCTGGCTTCGACGCTCTGAAAGCCAGCCTGGATCGCAAGATCAACCACGATTGCTGGCTGCAGCCGGTGGGCCAGTGGCGGGCCTTGTGGCTCTTCGCGGTAAGGCCATTCGAGGACAGCAACCCGGTTCCGCGCCACCCGACGCGCTTCCTGGAGCGCGGCCACAAGGTCGTCTGCTTCGTGCAGCACGTGGCCAAGAAACACCAGGTCAAAGGAAGCGTCTGCAAAGGGCAGATTCTCCGCAGGGGCTTCATGGAACTGGGCTGCTGGCACAAACTCAGCTGCCACGACCAGCAAATCGGCGTTGATGTCGACGCCCGTCACAACGAGGCCGGCGGCGACAAAGGCTTCGGCAAACACGCCAGTACCAGTGCCCACGTCCAGCACGCTGGCGACGGCAAGACCATCGAGGCTCAACTCAACGACGCTTGAGACGTCAAGGCGAGCAATCCGCTCGGGAGACCGTAACCGCTCCGCCCCGCCGTGAAACCGGCGCTCGTGAGAATGGGTGTCGTTCAGTTCGTTCATGTCTTTCATTGGTTGAGCAGGGGATCTGGGCAGCCGGAATGCCTGTATCATACAACACTGTCGGGGGTCTGCTCACTTCCTCTCTGTCACTCGCACAAGAACTGTCTTCATCGTGGAAGTCAGAAACTTGACATGCAAACGCCCCTCGTCATGGCAGACGAGGGGCGTGTAAGTGATGCCACCTGATTGACCGTCGCCTTGCGGCAGACGACCTTGGGCGCAGCCTTACCGGCTTGATGCCCGCTAACATCGGCCCGCCAGCCGGACCTTCCTGGGGTCAGGCCGTTCGCACCAGCGGCTCAAGAGGGTAGGTGCCGGCCTCGCCCAAACGGGCTCGCTACGACCGGCCGCCGCGACCGGCCCACAGCGGCCGTCCGCTTGCCTCACGAATCTGCAGCGATTGGCCGCTCGAATGATTACTGACGGCGCTGACTTCGAAGGTTTCGCCCTCATAGAAACCCTGGAGTGTGATCGCATCACCGGGTCCGGCGCGGAAGCCCTGCTCCTGGGCAAAGGACCAAGGGCGACCTTGTATCTCGACCTCACCAGCCGGGGTGTCGACTACCAACAGATCGGCGCTGCTGGAAGCCACCACGCCTTCGATCTCCTGCCAGTCTTCTGACCCGGTAGCAGCGCCGCTCGGGACAGCTTGCTGTGCCCGGTTACCTTCGACCTGACGCCCACCGCCCTGGCCACGACCACCCTGGTTACCCGGGCGGTTTCCGGCGTCAAGGGGTTGGTTGAGGCTTCCGGGCGCCGATTGCAGGGCTGCCTGCCCGCGCCCCTGACCGTTGCCTCCGGCCCTTCCTACGCCGAGAGCGGCTTCCTGGCCGCTTTTGGCGATGGTACGGTTGACGGCGCCGGCAACCAGAATGCCGACAACCAGAATCAGGACAACGCTGACGAGAATCTTCTTAGTCATGGGTAGTGCTCCTATGGTGTGAGTTGGCGGCACGTGCAATGCACCGCAGGTGTGAGATTGGGTAGTGGTTCAGGAGGAAGTTGTAACTGGGCGGGTACTTCCCGGAACTGCAGGCGTGTGGCCGAACATCTTACCGGTGACATTCACAACCCACCGCCAGTGGATGGCCAGGTGAATGCCGGCGGCGATGGGCAGAGCAACACCGGACCAGGTGTGGATCACGTCCCAGGTAGCGCGACTGAACAGGAATCCCGTGGCGATTGACCTTGCCGAGGGGGCAAACAAGAAGTACACGCCGCTGATTGCCGCCAGTAGGAAGCTGATGGCGATGACTGCATCGACCAGGACGTTGACTCGGGCGCCTTTCGACAGTCCCGAACCCCGCCGGCTCAGCATGGCGGCCAGTTTGCGAGCCATCATGGTCACCCAGGACCAGTGATAGACGAAGTGTAGGAGCACGGCGACGATCATGGACACGCCGCCCCAGGTATGGATGATGTCCCAGTCATGGCGTGCAAACAGGATGGCGACTCCATACGTGGGGTTGCGCCCGCCCTGAAATCCTCCGATGGGCAGGAAGAGAAAGTAGATGCCGGATAAGATGGCGACCAATGCGCCCAGAAAGACCGAGGCATCAAGCAGCCAGTTGAGGCGGGTCTGGGTGGAAAGGCCGCGGCGGCGTTGTATGTTTTGCATGGCATTCTCCTGGATGGGGGTCCGGTCAAGAAGGCCGACCGGGTTTGTTGCCCCTATTCTCGTTGCAGAGTATGGAGAAGCTATCGAAAGATTGTGAAGTTATTCCTAAGCCTCAGTTTCGGTTTGAACACCCTATCCCGCGCAACCGCCCACCGGCCCAGAGGTCTAAGGACGCCCCCTGACCCCTCAGTCAACACCGGCATTCTACTCTACCCAAACCACCCTCTCGCTCGCCCCACTTGCTCGTCTAAATGGACGTAGTAGCTGATTCGCCACGGCTGCACCGGGCGCGTTTGCCAGTTAGCACTTCCAAAAGCTGGGCGCTCCCAGGCTCGACTACGACGCCGTTCCTGCTGAATGGCGGCTCATCCGACACCCCTGGGAAACGGTATGATGAGCCGCTAAGGTATCGCCGCCAGCGACTCGACGCGCAGGTCCTGCAGGCGGGCGCGCGTCACCTGCACGATCTTCTGCAGCATCAGGTAGCCAAACCGGCAATCGGCATCGAAGGCCCGCAGCAGCGCCGGGCAATCGAACGCCACCACCCGGCAGGACGCCGCCGCCCTGGCCCCTGAAGTGGCAGCATGGGGCGGCACCAGGCCCGACCAGCCGAAAATGTCGCCCGACCCTACCCTGGTCACTATCACGTCCTGCGTGGCGAGCTGGCCGGTCATTTGCCCGGACACAGGATGGGCCACATTCTGCGCAGGCAGCTCCATCACGATGCTGACCGCGCCGTCGACCAGCAGGAAGAACCGGTCCAGCTCATCGCCCTCGTGGAAAAAGTACTGCCCGGCATCAGCCTGCATCTCGGTGCCGGCGGAAGCCAATCTCAGGAGATCGTCGTGGGTGAACGTGCCGAAGAAAGAATAGCGGCGGAGAAGTTCAGGGGAGATCATGGGGGCCTCGTATGAGGGGTTGCGGGTTGCGGGTCGTAGAAGTCGGGGCTCCACCCCCGAGGCCTTGCCCCGAAGGGTCGCCCCAATGATGGTCAACCGGTGAGTTCGTTGAGGACAGCGGCGGCGACGGCGGGAATGACGGCGGCGACGGCGGGGGTGGGCTGGCTGCTGAAATCGACAATGTTGGCGACGCGAACGGCGTAGATGACGACGTCGGTGGGTAGTGGCAGCCCCATGCGGCGGCCCGTGGCCAAGGCGGTGATCAGGCTGGCGTCATGCGCCGAGGCGCTGTGCTGCGTGGGGCTAGCGGCTTCCAGATCGGCCAGGGTCAGGCGATGGCTGGCGCCGGGCTGCTCGTCCCCGCCCGTGTAGGCATCGATGACGAAGGCGCGGTCATAGCCCACCATCATCTCCATCAGACGCAGCCCGCCCACGCTGGCCTCCGTGATGGTTACGCCTTGTTTGCCGTCCGGTTCCAATGCGGCGGCAACGGCCTGCGCCACCAGCACGCCCACGCCGTCATCGCTGAGGATAGGGTTGCCAAGCCCGATGACGAGGGTGTTCATGATCTGTCGCCGGTGCGTCGCGCCTTGAGGTCTACCTGTGCAGCCGAACGACCTCATTGCCCTGCACATCCCACACCACCACCTCCAACGGCATCTGGCCGGGCAGCGAATGGGTGGCGCAGGACATGCAAGGGTCGTAGTTGCGGAAGGCCATCTCGATGCGATTGAGCAGGCCATCTGTGATCACAGCGTCCCTGGTTATCAGCGACTGGGCGGCCTTTTTCACCGACATAGCGATGGGGGCGTAGTTGTTGGTGGTGCCGACGATGAGGTTGACGGCGGTCAGGATGCCGTTTTCGTCGGTGCGGTAGTGATGGGTCAGGGTGCCGCGCGGGGCCTCGACGGAACCCACGCCCTCGGTAGGTGTGGTCGTGATGATGGGGCGCACGTTGGGGTCGGTGATCTCCGGGTCCTGGACCAGCTCCAGCATGCGCTCGGCGGCATAGAGCAGCTCAACCAACCGGGCCCAATGGGTCGCCAGCCGCAAGTGCACGGGCTGGTAACGACCATTGGTCTTGCTGCTGCCCAGGGTCTCATAGAAGCGCTCGTAGGCTGCCTGGGCTCGCGGGGTGGCCATGCCGTCGGCGGCGTTCAGCCGCGACAGAGGTGTAGCGCAGTAAACGCCGCTGTCCTTGCCGTCGACAAAGCCATTCCAGCCGACTTCCTTCAGATACGGGAATTTGAGATAGGTCCACGGCTCCACACGCTCGGCGATGTGCTGGGAATAGTCGCGACAGGCGTACCTGACGAACTCTCTGCCGTCAGGGTCCACCACCCGGATCATGCCGTCGTAGAAGTTGGCCCGGTTCTGGGCGTCGACCGTGCCCATGTAGTAGGTGCGATGGCTGTAGGTGTCGGAGAGGATGAGCTCGACATAGGCCGGGTTCGCGAGCACGATGTCGTCAAAGACTTTGAGCGAAAAGAGAGCGAACTCGACGTTCTGGCGAGCAATGGCCTCGATCTCCTCACGCTCGTCCGGCGCCACCGACCGGCTCCAGCCGCCGGGCAGGCCTGCCACGGGGTGCACCCCGCGACCCCCCAGCATCTTGATCACGTGGTGGTTGCGCATCCGGCAGTCGATCACCTGCCTACCGGTTTCCAGGCCTACCTTGTGGATGACGCCCAGGATGTTGCGCTCTGCCGCCGGCGCGTCAGGGCCGACCACGAAGTCAGGACCGCCCAGGGCGTAGAAATGCGTGGTATGATCGGTGACATAGAAGGCCATGTAGAACATCTCGCGCAGCTTTTTCACCGCTGGCGAAGGTTCGACATGGTAGAGCGCGTCGAGCGCCTTAGTGGCAGCCATGTGATGCGCTTCCGGGCAGACGCCGCAGATGCGGTTGGTGATGCGGGGCATCTCCTCGGCAGGGCGGCCCACACAGAAGGCCTCGAAACCGCGCAGCTCGGGAATCTGGAAGTAGGCGTTGGCGACGTCACCCTCCTCGTCGAGGAAGATCTCGATCTTGCCGTGTCCTTCCAGACGGGTAATGGGATCAATTGTGATGCGTCTCATAGCGCCTCTCCTATGACCAAACCGCTGGTTGCGGGACGGCTGCCTCGACGCCGTCGGTTCGGGCGCGCCGCAGCAGTGAGTGCGCCATGCTGAAGCGGTAAAACGTCCCGGCAGGATCGACGATCGTGTCCGCTGCGGCCTCGACCTTACGTTCCAGATCGAGCTCATTGTCACCCGGCCTGCCACTCACATCCAGAATTGAGGCGATGGCCGTGAGCATGCGCATGCCCTGGTCTTCGGCGCCGGGCAGCGGGCCGTAGCAGCCGCGACAGCCCATGCCCACCTGCGGACAAAGGGCGCCGCAACCGCTGAGTGTGGCTGGGCCCATGCAGATCAGGCCCTGCTCCAGTAGGCACAACCCCGGCTCGGGCCGGATTTGGTAGGGTCGATAGAAGCGAGCGACGGCCTTCTCGTGCTTGGCCAAAGCACACTCCTCACAGACGGCGACACTACCTGCTCCCAGAAGAACACCCTTGGGTGGAAGAGACCCGCCCTGGGTCAGCGCCGCCACGACAACCTGCAGCACGGCCCAAATCTGATGGGGCTCGGGTGGGCAGCCGGGGATGGTGTAGTCCACATCCACAACCTGGTCGAGAGACTTGACCGTGTGGTAGAAGAAGGGGATCTCCAGATCGCCTTCGGGTACAGCCGTATGCGGTTGAGGCAAGGTGCCAGCAGGATTGTCGATGGATGGGTTGTCGAGATAGGCTGCCCGCAAGGTGGCGTCGCGCGTCGTCAGGTTGGAGAGGGCAGGGATGCAGCCCTCGTAGGCGCAGGAACCAAAAGCCACCAGCAGCTTTGACTTCCTCCGCAGCAGGCGCACCATCTCCTCGTTTTCGGAATTGCGGATGGCGCCATTGATCAGGCAGAGGTCGATGTAGCCGTCGGGATAACCCAGCACATCCTTGACCTTGAAATCGGCGATGCATGGAAAGAAAGCCAGGTCGAAGACCGCATCCACCGTCAGGATGTGTTCGCCGATGTTCAAGGTGCTGATTTCACAGCCGCCGCAAGCGGAGGCCCAATACATAGCCAGCTTAGGTTTGCCGTTGGCGTTCATGCCGCTACCCCCTGGACCCATTCCGATTGCGGATGGTAAATGGCGATTGGCGGATCGCCGTCGTCAGCGATGACGCCCTGCCAGTTCAGCGGTCCCAGCGCCCGCACCTCTTCGACCATCTTGCCGATCTCGACAGCCAAGCGGGCGCCCTCAGCAGCGCTGGCCCACACCAGACGTACCCGTTCCGGCTCGATGCCGAACTGAGCCAAGGTCCGCCTGAGCAGGGTGAAACGGCGCAAGGTTTTGTAGTTCTGTTCCAGGTAATGACACTCGCCCGGATGGCAGCCGGTGATCAATACGCCATCGGCTCCTCCCGCCAGCGCCTTGAGCACGAAGGTCGGGTCCAGGCGACCGGAGCACATTAAGCGGATGAGACGAATATTGGGTGGATATTTCACCCTCGATGTTCCGGCTAGGTCAGCGGCCCGGTAGCTGCACCAGTTGCAGGTGAAGCCGATGATGACAGGTTCAAAGGGCTCGGACATAACACTTACCTCCCATTCCGGGTATGAGAGCTGCCTTACGCAGGCACGAGCGCCGGCTGAGGTTGCTGCACCGGCCCGCTGCTCACATTCAGAAGCAACAGGCCGTACAGTTGCGCCAGCACCTGTTCGTTGCTGAACTGCGTGCCGGTGATGGCGCCCGATGGACAGGCCGCCACGCAGGTGCCACAGCCCTGGCACAGCGCCGGGTTGATCTCGGTGATCATGCGGGCCGTGTCGTACGAGATGGCATTGAAGGGGCAGAGGTTGTTGCAGATGCGACAGCCGGAGCAACGTTCGGCAATGATACTGGCCCGAACTGGTTCCAGCGCCAACTCTTTCTGGTGGATGCGGCCCAGCACCCGCGCCGCGGCGGCGGCGCCCTGGGCCACACTGGCCGGGATGTCCTTGGGGCCCTGGCAGGCGCCGGCGATGAAGATGCCTTCCGTCATCGTCGCCACGGGGTCCAGCTTGGGGTGCTTTTCGATGAACCAGCCGTTGGCGCTGCAGGCGATGCCAAAGGTGTAGGCTACCTCCGTCGAGTCCTGCCGGGGCTGCAAGGCTGCCGACAGCACGACCATGTCCACCGGAATACGCCGCTGCTTACCCAACAAAGTGTCCTCAACCTGGATGATGAGCTTGCCCTCTTCGCCGGGCAGGCGAGCGGCGTCGGTCACCTCGGCCACGCGCCCCCGCACAAAGTGGACACCGTCCTCCAGCACCCGCTGGTAGAACTCGTCGTAATCCTTGAAGGCGGTGCGTATGTCGATGTAGAAGTTAAAGACTTCAGCGCCCGTGCGCTCTTTCACCAAATGGCCGAATTTCAGGCTCTGCATACAGCAGATGTTGGAGCAGTAAGGGTTGTAGTTGTGGTCACGGCTGCCCACACAGTGGATGATGCCGACCGTCGCCGGCTCCGTTACCCCGTCGCGCAGCACGATCTTTCCACCTGTGGGGCCAGCGGCGTTGCACAACCGTTCGAATTCCAGGCTGGTGAATACGTTGGCCAGCCTGGCATAGCCGTACTGGGGAATGCGTCGACAATCGAACAAATCATAGCCAGTAGCCAGAATGATGTTGCCCACCTGGAACTGGAGAATCTCATCCTTTTGCTCGAAGTCAATCGCCTTGGGATGGGTGGGACAGAAGAGTTGGCAGGCTTTGCACTTGCCGCGCTGGAAATAGGTGCAGTTCTCGCGGTCGATGACCGGGTATTTGGGCACCGCCTGGGCAAAGGGCCGGTAGACCGCCTTGCGATAGCCCAAACCCGCCTCGTAGGTGTTGTCCAGCACCCGCACAGGGCACTTCTCGGTGCAGATGCCGCAGCCAGTGCAGACACTCTCATCCACGTACCGCGCCTTCTTGCGTACGGTGACAGTGAAGCTGCCCACGTAGCCATCCACACGCTCCACCTCGCTCCAGGTGAGCAGAGTGACGTTCGGATGCCCGCCCACATCCACCATCTTCGGCGTCAGGATGCAGGCCGAGCAGTCGAGTGTGGGGAAGGTCTTGTCAAACTGGGCCATATGCCCGCCGATGGACGGCTCCCGCTCTACCAGGTAGACCGGATAACCACTGTCGGCGATCTCTAGCGCCGCCTGGATGCCGGCGATGCCGCCGCCGACTATGAGGGTGGCTGGATGAATGGGTACGTGTAGGGGTTCCAGAGGCTGGTGCAAGGTCACCCGCTCTACGCCGCCCGAAACCACCGCCATCGCTTTTTCAGTGGCGGCTGCGCGATCGGTGTGCACCCACGACACCTGTTCGCGGATCGACACCAGCTCACACAGAAAAGGGTTCAACCCCGCCCGTTTACAGGCCGTGCGGAAGGTGCGCTCGTGCAGGTGAGGCGAACACGCCGCCACGACGACCCTGGTCAGGCCCTGTTCCTTGATGTCGGCCTCGATCAGCTCTTGGCCCAGGCTTGAGCACATGAATTGATAGTCGCGGGCGACCACAACGCCGCGGTCTCCAAGTTCCTCGCTGGCCCACAGCGCCACCTCTTCCACATCCACGGTGGCGGCAATGTTGGAGCCGCAATGGCACACGTAAACGCCGATACGTTCAGGACTCATGGCTCAGCCCTCCCGCGGCCATCTCCGGCATCGGAAGCGCCTCTTTGCCGGCCCGCTCCTTTTTCGGCTTGGGCGGCGGCTGCACGCCGATCTTATTCAGGGCAGCGGCGGCGTCTACGAACTCCTTGCCGAAGCCCAGAGTCGCCGCCGGCAGTCCAAACGCCAGTCCCATCAACTGCGTGAAGTAAAGAATGGGAATATGGTACTTGGTGCCGTAATGGCGGTTGACGGCCTCCTGGTAGCCATCCAGGTTTAGCTGGCACATGGGGCAGAGGGTGACGATGGCATCAGCCTCGTATTCGGCAGCGTTTTGTAGCAACTGCCGGATCAGCTCCAGCGCCACCTGCTCGCTGATCTGCGTCATGTGCCCGCCGCAGCAGTGGGCTTTGACCGGGAAATCAACGACTGTCGTTCCCAGCGTTCCCATCAGCCTGTCCAGGGACATGGGGTATTCGGGGTCGTCGAACGCCCCCTGGAAACCGGGACGGACGATCAAACAGCCATAGTACGGTGCGATCCGAAGTCCATACAGCGGCTTCTGCACTTTGGCGGCGATCGCATCGTAGCCCACGTCGTTGACGACAATGTCCAACAGGTGGCGGACGCGGACGCTGCCCGGCTTGTAGCTCAGCCCCCCCGCCGCCAGCGCCGTGTTGACGTTGGCAGCCAGCCGGGGAGCATCACTCATGTATTTGTCGACCTTACTCAAGTTGAGGAAGCAGGCGCTGCATGGGGCAACGACCTGGTTCTGATTGCCGCCACTGAGCTTCTGCCGGGAGGCGATGGCGAGATTCCTCGCCACCAGAGCGTAGGCCGGCAGCACGTCAATGGCAATGTACTCCGTGGCCCCACAGCAGTTCCAGTCATCGAGTTCCACGAACTCGATATCCAGAACAGGTGCCACGGCCACAGCCGATTGATGGTAGGCAATGGCATTGCGCTCCAAGGAACAACCGGGATAGTAGCCATACTTTGCGCTCATTGCCTGCCTCCTTGTGAAATAGCGCCGTCTTCTGCCCCCAGTTCCCTTGCCTTGGCCAGGATCGCCTGCAACTGCTCGATGCCGTTGATCCGTTTTGGCGTCAGGTCCATGCGACCCTTGCGCACCATGCCCAGCCCCATCCCTGCCTTCCTGACGGCGGTCAGAGGGTGATGGCGGAGATGGTAGCGGGTCGCCAAGCCAAGCTCGAAACTGCGCCCGTAGTTGTTCACGAAGTCGATGAACGTCTCCGAAAAATCGGGAGCGTCGGCCGCGCTTGACTCGCGATAGAGTCCCTCCTTGATGGCCATGCGCTTCAGCGTGTACATGATGTCGGTGATGTGGATTTCCTGCGGACACCGCACCATGCAGTAGTAACAGGAAACGCAATACCAAGGGGTGTTGCTGCGCAACACCTCCTCCTTCATGCCGGCGCGAATCATGGCGAACAGATGCCGCGGTGTGTGTTCCATGTCGGGGCCCGAGGGACACGACCCCCCACACGTGCCACACTGTACACAAAGTTCGAGATGCGAGGCGCCGCCGGGTGTCGCCGCGATGACCTCATCCATGAACGCTCCCGGTGCCGGCCCCGCCGCACTTCGCTGTGCGACCATATGATCTTAGCTCCTTGGCGCTTGCACGCCAGCGGATAGCCCGATATCAGCGGAACCAGCATAGCCTATTCCCGATCGCTAGAACATGATCTGGATCATATTGCGTGAAAAGATTCACGAATTGCACTTCGCTTGTGCGTGGTCCCGCTTGGCAACAGTTGAAAACTTGTTATTATCCTTCACCATCCACCTCTTCGCTCGGCCGTAGGCGACGGGCGACGGCGCCCCCTACCCTCGAATTGACTACCACAAAGAGGACCGGCATCCACTGGTCTGCTGGTGACCGAGACGATGCTTTTCAATGGTGTCAATGACGCCGCCGCCGAGCTTGAGGCTCTGGCAGAGTACGCGGCCGATCTGCGACCAGCGAAGGCATACATTTCGATACCAACTGGCCTGCCATTGGAACCATGTGTGAAGGCGCCAGACGAGGCGACGCTCCTGCGCGCTTATGTCCTGTTTGCGGAACGTCATGAGTCTGTCGAACTGCTGGTTGACAACGAGGGGATTGATTTTGCCACACTGGGTGATGCTAAGGATGACCTGCTCAACATTCTCGCTGTGCACCCGATGCGCGAGGAGGCAGTCCTGGGTCTGATGGACGGCGTCAGAGTCGATCGCAGCATCCTCGGTGACCTTGTAGCCGCCAGTCTGGTTAGCCGGGTCAGCTACGGCGGGCATCTCTTCTACATCATGAGGCCGCCGCACAGAAAAGGGGCTCAGAGCCACCGGTAAGTGAGCAACTCCCGCTGCAGTGGTCATTCCGCCGACGAAGCAGCCTTGCGCTGCATCTTACTCGAGCATTCCGTCCGCTACCCTCGCATTGAAGTGTGCGCCTTCCACAGGCTGCTCCATCAGGCAACGCTGAGCAGTGAGCATGCCGTTCAGGATGTCTAAATTGATCGCAGAGTGATATCTACGTGCTTTTGCGCCTGCAGTCTGTGGGTTTTACCTTGCGATCAGTTTAGTGTGGCAAGCACCGCCAAAGTGGAATGCTCGGCCATGCTGGAGACCGTACACTACCAGAAGAACGGTCATTCCTGATGCGTAGCGAGCGCGGTTGGTGTCGCCGGTGTCCGCTGCGCACCTCCGACTGTCGCAAGCTGGCAATCGGTATCAGTCTGTGTCGGTGTTTCGGCGTATTTAGATGCCTCGAGCGAGGTTTCTACACGGTTCGAGTAGCAATCCCAGGAGGATAGGAACGAATCTCAGTTGATTCACTGGTGTCTCCGCGACCTCCCGAACAGGTTCCCTACGCTTTGGACTCCAGAAGTCCGATGACGGCGTCCAACAGGGCACGGCTAAGCCCGCCGCCTTCGCCGGTGACACCGCGTTCTGCTTGACGGGTTGCACGCGCCTCGGGTGAGAGCGACTGGCCCGACCCCTGTCCGGCCGCGGCGCCCTCGCCGGTACCCACAGACAGTCCCTGGCTCGTGGCCCATGCCTGCAACTCAGTTTGCGTAAGCTTCAGGGCACCGATGGCACTGACTTGCTCGGGGCTCAGAGTCGACTCGATTTGATGGAGCAGAGCGTCGATTTCCGCCTGTGCTGATGCGCCGCTGTTGAGCGTGCCGCGTATGCCCTGCCAAAGAGGCACCAGGGTGCGGGCTTGTTCGGCGCTGATGGGCCACTTTGATTCCTCCAAACGCAGCGTCCCCAACAAGAGTTGGTTACGTAAGGGCAGGGCGTTCGCGTACGATGTATCCAGGGCTGACGCTGCAACCTGTGGTGCTGGTGCTGCAGCCGGTGCGCCAGAAGCGCTGCCGCACCCTGCCAGGGCAACTGTAACCAGAGCGAAAAGCCAAACTGATGTCCATTGTTTCAACATGACGAAGTTCTCCTTTTGGATTACCGGTGTCTACCGGTCTGATGTCTGATGACTGATGATGTTGCTCGCCGTCCGATAATGCCCGGCGATGGAAATGTCATTCGTGGCGCAATGCTGCGATAGGATCGAGTTGAGCCGCCTTACTGGCGGGATAGTAGCCAAAAAAGATGCCCACGGCTGCCGCGGCGCCAAACGCCAAGGGGATCGAAGCGGGCACAATCTGCGTTTGCATCTCGCCGATGCGACCAAATAGTGCTGCCCCACCGACGCCGATGATGACGCCTGCCAGCCCGCCTACCAGACTAAGCGTCACAGCCTCAATCAGGAACTGCAGCAGGACATCCTGTGGCCGCGCACCCAGCGCCTGGCGCAGCCCAATCTCACGGGTGCGTTCGGTCACTGACACCAACATAATATTCATGATGCCAATGCCTCCTACCAGAAGTGAAACTCCGGCGATCCACGCAAGCAGGTTGCGGAAGGCTTCGGTCGTAGCCTGCTGCGTACTAATGATGTCTTGCTGGGTTTGCAGTACAAAGTCGGGCTTGGCCGGATCGACGTCGTGGCGCTCCACCAGCAGCGCCTTTGTCTGATTGCTCACACTCGTCATCGCTGTCTGGTCAGCAGCTTTGACATAGATCGTGCGGACCCGGTCGCCTGCCAGCCGGCTGGGGTTGAACTTCTGATAGAGCAGCTGGAGGGGAATGTAGATACGTCCGTCGTAATCGACGTCTGCAACGACACCTTTCTCTTCCATAACACCGAGCACCACAAGCTTCGACGCTCCGATTGTCACTGTCTGGCCGATGGGACTCTCTGTACCGAATAGATCCTGCGCAATACCTTGGCCCAATACAGCAACCTTTGCCTTACGGTCATTCTCGTCCGCGGTAAGAAAGCGGCCGTCGGCAGTGCTGTACTCTCGGACTTCGGGGAAATCGGCCGTGACTCCCAGGACCGTGATGCCTTCAAGCCGGGCTTTCGCTGTACTTACGTCCTGCACAACCTGGAATTCCGCTGCCACACCATCGATGTTGTGCACGCCCTCCTTGATGGCGAGTGCATCGTCATAGGTGAGGGTCTGGGAGGCGCCAGGCACGCCGCGCACCGGATTCACGATAATGAGGTTAGCGCCCAGAGCGTTGATCTGTTCGGCAATGGCGGCCTCAGCCCCGGCGCTGACGGCCAGCATCATGATCACAGAGGCCACGCCGATGATGACTCCGAGGGTGGTAAGGAACGAACGCACTCGATTAAGCTTCAGGCCTTCCCAGGCCGCCTGAAAGGTTTCAGCGAGCGTCATTTGGGCCTCCGCGGTCCAGACAATGACCGGCGCCATCGCGCCCGTCGGAGACGACCGTGCCATCCCGCACGCAGACGACACGCTCCGCTTGCATGGCGATATCGGGCTCATGTGTCACCATGACAATGGTGGCTCCCGAAGAGTGTAGACTGTGGAGTAGGCCCATCACCTCAACGCTGGATTTAGTGTCAAGATTGCCTGTGGGTTCGTCTGCCAGGATCATGGCCGGCTCGTTAATCAAGGCTCGGGCGATGGCGACCCGCTGCTGCTGCCCGCCCGACATCTCATTGGGACGGTGATGAAGTCGTGAGCCTAAGCCCACGGCTTCCAGCGCCGCAACCGCCTTTTCATGGCGTTCCTCATCACTGAAGCGAACCTCGGTGTTGTAAAGCAGGGGAAGCATCACATTCTTCACTGCACTCAACCGTGGCAGCAGGTTGTAGGACTGGAAAACGAAACCGATCTTCTGATTGCGCACGATAGCCAGTTCAGTGCGATCCAGGCTGCTCACGGTGATCCCATCGAGGATGTAGTCGCCACTTGTGGGCCGGTCCAGGCAACCCATAATGTTTAGAAGTGTGGATTTGCCAGAGCCGGAAGGCCCCATGATGGCTACGAATTCACCCCGGCGAACTTGCAGGTCAAGACCCGCCAAGGCAAGTACGGTGGCATCGTCAGTGCCGTACACCCGCGTGAGATGGCGAATGTCGATTACAAGATCATTCTGAGTGGTGTCATTTAGCATCGTTTTCTATCCGTCCTCTATTTGGTTTCGACCGTGCCAGTGCTGACTGTTTCACCCTTGCTTAGGCCGTTCAGGATTTCCGCGTTGGCGTAATCCCGCAGACCCACCTTCACCGGACGCATTTCTAGCTGGCCATCGTCCTTGACGACGAAGACCGCATAGGAGCCGGGCGCCAGCTCGCGCAACGCTTGCACGGGCGCCAACATCACGTTTTCTGCCTGCCCAGCGATGATTTCCACATCAGCCGTCAAACCGGAAAGCAATTGCACCGGATGGGCGCTGACATCGATGCTGGCCCATGCCTGCGCGGCCAGGGCGCCATCAACAGTGGTCAGGGCCGGGTCGATGGACGTGATGTTGCCCTTGAAGGTAAGGTTGGGCAGGGCGTCGAATGTGATCTGCACGGGGTTGCCTACGGCGATGCTCATTAAGTCCGTCTCTTCCACCCAGAAGCGCACTGCCTGATTGCTCAGGTCGGCAACCGTGATGATGGGAGCTGTGCTCACGGCTTCACCGGGCTGGGTCTGCACAGCCAGGATGGTCCCGGCAAACGGAGCACGCAGTTCGGTATTGGCAAGCTGTTGTTGTGCTTTCTCCAGGCTCAGTCTCGCCTGGGTCACGCCAAGCCTGGCTGAGTCAATGTCCCTGGCATTCGCACCGGCGAGCGCGCTCGCCAACTGCGCTTCAGCCTGCGCCACCTTGGCCTTCGCTGCCGTCATTTCTTCGGCGCTTGGGGCTTGTTTGAGCACATCCAACTGCGCCTGCGCGACAGCGACTCTCGCCCGCGCTGCGGTCACTGTGTCTGCGCTGGGGCCGGCGAGGATGTCGTCATACTCCGCTTTGGCTCTCTCATAGGTTGTGGTGGCCTGCCACAGATCGGCGGCCTGCTTTGTCTCGCCGATACCAACGACGTCGCCGTTACGCAATTCGGTGACAGGCGCAACCTGGTCATAGGCAGTCTGGGCCCCGCGTACGTTGATTTCCGCAAGCGTCAGGCTTGCCTGGGCGGCAGCAAGCTTCTCCTGATCCGGCCCGGCCCGTAGAATTGCCAACGCTTCTTGAGCACTGCGCAGGTTCTCCTGGCTGGCTGCCAGCTCTGCCGCCGTCGCCGGCTCGAGCAACTTGGCAAGATCCGCCCGGGCGGCAGCGAGAGCGGTTTCAGCCGCTGCAAGAGCGACCGGATCGGCGCCTGCCGTCAAGTCATCGAGCTTTAGCTCTGCCAGTTGCACGTTGGCTTCGGCTTGAGCTACCTCGGCGCTGGCCTCGATGTCGTCGAGTCGAGCCAAGACCTGATCCGCCTGCACCTGATTTCCCACTGCCACCGGCAGTTCGGCAAGCACTCCACCCGATCGGAAACCCAACGCTACCTCCCTGGTGGGCACCAGGTTTCCGCTGCCGCTGGCCGTGATCGTGATGTCGCCGGTCCGCACCTTGGCAGTCTGCAGTGCTGACTCCTGCGCGGCGCTGGCAATGCTGGTGCTCTGTTGCCAATACCACCCTGCGCCCAATGCCGCCACGACGAGAAGCAGGATCACGCCCATGAGCCATGGTTTCCTGCGTGCGCGCTTGCTGACTTTGTTCATGCGATGTACTCCTCTACCGGTGTCGAGAATGCGCGACCTGGAGGTGTGGCACGAGGTCGCTAGGAGAGCAGTGTACGTGCGAAATGTGCAGGATTGGTGCGCTGGACGTGGAGAAGCTGCGGAGGTCGCAGTGGCTGGAATTCAATAAGAACCGGGGGCAGACTATGCGTCTACCCCCGGGCTTACCTCGATGTGGCGTCTGTTTTCTGGTTGCAGATGCTACCGTCTGCCTCCACCTCTCCCGATACCTCCGGGCCCACCCCCTTGACTACCAGAGGCAGAAATGATTGCGTCGTAGGCTGTCTGGCTCAGATACTGAGGCGTATAGGTCTCGCCGGGCTGTGTCTCAAGGTCGTAGACGAACGCCCGCAGATGATTCTCGGACCCAGCCATCAGGTTCATGTAGACCTGCTCGATGCTGGCGTTGTCGGTATCAGCCAGACGTTCCTGGAGATCAAGAATGTCGACCTCTTCAATGAGAGCCCCGACCTTCAGCGCCTCCGCCGAAGACTGGCTGCCCCGCGCCGCTAAGTCGTCGTATAGCACCTGCAAGGTGCTATCAGTGAACTCGCCAGGGCCATTGTCGCCCACCGGGTCGGGTACGTTGTACATATCCAGCAGATTGGCAATCGCATCGGTGTGCTTTTGCTCGCTGGCGGCAATATTATCGAAGGGAGTCAGGCCCCATTGCTCATACAACAGCACATAGACGTCGTGGGCCAGCTTCTCTTCTTCGCGCATGAACTGCAAAGAAGCGGCTTCTTCGGGGCTGATGACGACGGTCGCCACCTGTGCCGTTGGGGCGAGGGCCAGGGCCGCATCGACAACTGAGACCCGAGGCTCAGCGGCGAAGGTGGGGAGAGCGACCGAGACGAGTGCGGTCAGGGCTAGGGCGCCGGTTATGAGTGTCTTCTTGAACATTTTGTCCTCCTGGACTTGTCTCTGATTGTGTTTGGAAGTGCTTTCGCACTTGCCCTTGATGCTTACAGCATAATGCGGGCTTCTGGACGGTCGATGGAGGTTCTGTTTGGAAACTGTGAAGTCCTGTCACCGGGAATGGAAAGTGGCCGGCCAAAAGTCGGGGACCAACTCTTGCGCATCTTGTGGCGGCGCAAGGCCCAACCGACGGTGCTGTCACCCAAGATTTCTGCCGACACCATCGCCCTCATTCACCGTAATGGCTGCGCCAGCCGAACTGCCGATCGGCGATGGACGACATCACCCAAGGCCATGCTGGTTTCTATGCACATCCGTTCTAATCCGAGCGATAAGCAGGTTCGTTTCAGACGACTATGGCTCGTGCCGGCAAGCTAGCCCATCCGTTCTGCTTTGGGTGCTTTGCTGGGTTGATGCCAACGTCTGCGACTGCCGTTCTCCCGATCTCACCGCCAGATTCCGTGAGATCTCTGCACCGTGCTCAGTAACTTCAACCATGCCTGCCCTCATCAGGGCATCCATCAGCGCATTCCCGTGCCACCCAAGGCAGAGCCGCCGCAGATCGGCAGGTCATCGCTTTCACCGTGCTCGGCGGCCTGCACCACGACTCTCGCCGCGCCGCCTGCGGGCTGAATTCAAGGTCTCAAGGGGGAGCCATCTCACGCCCAAGTCACTGCGCTATCCCATGCTTGCCGTGATCAGGGGCTTCATTGGCGATGAGCCCCAATTCCTAGTCGGGACTCCTGGAGGGGAAGGCTTGCCAGTCTAGTTCAGAAGGCAGTCGTACGACTCCTCAGCCAGCACGAAGTCTGCTCCTTCCCTCCAGGAGGATTGTAACCGATGTCCGTCGGCTACACCCGAGCACGTTTCTGACTCCTCGCGCTCATCATCACTATACAAACCAAGACGGGTGGAAAACTGCCCGGTCCTGATCTGTGGGCCCTCCGCAGACCCGAAGCACCGCACATCGGTCTCAAAATGTGCGGTGCTCGAAATTCACCCTTAGTCTTCCTCTGGATAATGCCGCCGCAAGCGATGGCCTCGTGGTCGGAGTGCAGGCCAGGACCAGGATGCGATCAGCCGGGCCAAAGGTCAATGCAAGTTGAACTTCCGGAAGACCCAGACCTTGAGAAAATCCAACCCAAACAAGGCGATCGCGACCAACGCCAGCGTTCCCAGTGTCAGCCAAAGTGGGATGGCCTGCATGAGGATCCCGAAAGAAGCGAGCAGGATGACCGCCAGGATAGCCAGCGCAGAAGCCCGCAGCAGCCATTTGCCGGGGTGCGAAGCCCAGAAGTGATGCCGCTCGCGCACCAGGTAGATCATGCCTTGCGCGGTAAAAACCAGTGTGATGAACGAGAGTGTCTGTAGCTCTGCGACGGATAAATGTAGAAGGTTTTGCCCGGCCAGGAAAATGCCGAAGGTCAGCGCCAGAACGGGTATCGCCATGCTGACCGCCGGGACCAGCATGGCACGCACATCCCAACGGTCGGGTTTGGCTGAGGCGCGCACCTGGTCGGTGGCGATGGTCATGGTGACGAAGTCGTTGGCGAACAGGAGCAGAATGACCAACAAAGGCGTGGTGACGAACATGCCGGTGAGAATGAAGCCCAAACTGAGAAAGCCGGCGATTTGAATGGTCTTGATGATCTTGTTTAGGGTGTAGGTCAACATGCGCTGGTAGATCTGGCGACTGACCTGGATAGCGGAAAGGATGTTCCCCAGGCCCGGTTGCGTCAGCACCAGGCTGGCAGCGGCTTTGGCCACGTCCGTAGCATTCGAGACGGCGATGCCCACCTGGGCTTGTCTGAGCGCCGGGGCGTCGTTCACGCCGTCCCCGGTCATGCCGGTAATATGTCCGCCCTTTTGTAAGGCCTGCACGAGCGCAAATTTGTGTTCGGGCAGGACTTCACCGAACACGTCACAAGTGAGATCAGGTTCGCTGCCTACCTGGAGTGATTGGGCCAGACAGGCACGGTCGCCAATCCCTACCTGGCTTGCTATCGTGCGGGCTGTAGTCAGCCCATCGCCCGTGACCATGATGACGCGAATGCCCAGATCGTGCAGTTGCGCGATGAGCGGAATTGAGTCGGCGCGGGGCGGATCTTGCAGAGACACCAGGCCTGTGAGTTGTAGAATTGGCCCGTTGCCGTGCGCTACCGCCAGCACGCGGTAACCTTTTGCGGACAGCTTATCTACATCCGCTTCGAGGGTGGCGGGCGGGTCGGCGCAGAGGGAGGCGATGACGTGCGGCGCGCCTTTGACTACATGGAGCGTGGTGTCGCCTTGCAGGAAGTCGGCTTCGGAGCGTTTGGTGGCCGGGTCGAACGGCGGGAAACGCTGGCGTTGGCTGAAATCGGGTAAGACGTTGTGTTCCTGGGCCCGCTGCAGAATCGCGAGATCAAGCGAATCTTGGGTGGAGGGATCACTGGCCAGTGCCGCCAGACGTAGCAACGCGTTTTCGTCCTGAGCACTGTAGGGACGCAAATCGGCCACGCGCAGGCGGTTCTCGGTGATCGTGCCGGTCTTGTCGCTGCACAGCACGTTCATTCCGGCGGCTTCCTCGATGGCCGCGAGATTGGTCACCAGCACGCCTTGATGCGAAAGCTCCTGCGCGCCCAGCGCGGTGGCGATCGCAAAGGTGGCGGGGAGTGCCGCCGGCACCGATGCCACCAGCAGGATCAGCGCAAACGGCAGGATTTGTAGGAGCGGCATGTGCGTCGCCAGCGCGTAAGCAATCACCGCCAGCGCCAGGACGCCATCCAGCATCATCAGCGCCTTCGTTACCGAGAAAACGACCGTCTCCAGGTTGCTCTGGCTCTTGGCGGTGCGCACCAGTTCGGCGGTGCGGCCGAAGCGGGTATGCGCGCCGGTCGCGATGACAGCGGCAGTGGCTTCACCGTGCTGCGCAGTTGTGCCAGTATAGCCTGTCCCGCCGGCCGTGACCTCTACAGGCAACGATTCGCCCGTGAGCGCGGATTGATCGAGCAGCAAATTGCCATCCAGCAGCGCCGCATCTGCCGGGAGCAGATCGCCCATGCGGATGTGAATCACATCGCCGGGGACAAGCTGCTCTGACGGAAGAGTCCGCCATTCGCCATCGCGGCGGACGCGGGCGGTCAGTTGCAGGTGCTGGCGCAACATGGCCAGCGCATCGGACGAACGTTTTTCCTGGATCGTGCTGAAGACGGCGTTGAACAAAATGAGCGCGGCGATGATGGCGGCCTCGTCATATTTGCCCAGGATCACTTCCAGAATGACCGCCGCTTCCAACATCCAGGGAATGGGCCCCCACAGACGTTTGAGAAACGCCAGCCAGGGGTGGGGTTTGGCCTCGGCAATGGAGTTTGGGCCAACCTGAAGCAGCAGGCGCGCAGCTTCCTCGCTGGTTAGCCCTTCAGTAGAAGCAAGTTGGGTCATTAGCGACCTATGTATGGCGTAGAGGCGCGCCGATCGAAGACATCGGACATGCGCACCGCTATCATACCCATCCCAGCCGCATTCGGCACATCACCAGCGAGCGCCAAGATGCCGGATGCAGTCCTTTCACGCGCCAGCTACAACTCCCGTAGTGCTTCCACCACCTTCAGCGTCGCCAGCCGGCGTGCACCGAACCACATGCTGGCAACAACCATCCCGGCGATGACGAGGCCGGCCAGCGCGGTCCTCCCTTTGCGTGTGGTTGGCACTTTTTGAGGGCTGCGCCCCGGCCCCTGAGCCTTCAGGCGGGCCGTAGACGTGCCTGGTTTGGAGTCTGAGGACCGGAAATGGGGTCAATCATCCTCTTCCCAGTCCGTTTTCCGGCTGCTGGACGCGGTCCGATGCGAGCATCGGCTAACAACCTGCTGGTAACTGGTGGAGCAGGAACTCCTGCACCGTCCGACGGTGGCGTGTCAGTCCCGCCGCCATCATCGGCGTCCGGAAGCGACAGCGAACGACTTCTTCGCCATGGGGATTCACGTACCGGTACTCTTGCCGCAGTGATTCATGCTGCCGGCAGAAATGGACGTACCCCTGAAACCATAGAAGGGGCATCTCAAGTTCAGTGGTCGCCATGTGAATTGACCACGTCCGCCGCGCCAACCCGGCGACGCTCTGCCGCAAGAGCTTGCCCTGAGCCTGCCGAAGGGTCAGGTTGATCCGCTCGACGAACGCCGTCTGGATCGTCGCCCGCAGGCCACAACCGTGCGGCCGTTCAATCATTGCGATCCATGGGGAATCTCCTGCTCACTGGCTCAACTCAAGCCGATCCGGCAAGCCTATCCCCCACCCGACCGGCCCGTCCACACTTGTCCCTCTCCCCGCCCGGTAATCCGCCCCTCCTTGGAATTGCCGACTGCCAATAGTGCCAGCACCACCACAAATAGGACAAGGACCTGGCGCGACCAACAGCTTATTGTCAGTATTTCAACAGTGTATTGACAAATAATCTGACGTATGATAGACTAATATCAGTTGTTTTCTTGACGATTGGCCGGTTGTCCTGCAATCCCACTACCGATAGGCGCATGACTGAGGAGGCAATATCCGTGACCGCTTTCGAGCGACGTCATAAGATTCTCGACCTACTACGCGAGAGGCCCGCTATCCGCGTGACGGAACTGGCGGCGATTTTTGGTGTCTCGCAGGGCACCGTAAGAAATGACCTGCGCATTCTCACGGAGACGGACCAGATCAACCGGGTGCGAGGGGGGGTCGAGGCCCGGGAAGGATACGAGATTCGCAATCCAGCGTTCCTTGCACGCACACGCATCCGTGCGGATGCCAAGGAGTGGATCGCTGGCCGGGCTGTGGACATGCTGCAAGACGGTGATGCCATCCTGCTGGACGACAGCACGACCGTCTTCCAAATGACGCCATACCTGGCGGAGTACCGCGGCCTAACCATCGTCACCAACAGCCTGGAATTGGCCCAGGCGCTGCAAGACAATCCCTCTCATACCGTCATCCTTGTAGGTGGGATGTTACGACCGGGTGCAGTCTCGGCGACGGGCCAGCCCGCTGAGCACATGCTGCAGAGCTTGCATGTCAAGACAGCCTTTCTCTCCTACGCCGCCTATGACATCAACCTGGGCTTCACCGATCCTGACATTCAGACCGCTCAACTCAAAGCGAAAATGATCGCTTCCGCGCAACAGACCGTCGTGCTTCTCGACTCCAGCAAGTTCGGCAAGATCCACCTCGCTGCCTGTGCCAACACCGATCGCATCTCTCACATTATCACTGACACGGGTTTGGACGCGTCTTACTTCGAAGCATTGCGGAAACTGGACCTCACGTTAACGGTGTGTGGCCCTAACGCTTCCTCCGCAAGCTATGCCCCTGCTGCCCAGGCCAGTCGTCATTTTCGCATCGGCTTCGCTAACATGGATGAAGCGACGCCGTTTGCCGTCGAGGTTCGGCGCAGCGTCGAGATGGCAGCCCAGCAAGCCGGCAACATCGACTTGATCGTGGCAGACAACCGTCATGACGCTGGGGTGGCGCTGCAAGTGGCCGACAGCATGGTCGGCCAGAACGTTGACCTGGTGATCGAGTACCAGTCAGAGGACCGTGTGGGAGGGCTGCTCATGGACAAGTTCCAGCAGGGCGGCATACCTTGCATCGCCGTGGACATCCCGATCGTTGGGGCGACCTTTTTCGGCGTAGACAGCTACCGCGCCGGTCATATCGCTGGCACCGGCCTCGGACAATGGATCAAGAGACACTGGCATAGCCGAGTCGACAGGGTCTTTGCTCTCGAATCCCCAGGGGCAGGTCCTCTTCCTGCAGCCCGCCTGGACGGCCAAATCGATGGTCTGCGCGAGACCTTGGGCGCATTACCTGCCGAGACCGTTGTGTACACCGGCTGCGGCGACACACGTGAGGAGACGACAGAAGTCGTCAAAGGGCTGCTTGAACGCTTTCCACGCGACCGGCACATCGTTCTGATTGCTGTCGCCGACCACATTATCGCCATTGGCATGGAGACTGCTCGCCAGCTACAGCGTGAGCAAGACATTGTTGCCGTGAGCCAGGGGGCTGACCGCCAAATCCGGCGTGAGATGCGGCGCCCCAACACGCGCGTGGTCGGAGCGACTTCCTTTCAACCGGAAAAGTACGGCGAAGGGTTGATTAAGTTGGCAGCCGCCATCCTATCGGGCGAGCCAACCCCACCGGCGGTGTATGTCAAACATGACTTTGTGACACCGGAGAATATCGACAGTATTTACCCGGAGCCGGCAGCCTACTAGGTTTCTACAGGTGTACGGCCATCAACAGCTTCCGAAGCTGCCACAAACCAACCAGCGTCGAGACGCTGGTTACCCGCACCACACGCCATCGTGATGACGCAACAGGAGGTGAGCCAACGACGATAAGCCACTCGACATTCTCATGGTTTCTTTTCCATATCTACACTCAATGTCTTTCCCAGGAGGAACCAAGATGAAGCACTCGAACCTTCGTACCGTTGCCATCCTAGCGACCGTCAGCCTCGCCCTGATCATCGTGGTGGCATGCGCTCCTGCTGCCACACCGGCTCCCGCGGCCACCCCCCAGATCGTGGAAGTGACCCGCGAGGTCAAGGTTGAAGTCACCAAGCAGGTGGAGGTTGTCAAGGAAGTGACCAAAGAAGTCACCAAGGAGGTCAAAGTTGAGGTGACCCCGGTCCCGGCTGCTCTTTGGTCGCCCGCCGACGTCGTCGCTGCATCCGGCGCCAATATGTGCAACCCCGTCGCTTCGCTCCCCAAGCAGTTCAAGAAGCCCTGGACGCTGGGATATATCAACCTTGACAAGTCGCACCCCTTCTTTAGCCAATGGGAAGCAGGCATGCAGGCGGCAGCCAAGGCCTACGGCGTCAAGTACATCGGCATGGATGCCGCCAACGGCGCCTCTATCGATCAGTTGGATCCCTTGCTGGCCCAGAAGCCCGATCTCGTAGGCAGCCAGAAAGATATGGACGCCATCGCTTCGAAGCTGCTCAAGCTCAACATTCCCTACCTGAACATCGATGAGGGCCAGACGGAATACTCCCCCTACACCTACGGCGTGCCCAATGCCACTGCAGGCACACTGGCCGGCGAGAAACTGGTGGAGGGCCTGAAGAAGAAGATGGACGGTGACTGGAAAGGGCGCGAGCTGTACTTCCTTGAATTCACCCATGGCGGTGTGCCGGCGTGTGTCACTCGCACGGCGGCTGCGGCGAAGGCTGTCAAGGATGGCATGGGGCTGGATGATGCACACGTTCTCAAGCAGGATCCTTTCACCGTAGGCACCACCCCGCCTGACATGATCCTTGCCACCCTGACAGCACACCCAAAGGCCGTCTTTGGTCTGATCCCCTGCTGGGACGCCTTGGGACTCGAACCATACAACACGGCCAAGGAAGCAGGTCGCGAAAACGACATCCTGATGGTGACTATGGGCGCGGACAAGCCAACGATTGAATTCCTCAAGACCAAACCCAAGGGCTACTACGCCGTGATGGAATTCTCGCCCTGGTGTGAAGGCTGGAGCTGGGTTGAGACCGCACTCGCCATCCTGGAAGGCGTGCCATTCAAGCCCTACACAGTGGACAAGTTCATCACTCAGGATACGGTCGACGCACGCTACGCCGAACTCTATCCCCAATGAACGGCAGTTCGGTAGTAGCCCAACCCAAGAAGGGCAGACCACCGGCTGTACCCACGTAGCTCTCTGAACGCAAGTTGCACCCCGGCTCCTGACCGCATCCGTCGTGGCTCGCGGGCAGGGGCCGGGGAAGAGGAACATGCTATCCGGTCCCAGCCGGCCTGGAGGCGAGTTGCATGACCACATCGAACGTGTCGCGAAGCCCTGAGGCAGGACCGCCGGTCTTGTTCCGCATGAGTCGCGGCGAAAAAGTGGGCCGATTCGTGCTGAACAACGGCATCTTGATTGCCTTGTTGATCGAGATCGCCATCTTCTCGGCGCTCATCCCCACCGACGTCTTCTTCTCCAGGCTGAACGTGATCAATGTCCTGCGGATGAGCGCTGGCGTGGGCATACTGGGTACCTTCTATGCGGTCGCCCTGATCGCTGGCGTCATCGATCTCGGCTATCTGGGCGCCATGAGCCTGGCGGCGTTGGTAATAGGTGCTCTCTTCCAGGTCGCCAAGTGGCCGCTAGCCGCTGCCTGTCTCGCCGGGCTCGCAGTCCTGGTCATCATCGAGCTGGTCAACATCGTGCTCATCACCCGAGCGAGGGTCAGTTCGATCATCGCCACCATCGCTACCAGCATCCTCGCCGTTGGTTTCTCCTACTACATCCTCTTCGCGGTGACCAAAGAGGGTTACCTGCGCCTCCTGCGACCCGAGCTGCAAGACCTGGCCGATTTCAGTGTTCTGGGCGTGCCGGCAGTCATCCCCTTGGCAGTCATCATCTTCATTGTGGTTTACGTCGCGCTAAACGAGACCAAGCTCGGGGCCCATCTCTACGCAGTAGGCGGCAACGCCAGCGCCGCTGAGCTGAACGGCATCAGCCGCAGTCGCCTGACGGCGCTGGTACTGCTAGGGATCGCCTTCGGCGGATGGATCACGATGATCTATGTGTTGAGCCGTACGCTCTATGCCCAGGTCCTGATGGGCTCCTTCGGCGCATCTACCGGCGCCGCCCAGGGTACCGCCTTCGTGCGCCCTGATCCACTCGTGGCCTGCCTGTTCGCCGGCATTGCGCTCTTCGGCGGCAAGGGCCGGCTGGAGCGGCTCGTGTTGGCGATCCTTTTTCTCGCCGTGATGGTCAGCGGTATGGGACTGCTCAACGTCTCGGCTGCGCTGCGAGTGACCGTTGATGGACTGGCGTTTGTGCTGGCCGTGCTGCTCGAAAGCATCCGGCAACGAATTGAAAGCCGTTAGTTGGGAGGGAACAGAAGCCTACTATGCAATCTTCATCTACATTGCAAGCTAAGTCTCCCGGATTCCTGGCCCAAGCCTTTGGCCTGCTTTTTGGGGAGTACTGGCTTTACACGGTCACCGCCATCATTTTCGTGGTCTACGCCGTTTTCGTCCCAAGTTTTTTCACCAGCGCCAATCTGATGAACATCCTGGTTGGAGCGTCGTTCACCGGCATCGCCGCCGCCGGGTTCACCATTGCCTTGCTGGCCGGGCAGATCGACGCCTCTACACTGGGTGTGCTCGGCCTGTCAGCCAATCTGGCCGCAGTGTTCTTCGTGAAGATGGGTTTGCCGTTGCCAGTAGTGTTGGGGTTGACTCTTGGCGCCGCGGCTTTGATGGGTCTGCTCAATAGCTTTCTGATCATCGAAGGAGGCATCTTCTCGCTGATCGCCACCATGGCCACTGCAGGCGTGTATGTCGGCCTGTCGCTGTATATCACCGGCGGCAGCGCGATCAGCATCGGACGCCCTGGTTTCTCAGAGACCCTGCTGGCCCGGCCGTTGGGCATCCCGCTTTCGATCTGGTTGCTGGCGCTGACCTACACCATTGCCTACGTCGTCCTCAACCACACCAAGTTGGGCATGCATATCTACGCCACCGGCTCCAACTACCAGGCGGCGCGCCTGGCCGGGGTGCACGTCACCGGCGTCGTGCGCCTGTGCCTGGTGGTGTTGGCAATGTTGATTGCGGTGGTCGCCATGTTGGCAGTCGCCCGTGTACGTACGTCGCTCATGTTCGGCATCACACCGTCAGCGGTGAACTTCGGCGACGTCGTCATTGCCGCACTGTTGGGTGGGGTGAGCCTGTATGGTGGAGTGGGCAAGATCCAGGGCGCCTTGATCGCCGTCCTGTTCCTGGCCATTCTGACCAACGGCTTGCTCTTGCTCAACCTGCCGCCGGCAGTCACCGCGATCAGCAAAGGTGTCATCTTCATGATCACCGTCGTCATCGACGCCCGGCGCCGCGCCAAAATCTGAAACAAGGAGAATGTTCGATGGAACCAATGCAGCCGATCCTGGAGACACGCGGGCTGTGTAAGCGCTTCGGCTTTGTGGAAGCTGTCAAGAACGTCGACTGGCAGATCTATCCCGGACAGGTGACCGCTCTTCTGGGTGATAACGGCGCCGGCAAGTCAACCCTGATCAAGCTCATCTCCGGCGCCTATCAAGCAGATGCCGGCGAAATCTGGGTGCGCGGACAGCAAGCGCGCATCAAGGGGCCAGTGGACGCCTTCAATCTCGGCATCGCCCCTGTCTACCAAAACCTGGAGCTGGTTGAGAACCGCAATGTGATGCTTAACATGTTCCTGGGCAACGAGCTGACGCATGGCCCCCTGGGCATCTTCCTGGACAAAAAGCGTATGGCTGATCAGAGTTCGCAGGTTCTCCAGGACATCCATTCGCGCATCCCGGATGTGCGGGTGCCGGTGGCCAAGCTCTCGGGCGGCCAGCGCCAGGTCGTGGCCGTGGGCCGGGCCCTGGTGCGCGGCGGCGATATCATCATCCTCGACGAACCGACGGCAGCCCTTGGCGTAGAACAGACTCGAGAGGTGCTGCGTCTGATTGAGACTCTGCGCGCGAACGGCAAGACGGTTATTCTCATCAGTCACAATTTGTCCCAGGTGCTAGAGGTTGCCGACTGGATCTCTGTCATGTTTCACGGAGAAATGGTAGGAACAAGAGCTAAAGACCAGGTCTCACGTGCCGACGTGGTCTCCATGATCATGGGCACCAAGGCCGACGACCTGGCCATGGCCTAAGGAGCTTCTGATGCCAGCAACTCACCAGGTGGCTGTTTATTACTTTGCCCAGTACCACCGCGATCCGCTCAACGACACCCTCCATCATCCCGGTTGGACGGAATGGGAGCTGGTAGAAGCGGCGCGGCCCCGTTTCCCCGGTCATCAGCAACCGCACGTGCCCCTTTGGGGATACGAAGACGAAGCCGATCCGGCCGTATTTGCCAGGAAGATCGATGCCGCGGCGGATCACGGCATCGACTGCTTCATTTATGATTGGTTCTGGTATCAGGGCGGTCCGTTCCTGCACCGGGCATTGGAGGAGGGCTACATGCAGGCGCCCAACCGCGATCGCCTGCGTTTTGCCCTGATGTGGGCCAATCAGGATTGGTGGGACCTCTATCCTGCTGCCCTCGATCGCGATTATGAGGTCCTCTTGTCGGGAACCGTCACGCGTACGACATTTGACGCTGCCTGTGACTACGTGATTGCCCACTATTTCAATCACCCTGGCTACTGGCAGTTGGAAGGCTGCCCCTATTTCTCCATCTACGAGCTGTCGCACCTGGTCAACGATCTGGGCGGCGTTGAGGCGACGCGGGCAGCGTTGGACGGATTCCGCGCCAAAGTACGTGCGGCAGGCTTCCCCGATCTGCACCTGAACGCGGTGCTCTGGGGCTTGCAGACCCTGCCAGAAGACCCCAGTGCAGTCAGCGGACCAGCCTTGGCGGCCGCTCTGGGCATGCAAAGTGTGACCACCTATTCCTGGTGCCACCACATGGACCTGACGCCCTTTCCGACAATCGAGTACGCCCAAGCCGCCGGGCAGATGCGTCGCTTCTGGCAGAAAACTGCAGCCGAATATGGCATCCCCTACCACCCCAACGTCAGCATGGGCTGGGATGCCTCGTCACGCACCGATCCTGCGTCGCCCTTTGTGGCCGGGCACTATCCTTACTTTCCCGTGCTTGTCAACAATTCCCCCGAGGCGTTTGCGGCTTCGCTGCAGGATGCCAAAGAGTTCCTCGCGACGCGTCCTGCCAGCGACCGCATCGCCGTGATCAACGCCTGGAACGAATGGACCGAGTCCAGCTACCTGGAGCCCGATACGGTCCACGGCATGGCCTATCTGGAAGCCATCAAACGTGTCTTTGGAGCGGGGTGACGCCTTTGCCAACAGCCATCAAGTACCAGCTCGGGGCGGACGGCGTCTCGATACGCGTTGAAAGTGGGGCGAGCGCCTTGCCCTCCATTCCGCGATCCGACCACTTGGGCGTGACCCAGAACGTGCCACCCGATGACATATTCAACAGGGGGGTGCGGCGTGGGGACACGATCATGGTTTCGGGGGATCGGCCGCGCCTGGCGCTGATGCGCACGCTGCCCGAGGATTCACCTGGTCCGGATCTGGCCAAGTTGGGCGATGGCAGGTTGCGGGTAAGTTGCGGGGAGGTCAAGCTGTGGTTGGACGCTTTCGCGGAGATCAGCACCGTTTTCAATCCTGGTAATACCGAATTTGCCCTCAGCGATCCCCGATTGCCCCACTTGCGCTTCCACCTTGTCTTTGCCCAGGCGCAAGATTGGGGCGTGGTAGCCCGGCTGATCGTGGCCAGTCAGCGCGCCGATGCCACATTTTTGCTTGTCGAATTTCATTATGGGGGGCTGCGCCGCTGTGGCCGCAATTGGCGCCCAGCCTTTTTTGTGCCGGATGCCCCCAACGGGCCGGGCAATCAGTGCCTTGTCGCCGGCGAGGCTTGCTTTCTGCACGATGAAACGATGCCCGACTGGGTGGCTGTGACTTCCTTCCCGCCGCAGACCGGCCGGATCGAGGAAGAGCGCGTCGTCTTCAGTCACGACTTGCATCTGCCGGCTGGCGCTAACCATTCCATTTCTTGGGTCGCCGGTCGGGGCGCCTCGCCTGCGGCTGCCCAAGCGGCCGAGCTGGGCGCTGATCCCGAGGCCTTGATCGATGAGAGCAGCGCCTTCTACGCGGCGCTTCTGGCAGGCTCCACGATCACGACCCCCAACTCCGTGCTCGATGCCGGCTTTCGCACCAGCGTCTGGAACCTGGATTGTATCTACGCTGATCCGGCCTGGCTGGAAGGAGTGCACTGGTGGACCGCCTACTGGACAAACCTGTTCCAGATCTCCGCGGCTATCAGCTTGGGACAGTTCGAGCGTGCCCGGCGTGCCCTGGAGTTCTTCAGCAGCCATGGCTACGGCGCCGTGCTGGCTTCGGGAAAGGTGGTGGACTGGCCGCCTGCCGATTGGCTGATCTATTACCCGTATGATGGGATCTTCTACTACCTGTTCCAATTGCATCAGTATGTGGAAGCCACCGGCGACCTGGCGCTGGCGGAGCTGATGTGGCCCTCGCTTGCCGAGACGCTCGACCGCGTGTTCCGCGAGCGGGGCGGCAGCGGCGGTGGCATGCTCGACTGGCGGCTAGGCTGCAACGCCTTCTTGTACCAGGCCGATCAACTTGGCATGCCAGGCGCCGCCGCGTCTCCCAGCCTGATGGCGGCGGGGATGCTGGAACGATTCGCCGATCTGGGCCAGCGGTTGGGCAGGCAGGAAGAAGCCGCACGGTGGGCCGCAGCTTCGAGTCGCCTTTACGCTGAGCTGCCGCGCCTGTGGAACGCCAGACTGGGAGCATTTGACAATCATAGGGACCTGCAAGGACTGGCGCACAGCGCCCACTACTACACGGACCTGATCTACCCGGCGTTGTATGCCCAAGTCTCCGAGGAGCAGGGTTGGCAAAGCCTGGCCCACTTGCGGCAGACGCTCTGCTTCGAGACGGTCTTGCCCGACCTGGAGCATAGCTCTTTGCTGATGCGCGTCGGAGACCTCAAACCCTCGATGTTCGGCAATGACAACGTCATGCCTACCCAGATGGCAGAGGCAGCGCGCGCTTTCTTCCTCACGGGCGACCCCGACATGGGCGCAGGTCTGCTTGAGGCCGTGGCGTTGGCAGCGACGATTCATACCGAGGCCCCTGGCAACTTCCCGGAGCGTATGGATGAGTCGGGCAAAGGAGAGTTCAACTACCTGTTCGGCAACCCTATCGGGTCATTCGCCCATGCGGTCGTTGCCGGGCTGTTTGGGCTTAGCTTGACCGGCGACGGGCACACTCTTTCCTGGAGTCCGGCTTTTCCCGATGCCTGGAACCATGCCGCCATGGCACTGCCATACGCTCGCGCTGCGTATCGCCAGAGTGTGGAATCAGGCTCCGTAACCCGGACCTATAGTGTGCAAAGTCCAGGACGCAACCTCACGTTTTCGCTGCTGTTGGAACCATGCCACACGGTCGAGGCGCGCTGCAATGGACAACCGCTGGCTCCCATCCTCTCCCCTGCACTTGAGCGGACGCGGTTGGAGGTTGCCGTGGCCGGGGACGGCGACTACGATCTGCAGATTCGTTACGAGCCACTAGGTATCAGAGTTCGCGGCCCGGCGGAGGGAGTGCCTGGCCAGCCCGTTCTGTGGGAGCTTCCCGTCGACATAGAGCGCGTCAGCGATCCGCAAGGGTTACTGGCAGACCTGCGCATCGAAGGGTCCCGTGCTGCCGGCACAATAGGCGGAGGCGCGGGCATGTATCGGCTCTACTTCTACCTGCGTGGCATCCCTGTGGTCATTCCGGTTGAATGCAGGGTCATGCCTCCTGTTTCGGTGACTTTCAAGGACGCGGTCTACGAGGTTGGTCGCCGAACCGGAGGACGCGTGGAGCTGCCCTTGTCTCTGGTTGTGCGCCGGACGGCAGCGTCTGGTCATGTGCTTCGTGTCAGTTGGCGTGACCGGGACCTGCAGCTTGCGCTTCCCGCGCGCGCCGGAACCCATTCACCCACGTTGACGTTTGCCTGTGAAGACGCGCCACCTGAGGGCGTGTACGAGGTCGGCTACGCCGTACTGGATGGGAACGAATCGATTCTTGCTGGAAGCGAATGTCTGACCCTCAAAGGACGAGACGAGGTCGCCCAGTCCCAGATCACGGCCCAGCGAGACGCGCGGTCCCATCCCCTGGATCTATCCCCCTTCTATAACGCCACGACCCTATGGGTGACCTCCAAATGGCGACGGGAGGAGAAGACGCCAGATCTCTCGACCCTGCGCACCGTCCAGGGCCATCTCGTGACGCCTGCTGGTATCTTCCGCGATCCTGGCAAAGATGCTTGCATGGCCGTGGTGGAGTTCGGCCGTTCGCACCCCTACACCCGCGAAACCCAATCGACGGGCCATCCAGCCAGTCTGCGCATAGCGGTTGACAAACAGGTGGAGATGGTATCGTTGCTCTACGCCAGCGAGGTGGAGAGTCGCTTGACAGGCTCCCACGTCGGCTGGTTGCGCCTGTACTATCTTGATGGCGCCGTGGATGAAACCCGCCTTGAAGTCGGCAAGCAGCTCGACACCCTCCACGCGCACTGGGCGACCGATACCGTGCCGGTGCCCGTGGGGCGGAAGGGCGATTCGATTCACATCCTACGGATACCCTGCAATCCGGCTCGGAAGCTCCAGGCGTTTCAGATCAGCGTTTTCGCCGCTGATGTTCAATTAGGGCTCATCGCTGCCAACGCCGTTGCGGGACCGGCTCATGTCGTAGCTGGACACAAGGAGGGCATGAAATGATCAGTCCCTCAATTCATCCCGGTCGCAGCTTTCCACCGGCGACAAGCGTCATCAGTGCGCCACGCAGCCCTGTCATCGCCGGCATCGAATGGCTAGGTGAAGAAATCCCCTATCCGGAGCCCGATCAGCGTGGAGACACCTTCCCTATCACCTGGGCGGCGGACGGGCACCTGTATGCTTCTTCAGGGGATCCGGTGTGCGGCCCTAAAGGGGACGGCCTCGATGTCCAGCGCATCACGGGCATGCCCCCGGCCCTGAGTATCAGCCAGGTCAATCCGATGATGAGCTATCGCGGCTGGGGCGGCGCCGGGCCCAAGCCCGCAGGGATGATCTCGGTCGCTGGAGTCCTGTACCTGGCTTACCAGAACCACACCGGACCGGCGATCTGGGAAGACAGCCTGGTCAACTACGGCCACGGCTACGATGCACACGTGGTGAGGTCGACGGACTTCGGACAAACGTGGCTGCCGGACATTGCCGACCGGCCTGTGCCGATGTTTCCCGGCCGCACCTTCGGCGGCCCGGCCTTTGTCAATTTCGGCAAGGACAACGCCGGTGCGCGCGACAACTACGTCTATGCCATCTCCGGTGAAGGGTGGGACAACGGCTGCCACTGTCGTCTGGCTAGGGTTCCCGCACATCGCATTATGGCGCGTGAGGCATGGGAATGGGTGAAAGGCTTTACAGGCGATAACGAACCCGTGTGGACACCGGCCATGGACGAGGCCGCGCCGGTGCTTTCGCACCCCGGCTATCTTGGCATGGTGGACATGGTCTTCATCGCCAGCATCAAACGGTACCTGCTCTTGAGTTGGCACCACAAGGTCAAGTGCAACCCCGACAGCGGAAGCGAGCTGATCCTATACGACGCCCCCGAACCATGGGGGCCTTTCACGCTCGCCCACCACGAGGACCCCTGGGAGACGATGGAGCTAAACCCCTACAACCCCCGACTGCCGCTGAAGTGGTTGGATCAGGAGCGCCTCGAAGGTTGGCTGTTGTTCTCCGGCTCCTGGCGACAAGCGGGACAGACACCAACTTACCGCGCCCACATCCGGAAGTTCCGCCTGCACGCCGTGGCGTAGCGCCGTCACTCTATGCGACATCGACTTTGACCATGAACGACCGCGAGCGATTCCTGGCATGGTTGGCGAGCGATCCCGTCGACAGGCCTCCATTCTGGCTATTCTGGATTCCCTGGACCACGACCATGCAGCGTTGGTGGCGCGAAGGTATGCCTGAAACGATTGAGAAACCGGAGGATCTCTGGACATACTTTGAGTCCGACCACTTGCCCATCCAGGCCGTCGTGCCGGTCAACACCGGACCTTGTCCGCGCATTGAGACGACGATACTCGCCGAAGATGAGACATCACTCACCTTTATTGATGGCTGGGGGATCAAGCGTCGCGACCTCAAGTACTCCGAATCCATGTCTCAGTTCCTGGAACATCCGGTGAAGAACAGGCAGGACTGGGATGTCTTCAAGGAGCGATGGCTTGATCCTGATCACCCCGCCCGGCTCTCGGGCGATTGGCGCCAACAAAGTGCGCTTTGGACCGAGCAGGGTTATCCCGTCCAGTTGGGCTGGTATCCCGACGCCGGTATTTTCGGTCCCTATCGTTGGCTCCTGGGCGATGAGGAAGCACTGGTCGCCTTCTACACCATGCCCGAACTGGTCCACGAGATCATGGATCACATAACCTCACTCTACCTCGCAGTATTCGCCAAGGTGGTGTGCGAGGTCCAGGTCGACGTGATCCACTATTGGGAAGACCACTGTTACCGCAACGGTCCGCTGATGTCACCCCAGACGTGGGAAGAGTTCATGGGTCCGTGCTACCGCCGCATCAAGGCTTTTGCCCTTGAGCACGGGATCCCGATCGTCTCGGTGGATACCGATGGCAACCCCGACCGGATCACGCCTCCCATGCTACGCGCTGGCGTCAACTTCCTCTATCCGATGGAAGTGGCCGCAGGCTGCGATGTCAACGTGTGGCGAGAGAAGTATCCCTCCTTGGGTATCATGGGCGGCATCGACAAACGGGCACTCGCCCAAGGGCGGACGGCCATTGACAAGGAGCTAGCCCGTATCCGGCCCGCCTTGGAAAACGGCCGCTACATCCCCAGCCTGGACCACCTGGTCCCAGACGATGTTTCTTGGGCGGACTACTGCTACTTCGTCGAGGCTCTGAGACGCTTGGTTGGAAAGACCTGAATCAGATGCGCAATAGCCGTCGCGAATGCCATTCTACGACCTACCTTCCTGGGAGGTGAACCATGAGTAGTGCCCAGCAAATTCGCAGTGTCTTCGCCAGGGGTGAAGGCGTGTTCCGCATGATTCCTATCTTCGTTCCGCGTCGTTTCAGCCAGGCTGGACAGCGGCTGCGGTTGCACCCGGACGACTACTACGCGATGGGGACGGGCCGTGGTTCGATCAAGGAGAGATGGTTCTCATCGGTCATTCCTGCCATGAACGGGCCGTTGGCGCCACCTGATGAAGGACTCAGCTATGTCAGCGCCTCTGACAATCCGGCGGACCGCTTCACCCTGAAGGATGCCGTCGAGGAGTTGAACGCCGATCTCGTTGGCCCGCAACTGATGGCGAACTATGGCGGCTGGCCGATGTACTCCAAGTTCTTCGACTACAAGCTGCCACTCTTCCACCACCTGCACCTTGACGACGTTGCGGCAGCTCGTGTGCACAGATTGGGCAAACCGGAGGCCTACTACTTCCCACCGCAGCTAAACAGCTATCTGGGCGAATTCCCGATTACCTACTTCGGGTTCGACCCTTCCGTCACCAGGGAGATGGTGCGCGAGCGACTGCTGGACTACGAACGCCGGGACACCCGCATCACCGAGTTGTCGCGAGGCTACCGCATTGAGCTCGGCACCGGCTGGTACACGCCGCCGGGCGTCGTCCATGCACCGGGATCGGTGCTGACCTACGAGCCGCAGTGGAACAGCGACGTCAATTCGGTCTACGAGAACGTTGCCTCGGGTGAGATCTATCCCTACGAGTTCCTGGTGGAAAACGTGCCGGACGAACACAAACGCAATATCGACTACGTTCTGAGCTTGATGGACTGGGACAAGAACGTCGACCTATGCTACCGGCAGAAGTACTTTCGGCCACCCGTTCCTTGTTCGCATTCTGACGACCGCCACGTGGAAAAGTGGATCACCTACGCCAACGACTACTTTGGTGCCAAGGAGTTGACGGTCTTGCCTGGCCAGACCGTCACGGTCCACGATCCTGCTGCCTACGGCTGCATTCTTGTGCAGGGGCACGGCGCGTTCGGCGTGTACGAGGCCGAAGCCGCCATTATGCTGCGTTTTGGACAGCTCAGCGCCGACGAGTACTTCGTCTCTGAAGCCGCAGCACGTGCGGGGATCACGATCACCAATCGCAGCCGGTGGGAGCCGCTCGTCATTCTCAAGCATTTCGGCCCTAATCATCCGGACATGCCCATTTCAACCCCTACATGATCTTACTTCGGAGCCGCCATGAGAAAACAGAACTATGAGCTGAAGAACGAGCGTCTCCGCTCGGCCTTCGCACAACTCAAGCAGAACCATCCCGAGCGCTTCCAGCAGCGTCTCAAACTCTCGTGGAGCAACTGGGGCTTTGGCATGGAAGACCTTGCTGAATCCGCCGCGCGACTGGAGCGCGCTGGCATTCGCTACATCGAGCTACACGGCAACCACTATGGACCCGACCTGGGCTACCGCGCTGCCGAGACTCTGCGTACCCTGGGCGATTATGGCATCGAAGTGGCGGGCGTCTGCGGTATGTTCTCGCCCGACAATGACTTGTCCAGCAATCGCGCCATTCAGCGCCAGACGGCCATCGACTACATCCGGCGTGAGGTGGCGTTCACTGCCGAGCTGGGTGGCACCTATCTGCTTGTGGTGCCTGGAGCAGTAGGGCGACCACACGCCTACGACGACATGGAGTTTGCACGCAGCGTTGAGACCCTCCGGATGGTTGCTGACCTTTTCGCCGAGCATTCGGTCAAAGCTGCCATCGAACCGATCCGTTCGGCAGAGGTGAGCTTTGTTCATACGGTTGCCGACGCCCAGCGTTACATCGCCGCCGTCAACCATCCGGGCGTGCGCCATGTCAACGGCGACGTGTACCACATGCAGGCGGAAGAAGTACATATCGGGGAAGCCCTCCTCCAAGCCGGCGACCAACTCGTCAACCTGCACATGGCTGACAGCAATCGTTGCGCCCTGGGCGATGGCAGCCTGGATCTCGACATGATCATCATGGCGTTGTATCTCATCGGCTTCAACCGGGACGGATGCTATGTCACTCCAGAGCCACTGGGACCTGGCGGTGATCCTTATCCGGCGATGTACGGAAAGCCTGACAGGACAAAACTGGATGCCTTGGTGCTCACCTCTGCCTCCTATTTCCGCGAGCGTGAGGCGGAACTACTCGCCTGATGTGACGTCCCGGTCCGGCCCACTCGGCACATCTGTGCCTGCTTGAGCGCATAGCCTGGCTGTCGTCGGTCATTGCCAGGGGCTGCGGTTCTGAGCCGCGTCTGCTTGAGTCATTGGGGCACCCTTGCTTTGTGATATGCTCTTTGGGATGCGAGCACTACTCGGCCAGAACCCAGGCGATGATGCACCATGCTTTCCTCTTTGACACAGTCCTACGTCCGGCCGCTCTACGGAGAGCGCTCATTCGCCGAGATTCCCGGCCTCATCCGTCAGACGTTTGGCACCAATCCGTCACCTGCCTGGCCCCCACTCCTCACCGATGTCGCCAGCCACCGATTCGACCAGGTTATCGTCATCCTGGCGGACGCGTTGGGTTGGCACTTCTTTGAGCGCTTCGCCGACCGCCATCCTGCCCTCCAGCGTTTTGTGAGGCATGGCATGGTGGAACAAACGACATCGCAGTTTCCTTCGACCACTGCCGTCCACGTGACCACCATAGGCACCGGTCAGGTTGTGGGCGAACACGGCGTATTCGAGTGGCAGTACTACGAACCCCAACTGGATGCGATGATCGCCCCCTTGGTCTTTTCGTTCGCTGGCGATCGCGAACCGGGAACATTGAAGGCAGCCAAAATCCACCCTCAGAAGCTGCTCCCGACACGTACCTTGTTTCAGGATTTGCAGCGTGATGGGGTGGCCTGCTACGCCTTTGTTCCGGCAACCCTCATCGGCGCACCCTACACCCAAGCCATAACGCAAGGTGCACACGTGGTCGGCTACAAGACACTGCCCGAAGGGTTGGTCAACCTCAGGCTCGTGGTTGAACGACAGACAGGGCGCGCCTGCCACTACCTCTATTTCGACGGGATCGACACTACCTGTCACCACTATGGGCCCGATTCAGAACAGGTTCAGGCGGAAATTGACGCCTTTCTGACGCTCTTGGAACGCACGTTGCTGGCGCCAGCAGGCCAGCGCTTCCAAAACACACTTCTGATCGTGACTGCCGACCATGGGCAGACCGCCATTAGCCCTGAAACCGTCATCTACCTCAATCTCCAACCCAAATTCGATCGCCTACGCCCCCTCCTGGGGACCACACGATCGGGCGCCATCCTCACGCCCGGCGGGTCCGCACGCGATATGTTTCTCTATATCAGAGATGAACATGCGGAGGAAGCCGAAGCCATAGTTCAGGAAATGCTTGCCGGTCGGGCGGATGTAGTGCGGACGGCTGACCTCGTTGAACAGGGCTTCTTTGGCAGTCCCATTTCAGCCGTGTTTCTCTCCCGGCTTAGCAATCTGGTTGTCTTGCCGCACGCGCACGAGACGGTGTGGTGGTACGAGAAAGACCGTTTTGAACAAAGACTTCATGCACATCATGGCGGGCTATCAGCCGACGAGATGCAGACGCCGCTGTTGGCGCTGACCTACTGAAGCCAGACGCTTGCTGCTCTGGTTCTAGTGTCGAAGCGATCCTACCGATCGCACCAAGTGCTCGGCGGCCTCCACCACGACTAGCGTCGCGCCGCCTGAGCGCTGCACCGATAGACTGACGGACCTGCATCCGCACCAGGACATGATGTCGGATGGGGTCAGCGCGCCCAGCTGACGCTTCTGCGCGGCGTTTTTCGAACCAAACCAGGTTTCGCAACATCGCAGATTCGTGCCAGAACCTCGCTTGCACCCGATGACTGCCGATTCGGAGCCACGCGAGTCAGCCAAACTGCACTCAACAGCACCTCCTGGCAGCGCGACGCGCTCTTCAGAATCGAACGGATGTTCGAGGTGGGCCAGCACAGGCGGCGACCAGAGCGATGCACGATCAGGACGGCGCCTCGCGGAAGACGCCCCACGCTAGCACGAGCAGTGGCCTATACATGGGATGGCGGACGGCATCGAACGATGAGCTGAAGAGCGGGAAGATCTCGCCGCGTACCGTGGGACGTGCCGATTCGAGTCAGTACGTCCCACGGCTGCACTTGGCGCTAGTTCTTCGGCACTTTGACGACATCGAAATCCGCTTGATCCGGGTTAGACACACCGAAGCGAGCGTTGACCGCATAGAGCGAGTCACCGAAACTCGCAATGGTAGAAGGCACCCGGAAGTCCGGATCGTCGATGGTGCGCTCGATGACGCCGGACGTGAGATCCTTGTTGGTACTAATGACTGCGATATTACTCGACCTTTGCACTGCGTAGAGATGGGAGCCGGCAAACAGGAGTCCATCGCCCATCGGAAGCGTATCACCACCCAGATCGATCAACTTCGTCGCCCCGGTATGCGGATCGACCCGGAAGAGACCGCCCGTGACGGTCTGGACAATGACCAACCACCTGCCGTCTGGCGTCACTTCGATGCCGTTGGAGTTCAAGATAAGTTGTCCGGGAACCTGGGGCGCCAGGACAAAATCGCCGCTTAGCGGAATGCGCTTCGCCGCCGGGGGGTCGAGCAGCGCGCCGCCCGGTCCCAGTGGCACGCCATAAAGGAAAGCAGCAAAAGAATCCGTGAAGTACGCGGCCTCGCGCGTCACGATCACGTCGTTGATGAGAGAGCTTGGCGGCGCATCATACCGCACATCCTGGAATTGATAGGTCCTGAGAAGCGCCCCAGTAGCGGCATCATACACGCGGCCCTGCCCACCCACACCCCCGGCCACGAACAAGTAGTTCGTGCGTTGGTCAACACACAGACCCATCGTCATCAGACCGGCTTGGCTGGGCACCAAGATGCTTCCTTCGCCAGTGCTGAAGTCGCCCGCGTAGATCCCGCCACCTGCCAACGAGCCCACGTAAAACGATGTCCCACTACCCGAAGCGATGCCTTCCGGTTGCCACCCGATGGGCAGTGAGATGATTTTGGGGAAAGTGACTTCATTCGATGCCATTGTCTTGAGTCTCCTTTTCTTAGGGGATGAATACCTTCATAGTTGAACTCGGGTGTTAGCCGTCGGTGCTTCCCTCTTTTGGCCACGTCAGGCCCAGTTGTTGTAGGAATGCACCGAGCTCGTAGCGGTAGAACGCGGCGCAGTCACCGACAACCGGTCCCATGTGCTCGAAGATCTCCAGCATCACCATGCCGTGCATACGCGCCCAAGTGCTCATGAGCAGACAAAGCAGCGGCTCGGGGAGGTCGTAGCCCGCCTCCGGTAGCCAGACCGCCAGGTGCGCCGAAATAGTGGCCGGAACGAGTGTATACTGTATCGGGATGATGAGTTCGCCGGACCGGTAGGCCTCCAGGAAATGACGGATCAGCCCGTTGAAGGGCCGCCTTGCCAGGGGAACGGTGATCTCGGCTGGCGCAACATAGCCGGGGATCGGGTTTCCATAGATGAGCTGAAAATCCACCGGATGGGCAATCGCCCACTCGCGGTAGGCCAGGCACGAGGTAGCGATCTTCAGCGGGGTGGGCTTCGTCTCCGCTGCCAACTCCGCCGCTTGGATGGCGTTGGCCAGATCGTTGAAGGCGTCCACAATCAGCGCCGTCACGAGCTGGTCACGGCTGGCAAAGTAGCGATAGAGCGCCGGAGCGGTCATCTCCATTGCCCGTGCGATCGTGCTGAGGGAGATGCCGGCGGTGCCACTTTCGGCCATCTGCTGACGGGCGGTGGCTTTGATTTCGGCGATGGTCAGATCACGTAGGCGGTCGCGTCGAGTCATGAGTTACTGGCACTCAGATAGCGGATTGGGTTCGTAATGATATTTCACTCTTGTTATAATCTATAACCTATTTTATGGGATATCACCAACTTGTCAAGTCCGCGCTGCGACATCAGACATCCACTTACAACAATGAAGCCCGGCAAGTCCAAACTCGCCGGGCTGCGCGTCTCAGATTCGGTGGTGGGGGGCTGCTTCGCCATCCGTTCTGATTTGAACACTTGCCGGGTTAATTCTGACGACCACGGCGGGCATCCTCTCGATCTCACCACCAGATTCCGGGATGCTTTCGCGGTAGGGTGTCATGGGGCAATCTGGGTAGCGTGTTCATCGTTTCTTATCGCCTCCGAACTCGCATCCTCAATGTCATCCGCCACGCACGTGAGGGCATCCAACAGATGCTC
>JAKOVB010000118.1 GCA_029782295.1 Pseudomonadota bacterium
TGATCTGGTTCGGATGGATGTCGTACTCCTGTGCCAACTGGGCTGTCGTCTTCAGCCCTTTGGCTGCCTCCAGCGCCACGCGAAACTTGAATTCGGGGCTGTGTTGTCGTCGTTTGATGGCCATTGCCGGACCTCCTGCCGGTGGTCAGTATACCGTCTTTCCACCTAAGCCACTGGTCCAGTTTTTGGGGCCAATCATAGAGGGAACGATGCGGTGTTGGCTGGCGCGAGCCGGCGCACACGGCGAGTGCCTGCACCAGCACTACTTTCGGGATCTCTGGCTTGGACATGTACAACTGGACGAACTGGTGGTGCAGATGCGGGCGAAGGGTCGCGAGATGTGGTTATGGGTGGCGCTGGAGGCGGAGACGAAGCTGATGCTGGTGCTACAGTTGGGTCCGCGGACACAGGAGGTTGCACACGGAGTCGTGCACTCGTTGGCAGGGATGCTGGCGCCCGGATGCATTCCAGTCTTCACAAGCGACGGGCTGAATCACTACTTTTACAGTCTGACGGCGCACTTTGGCGCGTGGCAGGAAACGGAGGCCGGCAAAGTCCGCTGGGTGGTATCGCCGGAGCTTGTGTATGCGCAGTTGAAGAAGATTCGGGTCTGGCGGCGGCTGGTCGGCACCGAACAGCGTATATTGTGCGGGACGCGGGCTATGTTGACGGAGAGGCTGCACGGCTGTGGTCTGCGGGCGACGATCCAGACGGCGTTCGTGGAGCGCGTCAACCTGACCCTGCGCCAGAGCGTGGCCGGGCTTGCGCGACGGACGTGGTCCATCGCGGTAGCACCTGTTGAACTGGAGGTACACCTGCAGTGGTACCGTGCGTACTACCACTTTTCGCGTCCGCACGCGAGTCTGCGCTTGACATACACAAACACCAACGCCAAGGGCGAGGAAGTCGTGCGCTATCGGAACCGCACCCCGGCAGTGGCGGCCGGTCTGACCCGCCGCCGATTCAGTGTCAAGGAGTTGCTGCTACTTCCGCTGCCGGCAGCGGTTTGACGCGCTCCGGAGCCGAAAACGCAACGGAGCGGGGCTGACATGACCCGATTTCTCAACCTGATAGGCAGGAAGATGCCATCACTGAGTCGTGCACAGGGCCGAAGGACCCCTGCAAGGCCAGGAGGATTTGCCAACTGTGTCTACTGGGAGGACCCTGCTTGACGGTTGCTGAGGCGGATGCAGTTTTTGCCCCCTTACACCCCTAATTGTAGCTGACGGGCCTTGTCGACGCTGACTTGATTGTGGTAAACTATATTCATAATCGAACCATATCCACTCAGAGAGGATCACGATGGACGAATCAGAACTCCTCATCGCCCTCAGCAAACTGGACGTCCGCCTTACCACCTCCTTCGACGTCATCGTCATCGGTGGTGCCGCCATGATCCTTCATTTTGGCGCCAGTCGTGCCACTCGTGATGTGGACGTTATCGTGCTCAGAGGCAACACGCGGCAACTGCGCAGAGCGGTCGCAGCCATCGCGACGGAGATGGGCCTGCCAGAGGATTGGCTGAATGATGGTGCCAAAGGCTTCGCAAGTGTTCTGCCACCTGATTTCGAGAACCGGCTGGAAGCGCTTGAGTATCCCTTCGAACACTTGCATCTATATGCACTCGGTTTGCCTGACCAGGTTGTGATGAAGATCATCGGTTTGCGTGCGCAAGATCTCGAGGACTTGGCACTGCTGCTTCCCCGACTAACGGCCAACGACAGAAGGGTAGTGATTGCCAGCATGCATCACCTGAGTAGGGCTCGTCCTGATTGGGCGCAACGCATGCAATACTTTCTGGAGGAGCAGGGATGGAATCTCGACTAGACTTTCTCTTCCAGGAATGGGGCCAGCTTGGCGGTGCTGTATTGGTGGCAGGCAAGCGGCAGGTAGAAAGGGCGCGCCCAACAGAGGAGGTTCTGGGTGAAACCACCGCCCACTGTCGTGATTCGGCGCGACTAACGTGGGTAGTGGTCGACTGGCTCCGTGCGCACATCGATGACATCAATGAGCAAACCCTTCTAGACCGGACAAGAGAAGGAGGCGATCTATCGGTACTTGGCGTGCTATGCGACTTGGCTAACCAAGCACATCCGCATCCCAAGTTCAAGCGCATCATGGCACGATGTGAGCCTCATGCCCTCCTTGAGCCCTTTTTCACCAGCGTGGCCCGAAGTCCGATGGCCACCAGACTAGCGCGCGAGAACGCCCTGGACGTATTTCTGCGCTGGAACTACTGGTGTCAGGAGGTTCGCTACCTCAGCCCAGCAGTGGTGCTGCCGAGACAGTCAGGAAGTTGGGGTGGGCGACGTATGCCAGGGTTGGGGAAGCGTCTCGGACGTCCCGCCAAGAATCGTCCGGGACGCAAGCGACTCCTGGCTCTATGGTGCACAGAGGAGGAATGGGAGGCCTTGCTGGAGCGACTTCCAGAAGACACCCGCGAACGCTATCATGAATTGGCTTCCGTCGTCGCAATGCATGAACCCGAGAAGCCGCGGGTAATAGACGAGCCCGTGAGCAGCGCTTGACAGCCCTTTCAACCTTGCTGTAACATCACCTTCAGTCAACAACAGTCAGGCTCTTGAGTTCTTCTCAATCCTGTCACCCCAAAATTACATGGATAGGGGCCGATGCCCGTCGCTCCCGTTCCAAGTAATGTAGGCCAAACAGCCCTAACCCGATGAGCTAACCCCATCGGGTTTTCATTTGATGGCGATCGATCGCCGCGGGTGGCATGTACGTGTTCATCATAGATCATGTATGGCGGGTTGGCATGACACAAAAGGACTATCTTTGCACCAATTGTGAGTTGAATTGCCTCTGAATCAGGCTGGTCGACGAGGGTGTTGGGACCGACACCTGCGCAGCGGCAGTGCCGTGGCCGAAGCGGTTGCGGGGCGGAGGCATGAGGCGGACGAAGTTGAGTTCTTGTTGCTTGGGACGTGGTGCTGCCGGCAGGACCTTGTTCCGGTCAGCGTGGTGTTGCCCAGCAGGATCTGGCTGTGCCGGAGGGCTAGGCTGGCCAGGTCGTGACGATGATTTCGCTGACATCGTCACTTAACGCTAAAATCAGGTGTTGGCCCCGTCAGTCGGACACACCTCGGTCTCGGTCCAACCCAACGACTAAGGAACAACATAAATCTGGTGGCAGCGAAGTGAGTCGCAAGAATCTGCGGGAGTTCCTTGTCTGTGGCGCAAGGCAGTCTACTAGGCCGTCTATTCAAGTATCAAGATCGGCCATGAGAACTGGGCGAAGTTGATGATGACGCCGAAGCAAGAATCGCCAGTAGACCAAATCGAGCTCAAGCGCCGGCTCGACTTCCATCTGAGAGCGGGGTATCAACCAGCAAACTCAGGACAGAGTTCGGCAAAGTGCGACCAGTGGTTGCAGGCGTGGAAGATCATCAAGCAGCTGACCACACCCGACATTCGCGACAGCGCGGCGTTCGATCGCCGCTTCCCGAATCTATGGGAACGAGTGTTCAACTGGTGTCAGGATTTCGAGATGGAACTTGGCAATGCTGGCGTGGATGCCCCGATCTATCACGAGCAGCGTGTACGCTATGTGAGGGAGTTCCTGGACATCTTTCCCGATGAGATACCGTCGATCTATCTCAACCACCGTCGCGCCGAGGCGGAAGCACTTTGGGCGTTGGGTCGCATCGAAGAGGCGGAAGCGGTCTTCCAGGCATTGGTCGAACATATGCCGGATGAGGCCTGGGCCCATATTGGCTGGGCCGACCAGCACTGGCTGCTGCGCGACGACTCCACGAGGGATTACGCCAGGGCGGAAGCCATGATGTTGAATGCGCTGCGGCGTCCGAACCTGCAGGATCGGGGGGACGTGCTTGATCGCCTGGCCGACCTATACGATGCTTGTGGGAGACAGACCGACAGGGACGCTGTGTTGGCAGAAGCCAAAGCCCTGCAACCTCTGGTTGCGCCTCTGCCGAGTGTGGCGGTCCCGTCATCACCAGATCCTGCCCCCCAGAAGCTGACCGCTGCGCAATTTGCCCGGAAGTTGGGTCGCAATGAGCCATGCTGGTGCGGCAGCGGCAAGAAGTACAAGCATTGTCACCTGAGCAGCGACCAACGGAGTTAGGAGACAGTGGAAATGGATGAGAACAGGTTGGAGGAACTGCTTGAGCAGGCGACCGTGGATTGCTACAATGAGGATGAGGAGTTCAGCGGTGTGCTCTGCACCCTGGAGGAGACCCTCCTTTTTCCCCTCCAGGCCGAGGCGCTGGGCGAGGTGGTGGAGGTGGTCGGCCTGGACGATCAAAGAAGCAGCCTGGGAAGGGGTATCGTGGCCAGAGTGCGCAAGGGCGGACGGGAGTATCGCATCGGCCTGGCTGATCTCGAATTCCTCGATCCCGATCCGGTCAGCGCCGAGTGGCTGGCCATGTATCGATACTGGGCCGGTATCACCGAGGACGACGAATCATGACAACCCTCGCACGTCACGCTTCGCTTGATGATTTGCTGGCAGAACTGGGCCTGACCGGTGAGAACGACCAGGCCGAATGCAAGGAGAGCGGTTGGCAACTGCCCAAGGATGTGTGGGAGACGGTGTCTGCGTTTGCCAACACAGCCGGCGGCATCCTCATCCTCGGTGTTGCCGAACGACAAGGCCGTTTCGAGATCGCCGGTGTAGGCGACGCTGTCAAGGTCCAGCACGACCTTGTCAGTGGCCTTCGTGACATGCTAAACGTCCAAATCACCGCACAGGTCGAGCCGCTGGTGGTCAATGTGGGCGGGCAAGAACGGGTGGTCGTGAGCGCCTATATCCCAGAGGCGATCTCATACCAGAAGCCGATCTATGTCCGCCGCCAGGGACTGGACAAGGGTTGCTTCAAGCGTGTGGGCGGTCACGATATGCCCTGCTCCGAAGAGGACCTGGCGCGTTTCTTTCAGGATCGCGCGCTCATCAGCCCCGACATGCTACCAGTGCCGATGGCGCAGCGAGCCGAGTTGAGCGCCGTGCAGATTCGGGCATTTCGCCAGTTACTGGCAACGCAGAACCCCGCCAATTCCGTCCTTGCCTACGATGACGACGAGTTGTTGCGGGCCTACGGTGCAGTGATCCAGCCCAAGGGCGAAGTCGGTTGGTCGCCGACGGTCGCCGGGGTCTTGATGTTCGGCACAGCAGAACTGATCCAGCGTTGCTTTCCGGCCTTCCGGGTGGACTTCATCGAAGTCGAAGGGATCGAGTGGGTGACCGCTTCAACGGATCGGGGTGCCGGACGGAGCTTCGAAGGGCCGCTGCTGGAGATCACGCGCGAGTTGCTGCGTGTCCTGCATCAAGAGATCCCCGAGCGTTTTGCGCTCCGTCCTGGAGAGGCGCAACGGATGGCCGACCCGATGCACGTGGCTCTGCGGGAGGCGATCCACAATGCCCTGATGCATCAGGACTATCGTGTCTATCGTCCGACGCAGGTGCGTCGCTTCGCCGACCGCTTGGAAATCGAGAATCCTGGCGCCTCGCTGCGCGATCCCGACAGACTCGGCGAACCCGGCAGTGAATTGCGCAACCCACGCATCGCCCAGATGTTCTACGAGATCGGTTGGGCGGAGCAGAAGGGCACCGGCATCCGGGCAATGCAACAGGCGATGGCGGAACTGGGCCTAACGCCTCCCGCTTTCGAGAGTAGTGCACAGGATCGCTCCTTCCGGGTCAGCTTCTACCGGCATCACTTCATGGATCAGGACGATCTATCGTGGCTTGAGCAGTTCCGGTCACTGCTCCTGAGCACCGAAGATCAGAAGGTGCTGGTCTACGCACGCAAGACAGGGCGCGTGGACAACGCCATCTACCGCAGTCTGAATCGCACTGACACTCTTACAGCCAGTCGGGCATTGACGCGATTGGAGAGCTTGGGGTTGGTTCGTCGTTCAGAGCAGCGACGCGGTCCTGGTGTCTACTACACCTTGGTTGCGGAGCAGGAGCAAGCCGGTTCTAAGAGTGCTTCTAACAGTACTCCTAATGCTACTTCTAAGACTCAGGCGAAACTTCTAACACTCCTGGGCGAGGGCAAGCGTCTCTCGAAGCCGGATACTGAAGCTCTGATCGTATGGTTATGCGCCGAGGCTCCCAGAACGGCGCGAGAACTAGCTGAGGTATTGCACCGCAACGTGGACTATCTGCGTAATGCCTACCTCTCTGAAATGGTAAGCTCCGGTCAACTCCAGCTTACCGGTGCACCCCATGATCCGAACGTGGCATATCGCTCAAAGGATGTTGGCCAGAAGGATGCCATTGACCCATTGACGACGATTTGACACACGAAGATCAGCGCTGTAACATCTTCACCAGTAAACAACGGTCAGGCTCTTGAGATCATCTCAATCCTGTCACCCAAAAATTACTTGGATAGGGGCCGACGCCCGTCGCTCCCGTTCCAAGTAATGTAGGCCAAACAGCCCTAACCCGATGAGCTTTGCTCGTCGGGTTTTGTTTTGTGGTGGCCGATTGCCATGTTTTGTCTTGTGTCAATGACGATAGTAGCGCATAAGGCGGCGGTTGTCATGACACAAACGTACTATCTTTGCTCAGGTGGCCGGTGTTCGGCCGGGTGGTGGAACGTGTTAGGTCAGCAGTGACACGCTAGCTCGCCAGGTGCAGGTTCGAAACCTCTTGCCTTCGCTCGCCGACCAGCGAACCGTAGAAAGGCCAGCTCCTGCTAAACCACGAGGATTTGCCTACGGCGTTGAACTGGAGGACCCCAGCGAACCTCGTGCTACAATGAGCCAATGCCGGGTTGTCCCCGGCAGTGCCATCGCAGGACCTTCTCACCTCTCTGATTCGCATGTTGCTTCTCCATGCCCATTGGCAGCCGCCCGCCTTGCCGGCGGCCAGCGGCGCGATGCTTTTGTGGGCGGAGATCTCACTGGCTCAGGCTCCGCCATGGCAGCGCGGCAAGTTGGCGGCGCGTCCGAAAGCCCGGTCGCATCCCTTCGCGGCGCCGGCGGAGTTGTTGCGAGCGCATCCCCTCCTGAGGGCGGCGCACGGAGCAACCGAAGGCCGCTGCATTCTCCAACTGCCCAGCACTCGCACCGGACCGTTGCCTTCGCCTGGCCTGTGGCACGAATGGGACCTGGACACGAGCACCACGCCGAGTCTGGCGCCCTGGGAGATCACCGGGCTGGCGCTGCCGCCGGCAGAGGTCGTGGAGCTGCTCGTCCAGTTGCGGGCGGCCGACCTGCCTGCGGGCCTGCGTCTTGGCGCTGACGTGCACTTCTGGCACTGTGTAAGCACCCTGGTCCTGGAGGCCGTTGCCGGTCAGAAGCTGGTGCCGGTCGTGGCCAAAGCCGGCAGCGAGTACCATGCCCGTTGGCTACCCTTGCTGGACGGGGAGCAGGATTCACAGCGGCTGGCGCGCCTGGTTGCCGCCATGCCGTCCCTGTGCCGGGCGGCCGTCGGGTCCCCCGCGGGACGGAGTGACGCCGTTCCCCCGCCAGCGCCGCGTTGGCTGCTCGACAGCTATCTGCACCTGGCGGCCGACGCCCTGGCGCGGCGCTGGGGCCGGAGTGCAGCGCCGCGACCCGCAGGCAAGGACGCAGACCAGCAGTGGTTGGCAGCCCTCTTCGCCGACGATCCTGTCGTGCGTGGTTCGGCCGCGCAACTGGATGCGCTGGCGCACAGCCACCGCGCCTGGATGCGCAACCTGCACGTGGCCGGTGAAGGCGCCTTTCGCATCGCCTTCCGCATGGAAGCGCCCCTGCAGCAGGTGGACCGCCCGGGCGCAAAAGCCTGGCAGCTCCACTTCCTCCTGCAGGCGCGTGATGACCCCAGTCTGCTCGTTCCGGCTGCCGCCGTCTGGCAGAGCAAGGGGCGGGTGCTCACCGAGGCGGGCCGGCAGTTGGCGCAGCCGCAAGAGAAGCTCCTCGCCGGTCTGGGCTACGCCGGTCGACTCTTCCCGCCCATCGCCGCCAGTCTCAAAACGGCCAGGCCGGTGACCGCCGCTCTGGACAACGAGGAGGCCTATGTC
>JAKOVB010000121.1 GCA_029782295.1 Pseudomonadota bacterium
TCGACATGGTAGTTATCGACTGCCCGCCTTCTCTTGGGCGGCTGACGCTGAACGCTTTGGCGGCCGCCGAGCGCATTCTGATACCCGTGAAGGCCGGGCGCTTTTCTCTCAAAGGCCTTCAGCAGCTGCTCGATGCGGCCGAGAGCTTGCGTCTGCGCGGAGTAAACTCCAAGCTGCGGCCTTTGGGTGTGTTCTTCAACGAAGCGCAGCCACACACAAACCTGTATCAGACCGTTAAGGAAGCGCTAACCCGCTCCTATGGCGCCCTGCTGCTGGAAACCTTCGTGCCCGTCAATGTGCGCCTAGGGGAAGCCCAAGTGGTAGGCGAGCCGATAACCGTTTACGACCCGCGGGCGAGCGGCGCCGAGGCCTACGCCCGACTTGCCAAGGAGGTGCTGAACCGATGGCCCGAGATAGCAAGGCCCGCATGAGCAAAGCCCTGGACGCCTTGATCGGTACCAGCGAAGCAGCGGAGCAGGAGCAGGCACCGGCGCAGGCACCTGCACAAGCACTTGCGCAAGTACCTGCACAAGTAGAGCCGCCAATAGCTAACATCCCTGCGCCCAGGGAGCAATGGGTTCGGTTTCACTTTTGGGGACCGGTGCGGCTGAAGGAGTGGACAAGGCGCCAAGCCGCGGCCTTGGGCGTGCCCGAAGCGGAAGTCTTTCGCCATGCGCTTGAGTGGTACGCAGCGAAGGGGCCGCTGACCAAGGACGGTGACAGCGATGCTTGAAGCCTTAAAGCAGCGTTTGGCAAAAGCGCAAATCGACCCGCCCCCCTTGTTGGACCGAAGCGGCAAACCTTATGTGCCGACCGACGGTGACACCGAAGGCGTCAAGGAAAGATTCAAACAAGTGGGCGACGCCTTGTTTTATTATGAACTGGCCGAGAAGCTGATAGCTAAACGCGGCCCCAAGGAGATCGATCCGAGCGCCTACCGCCCCTTCGTTGACTTTGTTTCTCACATCGCAGCCGTCGGCATAGCGGTGCCTCTGGCTACCGCTTACCGAACAAGAGCCCAAGACGATCCTGATGAGCAACCTTTCTTGAAGCAGCTCCCAAGCGACACAGACGCGTTCGCCAAGAAATTGGGGAAGTCCCTTATTGTGCCCGTGGCAGAGCTTGTTTCTGAATTCCTCCGACAACGAAATTACGAGCGCGAAATCTTTCAGTACATCGATACCCATCTCACCGCGTGGGTGCTTCAAGATGCACTCACAAAGCACGGCTTTGACGAGCTTGAAGCCTTGTCCCAAGACGAATATCAGCGTCTTATGGAAGACCTTCATAACGCGGGGTTGAGCGAAAAGCTGTTAACGCTTTCGACGCACTTTGCTGTAAGCGTCATAAAAGCGGTGTTCTATGCCGCCAGCCCGTACGACATGCCTCTGCCCGAACTCCGCGCCTTATTGGGCTTGGATGCGGACCCAGGCCCGAGCGCCGGCACAGCCAAGGCTTCTGGGAGCGGAACCATAACTGTCGATGCTAGAAAGCTCGAGGAGCTTGTATCGATACCCATCCCCGACGACAGTTATTTGACCGTCTTCAGCCCGCCCCACTATCACGCCCTGCGGGAGGCCTTGGCGAAAAAGGACTTTCACCAAGTAGACGGCAGCCCGTGGCCGACCGCCCTGTTGAACCGAGGCGGCGCCCGCGGACATGCCCAGCTGCGCCCAGCTGCGGCCGATGGCTTGATGCCTCCCGAAGAGGCGGAGCATTGGCAAAAGATAATGTGGCGTCAGCGGGAAGAGCTTTCCGACCTGGACGCCGATGTTTTGGACGCCCTGGCCGCCAATTGGCTGCGACAAGCACGAAGCCCGCAGGAAGATGCGGTGGCCGACGTTGACGGCCTTCTTGCAATGCGGGGACTGAAGCCCAAGCGGAGCGGGCAAGGGAGACGGGGCGGATACACACCCGAGCAGCGGAGGGCAATACTGCAAGCCTTGTCCCATATCCAAAACCTTTGGATCGACATGGCCGAAGTGGAAGTCTACGAAGACGACGCAAAAGGGCGCCGGCGAAAGGTAACGCAGGCGATCCAAAGCAGGCCCTTCGTTATCACCGACCGCATGGGGCAACTGCGAACCGATGGATATATCGACGTGCTAGGGTACAACCATCGCTTCATCTACCGGCCGGGCGCAGTATTTGCCCGCTTCCTCATGGGCGCCGGCCGGCAAACCGCCCTGCTTTCCGCCAAAGCGCTGCGCTTCGACCCGCAGCGCCAACGGCCCGAGAAGCGCCTAACCCGTTATCTGTCGTGGCAATGGCGGGCCCGGGCCCACAAGGGGAGCTATTTGCAGCCCTACCGCGTGAAAACGCTGCTGGAGGCCGCCGACTTGGAAGAAAACCGCCGGCGGGGCGCCCGAATTCGGGAGCGCTTGGAGCAAGCCCTTGAGCGGCTGCTCGACGAGGGCGTTATAAGCGCTTGGCAATATGACCGCTGGGACGAAGCGACCGCCGAGCAGCGCGACTGGTTCGACCAATGGCTGCAAGCGACTATCGTCGTAGAGCCGCCCGATGAAGTGC
>JAKOVB010000139.1 GCA_029782295.1 Pseudomonadota bacterium
CGACGAGCGGCTTTTCCCAATGATTTTTCGTATTGACATAGATGACGACCCAACAGATGAACGCTGTTGGATTAAGGCTAATCCGGGTATACCGGAAGGCCGGCCGACGATGCGGTACCTCCGGGAGGAGTTTCAAAAGACCATCGAAGACCCGTCGATGCTGCCGTCGTTTTTGGCCAAACACTTAAACCGGGCGGCCAGCACAGCGGTGGTATATTTTGACCTGCATACCGTCGACCAGTGCGCAGCCGATATGTCTTTAGACATGCTCCGGGACAAGTATGCAGTGGGCGGCGTGGACTTATCTGAAACGACGGACTTGTGCTGCGCTACAGCGCTGGTGCCTTTTGACGGCAAGCTCCATGTATTCCAGCGTTACTTCATTGCCCGAAACCGGTTGGAGCAAAATAGCAAGCAGGATAAGATGGCTTACGAGGCATTTACCCGGACCGGCGCCAGCGACCCGCTTAACGACAAACTGCTCCATATCTGCGAAGGAAGCTTGGTGAGCCGAAAAGATGTCGCGGCATGGTTTGAGATGCTGGCACGGGAGTACGGTGTTGTGTTTTGGAAGATTGGAGCGGACCGCTGGCATTTCGTTGACTTCGCAGAGGAGATGGAACTGCGGGGGTTCCCGCGGGAAGACAAGGACGGCCGCGGCGTCGTCTTTGAAGTTGCCCAGGGCTTTCAGACACTTTCAACTCCAATGAAGGAGACCCGAGCGCTGTTCAAGGACAAGCTGATTGTCTTCAGCCGTCACAATGGGTTGTTCAGGTGGTGCGTCACCAACACCGCGGCGCGTGTTGACGCGAACAATAACGTTGCACCCGATAAAAAGTCAAGCAAGGCGCGGATCGACGGTTACACATCGTTCCTAAACGCCTATGTCGCCTATCTCCGATGCAAAGACGACTTCGCCATGTATCAGCCATAAGCCGCCCGATTGGGCGGATTTCTGTTGCTCGAGAGAGGTGGTGAGTATGTGAGCTGGATCAATCGAATTTTCAACAGGCGAGCCGATACGGTGATGCGCGTGAAGCTCATCACTGAGCACGGCGGCTGGTACCGAACCTGGGATGGGTCGCTGTACAAAAGCGACATTGTCCGAGCGGCGATCCGGCCGAAGGCGAAAGCCATCGGGAAGCTTACGGCCATGCATATCCGGGAGACGGCCGGGGAGATGCAGATCAATCCGGAGCCGTATCTGCGGCTTTTGCTTGAGGAGCCGAATCCATACTGCGGCGGGCAGGTGTTCCGGGAAAGGCTGGCTACGCTACTGCAGTTAAATAACAATGCCTTTGTGCAGATTGTTCGAGATGAGAATGGCCTGCCGGCGCAACTCTACATC
>JAKOVB010000161.1 GCA_029782295.1 Pseudomonadota bacterium
CGCCAGGTTGACGATGTTGAGCACGCCCCACACCAGCGCCAACCCGAGCGCCATCACGGCATACAGCCCGCCCAGCAAGATGCCGTTGGCAAGGACTTGCGCCAGCAGGTCCAACGCATGCGCTCCCGTCGGGCGTCTTCAGGTGCCTGGCGACCGTTCAGCGCGCGTTCCAGGCCGGCATGGGGTACTTGGGCGGTGTCACGAAACCCTTGGCGTTGTAGACCTCGGCCACCTGGCCGTTCTGCACCTGGATGACCAGTTGCGGCAGGTTGATCTGGCCGTTGGCGGCAAAGGCGATCGGGCCGTACAGGCTGTCGAACTGGCTGCTGGCCAGCGCGTCGCGCACCTTTTGCGGGTTGAGGCTATTGGCCTTCTCGATGGCCATCACGAGCGCCTCCACGTCGGCTGCGCCCGAGGCAGCGTGGTAGTCCGGGTCATAGCCGAACTTGGCCTTGTAGGCCTTGGCGAACTGCTCGGCGTCGCCGAACCAGCGGTCCTTGAGCGAGGCCTCGGGCAGCCAGGCCGTCATGCCGAAGGCGTAGTCGGCGTCCTTGCCCAGCGCCTTGCGAAAGTCCTCGCTGGGCACACCGACCGTGAACGAATACAGCTTGGGCGCGATCGCCAGGCTCTTGGCGTTGCGCACGAAATTCAGGATCTCGGTCTCGTGACCGGCCACCAGCACCGCATCCACGTTCTTGGCCTTGATCTGCGAGAGCAGCGTGCTGAAGTCGCTGGTGTTGCTGCTGTAGCGCTCGTCCATCACCAGGTTGAAGCCGGCCTTCTTGAGCAGCGGCCGCGTGCCGTCGGCGGTGGACACGTCAAACGAGTCGTCGGCATACAGCAGCGCCACCGATTTGGGCGGCTCTTTCAGCGCTTTCATCATCTCGACCGTGCTGCCGAAGTAGTTGCTGGCCGGCGCCAGCGTGCCGAAGATGTACTTGAAGCCGCGCGAGAAAATCTCGTTGGACGCACCCCCGCCCTGCACCATCGGAATCTTGTATTTCTCGGACACCACCGAGTCGGCCAGCTGGAAATTGCTGGCGAAGCCGCCCAGCAGCAGGTTCACCTTGTCCTGCGTCACCAGCTGCGTGTACTGGCGCACCGACAGGTTCACATCGGATTGGTTGTCATAGAGCTTGAGCACCAGCTTGTGCGCCTTGCCGTCCACCTTGACGCCCCCATCGGCATTGATCTTGTCGATGGCCATCTGGTAGGCGTCGCGGTAGTAGCGCCCGGTGTTGGCCACCGGCCCGGTCAATTGCACCGACGCGCCGAGCACGATGTCCTGCGCCAGGGCCGGCGCCGCGGGTGCGACGGCCACCACCGCCGCGAAGAAGGAAGAAAGCAAAAACGAGCGCTTGCGCTGCATGGTCGTCCCCTTTGTCGTTGTTCGTCGAGCCCGTCATCAGCCCTGATGGCGCAACGCTCAGCCAAGCTCACCCTACTCTCATGCCCATAGTGCTGCTCCCGTCATGGTTTTGTCGGCCCCCGCCCCTGCCGGCCGCGCACGACGTGGCGGCCGCCGCCCGCGCGTGGCGTGCCGCAAGGTGCAGGCCGACCGGCCCGGGTGACGCGAAACTCCCCGATGCTCTCGTATTGAGAGCAGCCACCGCTTTCCGGTAGCGGGCGAACGACCTATGGGCTTGAACCCAGCTTCAAACCTCAGGCCGGCACGCCGACGATCACGCTCGACGCCTTGAAGATCGCGGTGGCCGGCTTGCCGACGGCCAGGCCCAATCGGTTGGCGCTGTCCTGCGTGACGATGGCCGCCACGCTGACGCCGCCGGGCACGTCGATCACCACCTCGGCGTTGACGGCGCCCGCCTGCACCCGCGCCACCGTGCCGGCCAGGCTGTTGCGCGCGGAAAAGCGCACGCCGCCACCATCGGTCACCACGATCACCGAGGGCGCCTTGACCAGGGTGGATGCGGTCGGAATTCCTTCTTCTGTATGAGAGGCACCCCTTTCTGTAAACTCACTGGACTTACTTAATAGTTCCTCATCCATGTTATCACAGCTCGTGAGCGGCGGCAATAAAAGGTGCGGCAATTCAGAGCAATTGACTATTGAAAACAGAAGATGTACCATTCAAAGTAGATGTTCTGGATGTTTTCGTCGGTATCTTCGTGGGTATCTTCGTGGATGTTTCTCGATGAAAGGGGACGGTTTAGATGGGAATACGGGCTTCCGGGAAGCCGATTGTTTTCCTAACTGTTATGCTGGCCGCTGTTTTGTTGATAGGCGCTTATGTAGTCAGCGGACGTATAGAAGCGAAAGACGTCGATATGCATGAAGTAGCCGGGCACTGGGAAGGCGCCATAAATGTGCTGGGCCAGGAACTCATCATAATGGTGGATTTTACAGTTGAAGGAGATGAGTTGTCTGGAACCATTGACATTCCCCAGCAAGGAGCGTTCGGGGCGCCTCTTGCAAATATTCAGTACGAGTCTTCGAAGATACATTTTGAACTGCCTGTGCCTAATGCCAGAGCTGATTTTGACGGTGTTTTGGAAGGCCATGAGATTTCAGGGAAGTTCTTGCAAAGTGGTATAGAAGGCACTTTTACCCTGACGAGGGACGTTCGGGACGCGGGCGCGTCAGATCCGGCAGAAGGGGCAGGTGGCGAAGAAGAGCCTCTTGAGGTCGGCAGGGTGGAGGAGATTGTCCTTGAGACTCCCACGGGCAAAATCTACGGAACCCTGCAGCTGCCGGAGACAGATGCGAAGTGCCCTGTTGTTTTGATACACGCAGGGTCCGGCCCCACCGACCGCGATGGCAACAGTCCTCTTCTTCCCGGAAAGAATGATAGCCTGAAGATGATCGCACAAGGCCTTGCTGAAGCGGGCATCGCTTCTCTACGTTTTGACAAGAGGGGTATTGCGAAAAGTGTAGGCGCTGCGGCAAGCGAGGCTGACCTAAGGCTCGATCATTACATCGAAGATGTAATCGGATGGATTGAGCTTCTTAAAGACGATGGCCGTTTTTCCGCTGTGGTAGTCCTTGGCCACAGTGAAGGATCTTTGATCTCAATGGCTTCGGTCAATAAGTCCTCAGGGGTATCCGGTGTCATCTCAGTGGCAGGCGCAGGTAAACCAGTGTATGAAGTGCTGGAAGAGCAGCTTGCGAATCAGCCCAAAGAGATCCGCGATGAAAGCATGGCCATAATGGAAGAGCTGAAGCAGGGGAGGACGGTCGCCAACGTAAGTCCTGAGCTCATGATGCTGTTTAGGCCAAGCGTCCAACCGTACATGATGTCATGGTTCAAGTATGACCCCAGAGTTGAGATTGCGAATCTTGAAGTCCCTGTATTGATTCTGCAGGGCACAACTGACCTGCAGGTGTCAGTTGAGAATGCCGAGTTGCTGGCTGAGGCAAATCCAGGCGCGAGGCTTAGAATAATCGCTAACATGAACCATATCTTGAAAGAGGCACCTCTTGATCCCCAGGCAAACGTGGCAACTTACAGCGATCCTGAGCTGCCGCTTGCACCGGGTTTTCTCCAGGAGATCATAAGTTTCGTGAAGGAGTGTTGTGCGGACGTATGTTCCGTGTGTGGGCTGTAGGGCGGCTATAGGGCATATACTTGCATGCTCCGTTATAGCGCATATGCCGGCATGCCCCATTCTATAGCATATACCGGCATGTTCCGCTATAGGGCATATGCTCGCATGCGCCGTTATAGCGCAGATACCGGCATGTTCCGTTATCGGGCATATGCTGGCGCGCTCCGTTATAGCGCATATACCCGCATACTCCCCTGCAATACGCTACGGATTAGAAGAGGCTCTTAAGCCTTTGCATTTCAAACGCCATTGAACAGGTGAGATGCTTGCCTAAGCTAAACAGATGATGCACAACTCAAAAAAACCGGTAAGTGCATCTATAAGAAAGAAGTGTTACAACCCCCACCATGCTTACAGGGTGGGGGCGTTTTCGTCTACGTATCCGTGAAGGCGACCTCGTCTATACACCGTAACAGGATGAAGCTTCCACAGCTATAGGCTTTAAGCGCGTGCTCTTATGAGGAACCTGTCTTCTTCAGTATCCTGCAAATACACATAGTCCAGGTTCGGTTCTTTGGAGACCTTTTCGAACTCCGTTTCTACGGCGGCTCTACACTTTGAGCAAGCATGCCATGGGATGATGACTGCGGCTATTCGTGAGACTTTCCTGGTTTGATGGACAGCGCCGGAGATTATCAATCGCCAGCCGCTGCAAGCTTTGCACCTTGCGATACGTTCAAACTGCTGTTCTGAGATGCCGTCTGTGTCATAGTAGATCCTGCGGTTTCTTTCATAAACAGGCCCTGTGCCGAAAACCCTGTCAAGATCTACGTCTTTTCTCGTATTCCACATCTGCCTTAGAGTGTTGACGAGCTCCTCGATATGCTGAGTCAGTCTCTCTGATTGCCTCGTTACCCGGGGAGACCAGTCCGGCTCTTTGACAGCACTGTAATCGAGGCCTGCGAGCGCCAGCAAGATACCTGCATTAATGTACGGAAGCGCGCCTTCAATGGAGTATCCTCCTTCCAGCACCACAATGTCAGGGGCAAGAAGCTCAGTAAGGCGGGCATACCCTCTGGCTGTGAAGTTCATATTTGTGAGAGGATCAGTGTAGTGATTATCCTGGCCTGCAGCGTTTATCACGATATCAGGTTCGAAGTCTTCAAGT
>JAKOVB010000164.1 GCA_029782295.1 Pseudomonadota bacterium
AGATAGTCCTGGTAGTTCAACTGCGTCCCTCGTCAGCTAGTAGTTCTGGTGGGTTGCTTGAGTACTGCGAGTTGACCAGACTAGTTGGATCGTAAATCCATCCGCTTGCGAAGTGAAGGAGACCGAGATGATTCATCCGTGGATGATTAGCACGTTGCCGCGTGTGAACTTTGGCGCTGTCGATGTCGGGAAGATTGCCGAGTTGATGTCGCATGGTGCCACTCAGGTGAGCATGCGGGACGACGAGCCGCGATTGCACTGCGGATCAACGATCTGGCTGTCCGCAAAGAAGGATGGCACGCCGATCGCCATCGCGTGGGACTGGGTGGAGATTCGGTCGAACGTAGTGGCCATGGTTGATCCTATGGCGATCATCAGCAACCTCGAGTGCACGGAGTATGTGGGCGGGGTAGCCGTGACCGACTACAAACTTTTGTCGCTCAACCAGATTGTGTACCAGCTTGATTGGCAGCCACGTGTCTGCAAGGCGATCCGCGCGCCTCACGTGGACGCAGACGATGTCGAGGTTCTGCAGCCGTGGTTGGGGATGGGCCAGGAGGCCTGCAGCATGGCCGCGTGAGCGGACTTGCTGTCGAGTTACGGCGGTGCAACAAAATCACCTGTCCTAGGGGGCCGAGCGCTAGTTGTTCTGACGGGAACACGTAAGATTGACGGGACAGGATGTCCGGCTGGGACCTGCGGACGGGGTTTGAACATGTCGGTGAGCAGCATTAACGATCTGGTTGATCTCAGCTGTGCGCAAGACCTTGACGAGTTCAAGCAGCGCATGGCGAGGCTTGCCCACGATCTCGATTTCGGGATCTGCCACGCAATGCTCGTCACCGCAGTACCCGGGCAGAAGGTCGACATCCGCACGTGCGCGATCTGCAGGCCGGATTGGAACCCTGTCGTCGACGAAGGAGCCGTGCGACGCGACCCGGTGGTGCAGAAGATGAAGACGGCCACGATCCCATTCATCTATGACGCAGACATGTACGGTGCGGCGGGTGCCCACGACCTATGGGAAGAGCAGGCGCCATTCGGCTACAAGACAGGGGTGGTGGTGGCGTTGCACATGCCGGGGTTCAAGCACTTCGTCCTGGGGCTGGATCGGGACGCGGCGCTCCCGAAGGGTGATCGTGAACTGGCGCGGCTTTTCGCAGACGCCCAACTTTTCGCAGTTCACGCAGAGGTTGCCGGGAGGAGAGTCCTGACCCCGTCGGAACGCACTGATGTGGCCATGTTGACCCCCCGTGAACTCGAGGTGCTTCGCTTGGCGAGCGATGGAAAGTCGGCCTGGATCACGAGCCAACTTCTCTCGATCAGCGAACGTACTGTGAAAGCCCACCTCGAGCGGATCTACGAGAAGCTGGGCGTGGCGTCCAAGACTCAGGCGATTCTGAAGGCGCATGAAACCGGGCTGATTTAGCCCTAGCAATCTGGGCGAAGCTTG
>JAKOVB010000166.1 GCA_029782295.1 Pseudomonadota bacterium
GACTTTTCTGGCTGTCATCAACGTGACGATGCCGATCGATCTGCCCATGCGGATCGTGGACGAGATGGGCAATCTCGTGACCACTGGCGGACCTGGGCTGCACAAGTCGATATCGTTCACGCCCGCCGCCGAGCATTACTATCAATGCCCTCTGCTGAGCGCGGCGGGAGCGGCCAGCCAGCCTACCTACCGTGGGCGGGAGTACTACCTGGAGATCACGGCCACAGAAGGGGTTGAGCCAGGCCAAGACTACCCCATTGCGATCGCGGTCGAGCGTTGGGACGAGGGAGTGGTTTACCTACCCATCATGTTACGATATTGATTGCAGTGGAGTACGCGGACTCCAACGCAATCCGTTCAATTCTGAGGAGCGCGTCCTGCTGCCAGGAGGTGCCGTTGAGCGCAGATTGGCTGACTCGCGTGGTCGCGAATCGGCAGTCATAGGGTGCAAGCGAGGCTCTGGCACGAGTCTGTGATGTTGCGAAACGTGGTTTGGCTGCAAAAACGGCGCGCAGAAGTGTCAAATGGGCGCGCTGATGCCACCCGACACCATGTCCTGGTCCGGATTGCAGCCCGTCAGTCTATGAGTTCAGCGCTGAGGCGGCGCCGCGATGGTCGTGGTGGAGGCCGCCGAGCACAGGGAAAGCGATGACCTTGCCCGTCTGCGGCGGCTCCACCTTTGGTGGCACGGGAATGCGCTGTCAATGCACTGGTAAGGCGGGCATGGTTGAAGCTGCCACGCCAAGGTGCACGCTATGCAGCAGGTCTTTGCACTTCCTTCCGGATGTTCTCGGAGCGGCTTTGCTTGGTGCTCGATGCCAACGCATACGGCTGCACCAGAGCTTCGGCCGAGATGCCGAGGCCCGAATGCAACCTCTGAATCATTTCCAGGGACAGGTGGCGTCTCCGATTCATGACTTCGGAGACGCGCGCCCGACTGCCGATGTAAGGTTCAAGATCACGTCGGCTCAAACCACGGCTTTCCATGAAGTACAGAATGGCTTCTACTGGATCAGGTGCTGGGATAGGGTGATGTTCCTGCTCGTAAGCCTCCACAAGTGTCGTCAGTATATCGAGGCGGTCACCTGCGGCCGTGTCCAGGTCGGCGTCGAACAGGGTTTCGATCTCCTTGAGTGCTTCCTCGTAATCTGCTTCCGTTCGGATAGGTCGAATGTCCATTGATTCTGCCTCGTTCAGATAGACGTGGCATCGATCCTGTCATACTCCGCGTGTGTACCGACGAAGCGAATGTAGACGATGCCGTAGTGGTAGTTGATCTTCACCACCAGGCGGAAGTCGTTGCCTTTGATGTCGAATACCACGCGATGGTCGGGTAGCATACTGGCATTCCGGTAGACGAGCCTGATGTCGCTTGGTGTGTTCCAAGTCGCCTTCCTGGCGTCAGCATACCAGGCTTGCAGGGGCTGCTGGGCCTGAGGGTATCGGTTCCAGAACTCCCTTAGCGTTTTCAGGGCAATGATCCGCATGACTCCATTCTACCATGCTCCCAAGGCGGGAGCAACTTCGGGGATGATCGCAGGACCAATCACCAGTTCCTGACTACTTCCAAGTACGACTCCCGCCAGCGCCACTGGTCTCCTTCCCGATAAGCCTCACCCAGTAGCGGTGTGAACGGCGGCCGGCTGAAGTCGGGCGTGCGGGCGGCATAGCCGGCGACGAGCATGTTCTGGGCCGTGATCGTGGCGGCCACCACGGCATCGGTCACATGGGGCCCATCGGCGGTAATGGTGATGAAGCACTCCTGGGGGCTATACAGGTGGTCGGTGTCGACGGCGCAGCCGGCGTACACCATCGCCCCTTCGCCGTCGCCGAAGCCTTCCAGCAGGCAGCGGCTGCCGGCCACAAGCGGGATGGGCGCCACGGGGCTGGGGCAGCCATCCTCCCAGATGGGGTCGATGAGGGTCAGCCGGATGCCGTGCGGGTGGCGGTCGTAGAGCCTGGCACCCCAGAAGGTATGCGCCACCTGGCCGTAGACGTCCCGGTGCAGCACCCAGTCGTAGCCCTGGCTGGCATCGACGAACTCATAGCCCCAGCCGATGACGTGGTTCGCCCGCACCGGCCAGGTGGTATCTGGTCCTAGCACGACCGTATCCAGCCTTTTCGGTGCCGGTGTGGGTGCGGCAGTTGGCGTAGGTGTCGTTGTGGCAGCCTGGCTTGAAGCGTCGACTGGTGAAACCGGCCGGACATAGCGCGCCGCCACCCAGCCGGAGCGGGCGCCGACCTGCACCGCCAGCCAGGCGCCGTCTGGGCCGCGGCCGGTGACTTCAAGCCGGATGTTGCGGGTGAGGCGGGTCAGGATCGGGTGATTCGTGCCGGGCCCGGCGCGCAGGTTGAGGACGTCGACGGCCACGAGCATGGTCGCCAGTGGGGTGGGGGTTGCGGTGACTGCAGTTGCAGACGGTGTCGGTCCACTGGCGGCCACGGTGTGGGCGCCAGCAATCAGGACCAGGAACGAGAAGGCAAAGTACAGGAGTGTCTTCACGATGGCTCCATTGGGAAGGAGATGGTCATACGGACGGACCGGTGAAGGTCACGGTGAGGGGATGGTCAACGACACAAGCAACGGCATCGGTGACGGGGCGGTGCAGCCGCAGCCGCCACCATTCGGCAACGGCATTGGTGGGCAGCTCGACGAGGAGGGCGCCGTCAGCGAGCGAGACGGGTTTGGCACGATACAGGTCGACCTGGACGGCCGGCGTCGGCAGGCGCAGGATCAGTTCGTCACGGATGCGGTTCCAGAGCGAGCAGGCCTCCTGGTCCGCCTCCTTCTTCGGCGCCCTGTCAGGGAGACAGCCTCGCACGTCCTCCTGCCAGGCATCGTCCTGGTCTTGGCGGCAGCGCTGCTCCCGGATCCAGGGCAAGGCGCCGGCAAGGTCTTCGAGGACCTGGACCAGGTGAGGGTAGCCGGCATTGGATTTCTTGCTGCCGACGGGGTGCGCCTGCCGCCAGTAGTCGTCGAAGTCCCGCACGTCCTCAGCGGTGAAGCCCCGCTCCCGCAGGCGGGCGGCTGCCTGGGTGTACTCACGGCGTTTGGCTTCCCGCAGCAGGCTCAGGTCCTTGCCAGTCACGAGGCAGAGGGCGGCCGCCATGGCAGCCTCGTCGTCTGCGGCTGGCTCCGAATAGGAGGGTGTGGCGGCTTCGCCGAGTGCAGGCTCGATATCTGCCGCCGGAGAGGAGGTGAGGGAGGGTGCCGCTTTGGGTCCGACCTCGTCTGTCTGCAACGTACCGTTCTCCACCTCCTTCCTCTGGGATTCCTTCTCTTGGGATTCCTTCAGTGTGTTTCCTTCGGGTGCAACTGCTGCACCACCCTGGTGATCGTGCTGCACCACTCCTGGTGAATCTGCTGCACTACCCTGGTGATCCTGTTGCACTGGTGCAACTGCTGCACCATTCTGGCGGCCGTTTGCCGGTGCGCGCGGTGATCCTGTTGCACTACCCTGGTGGTCCTGTTGCACCAGTGCAACTGTTGCACCATTCTGGCGGCCGATAGAGGGTGCGAAGGGTGATCCTGTTGCACTACCCTGGTGATCCTGTTGCACTGGTGCAACTGCTGCACCATTGTGGCGTCTGTTGGAGGGTGCGAACGGTGATCCTGTTGCACCAGCCTGGTGATCCTGCTGCACTGGTGCAACTGCTGCACCATTGTGAGGGCCATCAGGCGGTGGAAACCGTGAATCTGCTGCACCGTTGTGAGGGCCATCAGCTGGTGGAAATGGTGCAACTGCTGCACCGTTCTCGGTTGATGGCAGGCTGACCAAGCGATAGGCGTTGGCACGGCGCCCTTTGGTGGCGCCGCGGGTGGCAGCGACCAGAAGACCGTGCTGTTCCAGGAGGCGGATGTAGGTGATCACGGTGCGGCGGCTGAGGTTGAGCCGTTGGGCGACGGTCTGGTAGGAGGGGAAGCAGACGCCCTGCCTGTCGGCGCGGCGGGCGAGATAGGCGTAGACGGCGACGCCGATGGCGCCGATGTGAGGGGCGTAGCGGTCGATGATGGCGTCCTCGATCCAGAATCGGCCCTGGATGCGGGGTTCTTGGGATGGCATTGACATGGTAGCGTCCTTGAAGGAGCGGAGAGCGACCTCAGTTCGGAGGCAGCAGGGGGCCGGTTCGCCTGGGAAGGCGAATTGACAGGTCCGCTGCGGTGCGCTACCATCTCACTCACGATATTGTGGAGGGTGGTAGCGCTGCCGTGGCGGCGAACACCCCGGGCAGACCGCTGTTGGCGCAGCGGTTTTGCTTTTCTGGGGCTGGTGACAGGAATTGGGGGCAGAGACTACGGCGGCTTCCAGATGCGGCGCAGCGTCGGGGTGCGGCTGCCGAAGTTCAGGATCAGGCCCACCGGGAGGCTGCGACGGCGCAGGAGGGAGGTCATCGCATCCTCGTGGGCGGGCGTGATCCAGCGCTCCTTCAGCACGCGCACGGGCACGACCTCTGCCACCAGCAGGTCGGCGCTGGCGAAGGGGGCCTTTTGGACCGTGAGGCTGCGGGCCTCCAGGTCGGCAGCCAGCGCCAGGATGAAGTCGCTTGGGCGCAGGAGGCTCTGGAGGCTGCGCTGGAAGTACTGGCGGTAGTAAATGGCGAGCACGGTGCCGGTGATCTGGTGCAGGTGGGGATCGGACTTGGGCTCAGGCACCGGGTCGGGCGTGGGAGTGGTCATAGGGTCAAGTCCTCGCCAAGGGCATCGAGCAGGACATCGGTTTCCGAAGTTGGCGTCAAGGTTGCAGACGGTCGTGTCACGAATTGGACGTTCGCCAGGGCAGCGGCCACGGCCGCCTCCACGACCGCCCGCACCTGGGCCAGCAACTCAGCCGCTGCAGCAGGTTGCGATTCCTCTTCCATGCTGATGCCCCGGCGCAGGGCGACCTTGACTGCTTCGCCCTTGTTGCCGAAGGGCAGGTCGGCAAGCGTTTCCAGCCAGGCGATGAGGTCGGCGTCACGCTCGGGATGGAGCCGCAGACATAGCTTCGTGGTGGAGCTGGCAGAGGGGAGATGCAAGAGTCGCCTTCCTTTATATACAGGTGCGTTCCATGCGGAGGAGGAGAGTGCCGAGAGGTGCCGTCATGTGGCAGCACTTGCCGTCAGGTGCCGGCAGTTGCCGCCACCTGCTGGCAGTCGGCGTCATCCGGCAGAACCGGCGAAGGCGCGCCGGGCATAGCGGGCCAATCCGAGGGCGTTGGCCGCCACCGGGTCGGGGAGCACCAGGCCGTGCGGGTAGAGCCGGGTCAGCTCCAGACGCAGCGCCTCCGCACCACCGCCGGTGAAGAGTAGGTAAGCGAACTGGCGGCCCTGCCCCCAGCGACTCTCGACGAAGCCCAGGATCTCCCCCGCTGTGGCGTCCAGCGCCTGGCGGGATGTCGCTTCCAGGCTCACCGGCCCGGTCGGCGTGTGCAGCAGCGGGCGGCGGTCGCAGAGCAGGGCATCGGCCTCGTGCAGGGAGAGCGAGACGCCGAAGTCCTTTCGCACCCGGCTGCCCAGCAGCTCCGCCGCGCGGCGCAGGCCGAGGGTGTCGCCGCCGGTGAAGCGGGCCACGACCTGACCTCCTTCCACGGCGAAGAGGTCCAGGGTGTTGAAGCCGATGTCACAGACGCCGACCGGTGCCTTGAGGTCGCCTGCCGGACGCGTCCAGTGACCGCCGTCATCGAGCCCCCAGGCGAAGAAGGCGCCGGCAGGCTGGGCCATCGCCTTCACGGCAGGGATTGCTAGACTGATAGAATCGCCGTTGAGGCTGAACTGGTGTTCACCGATCAGCCAGTCCCGCAGGCCTTTCAGGGTGGCGAGCGCCCGGTCGCGGTCGGCCATGACCTCGACGGGCAGCCCCAGCATCAGGCAAACGGCATGTTCGCCCGGCCCCATCAGCGAGCCCAATGCGGCGTAGGTCAGCGCCCGCAGTTCCGGTCCGTCGCTCAGGCGCAGGAAGTCCATCCGCTCGATCGGGCGGGCGTAGGCGGCGACGCGGTGCCCAGCCAGGTAGGAGGCGCCATTCCAGGACACGGCCAGCGGCCTGCTGTCCGGGCGGCGCCCGCCGAGCGCGCCCAGGGAAAGCAGGCCGGTATCGGTGTCGCCGACGCCGACGACGGAAGGGAGGTGGACGGAGCGATGTCCCTCGCCCGTGGCCTCGACGACCTTGAAGCCGCCAAAGCCCGGGTCGAGACCGAGGAAGTGGGTGGTCATGATGTCACCTCACAACGTGAACAATCTGAAGCAAGTATTGAAGTCAAGGAGGAGTGGGTGTCTTGCTGCATTCCTCCGTGGAAATGCCGGCAGACGTGCCTATCCGCGCGTTGCGTTCTGTTCGGCGGCACTGTGCAGGGCCAGAAAGTGTTCGAATTCGGCGATCTCGATGCGGGTCACGCTGCCGAGGCGGAAGGCAGGCAGGTCGCCGCGTTCGATCCAGCGCAGGACCGTCCGTTTCGACACGCCCATGTACCGGGCCACCGCTCCCGGTGACAGCATCGAGCTGGAGTCGATAGCCATGCACTCGTTCACGCCAACCTCTTCACGACGGCAATGGGCGAGGGGTCGTCGGTAAGGCCAAGGAGATATTCGCTGGTTGTGCCGAGCACGAGGGCGATGCGGGCCAGGGTGACGGCGTAGAGGTTGGGGCGCTCACCACGTTCCAGGCGGTAGACCTGGGTCTCGGTCAGGCCGGCCAGGTAGGCGAGCTGGTTGGGTTTGAGCTGTCGCAGCTGGCGCAGGTCACGGAAGCGCTCCGGACTGAACTGAGGTTCGACGGCTGGATGCATACGGCCTCCCGATGCGGTGAGGAAGCGGGACGGAGAACGGGCAGCAAAAAGCCCCATGGCTGAACGGTCGCAGACGACTGTCTGCAACAGTTCACACATGGGGCTTTGGAGAATACCCGGTTTCAGCGCGAAAATGGGGCTGAAACCGGCCTATTTCAGGCGCGGCGGGATCAGTTCGGCGTCATTGTAGCTTAGTAAATGACGCCCGTCGCTCCCGTTCCAAGTAATTTTGGGGTGACAGAACACTCGAAAGCCTGACGACAAAATCGTCGGGCTTTCTTTTTTGGTTCGGCTATTTCACCGAAGAATCTTCGGTCAGAAGGCCGAATCGCAGAATCACCCGTGTTGGCTACTACGAACATCCGTTCGCTTTCTCGGGGTCCAGGGCTTCGTGGAAACCTTTGGATCGGGCTCTGAACGCTTGATTTGATCGGTTCAGAAGGCGCGACCATGCTTGAAACGACGGCTTGCGATGAAACAAGGTCGCTCAGGAGCGTCGATCAAGCCGGCAATTTGGGCGCAACTGTGTCACCCGAGCGCGCTCAAGCCACCCGACACCATTTCCTGGCGCAGTTGGAGGCCCGTCAGTCTGTGGGTTCAGCGCTCAGGCGGCGCGTCGATAGTCGTGGTGGAGGCCGCCGAGCACGGGGAAAGCGATGATCTTGCCCGTCTGCGGTGGCTCCACCTTTGGCGGCACGGGAATGCGCTGGCCGATGCCTTGGTGAGGGCGGGCATGGTTGAAGTAGCCGGCGTACTCCCTGACCGCTTTGGCCAGGTGGCGCTCATTGAGGATGAGCATGTGGTTGAGACACTCTCGCCGTAGAGATTGAAGGAACCTCTCCACGTGTGAATTCGCATCAGGCGCCCGGAAGGGCGTACGGATGACTTCTATACCGGAGCCGGCGGCGACGGCTTCGAAATGGGGGCCATCTTTGCAGTCGTTGTCGCGGATGAGGAAGCGGGGATGCTCTCCCCAGGGAGTGGCCTCGCGGAGTTGCTGGGCGACCCAGGCATCTGTGGGATGGCTTGTCACGGCCGTGTGGACGATCCTGCGTGATGACAGCTCGATGATGACGAAGACGAAGAGGGGGGCGAAGAAGAGGGTATGGACTTGTGTGAAGTCGCAGGACCAGACTTGATCGGCATGGTTCCGCAGGAATGTCCCCCAGTTCTGGTTGGAGGGCGAGGTCGAAGGAGACGTTTCCGGGGGAAGGTACCGTTGGATGGTGCGCTTGCTGACCTTGATGCCCAACTTGAGGAGTTCGCCACGGATGCGCTCGGCGCCCCAGGTGATGTTTTCGGTGCGCATTTGCTTGATCAGGGCGATGGTATCGGGCGTGATCCTGGTTTGCGGCGTCTTGGGTTTGGACTTGCGGCGCCAGACCAGGCGGAACAGCTGGCGATGCCAGCGGAGGAGGGTGTCGGGTTGGACAATGAGAAGCGCCTGCTTCCAGAAGGGCGTGGCCCGGGCGAGCAGAAGAAGCCTCAGTCGGTCACGATTGCTGAGCTGAGGGTGTTTGACCTGGCGCTGGAGGATGATCAGCTGGTGCCGCAGGAGGGCGTTCTCGGCGATGAGTTGGGTCTTGCTGCGGATGGCATCCCTGGCGGCTCCGGCAACCAGCGAGACGGTGTTGGGTTTGACCATCTCTTGGATTCGCTCACCCACATGGCGGACGGCGCTGAGAACGTGAGATCGGAGGCGACTGAGGATATTGAACAAGGCGCTGAGAGCTCCCGGAATCTGGCGGTGAGATCGGGAGGATACCAGCTGCGAAGGTTGGAATCAACCCTTCAAAGTGCTCAGATTAGAACGGATGAGCGAAGTAGCCAGTGCGGGTTTGGGATGACCTATGCGATCTGTTGCAGAATCCCCAAGCGATCGCCTGGGCCATGGAGCGAGCGCATGCGGGTCAGTGGCTGCCGCAAGAACTGCAATCGCGCCAAGAGAACTTGCGGCGCGGGCAAGCCAGCCTGGAACAACAGCTCAATCGTTTGACCGAAGCCTATCTGAGCAGTGTCATACCTCTGGCGGAATACCAGCGCAGACGGCAAGAGATCGAGGAGCGCAGCCGAGGTCTGGAGAACCAGATGGAACAACTGATGGCCCAAATCGAGCGTCAGCACGAACTTGCGGGCCTGGTAGGGCATGTGGAAGATTTTTGCCAGCGAGTCCGGGCCGGTCTGGAGAACGCTACCTTCGCGCAGAAGCGCCAGCTGGTCGAACTGCTGATTGTCCGCGTCCTTGTCACCGACGCTCACGTGGAAATCCGCTATGCGTTCCCAACCAGTGCTGACAGCGAATTGGTGCGTTTTTGTCATTTGCGTTCAGACTATTTCGCAGGCCCATATCTGATCGGCATGGTTCCTGAGGAACGTGCTCCAATTCTGGCTGCAGGGCGAGGTTGTAGGTGCGGTTTCCGGGGGTAGATAGCGTTGGACGGTGCGCTTGCTGACCTTGATGCCGAGTTTGAGGAGTTCGCCACGGATGCGCTCAGCGCCCCAGGTGATGTTTTCCGTTCTCATCTGGCGGATCAGCGCAATGATATCGGGTGTGATCCTGGTTTGCGGCGTCTTGGGTTTGGACTTGCGGCGCCAGACCAGGCGGAAAAGCTGGCGATGCCAGCGGAGGAGTGTGTCGGGCTGGACGATGAGGAGGGCTTGCCTCCAGAAGGGCGTCGCCCGTGCGAGGAGAAGGAGCCTCAATCGGTCACGGTTGCTGAACTGAGGGTGTTTGACCTGGCGCTGCACGATGATCAGCTGGTGCCGCAGGAGGGCGTTCTCGGCTATGAGCTGGGCCTTGCTGCGCACCGCATCCCTGGCTGCTCCTGCGAGCAGCGAGACTGTGTCGGGTTTGACCATCTCTTGGATTCGCTCACCCACATGGCGGACGGCGTTGAAAATGCGAGATCTGAGTCGGTGGATAAAGCCGAACACGCGATGATAACTCCCGGAATCTGATGATGAGATCGGGAGGATACCAGTCGTAGCTATCAGAATCAACCCGGAAAAGTGCTCAGATTAGAACGGATGAGCGAAGTAGCCACGACGGCCATCACTGAGTCGTACGTAGGGACGAAGGGCCCCTCGAAGTCCAGAAGAAATTGCCAACCGCGTCCATTGGGAGGACCCGCCTCCCAGATGAATTACCAACCAACCGTATCCAAGGGATGGACAATCAAGGATCATCGTCCTCGGCTCGGCTGACCATCGACCACAGAAGCGATTTCAATGGATCTCTCGCGAAACCTGGGTCGAGCCACAATGGAGCCATGTCGGCCATCGCTATCTCATCTATGATATGACCGCTGTGAAGTAAGCCGAACCGGGCCGCCTTGAATGGAGGTGCCAAGCGATTCTTAAGGATAAGCGCAGAGACGAACAGGCCTTCGATGTCGCAATTGGCCAGGAGTGCCAGCTTGTCCAAGCGCAGTCTCACGGATGAGAAATACGCCACGGAGGAGTGTTCGCGGGAGATCGCCTCGTACGAATCTGGAGCTACGACAGGATAGTAACTAGTAAGTAAAGCAGCAGTGTTCGAGACCGCGAGAGGGCCGATCAGCTTGCGAAGAGCTTGTCGCATAATCCGCTCATGAAGAGCAGGATGGCTTTCGCCCACTTCACCTTCGATCTCTCTGCGAGGGGACAAAGCGTCAATTGAGTCAATGACGATTAGGTTCAGCTGCTCTGATCGGACCAAGGCCTCAGTCACCTCTAGCGCCTGTTCTTGCGTATCTGGATGGGATATATACAGGTCTTCGTAACGCACCCCACATCTGGTGGCCCAGTCTGCATCAAGAGAATGATCCGCACTGACAAAGGCAACAGTACCGTACTTCTGGGCCTGTGCAACCAAGTGCAAGGCGACTGTAGTCTTTCCGCTACCCACGTCTCCGAACACCTCGGTGATGCGTCCACATGGTATACCTCCGACCCCAAGCGCGCGATCTAGCGATACGATACCTGTTGATATGGCGCGCGTTCGTTCGTCAGCCCCCGGCAGACCATGCTCCAAGACTCCACGGCCGAAACGCTTCTCGAGCATATTAGCGGTCCTGGAAAGGTGCGAACTTGTCATCACAGGGGATCCCTTGTAGAAAAGTACTCATAGTCACTACTGACAGACCGAGCCTAATGCTACAGTCGCACATGACTTGAGAGAGGAATTCACGGTTCGATAACCCAGGACTTCGGCCATATATTATGCCTGAACCCGGCCACTCTGTCGGTCACTGAGGCACCTGAAGTGGCCTTCAGGACAAAGTGCGGTTGTAGTACTAAGTATTCGATGCCCTGATGCCTATTTGAGCAGCTACTCAAGGATTCGCGGCGTTGAGCTTGGTCCTTGTTCATCAAGTGCCGATCTCTCATCCTCGTGTGGCTGTTTCGCTCGCCTACGAACCCTACCACCTTCTTTGATCACGGACGCCTGTTTGTCAGATTCGCTGATCTCCAGGGGTTCGTCTAGCCGAACTGCCCGCTCTAGTCTATTGCATAGATCGTCATGCTCCCTGAGGAATTCAACCGCTTCCTCTCGCGTCTTTCCTAACCGGAGGGACTTGACTTGGAAGTATCCTTGTCGCTTCTGTACGACATCATGCGTTACTGCAACGTCGAGGATGTCGGCCTCTCGCGAAATCCCATGGGAGAACATCATATCGAATTCAGCTTGTCGGAAGGGAGCGGCCAGACGATTCTTCTTGACGGTTACTCGCACTCGGCTGCCAAGACACGCTTGCCCTACCTTGATGCTTTGAATTCTTCGCAGATCTACACGTAGGGATGAGTAGTAGCCGATTGCGCGCGTGCCGAACGAAGTCGTCTCGGGGTTACCGAACATCACACCGAATCTTACGTCGAGTTGGTTGATCACCATAAGAGTTGCCCTGCTCCGCGCGAGGTGCGGAAGGATCCGCCTGAAACCATCCTTTACGATCTGTGAAAGAAGGGGGTCTTCCTCAACCGGCTGTGCAACCGCGAAGTCGTTGTCATGAGCTTGATTCTGCAAGATTGCATCCCCAATCTCTTGCTCCAGCCTGCGCCTTGGCAATAGGGCAGCAATTGAATCAATGACAATTGCGTCCACGATATCCCGCTTGACCAACTCCTCAGCGAAGGTAAGTGCCTCCTCCAAACAGGAAGGCCGCATAAAGTAAACACTGTCGATATCCACTCCGCAACGCTCCGCTATGTAAGGGTCGATGGCTTGATCAGCATCAATCAAAGCGGCCGATCCTCCTAGGCGTTGTGCCTGAGCAATCAGATGCATGGCCAGCGTTGTCTTTCCGCAGCCTTCTGGACCATATAGCTCGCTAACACGGCCACGTGGCCATCCGCCTGTCCCAAGTGCCAGGTCCAGCGCCAACGAGCCAGACGGGATGACTCCACGGGCGCGCCGAGGGATGCCGATTTCTAGCCGTCCTGCTGCAACAGCGGGCAGTTCATCGCCCACGGCCACGCCCTCCATCACACTCTTCAGTTCGCCCATGTCGTGATAGCGAGAGCTCGGATCAGGGTCGAGGCATTTGAGGATGATCTTGCTCAATGCAACAGGAATGCCTCGGTTCAGAACGTGTGGCGCAGTGACACCCCAGCGATCGACAACGAGCCTAATATTCGTCGCAAGATTCGACGTGAATGGAAGATAGGAATAACCCGTAGCCATGTAGTAAAGAGTGGCACCAAGAGAGTAGATGTCGGAAGCAGGGCCCATCTGTCTTCCCAACAACTGTTCCGGTGAGCTTGTCTCGACGCTGCCAACGAATTCTCCTGCACCCGTAATTCGGACAGCGTCCATCACTAGACCAAGGCCAAAGTCAGTGATCACAGGGCCTCTCTCGGTAATCAAAAGGTTCTCCGGTTTTATATCGCGATGAATCACGCCATGCCCATGAACGACCTCCATGACACTGCAAACTTGGATGGCTAGGCTACGAACCTCTTCAGGCGGCAGCGGTCCAACGGCGCCGATTAGTTCATCAACCGAGATGCCACTGACAAAGTCACGAACTAAGTAGCAGGCAGAATCGTCAAGGTGAAGCGAGTGTGCGCGAGCAAGGCCAATGTGTTGAATCCCGTGCAGGATCTGGTATTCCCTCTGCAGATGAACGCGAGCACGATCATCACGAACCGTGAAGGGAGTGAGCAACTTGATTGCAACAACAATGCCATCCGCTTTGCGCCGAGCCTTAAAGACGGTGCCATGAGCGCCTGCGCCAAGTCTTTCAAGGATTTCGTATTCGATCGCTAGCGAGATTGGCACACCGGCAACGGTCTGGTCGGTGCTCATTGTCTCAACACTCGTAAACTGACTGCTGCTCGTCCATTTGTGAACATGATACCTACGCAGAGGTCATGCAACGGAAGCCAACATAAGGCGATAAAGTACTCGCAGGCAGCGTAAGCCGGGCTGAACACCTTGCCACTACTGCTGGATCGTGCCAACTTCCTCCACGCAGAGCTTTGTGGCGCGGTCCATATCCGTCCGCGGTCCACTCCCAGACGTTGCCGGACATGTCCCACGCTCCAAATTGACTGGCTCCCGCGGGATACTGGTCAACCGATGTTGTAGATAGTAGTGTTCCTTCAAACGTGTTGCACCGATCACAGCCAAACTCGTCTCCCCATGGGAACCTTCTTCCATCGCATCCGCGCGCAGCCTTTTCCCATTCAGCTTCCGTAAGAAGTTGTTTCCCTGCCCACTTGGCATACGCCAATGCATCGTGCCAGCTAACGTAGCACACAGGATGTCGTGCTAGCTCTGTTGGACACCTGCCGTCTCTCCAATGAGATGGGCTTCTATGGCCCGTGGCCAGCACGAACAACTCATAATCGGAGTTTGTGACTGGAAACTTGTCGACATAGTAGGCTGGAAGATGAACCAGTCTGGCAGGTGCTTCGTCAGGACTGTCCTCACTTCCCATCATGAATGTTCCTTCTGGAACAAGAACTGCTTCCCGACCATCGAGTCTGGCGGCTCGGTCAGTGGCATAATCTTGCCGGTTCGAAAGGGCAGGATTGAACCGCTCATTTCCTGGGATGGCATCTGCACCTCCCGGGTCTGATACTGCGAGCTTTGCCAGCATTTCAAACACAAAGGCGGAAGCGTTCTCAGCGGCGATCTGTTGGTATCCCGAAGCATCGGTGTGACTCTTGCTGTCAATCAGATCACTAATTCCGCGTATTACGATTGCGGCAACGTTGGGATTGGCATGAGTGGCGTCGAGAAAACCCCGTCCCTCCATTTCAACTGCAAGCGCATCGCTATACGTCGACCGCAGAAACCGGTAGGTTTCTGAACGCGTCGAAGCGACCACTTTCTCGCCCGCTGCGAGAGGGCCAACATGTACTTGCGGACTTCGGATATCCCGAGAAGATCCCAAACGCCTCAACCAGTCACTCTTCTTCGCCTCCGCGCGAGCACGCTGCTCCAAAAGATAGTCGGAGTTTCCTACATCGGGCCGGGGGAGGAACTGCTCTGTGGCCTTTCCTGACTCATAGCCGTAGACCTTCGTCGCGACTACCACATCACCGAGTTGAACATCCTTCAGTCCTCCCGCCACCCCTACAAAGAAAGCAACGTGTGGGTCAAAGTACTGAATGGCACGTTCCGCCTCGACAGCCGCTCCGCTATTTCCGGCACCAATCTCAGCAAGCACAACTTCCCACAATGAACGTCCCGAGCCAAATATGCCTCGCTCATAGACTGTTCCTCTTGGATGCACTATCTCGCTTAAGCCGACCAAATGAGCACGTGCCGCAGTGTACTCAACGGGAATTGCCGTCAGGATTACAGCAGTTCGATTCTTTTCAATAGCTGCCATGACAACGAACTCTCACTGCGTAGTTCCAACGGCACAGTCGCGTCCAATATGGCGAAACCACGACTTTTGAGAAGCCCTGGCAGAATTGACAAAAAAGTGCGGTGCGGTCATTGTGAGGTTGACAGACGGCACAAGGGCACACAGCCTATGAGTATTATAGAGCGCGATAGGGCACACCTGCAATCGTCCGTTCCTCCCTTTGGTAAGGACCGCCTTCCGACTATGCGAGATTATTCAGCTACAGATCCATCAGGATCCATAGCATCCCTAAAGCGTTGTTCATGGCGTACCGCCGGAGTGCCCCTTTTCCGATGTCGTCAAACTTCGTTTTGCGCCCATCGCTGTAGTCGGACACCCCGCGGATTATCAGCGAGCTCACGGCCCGCTTGTGCGCGGCGCCGAGCACGCCGGCCGATTCCATCTCCAGCGCGACAAACTTGCGGTCGCGCCTTTCTTTCAACCAGCGTACGAACTGATTCGTCGCGCCCACGACCGGTCCCGACGCGATGTGGCCGATGTGAACCTTGGGCGCATCGCCGATCAGATGCTGTCCGATGAGCTCCCCCGTAGTAGCCGGACCGATCCAGTCGAGCAGCTTTCGCTTGCCCGATTGCTGCCATTCGCGCGCCGCGTCCTCATTCGCATACTTCAGGTTCACCGCGTGCGCGACGTAGGCGGGATCGGTTTTGTAGGGATTGCCGCTCAACTGAATGTCCCAGTCATGCTTGTCCTTCGTTTCAATCGCTTTGCCGGAAGCCATGTACTCGTCCGTCTGGTCGGCCACGATTACATCGCCCACCAGCACGTCTTTGTCCATCGACCCGGCGATACCAATGCTCACGATGGTGGCAGGATCGAATTGCGCCAACAGCCGATCACACACGATGGCGGCATCGACCGGTCCCATCGACCCCACGAACGTCACGACACATCGCTGTAGAGGGGGCCTTACGCTCGTGGCGTTCCGCTCGAACAGGTAGTAGTACTGCTTGACCTCGGGGTTGTAGTAGGGCCGGGTTCGGATCTGCGGCGCAAGTTCCTGGAACTCTTCCTCCAGCGCAATGACGATGCCCACATCCAACCGCGGCCGACTTCCGGAAGGCTTGACGGCTTCGTCCATCCACGCCGGCCAGCGCTGCGCTTCAACTCTATCGGCCGGCCCCGCTGCCGGGTTGAGATTCTGTTCTCCGGCCGGAATGACACCCGTCATGGCAAGGATCATGTCGATGACAGCCTTTCGCGTCCTGGCCTGTCTGGTCGACCCGGCTAGCGCGTCCCACGCGCGATACAGCTCGTAGTCGTTCAATCCGTGCAGAGTTACTTCCAAATCCTCAGCGGGTGCAATAGCGATGTCTGTCCTGTCGATCGCGCGCGCTAGTCTTGCGACAGGCGTGATGGTCTGGGCACGGCTCCGAACTTCCTTGAAAAGGGTCGGTCCTACCTGCGACTCCCGGGCGATCTGTTCCAGCTCTTCGCGTCGTCGATCGGATGGTTTGGTTTGCTCTGGCAGCCACACCTCGAGGACCTGTGGAATCGGGGCACGGAGTTTCACTCCCCGCATTCTGCTGTCGCGTTTGTAAGGGTAGACCAGATCATTGACCGTTCGCTCGTATCTGTCCAGGAGAGCCGAGAACCGCTGAATATCGTCAACCTCCACCACACGAGGCGAATTAGAGGGCTCGGTCGCAGCGTTCGCCAGGTCTGCGAGCTGCTTTTCAGTTTTGTCGCGTAAGCGTCTCACGCTCTGCAGACAGTTCGAGAGCGCAGCGACTTCCTCTGCGCGCAGGTCGGCTGGCGCCTCCCGCAGCGCGACGAATGCCTGCAGCACCTCATTGCGACATGCCCACGCATTCCTTTCACCCTCCGCGACAATGTCCGCATGCCGATCGGACCATCCTGCCGCGGCCCTGCGCATCATCGCTCCTAGCGGATCATCCTCTGTAGTCGCAGCTAGAATCGCTTTAAACTCGACCGGATCGTGGCTCCGAAACGGAAGGACATCGCAAACCCTCACGTCGGCCGCGGTCCGGTCAATCCAGTTCGGGGCGTTATCGCACAGCGCGTGAAAGAAGGGGGTCACCTTGTCGGAGTATGCCGCGAACGCCATCTCCCATTCGGCAGAATCTGGGTCGACACCCATGATTCGTGCGAGGTGCAAGCGCGTCTTTTCAGCCATCTCTTCCATACTGTCCGAAAATGGCAGCGACAAGATTCCGTCCAGGAGCGCGGCGTATTCGGGTTTCGCAAACGCGGTGTACCGCTCGGTCACGAATGGCCATTTCTTCCGGGCACGTTCGTACTGCCTGCGGGAGGGCAAGGCTCGTTGTGTGCTGCACCACCACCTCAGCAATTCAGTCTGGGGGTCTGGGTCTGGCGCGTCCAGCATTTGGCGGTACGCGTCCATCACG
>JAKOVB010000182.1 GCA_029782295.1 Pseudomonadota bacterium
ACGATTCACGACTTCGCCGGTAATCGTGAATTTTCCCATCGGTCGCGTTTGGGATGGCCCTAGAATTTAAGAATCCACTCGTGATCCCTCGGCTAAAAAGCGATCTCATCACGAGCGGATGGAGCGGGTGATAGCGCGATTGTGAGTCGCAACCCTTGGTGATAGGTGGACGCCACTTGGATAAGATACTCTCTGCTGCGCCAACGCGAGCTTCGGGGAAGACGGCGAGCATCGAGGGGATTTCCGGCGTAGCGAGATTGGCGATGAACGATAAACTGCTAACAAATGCCAGCAAGATCAATTAAATATTATTAGCGATGGCGGATGGTGGTAGATCAGCGGAAACTACATAATCACTTGTTAGGCGCGGTAACCATGAGCACCTCTACCCTCATAATCTTTGGTGTTGTTGGGCTTTGCCTGCTTGGGGTCATTTTCGGCGGGCAGCTTCCTAGGCCGTACCGCAATCGCAGTTGCCAAGGCAGGGGTTGGAAAACTGCCTTCCCGTCTGCATCAAAACAAGATATTCGAGATTTTCTCTCGCTCTTTGTAAGCGCCTTCGCGTTCCGCGAAAAGGAGAAGCTAAAGTTAAACCCCGAGGATCAAATCCTCGCTGTTTATCGTGCCTTGTATCCGAGCAAGTGGATGGCCGACGCTCTGGAACTTGAAACGCTGTCTGAGGATATCGAAAGAAAATATGGTGTTTCTCCGCAACGACTTTGGCACGAACAACTCACTCTCGGAGAATTGTTCGCATCTACACGTAAGGTGGTCACATGAGCCCTACGCCTAACCCTTCGGTCAAGCGGACCACCCAACGGCTGCGCCGTTGGGTTCCCCTGGGTTTTACCCACAAGTCATTCTCGCTGACCGAGGGCAGCCATAATCTCTAAGGCCCGCATGGACTGCCGTAACACCTTGAAGCCTCGCCATAAGGTTTCCGGTCCGGGTTCACCGTCGCCTTTACGTGCCAGAAAGCCACCTAATTGGGCCAACAGACGGACTATTTCTCGCAGGGACGGTGGTGCCGTCGGAGGGGATTGTTTGTTCTGCAACACATAGATCGTCTGCCACTCGGCCGGACCGAAGGCTTGAGTACACGGTGCCGTGGCGTGTGACCGTGCAATCTGCGTCAAATAGTGCAGCCGCCAAGCGACGATCAAGTACACCGCGATGCACCGTTCCAGCCGCTTTGCCGTCTCCAGCCGGAGGTCTTCGATCCGACAGCCCTGCTTGAGGATGCGAAAATACAACTCGATTTCCCAGCGGGCTTGATACCAACCGATCAACCGCTGAGCGGCGGCAAAATGGTCCACCGGCAGGTTCGTCAATAACATCCACTCCAGCGTGGGTTCTCCTGCCGGCGGTTGCGATTCCTGGGCATAAACCGCAGTGACGGTGACCGAGGTCGCCGGGCGTCCCCGGCGACGGGTCCGATGGAACGTCACCGTCCGCGAACGCACGTTCAAGGTCGCGACCCGTGCCCGCCGACCTGGGCGCTGGGTGATCGAGATCCTCGTTTGACCGAGCACGGGCGCTTGGGCCAGCGTCTCCCAGAGGGAGCGGTTTGCGCTCTGAGCCACGCGCCGATCGTGCTGGGCCCGGATCAGATAACCGGCCCGATCCGGCACCCGCTCATCGAATTCACCGGCCAGAAGCCACTCATAAATATCACCTTCCCGGTCCGCCACATTCACGACCAGCGTGTTCGGATTCAACGCCTGCAGCGCACAGGCCATGTCATAGCCCAGTAGCCACCGATAGCTTTCCTTCTCCTCCAGCGGACACACCGCGCGTCGCCGACCCGCCCGCTCTGCCGGGCGTTGCCAGAAGTGATGACCCAGCACCCCCAGATTCACTCGGTTTTCACTGAACGCGACGCTCGGATGCAAGAGGTACTCCGCCCGTTTCGTCAACCGCAGCGTGCCCACCCCTCGCCCCTGCAAGTCGCGGATATCGCTCAGGAACGTCGTGTCTTGGACCAGCAGGACCACCGGCTCTCCAGCGATACGTCGCAAGGTCGCGCGGCTATGTCCATCCAGAATATCCACCGCGTCCACACGGTCATTGTCAAACAATCGATAGGCCGCTTTGGTGTCCGCCCACGTCCCGCTTGCCGCTGGAATACTCTCGGTCGGCTGCGCGCTCAACTGTTCCAGTACCCGGGTCAGTCGACGCTTTAGCCGTGTGTCCGGTAAACTCGCTCCATCCGTCTCCGCTTCAGCCCAACCCATTGATAGCCCTCGTCTCTTAATGAAACCCCAAGCTATCACAGTCCCGCTAGACTTGTGGGTAAGGACCAGTGGGTTCCCTCCGCGCTTTGCGCTCCTGCGGCCGCTTACCTCCAACGTTCTGCCTTAAAGTTCGCGTCATGAGTGTTCGCGTCAAATGCATCGAATGCGACAACATGATCCTTCCGCACACCGCCACGAACAACGACGGACTTTGCGGCCAATGCGTTAAGACCTCACCGGAACTTCGCGCCGCAAAACGCGAATACGAACGACAACTTGTGTCCCGCTTCAGTCGGAATAGGAGTTTTCCTCGATATGAGTGAGTAGTAACTCCTGGAGGAAAACATGACGAAGAAAATCCGACGGAAATTCATGCCGCAAGAGAAAGTAGCGATCCTGAAGCAGCATTTGCTGGAAGGGAAAGCGGTATCGGACGTTTGTGATGCCCACGGCCTGAACCCGAATGTGTTTTACCGCTGGCAGAAGGAATTCTTCGAGAACGGTGCAGCGGCCTTCGAGAAGACGGACAAACGCACCGAGCAGGCAGCGCACTGGTTGTTACCCACAAATCAGATAATCCCAACAAAATCAATTATATGATAAATACTTCATATAGCTGATTTTGCAAGAGTTTTTCGACTTATGGGTAAGGACCAGGGCAGCGCAACGGCGCTACGCCGAATTGGAAGCCAAGCTGGCCAAGAAGGACACGGTGATTGCCCAGATCATGGAGGACCTGATTGCCGAAAAAAACGGAGGTGGGGGGCGTTGAACGGTGTTTGGGTACAACCGGACCTGCGGGACCAAATTGTTGATTTCGTCCGCGAGCGAGCGGCTCAAACGGGTCTGTCCGTATCACGGTTGGTGGCCTGGATCGGGATCAGTGCGAGCAAGTTCTTCGCGTGGAAACGGCGTTACGGCAAGGTCAATGAACACAATGCCTGGGTGCCTCGGGATCATTGGCTGGAAGCCTGGGAGAAGCAGGCGATCATTGATTTCTACCAAGCGCACCCGGATGACGGGTATCGGCGCGTAACTTACATGATGATGGATGCCGATCGCGTGGCGGCCAGTCCCAGTTCGGTCTACCGTGTGTTGAGTCAGGCCGGGGTTTTACGCCGCTGGGAAGCCAAGCCGAGCAAGAAGGGAACCGGCTTTGTACAACCCTTGCGACCACATGCCCATTGGCATATCGACGTGGCCTACCTGAACCTGTCAGGCACCTTCTATTATCTGTGCAGCATCCTGGACGGCTACAGTCGATACATCGTGCATCACGAAATCCGGGAACAGATGACCGAGCAGGATGTGGAGATCATCGCGCGGCGGGCGCTGGAGGCGTTTCCAGATGCCAGGCCGCGCATCATCTCAGACAATGGGCCGCAGTTTGTGGCCAAGGATTTCAAAGCCTTCATTCGGATCAAGGGTATGGATCATGTTCGGACTTCGCCTTACTATCCGCAGAGCAACGGCAAGCTGGAGCGGTGGCATAAAAGCCTGAAGTCCGAATGCATTCGCCCGAAGACGCCGCTCGATCTCGACGAGGCCCGGCGGCTGGTATCGGACTACGTCGATGATTACAACCAGCATCGCTTGCACAGTGCCATCGGCTACATTGCCCCGGCTGACAAGCTGGCAGGCAAGGCCTCTGAGATACTGGCAGACCGTGAATGCAAGCTCGCGGAAGCCCGGCAACGACGCGCGGAAAATCGGCAGCGACAATCGCAACAACCACTCCTGGTTGGCAACAAGGTTGTCTCTTAACGATGAACCGGAAAACTCCAATTCACGCTGAACCAGGACA
>JAKOVB010000173.1 GCA_029782295.1 Pseudomonadota bacterium
TGGAAGAGAATGTCGCGCTGGAGCGGACGTTATCGAAATTGGACTGCTATGACTGGGTCGTGTTCACTTCTGTGAACGCGGTGGATGTAGTATTCGATGTCGTTGCGAGGAGCCGCCAGGCGACGAAGCAATCTCCCTTTAGAGGAGATGGGGCAGAGGTGAGGGTTGCTGCGATCGGGCCGAAGACAGCAGAAGCGCTGCAATCTCAGGGCGTGAGGCCGGATTTTGTGCCGGAGGAATACGTGGCTGAAGCCATCCTGCTGGGCCTGGGCGACTTGCGCGGAAAGTGGGTCCTGCTGCCGCGGGCGGAGATTGCGCGCAAGGCCCTGCCGGAAGCGATTGCAAAAGCGGGAGGCGTGCCGCATGAAATCGCTGTGTACGAAACTCTGCCGGCGCAACCGGATCCAGCGGGTCTGGCTACGCTGCGATCGGGTGTGGATATCATCACCCTGACCAGTCCATCGACGGTGCAAAACTTTGCAGCCATTGCCCGGCAGAATGGGCTGGACCCGCTGCACCTGCCGGGGAATCCCTGCTTTGCCTGCATCGGTCCGATCACAGAACGAGCCGCGCGGGAAGAAGGATGCCAGAATATCATTGTCGCCAGAGAATACACAACCGAGGGGCTGATCGAAGTGATTAGCCATTTGGAGGTTTCATGACTCTATTTGAGATGCAGAATCACCACTCGTCGTCACTTGCCACTCGTCGCTCGCCACTGGTCAGGCGACCCAGACGGTTGCGTGCTACTCCTGCCTTGCGTGCCATGATCCGAGAAACGGAACTGAATGCGCGCGATTTCATTTATCCGCTGTTTGTGAGGCATGGACAGGGACGGACTGCGATCAACTCGATGCCGGGCGTGTACCAGCTCTCGGTGGAGGAGGCGGTCCGTGAAGCGGAAGTAGCCATGAATGTGGGCGTGAACGCAGTTATCCTGTTTGGAATTCCTGAAACGAAGGACCCGGTCGGGCTGGAGAACTTTGCAGACGATGGGATCGTCCAGCAGGCGATCCGCGCCATCAAGCAGGAGATTCCGGAGATGGTCGTGGTGACGGATGTCTGTCTGTGTGAATACACCGACCATGGCCACTGCGGGATTTTGAATACCGGCGAACACTTTCACAAGGGACTGCCACCAGGCTATGTGTTGAACGATGAGACGCTGGATGTGCTGGCGAAGGTCGCCGTTTCTCACGCCGAATGTGGTGCGGACATTGTGGCCCCTTCAGGCATGATGGATGGCATGGTAGCGGCGATCCGGGGCGCGTTGGATGAAAACGGATTTGAGAACACACCGATCCTCTCGTATGCGGTGAAGTATGCCTCGTCTTTTTATGGTCCGTTCCGTGAGGCGGCGGAAGGTGCGCCGAAGTTCGGGGATCGGAAATCCCATCAGATGGATCCTGCCAATGTGCGCGAAGCCTTGAAAGAAGCGGCCCTGGATGTAGAGGAAGGTGCGGACCTGTTGATGGTGAAACCGGCCCTGGCCTATCTGGATGTGATCCGAGTGGTGAAGGATGCATTCCCGGAGATCCCGTTGGCGGCGTATAACGTGAGTGGGGAGTATGCGATGATCAAGGCGGCCGCGGCCAACGGCTGGATCGATGAGGCGAAGGTCACGCTGGAGGCGCTGACTGGCATGAAGCGAGCCGG
>JAKOVB010000030.1 GCA_029782295.1 Pseudomonadota bacterium
TAGCCTAACACTTTTGACTTGCCTAGTGCAGCTGCAGCCGTAGATTGAGGCGGAACCCCGGAGGATTCCGCCATGAAGAAGTATAAGGTCACGTTGACCGCTGAGGAGCGTAACTCCTTGCAGGATTTGATCGCCGCCAAAAGGACCGCCGCCAAGAAGGTTGTCCACGCCCGCATCCTCCTCAAAGCGGATGCCGGGCCCGAAGGTCCCGCTTGGACGGATGCCCGCATTGCCGAAGCGCTGGAGGTCGATGTCAGCACCGTGGAACGAATCCGCCAGCGCTTCGTAGAGCAGGGCCTGGAGGCGGCGCTGGACCGCAAGAAGCAAGACCGACCCAGCCGGCAGCGCACGCTGGATGGCAAGGCGGAAGCACGCTTGATCGCCTTGGCCTGTTCAGAGCCGCCGGCGGGACGCGTCCGCTGGACGTTGCGGCTGTTGGCCGACAAGTTGGTCGAGTTGGAAATCGTGGACACCGTGTCCACCGAGACGGTTCGCCGGACGTTAAAAAAAACGAACTGAAGCCGTGGTTGAAGGAGCAGTGGTGCATTCCGCCCGAGGCCGATGCCGAGTTTGTCTGTGCCATGGAGGACGTGTTGGAGGTCTACCACCAACCCTACGACGAGAAACGACCGCTGGTTTGTTTGGATGAAGCGAGCAAGCAACTGATCGGCGAGACAGTACAGCCGCGGTCCGCCTCGCCGGGGCAGCCCGAACGCTTCGACTACGAGTACGTTCGCAAGGGCACCGCCAATCTGTTTTTGATCTCGGAGCCACTGCTGGGCTGGCGGGCGGTGCAAGTGACGGAGCGTCGCACCGCCAAGGACCTTGCCGAAGTGTTGCGCTGGCTGGTCGAGGACCTACACCCCGAGGCCGAGAAGATCGTGCTGGTGATGGACAACCTGAACACGCATAAGTTGGCCTCGTTGTACGAAGCGTTCCCTCCGGACCAAGCGCGCCGGATTGGGGAGAAACTGGAGATCCATCACACCCCCAAGCACGGGAGTTGGTTGAACATGGCGGAGATCGAGTTGAGTGTGTTGGCGCGGCAGTGCCTGGACCAACGGATCGAGTCGGTGGAACTGCTGCGTGAGGAGGTCGAGGCGTGGGAGTCAGAGCGGAATGAAGAGCAGGTCGAGATCAAGTGGCAGTTCACCACCGCGGATGCCCGCGTCAAACTCCACCGCCTTTACCCAGTAATTCAATAGCGTCGGTCTACTAG
>JAKOVB010000032.1 GCA_029782295.1 Pseudomonadota bacterium
TATCCAAGACGCAGCGGCATCGTGACCAAGTTTATCACCGGTAATCATGACCACAGCGCCATAAAGTATTCTGGTCATGACATCGGGGTAGCTATTGCGAACAAACGTTCTGATATGGTCTACTTGGGCCGGTCCCAGGCTAGGGTTCACCTCACCCCTAACTGCGTGCTGGAAATCCATCATCCGTTAGACGGGGCTGCCTACGCTCTCTCCTATGGGTTGCAGAAGATGATCGATGCCATGAGTGGCGGGGAAAAGCCAAACATCTACCTGGGTGGACACCATCACAAGGCGATGTATCTTTTCTACCGCAACATACATGCGTTCGAGTGTGGGACAACCCAAGCCCAAACTCCATGGATGAGGGGCAAACGGATACCTGCTCACATGGGAGGTTGGATCATCGAGGTTCATGTGGACGATGAAGGGACCGTTACAAGGTGCAAGGGTGAGTTTGTTCCCTTCTATGTGGCTTTGGAGAATGACTACTGAGGGGAGATATGCCATGAAGGTTGCGTATGTGGCCGGGCCGTATCGGGCTGACACCATCTACGGCGTGTGGTCGTCATGAAACCATGGGCACGGCGGTTCTACAAGAGCAAGGTATGGGAGCGGATCCGTGAGGCGTACCTCGCCTACCGGCACGGGCTGTGTGAGCGGTGCGGGGCTGGCGGCAAGATCGTGCACCACAAGCAGCGACTGACACCACAAAACATCCATGATCCATCGGTGACGTTGAGCTTCGACAACTTGGAACTCCTATGTCACAACTGCCATAACAAGGAGCACAACATCATCGCGACGCCAAGTCGGAACCCTGAACTGGCGTTTGACGAAAACGGCGATCTTGTGCACAAAGCTGTGTTGTCCAATCGCAAGGTGTTGCTCATCACTGGGCCTCCACTCGCCGGAAAGACGACGTATGCGCTCCAGCGGATGGAGCGAGGCGACCTGTTGGTCGACCTCGATCACATTTGGGCCGCCCTAAGCGGGCTGGCGCTGCATGACAAACCGCCGCCGTTGCTGCGGACGGTCTGGGATGTGCGGGATGCGCTTTACGACCATATCCGGTCCCGGCGCGGCGATTGGTCGCGGGCCTTCGTGATCGCCACTGCGCCAGAGCGGCGCACGCGCGAGGAGCTCATCCAGCGCCTGCGAGCCGAGCACATCATGCTCCTGCCAAGCATCGACGAATGCCTGCGCCGGCTGGCTGCCAGTGATCGGCCTGACAAGGCGCAACAAGAGCGGCTCGTGCGCGAGTGGTTTGACCGCTATGAGCCGTGACGGAAGCCCCCCC
>JAKOVB010000064.1 GCA_029782295.1 Pseudomonadota bacterium
TTCCGATAATGTCACCGTATCGGAAGTTAGACCGAGGAGGGGCCGCCATGAAGTACCTAGTGCCGAAGAATGAGGGTCAGCTTGCAAACTTGGGTGAAGTCGCCAGCCGTGCGAAAGAGTACATGGGGCAGGCGAAGGCCTCAAACACCGTGAAGGCGTACCGCTCAGACTGGAACCACTTCGCCGCATGGTGTGAGAGGCAAGGGCTCGATTCGCTGCCAGCTGCGCCGCAGACGGTCGCCCTGTACCTTACTGCACTAGCAGAAGCGGGCCGCAAGGCTTCCACGTTACAGCGCCGCCTCTCCTCAATCAGTCAGGCACACCAAATGGCAGGCCATGATTCACCTACCCGTGACATTCAGGTTCGCACCGTATGGGCGGGTATTCGCCGGACGAAAGGAACTGCGCAAACTCGCAAGGCACCAATCGTCATTGAAGAGCTACGGGCTATGGTAGAAGCGCTGCCCGATGGTTTAGGGGGACTGCGCGACCGAGCGCTATTGCTTGTGGGGTTCATAGGAGCGTTTCGCCGGTCAGAACTGGTTGGTCTCGATGTCGAAGACTTTCGGCCCACGTCTGAAGGGCTTGTGGTGACGTTGCGCCACTCCAAGACAGACCAAGAGGGGGCAGGGGAAGAGAAGGCGCTGCCCTATGGGGCCAATCCTGCCACCTGCCCGGTTAGGGCGCTTCAGACATGGTTGGAAGCTGCGGGCATCACGGAAGGGCCCGTGTTCCGCTCGGTCAACAGGCATGGGCAGGTAGGGGCTACCCGGCTAAGTGATCGGTCAGTCGCCAACATCATCAAGCGGGCGGCAGAAGGGGCAGGGCTCGATCCTGCGCTGTATAGCGGCCACAGCTTGCGGGCAGGCTTCGCCACGTCAGCGGCCCGGGCCGGGGCAGAGGAAAGGGACATTGCCCGGGTCACAGGGCATAGCTCAGAACGTATCCTGCGCCGTTACATTCGTGAAGGGAAGCTGTTCCGTAACCCTGCGCTGTACTGCATGGGGCTGTAGCAAAGCAAAAGGGGGCCCGCCGCCCCCTCCTTTTTTTTAGGGTGTGTCCTTTTGTGACCTAGGGCCTTCTAGCTGGGGTTAATCCACTTTGGATTATCCTTAGTCCAGTTTGGAATAAGCGCCCCCTTTTTAGGTGGGCGAACGTCCGTCTAGTACGCCTCCACCAACACACCGGCCGTTAGGCGTTTCACTGCGTGTACCTGCCGCAAGGCTTCAGGGCTACAACCTGCCAAAAGGCGTATCTCCTTTGCGGTATAGGTGACATAACCTTTAGGCGCTCGTTTCGCCGCTTCGCTGTCTTTCGCTAAAACAATGCGCTCCCCCAGTGTTTCACTGTCGATCAGCTCCCAGCCGTCGCCGGCCGCCGGTTCCTGCGCCTTGTCGCCGGGCCATTCGCCCACCTGCAGAACCCCCGCTGCCCAGGCTTCGCTTGCGTCCTTGTGCCCGCCGTAGGCTTCCGGTGGCAGGAAGGCTACTCGCTTGCCCCGCAGCACCGCATGGCGGGCGAGCTCGCGCCAGGCGCGCTGCCCGGCCTCGTCAGCGTCCAGCGCCAGCACAAGCTGCCGCACGTCCCGGGCCCACTCCCACCGCCAACCGTCCACCCCGAAGGTCGCCACAGT
>JAKOVB010000069.1 GCA_029782295.1 Pseudomonadota bacterium
CCCCATACCCCGGTGCGCCGCACCGTTCGCAATAGGGTGTTTCCTCCCGCATGGCTTTGCTTAACGCCCTATTCTTGATCCGCTTTCTTGGTTTGGGTACGGTTACAAACAAAGACACACCCTTTCAAGTTAAATGCGCCAACTCCCTCCCCGGCCACATTCAAACGGCGCTTTGGCCCCCTCCTGCTATGCAGGCAACCAGAATGTTAGCGGTAATTAACCACCATATCAAGCGCCTCGGCATATCCGGCGATGTCCACGCGGTTATCCCGCTTGGGCAGATGGCATTCCCTGCTGATCTTCACGGCGATCATGCAGAGGATGGCCTGCTGAGGAGTCACCTCGGTGCCTAAGATGGCGCTCCACATCTTGGCCGTGCGTGAGAAATCCTCATAGGGATGGCCGTAGTCCTGGCCGCGCCGGCCGTGAACCAGCCGGTGTGCTTCAGTCAAGATAGAATCCCCAGGCTCTTTTTTTGACAACTCCTCTAGGTGTTTCAGCTGCTCTTCAGCATAGCTCATCTGTCTAACCTCCAAACTCAGCGTCACACCTTCACTTCAATTCGGCGCTCGCTGCCGCTGAGAAGAACAATCGGCCTGACCAGCGCCGCGGGCCGCAGCCCCTTTACTGTCGGGTAACGTCCTCGCTTCTGATAGCTCCCAGTGTTCACGTAGTATCTGGTGCGCTCGTCCACCTTGTTGTTGCGGAGATCGGGTACATAGTAGCTGTCGGGAAAGACCATAGGTGTGTGGGTGTGGCTTATCATGTAAACGTCCGCCAAAACTATGTCTGCTAGGCGGTGCAGGTTCAGTGCCTTGCCGCCCATTAACCGACTATTAGTCCAGCCATGCGTGCAATAAATGGTGTAGACGAACGGTTTTTTGTTGAGCCGCCTACCCACCGGCAGTTTGAACAGCCCTTCATCCTCTACATACGGAACCCCTAGCCATTCAGCGATGTCCAGGATGGGAGTTGCATCCTCCTCCGTCCTTCGCTCGTCGTGGTTCCCGCCGATAATGCCCAGGATCTTGTCCTTGATGGGCATAAGATAGTCCCGCATGATCCGCTTTTGCTGGCCAGGAGGATACATCTGGCGGTACACATCACCTTTGCTCTTCTTGGTGTCGTACTGCAGGAGATCCCCATTTAGGATCACCCTGGCGTCCGGATCATCCCTTATGGCCGCAATGTCCTCCAGAAACATGTCCTCATCGCAGTCAGGACTCCCCAGATGTACGTCACTAATGCCCCACAACCGGCACTCTGGTGCATCCACATGCTCACACACAACTAACTCGATGGTGTCACCCCCCTCAAATCAGGCGCAATGGGCGAATAATGCAGAAGCCCCGGCTGGAGGCAAGGCCGGGGCTGCCCAGAGGGCTGGTGGAAGTGACCTGTATTGACACTTCCTTGCTTACACCATATCACATGTCGATAGTGGCTTTCTATGGCTTTTAGTGGCTGTTAGTGGCGCGTTTCTCATTCAGCTCTTTCACGAAGCGAAGTAGAGTGTCAACGGCCTCGTGCTCGATGATCCAACTCAAGGCATCCAGTTTTTTTTGCTCCCCTTCCCTCTTCCAGGCTCTTAACATCGCAACGGAGCAAAAAAGGCCGTGGTGGAGGTTCTGGGAGAGTTGAAGAACGCACTCCTTTGACCTCCTCCCCGGACTGAAGTCCGGGGATTCCTGGGGTGTGAACCCCAGGCTGGTTAGCCCTACCTCAGCCTCAAGCATTTCTGCTTCGGCCTCATCGGTGGAACCATAAGGGCCGGGTCATCGGCCCGCCCCGGCTGCGTTCCGCCAGGTGTCCCTGGCGTTACCGCACCGGGCGGCGGCCCTCGGGCGGCAGCTATGCTGCCCCGGCCAGACCGCTAATTGCTCGGCTGATGTTCAAGGCTCCCACTGCATCAGCGTGCCCGTGATAACCGCAGGACCGGCAACGAAACCAGATGCCGTTCCGGTTCTCCTTCCCACAATGCCCGCACTGCGGGCAAGTACGACTCGTGTTCTTTGCCTCCACCCATTCAACCCTGATTCCTGCTAGACGCGCCTTATAGGCGATGAACTGCTGAAGCCGGTAGAAGGACCAGGAGTGCAAGGAGCGGCCACGGTCCCGGCGGTCACGCCGCCGACGATTCCTGATACCCTCCAGCTTCTCCATGCGGATGGTGCCAACGCCACGGGCGAGGCACCAGTTCACGATAGCGCGGCTAATCTTATGGTCCTGGTCCCGCATCCATCGCGCTTCCTTGTCCTTCATCTGGCGGATTGCGTCCAGAGCTTTCGCCTTGCCCATTCTCCGGCGCAAAGCGTTGAACCGGCGACGGACATAGGCGGCCTGATCGCCTTTGAAGAACAGGGTTTCGCCTTCGCAGTTCACTACGGCCAAGTAACGCAGGCCCATGTCTACCCCAGCTACCCGTTCCCCGGCACACGGTGCTGCGGGAACCGTCACCGACAGGGCCAGATACCACCGGCCTCGCTTGCAGTAGAGCTTGGCTGCGCCTTGTTTGACGGTCTTGCCCACCTGCTCCAGAATGCGGTCCTGGCGCTCCGTGGTAGCAAGCGGCACCCGGACCCGCCCATTGTGGGTAGGGAAACTGGCGGTCCAGAAGTCGCCCGCCCTCTGAATACGCAGGGTCTGGTTGTTGAAGCAGGGCGGCAGGACACGGAACCGTTCCACCCGCTTATGGGCGGCCACATCCCGAATCACCTGATTCACAACGGCGGATGGCAGGGGTGCGGGCATGTACTGACCAGCAGTCCGACTGGTGAGCCCCTTCGGTCTACCAGCCGCCACAAGGTTGTTTGCCAATGCCGTTGTGCGCTCCGTCAGTTCCCGGTACAGCCTGTCCTTGGTGCGGGTCGGTTTGTGGAGACGAATTCGCAGGGTGATGGTTTCCACCTACTTCACCTCCCTTCTGCCGTCGCTCCTCGATGTACCGGCGGAATCCCACCGCGCTTGGCCATTTCGAGGATTAGCCAATAACTAATCCCTAGATACTCCGCAGCTTCTCTTGCCTTGAAGGTTGCCCGTGGTATCTCACTCATGCCGCACATCTCCACCTTTCTTTCCCGCTAGTGCCTGCAGCGCCCTGGCGTGCAGCCTGTGAACCCACCGCAGATCGTAGTTGAGGGCCCTAGCTATATCGTTCCAACTATGATAACAGAGGTATCGAAGTTCTAGAAGCAGCCTCAGCTCGGGATCGTCCACCGACTTGATGAGCTTCTGCACATCCTCCTTGACGGCCAGCAGCTCCTGGATGTCCTTCTGGATCTCCAGCTCCAGGTCCATAATCTTGGCCAGTATGTCCTGCCCCTTGCCCGGACCCGTCGGCTTGCTGGGACTAGCGTCCAGCGTGGCGGTCGCCTTCTCTGCCAAGGAGCGAAGACTCTCCAGCTGCTCCAGCTTTGAGTCTATCCTGGTTTCTATCTTGTACGCCTGTCG
>JAKOVB010000076.1 GCA_029782295.1 Pseudomonadota bacterium
CGACGAGCGGCTTTTCCCAATGATTTTTCGTATTGACATAGATGACGACCCAACAGATGAACGCTGTTGGATTAAGGCTAATCCGGGTATACCGGAAGGCCGGCCGACGATGCGGTACCTCCGGGAGGAGTTTCAAAAGACCATCGAAGACCCGTCGATGCTGCCGTCGTTTTTGGCCAAACACTTAAACCGGGCGGCCAGTACGGCGGTGGCCTTCTTCGACCTTCACGTCATCGACCAGTGCGCCGCTGACATGAGCCTGGACATGCTCCGGAACAAATATGCCGTAGGCGGCGTGGACCTGGCCGAGACAACGGACCTGTGCTGCGCCACGGCGCTGGTGCCGTGCGAGGGGAAGCTCTACGTATGGCAGCGCTATTTCATCGCTCGCAACCGACTGGAGCAAAACAGCAAGCGGGACCAGATGGCCTATGAGAGCTTCACCCGGACGGGGGCAAGCGACCCGTTAAATGACAAACTGCTCTACATCTGCGAAGGCAGCCTGGTCAGCCGCAAGGACGTGGCCGCCTGGTTCGAAATGCTGTCCCATGAGTATGGCGTGATCTTCTGGAAGATTGGCGCAGACCGTTGGCACTTCAACGATTTTGCCGAAGAGATGGAGCTGCGGGGATTCCCGAGGGAGGACAAAAACGGTCGTGGCGTTTTGTTCGAGGTGGCGCAGGGTCCACAAACATTATCCGCGCCCATGAAGGAGACCCGTGTGATTTTCAAGGACCGGCTGATCGTGTTCAGCCGGCACAATGGGTTGTTCAGGTGGTGCGTCACCAATACCGCGGCGCGTGTTGACGCGAACAATAACGTGGCCCCGGACAAAAAGTCCAGCAAAGCGCGGATCGATGGATACACGTCGTTCCTGAACGCCTATGTAGCATACCTGAAGTGCAAAGATGATTTTGCAACCTATCAACCATGACGGGGAAGCCGCCCGCGTGGGCGGTTTTTGCTGCTTGAGAGAGGTGGTGAGTATGTGAGCTGGATCAGTCGAATTTTCAACCGTAAGCAGACGGTCATGCGTGTGAAGCTCATCACTGAGCATGGGAGTTGGTATCGAACCTGGGACGGGTCGCTGTACAAGAGCGACATTGTCCGAGCGGCGATCCGGCCGAAGGCGAAAGCCATCGGGAAGCTGACGGCCATGCATATCCGGGAGACGGCCGGGGAGATGCAGATCAATCCGGAGCCGTATCTGCGGCTTTTGCTTGAGGAGCCGAATCCATACTGCGGCGGGCAGGTGTTCCGGGAAAGGCTGGCTACGCTACTGCAGTTAAATAACAATGCCTTTGTGCAGATTGTTCGAGATGAGAATGGCCTGCCGGCGCAACTCTACATC
>JAKOVB010000080.1 GCA_029782295.1 Pseudomonadota bacterium
AAGTGGTAGGCGATGAGCAGGACGGGGTGCACGATGCGTCGGATTCTAGCGTCCGGGCCCTCGGCCAGAATGGCTTGACAAGATCGTCAGAATATCCAAGGGGATTCCCGAGGCTGCGGTGCAATCATCCGCCCCGCAACCCGGTAGCATTGCGGCCGGGCTCACGCGAGGAGCGATCGGGAAGTCATGGGAGTCGCGGTAGTCGAGCGTACCATTCGTCGCGCCGGCGACGCCGCGTGGCTGAATCAGCCTGCGACTGTGACTTTTTCCGCGCTCCAATGCCCTCCGGGCGGGGTCCGTGCCTCGATTCGCGAGCATCCCCGTCCCGGGTACGTCGCCATCTTCGCAAAGCAGGTGCCTCATGCTTGATCGCAAACTCGGATTCGTAGTTGGCTGCTTGGCAGTCGCCTTGGCTGGCTGCGGCGCGGGAAGTGGCGGGACGGACTCTGCGTCCGCAGTCGGTGGTGACATTCGCTTGGCCTCAGAGGCAACCACCAAGCCCCTTGACAGTGTTAGCGGCACCGGATCCACGTCCACCACAACGGCAGCAACGGCCGTTGTTCCGACGAAGACCTCCACTGGGACGGCAGCAACTTCGACGACAACGTCGAGCTCGTCGACGGGGTCAGCCCCGTCTCCGACCGGCGCCGCTCCGAACCTGCAGCAGTGCCTCATTTCAAAGGCGACCGTTGCGACGGCGCTGGCGGCAGTACTTACTGACATTCGGGGGATGCCGGAAAACTCGTGGCGCAAGGTCAATGTAAATACCTTCGCCAGCGTACAGCAGCCCACCTCGTTGAACCCTACGTGTACAAGCATTACGGGCCCGAACGCGATCATTAACGCGTGGGGATCGTATGCCTATGACTCGAGGAGGGGCGACCTGATCACCTTCGGCGGCGGTCATGGGGACTACTGTGGCAATGATGTATATCGATTCCGGCTATCAACCCTCCGCTGGGAGCGGGCGGGTGTGTCGAGCCAAATGAGCATCTTCCAGAAGACCGCCTCGCTTCAGACAGCGCTTCCGGTCGATGGTCTCGGCAATGCGCCTGCCACAGCACACATGTATGACGGGTTGATGTACATCCCTAATTCAGACCGCATGGTGTACTTCGGCTTGGGCTTGCCTGAATTCAATGGCAGCGGAGCGCCCGCACTAAGCGCAGCCATTTCACCGCGAACGGGGCCGTGGTTCTTCGACCCCTCAAGGGCTGACCCCAACAAGGTCGTTGGCTCCGATGGCTCGGCAGTCGATGGCTCCGTGCGGGGTGGCGCGATGTGGCAAAACCGACAATACGCGTCAAATCATCCTGGCGCGTTTCTTCCTCCGTCCTACGGCCCCCAGATGGCGTCGAGCGACACTGCTTGTGAGAATGGCAAAGACGTCGTCTACATGCGGACTGCGAGCGCGTCAGCCGTGGGAAGTGGCCTCATCAAGTACGTGGTAAATGAACCATCGGATCCCGCTCAGGACCAGATGACCGAAGTTGGGGCGATGAGCAATCACATGAATCAGGCTGACATGGCCGTCGACACGAAGCGATCGATTGCCGTGTTGCTCGGGGATAGCAGCGCGCGCCGATTTGCGTTCTGGGATCTTGCTGCTTCGGGGCCGGGGAACCCGCTGCAAAGTGTCGGGGCTGTGATCGACTCCACAGGAGGTTTCTCGCTTGGCGGAAACGCGGGCATGGACTACGATCCAGTTCGCGATCGGTTCGTTCTGTGGGACGGCGCATCCGAAGTCTGGGAGCTCAAGGTTCCCGATTCCAAGCCGACTGCTACATCAGGGTGGTCCGTACGCCGGCTAGTCGGAGCAGGTGGCCCGGGAGGTAGCTTGCTTGCGTCGAGCGGCGGCGCAAATGGCAAGTGGAAGTATGCTCACGGCCTGGATGTGTTCGTAGGCCTGCGCGAGGCACCAAATGGGGATGTATGGTTGTATAAGCCTTCGGGTTGGCAAGACCCCGCGCAATAGAGCGAGATTCGCCACGGTCAGGTCGCTCTGGGCGGAAGTGGGCAAACGCCAGATTGGAGCCTGACCGCGTACCGCGCCAGCCGGTGGAGATGTCTCGGAGCGGGGCGAGGCTGCTTGTCATTGTCAGAGAGTTCATCGCCTTCGCCGGGGTGGGAGCCATTGCGACGGCATCGCACTATGCGGTACTGGTCGTCGCCGTCCAGCTTGCCGGCGTCGATGCCCTTTCTGCGTCGACAATCGGTGTGTTGGTGGGAGCGATCGTTGGCTACGTGCTCAACTACACCGTAACGTTCAAGAGCGATGCAGTTCATTTGCGGGCGATACCGCGTTACGCGGTTGCCGTCTTAATCGGGGCCGGCGTGAACTATTTGACACTCAGTGCAATTCTGAGGCACTTCGAAGTTCACTATCTCATCGCCCAGTTCGTCGCGACCGCTATCGTGCTCAGTTGGAACTTTGCCGTCGCAAGAGTCTGGGTGTATCGGTCACGCTGATGATCCATGCCGTGGCCTTACGGTCAGCGTGCTCGTGTGATGTTCAAGTTGTGCGACACCCCGCTCTTTTCGTCGCTTGACTCTTGGCTACGTGCAAGTCCAATTGAATGAGTTCACCCGCCGGAGGTCCGTCGGCTGGTGTTCAGCACATTGAGTTGGGCGGAGAAAGCCATGAGCGAGCCAAGCGTCGACAATTTGACTTCCCCAATTGAAATCTCCGTTGTGGTACCGGCATACAACGAAGAGGAAGTATTGCTGGAATTTCATCGCCGACTTGCCTGCGTACTAGACGCGCTTGACCTGAGCGCCGAGGTCGTATACGTGAATGATGGAAGCCGAGACAGGACACTACAGATCCTAACCGAGATTGCCGGAAGCGACTCACGCACCGTCGTGATCGACCTAAGCCGGAATTTTGGAAAAGAGGCGGCAATGACTGCCGGTTTGGATCAATCGCGAGGCTCTGCGGTGGTGTTGATTGACGCTGATCTGCAAGATCCGCCAGAGCTTATTCCTACCTTGGTTTCCGAGTGGCGTAATGGCTTCGACGTTGTCTACGCGCAACGCACTGCCCGAGACGGCGAGACGGCTCTCAAGCGCGCCACGGCCCATCTCTTCTATCGGCTGATTCAACGAGTCACTCGAGTTCAGATACCGCGAGACACGGGGGATTTTCGGCTTCTCAGCAGGCGAGCCGTCGATGCACTTGCGACTCTCCGCGAGCAACATCGCTTTATGAAGGGCCTATTCGCCTGGATTGGA
>JAKOVB010000089.1 GCA_029782295.1 Pseudomonadota bacterium
TGCTCAGGCTGCGCCATCAGGAATCGCTTCTTCCTGAACTCAGGGCCCAGCTCGAAGAAAAGCATCGCGCGATGCTGCAGGATATGAACGACGGTCTTAACCGGCTAGGGGATCGCCTTGCCTCCGCCTCCGCGGATGCCTCGGAGCGCTTGCGTGCGGCTGTCGCGCAGGAATTGAAGATGACCCGGGATGCGATGCAGACCCTCGAGGTTTCGCAGGGGCAGCATCTGGCCCAGACCCGCGAATCCATCCTGGAAAAACTTCATTCGACCCTTGCAGAGCAGGGCAAGTCGCAACAGGAATTGATCCAGTCCACCATGCGCAATGCAACCCTGCAACTGACCGGATCCATCGAGGCATTGACCAAAACCGTCGACGGCCGGCTGGAACAGATTGGCGGCAAGGTGAGCGAAAGACTGGATGAGGGCTTCAAGAAGACGAACGAGACTTTCATCAGCGTCATGGCGCGACTTGCCACCATCGATGAAGCGCAGAAGAAAATCGATGGGTTGACCAGCAATGTGGTCAGTCTTCAGGAACTGCTGGGAGATAAGCGATCACGTGGTGCTTTCGGCGAGGTACAGCTTGAAGCGCTGGTGCGCAATATCCTGCCTGTCACGGCCTATGCGATGCAGCACAGCTTTCCCAACGGCACGCGCGTCGATTGTGCCTTGTTCCTGCCTGAGCCGACCGGCACAGTGGCAGTGGACTCGAAATTCCCGCTTGAAAACTATCACAAGATGTACGAGATCGGACTGTCCGAACAGGATCGCCTGCAAGCGCAGAAATTGTTCAAGGCGGATGTCCGCAAGCATGTGGACGATATCGCGTCCAAGTACATCATTCCGAACGTGACTTCGGATGGTGCGGTAATGTTCGTTCCGGCCGAGGCGGTGTTTGCCGAGATTCACGCCTACAATTCCGATGTTGTGGACTATGCGATGAGCAAGCGCGTCTGGGTGGTTTCGCCGACAACGCTGATGGCGGTACTCAATACCGCGCGCGCCGTTCTCAAGGATGTCGAGACACGCAAGCAGGTGCATATCATCAAGGACGAACTGGGCAAACTGGGCAAGGAGTTCGGTCGATTTGACCAGCGCATGAAGAAGCTAGCCGACCACATCAGGCAGGCGAACGATGACGTGCAGGAAGTGCACACGACCAGCCAGAAGATCAGTCGCCGTTTCGCCGCGATTGAAGCCGTGGAACTGGAAGGACAACAGACCGCTCAACTGGATATGAATATCATCGACGACAAGGAAGAATAGGATGGAAGACGAAAGCATGCTGATCATGTTGATACAGCAATACGCCTCGAAATTCGGTGTGACCTTCAGTTCCAAAGCCATGGAGGACGAAGACACCAAGCAAAAGGCCATGGTGCTCATGATGCAGGCCATCAGTGGCCAACGTGGTCCCGTGACCGATGAGGATCTCGGACTTTGAAGCTGTTGTATTTTGCGCGTTTGCGCGAGTCGCTCGGAACCTCTGCCGAGGAGGTCGTCCTGCCAGGAAGTGTGACCGATATTCGTAGCCTGATGGACTGGTTGTCGGCCCGTGGCGGGCAGTGGCAACAGGAGTTTTCAGGAAATCGGCCGTTGCGTGCAGCGATCAACCAGGCTTTGGCGAATGAATCGGCCACGGTGCAGAACGAAGACGAGGTGGCGTTTTTCCCACCGGTGACGGGGGGCTGATGACCGTACGCGTCCAGACCGAGGACTTCGATACAGGTGCCGAAATTGCGCGCTTGCGGCTTGCCCGTCCGGATACGGGTGCCGTGGTGTCATTCATCGGACAGGTGCGCGACCTGAACGATGGCAGTCGGGTGTCGGCAATGACTCTGGAACATTACCCGGGGATGACCGAGCGCGCCCTGGAAGCCATCGTGGCACAGGCTAAATCCCGGTGGAACATTTTTGACGCACTGGTGATCCACCGTGTCGGCGTTCTGCAGGCGCGCGACCAGATCGTGCTGGTGGTGGTGACAGGTGCGCATCGCGGCGAGGCGTTTTCAGCCTGTGAGTTCATCATGGATTATCTCAAGACCGAAGCCCCGTTCTGGAAGAAGGAACAGACCGCCGAGGGTGAGCGCTGGGTGGATGCTCGTACCAGTGACGAAGAAGCGAAACTGCGCTGGAAGGAAGATGCAGCATGATCAAGGTACTCAAGTCGGAAGATCTGACAGTCAATCCGATTAGTGATCCAGCGGAATACACCGACACATCAGAGCTGTTAGGCGTTTCTCCTGGCTGGATTGGACAGTCCCGTGCGGAAGAAGCTGCAAAGTTCGGACTGGCAATCGACCAGCCCGGGTACAACCTGTTTGTCCTCGGTGAATCCGGTAGCGGTCGATCCACGCTGATGTATGAGGCCATGCAGCAGGCTGCCACTCAGCGTGAAATCCCGCCGGATCTGGTATTCCTCTATAACTTCGAGCTTCCGGAACGTCCGATAGCGCTGCGCCTTCAGGCCGGACAGGGCAGGGTGCTGCGTTCCATGCTGGAAGAATTTTCCCATCACATCGTTCACGATATCCCGGGAAAACTGGATGAAGAGGGGGTTCGCCGCGATAGCGAGCGGATCAAGAAGACTCTGCAGGAAGGTCTGGACAAGGCTTACAGCGACCTCACGACATTTGCCGCAAGCCGTCATTTTGCGCTGCGTCGCGATGAAGGGCGTTTGGTCTTTACCTTGATGGACAAGAACGGTCAGGCCATGCAGGAAGAGACTGTGATGGCGATGTCTGCAGATCAGCGCATGATCCTGGAGGAGGCTGAGCAGGAACTGCGTGTGGAGATTGCCCGCTATCTGGAGAAGGTGCGGCCGATTGAACGTGAAATGGAGCGTCAGCTGACCCAGTTGAAGCGTAATGCGGTCGAACCCGTCGTGGCGCGGGAACTGGATGCAATATGTGCTGCCTTGGCGGGCAAGGTCATCGATGAATCCAAGTTTGCCAACTATCTCGCATTGCTGACCAAGGATGTGCTTGGTTCGCTGGATGTCTTTACCCATGGCCGTAGCGATGACGGCGAGGGCCTGGGGATGGAGACGCTGCTGAGACGCTACCGGGTGAACGTCCTGGTGGATCACGCGGAATCGACCGGCGCCCCCGCGATCTGCGACAACGATCCGGTGTTCCGGTCCCTCTTCGGTGGTGTCGAGTACCAGGCCGAGAATGGTGTGCTGGTAACGGATTTCATGCGCATCCGCGCCGGCAACCTGGTACGGGCTCATGGCGGTTTCCTCATGCTGCATTTGCGTGACGTCATCCGTGAATCCCAGGTTTGGGAGAAACTACAGCGCTTTCTGCGCAATAGCCGGTTGCAAATCGAGGAACCGTCCGCTGCGTTCGGACAGTTGGCGACTGCCACATTGGAACCGGAACCGCTGGAACTGCATGTCAAGCTGGTGCTGATTGGCACTCGGCTGGACTTTTATGAATTGCAGGAGGTTGATCCTGAGTTCGCGCGACATTTCCGCGTCAAGGTTGATTTTGCAGATCATTTTCCTGCGACTCCGGAAAACCGGCGGGCTGTCGCCGCACTGATCGCCAGACGGTGCGATACTATGAAGTTGCCGCACTTTTCACCGGCTGCGGTGGACAGGCTGCTGCTGGAAATGCATCGCAGGATCGATGACCAGCGCCGCATCAGTGCAGAATTCGGCCATATGGAAACACTTTTGGTCGAAGCCGCTTCTTATGCACGCTCACGCGGAGCAGCCGTGGTTGATTTGTCGGATGTCGACGTCACCCTGAGGCAACGCATGCAACGCCATGACTATCCTGAGCAGGCCATGCTGGAAGCGATTGGCGACGGCGAGTTGATGATACGCATTCATGGTCGGGAGGTTGGCCAGATCAATGGCTTGACCCAGGCGGATCTGGGCGACTACCGCTTTGGATCGCCCATCCGTATTTCAGCCAGGGTCTACGCAGGCGAAGAGGGCGTGATCAACATCGACCGCGAGGTCGAAATGACCGGCCCAAACCATGACAAGGGCGTCATGATTCTTCAGGGATGGCTATCAGCCACCTTCGCGCATCTCGCGCCGCTCTGCCTGACGGCCTCTCTCGTGTTCGAGCAGGAGTATCACGGTGTCGAAGGGGATTCCGCTTCCTGTGCCGAATTGTATGCCTTGTTATCCGCTCTCTCTGGCCTGCCTTTACCACAGGGAATCGCTATCACCGGCGCGATCAACCAGCATGGTGAGGTTCTGCCGATCGGCGGTGTGAACGAGAAAATCGAAGGCTACTACCGTGCCTGTTGCAAACTGGGATTGGACGGGTCGCAAGGTGTGATCATTCCTTCCCGTAATCGCCCGCATCTGGTGCTTGATCAGGAACTCCTGGAGGCTGTGCGTCAGAAGAAATTCAGCATTACCACCATCGATAGCGTGCTGGAGGGCATCGAACTGCTGACGGGCCTGCCGGCAGGCGAACCGGATACGCTGGGCGATTATCGTCCGGATACCGTGCTGGGGCGTATCCAGCGCACATTGGATGGTTTCCGCAAGGCCTGTGATTCCGGGCATGGGCGAGAACACGAGCATATGCGATGAGTCGCCAATCACGACAAGACAGGGACGAAGATTCATCCGACAAGGTTCGTCTGGATAAGTGGCTTTGGGCTGCACGTTTCTTCAAGACGCGCGGCCTGGCGGCCGACGCCATCGATGGCGGGAAAGTGCATTACGACGGCTTCCGTGCCAAGGCGGCACGAGAGGTCAAGGTCGGCGCGCGTCTGCGGATCACCAAAGAAGATGGCGAGTGGGAGGTCGTGGTCAAGGCTGTTTCAGGCCAGCGTCGCGGGGCACCGGAAGCCGCCTTGTTGTACGAGGAAACGGAAGAGGGCCGCAAGCGTCGCGAATTGCAGGCCGAGCAACGCAAGGCCGAATTCGGCATCCGCGATCACGGCATGGGCCGTCCCACCAAACGTCAGTTGCGCGATATCAAACGGTTTACCGGCAACTGGTAACAGCAGACATCCTCAGCCACTGACGACCTCAATGGTCTGCCCGTGGCATGTCACGCGCTGACCTGCACGAATCTTCGCTGTCTTTCGCGATTCTGGCAGACCATCCACTGTGACTTCCCCTTGAGCCACCATGGCTTTACCTTGACCGCCGCTGTCTGCGATGCCGACAAGTTTCAGCAGGTTGCATAGTTCAACATATTCCCCGGTGAGGGCGAAGGTAATTGATTCTTGATTCATATGTATCTCAATGACTGCCTGTGCAGGCAAGGCTGTGAATTAACAGTAACAAAATAAAATAACATTATGATTATAAAAAGATTATAACAATTATTTATTTGAAGTTACATTTGGAGAATTAGTTTAACTTAATCATCGGCTGATGCGCTTAGAGGTATAAGAATTTTTGTGTAAACGGTCATTTTGTAGGAAATTTAATTACTTTTGTAAGGGGTAAAAATGGCTGTTGCAAAAACTGAATTGTCGCAAGAACTGATAGATGAATTGATGTCGAAATATAAAAAACCAGAAGATTTGATAGGAGAAAATGGGCTACTTAAGCAGTTAACCAAGGCATTAGTTGAGCGCGCTCTAGAGGCTGAAATGGTAGAGCATCTTGGACATGCTAAAAATGAGCCTGTTACGAATGCTACTGGTAATACGAGAAATGGAAAAACCAAGAAAACAATAAAAGGGGAGTTCGGCGAAATCCCGATAGAAATTCCGAGAGATAGGGATGGCACTTTCGAACCTCAGCTAATTCCAAAATATAAGACACGATGGAATGGCTTTGACGAGAAAATAATTTCGCTTTATGCCCGTGGCATGACCGTACGTGAAATTCAGAGTCACTTGGAGGAGATGTATGGAACGGAGGTATCACCCTCACTAATTTCATCTGTTACGGATGCTGTTAATGAAGAAGTTAAGGCCTGGCAATCAAGACCTCTTGATGCAGTGTATCCAATCGTTTATTTAGACTGCATTCACGTAAAAATTCGTGACTCTGGCATGGTGAGAGCTAAAGCAGTTTAATTGGCTTTAGGTATCAATATGAATGGTGAAAAGGAAGTTCTGGGTTTATGGATAGCTCAGTCAGAAGGTGCAAAGTTCTGGTTGCAAGTTGTTACGGAACTAAGAAATCGTGGAGTACAAGATATATTTATTGCATGTGTTGATGGGTTAAAAGGTTTTCCCGAGGCCATCGAGACAGTTTTTCCCAGAACAACAGTCCAGTTGTGCATAGTGCATTTGGTTAGGTATAGCCTTAACTATGTTTCTTGGAAAATGCGAGACCAAGTGGCAGCGGATCTTAAGCGTATTTATCAATCATCAACCGTTGAGGAGGCGGAGCAGAAGCTGGCAGAGTTCGAGGATAGATGGGATAAGTCTTATCCTCCGATATCCCAGAGTTGGCGAAGAAACTGGTATCGAATTATTCCGTTCTTTGACTATCCTCCAGAAATTAGGAGAATTATCTACACAACAAATGCTATTGAATCAGTGAATATGTCGTTAAGAAAAATCACAAAGAATCGAGGATCATTTCCGACGGATGAATCTTTGATTAAGTTGTTCTACCTTGCGCTTATGAATATAAGCCAACGATGGACAATGCCATTGCGTGACTGGAAAGCGGCTTTAAACCGATTTACTATTGAATTTGAAGACCGTATGTATAGCTTTTAGAGGGAATTCCGTTTACACGAAATTCGGGATACCTTCAAAAAGAAAGCACCTTGGGTGCTGAGGATTTCCTGTTATTTATTCAGGAATGGCATCAGAAAAACGGAATCAATGAGAGAATAGTGCACGTTTAGGTCGGGATCCTGTGGGTCCCTGCGTTTTCAGGGGTGAAATATCACGGGAACCCGTAACATGAAAACAAAAAAGCCGCATAATGTATGCGGCTTTTGTTGTTTGGTGCCCAGAAGAGGACTCGAACCTCCACATCTCTCGATACTAGTACCTGAAACTAGCGCGTCTACCAATTCCGCCATCTGGGCTCGAAAGAAGCGCGCATTTTAAAGGAAATATTGAAGTTGTCAACGAAAAAAACACATCGCGGCAAAGATCCTCACGCAGACCGTGAGGCCGCCAATTACGAGAACCCGCTGCCCAGTCGGGAATTCATCCTCAAGGTGATGGAAGAAGAGGGGGCGCCGGTCAGTGTCGAGAAGCTCTGGAAGTTGCTCGAAATCCGCAAGAGCGAGCGCGAGATCCTGGGGCGCCGTCTGGCGGCCATGGAGCGCGACGGGCAGATCCTGCGTAATCGCAAGGACGCATTGTGCATCGCCGAGAAACTGAATCTGATTCCGGGCAAAGTGCAGGGGCATCCGGACGGTTTCGGCTTCCTGATCCCGGATGCCGGCGGGGATGACCTGTTCCTGTCGCCGAAGGAGATGGCCAAGGTGTTGCATGGTGACCGCGTCATGGTGCGGCAGTCTGGCGTCGATCGCCGCGGCCGCCCTGAAGGCAAGATCGTCGAGGTGCTGGAGCGTGCCAACAACAAGCTGGTCGGACGATTGATCCGCGAGCGTGGCGTGGTGCTGGTGGCGGCAGAAGACCGCCGCATCAATCAGGATATCCTGATCGAGCCCGGCCGGGACATGGGTGCGCAGGCCGGGCAGGTGGTGATGGTCGAGTTGATCGAACAGCCGTCCGTGTACGCGCAGCCGATCGGCAAGGTAGTCGAGATTCTGGGCAACTATGCCGACCCCGGCATGGAAATCGAAATTGCCCTGCGCAAACATCAGCTGCCCTATGAGTTTATGCCGGCTTCAGTCAAGCAGGCCGAAGCCTACTCGAAAACCGTGCAGAAGAAGGATTGGGAAGGCCGCGTGGACCTGCGCGAGTTGCCGCTGGTCACTATCGACGGTGAAACCGCGCGCGACTTCGATGATGCCGTGTTCTGCGAACCGCAGGGCAAGGGCTGGCGTCTGGTGGTGGCGATTGCCGATGTCAGCTTCTATGTGAAGCCGGGCGAGCCGCTGGATCAGGATGCCTACGAGCGTGGAAATTCGGTGTATTTCCCGCGTCGTGTGATTCCCATGCTGCCCGAAGCCTTGTCGAACGGTCTGTGCTCGCTGAACCCGGATGTGGACCGCCTGTGCATGGTATGCGACATGCAAATCGACGGACAGGGCAAGATCAAGCGTTACAAGTTCTATCCCTCCGTGATGCGATCCAAGGCCCGCATGACCTATACCAAGGTCTACGACATGATCGTCAATCCCAAGGGCGATACGGCGCAGGAATACGCTTGGCTGATGCCGCACGTGCAGCATCTCTATGCGTTGTATCAGATCCTGCTCAAGGCGCGTGAAAAGCGCGGTGCCATCGAGTTCGAGACCATCGAGACGCTGATGATCTTCAACGAAAACGGCAAGATCGATCGCATCGTGCCTTCTACCCGTAACGACGCACATCGTCTGATCGAAGAATGCATGCTGGCTGCCAACGTCTGCGCTTCCGATTTCCTCAAGGAGCACCATCATCCGGCGTTGTACCGCATCCATGAAGGTCCGACGCTGGAGAAGCTGGAAAAGCTGCGCGGTTTCATGGCGGAATTCGGTTTTACCTTAGGCGGCGGCGATACCCCGCATGCCAAGGATTACGGCAAGCTGATGAACCTGATCAAGGGTCGCCCGGACGAGCAACTGCTGCAGACGGTGCTGCTGCGTTCCATGCAGCAGGCGGTTTACAGCCCGGATAACGTCGGGCACTTCGGCCTGGCCTATGAATCCTATACGCACTTTACTTCACCGATCCGTCGATATCCCGACCTGTTGATCCATCGTGCCATCAAGGCCGTGGTGGAAGGCAAGAAGTACAAGGCAGGCGATTGGGCCGAACTCGGCATGCATTGCTCCCTCACCGAGCGCCGGGCCGACGATGCGACGCGCGATGTCGAAATCTGGCTCAAGTGCTTCTACATGCAGGACAAGGTGGGCGAGGTGTTCAACGGCACCGTGGCGGGCGTCACCAGCTTCGGTTTGTTCGTCGCGCTGGACGAGGTTTACGTCGAAGGCCTGCTGCACGTGACGGAACTTGGGAACGATTACTTCAATTTTGATAATATCCGCCACGAAATGGCGGGGGAACGTACCGGCGTACGTTATCGCCTGGGTGATCGGCTACGGGTGAAGGTGGCGCGGGTCGACATGGAAAGCAGCAAGATTGACTTCGTGCTGGCTCCTGAAGAGGGGGTTGAGACTGCACCGGTCGCAGACAAGAAATCCGCCAGGAAAACATTGACGGTCAAGCCTCAGGCGGCCGCCAAGCCAAAAACCAAAACCACGGCCAGCAGGGCCAAGAAGGGCAGTAAAAGGAAATGAGTGTGACACGTATCGTATTCGGCTTTCACGCAGTGTTGAGCCGCCTCCGCCAGAACCCCGCCAGCGTGCAGGAGGTCTGCGTGGACAAGACGCGCAAGGACGCCCGCATGCAAGATCTGCTGCAGGTCGCCGAGCAGAAAGGCGTGCGTGTCATGCAGATGGAAAAAGAGCGCCTCGATGGTCTGGCGGCCAACGGTCGCCATCAGGGTGTGCTGGCACGCGTGGAAGACACGCCGTTGCCCTATCAGGATATCCACGACATTCTCGAGTCTGATCTTCCTGAGCCGCCGTTCCTGCTGGTGCTGGATGGCGTGGAGGATCCGCATAACCTCGGTGCCTGCCTGCGTGTGGCGGATGCCATGGGCGTGCATGCCGTGATCGCTCCCAAGGATCGTGCAGCTGGTCTGAACGCCACGGTGCGCAAGGTGGCCTGCGGCGCGGCTGAAACCGTGCCCTTCATCGCTGTGACCAATCTGGCACGCACCCTGCGCGAGCTCAAGGATGCCGGTGTGTGGGTGGTCGGAACGTCTGCTGATGCCGAGACCGACCTGTTTTCTGCCAAATTCGAGGGTCCCATCGCCATGGTGCTGGGGGCCGAGGGGACTGGCCTGCGGCGTTTGACGGCCGAGACCTGCGATCAACTGGTCAGCATCCCGATGTTCGGGACGGTCGAAAGCCTGAACGTATCAGTCGCCAGCGGCATTTGTCTGTACGAGGCGAGAAGGCAGCGACAGACTGCGCTTTAATTGCTTGGACGCCGTCTTGATTATTGTTACAATAAACCATGGCTGATCGAGACGGTGACAACAAGCATGGCGGAAAGCGTACCGGTGCGGGACGCAAACCCGGTAGCGGCAAGTACGGCGAAGCGACCACGGTGATCCGTGTACCGCGGAGCGAGGTCGGCAATGTGCGTGATTTTCTCGGGGCGCTGGAGCAGAAACGCTTGCGCGAAGGGCGAGGCAACGTGCTCGAGTTTGTCGCGCTGGGTCCTGCGGCGCGCGATCTTGCGTTGCCCTTGTATACCTCCAAGGTGGCGGCCGGCTTTCCTTCCCCTGCCGACGACCATGTCGAAAAGCGCCTCAATCCCAGCGATTATCTGGTCGAAAACGACAACAGCACTTTCTTCGTGCGCGTTAAAGGGGATTCCATGATCGATGCCGGCATTTTCGAGGATGATGTGCTGGTGATCGATCGCGCTCCGGTCGCGCAGGTCGGCGATATCGTGCTGGCCGTACTGGATGGCGAATTTACCGTCAAGACGCTGGGAAAATCCAAGAATGGGCCACGCCTGATCCCAGCCAACAAAAACTTCCCCGTCATCGACATCAAGGAAGGGCAGTCTTTCGAAGTCTGGGGCGTGGTGACCGGCTCCATGCGCAAGTTCCGCTGACCAGCTTTTCTGGTAGTCGCTATTTCCGGAGAGGTTCCATGCGCGCCATCGCCCTGGTCGACTGCAACAATTTCTATGTTTCCTGCGAGCGTGTCTTCGATCCGGGTCTGATTGGCAAGCCCGTGGTGGTGCTCTCCAATAACGATGGTTGTGTTGTGGCGCGCAGCAATGAGGTGAAGGCGCTCGGGGTGCGGATGGGGCAGCCCTGGTTCCAACTCCAGCAACTGGCACGGGAGCAGGGGATCGTCGCATTCTCTTCCAACTATGCCCTGTATGCCGACATGTCCAACCGTGTCATGGCTATTCTTGCCGGATTCGGGCCGCGGCAGGAGATTTATTCCATCGACGAGTGCTTCCTCGACTTGGGTGGGCTGGAACATCGCCATCTCGGCCGCTATTGCCAGAAGATCCGCTTGACGGTTCGTCAGTGGACCGGACTGCCGGTGTGCGTGGGGATCGGAGCGACCAAGACCCTGGCCAAGCTCGCCAACCACATTGCCAAGAAACACCCGTCGTTCGAGGGCGTGTGCGACCTCAATACGCTGCCCGCCGGACAGGCGGACTCCCTGTTCGCGGCAATGCCGGTGAGCGAAGTATGGGGGGTGGGGCCACGCCTGACGCCCAGGCTGCAGGCGCTTGGCATCCGCACGGTACTTGACCTGCAACGGGCCGATCCGGAACGTGTTCGCGGCCGGTTCGGTGTCGTGCTGGAAAAGACTGTGCGTGAGCTCAACGGGACGGTCTGCCTTGATCTGCAGTCTGTGGTCGCACCGCGCCAGCAGATCATGAGTTCACGGTCGTTCGGCATCCCTGTCTCCGATCTCGATAGCCTGAGAGAATCAGTGACGCTTTACGTGAGCCGTGCAGCGGAGAAGTTGCGGCGGCAAGGTTCCTATGCCGGTGCAGTTCAAGTTTATATACGAACCAGTCCGTTCAACGAGCGGGAACCGTTTTACGGCAACAGCCTGATTGTGCCGCTACCTGTGCATAGCGACGATACCCGGCTGCTGGTGCGGGCGGCATTGTGGGGGCTGAAACGGATCTACAAGCCGGGATATCGATACCAGAAGGCCGGCGTGATGTTGTGCGACCTGGTTTCTGCGAAAGGCCTGCAGGGCGATCTGTTCGGTGCGGCGCCGGCCGATGGGAAATCGGCGCGGCTGATGGCGGTGCTGGATCAGGTCAATCGCGTGATGGGCAAGGAATCGCTGAAGCTGGCATCCGAGGGTTTCCGCAGGCCGTGGCGCATGAAGCAGGGTAATCGCAGCCCGTCCTATACTACGCGGTGGGACGGGTTGCCGACAGTAAAATAGTAACCCGTGCTCAGTCGAGCTCGATCGTGCGGCGTTCCGCAGCTGACTGCAATACGGCGTTGATGATGCGGCAATTGGCCTTCGCGTCAGCCATCGACAGCAGGGGCGATTTGCCTGACAACACACAGTCGCTGAAATGCTCGATTTCAAGGCGGAAGTGATTGGCCGGCAGGAGCTGCTCCATGCCTTTCCGGCCATCTTCCGTCGTCCAGGAAATGACCGGGACATCGCCCGGGAGTTGCCACACGGTGTGGCATTTGATGCTGCCTTTATTGCCGAAGATCTCGTATTCGGAACGACGGGTACATTCGAAGCTGATATCGAAATGCGCGCGGCGCCCATGGCCGAAATCGAGCAGGGCGCTGGCGGAAACATCGGCACCATGATCGTTGAACTGGCCGATCGCACTGACGCTGACCGGGTCGTTGTCGAACCACAGACGCAGCGAATGCACGGCGTAAGGCCCAATGTCCCACATCGCGCCGCCGCCTTGCTGCGGGGGCCGCGACACGCGGTACATGCGCGCGGCGCGCATGATGAAGGAATAAGCCGTGCGTACGTATTTCACGTCACCGATCAGCCCGGAGCCGATGAGTTCGCGTACCCGGGCATGCTGGGGATGAAACAGATACATGAAGCCTTCCATGACCTTGACGCCCTGTGCACGTGCCGCGTCGTCGATGGCTTCGATGTCGGCGACGCTCAGGGCCATAGGCTTCTCGATGAGTACGTGCTTGCCGGCGGCGATGGCTTTCAGAGCCCATTCGGTGTGTTCCTCGTTGGCCATCGGCAGGTAGATGGCCTGAATGTCCTCAGCATCGAGCAGGGGCTCCAGTTGATCATAGGTCCTGACCCCGCCGAGTCCCGGCGCGTATTTGCCGAGGGTTTCCGCGGCGGCACCCGGGCGGCGGCTGGCGATGGCGACCAATTCGGAATTGGCACCTTCCAAAATGGCGGGCAGCAGTCGTTCGTTCACGCGGGCGGCACCGAGGATGCCCCAGCGCAGTTTGGTCGAATCGGTCATATCTTGATTCTCATGGTTTGCAGAGGGATGTTGCCATCATGGCAGAAAGTGATGTGGCTCGCAATGACATAAGACCATGAAATTTAAAAGGTTTTATCGTCGGCCGTTTGACATTAGAATGATTATGATTTCAACCCTATTGCGAGAGGAAATGATCATGACGATCCAGGTCGGAGAGCACTTGCCGGAAGGCGTATTGATGGAATCCGCGGAATTCGATGCTGCAAACGGCTGCCCGATGCCCCCGCAAAAGCTGGATGTGTTGCCCCTGCTGAAGGGCCGGAAAGTGGTGATCTTCGGCGTTCCCGGCGCATTCACGCCGCTATGCTCGGCCCAGCACCTGCCGGGTTACGTAAAGCACTTCGACGAACTGAAGGCCAAGGGTGTCGATGAAATCTGGTGCGTCGCTGTCAACGACGCCTTTGTGATGGCGGCATGGGGTCGTGAGCAGAAAGCGATTGGAAAGGTGCGCATGATGGGAGACGGTAGCGCGGAGTATGTCACCAAACTTGGACTCAACCGCGACCTGACCGGTGGCGGTATGGGCATGCGCAGTTTCCGCTATGCGATGATCGTCGACGACGGCGTAGTGAAATACATCGGCGTGGAAGCTTCAGGCAAGTTCGAGGTTTCTAACGTCGAGACCATTCTCGCCAAGCTGTAACGACGGGGGCGGGTGCCCGGATCAGGGCGCCCGTCGCTCTTCGATCTGCCCTTCATGGGCGATCAGCACTACTCCGGTGAGCCCGGTGAATATCCCATGTTCAACCACGCCCGGCGTGGCGTTGAGCGCCGCATCCAGAATTGAAGCATCCAGTTCGGGATCGAACACCATATCCAGCACGAGGCTGCCGTGCGAGGTGACGGCCAAGCCGTCGCCGTTCTTGCGCAGGTCGCCCTGTCCGCCAATCTGTTCCAGCGTATGTTTGGCCAGTCGCCAGGCAAAAGGGATGACTTCGATGGGGATGGGGAATTTCTCTCCGATGTGCGCGACCAACTTGCTGCGATCGACGACAGCGATGAAATGATCGGCCGCACGCGCCAGCAGTTTTTCGCGGACCAGGTCGGAGCCGCGGCCCTTCAGTAGCGTCAGTTCCGGCGTGACTTCGTCCGCGCCGTCCACATACAGGTCGATATGGGAAATATGCTCCATGGAAACAACCCGGAGACCCAGTTGCTGCGCCTTGATCGTGCTGACCACGGAACTGGCGACCGTGGTGACATGCAGGTTTTCCTCGGTCTGTCGTCTCGCCAGTTCTTCGATGAAATAGTTCGCGGTCGATCCGGTCCCCAGGCCAACCACCATGTCGTTGTGCACTTGGCGTGCGGCATGCAATGCGACGAGTTGTTTGTCATTCATGGCCATGCTCCCGGAAATCAAAAGGGGGCTTATCGCCCCCTGTTTTCGATCAGCTCAATGCTTGTTCGATGCGATCCAGCGCGTTGCGCAAGTTCTCCATGGACGTCGCGAAGGAAATGCGGAAATAGCCTTCGGCGCCGAACGCGGAACCCGGAACTACGGCTACGCCGACAGTTTCGAGCAGGTAATCCGACAGCGCGAGGTCGGTGGCTTCCTTGATCTTGCCGGCAGCATGCAAGCGCGCAATCGCCGGCCTGGCATCCGGGAACGCATAGAACGCACCGCCAGCCTTGATGCACTTCAGGCCAGGCATTTCGTTGAAGCGTTTCACCACGAATTCGTGACGTTCGCGGAACGCCTTGAGCATGGGGTCGATACAACCCTGATCGCCTTCCAGTGCGGCTTGTGCGGCCACCTGGGAGATCGAGGTCGGGTTCGAGGTGCTCTGCGATTGCAGGATTTCCATGGCCTTGATGATCCTGGCAGGGCCCGCGGCGTAGCCGATACGCCAGCCGGTCATGGAGTAGGCCTTGGAAACGCCATTCAACACGATGGTGCGGTCCTTGAGTTCGGGGGTCGCGTTCAGGATGTTGACGAACGGCGTGCCAGTCAGGTTCACGTGCTCGTACATGTCATCGGTCGCAACCAGGACACGCGGGTGCTTCATCAGCACTTCGCCAAGGGCGCGCAATTCTTCCCGGGTGTATACCGAACCGGTTGGGTTGGATGGGGAATTGATGAAGAACAGTTTGGTGTTCGGGGTGATCGCAGCTTCGAGCTGCGCCGGTGTCAGCTTGAAATCCTGTTCGATGCCGCACTCGATGATCACCGGATTGGCTTCGGCGACGATAGCGATGTCTGCATAGGAAACCCAGTAAGGCGCCGGCACGATCACCTCGTCACCGGCATCCAGGACCGCCAGCGCCAGGTTGAAAATGCACTGTTTGCCACCGACGCCGACGATGACTTCGTTGGTGGTGTAATCGAAGCCGTTTTCACGCTTGAACTTGTCGACGATCGCCTTTTTCAGGCCGGGGATGCCGGCTACCGGGGTGTACTTGGTAAACCCGCTGTCAATGGCTTTCTTGGCAGCATCCTTGATGTGCTGGGGGGTGTCGAAGTCCGGCTCGCCGGCACCCAGGCCAATGATGTCGCGGCCTTCGGCCTTGAGGCGGGCGGCACGGGCAGTGACGGCGAGGGTCGGGGATTCCTTGATGGCTTGAACGCGGCGGGAGAGTTCCAAAGTCGTAGTCCTTGAATGATCGGCAAAATTACCTTAATTTTACCGTTAAACCCCCGCCGAATAAACCCGCCTCAGCATTGTGCGCCGCAACCCACTTCCTTACCAAAATCGTCGGCCATTTCCGGGCTGATTTTAGCCAGCGTCATGCTGACCTGGTGCAAGGCATCGCGATCTCCGTGTTTCGAAGCATAAACGCCCATACGATAGAGGGCTTCCGCGTGCTGCGGATTGATCTGTGCCGCTTTGTGATAAGCCGTTTGCGCTTCATCCGTCCGCCCCAGTTCTTCCTGTGCCGAGCCCAGCTCGTACCAGGCTTCCGCATTGTCAGGCTCTGCTTGGGTCCAGCGCTGACCGACGCTGAGGAGCTTGTTCCAGTCGCTGTTCAGCCTGGGCATGGCGACCTGCATGAAAAATGGTTTTTCTTCGTCCGGCAATTCCCAGAAGGCCTGGCCACTCACTGGCAGTTTGGTCTGGACAGGCAGGCCCTCCGCTTCCTTTACCCATTCCACGGGGACAGCATAGAAAAATGCGACCCTGCCTGGGGTCTTGAAGGTGTTGATGCCGATCAATCGACCCTGGCTGTCGAAAAGCGGGCTGCCGCTGGCGCCAAGGGTGAAGCGTGCGTTGGTACGCACGACATTGCCTGAACCGAACGGATAGAGTGACTTGATCTGGCCGCCGGAGGTCGTTGGCGCCAGAACCCCGCTGGAATGGCCCATGGCAAAAACCTCTTCCCCTTTTGTCAGATCATGAGTGTTGCCCAGTTCGACCGGTTTCAGCGGCAATTTCTCGGTTTCCAGCAGGCAAAGGTCGTGACCGGCATCGACATGAACAGCCTGGATCTTGTAAATGTCTTCGGCCTGGGAAATCCACGCCTGATGCGTGCGGCGCAAGACATGGCAGTTGGTGACGACGCGGTTCTCGCCGACGACGACCCCGGTACCATAGGCCAGGCCGCCAGCATCGTCATAGCCGCGTACCAGAACGACGGAAAAGAAGACGCGCATGAGCGCCTGCTGATCGTAGGCGATTGCGTTGCAAGCGTTCATGAGCAGCGCAGCCAGCAGAATGTGTCGCATGATGTTCCCCGCTAGAATGATATCCAAGTGACCCCGTACATCGCCAAAAGGTTCCTGAGAACGGCAAACGCCCTGATACAATTCACTTATTATGCTCCTTGAGTGGTCCCGTGATCGTCACTTTTCCGAATAGCCGTTACGAACTCCATCAGCCATTTCCACCAGCCGGAGACCAGCCTGCGGCTATCGAAAAGCTTGTCGAGGGCGTCCGGCAGGGCAATCGCTTCCAGACGCTGCTCGGCGTAACCGGTTCCGGCAAGACCTACACCATGGCCAACGTGATTGCACAGTTGGGTCGGCCGGCGATCGTCATGGCGCCCAACAAGACGCTGGCGGCGCAGTTGTATTCAGAGTTCCGCGAATTCCTGCCCAACAATGCGGTGGAGTATTTCGTTTCTTACTACGATTATTACCAGCCTGAGGCTTATGTACCGTCGCGCGATCTGTTCATCGAAAAAGATTCGAGCATCAACGAGCACATCGAGCAGATGCGACTGTCTGCGACCAAGGCGCTGCTGGAGCGTGAAGACAGCGTGATCGTGGCTACCGTATCGGCCATCTACGGCATCGGTGACCCGGTGGATTACCACGGCATGGTGCTGCACCTGACCCAAGGCGAGAAGATCAGTCAGCGCGACGTGATCCTGCGTCTGACCGGTATGCAGTACGACCGCAACGAATTCGATTTTGCCCGTGGCACCTTCCGGGTGCGCGGGGATGTGGTGGACGTGTTCCCGGCGGAAAACTCGGAAACGGCGCTGCGCATTTCCCTGTTCGATGACGAAGTGGAAACCCTCACCCTGTTCGATCCGCTGACCGGAGAGACATTCCACAAGGTGCCTCGCTTCACGGTTTATCCGTCCAGTCACTACGTTACGCCGCGAGAGACCACGCTGCGTGCGATCGAGAACATCAAGAAGGAACTGCGCGAACGCGTCGATTTTTTCATCACGAACAACAAACTGGTCGAGGCACAGCGTATCGAACAGCGTACGCGCTACGACCTGGAAATGCTCAACGAGATCGGTTTCTGCAAGGGCATCGAGAACTATTCGCGCCACTTGTCCAACCGACATCCTGGCGACCCGCCGCCGACCCTGATCGATTACCTGCCGAAGAACGCTTTGATGATCATCGACGAGTCGCACGTCACCGTGCCGCAGATCGGTGGCATGTACAAGGGGGACCGTGCGCGCAAGGAAAATCTGGTGGATTATGGCTTCCGCCTGCCTTCGGCGCTGGACAACCGTCCGTTGCGGTTTGAAGAATTCGAAAAGGTGATGCGCCAATGTATCTTCGTGTCGGCGACGCCGGCGGAGTACGAAGCCACGCACCAGCAACTAGTGGCGGAACAGGTGGTGCGCCCGACTGGCCTGATCGATCCGGTCATCGAAGTGAAACCAGCCGACACCCAGGTCGACGACCTGCTTTCAGAGGCCAGGGCACGCATCGAGGCTGGCGAACGGGTGCTGGTGACAACCCTGACCAAGCGCATGGCCGAGGATCTCACCGATTATCTGTCCGAGCACGGCATCAAGGTGCGTTACCTGCACTCCGATATCGATACGGTGGAGCGAGTAGAAATCATCCGCGACCTGCGCCTGGGTGAGTTCGACGTGCTGGTCGGCATCAACCTGCTGCGCGAAGGGCTGGATATTCCTGAAGTCTCTTTAGTGGCCATTCTGGACGCCGACAAGGAAGGCTTCCTGCGCTCGGAACGCTCCCTGATCCAGACGACCGGCCGCGCCGCTCGTAACCTGAACGGCAAAGTGATTTTCTACGCCAACCGCATTACCCGTTCCATGAAACTGGCCATGGACGAAACGGAACGCCGTCGCGCCAAGCAGATCGCCTTCAACGAAAAACATGGCATTACCCCGCGTGGTGTCAGCAAGCGTATCAAGGACATCATCGACGGTGTCTACGACAAGGACGCTGCCCAGAAGGAGCGCAAGGCCGCGCAGGATACGGCGAATTACGAGGTCATGAACGAGAAGCAACTGGCCAGGGAAATGAAGCGCATCGAGAAGGAAATGCACGAGGCGGCCAGGAACCTGGAGTTCGAGAAAGCAGCTGAATTCCGTGACCAGTTGAAGAAGTTGCGTGAGCAGTTTTATGGTGCCGAAGTCCCGGATGTCGAGGCTTAAGTCGATGGTCAAAACAAAAAGCCCCGCGATTGCGGGGCTTTTTGTTGGGTGAATCCGGGATTACTTGCCGGTTTCGACCATGACCAGCGGTTCGTCGCTGGAAGTATCATCCGATTTCTTCTGCCATGCAGCGGGTTTGCGCGGGGCTGGAGGAACTTCTTCCTCGACCACAACGGCCTTGACTGCATCAGAGCGGGTTTCCACCATCTCCAGACCGCTTTCGGCGATATTGGGGATCAGCGGCATCTGCTCGGATTCGGCCTCAGCCTTGGGCTTGCGCGGCTGGCGCGGCTGGCGCGGTTTGCGTTCTGCCTTGGCAGCCGGTTCTTCGGTGGCCACGTCCGTTGCAACCTCGGTGACCGTTTCCACGCTGGCCGGTTCTGTGGTTTCAACCTTTTCGGAGGCAACTTCAGCAACCGGGCTGGCTTCAGCGACGACAGCGGATTCCAACACTGGTGCGACGGTTTCAACCGTGGCGGTGGTGACTGGCGCTTCAACCGCAGCGACAGGTTCTGCCGACGGTGCCGTGACCGTTTGGGTCTGGATGTCGGTCACGGCATTTTCGATGGCATTGGTCTCTGTCGAGGCATTGTTGCGCGCCTCGTTGCGAGAACCACGGTCACGGCCGCCACGGCGACCACGACGGCTGCGTTGCTGCGGCTGCTCCGTACCTTCGGTGCCTTCGATGGCTGGTGCTGGAGCCTGACGTTCGCGCTCGGCGCGTTCCGGCTTTGCGGCTGCCTGCTGTTGCTGGCGAGTCTGGCGCTCGTTGCGCGGGGTCTCGTTGCGTTGCTGTTCGCCGCGGGTTTCGTTGCGGTTGCGTTCGCCGCGGGCTTCGCCACGTTCAGCGCGCTCGCCACGTTCACCGCGGTTGCGGTCACCACGGCCTTCGCTACGTTCTGCGCGTTCGCCACGCTCACCGCGGTTGCGTTCGTTGCGACGACCGCCTTCACGTTTGCGCGGTTCGGCCTTGGGCTTGGCTTCTTCCTCGGCCTTTGGGGCGCTGATACTGCCCAGCCAGCTGCGGAAGCGGCTGAACAGGGTGGTCTTCGGCTTTTCTTCGGCCACCGGTTCGGCACGCATCGGCGCCGGTGCAGCCGGGGTGATGCCCTTGACGGCGGCAACCTGCTTGGCCATTTCAGGCTTCTGCTGGGCCGCGGCTGCTTCTTCGATCTCTGACGGCAGTTCGACCATTTCGTAGCTGGCGCGTACGGTTTCTTCGCTGACGTCATCGTGGCGCAGGCGAACGATCTTGTAGTTCGGGGTTTCCAGATGGATATTGGGAACCAGTACGACCTTGACACCCATGCGCTGTTCGATGGCATGAATCTCGGAGCGCTTTTCGTTCAGCAGGAAGGTTGCCGCTTCGACCGGCAATTGCACCTGAATGACGGCGCTGTTTTCCTTCATGGCCTCTTCCTGCGTGATGCGCAGGATGTGCAGGGCGGTGGATTCAATGCCGCGGATATGGCCGGTGCCATGGCAGCGCGGGCAAGGGATGTGGTTGGTTTCACCCAGCGACGGGCGCAGGCGCTGGCGGGACAGTTCCAGCAGGCCGAAACGGGAAATCTTGCCGGTCTGGACGCGGGCGCGGTCGTAATGCAGCGCATCGCGCAGACGGTTTTCAACCTCGCGCTGGTTGCGCTGGCTTTCCATATCGATGAAGTCGATCACCACCAGGCCGCCGAGGTCGCGCAGGCGCAGTTGACGAGCGGCTTCTTCCGCGGCTTCCAGGTTGGTGTTGAACGCGGTCTGTTCGATGTCGCTGCCGCGGGTGGCGCGGCCGGAGTTCACGTCGATCGAAACCAGGGCTTCGGTGTGGTCGATTACGATGGCGCCGCCGCATGGCAGGCGCACTTCGCGAGCGAACGCGGACTCGATCTGATGTTCGATCTGGAAGCGGGAGAACAGCGGAATTTCGTCGCGATACAGTTTGACGCGGGAGACGTTGCCCGGCATCACATGGTTCATGAACTGCAGGGCCTGTTCATGGATTTCCGGCGTATCGATCAGAATCTCGCCGATATCCGGCTGGAAGTAATCGCGGATGGCGCGGATGACGAGGCTGCCTTCCTGATAGATCAGGAAAGGACCCTTCTGCAAGGTGGAGGCGCCTTCGATGGCGGTCCACAGTTGCAGCAGGTAGTTCAGGTCCCATTGCAGTTCTTCCAGCGTCCGGCCGATACCGGCAGTGCGGGCGATGATGCTCATGCCGTTTGGCACTTCGAGCTGGGCCATCACGTCTCGCAATTCGTTGCGATCTTCGCCTTCGATGCGGCGGGATACACCGCCGCCACGGGGGTTGTTCGGCATCAGGACCAGATAGCGGCCGGCCAGGCTGATGAAGGTGGTCAGGGCGGCGCCCTTGTTGCCACGCTCATCCTTGTCGACCTGAACGATCAGTTCCTGGCCTTCGCGCAGGGCTTCCTTGATGGAGGATCGACCGTCAGCGTCGCCCTGGAAGTAACTGCGGGCAACTTCTTTGAAAGGCAGGAAGCCGTGGCGATCGGTGCCGTAATTGACGAAACAGGCCTCAAGCGAAGGTTCGATGCGGGTGATGACGCCCTTGTAGATATTGCTCTTGCGTTGTTCCTTGCCGGCGTGCTCGATATCGAGATCGATCAGCTTTTGCCCGTCGACAATGGCGACGCGCAGCTCTTCAGCCTGCGTCGCATTGAATAACATGCGTTTCATTGTAGTTCTTCTCCCGCGCTCTTCAGCGGGCGTGCATGCTAGGCCGCGGTGAGGCGACCGGAGGGAAAGGGAAGTGACGGCAGGCGAAAAAAGCCCGGAACGACCGCAACACGCAAGCGATACTGGATCGGCTCCGCAAGACGCTTTGTGATGCGCTGGCGGATTAATATTTTGCGTTAAATCAGTTCGTTAATTAATTAAATTAACGTAAAACCTTAATTTTTGGGCGCGGTTTGATGCCCGGTAAAACTGTCTTTCGGTTACAATGCCGAACTAGAAGCCGGTGTAAAACAGCTTCAAAACTTCGATTTCCCGCCGCGCGGCACTTGGCCTGTCAATGCGCGGCAGCTTTGAGCGCATTAATCCTGAAACCTACTTCCCGCTCGTCGCTGGTGCGAACGTAATCCCGCACTGGGAGAGGGTGTCGAATTCAGAAATTTTTTCAAAACCGCTTCTTTGTGCCTCTTAACATTGAGACATGATGGTGAGCGGAATTAACCAGAAATTCTTGGTTGCCTTTTACAGGCAGCCGGTAGTATAGGTGAGATGAACGATTTAAGCAAAGCAGCAGTGTCCTTGGTGACGGTCGACGAAGCAGGTGAGGGACAGCGCATCGATAATTTCCTTGCCAGGCAACTCAAAGGCGTGCCCAAAAGCCATCTTTACCGTATCCTGCGTAGCGGTGAAGTGCGCGTCAACAGCAAGCGCGTGGATGCGACCTGCCGGTTGGTCATCGGCGATGTGGTACGTATTCCGCCCGTCCGGGTCGCTGCCCCAGCCCCCAGGCCGGATGCACCCGTTGCCTCGAAATTCGACGACAAGATTCTTTACGAGGATGACGCGATGCTCGTCATCAACAAGCCTGCCGGGATCGCCGTTCACGGTGGCAGCGGTATCAGTCGCGGCGTGATCGAGCAATTGCGTCTCGAGCGCCCGCAGGCCAGGTTCCTGGAACTGGTGCACCGTCTGGACCGTGAAACTTCGGGTGTGCTGTTGCTGGCAAAGAAACGTAGCGCCTTGGTGGCCTTGCATGAGGCTATCCGTGGGAACGCCATGGAAAAGCGTTACCTGATGCTGGTCTGCGGTTCCTGGAAAGACCAGAAGCGCCGCGTGAAGCTGAATCTTCGCAAATACACGCTGGAGAGTGGCGAGCGCCGCGTCAGCGTGGAAGAAGATGGGCAGCACTCAGAAACCATTTTTCATCTGCGCCAGAACTATGGCGAGTTTTCCCTGCTCGAAGCGGAATTGATCACCGGTCGAACACACCAGTTGCGCGTGCAGCTTCAGCATCTCGGGTTTCCGATTGCCGGGGATGATAAATATGGGGATTACGCCGTCAACAAGGACTTGCAGAAGCGTGGTCTGAAACGCATGTTCCTGCATTCCGCCGAAACCGTGATCCGTCATCCGTTGACGGGCGCAGAGTTGCGTTTGACGGCGCCGCTGCCGAAAGAACTCCAGAATTTCCTGAATTCCTTAGCCAAATAGTCAACGCATGCCGAAACAATTTGACCTGATCATCTTCGACTGGGACGGAACCCTGGTCGATTCCTCCCAGATTATTGTCGACAGTATCCAGTCCGCCAGTGTCGATGCCGGCCTGCCAGTCCCGACGGCGGCGGCTTCGCGCAGCATTATCGGTCTGAGCCTGCGCAATGCCATCCTGACCTTGTTCCCCGAGATCAACGAGGCGCAATTGCAGTTGCTGGTCGACCGTTACGGCTATCATTTTCATACCCGGCATGATGAGATCCCGCTCTTCGAGGGGGTGACGGAGGCTTTGACCGAGTTGGGCGAGGCTGGGGTCATGCTTGCCGTCGCCACAGGCAAGGGACGTCGTGGACTGGACCATGCGATGGACACCAGCGGTCTACGCCCTCACTTCATCGCCTCCCGTTGCGCGGACGAATGTCATTCCAAACCGCATCCGCAAATGCTGCACGAAATCATGGACGAACTTGGAGTGATGCCTGAGCGTACCCTCATGGTCGGTGATACCAGCTACGACCTGCAGATGGCGCAGAACGCCAATGTGGCGAGTCTGGGCGTGACGTTCGGCGCACAACCGCTGGAATCTCTGCTGCCTTTTTCTCCGCTTGCGGCGTTTGATCGATTCACGGACGTGCACGAATGGCTGAGACAGAACGCCTGATCTGTATTTCCGCGGCACTGGAAGAGCGGGGGGTAGGGGTGCGCTTTGCCCTCCCGGAAATGGGCGAACGCGTGACGGGCTTCGCGGTGCGATATAATGGCCGCCCGCAAGCCTACGTGAACCGCTGTGCTCACGTACCGGTGGAACTGGACTTGCTGGAAGGCGATTTTTTCGACCTGTCGCGTGAATACCTGATCTGTAGCACCCATGGCGCCCACTACCGACCCGTAGATGGTTTGTGCGTAATGGGGCCGTGCAAAGGAAAGTCCCTGCAGGTATTGGACGTTGTCGAACGCGACGGCCATATTTATTTAAGAATGGAAGACCATGTCTGATCCGCAAAACTGGGAACGCCAGGCCCTCGAGAAGCTGGCCTTTGCCGCCGTGCAGGAGCAGCGTCGTTCCCGGCACTGGAGCATCTTCTTCAAGACCCTGGGATTTGTTTATCTGTATGCCTTGCTATTTATCGGGCTGGACTGGATGGGCTCGAGCAAGACCATTGGTTCCCACACCGCTCTGATCGATATCCAGGGGGAGATCGGTGCGGAGGGTCAGGTCACGGCGGACAACACCATCACCAGCCTGCAGACGGCGTTCGAGGATGAGCACACCAAGGGCATCATCCTGCGCATCAATAGTCCGGGTGGTAGCCCGGTGCAGGCCGGCATCATCAATGACGAGATCAAGCGTCAGCGCAAACTGCATCCCAAGGTCCCCGTCTATGCCGTGGTCGAAGATATCTGCGCCTCTGGCGGCTACTACATTGCAGCCGCGGCCGACAGGATTTATGTCGACAAGGCCAGCATCGTCGGTTCCATCGGCGTGATTATGGACGGCTTCGGATTTACCGGCACCATGCAGAAACTGGGTGTCGAGCGTCGTGTCATGACGGCCGGAGAAAACAAGGCGCTGCTGGATCCGTTTTCGCCGTTGAACCCGGCGCACAAGGCGTTTGCGCAAAGCATGCTGAACGAGGTACACCAGCAGTTTATCCAGGTGGTGCGCGAAGGCCGTGGCAAGCGCCTCAAGGAAACCCCGGAGATGTTCAGCGGTCTGTTCTGGACTGGGCAGCGCAGTATCGAACTGGGGCTGGCTGACGGTCTCGGTAGTTCAGAGTCGGTTGCCCGCGAAGTAATCAAGGAACCGAACATCGTCGATTTCACCACCCGCGAGGGCCTGGCTGACCGCTTCGCTAAGCGTTTTGGCGCTGCCATGGCCAACACGCTTGCGGGTACTACCTTCAGACTTCATTAATTTTTCAGAAACAGATTCATGCAAGAACAGCTCATCCGCTGGCATGTTTACGACAATGCCAGCCAACTGCAAGTCGCAGCAACCGAGGCCGTCCTGAAATCCGCAAAGACCGCCATCGACGAGAACGGTCGCTTTTCCATCGTGCTGGCAGGCGGGACGACACCGAAGGAAATCTATCAGCAGTTGCGTACTGCCCAGACCGACTGGTCAAGCTGGCATGTGTATTTCGGTGATGAACGCTGCCTGCCAGCCGATCACCTTGACCGTAACAGCCGAATGGCTTTCGATGCCTGGCTGAGTCACGTGTCGATCCCGGCACAGCAGGTGCATGTGATGCCCGCTGAGCTGGGGCCGGATATGGCTGCTGCGCGATATTCGGATCTTCTTGCCGGTGCGGAAACGTTTGATTGCGTGTTGCTTGGCATGGGCGAGGATGCGCATACTGCCAGCCTGTTCCCGGGACAGGTCTGGGAAGCTGCTGATGGGGCCCCCGCCATCCCCGTGCGCAATGCGCCCAAGCCGCCTTCGGATCGTGTTTCGCTGTCCGCCAGTCGACTTTCCCGCGCGCGGCAGGTCATGTTCTTCGTCACCGGGGCAGGGAAGCGGGAGGCGATGAAGGCTTGGCGTGGTGGGGAACAGGTACCGGTTGCTGCGATTCGACCGGTTGCTGGCGTCGACGTCTATATCGATCGGGCTGCAAACGACTGATCAAACCTTATTCCAGCGCTTCAAGGAACCGGCGGCGCGCGACCTCCATGAGGGTAGCGTTACCGCCGGCATCGAGGCTGCTGCGGTAGAAGTCTTCGAAAGCCTGTAACGTCTTTTTCCTGTCCAGTGTTGCCGGTGCGGAGGTCGTCGCCTTGCATCCGTCAGCTGAAAAATCGAGTGGTTTCAGGATCGCCGAGCGGCGAATCAGGCGCTTGGTGCCAGAGGAAGACGTAGCAAGCAGAGTGTCACTCTTGGTGTACGTTTCCCCTTCGAACTCGAAGCGGGTGCCGATCGCAATTTCGTGAAATTTCATGGTCGTGCCGTTCCTTAAGTTATGGCAACCTATGCCAGTCGCTTAAAAGTGCCGCCTGTCCGCAATATTCCCCGTTTTCGTCCAGGACGTTCCAGACGATCGCGTTGCTGATCATGAAGCGCTTTCCGTACTTCGATATCCTCACGCCTGTGTAGTCATCGATATAACCCTCTTGTGTCACGCGTTGCATCAGGCGGTCGCGTTCAGACTGTACCAGTGGCTCTGCGGACAGCCTGGAAGGTAGGGTGGTCAATTCGTTCCAGGACATTTCGAACAGCGACAGGGCGGCGAGGTTGCCATAATTGAAAATGGGGTCGGACTGGGTTCCGTGCGAGACGACGGCGAACGTGGCATTGTCGAGCGCGGCAACGGCCTTCTGGTCATCCAGGTCCGCTGGAACCAGATCGCGACCTGTCCAGTGGTGATAGCTTGCGCGTAACAGTTTGACGTGCCGCGCAAGCCAGGCGGCATCCGGCATCACTTCCGGCGTTGCTTCTTGAAGTGGTTGATCAGACCGTTCGTCGAAGAGTCATGGTCGTGAATGGTCTCGCTGCCACCCAGTTGCGGGTAAATTTTCTGGGCCAGTTGCTTGCCCAGTTCCACGCCCCATTGGTCGAAGGAGTTGATATTCCAGACAATGCCCTGGACGAAAATCTTATGCTCGTAAAGTGCGATCAGCGATCCCAGTGTCTTCGGGTCCAGCTTCTGGAACAGGATGGAATTGGTCGGGCGGTTGCCACGGAACACCTTGTGCAGCAACAGCAATTCCAGCTCTTCACCCTTGTAGCCGGCAGCTTCCAGTTCGGCACGAGCTTCCTCGCCGGTCTTGCCCTGCATCAGTGCCTGGGTCTGCGCCAGGAAATTGGAGAACAGGATTTCGTGGTGTGTGCCTAGCGGGTACTGGGTTTCGATCGGCATCAGGAAATCGCACGGGATCATGCGGGTGCCCTGATGGATCAACTGATAGAAGGCATGCTGACCGTTGGTGCCTGGTTCGCCCCAGATGATCGGGCCGGTGTCGTAATCAACACGTTTGCCTTCACGATCGACGAATTTGCCGTTACTTTCCATGTCACCTTGCTGGAAATACGCGGAAAAACGTGACAGGGTCTGGTCGTAGGGCAGAATGGCGTGCGTTTGCGCGCCGAAGAAATTGTTGTACCAGATACCGATCATGGCCATGATCACCGGCAGGTTCTTGTCCAGCGGTGTGGATCGGAAGTGCTGGTCCATTTCGTAGGCACCCTGCAACATGGCCTCGAAGTTGTCCATGCCGATATCCAGCGCGATGGACAGGCCAATGGCGGACCACAGCGAATAACGTCCGCCGACCCAATCCCAGAATTCGAACATGTTGGCGGTGTCGATGCCGAACTTCGAGACTTCGGCGGCGTTGGTGGACAGGGCGACGAAATGCTTGGCAATCTGGGTTTCGTCTTTGGCCGTTTCCAGGAACCATGCACGGGCAGAGCGTGCGTTGGTCAGGGTTTCCTGGGTCGTGAAAGTTTTCGATGCGACGACGAACATCGTGGTTTCAGGGTTGCATTTCTGCAGCGTCATGCCGAGATGGGCGCCATCGACGTTGGAGACGAAGTGCGCGCGCAACGTCGGGCTGCTGTAAGGCTTGAGCGCAGTGCAGGCCATGAACGGCCCGAGGTCGGAGCCACCGATCCCGATGTTGACGATGTCGGTAATCGCCTTGCCGGTAAAACCCTTCCATGCGCCGCTGCGAACACGTTCGGTGAAGTTGCGCATCTGCTTGAGCACCCGGTTCACTTCCGGCATGACATCCTTGCCGTCGACCAGCACCGGCTTGTTGCTGCGGTTACGCAGGGCGGTATGCAGGACGGCTCGGTTCTCGGTAAAGTTGATTTTTTCACCGGAGAACATGCGTTCACGCCAATCCTCCACCTGGCTTTCACGGGCTAGCTGGATGATGAGTGTCAGGGTCTCCTCGGTAATGCGATTCTTGGAGTAGTCCAGAAGGATGTCATTGAATTGCAATGAGAACTTATCGAACCTGGCGGGATCTTCCTGAAACATCTCGCGCATATGTTTTTGCGCGATTTCCTGCTGATGCTTGGCAAGTCTCCGCCAGATTGGAGAAGTGGTCAGTTTCGACATGGTAAGCCCTGAAATTGCTTTCTGTTTGTTCGCCTGTATGCCGGTGAATCGTTATGCGTCCAACTGGAGGACGAGCCCGGCAAGAGGTGGCAATGTTACCACGACTGAATGCGGGTAACCCATCCACGGTTGATCTTCGGACTGCAAACCGGCTCCGTTGCCGAGATTGCCGCCACCGTAGCAGGAGGCATCGCTGTTCAGCAATTCGCGATACAGCCCGGCTTCAGGGACGCCGATGCGGTAGCCATTGCGCGGTACCGGGGTGAAATTGAGCAGCACCAGCACGCATGAACCGTCTCGAGCCCGGCGCTGGTAGCTGATGATGGACTGATCGGCGTCGTGGCAGTCGATCCAGGCGAACCCTTCATGACTGAAGTCAAGATCGTGAAGTGCCGGGATGCCTGTGTAGAGCTTGCCGAGATCGGCGGTCAGGCGCTTCACGCCTTTATGCCAGTCAATGTCCAGCAGGTGCCAGTCCAGGCTGGAGCCGACGTTCCACTCTCGACCCTGGCCAATCTCGTTACCCATGAAATTCAGCTTCTTGCCAGGGTAGGTCATCTGGTAGGTCAGCAACAGGCGCAGATTGGCGAACTTTTGCCAGGCGTCTCCCGGCATCTTGTCCAGCAGGGATCGCTTGCCATGCACCACTTCATCGTGGGAGAACGGCAGGACAAAGTTTTCGGTATAGGCATACAACTGACCAAAGGTCAGGGAATTGTGATGATAGCGACGATGCACCGGGTCCTGCTTGAAGTAGGCAAGGGTGTCGTTCATCCAGCCCATGTTCCATTTCATCGAGAATCCGAGGCCGCCAAGATAGACCGGGCGGGAAATCATCGGCCAGGCGGTGGACTCCTCGGCGATGGTCAGGGCACCAGGAAACTCCTCGTGCACCATCATGTTCAGTTCTTTCATGAAATCGATGGCTTCGAGATTCTCACGGCCGCCATACTTGTTCGGCAACCACTCGCCATGCTTGCGGGAGTAGTCGAGATAGAGCATGGAGGCGACTGCGTCGACACGCAAGCCGTCGATATGGAATTCGCTGAGCAGATAATGGGCGTTGGCCAGCAGGAAGTTGCGCACCTCGTTGCGGCCATAGTTGAAAATATAGGTGCCCCAGTCCTGGTGTTCTCCCAGTCGGGGATCTTCGTGTTCGTAAAGTGCGGTGCCGTCGAAGCGGGCCAGCGCCCAGCTGTCCTTCGGGAAGTGGGCAGGCACCCAGTCCAGGATGACGCCGATATGGGCCTGGTGGCAGGCGTCGACGAAGGCGCGGAAGTCGTCCGGGGTGCCGAAACGGCTGCTGACCCCGAAATATCCCGTGGTCTGGTAGCCCCAGGATTCATCCAGTGGATGTTCGCTGATCGGCATCAGTTCAATGTGGGTAAAGCCCAGTTCCTTGACGTAGGGAACCAGTTGGTCCGCCAGTTCGCGGAAGTTGAGGAAACGATTGTTCTCGCCACGGCGCCACGAGCCGGCATGCAACTCGTAGACATTCATGGGGGCGTGCAGCCAGTCGGCTTCACCGCGCTGTTTCATCCATGCGCCATCCCCCCAGTTGTGTGCCGGGTCAGCGGTGACGCGGGATGCGGTGCCCGGACGCACCTCGAAGCTGAAGCCGTAGGGGTCGGTTTTGACCATCGTATGGCCGGTGTGGCGGTTGCGGATCTCGAACTTGTACAAGCTGCCTGTGGGCAGGCCGGGGATGAAGAGTTCCCAGACGCCGCTGGAACCAAGGGCGCGCATGGGGTGGATGCGGCCGTCCCAGCGGTTGAAGTCGCCGATGACGCTGACGCGTTCAGCATTCGGTGCCCAGACGGCGAATTTGACTCCGTCGACTTCCTGTGTGCGGGCGGGATGTGCGCCGAGCAGGTCATAGGCGCGGCGCAGTCGGCCTTCACCGAACAGGTGCAGGTCATGATCGGTCGCCAGCGGCGCGAAGGTATAAGTGTCGTGTTGCTCGAAGGTCTTGCCGTCCTGCTCGATGCGCAGCAGGCATGGGCGGGCGGGTTCTTCCTTGCCGGTCCAGACATAGAGGCCGTCAGGGTGGGTGCGCTTCAGTTCCTCCCAGCCTTGTGAGGTCTGTAACCATACGCGGCCGGCGTAGGGAAGGAAGGTGCGCAGGATAGAAGCCCCGGCTTCGCGGTGCAGGCCAAGCCAAGCAAAAGGGTTGTGATGACGTGCCTCGAGCACCAGGAGAAGTTGTGGGTCGTTCTTTTGTTTCGAAGCCATAATTTTAGCCTTTTATAGATTTGCCCAACGTGGCTATAATGGCCACAGGGCGGTATTTGTTTGGCTTTGGAGCGCCCGCCTCTACAAATCAAGAAGCGAGAAGCCAAACTATAAATCAGGAGAGGCAAAAATGCAGCAGGATTTATCATCTTCCCGTTTTGTCAGCGCGCTCACCAAGAACACGGTGGCGCTTATTCTCTCGGGTGGTCGGGGTTCGCGCCTCAAGGATCTTACCAATTGGCGGGCGAAGCCTGCGGTGCCTTTCGGCGGCAAGTTCCGCATCATCGATTTTCCTCTATCCAACTGCATGAATTCGGGTATCCGCCGCATCGGCGTGGTGACCCAGTACAAGGCGCACAGCCTGATCCAGCATATCCAGCGCGGCTGGGGTTTCCTGCGTGGCGAGTTCAACGAGTTCGTCGAACTTCTGCCGGCCCAGCAACGCGTGGAGGAAGAGTGGTACAAGGGGACTGCTGATGCGGTGTTCCAGAACCTCGACATCCTGCGCAACATGGGACCGGAATACATCCTGATCCTGGCCGGCGACCACATTTACAAGATGGATTACGGCCAGATGCTGGCTGCGCACGTGCGCAACAAGGCGGACATGACCGTGGCATGCCTCAATGTGCCGATTGATGAAGCCAAGGCTTTCGGCGTCATGGGGGTGGACGAGCACGATCGCGTGATCCAGTTCAAGGAAAAGCCTGCCAACCCTGACTCCATTCCCGGTGACCCGTCCCAGTCTCTCGCCAGCATGGGGATTTATGTGTTCAATGCCGCATTCCTGTATGAACAGTTGATCCGCGATGCCGATGATCCGGATTCCGTCCATGATTTCGGCCAGAACATCATCCCGCATCTGATCAGCAAGTACCGCGTATTTGCGCATCGTTTCTCCGAAAGTTGCGTCAACAGCGCGGACGGCAAGCATTACTGGCGTGACGTTGGAACCATCGACGCCTATTGGGAAGCCAACATGGAGCTGACCAAGGTGACGCCGGAACTGAATCTGTATGACTCGACATGGCCGATCTGGACCTACCAGGCCCAGCTCCCTCCGGCGAAGTTTGTTTTCGACTCTGATGGTCGCCGTGGTGAGGCGGTGGATTCCCTGGTTTCCGGAGGCTGCATTATCAGCGGTTCGACGGTCCGCCGCTCGGTGCTGTTCTCCAACGTGCGCGTGCACAGTTTCGGCAATATTGAGGATTCGGTGATCCTGCCGGACGTCACGATCGGCCGTAATGTGGTGCTGAATCGTGTCGTGATCGACAAGGGTTCCATCATTCCGGAAGGCATGCAGATCGGTGTTAATCTGGAGGAAGACCGCAAGCGTTTCTATGTGTCCGAGAAGGGGATCACCCTGGTGACACCGGATATGCTGGGCCAGAATCTGCATCACGCAAGGTAAATCCAACTTATAGTCTTCGGAGAGCGGCTCTACATGAGCCGCTCTCGTAATTCACCCATCAAGCAAGTACCCAATCGATGTCACACCCACGCAAGCTTTACGTCAATTTGTACTGGCACATGCACCAGCCTGATTATCGGGATTACCTGACTGGCGAATATGTGCTGCCCTGGACCTACCTGCACGCCATCAAGGACTACACGGACATGGCGTACCACCTTGAGCAGAATCCCAAAGCCAAGGCGACCTTCAATTTCGTACCCGTGTTGCTGGATCAGCTTGACGATTACACGGACCAGTTTGCCACCGGCAAAATCAGGGACCCGTTGCTTGCGCTTTTCCTGACCCCCGATGACGAATGTCTGAGTCCAGAGAAACGTCGCCTCATTTATGAGAGTTGCTTCAAGAGCAACCATAGCAAGATGATCGACCCATTCCCACGGTATCGGCACCTGCACGATCTGTTCAAGACCGTGAGTGCGCAGTGCGAGGATGGTGTCGAATACCTCTCGGATCAGTACATGCTGGACCTGCTGGTCTGGTATCACCTGGCATGGACCGGTGAAAGCGTGCGCCGCGAAGAAGAACTCATCGCTCGCCTGATGGCGAAGGGAGGCCAGTTCACCGCGACGGATCGTCGTGAACTGTTCGACCTGATGGGGTCGCTGATCGCCAACATCATTCCGCGCTATCGCAAGTTGCAGGAACAGGGCCGCATCGAGCTTTCGAGCACCCCGCATTACCATCCCATCCTGCCCCTGTTGCTGGATTTCAATGCGGCGCGCGACAGCATGCATGACGTTTCGCTACCTGAATCCCCACGTTATCCGGGTGGGGTACAGCGTGCCAAGGCACATATCGAAAGCGCGATAGAAAGTCATTTCAGGCGTTTCGGCGAACCGCCGCGTGGCATGTGGCCGGCGGAGGGCGGGGTGTCTCATCCAGCGCTGATGCTGCTGGCGGAGAGCGACATGACCTGGGCAGCGACCGGCGAGGGCGTGCTGGCAAACAGTCTGCAGCATGCCTACGGGCTGATGCTGCCAGAACGCCAGCATTATCTGTACAAGCCATATCGCGTGACCGATGGCAACCACCAGATCGTGACCTTTTTCCGTGACGACAGACTCTCGGACAAGATCGGCTTTGAATACTCCAAGTGGCACGGTCCTGATGCGGCCAATGACTTCGTTCGTGAACTCGAACATATCTGGCATGTCACCAATCCAGACGAAACGCCTGTCGTCAGTATCATCCTGGATGGTGAAAACGCATGGGAATATTACCCGTATAACGCCTTCTTCTTCCTGAGCGACCTGTACCAGGCGCTGGCTGGCCACCATCACATCGAGATGTCGACCTTCAGCGAAGTGGTGCAGCACTGCTCCAACGTGGCCGGCAACGAGGAATTGCTTGAGCTGGAAAGCTTCCACGGCGCGAATATCGCACTGGAAACCTTGCCTGCTGTTTCAGCCGGCAGTTGGGTGTATGGCACTTTCAGTACCTGGATCGGTTCACCGGACAAGAACCGTGGCTGGGACCTGTTGTGCGAAGCGAAAAAGAACTATGACCTCGTCATGTCCGGCAAACGTCTGAATGATGCCGAAAAGGAACTGGCAGAGCGTCAGTTGGGCGATTGTGAGGGGTCGGACTGGTTCTGGTGGTTCGGGGATTACAACTCCGCCATGAGCGTCCAGAGTTTCGATCACCTTTATCGCCGTAACTTGGCTAATCTTTACAAGTTACTTAAGCTACCTGTACCAAAAAATCTGTCCAAGGCCATCAGTCTGGGCGGCGGTGATCCGGAAGGCGGCGGCACCATGCGTCGCGGAACGGAAGTCTAGAAACCTGAGGGATTACAATCATGACCAAATCTGTTGCTTTGCTTCTCGGCGTTCATGCCCACCAGCCGGTTGGCAATTTCACTCACGTTCTGGATGATGCCCACATTCGATGCTACGGCCCGTTCCTTCAGGTCCTCCATCGCTATCCGGATTTCCGTTTCGCCATCCACATCAGCGGCTGGTTGCTGGAGTACATGCTCAAGCATTACCCGCAGGACATGCAATTGCTGAAGGAGATGGTCAAGCGCGGTCAGGCTGAACTGTTCGGTGCAGGATTTACGGAGCCGGTGCTGGCTGCGATCCCCTCTACCGACCGTGTCGGCCAGATCACCAAACTTTCCGACTACCTGCATAAGAAACTGGGCCAGAAGCCCCAGGGGGCATGGCTGACGGAGCGCGTGTGGGAGTCCACCGTGGTGCCGGCGCTGGGTGATGCAGGCATCGGTTACGTGACCGTCGACGATTACCACTTTCTCTGCACCGGCAAGCAGCCACAGGATCTGAACGGTTTCTATACGACTGAAGAAGATGGTCGCAGGCTGGACCTGTTCCCGATTTCAGAGCCCCTGCGGTACCGCCTGCCTTTCTCTCCTGCCCATGAGGTGGTGGGTTATCTGGAAAGCCTGGCTGACGACACCGGCCAGGCCGCCGCCGTGTATTTCGACGATATCGAGAAATTCGGCATCTGGCCGGAAACCTACGAGTGGGTGTATGAAAAGGGCTGGCTGAAGGACTTCATCGAGGGGGTCCTGAATTCTTCCATCATCCATCCGATGCGCTACAGCGATTACCACGCGCAATCGAAGACCAAAGGCGTCGTTTATCTGCCAACAGCATCCTACAGTGAGATGAATGAATGGACGCTGCCGGTTCCGGCCGCCCATCATTACGGGGACATGGTCGATCGCGAGAAGCGGGAAGGGCGCTGGGAGACCAGTAAGCCTTTCGTGCGCGGCGGCATCTGGAGAAATTTCTTCATGCGTTTTCCGGAGTCCAACTGGATGCACAAGCGCATGCTGGCGCTGTCCGCCCGTTACCATGCATTGCCGGATCAACAGAAAACGCCGGCTATGTTGCACGAACTTTATGAAGCCCAGGCCAATGACGCCTACTGGCACGGACTCTTTGGCGGGTTGTATCTGCCTCATCTGCGCCGCGCGATCTACAACGCGATTGTGCGTCTGGAAGCGATGCTGGATGCGGTACAGCCCCGCCCGGCGCGCAGCCAGGTGGATCTGGATATCGACGGACATGATGAACTGTTCCTGCAGAATGGGACGTTGCAGGCCGTCGTCAAACTGGACGGCTCGGCAACCCTGTGTGAACTGGATACCTACAAGCTGGCACATAATTTCGGTGATTCGCTGGCACGCCAGACGGAGCATTATCACCGGCGCGTCCATGCCCAGCATGACCATGGGTCGAGTGGCAACGGCATTGCCAATCCCCACGAGCGCATGGTGTCCAAGCACGAGATCTCTGCCGGCGATCTGGCTACGGATCCGCATGCGCGCGCCATGTTCCGCGATAGCTGGGGTGAGCGTGAAGGCGCCATGTTTGCGAATGTGGTCTATGGCGCTGCTTCCGGCGGCAAAACCGCCTCTGTCAGCTTTGAGGGGCAGGCCTACCGTGGCAACGTGAGCAAGAAGATCATGGTCAAGGACAACCGCGTAGACGTTTCCTATACATTCGACAAATTGAAGAGCGGACTCTTTCGCGTCGAAATCAATCTCGCGATGCCGAGTTGCGATGGTCCGGCCGGCCGCTTCCGCATCGGTGACGACATTCCTGGTGGTTTCGGTCAGTCCCTCCACCTCGACGAAATGCGCGAACTGCTGCTGGAAGACGAAGTCTTGGGCGGTAGCGTCAGGCTGTCCTGCAATGTGCCAGGCATGCTCAATACCTGGCCGCACTTCAGCGTCTCCCAATCTGAAGCGGGTTTCGAAAAAATCATGCAGGCGGTGACGCTGGAGTTGACCTGGCCGGTCAACGCAGTGACCCGTAGCCTCGATATTCAGCTGGAAATCAACTGATGCTCATCGGCGTCGATGTCGGCGGTACCAACTTGCGGGTGGGCGTGATTGACGGCCTGCAGGTGATCGCCGAGCATCGCGTCAACGCCGACTTTTCCGGGATGTGCCGCAACATGCCGGCAGACCGGACCTTGCCAGCTATCCTCGATGCACTTGAAACGGCATTGCGCGAGGCCATGCAGCAGTATCCCGACGTGAGCGCCATCGGACTGGGGTTTCCCGGTTTCATCGTCGATGGGCAGGTTGCCCAATCACCCAATCTCCCCGGTTTGCTGGATGTCGATCTCGCTACGCCACTGAGCGCGTCGCTGGGTGTGCCGGTCATTGTCGAGAACGATGCGTTGGCGGCAGCGTACGGGGAGTTCCGCCTGACAGGTCGAAAGGCGGCAGGGCTGGTGTACCTTGGCCTCGGCACGGGTGTTGGTGGTGGGCTGATCGTTGACGGCGCTGCGTTCCCTGGAGAACACGGGGTTGCCATGGAAGTGGGGCATCTGATCGTCGAGCCGGAGGGCAGGCCATGTGGTTGCGGGAACCGTGGCTGCATGGAACAGTATGCCTCGGCGAGCGGGGTCGCCATCAGTTATCGAGAAGCCACGGCAGAGGCGCTCACTGCCCACCAGATCGCCCAGAAGGCCGAAGCGGGGGATGCGCATGCAATCGCGGCCTATCATCTCGCCGGGGAAAGGCTGGCTCAGGCGCTGGCGCATGTCCTCAAGGTGGCTGATGTGGCGCATGTGGTGGTCGGCGGTGGCATGAGCGCCGCCTGGTCGCTGATGTCGGTGGGGTTTCATCAGCGCCTCGACCATGACCTGATTCCTGCGTTGCGTGGCAAGATCCGTATCACCATTTCTCAGGCCGGCGACCAGGCCGGCATGATCGGCGCGGCCTTGCTCGCCGGTTCCTCCCGTACTTCCTGACCCAATCAAATGAGCATCACAGGTATGTAAGGTTTAAGTAAGCCTGCCTCCATAAACTCTGCGGCATTGTAATTGGAGGTCCCTGATGCTTCGTGTGTTGCTGATGTTAATCGCGCTGGCTCTGGCCGGCGTTTCGTACGCGGAGCCTGCCACGATGTCTTCTGCACTGACCCTGCAGGAGGCCCAGCGGCTCCTGACTGAAAAGAATCGTGAATTGCTGGCTGGCCGTCGCATTGTCGAAGGCTTGCAGGCCGACACCCTGTCGGCCGCCCAGCGTCCCAACCCGACCCTTTCCGTGAATGCCGCTTCCTTGCGCCTGGATGGTGCCAACGGCCGTCTGCTGCATGCGGAACGCCTGGATGTGGTGGCTCGCGTAGATCAATTGATCGAGCGCGGTGGCAAGCGGGAGCTGCGCACGGCGGTGGCGGAGCAGGGCGTCGAAGCCGGTCGTCATGATCTGGCGGATTTGCAGCGTCAGCAATTGTCTACCCTGTCGGCAGCCTATTTCGATCTCGTGCTGGCGCAGGAGAAGGAAAAGATCAACCGCGAAAGCGCCGATCTCTACGACCAGACGCTCAAGGCTGCTGAATTCAGGCTGTCGGCGGGAGATATCGCCGCCGCAGACGTGGCGAGGATCCGGGTGGATGCCCTGCGGTCGCTCAACGACCTGCGACAGGCTGTCACCGACCGCCAGAATGCACAGTCCGCGCTGGCCTATCTGATCGGCATGGAAGCATCTGCAAGCCAGATCACGGCAGTCGACCCATTCCCGCAAACCCTGATGCGTGACGCAACCTGGGATGAATCCGTGCTGGCCCAGCGGCCGGACATGCGTGCGGCCGAGGCCCGTATCCGTCAGGCAGAAAAGCAGCGCGATCTGGCCAATTCCCTGAAAACGCGCGACGTGACGGTGGGCGTCGAGTTCGAGCATGCGCCGGGCAGTGATGCCAAAAGTGCGATTGGCGGCGGTTTCAGCATCCCGTTGTTCACCAATTACCAGTATCAGGGGGAAGTCGCCCGTGCCGAGGTCAACCTGACCAGCGCCATGGAAGACATGGAACGCGTGCGTGCGCAAGCCGTCGTCGAAATCAACCAGGCGCGCGCTGCGCTTCTTTCTGCCAGCGAACGTGCGCGCCGTTTCGATGAATCGGTGCTGGATGCCGCGCGCAAGTCTGCGGAAGCGGCTGATTTTGCCTACAAGCACGGAGCCATGGGCGTCATGGATCTGCTCGACGCGCATCGCACCCTGCGTGCGTTACAGCTCGAGGCTGCGACGACCCATGCCGATTACGCCAAGGCAGAAGCCGCCTGGCGTGCTGCCATTACCTCAGAAATCCGGATGCCATGAAAAAACTCAGTACGCTTTTGTTGGTCCTGCTCGCGTTCAGCTCGCTCGCACTTGCTGAATCGCAGAAAAAACCCGCAACGCCTCCCCGCGACATGCTGACGCTGCCTGCGGGATCACCTCAACTGGCCAAGCTCAGAATCCAGCCCGCCGAGGAAGTGCCGGAGTCGGCGGCGGAACCTCTGAACGGACGGGTTGCACTGGACGAAGATCATACTTCCAGAATTTATTCCCCGGTATTGGGACGTGCAATACGCATCAATGCCAAGGTCGGCGACACGGTCAAGGCCGGTCAGGTCCTGATGCAAATGGATTCTCCGGACCTGGGCAGCGCTGTGGCCGATACCCGCAAGGCGGATGCCGATCTCAGCTTTAAGAAACACACCGTAGAGCGCAGCAAGCTGTTGTATGAACATGGCGTGATTGCGCAGAAAGAACTGGAGGCTGCCCAGGCGGATTTAGCCCAGTCTGAAGCCGAAGCGGCCCGTGCCCGCGGTCGCCTGAACAACCTTGGTGGCAGTCGTAGCGGCGAAAATTACACCGTGCGCAGCCCGATTTCCGGCGTGGTGGTCGACCGTCAGGTCAATCCGGGCATGGAAGTGCGTCCGGACGCGGTCAATCCCCTGTTCACCGTGACCGACCCCGGCCACCTGTGGGCCGTCATCGACCTGCCCGAGCGCGATCTGTCCAAGGTGCACACCGGCCAGGCCGTCAGTCTCGAGGTCGATGCCTATCCCGGTGAAACTTTCATGGGCAAGGTGCTGAGCATTGGCACCCTGCTGGATCCAGCGACCCGCCGCATTCCGGTGCGTTGCAGCATCGACAGCAAGGGCGGACGCCTGAAGCCGGAGATGTATGCCCGCATCACGCCGTTGTCGGAAAGTCAGCGCAAGGTGGTGCGCGTCCCGAATTCGGCCCTGGTCACGGAAGGCCTCTACAGCTATGTGTTCGTCGAATCCGCACCGGGCCGCATGCAGAAGCGCCGTGTGACATTGGGCGAGCAGACGCGCGAATATGCCGTCATTCAGGACGGCCTGAAGGCGGGCGAACGTGTCGTGACTTCGGGGGCCATTCTGATCAACGCCGAGCTGGCCGAGGGCCAATAAATGCTCGATAAACTGATTACCTTCGCACTGCAGCAGCGCGTATTCGTCATGATCGCGTCTGTCGCCGTGGCGATCGCTGGTTGGGTCGCAGTGCAGAATCTGCCGATCGAGGCTTTCCCGGACGTGGAGGACGTGCATGTCGGCATCGTGACCCAGGCGCCCGGCCTCGCGCCTGAAGAAGTCGAGCGCGCCGTGACCTTGCCGATTGAACGTGCGATCAGTGGGGTACCCCACCTCACCCAGAAACGCTCGGTTTCGATTACGGGTTTGTCGGTGGTGACCCTGACCTTCTCGGACAAGACAGATGATTATTTCGCCCGTCAGCAGGTCCTGGAACGGCTGGCAGGCGCCGACTTGCCCCCGGGATACCAGCCATCGCTTGCGCCTTTGTCCACTGCGGTGGGCGAGGTTTACCGCTACATCGTCGACGCGCCCAAGGATATGCCGCTTCGCGAAATCCGTGCCATTCAGGACTGGCAGATCCAACCGGTGCTGCGGACGGTCCCCGGAGTGGCTGACGTGGTCAGTTACGGTGGCGCGGTCAAGGAATACCAGGTTCAGCTCGACCCTTATCTGCTGAAGAAATTCGGCGTCAGCATCGATCAGGTCAATCAGGCGCTCTCCAACAACAGTAATAATGTCGGCGGAGGTTTGATGCACCGCGGCGAAGAAGCCTTGGTGGTCCGCGGTGTCGGTTTGTACCAGAGCCTGGATGATATCGCGCAGACCGTCGTCGCCTCGCGCGATGGTCGCCCGATCCTGGTCGGGGACCTGGGGTCCGTCAAGGTGGGGGATCGTCCGCGTTCCGGCATCATTGCATTCAATGACCGTGATGACGTCGTGCAGGGGGTTGCCGTGATGACCAAGGGGCAGAATGCGGCCAAGGTCGTCGAAGGTTTGCGCGAAAAGGTCGAGCAGATCAACGCCAAACTGCCCAAGGGGGTACGTATCCTGCCGTATTACGAGCGGACGACCCTGGTCCAGCACACCGTGCACACCGTCACGGAAAACCTTGTGGTCGGCGCCTTGCTGGTGGTTTCCATCCTGATGATTTTTCTCCGCAACTGGCGGGCGGCGCTGATTGTCGCCTCCGTGATCCCGCTGTCCCTGCTGTTCGCCTTCATCATCATGGACAGCCGCGGCATGTCTGCCAATCTGATTTCGCTGGGGTCGGTCGACTTCGGTATCATCATCGACAGTGCGGTGGTGCTGGTCGAGGCGCTGATGGTCAAGCTGGCGTTGGGGGGCAGAGACGGCAACCCCATGCATTCCGGCTATGGGTGGCGGATTCACACCCTGAAGCATACCGCCGTGGAAATGGGCCATCCCATCCTGTTCTCCAAGGCCATCATCATTCTGGCTTTCCTGCCGATTTTCACCTTCCAGCGTGTCGAAGGCCGCATATTCTCACCCATGGCCTTTACCCTCAGCTTCGCGCTGCTGGGTGCGATCCTGTTGACGCTGACACTCATCCCGGCGCTGCTGTCCTACACCATGCGGCGCGAGGACATGGCCGAGCAGCATAGCGGCTGGATGCATGCCCTACAGGAGGGCTATCGGTCCGTGCTGGTGCGCTTGCGCAAGGCATGGGTGCCGATCAGTGCGGCATCCGTTGGATTGCTGGTCGTGTCGCTGCTGTTGTCGCCGCGGCTGGGCACGGAGTTCCTGCCCAAGCTGGACGAGGGCAACCTGTGGATCACCATGCCGCTGGCGCCGTCTACCGCACTGGAGAAGACCAAGGAAATCGAACGCGAGGTGCGGCAGATTTTGTTGAGTTATCCTGAAGTTGAAAATGTGGTCTCGCAGCTGGGTCGACCGGATGATGGTACCGATCCCAAGGGGCCCAACAACATGGAAATCCTCGCCAGCCTGAAGCCAAGGGAGAGTTGGCGCTTCGCTGACAAGGAAGCGCTGATTGCCGATATGTCGAAGAAGGTGCATGAGATTCCGGGCGTGCCGACCAATTTTTCACAGGTCATCCAGGATAACGTCGAGGAAGCCCTGTCCGGGGTCAAAGGCGAAATCTCCGTGAAGATTTTCGGACCTGACCTGGCCGTGCTGGAAGACAAGGCACAACAGGTCGCGGATGTCATCCGCAGCGTGCGAGGTGCTACCGATGTCGGGGCCATCCCGATTTCCGGCAACAGCGAGGTGGATATCACCCTCAAGCGTGCCGCGTTGGCCCGTTACGGGCTGGCCGCCGGCGATGTCAATACGACGATCCGGACCGCGCTGGCCGGCAATGCCGCGAATACCTTCTACGAGAACGATCGCAGCTTCGATCTGACGCTGCGGCTGGCGGAGCCGTATCGCGATGCTGTCGATGACATCGCCGAGTTGCCGGTGGCCCTGCCGGACCACAACACCACCATTCCGCTGGGTGAAGTCGCGGATATCGCAGTGAAGCAGGGGGCGTTCCGCATCGCCCGGGAAGATATTTCCCGTATCGCGGCGGTCAAGGTCAACGTGCTGGGGCGCGACCAGGGAACTTTCGTGGCTGAGGCCATGGCCAAGGTGAAAGCGCAGGTCGGCCTGCCGCCCGGCTATTCCATGGTCTGGGGCGGTCAGTTCGAGAACCAGCAGCGCGCGATGAAGCGTCTGGAAGTGATCGTGCCGCTGTCCCTGCTGATGATCTTCGTGCTGCTGTTCTGGGCCTTCAAGTCGGTGCGCAACGCATTGCTGGTGCTGTTGCTGATCCCGTTTACCCTGATCGGCGGGCTGGCCGGACTGGCTCTGGCGGGGTTGCACCTGTCGGTGTCCGCTGCGGTCGGCTTCATCGCCCTGGCCGGGATATCGGTGCAGAACGGTGTGATCATGGTGGAGCAGATCAAACACCTGCTCATGGAAGGCCATGCGTTGGCGGACGCCGTACTGGAAGGGGCCGCCAGCCGTTTGCGCCCCATCCTGATGACGGCGCTGATGGCCGGTCTTGGGCTGTTGCCAGCGGCTCTGTCGCACGGCATCGGTTCGGAAACGCAACGCCCCTTCGCGGTGGTCATCGTGGGGGGGTTGATCACGGCAACGTTCTTTACGCTGCTGCTGCTGCCCCTGCTGTTTCCTTTCTTCTCGGATGAGAAGGCAGGCCGCGAGTGATGGATGTGTGTCAACGGTTTGTCATGGGGTGTACGTCTGTTTCATTTAAAACGACGTTCCGGATGGTTCATTGATGCAAGGTGCCCTGTTTGGAAGTGCATTTATCGGGTTGTTGCTGGCGGGGCTGATGGGCTCGGTCACTGCGCATGCCGAGGAAATGAGCTACGAGGACACCACGGTGCGATTCCAGAGTACCTACATCTGGCAACGGCATGACGCATTTCACGAGGCTTATCATGGCCTCAACAGTCTGTCGGCCGATGCTGCGCGGAGTTATACCGCCACCATTACCGGTTTCTGGGGCTTCCGACCATGGCGCGGCGGAGAAGCCTATTTCAATCCTGAACTGACGCAGGGCGTTCCTTTTTCGGGCTTGAATGGCGCAGCTGGATTCACCAATGGCGAACTGACGCGTACCGCAGGCACGACTCCGCATCTTTACCGCCAGCGTGCTTTCCTGCGCCAGACCTGGAATCTCGGCGGGGGAGAAGAGCAGGTCGAGGCTGACCTCAACCAGATGGCTGGTATGGTGGACCACAACCGCATCGTGCTGTCCGTGGGGAATTTTTCCATCCTGGACGTGTTCGACGATAACGCCTACGGCAAGGATCCGCGCACTCAGTTCATGAACGCCGCCTTCATGGCGCCGCTGGCTTATGACTATGCTGCCGATGCCCGCGGCTTTGGCTACGGATTCACCGCCGAGTGGTATCAGGGGGATTGGGCCTACCGCATCGGTCGCATGACGGGGCCACGCGATCCCAACATGTTGCCGACCGATTACCGCATTTTCAAGCATTATGGTGACCAGATCGAGATAGAGCATTCGCACACGCTGGCTGGTCAGCCCGGCAAGATCCGCGTCCTTGCCTGGCGCAACCGGGCACGCATCGCCAGTTTCGCCGATGCCCTCGATTACCTGCAGAAAACGCCCGGGGCCGACCCGCAGGCGATCTTTGCCGTGCGCAACAGTGAAAAGATCAAGTACGGCCTTGGCGTGAACATCGAACAGGCGATCACGGATCAGCTCGGCTTCTTCCTGCGTGCGATGAAAGCGGACGGGCGAACGGAAACGCTGGCATTCACAGAAACCGACGCCTCAGTCGCCGGCGGCCTCGTCATGAAGGGAAACGCCTGGCAACGCCCGCATGACACCGTCGGGGTCGGCTACTCCTGCAACAGCCTTTCCAATGACCGCAGGCGTTATCTGGAAGCGGGCGGCATTTCATTCTTCATCGGTGACGGCAAGCTCAATTACGCATCCGAGAAGTTGTTCGAGGCCTATTACAGCCTGAACGTATGGAAAAACCTGTACCTGACCGCGGATTACCAGCGGATGTGGAACCCGGCTTATAACGCGGATCGCGGACCAGTTGATTTTGGTGCCTTGCGTTTTCATGTCGAATTCTGACCTGAACAGCGCGATTTGAATGGAAGGATGAAACATGTCTGAAGGTGGATTTCACGTTCACGGTGCCCATGAGCACGAATTGGAGCATGCAGCCGAGCACGGTCCCGGCCTGGCGCAATATGTCGCGATTTTTACCGCCATCCTCTCGACGGTCGGAGCCATCGTCAGCTATCAGGGGGGCGCGACCCAGAACCAGGCCATGCTGTACAAGAACGAGGCGGTATTGAAAAAGGCGCAGGCCTCGGACCAATGGGCTTTTTACCAGGCCAAGAGCGCCAAGCAGCACTTGATGGAATTGGCCATGGACGTCGCTCCCAGGGACAAGGCGGATTTTTACCGCACCCAGAAGGAAAAGTACGAGAAGGAAAAAAAGGATATCCAGGCCAAGGCGCAACAACTGGATGAGGAGTCCCGCAAGGCCGACGAGCGCAGTGAAGAAACCATGCATCCTCACCACCGTCTGGCGCAGTCGATCACGTTGATCCAGATTGCGATTTCCCTGGCATCCATCACCGCGCTGACCCGCAGGCGCTGGCTGTTTGGCTTCGCTCTTGCGGCTGCAGGCGGAGGCTTGTTGCTGGCTGGCATGGTGTGGCTGTCATGAAGGCCGTCATGTATGACTGGGGCGGACTGAACGTCTGGCTGTTCCATGCCATCAACCAGGTGCATGGCACTTGGCTGGACCGCTTCATGTTGCTGGGGACTTTCCTCGCGGAACACCAGAATTTCCAGGTTTGCCTGGCGCTGCTGGTATTGGTGGCGGTCTGGATGTGCAGGAAACAGGAACCTGCGACCATGTCGCTGTGGATCGGCGTGGTGGCAGTGTTCGCACTCGGCAACCTGGTCGACGGCTGGGTGGTTGTGACCCTCAAGGACGCCTTTTCCTTCCCGAGGCCGCCGTTGGCACTGGGGGCTGGTCAGGTCGTCCTGGTGGGCAGTCCGGAACTGAACCTGCAGCACAGCCTGCCGAGCGGACATACGTCGTTCGGGATGCTGATGGCGGCCAGCTTGTGGCCGGTGCTGAACCGCGGCGGTCGCCATGCCGCGGCCCTGTTCGTCCTCTGGGTCGGGATTTCCCGCGTCAGCCTGGGCGCCCATTTCCCCGCGGATGTCGTGGCCGGTGGGCTGAGTTGCCTGCTCGTCGTCATCATCCTGCGCAGGTTGGTGTCCCAGGTGTTGCAGCCCCGCCACTGATTCGTATCATCCCGCCCCCGGCATTTCAGCGGCCGGGTGAGTCCTGTCATTTTCATTTAAGATAGTGTTAAGGTTGGCTCCTTATAGTCCAACCCGGATGCTGCCTGGGAATTCCAGGAATATGATGGATGACACGATGAAACTGAAGTTGGCCCTACTGCCATTCTTATTGCTAATTCAGGCTGCCGGAGCTGCAGAGCTCGAAGCCCTGAAGACCAACCCGCAGCTGACCCTGCACGAAGTCCTGCAAAAGACCTACGAGCGCAACCCTCAGCGCCATGTCCTGCAAGCCATGGATGGCGAGGTGCAGGCGCGCTACATCCATGCGCGCGGCATGTTGCCCGCTGCGCCGGCGATTTCACTGCGCCACCTCAATGACACTATCGGCAGCGGTCGCGGCGAGCGTGAATGGGAAGCTGAACTGGAACTGCCGGTCTGGTTGCCGGGACAACGTTCCGCCAGGCAGGCGGTCGCCAGCGAGGCACAGAATGATCTTGCCGCCAGCAGGGAAGGGCTGATGCTGCAGGTGGCAGGTGTGCTGCGTGACGCCGTGTGGGATATCGGTATGAATGCCAATAACGTTCAACTGGTCGGACAGCGCGTGGAGACGGCAAAATCCCTGCAGCGCGATGTCGAGCGCCGGTTCAAGGCCGGAGAGCTGGCAAAGACCGACGTCATGCTGGCCCAGAACGAAACCCTGCAGGCGGAGGCGACCCTGGTGCGCGCTCAGGCAGAGCTCAAGCATGCCGAACATCGCTATTGGGTCCTGACCGGTCTGGATGAAGTTCCGGCACGCCAGGAAGAACCCCTGACCGACAAGCACGATCTTGGTGACGACCACCCGCTCATGCGTGAAGCCCAATCCCGTATCACGCTCGCAGAAAACGAGCGCGAACTGGTGCGTGTCGAGCGTCGCGAAAATCCGCAACTGATGCTGGCTGCGCGCAGCCAGCGCGGTGCCTTCGACAACGCCTACAACGACAGTATCGGCCTCAAGCTGCGCATTCCATTCAGCACTGAAACACGTACGGCCCCCATGCTGGCCGCTGCGGAAACCAACGTCGCCCGTTTCATGAGCGAGCGGGACCGTCTGCGCTATGCCATGGAAACGGCCATGCACGAGGCAGAGCACAATCTGGAAGTGACCCGCTCGGAACTGGAAATCGTGACGCGCCAGAACCAGATCGCACAGGAGAATCTGCGTCTTGCTCGCAAGGCCTTCGAACTGGGGGAGAGTGATCTGGTGCAGTTGATGCGCGTTCAGGCGCTGGCCTATGAGGCCGAACGTGCGCTGGGCAGCCGCCGCATCCAGTTGCAATGGGATATTTCACGATATAACCAGGCCGTAGGAGTTTTGCCATGAAGCACATTCAAATCAGTCACATCATGGCGCTGCTTGGCCTGCTGGCATTACCTGCCTGGTCGGCAGAGCCTGCCCAGATCGCCATGACCCCCAGGCAGCAGCAGTCACTGGGCGTGGTCGTTGCGCCTGTGGCCGCTGCTTCCGCGCTGACCAGCAACCGCCTGCCGGGCGAGATCACTGTCCCGGTCGGGCAGGAGCGGGTGGTCAGTGCAGCACAGTCAGGACTTATCGACGCGTTGTTCGTCGCTGCCGGCCAGAATGTCAAGAAAGGGCAGGCCGTCGCCCATATCAGCAGCCCGGAACTGGTCGGGTTGCAGCGCGAATACCTGCAGGCGCTGACGCAAAGCCGCCTGGCGAAGAACACACTGGACCGTGATGCCGAGCTTTTCAGGGACGGCATCATCGCCGAGCGTCGCTACCTCACCACGAAAAGCAGCCACGAAGAACTGTCGGCGCTGCTGATGCAGCGTCGCCAGTCGCTCAGGCTGGCCGGCATGGGGGATGCTGCCATTGCCCGGCTGGAAACCCGTGGCGAATATAGCAGCGGCCTGACCATTACCGCCCCCATCGACGGCCAGGTACTGGAACAAATGGTCACGACAGGCCAGCGCGTCGATCCGGCCATGCCGCTGGTGCGCATCGGACGCCTGACCCCGTTGTGGCTGGAGATTCATGCCCCCGTCGAATCCCTGGGCAGCGTCGCCAATGGAATGGCGGTGCGTATTCCGAAATACGATGCAGAAGGCCGCATTATCGCGATTATTCGCAACATCAACAAAAACGACCAGACCATGCACGTGCGGGCGGAGATCAGCAGGAATGCCGATCGACTGTCACCGGGGCAGTTTGTCGAGGCTGAAATCGCTTCGCAGGCATCTGCGGGGAACCAGTTCAGCGTGCCCAAGAGCGCAGTGGTGCGCAATGGCCGTGATAGCTACGTGTTTGTACTGAATGAGAAGGGTTTCATGCCAGTGAAGGTAGGCGTGGCCTCTGAACAAGCCGATCGCGCCATTATTTCCGGCGCGTTTTCAGGTAACGAACGCGTCGCGGTTTCCGGCACTGTGGCCATCAAGGCCGCCTGGGTCGGTACAGGAGCAGAATAATGCTGGCCCGTCTGGTCCAATTTGCGCTCACGCAGCGTCTGCTGATGCTCGTCGTCACCACGATGCTGGTGGGGGCAGGTGTCTACGCCTACAAGAATCTGCCGATCGACGCCTTTCCTGACGTCTCCAGCACTCAGGTCAAGATCATCATCAAGGCGCCGGGCATGACGCCTGAGGAAGTCGAAGCCCGCATCACCGCGCCGGTCGAAGTCGAGATGCTGGGTCTGCCGCACCAGACCATGCTGCGCTCCGTGGCGAAATATGCGCTGACCGACATCACCGTCGATTTCGTCGACGGAACCGATATCTACTGGGCGCGCCAGCAGGTGGCCGAGCGGCTCAACGGTATCTGGGGCAACCTCCCGCCGGATGCGACCGGAGGCATTGCCCCGATGACGACGCCACTGGGTGAAATGTTCATGTTCACCATCGAGGGCGGGAACCTGTCCCTGGAAGAGCGCCGTACCCTGCTGGACTGGGTCATCCGCCCGCAATTGCGGACGGTGCCGGGCGTGGCCGATGTCAATTCCCTCGGCGGTGTGGCGCGCAGCTTCGAAATCGTGCCTGACAATGCCCGCATGTATGCCCGCGGCGTCTCGCTGGACATGTTGCAGCAGGCACTGGACCTCAACAACCGGAATGATGGGGCCGGCCGTCTCGGCGACGGTGAAGAATCCCTGCTGGTCAGGTCGGAAGGGCGTTTCAAGACCCCGGAAGATGTACGCAATACCGTAATCAAGAGTGAACAGGGCATGCCGGTGCGTATCGGTGACGTCGCCCAGGTCCGTATCGGGGCGCTGACACGTTACGGTGCGGTGACCCAGAACGGCACCGGTGAAGCGGTGGAAGGCCTGGTCCTCGGTTTGCGCGGCGCCAACGCCCGGATGGTGGTAGATGGTGTGCGTGCCAAGATCGCTGAGATCGAGCCGACCCTGCCCAAGGGAGTGAAAATCAACGTCTTCTATGACCGTGGCAGTCTGGTCGAGCGCGCGGTCGGGACCGTCAACCACGCGCTGATGGAAGCCATCGTGCTGGTCGTCGTCCTGCTGGTCCTGTTCCTCGGTGACTGGCGCGCAGCGCTGACCGTGGCACTGGCGCTGCCTCTGGCGGCCCTGGTGACCTTCATCATGATGGGCCAGTTCGGCATGTCGGCCAACCTGATGAGCCTGGGGGGACTTTCCATCGCCATCGGCATGCTGGTCGATGCCGCAGTGGTCGTGGTTGAAAACATCGTGTCGCATCTGGCGCACGGAGAGAAATCCAAGCTGCCTCGCCTGCATCTGATCTACCGTGCCGTGAAGGAAGTCAGCGTGCCGGTCACCTCGGGCATCCTCATCATCATTACCGTATTCCTGCCACTGCTGACCCTGCAGGGTCTGGAAGGCAAGCTGTTCGGCCCGGTCGCCATGACCATCGTGTTCGCACTCTCCGGATCCTTGGTGCTGTCGTTGACCGTGATTCCCGTGCTGGCGTCATTCCTGCTGGGCAAGGTCAGCCATGAAGAGCCCTGGCTGGTACGTAAGGCGCTATCGGCCTATGAACCGGCTTTGCAATGGTCGCTGACGCACGCGAAAACTATCGTCGTCGGGGCTGGCGTGGCGCTGCTGGCGACCGCGGTGGTCTACCTGCAAATCGGCAAGACTTTCATGCCGGTCATGGACGAAGGCGACATCATCATGCAGGTGGAAAAACTGCCCTCCATCAACCTGAACAAGACCATCGAACTCGATCAGGCCGTGCAGCGCGCCATTCTGGCGGCGGTGCCGGAGGTCAAGGGCGTGGTGTCACGCGTGGGTTCTGACGAACTCGGGCTCGACCCGATGGGGCTGAACCAGACCGATAATTTCCTCGTCCTGAAGCCGCGTGATCAATGGCGCTCTCCGGACAAGGAAAAATTGATCGACGATCTTCGCAAAGTGGTCGGGGATATGCCCGGGCTGGCTTACGCGTTTACCCAGCCGATCGAAATGCGCGTCAACGAAATGATCCTGGGCGTGCGGGGCGACCTGGCCGTGAAGATCTTCGGTAGCGATCTCGACAAGCTGGACGAGATGGCCCAGCAGACCGTCAAGATCCTGAAGTCCATCCCGGGCTCGCAGGATGTCTACACTCCCCAGAATAGCGGGGTGCAATATCTGCGCATCGATATCGACCGCATGGCGGCAGGCCGGCTCGGATTCGATATCGCCCAGGTGGAAGCCATGCTGCGCGCGCAGCTCGAAGGCAAGCAGGTCGGCATCGTCCAGGAAGGGCAGCGCCGCACGCCGGTACTGCTGCGTGGCGCCGATGGCCTGCGGGCTTCCCCGGCCGATTTCGCCAACCTGATGCTGACCTTGCCGAACGGCACCAGCGTCCCCCTGTCGACCATCGCCAGGCTTGAACGCGTCGAGGGGCCCGTCAAAGTGGACCGTGAGCGTGGTGCGCGCATGGTCGTGGTGGTGGCCAATGTGCGCGGCCGCGATCTGGTGGGGTTCGTGGAGGAAGCCCGGGCCCGCGTGCTCAAGGAAATTCCGCAGCCGGAAGGCTACAGCATGAAATGGGGTGGGCAGTTCGAGAATCAGCAGCGTGCCGCAGCCCGGCTTGCCATCGTGGTACCGATCGCCCTGGGACTGATTTTCCTGCTGCTGTTCGCGACATTCCGCTCAGTCCGGCAGTCGGTACTCATCCTGTCGAATATCCCGTTCGCCATGATCGGCGGGGTGTTTGCACTGTGGATTTCGGGGGAATACCTGTCCGTGCCGGCCTCGGTCGGCTTCATCGCCTTGCTGGGGATTGCCGTGCTGAACGGGGTAGTGATGGTGAGCTACTTTAACCAGCTGGCTGCGCATGGCATGGAAATCGGCCGCGTGGTGGTTGAGGGCGCGAAACGCCGTCTGCGACCGGTGCTGATGACGGCCAATATTGCGGCATTCGGCCTGATTCCGCTGTTGTTCGCGACCGGGCCGGGTTCTGAAATCCAGCGTCCGCTGGCTATCGTAGTGATTGGCGGCCTGGTGACTTCGACCGCGCTGACCCTGATTTTGCTGCCGATTCTGTACCGTCGTTTCGGCCAGGAGTCCTGATATGGAACAATGCCTGCTGATGATTTTTGCCCCGCCTTCCGTCGAGGAAACCATGGTCGACTGGTTGCTGGAGCATGAAGAAATAGAAGGGTTCAGCAGTGCCGAGGCTTATGGCCATGGTACGCGCCCTACCGGGATGAGTCTGCTTGAACAGGTGACCGGCAGACAGCGCCGGGTGCAATTCATGATCCGCACCCGCCATGAGATTGCGCAACATCTGGTGAACGACCTGAAGGAACACTTCACCGGTGTCGGGCTGCATTACTTCATCTTGCCGGTGATCGAGGCAGGGCGCCTGTAAGGCGGAGGAATGTGGCATTAGACCCGCTTGCCAGTATCCTGCGTAAAGCATCGAAAACAACTGACTGTGCGCGGGTGACAGGGTTTTTTCGCTATAATACGCAAAATTTTGCCTAAGCCATCCCATGCCAGCTAATCCATCCGCAGTGCGCCTGCTTTCCGTTGTGGTGCCGGTGCGTAACGAACAGGACAATATCGTTCCACTGATCAATGAAATCCGGGCTGCGCTGGATGGCGTGGTCGAATACGAGATCGTCTACGTCAACGACGGCAGTACCGATGCGACCCCGCAACGCCTGAACGAGATGCGCCAGAGCTGCCCCCAGCTGCGCGTCATCCGCCATGCACAGAGTTGCGGGCAGAGTACTGCGGTACGCAGCGGCGTGAAGGCTGCGCGGGGCGACTGGATTGCCACCCTCGATGGTGACGGGCAGAACGATCCCGCTGACATCCCGAAGCTGATGGCGGCGCTGGAAGAGGGGGTCGAGCTGGTAGGCGGAAACCGCCGCCATGCCCGCCGGGATACCTGGATCAAGCGTATTTCGTCGGTCATCGCTAACGGCGTGCGCTCCCGCATGCTGAATGACAGCACGCCGGATACCGGGTGCGGCCTCAAGCTGTTCCGCCGTGACGTGTTCCTCGATCTGCCTTATTTTGATCACATGCACCGTTTCCTGCCAGCGCTGGTGATACGACGCGGCGGAAAAGTGGTTTCGGTCCCGGCCAACCATCGTCCGCGCGAGCGCGGGGTTTCCAACTACGGTACGCTGGATCGGCTGATGGTCGGCATTGTCGACCTGTTCGGCGTGATGTGGCTGCAACGCCGCGCCAAGCGCCCTGTCGCGACTGAAGAATAGCCATGGGACAGGGTCTCGGCTATTTTCTCGGTCATCTGCTGGACAAGTGGCACGCCTACTTTACCGGCATGGATTCTACCGATGTGGTGTGGCTGGCGATCGGCCTGCTCGGCCAGACCATGTTCATGATGCGTTTCGTAGTGCAGTGGATTCACAGCGAACGTCACCAGAAGAGCGTCATCCCGGTGAGCTTCTGGTACCTGAGCCTGGTCGGCGGACTGACTGTGCTGGCGTATGGCCTGCACAAGGCGGAACCGGTGATTATCCTTGGTCAGTTGCCCGGCACGGTCGTCTATGCGCGTAATCTCATGCTGATCTCGAGAGAAAAGCGCGACGTGCTGGCCGAAGTCACTGAAGAAGAGGTGCATTGATGGCTAATCGCCGTATCGAGTGGTCCCTGCTGGCCCTGTGGCTGGTCCTGGTGGTTGTGTCGCTGTTTTCCCGTTCCTACATCCCCATCGACGAAACCCGTTACGTCACCGTAGCTTGGAACATGTGGTTGCGTGGCGACTATCTGGTCCCGTTCCTTAACGGCGAAGCCTATAGCCATAAACCCCCATTGCTGTTCTGGCTGATGAACCTGGGCTGGGCGGTATTCGGCGTCAACGATTGGTGGCCGCGTCTGGTGCCGTCGCTGTTTGCGCTCGGCAGCGCCTGGCTGACGGCCGATCTCGCCCGTCGCCTTTGGCCGCAGGACGGGCAGGCCTCACGCGTGGCGCCGATGATACTGCTCGGCAGCGCGCTGTGGACGGTTTTCACGACCGCCACCATGTTTGACATGATGGTGGCTTTCTTTACGTTGCTGGGCGTGCTGGGCATCGTCATGGCGTGGCAGGGCAGGGCGCGAAGCGGATGGGCCCTGGTCGGTCTCGCAATCGGCGGTGGTCTCCTGGCCAAGGGGCCGACCATCCTGTTGCAGATCCTGCCGCTGGCGGTGCTCGCCCCATGGTGGATGGCTGGGCAAGCGCCTCAATGGCGCCGCTGGTATCTGGGCATGCTGACATCCTTACTGATGGGTGCACTGATCGCGCTGGCCTGGGCGATACCTGCTGGTATTCGCGGCGGCGAAGTCTACCAGCACGCGATCTTCTGGGGGCAAACGGCCGACCGCATGGTGAATTCCTTCGCCCACCGTCGTCCGTTGTGGTGGTATGTGCCTTTGATGCCCGTCATGCTGTTCCCCTGGTTGTTGTGGCTCCCGGTGTGGCGAGGTTTCCTGGCAATGCGCCAGCACATGCATGACTCCGGTGTCCGGCTTTGCCTCGCCTGGTTTTTCCCGGTTTTTGTGGCGTTCTGTTTCATCAGCGGCAAGCAGATGCATTATCTGCTGCCGATTTTTCCGGCATTTTCCTTGCTCGCCGCACGCGGTTTGTCCCTTGCCGATCGACAGGGTTTCCCGGATCTCCTGCCTGTGGTGCTGGCTACGCTGGTGGCGGGAGGCATCCTCCTGTACCTGCCGGAATATGCGCTACACCATCATCTGGCGCCGTGGATCAAGGATATCCCGATCTGGGGCGGTTTGACGCTGATGACGGCGGCCATCGTCCTGGCTTTCTACCGGCGAGGCGGCGTGGTCACGGAAATCTGGAAGATGACGCTATTGAGTTCCCTCGCTGTCGCGATACTGTATCTGGCCGTGATCCGGCAGGCTGGCCTCGCCTACGACATACGTCCGATCAGTGCGCGGCTCAAGGCCTTGCAGGAAGCCGGTGTGCCGCTGGCCCATTCCGGCAAGTATCATGGCCAGTACCAGTTCGTCGGACGTATGACAGTATCTCCGGACGTGGTCATGGGCGCAGATATGGGCAAGTGGTTTGATGCGCATCCTGACGGCAAGGCAGTGGTCTACTTCAGTTCACGATATTCCCTGCGCGATCTCGGTGCAGACTACATCCAGCCTTATCTGGGCGATAACGTGGCCATCATCGGCCGTTCTGCATGGCCTCCCAAGGTTGCCGAGGTCAGTGCTACTTCTTCAGGTGAATAGCGAGCGCCCAGGCGACATGCTCCCTGACGATCGCTGAGGGATCGTCAGCCCGGTGCTGCAGGGCTTCGACGATTTCGGCGCTGGTCGGTGCATTCCCCAACGCTACCGCAATATTTCTGAGCCATTGTTCGTAACCAATCCGGTAGATCGCGCTTCCTGCCAGATTTTCCTGAAAGTCCGATGCCTGCCAGCTGAATAGCGTGGTCAACGGAACGTTGTCCAGGCCGTGCCTGACATGAAAATCGGATTCCTGCGTCAGCTGTGCGAAGCGATTCCAGGGGCAGGCCAGCTGGCAGTCATCGCAACCGTAGATCCGGTTGCCCATCAGCGGACGCAACTCTTCGGGAATGCTGCCCTTCAGTTCGATGGTCAAATAGGAAATGCAGAGGCGAGCATCGACTGTGTACGGGGCCACGATGGCCTGCGTCGGGCAGACGTCGATGCAGGCCTGGCAGGTACCGCAGTGACTTGTCCCGGCGATATCGACAGGGAGGGGCAGGTCAGTATAAATTTCCCCGAGGAAAAACCAGGAGCCGGCATCGCGAGACAGCAGCAGGGTATGCTTGCCACGCCAGCCAAGGCCGGCTTTCTCCGCAAGTTGGACTTCCAGCACCGGCGCGCTGTCGGTGAATACGCGATGACCGAATTCGCCCGCCATCCCGGCAATGCGCTCGCATAGCTTCTGCAAGCGGTGACGCATGACCTTATGGTAATCGCGGCCCAGTGCATAACGGGAAATATAGGCATGCGCGGCATCCTCCAGCAATTCCAGGCCGTCGCGGGCGTTCGGCGGATGATAATCCATGCGTGCCGAAATCACGCGCATGGTTCCCGGTACCAACTCTGCCGGCCGGGTGCGTTTGGTCCCGTGTTTTGCCATATAATCCATCGCGCCATGAAACCCCTGTGCCAGCCAGTCCTGATATTCAGGCTCTGCGGCACTCAAGTCCGTGTCGGTAATGCCGATATGGTTGAAACCCAGTGCCTTGCCCCATGTCTTGATGTCGGCGGCGAGGCGATGTGGATCGAATGAGGAATCTGCTTGCATAACCTTGATCATATAACACTCGCGTTACCTGACGAAGCAGCGACTCTGGCCTTGGGTGCAGATGTCGCACAAACGTTGGAGGGCGGGCTGACGGTCTGGTTGCAGGGCAACCTCGGTGCGGGCAAGACTACCCTGGTTCGAGGGCTGTTGAAAGCCCTGGGGCATGCAGGCAAGGTGAAAAGCCCGACCTATACGCTGGTTGAACCTTACGTGATTTCTGGATTATACTTGTATCACTTTGATTTATACAGGTTTGTGGATCCGGAGGAATGGGAGGCTGCGGGGTTCCGCGATTATTTCAATTCGCAGTCCGTCTGTCTGGTCGAATGGCCGGAAAAAGCCGCTGAACTGATGCCGGGCCCCGACCTTGAAATCACCCTCAATCCCAGTGGAACCGGGCGTTCAGCGTCGCTGGTAGCCCGGACGGAGATTGGCAAACGATGTCTAGAACGTTTCTCGCAATAGTCCTGTTTGTACTGAGCTGCGCATCGCAGGCGGCGACAGCCATTACAGCTGCCCGCGTCTGGCCGGCAGCTGATTACACCCGAATCACACTCGAGTCCCCCAAAGTGATCGAACACAAGATGACGGTGCTGAGCAATCCGGACCGTCTGGTACTCGACCTGCAGAATGTCGAACTGGGGGCGGCCCTGAAGACCTTGTCCGGCAAAATTCTTTCGAGTGATCCTTACATCAAGCAGGTCCGTGCCGCCAACTTCAAGCCGGGCGTGGTGCGGGTCGTGATCGACCTCAAGGGCGAGGTGAAGCCCTCCCTGTTCGCCTTGCCGCCTACTGGTGAATACAAGAACCGCCTGGTGCTGGATGTGTACCCGGCGCAGGATCCGCTGATGGCCATGTTGCAGGAGAAAGACAAGGCCCCTGAGCCGGGTGGCTACGTGCCGGAAGAGAAGCCCACCATGGCGTCCGTACTGTCCACCCCGGAAACTGAAGTCAAATCTGCCAAGCCGGAAAGTACTTCAGAGAATGCCGTTGACGAAAACAAACCCAATTCTGATGTGATACGTCTGATCACGATCGCCATCGATGCCGGTCATGGGGGTGAAGATCCGGGAGCGCGTGGCGCAACCGGGACCCACGAAAAAGACGTCACACTCGCGATCGCCAAGCGTTTCAAGGCGCTGGTCGATGCCGAACCCAACATGCGCGGCGTGCTGACCCGTGACGCGGACTATTTCATCCCGCTGCACGGTCGAGTGGTGAAAGCCCGCAAGTTGCAGGCGGACCTGTTCGTGTCCATCCATGCAGATGCATTTGTCAGCCCGGATGCACGCGGCTCCTCGGTGTTTGCCCTGTCAGAACATGGTGCCACCAGTGCCATGGCCAAGATGCTGGCCAAGCGTGAAAACGATTCCGACCTGATTGGTGGCGTGCGTCTGGACGACAAGGATCCTTATCTCGCCAAGACGCTGCTCGACCTGTCGCAGACGGCCACCATCAGCGACAGCCTGAAACTCGGCAAAGCCGTGCTCGGGCACCTTGGGAACATCAATGCGCTGCACAAGGGCTCGGTGGAGCAAGCCGGTTTTGCCGTGCTGAAGTCGCCGGACATTCCCTCCATCCTGGTCGAGACCGCATTCATCAGTAATCCGGATGAAGAAAAACGTTTAAATGACGAGGAATACCAGGACAAACTCGCCAATGCCATTCTCGCCGGAGTAAAGAAGTATTTCGCCAGCAACCCGCCGCTGGCGAAATCCAGGTTGGCACAGCAATAAGCACTTTCCATGTCTGGACTCCCGTTCTGTGCAGCCACGGAATCGGGAGTTCGCTCCTTTCTGGATCGATCATTCCCGAAGATGCTTGATGTCTTTCATTCGAATGATCAGTTTTCGCCCTGTATGTGCACTAAATTGATGCGTCATTCCTGCTGGTGGTGCATCCGGGCCCGCACGAAATCGGGCGTCTTTCTGTGTCATCTCAGTTTATTTCAATTTATTCAATGGATTGTAAAGTGAGGCTTTGTACAAAAGGGGCGACCCTGCACCTTTCCACATCGGAATCGGCACGTGCGCTGGTGCCGGAAATACGAGTCGCGCGCGACCAGAACAGAGAACCCTCCAGCTGGGATGACGCGCTGGAACTGGCCGCCGACCGGTTTTCGGAAGCGATTCGTACCTATGGTCCGGATAGCGTTGCTTTCTACATCTCAGGCCAGTTGTTGACCGAGGACTACTACGTCTTCAACAAATTGGCGAAGGGGCTGATCGGAACCAACAATATCGATACCAATTCAAGACTGTGCATGTCGAGTGCGGTCGCAGCCTACAAGGCGACTCTGGGGGCAGATGCACCGCCCGCGTGCTATGAAGACATCGATTCTGCCTCCTGTATTTTCATAGCGGGGGCCAATCCCGCCTATGCCCATCCGATTCTTTTCCGCCGTATCGAGGACGCAAGATCACGTAACCCGGATCTGAAAGTGATTGTGGTTGATCCGAGACGTACGGATACCGCGCAGGGTGCGGACCTGTTTCTCCCGATCCAGCCAGGCACCGATGTCGTGCTGTTTAACGCCATGTTGCATGTGATGCTGTGGGAAAACCTGATCGATCTCGATTACATTTCCGCACACACGCATGGATTCGAAGCGCTCAAGGAGACCGTACGGGACTACAGTCCGGGGATGGCTGCCGGCATTTGCGGAATTGAAGAGAAAGATATTGTCACCGCTGCACGCTGGTTCGCGAAATCCGATGCGACCCTGTCCATGTTTTGCCAAGGCTTGAATCAGTCAGTTGCTGGAGTCGACAAGAATGCCGCGCTCATCAACCTTCACCTAGCAACCGGGCAAATCGGCCGTCCGGGCTGCGGACCGTTTTCACTGACCGGCCAGCCCAACGCGATGGGGGGGCGGGAAGTCGGTGGGATGGCTAACCTGCTGTCGGCACATCGGAGTCTGGATAATCCGGAACACCGCGCTGAGGTCGCGAGGCTTTGGGGAGTGCAGGATGTCCCGGCAAATCCCGGGCTCACGGCCGTCGAAATGTTCGATGCTGTGAGCAAAGGGGAAATCCAGGCCCTCTGGATTGTGTGTACCAACCCTGCGCAATCGATGCCTGATCTTGCCAGGGTGCGTGAGGGCCTGAAAAATGTGCCATTTCTTGTCGTTCAGGATGCGTTCCGTCAGACGGACACTACCCGCTACGCCGATGTCCTTCTTCCTGCCACGACATGGGGGGAAAAGGAGGGCACCGTAACCAATTCCGAGCGCCGCATTACTCACGTACAAGCTGCGGTATCCGGGCCTGGGGAGTCCCGCGCCGATTGGGAAATTGCAGTGGATTTCGCCAGACGTCTCGCTTCACGGCTCGGTCAGGATGCGACCCGGCTATTTCCCTATGGCTGCGCGGAAGATATTTTCAGTGAGCATCGGGAAAGCACGCGTGGACGCGACCTCGATATCACCGGGATAGATTACCATCTGCTGGATACCCATGGCCCCCAGCAATGGCCTATGCCCGAAGGTGCCAGTCAAGGCCGCACAAGATTGTACGAGCATGGCCGCTTTGCCTATCCCGATGGCCGGGCGAGATTCGTGAATGTATCGTACAGACCTACTGCCGAAAGTATCGATGCCAGATATCCTCTTCATCTCAATACCGGGCGGTTGCGTGACCACTGGCACGGGATGAGCCGGACTGGCAATGTCGCCCAGCTCTATAACCATGTGGATTCCCCGATGTTATCCATGCATCCTGGTGACATGATGCGCCGAGACCTGGTGGATGGAGATATCGTCAGAATCAGTTCGCGGCGCGGGAATGTGGTCGCGATGGTGAGGGCTGCGGATGACGTCCTGCCAACCCAGGTTTTCTTTCCGATGCATTGGGGCAGCCAGCATATGAACAGTGCCGGTATTAACGCCTTGACATTGACTGCCTGCGACCCAGTGTCAATGCAGCCTGAGCTCAAGCATGCAGCGATCAGGCTGGATAAGCTGGTGTTGCCATGGCATCTGGTCATGATGCGTCGCGGACGTGACTCAGTAGCCTTGATGCAAGCCCTGCAGCCTTTCCTGTCTCGATTTGATTACGCGACCTGCGGTCTGTTCGGTAGGGATCAGGGAATGGTGGTGTTCCGGGCCGCACATTCCACAGTACCTGAACCCGGGCTGATCGATGCGTTGGATAACCTGCTCCAGTTGACGGAAGATACCCCATGTCTTTCCTACCGGGACCTGCGTAAGGGCATTTCTAAAAGAGTCGTCGTCGAAAACAACCGGGTGACTGGGGTTCGTCTGATTGGTGAAACGGCAGCCTCGGAATGGTTGAGAGAAGCGATGACACGGGAGGATTTTCCAGAGGAGGTCCGTCGCTGGGCACTGGCTCCGGTCAGTTTTCCTCCTGACGGATCGCAAGGGAGAGGTCGAATCGTATGCAATTGCCTGAATGTTTCTGAAACCGAAATCCGTGACCAGGTTCAATCCGGAGCGGACTTGGGGAAAATGCAAAAGACTCTGAAATGCGGAACCGAATGTGGCTCATGCCTGCCTGAAATCAAGAAAATCCTGGAAACATACGCTACATGTGCATCGCGCTGAGCGTGTTGCTTGCACAGGATGGATAGATTAAGGTTTGAGCAATCGTGCCTGCAGTGGTAATAAAGTGTTTGAAACCTGTTGATGCCGAACCGGGGGCTTTCACTCAAAAAAATGGCGACCTGAGTCGCCATTGATGGATTCAATCATGAAGAGGAGAGGTTAAGCAGGTACTGGAACACCAATGCCAATTAACCACCGTACCGGTAGGAGTTTCCGAATACGTATGAGGAATTTCAACAGATCCATGTATCTGAAGTATTTCAATGAAGAAGAAATTCGTAACAATCTGTAACAAACCTGAACATGCGACTTTTTATAAATCAAACCTTGCTGATGACCTTCATCACCTCACCGGCGACATTGCCAGCAGGTCTTGAAGTTCTGCGATCACTGGCAACCCGATCTGCCATTCGCATTTCCAGGAAATCCTTGGGGTTCGAGAGGGGTAGGTCCCTCTCAGTCAAGTTCGATATCGACCGCCAGATTGACGTGTCTATGCGCGTGTCGATGAGGTGGATGATTCAATGAGTGACGAAGCACCTGATGCTATCCTTAGGCGCGATTATGCCGGAGAACGATTACTGATTGTCGAGGACGACCAGTTCAATCGTTTTGTCGTTGAAGATCTGCTTGAAGGTTTCGGGTTCTTACTGGAATCTGCGGAAGATGGTCAGCAAGCATTGGATCTTGCTAATTCATCCACATTCGATCTGATCCTCATGGACCTGCAAATGCCGGTTATGGGTGGGCTGGAAGCCACCCTCAGGATCAGGGAGTTACCCTATTATGCGGATGTTCCTATCGTGGCGATCACGGCGAACGCGTTTGAAGAGGATCGAAGGGCCTGTTTGGAAGCCGGGATGAACGATCACTTGTCCAAGCCTTTCACAACTGACGATTTTTATGCCACTCTGCTGAAGTGGCTCAGGATTCGACACCAGACAAAAAAATAGTTTTTGTGGGATTTGCAAAAGAAAAAGCGCCCGTTTTGGGCGCTTTTTCTTTGATGCGTTGGCGGAGTGGACGGGACTCGAACCCGCGACCCCCGGCGTGACAGGCCGGTATTCTAACCAACTGAACTACCACTCCGCACTAAAACTTGGCGTCCCCACGGGGATTCGAACCCCGGTACTTACCGTGAAAGGGTAATGTCCTAGGCCTCTAGACGATGGGGACCGCGAGGCAATCAGAAGGCGCGCATTATATAGACTGCAGGCCCTGTGTCAATGAGGTTTTGCAGGGTTTTTTCATCCCCAATTGATCATGCCCCGGAAAACGTTTTCAGATCAATGATTTTAGAGAAAACGGTCCAGGATGCGGCGGCTGTGAATATCCATGCTGAAACGGTCCCTGATCAGGAACTGGATGCCGTGGCTGTCCGCGATCAGCAGAGCGGGAGAGGTCAGTCGGCGAATATCTTCCTCCCCTTTGAGGATGAAACTGGTCACGCCACGATTGGTTTCCACGGTCCAGGTGCTGGGGGTGGCAAAGCTGGAAATCTCCAGGATGCGCTGGATCTCCGGCATGAATTCCCGGCTGGCGAGTTCCTGTTCTATCAGCATGCGCGTTTCACCGCTCAGGGATTCCAAACGGGGAATCCAGGCAAGTTCATGGCCATCGCTGCTGAGAATGGAAATTCCTTGCTCCGGTGCCGTGATCGGAAAGGAGCGGACTGGAACGACAGCCTCGTGACAGGTACCGTCTGCGCTCGACAGTATGAGCTTGCCAAAAGGGTCACGTGCCAGTTGAAAGGCAGGATTCATGCTCATGCGATGCTTTCTCCATCCCAAACCGGTGCCTGCTCATTATCCACATTCCTGGCTTGCGCCTGATACAGGCGATAGTAGGCGCCTTCACGGGCCATCAGTGTGTCATGGTCACCGACTTCGACCACCTGCCCACGATCCATGACGACCAGACGATCGGCTTTGCGCAGGGTGGAAAGGCGGTGGGCGATGGCAATGGTCGTTCGCCCTTGCACCAGGTTGTCGAGTGCTTTCTGGATTTCCTGTTCCGTGGTGGAGTCGACAGAGGACGTCGCCTCGTCCAGAATCAGGATGCGCGGGTCGATCAGGAGGGCGCGCGCAATCGAGATGCGCTGACGTTCGCCGCCGGAAAGCGCCTGGCCGCGTTCGCCCACCAGAGAGTCATAACCTTGTGGGAGGCGCAGGATGAATTCGTGCGCATGCGCGGCTCGGGCGGCTGCGATGATTTCTTCCCGCGTGGCTCCAGGTTTGCCGTAGGCAATGTTTTCGGCAATGGTACCGAAGAACAGGAACGGTTCCTGCAGCACCAGGCCAATGTTGCTGCGATATTCCGACACCGGCAGGCTGCGGATATCGACGCCATCGATGAAAATGGCCCCTTCGGATACGTCGTAGAAGCGGCAGATCAGGTTGACCAGGGTGCTCTTCCCGGATCCACTGTGCCCGACCAGGCCGATCATTTCACCAGGCTCGATCTTCAGGTTCATGCCGCGTATAACGGCACGGTTACCGTAGCGGAAGCCGATGCTGCGCATTTCGATGCTTCCCTGTACCTGCGGAAGATGCACAGGGTTTACTGGCTCCGGAACGCTGGAAACGTGATCCAGAATATCGAAAATACGTTTGGCACCGGCTGCAGCCTTCTGGGTGACGGAAACGATGCGGCTCATGGAGTCCAGCCGGGTATAGAAGCGGCTGATATAGGCAATGAACGCCGTCAGCACGCCAACGGTGATTTCATCCCTGGAAACCAGCCAGATACCGAAGGCCCACACGACCAGCAGCCCGATTTCCGTCAGCAGCGAAACCGTGGGTGAAAACAGCGACCAGACCTTGTTGAGGCGATCGTTGACAGCCAGGTTGTGGCGGTTTGCAGCTCGAAAGCGTTCCGCTTCGCGACGTTCCTGCGCAAAGGCCTTGACGACACGCACACCGGGAATGGTATCGGCCAGCACGCTGGTAACCTCGGACCAGACGCGGTCGATACGCTCGAACCCGGTACGCAGTTTGTCGCGTACGACATGGATCATCCAGGCGATGAAGGGGAGAGGTAACAGGGTGACCAGGGCCAATTCATGGTTGATCGAGAACAGGATGCCAGCCGTCATCAGGATCATCAGCACGTCGGTCGCAAAATCAAGCAGGTGCAGGGACAGGAATACGCAAATCCGGTCTGATTCAGAGCCGATGCGAGACATGAGGTCGCCGGTGCGTTTCCCACCGAAATATTCCAGTGAGAGTCGCAGCAGGTGTTCATAGGTGGTGGTGCGCAGGTCAGCCCCGATACGTTCGCTCACCAGGGCCAGAATGTATGTCTTGGCCCAGCTAAGTCCCCATGCGAGCAGAGCAGAGCCAAGCAGGCCGCCCAGCAGAAGCGTCACCAGGCTGACGTCGATGGGTGCGCCGCTCTGGTAAGGGATCAGCACCTTGTCCATCAATGGCATGGTGAGGTAAGGCGGGACCAGGCTGGCGGCGGTGGAGATCAGGGTCAGGATGAAGCCTGCGAGCAGTTGGCCCTGGTATGGCCGGGCAAAACGCCACAACCGGAACAGCGTCCATGTCGAGGGAGGGACCTGCTCCTCGCGGGTGCAAATCGGACATTCGTCCTGATCGGGTTCCAGTGGTGCCTTGCATTTCGGGCAGACCGCTTCAAGTTCATGCGCGACCGGGGTGCCGGTGGTCAGGCCGTCGACCTGGCGGTGGAACTGGTCGATCAGGCGCAAGGCTGCAATATTCTGCCCAAGGGTGTAACGCCAACGCGCCAACATGGCCTCGCTGCTGACCAGTTCCAGGCTGCCGACGCCGGCGTGGTCATGGTGCAGCAGATTCAATCCCGGCTCGAGCGGCCAATCCTGCCACGTGGATTGGGGATCAGCCTTTGCCAGGAGGCGTTTCTCAGTGACGACAACGAGCCCTGAAGAAAAATATAGTTGTGCATCGAGGTCAACTTCCAGCCAGGTTAATGCGTTTTCATCGGCAAGCAGGCGCGACTCGACCTCGCTGCGCCAGTGGTCAGGCAGGGTCTGGGAATTGGGTAGTTTTGGGGATGTCCGGGTGTTCATCTTGCTAGCTGCAAGTATACCCGAGTGTGGATGGCCAACCTGCATTTTTGCCTGGAACGTGAAACGTAAGGTTGATGTAAGACTGATATAAGAAAATAATAAGTTTTACGTTCTGTTTTTGTTATCCCGCCTAATGTGGCAAGTCACTTCATGCCTAACATAAAAGAAAACACTGCTCGATGATCAAACCGAATATCGAAATTCTCCAGACCATGTACCTGCGTGGTCCTAATATCTGGACTTACAAGCCTGTACTGGAGGCCTGGGTCGATATCGGGGAACTGGAGGATTATCCTTCCAACACCATCCCCGGTTTCAATGATCGCCTGATGGCGTGGTTGCCGTCCATGATCGAGCACCGTTGCAGCGAAGGGGAGCGTGGCGGTTTCTTCTCCCGTCTTCGCGATGGTACCTGGCCTGGACATATCCTTGAACACGTCACCTTGGAGTTGCAGAATCTGGCAGGCATGCCTGGTGGATTCGGCCGTGCGCGCAGTACCTCCGTACGCGGCGTCTACAAGGTGGTCGTGCGTGCGTGGCACCCGAAAATCACCGAAACCGCTTTGCGTGCCGCACGCGACCTGGTCATCGCTGCCATGGTAGACAAACCCTTCGATATCGATGCGGTGGTCAACCAGTTGCGCGACATGGCTGACGATTTGCTGCTGGGGCCTAGCACTAATTGCATTGTCGAGGCTGCCTGGGCCAAGACTCGCCGCATTCCGGCAATCCGTCTTTCTGAAGGCAATCTGGTACAACTCGGGCACGGCGCCCGCAGTCGCCGTATCTGGACGGCCGAAACGGACAAGACCGGTGCGATCGCTGAAGGCATTTCTCGCGACAAGGACCTGACCAAGAGCCTGTTGCAAGGGTGTGGCGTCCCTGTGCCGGAAGGTCAGGTGGTTCACAGTCCTGAAGAAGCCTGGGAGGCTGCGCAGGACATCGGTATTCCGGTCGTGGTCAAACCCTCGGATGCGAATCATGGTCGTGGCGTTTCGCTGGAACTCACCGAGCGCGAGGATATTGAAAGGGCATATCACATCGCCGACAAGGAAGGTAGCGAGGTGATCGTCGAACGTTTTATTCGGGGCGAGGAACACCGGTTACTGGTGGTCGGCGGCAAGCTGGTGGCCGCTGCGCGCGGAGAAAGCCTGTGGGTGGAAGGTGATGGCAAATCGACCATCGTCGAGTTGATCGACCGCCAGTTGAATACTGACCCGCGGCGAGGCGAGGCAGAAGAATTTCCACTGGAAACCATCATCCTTGAGCGTGAACCCGCTATCTGCCTGCTGCTGGAACGGCAGGGCATGAATGGAGCTTCCGTACCGTCTTCCGGTCAGCGCGTGCTGATCCAGCGTAACGGCAACATGGCCAACGACATTACACCCATCGTGCACCCGGATGTGGCAGAGACCGTCGCCCTGGCCGCGCGCATTGTCGGGCTTGATATCGCCGGCATCGATCTGGTGGCTGAAGACATTTCACGTCCCTTGCACGAGCAGGGTGGTGCCATCGTCGAAGTCAATGCCGGTCCGGGTCTGCTGATGCACCTGAAGCCGGCCACAGGTGAGGCGCAACCGGTGGGGGCCGCCATTGTTGAGCATCTGTTCCCGGAAGGCACCGAGAGCCGTATTCCCATTGTCGGGGTCAGCGGTTCCCAAGGCATAACAGAGGTTGCGCAACTCGTCACCTGGTTGATCCACCTGAGCGGACAGCACGTTGGCCTGGCATGCGCTAAGGGCTTCTACCTCGACCGACGACTGGTTGAGTCCGGCAACCATGCCAATTTCGACACGGCGGAACGCGTCCTGATGAATCGGATGATCGAAGCGGCCGTTTTCGAGAACAGTGGTGATGCGATCCTCAGTGAAGGGCTGGCCTATGATCGCTGCAAAGTGGGTGTCCTGACCCGCATCGATCCGGCCAGCCATATCGGCCGGTACTATATTGACACGCCTGAGCAGGTCTTTAATGTGCTCCGTACTCAGGTTGACCTGGTATTGCCGGAAGGTGCTGCTGTATTGAGCGCGGATGACGCGATGGCCGTCGAAATGGCGCCGTTGTGCGATGGCGAGGTCATTTTCTATGGCCTCGATGCAGACAATGCGGTGATCCAGGCACATCTAGACAAGAATGGGCGCGCAGTCTTTGAGAAAAATGGCCGGATCGTACTGGCGGCAGGCATCGAATCCGCTCCGATCGCCGAATTGTCGCACGTCCCGGCGTTGCAGCATGGCCTGCAAGTCGAACAGGTGTTGGCTGCCGTTGGCACTGCCATGGCGCTTGGTGTTGCTCCGCACCTGATTCGTACCGGCGTCGAAACCTTCATTGCCAATCCAGCATAAAACAATCAGGAAAACCTTACATGCAAGTCACACGTATCCGAGCGCTTCGCGGTCCCAATCTGTGGAGCCGTCATACGGCCATCGAAGCGGTCGTGAAATGCACAGGCAACGAAATCGACCTCCAGGGGTTGCCTGGTTTCGAAGCGAGACTGCGCGCACTCTTTCCGGAGTTGGGCGTACTGAAACCGACAGGTCATGACGAAACCGTTTCCATGGCACATGCGCTCGAAACTGCCGCACTTGGCCTCCAGGCAAGTGCAGGTTGTCCGGTCACTTTCAGCCGGACCACGCAGACCGTGGAGGCTGGCGTGTTCCAGGTGGTTGTGGAATACAGCGAAGAGGATGTCGGACGTCTGGCTTTCGAAATCGCGGAATCGCTCTGCCAGGCAGCTATCGAGGATCAACCGTTCGACCTGGCCGATGCCTTGAACCGTCTGCGCGACAAGGACGAGGATGTCCGCCTGGGACCGAGTACCGGTGCCATCGTTCAGGCTGCGGCTGCCCGAGGAATCCCTTACCGGAGGCTGACCGAGGGAAGTCTGGTGCAGTTCGGCTGGGGCAGCAAGCAACGTCGCATCCAGGCGGCCGAAACCGATCTGACCAGCGCCATCGGTGAATCCATCGCCCAGGACAAGGAACTGACCAAGAAGCTGTTGCATGCGGCCGGTGTCCCGGTCCCGAACGGGTGTTCCGTGACGGATGCCGAGTCAGCCTGGAAAGTGGCTGAGTCGATTGGTGGGCCGGTGGTTGTGAAGCCGCGCGACGGCAATCAGGGCAAGGGGATTACCGTCAACATCCGTACGCGGGAAGAAGTGTTGGCAGCCTTTGCCGCAGCGGTCGAGATCAGCGACGACGTCATCATCGAACGCTTTCTGCCGGGGCAGGATTTCAGGTTCCTGGTCGTGGGCCGCCAACTGGTCGCTGCCGCCCGTCGGGAGCCGCCTCTGGTGATCGGCGATGGCGAACACACCGTAAGGCAACTGGTCGAACAGGTGAACAGGGATCCGCGCCGTGGCGAAGGCCATGCGACCTCTCTGACCAAGATCCGATTCGATGACATCGCCCTGGCTGCGCTTGCGCAGCAGAATCTGACCGCGGACAGTGTTCCAGCCAAGGGCACCCGCGTGATTCTCCGCAATAACGCCAATCTCAGTACCGGCGGCACCGCTACCGACGTGACCGATGATGTGCATCCGGAACTGGCTGCGCGTGCCGTGGCGGCGGCTCAGATGATCGGTCTGGATATCTGTGGCATCGACGTCGTTTGCGACACCGTGCTCAAGCCTTTGGAAGAGCAGGGCGGCGGGATTGTCGAAGCTAACGCCGCACCGGGCCTGCGCATGCATTTGCAGCCTTCTTATGGCAAGGGCCGTCCGGTCGGCGAGGCCATCATTGCCAACATGTTCGCTCCCGGCGAAGACGGACGAATCCCAGTCGTCGCCGTCGCAGGTACCAATGGCAAGACTACCACCGTCCGCCTGACTTCGCACATGCTGACCTTGTCCGGCAAGCGTGTCGGCATGACCAATTCCGATGGTGTGTACATTCAGGGGAATCGGATCGATACCGGCGACTGTAGCGGACCCAAAAGCGCCCGCAGTGTACTGATGCACCCCGACGTGGATGCCGCCGTGCTGGAAACGGCGCGGGGCGGCGTGCTTCGTGAAGGGCTGGCGTTCGATCGCTGTGACGTGGCAATCGTCACCAATATCGGCATCGGTGACCATCTCGGGCTGAATTACATTACCACCGTGGAAGATCTCACCGTGGTCAAGCGCGTCATCGTGCAGAATGTGGCGCCCCATGGCATGGCCGTGCTGAATGCGGCGGATCCGATGACCGCCGGTATGGCGGATGCCTGCCTGGGCGGCGTCACTTTCTTTGCCAATGATCGCAACCATCCGGTGATGGCGACCCACCGCGCCCAGGGGCGTCGGGTCGTCTATCGGGATGGCGATTCCATCGTCGCAGCCGGCGAAGGCACGGAACATCGCATCCCGCTGGCGGACATTCCGATTACCCGGAACGGTATTATCGGTTTCCAGGTTGAAAACGCCATGGCGGCTGTTGCAGCTGCCTGGGGCCTGAATCTGGATTGGGACATCATCCGTCAAGGTCTGGCCACCTTTGTCAACGATGCCAAGACCGCCCCGGGCCGTTTCAATACGTTTGATTACAAGGGCGCGACCCTGATTGCGGATTACGGTCACAATCCGGATGCGATCATCGCACTGGTAAGTGCAATCGACAACATGCCGGCAAAGCGACGTGTCGTGGTGATTAGCGGGGCAGGCGACCGTCGTGATGAAGATATTCGCCAACAGACGGAAATCCTCGGGGATGTGTTCGATATCGTCGTGCTCTATCAGGATCAGTGCCAGCGCGGTCGCGAGGACGGCGAGGTGTTGAAACTGCTGCGGGAAGGCCTGCACGGTGCGAAGCGCGCCAGCAAGATCGATGAGATCCGAGGCGAGTTTGTCGCCATCGATAACGCGCTGGCACAACTGGAAGACGGGGATCTGTGTCTGATCCTGATCGACCAGATCGACGAGGCGTTGGCGCACATTGCCAAGCGGGTGTCCGAAGCCTGAGCTGGATGGGCGGGGGTTGAATTTCGACTCCCGCCGACACATTTTGGATACATTTGACCGATATCATGGTCATAATCGGTGGTGATGTGTCACGATGCTCAGATGGAAACTATGTCCGTTCAATTCCGAATCGCACCTGTACTTTGTCTGGCAGCCTGCGTTGCCGGCGTAAGTTTCAATCATGCCGCTCTGGCGAAGGATTGGTCTGATCCATTCCTGGTAGATCAGTTGCCGCCCCAGGGGCCGGCCGGCAGTCTTGGTCTGCTTCCGTGCGGGGAAGATGTCCCTGCATCCTCGTTGACGATCGGGGATGTGGTGGATCGCGCCCTCTGCCACAACCCGCAGAGCCAGTTAGCATGGGCCAATGCCAGATACCAGGCCGCACAGGTCGGGGTCGCCAGGGCGCCTTTTCTGCCCAGTGTGAACGCCACCGGCGCCGTGGCCCGTAACTGGAGCGATGGACCGGCAGGAAGTTCGAGTTACAACAGCCTGAATGCAGGTATCAATCTGTCCTACCTGCTTTATGATTTCGGCGGCAAGGAAGCGACGCTCGAGAATGCCCGCCAGCTCTTCGAGGCAGCCAGCGCATCACAGGACAGCGTGGTGCAGAATCTTTTCCTGGCGGCCATCCAGGGCTTTTATCAGGTCAACGCCGCGCAGGCTGCGCTGGACTCGACCCTTGAGGCGGAACGTTCTGCGCATGCCAGTCTGGACGCTGCCAGTGCGCGTTACAAAGCGGGTGTTGCGACGCCTGCCGACAAGCTTCAGGCCCAGACCGCTTATTCTCAGGCCGTGCTCAATCGTATTCGTGCCGAAGGCGACCTGAGAACCGCACGTGGCGCGCTGGCCAACCTGATGGGGATGGATGCCGACCATGAATTCACGTTGCAGCCTGCTGCAGCGGCACCGGCTTACGCGCAATTTGAGCAGAACGTCGGAGAGCTGATCGCTGAAGCGCGACGGCGCCGCCCGGATCTGGTGGCGGCAGAAGCTCAGGTGAAGGCGGCCCAGGCAGGTGTGCAGGTCGCCGAAGCCGCCGGTAAGCCGAGCGTTTCGGTCACCACCAACCTCGGGTTCCTCGACAGGCAGTTCGGCGACTCGACCAGTACCGGTGCTATCGGACTCAATGTCACGATTCCGCTATTTACCGGCTACGCCAGCACTTACCGGATCAGGTCAGCCCGTGAACAGGTCGAGGCGAAAAAGGCAACCCTGGCCCAGTTGAACCTGCAGATCGCACTCGATGTCTGGAAGTCATACCAGAGCCTGCAAACCGAGACGCAATCGGTCCAGACCAGTCAGGACCTGGTGAAAAGTGCCGCGCAGAACGCTGATGTCGCACTGGGTCGGTATCGGGCAGGCGTGGGGAATATCCTGGATGTCATCACCGCACAGTCGGCACTGGCCAGCGCCCGGGCACAGCAGATTCAGGCCTCGTTCAACTGGAATATCGCCCGTGCAGGCCTTGCCTATGCCATGGGGCAACTGGATGACCGCAACCTGGTGACTATGGAAAACAAGAAATGAACATTCGCGCTGTGCTGTTCAGCGGCAAGATGCTGCTTATCCTGATCCTGCTGGTTTCCGCGGGAGGCTACGTGTATTACAAGCGCCTGCATCCCGCTTCCAGGGAGACCGGATATCGTACGGAACTCGTCGAGCGGGGGGATCTGGTGCAAACCGTGTCCGCCAACGGGACCCTCAATCCGGTCACGCTGGTCTCGGTCGGTACGCAGGTGTCGGGAACTGTGCGCAAATTGCATACGGATTTCAACCATCAGGTTAAACAGGGCGAGGTGCTGCTGGAACTGGACGACTCGATTTATGCCGCACAAGTCCGCCAGAGCGAAGCCAGCCTGCGCAATGTCCAGGCTACCCTCGATCTGGCAAGGGCCAACGAGGCACGCATGCAGAACCTGTATTCGCAGGAATATGTTTCCCGACTGGAACTCGACCAGGCCGTGCAGGCCCGCCGCTCCGCCGAAGCCCAGATTGACCAGGTCAGGGCGCAACTGGCACGGGATCGCGCCAACCTCAACTACACCGTGATCCGTTCCCCGGTTTCCGGGGTGGTCGTGGCACGTCAGGTTGATGTCGGTCAGACCGTGGCGGCCAGCTTTCAGACCCCTGAGTTGTTCAAGATCGCGCAGGATCTGACCAAAATGCAGATCCATTCGAACTTTGCCGAAGCTGATATCGGAAATATCAAGGTCGGGCAGACGGCCTCCTTCAGCGTGGATGCGTTTCCCAACCGAAAATTCAAGGCCGCGGTTCACGAAGTGCGGCTGAATCCGACCATCCAGCAGAATGTGGTGACCTACGATGTGGTATTGGACGTCGACAACCCTGATCTGGTGCTGTTGCCGGGCATGACTGCCTACGTCAGCATCGTGCTGGCTGAAAAGCAGAATGTGCTGCGTGTACCCAACACGGCGTTACGTTATCGCCCGCCACAATCCGGAGATAAAGCTGATGCCAAGACCAATGGACGCAAGAAAGGCGAGGCGGGCATGCGCAAGGTCTATCTGCTGAGGAATGGGAAAGCGGAGGCTGTGCAGGTGGAAGCCGGCATCACCGACAATCATTACACCGAACTGCTGTCCGGCAAGGTGGAGGCCGGTGATGCTGTCATCGTGGGCGATGCCTTGCCCCAGGGCGCTGACAAGGGCACGGCCGGAGCACCCCGCATGAGACTGTTCTGATGCCGGCCGGCCTGATTCAAATCCGTCATCTGTACAAGCAATACGAAACGGCGGCCGGACCGGTTCCCGTGTTGCATGACATCGCGCTGGATATCGATCCGGGCGAGTTTGTGGCGATCATGGGCCCCTCCGGTTCCGGCAAGTCCACTTTCATGAACATTCTTGGCTGTCTCGACATCCCGACGTCTGGCCAGTACCTGTTACGAGGCAAGGACGTCGGTACGCTCGACCATGATGCGCTTGCGTCCCTGCGCAATCAGGTGATCGGCTTTGTCTTTCAAGGGTTCAACCTGTTGCCGCGTGCCAATCTGGAAACCAATGTGGCACTGCCGCTGCTCTATGCCAGGGTGGGCAGGTCCGAGCGCTTGGAACGGGCCCGCCATTACCTTCAACAGATGGGCCTGGGCAAGTACTGCAAATCATTGCCGAGCCAGATTTCAGGTGGGCAGCAGCAACGCGTGGCCATTGCACGCGCGCTGGCAGGCAACCCGAGCCTGATCCTGGCCGACGAGCCGACCGGCAATCTGGATACCCAGACCAGCCGGGAAATCATGGATATCTTTACGCGCCTCAATACGGAGGAGGGCATCACGATTGTGCTGGTCACCCATGAACCTGACATCGCCCATTATGCCCGTCGCCTGGTGCGCTTCGTCGATGGCAGGGTCGTGCATGACGGTAGCGTGGAGATTGCACATGAAGGAGCGATGGCATGATAGGTGTCATGCTCGGCGAAGCCTGGCATGCGATGGGGGCCAATCGCATGCGCACTTTTCTCACCATGCTCGGCATGATGATCGGGGTTGGTGCGGTGATCGCCATGCTGGCGATCGGTCAGGGGGTCAAGGACTCCGTCAACGACTCGATTGCCTCCATGGGCAGCAACCTGTTCATCGTGGTCTCTGGATCGACCACGTCTGGCGGCATGCGCATGGGCGGCGGTGCTGCCCCCACCATCACGGTGGGCGATGCGCAGGCGATCGCCGAGTTGCCGTCGGTACGGGCTTCGGCGCCTGTGATCGGCGGAACGGCGCAAATCGTGCATGGCTCCAGCAACTGGAGCACTTCGGTGTCAGGCGTGACGCCGGATTATCTGGAAGTGGCCGCCTGGCAGATATCGAGAGGTGCGTGGATCGCCGATTCTGACCTGCGTGCGGCCACGCGCGTCGCCGTGATCGGCAAAACCGTCGCCGACAACCTGTTCGGGGATGAAGATCCGATCGGTCAGACCATCCGTATCAAGCAGAGCCCGTTCGTGGTCATCGGTCTTCTCGAAGCCAAGGGGCAAGCCCTGGATGGCCGGGACCAGGATGACATCATCCTGGTCCCGTTGCGCACGGCGCAGCGTCAGCTTTTTGCGCAGCAGTTCCAGAATGCAGTGCGCAACATCATGGTGCAGGCGGTATCTGCCTCCGCCATGCCACAGGCGGAAAAGGAAATGAACGAGCTGCTGCGCCAGCGTCATCGCCTGCGCGAAGGGGCGGATGACGACTTTACCGTTCGCAACATGACGGCTATGGCCAAAATGGCGGCGCAGACGGCACAACTGATGTCGATGCTGCTGGGTGCCATCGCATCCATCTCGCTGATCGTCGGCGGCGTGGGCATCATGAACATCATGCTGGTATCGGTGACCGAAAGAACGCGCGAAATCGGTATCCGCATGGCCATCGGTGCACGCCGGCGGGATATTCTGGCCCAGTTTCTTCTCGAGGCCGTCAGCATCTCGGTGGCGGGGTGCATCATCGGTGTCCTGTTGGGCATAGGCGCCGCTTTGCTGGTCGGCCAATTAATGCAAACCCAGGTAGTCATTACCCTGAGTTCCATCCTGCTGGGTTTTGCCGTAGCAACGGCTGTGGGCGTTTTCTTCGGCTTTTATCCGGCGCACCAGGCTTCAAAACTAAGACCCATTGAAGCGCTAAGATACCAATAAATCATATTGATAGAGCATAAACATAATGTAGTTTATGCGGTCATTTCGTTTTGTTTTTGAATTTCCCTTGCGGACAATACGAGATTTTCCGCAATGTCACGCAGTGATTCCGGGCTGACATCCGTCAAAGTGATTTGCCTGGCCTGAGGCAGATACCGGTAATTAAAATGCAAGGAGCGTTTATAGGCGGGATCGTAATGATTCGTTAGCAAATCACTGACCAGTTCCTCAAATCGCTTCGAGATCGCCATCTGCGCCCATCGTTCGATATGGGCTTTGCTGTAAAGTGGTTTCAGTATTTGCAATTGCGTGATCAGGCTTTCCGGATGCTCGCAGTAGAACGGATAGTCCTCGATCAGGAATCTCACGCGCTCCTGGAGCGGAGCTTCGAGCATCAGGCATTGGCTCTGGTGCATCTGCATGCTTAGTGATTCCGGTAGTTTGACCGCGCCGATCTTGTTGCTTTCGACCTCGACGTAAACTGGCTTGGCCGGGTCAAGCACCTCAAGTGCTGCCAGCAATTGCGAATCAAACCATTTCTGGCTGGGCTGGATCTGCCCCGGTAGCAACCCGAGCACCGACCCGCGATGATTTGCCAGGTGTTCGAGATCCAGTATCTGCTGCCCCGTTTCGGCAATTGCCGAAAGTAACCGGCTTTTGCCACAACCCGTGGGACCGCAGATGACCACGAATGTGTATTTTCCAGGCAGTTCTTCGAGTTTGCGGAGCACTTCGTGTCGATAGGCTTTGTAACCGCCCTCGAGCTGATGCGATGCCCAGCCGACCTGTGTGAAGACGATGTTTGCAGAAGCGCTGCGCATGCCGCCGCGCCAGCAGTAAATGAGTGGCTTCCAGGATTTTGGCCGGTCGACGAAACGTTCCTGCAGCATGCGTGATACGTTATTCGATATCAGGGCGGCACCGAGTTTCCGGGCTTCGAACGGCGAGACCTGGGTATGCAGGGTGCCTACCCTGACACGTTCTTCATCGCTCAGCACAGGGCAGTTGATGGCGCCAGGAATGTGATCCTCGGCAAACTCAGCGGGCGTGCGCACGTCGATAATCTCGTCAAAATCGTGTAGCTGTGCTACGTTTGCGCACCTTAGGTACATGGATGGTTTCCAATGTCTGAATTCAAGCTTACCCAATTGTCTCACGGTGGTGGATGTGGCTGCAAAATTGCGCCTTCCGTCTTGCAAGCAATTCTTGGGGACATCAAGGAAAAACTGCCGTTCCCGGATCTTCTGGTCGGCACGGAGACCAGTGACGATGCTGCCGTTTACAAGCTGAACAAAAGCCAGGCGGTGGTCGCCACCACGGATTTCTTCATGCCCATCGTCGATGACCCCTTCGATTTCGGTCGCATCGCGGCGACCAACGCGCTCTCCGATATCTACGCCATGGGGGGAACCCCGATCATGGCGTTGGCGATCGTGGGTATGCCGATCAATGTCCTGCCGGTCGAGGCGATCCGTGGCATCCTGGATGGGGGCGCCAGCGTATGCAAGGCTGCTGGCATTCCTCTGGCTGGCGGCCATTCCATCGATTCTCCCGAGCCGATCTACGGGCTGGTCGGGATCGGTGTCGTACATCCGGACCAACTCAAGAAAAATAGCGATGCCAAAGACGGTGATGTATTGATTCTCGGTAAGGGTCTGGGCGTTGGCGTCCTGGCGCAGGCCCTGAAAAAGGGCGTCCTGAGTGAAGACGGTTATCGCCAGTTGATCGATACCACAACCCGTCTGAATACGGTCGGCAGCGTGCTGGGCGGCATGACGGCGGTCCATGCGCTGACCGATGTCACGGGTTTCGGCTTGGCCGGACACCTGCTGGAAATGTGCCGTGGTGCAAACCTGACTGCGGAATTGTTGTTCGACGATATTCCCTTGCTATCCCACGCCCTTCCTCTGGCGCGCGAAGGTTATGGTCCCGGCGCCATCGATCGCAACCTGGCCAGTTACGGCCAGGATCTGGATCTCGGTGCCGACATGGAGCCTTGGCAGCGTCGGTTGCTGGCGGATGCACAGACCAGCGGCGGTCTGCTGGCAGCGGTCGCGCCGGAAGCCGCGGACGAAGTGCTTGCCGCCTTCCAGCAGGCGGGCTTCACACAGGCGGCCATCATTGGGCACCTGCGTACCGGTTCGCCGACTGTCGTGGTGCGCTAGCAGGTAAAATAGCAGTCATGTCTTCCATCCATCTCCTGCCGGATCACCTCATCAGCCAGATCGCGGCAGGGGAGGTGGTCGAGCGCCCCGCCTCCGCATTGAAAGAATTGCTGGAAAACAGCCTGGACGCCGGTGCGGACGATGTTTCGGTCATGCTGTTGCAGGGCGGCGTCAAGCAATTGCGCGTCACGGACAATGGCGGCGGCATTGCGCCTGATGAACTGACCTTGGCGTTGACACGCCATGCGACCAGCAAGATCGCCAGCCTCGAAGATCTCGAACGCGTAGCCAGCCTGGGGTTCCGCGGCGAAGCCCTGGCCAGTATTGCCTCGGTCTCGCGCACTAGCATTACCAGCCGGATCAAGCGCGAACGCCATGCATGGCGCATCTCGTCGGAAGGCGGCCACCTGACGCCGAACGAACCGGCTGCACTGGATGTCGGCACGGTGATTGAGGTCAACGACCTCTATTACAACACGCCTGCGCGCCGCAAATTCCTGAAGACCGAAGGGACGGAATACGGCCACTGCGAGGAGGCGTTCAAACGGATTGCGCTGTCGCGTCCGCAGGCGGGTTTCATGCTGCAACACAATGGCCGTGCGCAGTGGCGTCTGGCTGCCGGTGAACCGCAGAAACGCTTTGGGGCAGTGCTGGGCGAGGAATTCGCCGAACAGGCCTTCCTGATCGATGAGTCGGCCGCAGGTTTGCGGCTATGGGGGATGGCGGCAAAACCGGCGTATTCGAAACTCTCCCGGGACGCACAGTACTTCTACGTCAACGGCCGTTTCATCCGCGACAAGCTGGTTGCGCACGCTGTGCGCCAGGCCTATCAGGATGTGTTGCACCATGAGCGCCATCCGGCCTTTGTGCTGTTTTTTGAACTCGATCCTGCTTTGGTCGATGTCAACGTACACCCGACCAAGACCGAAGTGCGTTTCCGCGACGGCCAGGCGGTGCATCGCTTCATTTTCCATGCCTTGCACAAGGCCTTGGCCGGGCCTGCCGGCTCGCAGGTAGCAGCTCCCGAACCGGTGGCCCAAGCCATGCCGTTTCAGCCGACCTATCCGACTTATCAGCCGCAGATTCCCTTGCGTGCCGGTGAGGGCCTGGATTTTTATCGGATGATGTTCGGCGAGCGGCCTGTGTCTTCCGCGATGATCACGGAGGAAATGCCTCCGCAACCGGTGCAGGACTACCCGCTCGGCTTCGCGCTGGGGCAGTTGCATGGCGTTTACGTGTTGTCCCAGAACGCACAGGGGCTGGTGGTGGTCGACATGCACGCCGCACATGAACGCATCATGTACGAGCGTTTGAAGCATGCTCTGGAAAGCCAGAATATCGCGACTCAACCGTTGCTGTTACCGGTCAGTTTTCATGCTGATCGGCTTGAAGTGGCAACGGCTGAAGAGCAGGTCGGCGTGCTGCACAATCTCGGATTCGAGATTGCCGTTCTGTCGCCGACCACACTCGCGGTGCGTGCCGTCCCCTCGATGCTGAAAGACGCTGATGTCGTAGCCCTGGCCCGTGCCGTGCTGTCGGATATCCGGGAATTCGGCGGCAGCAGGGCATTGACCGAGCGCCGCAATGAAATGCTCGCGACCATGGCCTGCCATGCGGCCGTGCGCGCCAATCGCACCCTGACTATCACCGAGATGAATGCGCTGCTGCGTGACATGGAATCCACCGAGCGCTCCGATCAGTGCAACCACGGACGCCCGACCTGGTTTCAGGTCACCATGGCAGAGCTGGACAAGATGTTCATGCGCGGAAAATGAGCCTGCCACCCGCCATTTTCCTGATGGGCCCGACTGCAAGCGGCAAGACAAGCCTGGCTGTCGAGCTGGCGCAGCACTTGCCGGTCGAACTGATCAGCGTTGACTCCGCCCTGGTCTACAAAGGCATGGACATCGGCACGGCCAAGCCGGAACCCGAGTTGCTGGACAGGGCTCCCCACCATCTCATCGACCTGATCGATCCGACCCGGAGCTATTCGGCCGCACAGTTTCGCGAAGATGCGTTACGCCTGATGGGGGAAATCACCAGTCGCGGCAGGGTGCCTCTTCTCGTCGGGGGAACCATGTTGTATTTCAATGCATTGCAGCATGGTCTTAATCATCTGCCTGAAGCAGATGCGGAGGTGCGTGCACAAATCGACCGCCGGGCAGCCGAGCTGGGATGGCCGGCTTTGCATGCCGAACTGGCGCTTGTCGACCCGGTGGCTGCGGCACGCCTGCAACCCAATGATGCGCAGCGTATCGAACGCGCACTGGAAATCTGGCAACTGACGGGAAAATCCATGACGTCGCTGCTGGAGGCGGAAACGCGTGACTCCCTGCCTTACCGGCTACTCAAGATTGCCCTGTTACCTTCGGATAGAAGCGTTCTGCATCAACGTATTGCGGATCGTTTTGAATCCATGATGAAAGGTGGTTTACTGGAAGAACTGAGCCGATTGCGCAAGGAATATCCGCAGCTCCACGCCGGATTGCCGTCCATGCGTTGCGTCGGTTATCGTCAAGCCTGGCAATACCTGGATGGCGAATTCGACCTGACAACGCTCAGGGAAAAGGGGGTTGCCGCCACACGGCAACTGGCCAAGCGCCAGATGACGTGGCTACGCGGAATGGATGATGTAGTGACCCTGGATTGTCTGGACGAAAACCTGCCTGATCAGGTCGCGCGCATTTGGGCCGCATGGTCAGGCGCCGGCGCACTCATTCCGTCTTGAGTTGACCTTCACCGGGAGGTTTTGCGACGTAGCGTAGCGTTCCGCCATCCACCCATGGGGAAAGCAGCCATTCCAGCAACATCAGCAGAATCATCCCGGGAATCAGTACCGTCAGGCTGACCAGAAGCCAGAGCAAGCGGTACGGATGTCTGGCGATTTCCTTGAAGGAGGTTTCCTTCGTCAGCACGTTGTTCAGCAGGTTGGGCTGCCCGGAAACAAGATTCAAGCCTCCCTGCAACAGGCCGAACGCATCATATTGCCAGTCATGGTGACGTTGCTCGACGACGGTGTACCCATGCGCCGCCAGCAGGCGGTTTAGGGTGATGGGCGTGAAATGATAGAGATGGCGCGGAGCATCGTAATGGAACCAGTGCGGTCCCAGCAACCTGAAATGCCAGCTGCCTGCGTTCGGAACCTCGATGACCAATATGCCGCCGGGTTTGAAATGGGGTTTCAGCAATTCCAGCGTTCGGCCAGGGTCCGGAAGATGTTCCAGCACGTGAAACAGGCTAATCACATCGTATCCAGCGGCATCCAGAGGAGCCTTGTCCAGGCTGACGGTGTATACCTGCACGCCCATACGGCGAGCCGTGGCGGCTGAATTTTCCGAAAGTTCCAGTCCACAAGTCTTCCAGCCAGCAGCTTGCAGATAGTTAAGCAGCATGCCTTTGCCGCATCCGATGTCGAGAATGCTGGCTGTGCCAGTCCGCTTCAATCTTAGGATATTTTTGGCCCGGCGGTGTCCATCCCTGATTTCATAACGTGCAGGATCCATTTGCTGATGCCGGACAGGGTAGAGGTGCTGTAACTCGGTAGCATCCGGCTGGGGATCAACAAACATCAGCCCGCAGTCCCCGCATTTGACAGTCGTAAACACTCTTCCAGTCAGGTAATCCTGACTGGTACAAACCGGAGTGTGCCGATCCCCGCCGCACAGAATGCAGGCGCGTAGCATCTCAGTATGATTTTTCATTCCCTTGATCGGAGACCCGATATTCCTGATTGGTGGCGTTCTGTATGATGCGGGCCATGACGGAGGACTGTTGTGATGCATCAAGTCCGTCCAGAGCGGTTCGCAATGGATGATGATGCTGATCCTTCATGGGGATCAGCGTTTCGGGGGAGTGCAGGACACGTGCTTTTTTCAGTGCCTCGGCTTCTTCCGGGTGCACTTCAGGGATCCCTTCCGGACCTGGTTTCAGGTTAATGCTGTGCTCCAGATACTTTGCGCTTCTCGGTGTATACCCTGGAATGACAGAGGCCATGGACGGGTTCTCGATTCCGTCGACAATAAGGTGCATGTCGTTTCCCATTTGCTTGAGGACTCTCGCCTCATCGAGCAGCTCAGAGGTCATTTGCGAATCCATGCCGGGGGTGCGCGCTGCGATTTCCTGTCTGTAGGCCTTTTCGTAATAGGCATAACTGGCAAGTTCATGCAGAAGGAGCTGTTCAGGAGAGGCGATGCCATATCGATCGAATGTTGCGGGGGCATAGGTGACCGGGACCTGTAATGCACCATTCTTATCCGTCAGGCTTCTTTTTTCAAAGTGAGGTTCGGACAGCATGACAGCGCCTTCTGTTGCATAGCGTTGCCATAAGTCAGGATTGAACCGGATATTCGGGTTGACGATCATCTGTGCCTGTCCACGAATATGGATCCATTTCGATGCCATGGTTTCATTTTCATCCCCCGGACGGATATCGATCTGCATTCCGCTCAATTCTTTGAGCTGCTCTCGCAACGCTATGGCCTGAGGCTTTCTTGCCGCTTCCGAGATATTGGAGAGTATCTGTGTCAGGCGTTCATCGTAGGACGGTTGTGATTCTCCTGGCTGAACCCCGTGGATGATGCCGGGTGCGGTTCCCAGATGCGCGTCCCAGTTTGGCCACGCAATGGGCTTCATCGGATGTACGGTGGGTTCCATGATTAGGCTCCTTCTAGAAAGTCAGCCTGAATACAGGCGTGAATGCCAGAATATAATAAATGACTATTCATTTTAATAAAACAGTCATTGGATTCCGAACATCGCATGAAGATGCAGGAATACTGAGAACCTATTTCTTGCTTGAATTAGCGGACCGCCATTGCAGGATCATGGACCAGATCCAGAGGATGCTTTTGAAGGTGTTGACTACGGGGACCAGACTCCAAACCATGCTGCCCATGATCTGGCGGCACAGCATGGATTTGAAGCATACCGTTTTGTAGATCGTTGACAGGGAGCATATCCCCAGCGAAACAAAATAAAGAACGATCAGTTCAACGTACATCAGGATTCCGACATGCGCTCCGCGGCCTGAATGCACTCGGCCAGAGAAGCGACCAGGGCGATGCGGATAAACCCTGAGCCCGGATTGACCCCGTGGGCATCACGCGCCAGGAAGCTTCCGGGCAGGACCGTGATGTTGAGTTCGCGATAGAGGCGTTGTGCCAGTTCGGTATCGCTGCCGTTCGTGCGTGCCCAGAGGTAGAAAGCTGCGTCTGGGAGATCGACATCCAGCACTTTTTGCATCATGGGCGTCACGGTCTTGAACTTCTCGACGTATAAACGCCGGTTCTCGCGTACATGCGTTTCGTCGTTCCAGGCCGCAGCACTTGCGGCTTGCACCGCAGGGTTCATGGCACAGCCGTGATAAGTCCGGTACAGCAGGAACTTCTCCAGGATCTTCTCATCTCCCGCCACGAAGCCGGAGCGCATGCCAGGCACGTTGGAACGCTTGGACAGGCTGCTGAACATGACGACACGTTCGAAGCTGCGCCCCAGTTGATGTGCGGCCTGCAGCGCCCCGATCGGAGGGTGCGCTTCATCGAAATAGATCTCGGAATAGCACTCATCCGAAGCGATGACAAAGCCATACTTGTCTGACAGGGCGAAAATCTCGCGCCAGCCATCGAGGTCCATGACCTTGCCGGTCGGGTTGCCCGGCGAGCAAACGTATACCAGTTGCGTGCGCTGCCAGACATTTTCCGGTACGGAGGCGAAATCCATGCGGAAGCCGTGCTCCGGCAACGTGTTGAGATAATAGGGTTCGGCCCCGGCCAGCAAGGCTGCGCCCTCGTAGATCTGGTAGAAGGGGTTCGGGCTGATCACCACGGGATGCGGCCGGGTCGGATCAATCACAGCCTGTGCGAATGCGAACAATGCTTCCCGGCTGCCGTTCACTGGGATGATGGCACGCTCAATATCCGGAGTGGGGATGCCGTAACGACGTACCATCCAGTCGGCAATCGCGGTGCGCAAGGCAACGCTGCCGAGCGTGGTCGGATAACTTGCCAAGCCGGACAGATTGTTCGTCAGCGCTTCTTTGATAAATGGCGGCGTTTCATGCTTCGGTTCGCCGATCGAAAGGTTGACCGGTGTATAGTTCGGGTTGGGCGTGATGCCATGGAACAGTTCACGCAGCTTCTGAAATGGGTAGGGATGCAATGCATCCAGATTCGGGTTCATAGGAATATTATAAAGGTTGAAACTTCTCACGACAAAACATCCAGCGCTGGCGACGTTCGGTTTGCTGTTCGGCGCCACCGCCTGGGGCATTATCTGGTATCCCTATCGATTGCTGGACGAGGCTGGAATCTCCGGCATTGCTGCCAGCGTCGCCACTTACGTCATGGCATTGCTGCTGGCGGCCTGGCTGTTCCGCGGGCGGTGGGATAAGGTTTTTGTAAGCCCGGCCACCATGTTGCCACTGGCCATGGCTGCGGGATGGACCAACCTCAGCTACGTGCTGGCCGTGATTGGCGGCGAGGTGATGCGGGTGCTGTTGCTGTTCTACCTGTCACCCCTGTGGACATTGTTGCTGGCCCGGCTGCTCCTGGATGAACCAGCCGGTCGTCGCAGCCTGTTTGTGATTGCGCTTTCCCTGACTGGCGCCTTCGTGATGCTGTGGCAACCTTCGGAAGGGTTGCCGCTTCCCCGCAATGGATATGAGTGGATCGCGTTGTCTTCCGGTTTTTGTTTTGCCTTGACGAATGTGTTGACCCGTCGCGCTGCGCATCTGACTCTGGAAGCCAAATCCTTTGCGGTTTGGTCTGGCGTGGGAGTGCTGGCTCTGATTCTTTTGCCGTTCAGTCCGACACCACTGCCTCAGCTGGGGCAGATGACCTCTACCGAATGGTGGCTGATCGTATTACTGGGGACCGTACTGGTCATGACTACATTGCTGGTCCAGTACGGGATCACACACACACCGGTGGCACGTGCCTCGGTCATCTTCCTGTTCGAGCTCGTCGTGGCAGCCATTTCCTCCTACCTGCTGGCGGGGGAGGAACTGACGGCGAGGGAATGGGTAGGTGGCGCCATGATCGTCGCCGCCACCATTTTTGCTCCCAAGGACGGCGGCTGACGCGTTGGATGCCTGCTAGATGCCGGCGCGCGCACCTTCCGCCGTCAGGCGGATCTTGAGCGAGAGGTCGTTGCGCGAGTCCGCATTGCGCAGGGCGTTTTCAGCGCTGACCCGTCCGGACTGGAACAGCTTGAACAGCGACTGGTCGAACGAGCACATGCCGATATCGGTGTTCTCCGCCATGATTTCCTTGATTTCTTCCAGCTTGCCTTTCTGGATCAACTCGCCGATGTAGGGGGTGTTGATCAGCACCTCGATGGCGGCGACGCGCTTGGTCTGTGTGCCCGGCACAAGACGCTGGGAGACGATGCCGATGAGGTTGAGCGCCAGCGCCAGCATGATGCTCTGGCGGCCATCAGGCGGGAAGAAGGACAGGATGCGTTCGATGGCCTGGTTGGCGTTATTGGCATGCAGCGTAGCCAGGCAAAGGTGACCGGTTTCCGAGTAGGCCACGGCATGCTTCATGGTGTCCATGTCACGGATTTCACCGATCAGAATTACGTTGGGCGCCTGGCGCATGGCGTTTTTAAGGCCATTGTCGAATGAAAGTGTGTCGATGCCGATTTCGCGCTGGTCTACCACGGATTTCTTGTGGTTGTGAATGAATTCGATGGGATCTTCCAGTGTCAGGATATGGCCGGTTTCGTTTTCGTTGCGATGATCGATCATCGCCGCCAGCGTCGTCGACTTGCCGGATCCGGTCGCGCCAACGATCAGAATGAGTCCGCGCGGACGCATGACCAGATCCTTGACGATGGGCGGCAGGCCCAGCGACTCGATCGAAGGGATCACGTTCTTGATATGCCTGATCACCATGGAGACTTCACCGCGCTGCCGGAAGGCATTTACACGAAAGCGGCCTATTTCATGCAGGCTGAGGGCGAAATTCATTTCCAGCGTTTCTTCGAATTGCCTGATCTGGGACTCGCTCATCAGGCTGTAGGCGATTTCCTGCACCATGCCAGGCTTCATGACCTGGCTATTGACCGGTGCCGAATCGCCTTCGATGTTGATATTGATCGGCGCGCCGGTGCTGAAGAACAGGTCAGAGCCGCCTTTCTCGACCATGAATTTGAGGACCGGAGTAATGTTGAGAGCAGCCATGGTGTCTTTTATTGAACGCTGAATGACTTAGGATAAGGCGTAATGCGGCTTCAGGCAATCCATCGTTGCCACATGTCCTGATAGAGATGTTCCAGATGACGTGCAAAGCGTTCTGTATCGAACAGGGGCATGCGGTCTCGTGATGACTTCAGCAGGGTCTTCAGCCTTGCCAGCTCGGCTGGATGCGCCACCAGCTCACGAGCCTTGTTCTCATACGCCTGCAGGTCGTATGTAACCAGTTCCGGGACACCGGCCGCATGAAGCAGGCTGCCGGCCACGCGCGAGGCAAAGGTCTCGCCGGCGCATGTCAGTACTGGAAGCCCGACCCACAACGCATCACTGGTCGTGGTATGGGCGTTGTAGGGCAGGGTGTCCAGAAACAGGTCGGCCAGTTGCTGGCGTGCCAGATGCCGATCGATGGGGGCGCGGGGCGCGAAGATCAGGCGTTCAGGTGCGATGCCACGTGCTTGCGCCTCATGCTGCAGATGGGTTCTGGCCCAAATGTTGCACTCCAGCAGCCAGAGCACGCTCCCGTCGTGATCTGACAAAAGTTTCATCCATATATCAAATACTTGCGGCGTTATCTTGAAAGTCTGGTTGAAGCTGCAAAACACGAATCCATGCTCGGGAAGTCCGCATTCCGCACGCGTCGGGACAGCACCGACCGGACGCTGCCGGTCATTGGGCTGATAGGTGTCCGGCAGGAAAGCCAGTTGCTCGCTATAGTCTTCGGCATCTGACTCGGAGGTGATGAAGCGGTCGGAAATCAGATAATCGGCGAATGGCGCCCCCATGGTGCCTGGAAATCCCAGCCAGTTCACCTGGATAGGCGCCGGCCGGACGGCCAGAATGCCGGTCCGGCTGGTCTGGGTGAATCCGGTCAGGTCGACCAGAATGTCGATCCCGTCTTCATGCATCTGTCGCGCTGCCTCGTGCTGCGAGATAGGACGAATGTCGTGGAACACATCGAAGGACTGCTCAAGTCGCCTGCGCTCCGGGGTCTGGTCATCTGCACCATAGGAATACCCATGGATTTCGAACTGATTGCGGTCATGCAGTTCGAACAGTTCCGTCGTCAGAAATGCCAGTGGATGCAGACGAAAATCGCCTGACAGGTAGCCGATACGCAATTTGCTTCTGGGGCCTCGCTGGAAGCTGAAATTCAACCGCTGCGCATCTTCCATCAGCCGCCGGTAACGATTGGCGACCCAATGCTCCGCACACAGGCGTTGCTCGGCGGCCGTGGTGCCGGGCAGGGCAAGGAATGCAAAAGGGGAGATTTGCGCACGGGGTTCCTCCCGGACAATGTGACGGATCTCTTCGACGGCTGCATCCAGCCCCTCCCAATCACAGATGTGCTGCCGCTGGTGCAATAGATGCATGCGGGCGTGGTGAAGCTTCGGGTTGAGCCGCAGGGCCTCCCGGTAACAGGCAATTGCCTCGTCCAGTTTGCCGGTTTCACGCAAGACATTTCCCAGATTGTTGTGGGTGTCCGCATCTTGCGGATTCAGTCGCAGAGCTGCGCGATAGGCATTCGCAGCCTGTTCCGGCCGGCCGAGTTCGCGCAACGCGTTTCCGAGGTTGAAATGCGTGGCCGCATCTGTGGAATCGGCCTTCAGCGATGCCTGAAATTGCCCGATGGCCTCCTGATATTGCCCCATTGCAGCAAAGGTGTTGCCTATCTGCAGCAGAATCTGAGGATGGCCCGGTGCCAGGGAAAGCGCTTGCCGGTAATTTTCCAGCGCATCCTCGGACCGCCCCTGGGCGAGCAGCAGGCTGCCCAGTTCGTAATAAAGGGCCGGATCCTGAGGGCTACGCCTGATGGCATGCCGGAGTCGTTCGATGGCTGACTGAGTCATGGTAGCGGATTGTACCCGATGGCCGCCCCGATCAATCGCTTGAGCCCTCTCTCGCGCAGAAGAAAGCGGTTCGGATCAAGCGCTGCTGCCAGCGTTGCGTCCATCGGCAGCGGCTCACCTTCCAGTCGGGCGGCAATCAATTCCGCACACAAAGGCGCGGTCATCAACCCTTTGGAGCCATGGCCAACGTTGACATGGAGTCCATCGAGCCATGGCAAGTGATCTTTGCCGATCCGGCTCCCCGGACTATAGCGTTGCAGTAGTTCCACGGCGTCGAGCAAAGGTCCTGCTGCGGGCAGATAATCCGGCGTGGCGCAGCGCAGCGCGGTCCTGCCTGCCAGACTTTCCGGATCCAGTGTGTCGAATGCCTCAAAAAGTGCAGGAGACAAGGCCTTCAGCATCGACAGGTTGTGACGATGGTCTTCATACCGGATTTCCAGACTGCGGTCTTCAGGATGGAAACTGGCTCCAGTGCAATGCATCCCCTCCCGGGCAGGGCTGATGTAGCCCTCGGTGCAGATCACTGCCTTGAGTTTGCTGCTTGCCGCCGTTTCTGGCAGATGACTGACCTGCCCGCGAACCGGCTCCAGGGGAATGTGTGCGGCTTGAGGGAATCGCGAGGTCTCATTCGCACCGGCCAGGATGACGACGGAGCCTTCGGCCAGACAGCCGGACGCAGTCATGAGTCGCCATCCTTGGCCCCCTGCCTGCAGGTGCAGCACGTCGCTGGAGGTGCGTATCATGACGCCGGGGTGCGTTGCCAGAGCGCGGCAGAGCGCTGGCGGATGCATCCATCCGCCACGGGGAAACCAGAGGCCTCCGTTCGGCATGTCGATGCCGGCCAGCAGTGATGCCTCGGTCGCATCCACGGCATGTACCAGATCCTCCGGGAGTCCGCGCGCGACGACTTCTTCGATACGCTTGGTTTCCCGGGCATTGAAGGCCTGTTGCAACAGGCCGCAGTCATCCCAGTCCCGGCCTTTGTTCAGCACGCCACGTGCAAGCCAGCGCGTGTGCAGAAAGCCAGTCTGGGCGATGCGACTCAACGGGATGTCATGCCCGGATAATCGAGGATACAAAACCCCCTGGGCATTCCCGGAGGCTTCTGAGGCGAGGTGAGCATGACGTTCAACCAGCGTGACCTGCCATCCGCGTTTGGCCAGGCTATGGGCTGTGGCGCAGCCTGCAATGCCTCCACCGACCACAACAGCGGTGCGAGGACGTAGCTCATGCAATTCGCGGGGACGGTGGATGGCCCCGCGCAGCATGTCGCGCTTGCTGCCGAACCCGGCGACCTTCTCGACCTGAAAGCCGACATTCTCCAGGCCGCGCCTGACCACCCCTGCCGCGGTGAAGGTGGCAAAAGTCCCTTCCGGTCCGGTAAGGCGGGCGACTTGCTCAAGGATGTCGCTCCCCCACATTTCCGGGTTCCTGGCCGGTGCGAATCCGTCGAGGAACCAGGCATCGACGACCGCGTGCAGTTCAGGCAGTGTGCTGCGGGCATCCCCGATCAGCAGGGTCAGGGTAATCCGGCCATGGTCGAATTCAAACCGTCGCCAGCCGGGTGCCAACAATTCGTACTGTGCCAGCAGTTGCTGGCTGTAGGAGACAAGCTCCGGCCACAGTTCAAGGGCACGGCGGAGATCTTCCAGTGTAAGCGGGTATTGTTCGGTGCTGACGAAATGCAGCCTTGCCGAGGGCGGGGCTACCCTGTCCCATAACTGCCAGGCGCTCAGGAAATTGAGACCGGTGCCGAATCCGGTTTCAGCAATGGTAAAGCGGCGTAACCCCTTGTCCTGCCAGCGTTGCGGAAGGTGATTGTGATTCAGGAAAACGTGACGGGTTTCTTCCAATCCGGAAGATCGGGAAAAATAGACATCCCCGAACGCCGTCGATACCGGCTGTCCGTCCTGCCAATCGAGAATTCCGGAATAGGGTGTTTGCATTGTACTGGGGTCGTAATTCAGGCATATTTTCGCACGAGATGCATACTTTCTACGAACCGCCGTCCAACTGGCTGCAACGCCATGCGTCAAAGATATGGCCTGGCGGACAGGTGCTCGACCTGGCCTGCGGCAGCGGCCGCAATAGCCGCTGGCTGGCAGAGCAGGGCTTTCAGGTCCTTGCGGTGGACCATGATGCTGAGGCCTTGGGCAGTTTGTCCGGTTTGCGTGGTGTGACGCCATATCCTGCGGACCTCGAATCGGGTAGTTGGCCGCTGGCTGGCAAGTCGTTCGATGCCATTGTCGTTTGCCGTTATCTCCACAGGCCATTGTTGCCCCGTCTTGCGGAGGCGCTTAACGATGGCGGGCTGCTGATTTATGAAACCTTCATGACCGGCCAGGAAACGCTGGGGCGCCCCAGGAACCCTGCATTTCTGCTAGCGCCCGACGAACTCAGGCTGACCTATCAGGGGTTGCTCGAAATCATCGATTTCGAACAGGGGCTGTTTTCAGAACCCCATCCTGCCTATTTACAACGTCTTTGTGCGAGACGCTGAATTTGGGTGTACCATACTGACTAGTATGTTTGCAAAAGGACCTTCCATGCTGCGCCCGCTCATCATTTCACTGGCATCCCTGTCATTATTGGCCTCTTGCGCCACCCAGACACCTGTGTCCGCCAAGTCGACCGAATGGCCGAGCTATGGTCGTGGTTATGACAACCAGCGGTTCTCGCCGCTGGATCAGATCAATCGAACCAACATCGGAAGACTGGCCCCGGCCTGGCAATACCATAGTGGCGTCAAGGCGACCTTCCAGGCGACACCTATCGTGGTGAATGGCGTGATGTACGTCTCGCTGCCGTTCAACCACGTCGTCGCGCTGGACGCCAGAACTGGTCAGCAGTTGTGGAAATACGAACATCCGCGACGCAAGTCATGGACCATGTGTTGCGGACCCGGCAACCGCGGGGTGGCCGTCGCGAATGGCAAGGTTTACATTGGTACCGTGGATGCACGCCTGATCGCCCTGGATGCGGCAACGGGCAAAGTCCTCTGGGATATTGATGCGGTATCCGAAAATGTGAAGACCGAGGGGATCGACGCGTTGCATTCGGATGACCCGCTGGCGCGGGAGAAGGTCTCCGGCGGCACCGGTATCGGGATCGCCATGGCGCCTGTGGTCTACAAGGGCAAGGTGATCGTCGGCATTACCGGCGTCGGATATGGCCTGCATATCGAGGAAAACCGCCCGGATGCGCCCTTGGGTGCGGTGATCGGCGTGGCTGGCCGCTACGGCCGGCCAGGCTTCCTGGCCGCGTTCGATGCTGAAACCGGCAAGCGTGTCTGGCAGTTTGACACCATTCCTTCTGAAGGCTGGGAGGGCAGTTTCACTCCGACCACGCCGGATGGCGTACCGCTCAATCGCGATCTCGACAAGGAACGCGCCACCCTGAACCAATACCGGGATGCCTGGCGCTTTGGCGGCGGTTCAGCCTGGACCACGCCGGCGATCGACCCCAAACTGGGGCTGCTGTACTTCGGGACCGGCAATCCTTCTCCGCAGATGGACGATGTGTCCCGTCCCGGCGATAACCTCTACACCGTATCGCTGGTCGCGCTCGATATCGATACGGGCAAGCTGCGCTGGCATTACCAGCAGGTGCCGCATGATGTCTGGGGCTATGACCTTGCCAGCCCGCCGGTGCTGTTCGATTATCGTCATCATGGCAAAACCGTACCCGCCGTGGGACAGGCGAGCAAGACCGGCTGGTTCTATGTCCATGATCGCGCCACCGGGGAACTGTTGATGAAGTCCGAGGCCTTCGTGCCTCAATCCAACATGTTCGTACATGCCACCCGGGAAGGTACGCGCGTGCATCCGGGCGTGTTCGGCGGGGTGAACTGGTCTCCGGCCTCTGTGGACGAGTCGCGGCAACAGGCGTTCGTCGCTGCCATGCACATGCCGGTACGCTACACCCTGCATGAAACACCTGCGGCCGATGGCAAGCCCGCCATCCGTTACACCACTTCCGAGCCCATCGACGAAGCGAAGTGGGGGCTACTGTCTTCCATCGATCTCGTGACTGGCAAGATCCGCTGGCAGCACAAGACTGAACAGCCGTTGATCGGCGGCGTCCTGGCCACGGCCGGGGGGCTGTTGTTCACGGGCGAAGGCAATGGGAACTTCAACGCTTTCGACAGTGAAAACGGCAAGTTGCTGTGGCAATACAAGGCTGAGGCCGGGGTCAATGCACCGCCAGTCACTTACCAGATCAACGGTGAACAATACATCGCCGTCGCCGCCGGCGGAAACCAGATATGGGGTTACAAGCAGGGCGACAGCCTGCTGGTGTTCAAGTTGGCTAAGTAACTGTGCCGGCAGGAAGCTTTGTCATGGGGGGAGCATTGTCTCTCCCCATTTGCTTTTGTACGGCGGCAGAATGTTGCATCATTGCCTTCAGGCGTGAATGTTCTGGAGGAACCCCATGAAACAATGGATTTGTATCGTTTGTGGTTACATGTACGATGAGGCGGTCGGCGATCCGGAACACGGCATCGCAGCAGGAACCCGCTGGGAGGATGTCCCGGAGGACTGGCGTTGTCCCGAATGTGGCGTCGGCAAGACTGACTTCGAGATGGTCAGCTTCTGACCGGCAGAATGGGGGATTGCCGCGCCCAACCCGGATCGGAGGATGCCTCTGTTGTTCAGGTAGCAGCTTTCGATTCTGATTCCTTCTTTTCCGGCAGCACGTAAGCGTAGTGCAGCCGTTCATCCACTTCGCGCTCAGCCTGCAGCCAGTGGTCCCAATCTTCTCCGGGCTGGAAACCGCGGCTCTCGGCGATGTAATAGGCGGCTTCCTCGATGTACTGACGGCGCACATAAGCCGGCAAGGGTTCTTTTACCGGCTTGGGGGTCGTCCTGTCGGGCACCAGTCGGCGCTGCTTGTTGCCGGTGATCATGGCCAGCGGCAGGTTCTCCTTGTGCACGAGGCTCCCGACTATGACCCCGGAGATATGCATGCATATCATGACCAGCCAGGCAGTCGCTGCAAAGTCATGCAGGGTTTTAACGGCATCAATATCGATGGATTCGCTGATCGGGAGATCATTGAATGCCATGTAGCCGGTCATGGTAGTCAGTGTGCCCAGCACCAGCAGGCTATATACCGCGAGCGCGCCCGCCGGATTGTGACCGATGTAGCGGCGTGCACGATGCTTGAACAGGTCACGCAGATAGGCCAGCCCTGCCAGCGGATTGGGTGGAAAGCGACGGAAAGCGGAAAAGTCACGCGCCACAAAACCCATGATCCAGCGCAACAGGATGGCACCGCCGGCGATGTAGCCTGCGTTGACGTGGATATCTCGCATCAGTTCCGAATTGCGAGTGTAGAAAGCAAAGGCGAATGAAAAGACCAGCGTCCAGTGCATCAATCTGGCCGGAAGTGACCAAACCTTAATCATGAAATTGCCCCGAATCTAAAATGGTTGCATGTAATGCTACGCCATTCATGTTGCAATTCTTGTTCCAGATAAGGTCTTGGCATCTGCCGGTACCAAAAACGTTGCTGTGGTCCGGAAATGAAAACGGGCCACGATTGCACGTGACCCGTTTTGCTTTTTGGCGTCCCCACGGGGATTCGAACCCCGGTACTTACCGTGAAAGGGTAATGTCCTAGGCCTCTAGACGATGGGGACAAAGACCTGTACTAAAATTTGGTGGAGGTAAACGGGATCGAACCGATGACCTCTTGCATGCCATGCAAGCGCTCTCCCAGCTGAGCTATACCCCCGAAAAAGAGCCGCCATCATAGAGATGTGCGCCTGGATTGTCAATGCCTTTGGCGGAGTTTTTTACGTCAGGCCTGGCTTTGATGTCGTGCCTGCAGGACGCGGCGGTGATATCGGAACAAGGTGCGTGTGATCCAGTCTTCGTGCTCCTCGTCGTGATCGAGGAACTCGGCGACACAACGGTCGGGCTGCTCGGAGATGACTCTTGCAAAGAGCCTGAGCGGTGATGCCAGCCTGGGGCTAAGATAAACCATAAGCAAGACCTGAGCCCCAACGCCCGGCAACGCCTCCTGCAACTCCCATTCGAGATGGCGCGCGCCAAGCTTAAGATTCACTTTAGGTGGCATGTCGACGTACTGAGCGACCAGTTTGGATAGCATGGTCATCATGACGTCCACGCGAGCCTCCAGGCGCTCGAGTGCTTTGGCGACGACGGGGTCGGCACCGTTCTCCAAATCGGTCGGGGATTCCAGCGTCGCCAGCGATTGCAGCAGCGACAGGTTGTCGACACGGGCACGTTCGATATCCAGCGGGGTCACCGCGCAGACATGCCAGCGCAAGGGCAGGCAGGCCTGATAGGTGACGCCGGCGCTTTCAATCATGTCGGGGTTAGCCGCGGGTGTTGGATTGGTGCTCGAACTGTGTCAGTTCGACACGCGGCATCGGTTGCCAGCCGGGTTTTCGATACTCGGTGACCACGTTGGTGAAGATGCCTCCGCGTACGTAGAACTTGGCCGTCAGGCGCATGAAACGTGGCTGTGTGGCGTTCACCAGGTCGTCCAGAATGCGATTGGTCACCGCTTCATGGAAAGCCCCTTCGTCACGGAAGGACCAGATATAGAGCTTCAGGCTTTTCAGTTCTACACAGGTCTGATCAGGAATGTAATCCAGATAGAGCGTGGCGAAATCCGGCTGCCCTGTTTTGGGGCACAGGCAGGTGAACTCCGGGATCTCCATATGAATGAGGAAATCACGTCCCGGCTGGGGGTTGTCAAAAGTTTCAAGGGTCTTGCTGGGTTGACTAGACATGGTGTGTCCCGTATAAATCGACCGGATAATTATACAACTCCCATGCGTCTAACCCACCTAAAACTCGCCGGATTCAAATCATTCGTCGATCCGACCACATTGCACATCCACGGCCAGCGGGTCGGGGTCGTCGGTCCGAACGGGTGTGGAAAGTCGAATGTCATGGAATCCATCCGCTGGGTGCTGGGGGAATCCTCGGCCCGCGAAATGCGCGGCGACTCCATGCAGGACGTCATATTCAATGGCTCAGGCAACCGAAAGCCGGTCTCGCGGGCCAGTGTCGAGCTGCTGTTCGACAACAGCCTGGGAGGAGCCAGCGGGGAGTGGTCGCAATATGCAGAAATCTCCGTCAAACGCGTGCTGCACCGGGACGGGGGGTCGGATTACTTCATCAACAACACCAAGGTGCGTCGGCGCGATGTGGCTGATCTGTTTCTAGGCACCGGTCTGGGCGGACGCGCCTATGCCATCATCGGCCAGAACACCATTTCCCGGATCGTCGAGGCCAAGCCAGAGGAATTGAGGGTGTTCCTGGAAGAGGCCGCTGGGATTTCCAAGTACAAGGAACGGCGTCGCGAGACCGAACTGCGCTTGCGTGATACCCGCGAGAACCTGACGCGGGTGGAAGATATCCGACGCGAACTGGACAAGCAGATCGCTCGCCTCGAGTCGCAAGCGCAGGTCGCGCAGCAATATCACCAGCTAAAAGAATCATTGGGAGTTGCAGAAGGCCAGTTCTGGCTATTGAAAAAGCGTGATGCCTCAATGGGTTGGGAAAAGTCCTTAAGAACCGTTGAACGTCTTGTCAATGAACTGGAAGCCCAGACTGCGCAATTGCGATCGACGGAAAGTGCCCTGGAGGCATTGCGTCTGGAACATTTCTCCGGGGGGGAAGTCGTTCAGGCAAGGCAAGGCGAGTATTACGAAGCCAGCGCACAGGTTTCTTCTCTTGAGCAGGAACTTCGTCACGCAAAGGAGACACGCGACCGTCTGATCGCACAGATGGAACAGATCAACGCGGAAAAGGTAAGGACCGAGGAGCAACGGCAGTCTATCCTGACCCGATTGGCGGAGCAACAGGGCCAGCAGACAAAGGCAGAGGCGGAAACTCATCAAGCCAGGCAAGCGCTTGAAGCCGCACGCGCCGACCTCCCGAGCGTCGAACAGGTTCATCGCGATGCGCAGGCCGCTTTCAGCCAGGTGAACAACGCCATCCAGCAGTCCGATCAGCAAAGCCAGCTGGAGCGGACTCATTTCGAACACGCACGAAAATCACTGCATGACATCCAGCAACGCCTGCAACGCCTGCGGGAAGATGAAAAGCGGCTGGTCCTGCCAGATCCGGCGCTGGTCGCAACCAGGGAGAAAGAGGCGCAGGGACTGCAGGACCAGCTAAGTGCCCTGGATTCGGCAATACATGAGGCCACGGAGGCTGAGCAGGCTGCAACTGAGCTGACGAAGTCTTTACAGCAGGAGGTACAATCGAATGGGCATCGGATTGCCCAGGTCGAAGCCCAGTTGAGCGCCCTGACAAGGCTGCAGCAGGCCCTGGGACAGGAAGGCAAGCTGGATGCCTGGCTCAGACACCGAGGCATCGACGGGAAGCACCGGCTCTGGCAATCGATCAGCGTCGAAGCCGGACTCGAAACCGCTCTGGAAGGTCTGCTCGGCAACCGGCTGAACGCCTTGCCGACTTTGCAGCAGAAGCTCGATGAGCGGCCGCCGGCAGCGGTTACGCTGACTTATGCCGGTGAAGGGCGGCACAATACACCCCCGCATCCCGCCGGCTGGCGCGCCTTGGCCGATGCCGTCACGGTTGGCGACCCATCCTTGTCTGGTGTCATGTCAGACTGGCTCGCCCACGTCTGGGTCATGCCCGAAAGTGCCGTCGAAACAGAATGCCAGCCACACCTGGCTCCCGGAGAGATGCTGGTCACTCATCATGGGGATGTCGTGACCCGGCACAGCATCTCGCTGTATGCGCCGCAATCCGGGTTGCATGGTGTGCTGGAACGCCAGCGTGAACTGGATGCCATTCACCAAAGCCTGCCGGATGAGCGGCACCTTCAGCAAGAGCGCGAAACGGCATTACGTGGACAGGAACAACATCTTCACGGATTACGTCGCAATTTATCGGACTTGCAGCACCAGCAAAGGCAGGTGACTTCTGCATTGCATGCGGCACGCATGGAACTGCAGCGCTTGCAGCAGCAATTGCAGCATGCCCGGGACCGTCAGCAACAGCTGGCTGGTGAAATCGATCGATCCATCGGGCAGCAGCGTGAAGCGGAAACGCAAATGGCCGAGCGCGAGCAGCGCATTCAACAACTGCAAACCCAAATCAGCGGTCTCCGTCAACAGCGTGATCAGGCGGGGCAGGTCAGGCAGCAGGCGGAGCAGTCGCTGAAAAGCGCGCGTGACCGATTGTTGGAAGCCGAGCGCCAGGCACAACAACAGGATTTTTCCGAAAAGATTATCAAAAATAATATCAAAGAGTTATCTTCAAGACTGAAGGTGATGGATGACGTGTCTGCCTCGCTTGCAAGCCGCCTTGAGGAAGTCCAGCAGCAACAAACCCAGATATCGGATGTCGACCTCAAGGCGCGCCTTGAGACTTCCCTGGAGGCGCGCCACCAGGCGGAGCAGGCACTGATTGAAGCCAGAAACATCCTGGCAGGGATTGAGCAACGCTTGCAGGATCTGGAGCGTGCACGGCTGCAGGCCGAGCAACAGTTGCACCCCATGCGCGACAGGCTTGAACAATCCCGCTTGCAGGAACAGCAGGCCCGCCTGCATTTCGAGCATTGCTCGGAACAGCTTGTGACGACGGGACTCGATGAAACGCTGTTGGAGAGCACGCTGGAGAAAGGCGCGCGTGCCGTTGACCTGGAGCAACGCGGCAAGGCCCTGCAAGCCAGCATCGACGAGCTCGGCGCCGTCAATCTGGCCGCTATCCAGGAACTTGCCAGCGAACGCGAACGCAAGACCTATCTCGACAGTCAGGCGCTGGATCTTGTGCAGGCCATCACCACTCTGGAGGAGGCTATCCAGCGCATCGACCGTGAAACCCGCAGCCGGCTGCAGAGTACCTATGACGAAGCCAACCGTCATTTCGGCGAATTATTCCAGACACTGTTCGGCGGTGGCCAGGCCCAATTGCAATTGCTGGGAGACGAAATCCTCGACACCGGTATCCAGGTATTCGCGCAACCGCCAGGCAAGAAAAACAGCACTATCCATCTCCTGTCCGGCGGGGAGAAGGCGTTGACGGCGATGGCGCTGGTGTTTGCCCTGTTCCGGCTCAATCCTGCACCATTCTGCCTGATGGACGAGGTGGATGCCCCGCTGGACGACAGTAATACCGAGCGGTTCTGCGCACTGGTCCGGAAGATGTCCGAGCGGACCCAGTTCATGTTTGTCAGCCACAACAAGATCACCATGGAAATGGCTCAGCAGTTGATCGGCGTTACCATGCAGGAATCCGGGGTCTCCCGCATTGTCGAAGTCGACATGGAAGCTGCGTTGCAGATGCAAACAGAAGCGCCGGCCTGACTTATAATAGAAATTATCTGAGACTCCAGGATTCACCCGCATGTCGGATATGCAGCTTTACCTGATCGCCCTCGGTGCCATCTTCATTGCCGCAGTCATTATGTTCAACTGGTGGCAGGAACGCCGGCTGAGCCAGGACGCCATTCGTCGCTTCGACGGTCCAGCGGATGACGCGCTGATGGACGACATTCGCATCGAACCTGAAGTCAGCGATGAACCTGAAATTAGCTTGCCAGACGAGGGGCTGCAGGATGTGTACGTCGATGATGCTGCCAGTTCCGAGCTGGAGGAACCCAGTATCTCCGCATATTCGGAAGATACCCTGTTGTCGGAGTTGCCAGGCACCAGCGAAGCTTATGCCGAAACCGTGGGGGACCCCATCGATGACGTCGAACTCGAATCATTATCGAGCCAACAAGACAATAGTGATTTCGATACTCCAGTGAAGGATGCTGCAGGGGAGGCGGATTCTGAGCTAGTCCAAGAGCCGGAACTGGCGCTCCCTGACAGCATGGATCCGTTAATCGATCTGATTGCCATCGTCCACCTTCACGAACCGGTAACCGGATCTGCACTCAGGGAGTTGTTACAGCCGCTTCCTGCCTTCGACAAAACGAGTCAGTGGTTCGGTCGAGATGCATCAGGGCAATGGCAACCACTGATCAGAGAGCATGAGCAGATGGGCTTCGACCTGCTCGCTGCGTCTTTGCAGTTCGCAGACCGCAGCGGGGTGGTTTCTTCTCGAAGCCTGCGTAACTTCCATCTCAAACTGGAAGCGGTCGCAGAAAAACTCGGTGCCAGGCTGGAGTGGCGAACCTCCGGTGATCCGGCCCGTTATGCTGCGGATATCGACCAATTCTGCATCGATGTCGACGTAATGGTCGGCTTCCATATTGCCCAGGGCAGCAACGGCCCATTCGCAGCGACCAAGCTGCGCGGACTGGCAGAAGCCGGAGGCATGACTCTGAACGAAGACGGCTCTTTTCATTATGTGAATGAGGCTGGCGAAACGCTGTTCACTCTGATCAATCAGGATCACCGCCCATTCACGCCTGAAACCCTCAGAACTGCTTTCATTCGCGGCATCAGCTTCCAGATGGATGTCCCCCGCGTGCGGAATTGCCCCGAAACCTTTAGCCAAATGGCGACACTGGCCAGAAAGATGGAAAGCAGTCTGGGCGGCATGCTGATAGACGACAACCAGTTGCCCCTCAGCCAGGCATCCATCGACATGATCCGGGACCAGCTACGGATCATTTACGCCAAGATGGTGGCCCGCGGCATCATTCCTGGCAGCGCGACGGCACTCCGCCTGTTTTCCTGATGGTCACTGTCCCGGAACAGGCGCGTCGGGAGGCGCAGAGACTGCGTGAAGAAATCCTCCGCCATGATTACCTCTATTACGTACTCGACACTCCCGAGGTACCCGACAGCGAATACGATCGTCTGTACCGCGAATTACAACAGCTTGAAGCCGAATATCCTTCACTGGTCGCGCCGGATTCTCCTACCCAGCGTGTAGGCGGCCAGGCCGCTCGCGAGTTTTCGAGCATCACGCATCGCCAGCCCATGCTGTCGCTGAATAACGCTTTTGCGGAAGAAGAAGCGGCTGCGTTCGACCGTCGCGTCCGTGAAGCGCTAGGCACCGACATGGTGGAATATGCAGTCGAACCCAAGTTTGACGGGCTTGCCATCAGCTTGGTATATGAACATGGTCTTCTGGTTCAAGCTGCAACCCGCGGCGACGGTTACACCGGTGAAGACGTAACCGCCAATATCCGCACCATCCGCGCAATCCCGATGCGCCTGTTTGACGATGTCGCACCACCGTTGCTCGAGGTGCGTGGCGAAGTGCTGATGCTCAAGGAAGATTTTTTCGCCCTCAACCGCCAGCAGGATGCGCTGGGCGAGAAACTGTTTGCCAATCCGCGTAATGCGGCGGCAGGCAGCCTACGCCAACTTGACCCGCGTATCACCGCCAGGCGCCCCCTCAGCTTCTTCGCCTACGGCATGGGTGCGGCCGAGGGGATCCCGGCCTTCGCTACGCATGGTACGATGATGGATTATTTTGCCGAACGGCACCTGCCAGTGGCCAAAGAGCGGGCTGTCGTACGGGGCCTGCAGGGTCTTCTCGATTACTACCAACGCATCGGGTCGGTGCGTCCGGCATTGCCGTATGACATCGACGGTGTGGTGTACAAGGTCAACAACCTGCGACAGCAGCAGGAACTCGGCTTTGTTTCACGCGCCCCGCGTTTCGCCATCGCCCACAAATTCCCGGCGGAAGAGGCACTCACGCAGATCGAGGCCATCGATGTACAGGTTGGCAGAACCGGCGCGATCACTCCAGTGGCACGACTCAAGCCGGTATTTGTCGGTGGTGTCACCGTCACCAATGCGACACTGCACAATCAGGATGAGATCGACCGCAAGGATATCCGGGTGGGGGACACCGTCTGCGTGCGGCGCGCCGGGGATGTCATTCCGGAAGTCGTGCGGGTCCTGCCTGAACGTCGCCAACCGGGCTCCCGGCCTTATCATCTTCTGGAGACGATCGGCCACGTGTGCCCGGTCTGCGGCTCACACGTCGTCCGGCAAGAGGACGAAGCCGTGGCACGCTGCACGGGCGGCCTGTACTGTCCCGCGCAACGTAAACAGGCCATTCTGCATTTCGCTTCACGTCGAGCTATGGATATCGAGGGTCTCGGCGACAAGCTGGTCGAGCAGCTGGTGGACAGCGGCCTGGTCCGGCATCTCCCGGATCTTTACCGCCTTGATCTAGATATCCTCGCCAACCTCGAACGCATGGGCGAGAAGTCCGCACGCAATCTGCTCGACGCACTGGAGAAAAGCCGTGACACCTCGCTCGCTCGCTTCATCTATGGATTGGGTATCCGTAACGTCGGGGAGGCGACAGCAAGAGACCTGGCCAGGCACTTCGGTACGATAGAAGCCCTCGCGGCGGCCACATCGGATCAGTTGCAAGCCGTCCCGGACGTGGGCCCCATCGTCGCTGAAAGCATTCTGCAATTTTTTGGTGAACAGCATAACCGCGACATCATTCGCATTCTCTGTACCCCGAGTCCTGAAGGTGGGGCAGGCATCGTATTTCAACAAGCCGCAGTCTCTGCGGCCCCTCAGGTCCTGGCCGGCAAGACATTCGTGCTGACAGGGACACTCCCGACCCTGAGTCGAGACCAGGCCAAAGCCATGATCGAGTCAGCTGGAGGCAAGGTCAGTGGGAGCGTATCCAGAAAAACCGATTATGTCGTGGCAGGAGAAGAGGCAGGAAGCAAGCTCGACAAAGCCCGGGAGCTTGGCATCCCCTTGCTTGACGAGGCAAATCTCATGGGGCTATTGCAATGAAAAATAGCCCAACATCCCGTTTCAAGCATTTATCGGCAAAGTTCAGGCGCAGGTTTACCGTGAACAAGCAATCCACGCTGTTCTGGGCAGGGGCCGCTTCAGTATCCATTGTCCTCCTGCTGACGGTGATGGTGTACCGCGCTGCCACCCATCTTCCTGCCGGGGACGGGGGCGTCGTGTCCCTGATGGTGTTGGCCGCGGGGCTCGGTACCGCAAGCTTGATCGGTGTGATCTTCTATTTCTGGCTGATGAATGTCCGCCATGCGGAGATCATGCTGAAAAATGGCGAACTGCTGCAATCCATTCTCAACAATGTGCCGGAAATGATTGCCTGGAAAAATGACAAGCTCGAATACGAAGGTTGCAACCGTCGTTTCGCCATACTGGCAGGGTTGTATGACGAGCAGCTCATCATCGGCAAGACGGACAGGGATCTGCCCTGGAGCGGAAACCACGCCGAACGATTCATGCTATCAGACCGTGAAGTGCTTGGAAGCGGCAAACCCGAACTGGGAATCGAAGCATCCTATGCACGACCGGACGGATCTGAGGTCTGGATTGAAAGCAACACCATTCCATTGCTGGATAAGCGAGGTAATGTTGCCGGCATCCTCGGCTCTTACCGTGACATTAGCGATCGCAAGAAATTCGAGTCCGATTTGCGAAGGAGTGAGGAGCAGGCAAGGTCAACGCTGGAATTTCTGGCGATGCAGCAGTTTGCCATCGACCAACATGCCATCGTGAGCATCGCGGATTCCAGTGGCAATATTATCTATGCCAACGAAAAATTCAGTCTGATCAGTGGGTTTTCGCGCGAAGAACTCATTGGCAAAAACCATCGCATCATTAATTCAGGCACCCATCCTCCATCATTCTTCGCCGGCATGTGGGAAACCATATCCGAAGGGCGGGTCTGGCAGGGCGACGTTTGCAACCGAAACAAGAGCGGCGAGTTGTATTGGGTCAACTCCACCATCGTACCTTATCTGGACGAGCAAGGCCTGCCCAAGCAATACATTTCGATGCGGACCGACATTACCCCGCTGAAAATAGCCCAGGACACGCTACGCGAAAGTAATGCCTATACACGAGGCATTCTCGACTCCTCACCGGACGCGATTGTCGGTATGGATGGACAAGGAGACGTGATCGAATTCAACCCGATGGCAGAAAAGATTTTTAGTTACAGTCGCATGGATGTCATTGGCCGGAACATGACCGAACTCATTATTCCCGAGCGTTTCCGGGAAAGTTATACCCATGATTTTCAGCGACTGGTTGCCAACGAAAACCCGCAGCTTCTGGGCAAACGTATCGAGATGATCGCACTGCATGCTTCAGGAAGGGAATTTCCTGTCGAACTTGTAGTATCCAGATATCAGATGGGAGGTGAAACCTTCTATACCGGCACCATGCATGACATTTCCGAGCGCCGCGAAAGGAATGAAGAGCTTCGCAAGGCCCACGATGCAGCCCTTGAGGCCACCCGCCTGAAATCCGAATTCCTGTCGACCATGAGCCATGAAATCCGTACCCCCATGAACGGGGTCATCGGCATGACGGATCTCCTGCTCGATACTCCGCTCGATGCAGAACAAATTGAGTTTGCCCGCACCATCAAGGAGTCTGGTCAGGCCTTGCTCTCCATTATCAATGACATCCTGGACTTCTCCAAGATCGAGTCCGGCAAGTTCGAAATCGAAAATATTGATTTCTCTATCCGTCAGGTACTTGAGGCGAGCGTGGACCTCAGTGCAGCCAAAGCACATGAGAAGTCGCTTTCCCTCATGAGCTTTGTCGATCCAGATATTCCCGATCACCTGCGAGGCGATCCGACACGGCTGCGACAGATCCTCCTCAATTTCGTCAGCAACGCGATCAAATTCACGTCTGAAGGCGAGGTCGTCGCAAGGGCCAGCCTGATCAGGCGTAATGCTGACGAAGCCTTGGTGCGCTTCGAGGTACAGGATCAGGGCATCGGCATTCCGGAAGAGTCGCAGCACCGCTTGTTCCAGCCGTTTTCGCAGGCTGACAGTTCCACCACCCGGAAGTACGGAGGAACAGGTTTGGGTTTATCGATCAGCAAACGCCTTGCTGAGTTGATGAATGGTCGAATTGGTCTCAATAGCAAGGAAGGGCAGGGCTCTACGTTCTGGATCGAGTTACCGTTCCATATCGTGACCGACATGCCCAAGTTCAGGGACGACAGAATCAACGGCAACCGCGCATTGATCCTGGCAGGAAGCCAGAACGACCGGAATATTTTCTCGTCCTATCTCTCTTTGTGGGGGATGGACACCAAAACAGTCGAGGACTACACCAGCGCAATGCGACTCCTGACCGCAACAGGGCAACGCTATGATTTGCTGGTCATTATTCAACCGGTTCCAGACGTCAGTCTCTCGGATGCGATCGTATCCCTGCGCGCGATCCCTGCGCTTTACGGTCTGCCTGTCCTGGTCTGTTTAAGTACATTGGATGGCAATCTGAAAGCGACGCTTACTCAGAACGGTGCGGATATGGTCCTTACCAAGCCTGTGAAGCAGTCTTCGCTGCTCGATGCAGTAGTATCGACCTTGCATCCGAGAGGTGCCATCAAGCAGGCGGAGGAGATTGTCGCGCGACAGGCAACGCAACCTGCACCCAAGGCGTCCGATGCCATGGCACATCATCGCCTGATTCTATTGGCTGAAGATAATGTCGTGAATCAGCAGGTTGCTCTCAAGATATTGCACAAACTGGGCTACGCGGCTCATGTCGTCAACACCGGGCAGGAAGCGGTCGATGCCATCGATGCCCTGCCATACGCTCTTGTGCTGATGGACTGGCAGATGCCGGTGATGGATGGGATGGAAGCAGCTCACTTGATCAGGCATAAAGAAAAGGAATCAAATCACGGTCGTCGTGTGCCTATCATCGCCATGACCGCCAATGCCATGCAAGGTGATCGTGAAATGTGTATCTCAGCTGGGATGGATGACTATATTTCCAAGCCCATTGATGCCATGCAACTGAAAGACCTGCTGGAAAAGTGGCTGCCGGCAGGCGAGGCGCCTTTTTTGCCGGCAGCCCCTGAATCGATCGCAACAAGCCTCTCCAAGGTCAACCCAACCTCCTCGCCTATCCAGATGGATCGATTACGCGAATTTTTCGGGGATGATGAAGAAACCATCATGGAGTTGTTGCAGGTATTCTCCCAGTCGTTGATGCAACTGCGCGAGGAGATCACAATGGCCGCAGCTGATCGTGACGGTAAGGTGTTATCCCTGTCCCACGAACTGAAGGGATCTGCTGCCAACATGGGTGCTACCCATCTTGCAGGGCTGGCCCAGCGGATGGAAGACCAGGCTCGAGCCAGTGACTGGGAATCCGTCATGGCCACCTATGAAACAGTAGATCATGAAATTGACCTGATTATTCGCAGCATCGAGACCCGAAGTTGAATCGAGGCCATCCATGCAACAAGTACTGATCGTTGATGATAACAATACCAATCTGACACTTTTTCGGCACTTGCTGAAGCGGCTGGATGATGTCGAGCCAATAACTTTTGACGACCCCACGGCCGCAATTGCTTGGTGTGAGGCAAACGAACCAGACCTGGTCATCCTGGATTACATGATGCCGGTGATGAACGGCTTGCAATTCATTGAGCGTTTCCGCTCGATGCCCGGAAAAAGTGATATTCCTTTGGTGATGGTGACTGCTGATATCGAAAGCAACGTCCGTCACCGGGCTCTGGAACTGGGTGCCCATGATTTTCTGACCAAACCCGTCGAAAACACGGAATTTATGGCTCGCGCACGCAACCTGCTGATGCTTAGGCGCAGCCACGTACAACTGGCCAATCGCGAGGCCTGGCTAAGAGAAGAAGTCAAGAAACGCACGGCTGAGGTAGTGGCGCGCGAAAAGGAGGTCGTCCTGCGACTTTCAAGGGCGGCTGAATTCCGCGACCCGGAAACCGGCGCCCACTTGCTCCGTATGGCCAACTACACACGCATGATCGCAGAGAAACTCGGCTTGCCGGAGAATGAGCAGCAATTATTGCTGGATGCCGCTCCCATGCACGATATCGGCAAGGTCGGAACACCGGATTCCATCCTTCTCAAGCCTGGCAGGCTCACGCCCGAAGAATTCGAGATCATGAAGAAGCACACCGTCATGGGCTACGAGATTCTGCGCGACAGCAAGTCGCTAGTGCTCCGCACTGCTGCAGTCATCGCATGGACACACCATGAAAGATACGATGGGGCCGGTTATCCAAACGGCCTGAAAGGGGAGGATATTCCACTGTATGGAAGGATAGCGGCGGTTGCAGATGTGTTCGATGCACTGACCTCCTCCAGACCCTACAAACCGGCCTGGGAAATGGACCGTGCCCGTGAATTCCTGCTGGAGTCGCGCGGCAGGCATCTTGATCCAGGGTGCGTGGACGCATTTCTTTCCGACTGGTCGAGCGTCCTGGCCATTCATGAGCGCTATCATGACGACGAACTCCAGAACGACATAGACCTGATCAAGTAGCCAGTCTCCATGTTCAATCAAGAGAAATTCGAGACCCTGAAGTCCAGCGGCCATTTGCCGTCACCTCAAGGTGCCGCGTTGAAGATATTGGAGTTGTGTCAACGCAGCAATGTGTCGCTAACTGAGATATCTCATGCGGTTCAGGCGGACCCGGCTCTCACCGGGCGAGTCCTGAAAATCGCAAACTCCCCGCTTTATGCGAGGTCACGTCCTGTGGTTTCCTTGAATCCTGACGTGTTGATGAGTGTCGGCATCCAGTCGCTCAGGCAGATAGTGCTCGCATTTGCCCTGATATCAGCCAATCGGAATGGAAGATGCAAGAACTTCGATTACGAGGATTTCTGGTCACGCTCCCTCGCGACTGGTGTCGCTGCACAGTTGATCGGTGCCGCCATAAAGGTGGCGCCACCCGTTGAAACCTTCACTTGCGGCCTTTTGTCCCAGATCGGGCGTCTTGCCCTGGCGTCAGCATATCCGGAAAAATTCAGCGAACTACTGGTAAGCCATAAGGGAAATGCACAGGACATTCCCGCAGCGGTTGAAGAAGCAGCATTTGGCGTTTCTCATCTCGAACTTGCCTCTGCCATGATGGACGATTGGGGCATACCCAAGCTTTTTTCAGATGCCGTGCTCTATCACGAAGCGCCTGAACAAAGCGATATCAACCCGGAATCACGAGTCGCAAGGCTGGCAATGTGCCTGCATCTAGCAAGATCCCTGGCCAATTCGTGCTTCATGAGCGACATACAACGTGCCGCCAACTTACCTAAACTTTTTCCGATCGCTCGCAAAGCCGGTATCGATGCAGAAAGTCTGGTCAGGCTTGGGGACCAGATGTTGTCCGAGTGGAACGAGTGGAGTGCTTTGCTGGAAATGCCGGTGCATACCGCAACGGATTTTTCTTCCCTGGAAAAACAGCTTGCTTTCGATGAGTCGTCTGCAAAGTCCATGGCGGAAGAAAGTCCTGTAAGGGTCCTGATCGCTGATGATGATCCGACTACGCGCATGCTGCTACAGCACCTGTTGAATAGCCAGGGATATATCACCAGAACTGTGGCGAACGGCAGGGAGGCCTTGCAAACTGTTGAAGATTTCAGGCCTCACATCCTGGTGACTGACTGGTTGATGCCGGAAATGAATGGGTTGGAATTGATATGCGCCCTGCGCAAAACAGAAACTGGGCGGGCCATATACGCCGTTGTCTTGACATCGCTACGCGAAGACGAAAACTTGGTGGATGCCTTCGAAGCAGGCGCGGATGATTATCTTGTCAAACCGATCGAGCCATCCATCGTCAAAGCGCATCTCAAGGCTGGACTGCGCGTGATCCAGGTCCAACAGCAGATCGAAAAAGATCGGGAGGAACTGAGAAGACTCACCGCAGACCTTGCCAGTGCTCACCGGGACGCTCAGGAGTCGGCCTTGGCCGATCCGTTGACGGGTCTTTACAACCGGCGATATGCCATGAACCGCCTTGCACAGGAGTGGGCATCTACAGAGCGGAGCCAGATGCCATTCAGCATCGTGATGCTGGAAATCGATCAAATCAATCAGATCCGCGACACCTTTGGACATATGGCAGCGGAGGAAGTGATCAAACGAATTGGCGATGTTTTGCAAACCCATTCTCGCCTACCGGACGTGGCCTGTCGTATTGGCTGGGAAACATTTCTTATTTTGTCACCCAACACGTCTCTTGACGGCGCGCTCAACTTTGCAGAACGCATACGTTCAAGCATCGCAGCAGAACCGGTCATGCTGGATGAAGGAAAACTCAACATCACGATCAGCATCGGACTGGCCCAGAAAACACCTTCCATCGAAAGCCATGGCCACCTGCTGAAACTCGCGGATGACGCAATGGTAAATTCCAGAAATCATGGCTGTAACCGTATGACGGCAGCACCCTTGAATTAACGATAACTGACGCTACCTCACATGCATCTTTACAAAGACCGAGTGATCGATATCGCACTATTGGCTGGGAAGGCCATCATGGCGGTCTACGAAGGGGAAATTGCCGTCAGCCGCAAGGAAGACAGTTCCCCGCTGACACAGGCGGACCTGGCTGCCCACGACATCATTACAAACGGTCTGGCAGGGATCGACCCTTCAATTCCTGTTATTTCTGAAGAATCATCTGCAATTCCTTTTGATGAAAGAAAAAAATGGAATCGCTACTGGCTCGTCGATCCTCTCGACGGCACACGTGAATTCATCAAGCGCAACGGGGAATTCACCGTCAACATCGCACTCATCGAAGATCACATGCCCGTGATGGGCGTTGTCTACGCACCGGCGCTTGACCTGCTTTTTCATGCGATAAAGGGGGAGGGTGCTTACCGCCAACTTGGCAACGGTGCGCCACAACGCATACGGGCGCGCAATTTCGACCCGACCCAGGTGACGGTGGCTGGAAGTCGGTCCCACGCCGGAGAACGCCTGCTGGCCTTTCTCGACAGGATCGGGCCGCACATGCTCATCAGCATGGGCAGTTCCCTGAAAATTTGCCTGGTGGCCGAAGGACGCGCGGATGTCTACCCCCGCCTCGGACTGACCTCCGAATGGGATACCGCGGCCGCCCAGTGTATCCTTGAAGAAGCTGGTGGGCAGATCGTGGGAACCAATGGGCAGGTATTGCGGTATAACACCAAGGACTCACTACTGAATCCTGAATTCTTCGCCTCGGGCGCCAACTCGAGAAACTGGTCTAAATACATTGATTAACTGATTGTCATATGAAGAAAAATATAGCTTTCTCCCTGCTTGCATCCTGCGCTTTCAACGTCTATGCAGCAGATACCGCCAGCACACCCGACACCTGCCAGAAAAGATTGTCGGCAGGAGATTACGCCCAGGCAATCTCCTTAGCTGAAGAATCCATCAGGGCAGATGCCAACCAGCGTGAGTCTTATCTGTGCCTGGGGCGCGCACAGAGCGGGGCAGGGAACCATGCCGACGCCCTGAAAACGTTCGAGAAAGCCGACTCGTTGTCGACCAATCCTTATGAACATATCATTGCACTCACGCTTCTTGGCAATGAACTGAAAGCGAGTGGCAAGCCCGCCGACGCCATTGCCACCTACCGCAAGAGCGCTGCTTTGGCCAGGGAAGGAAAAATCCAGCGCTACGAAATGATCGACCTGAATCTGATCGGCGAAACCCAGCAGGAAAGCGGAGACGCCCAATCTGCAGTGAACTCCTTCGAGCAGGCTTACAAACTGGCTGCAAACGACAACGAGCGCGCTGATTGCCATGCACACTTGGCAAGCGCTTATAGCGCTCTCGGCGATCATGACCATGCCATCTCCCATCAGATCAAGGCTGTCGTGATGGAGGAACGTAGCGGCGACCTCGATCATTACGCCCATGCCAATCTGGAACTAGGCAAGATATACCTTGCGGCAAAGCAATATGCCGATGCCGAAAAATTGATGTCACGTATGCTTCCGGTCATTGTGCAAGCCGGAGACCCATACTGGGAGGCCTCTATCTATGAGATGCAGGCCCAGATCAAGGCCTACCAGGGCCAGCCCGCCGATGCGAAAAGCTTGATAGAGAAGGGCGTGTCCCTGGCCCGCAAGATCGGGGCGGATGCCCTTGCACAACAAATCGAACAAACCCGACGCGGGCTCAAGTTGTAAATCATGTAAGGGTTTTCCTGCGGAAACGACCAATGTGTGCAAGGCCCGCTTCACACATCACAGGAGTCAATCATGAGCCGTAACCGCATCGATAAAATCCCAGCCACTGAAATTACACCCAAGTCCGTCCATGATGACAGGCGTGACTTCATACGGAAACTTGGGGTAGGGTTGATTGGTGGCATAGCTGCCAGCAGCGGTTTGTTCCAGGATGCATCTGCGACATCGAGTGATCGCCAGAAAATAACGTCTTACCGCAAATCATCCTACGGCCACGAAGAAACGACTACTCCATACGAAGACATTACCAGCTATAACAATTTCTACGAATTCGGTACAAGCAAATCCGACCCTGCCGCCAGCGCCAGTCGCCTGATAACAATGCCCTGGACCATTTCGATCGAAGGGCAGGTCAGGAAACCTAAAATCCTCGGTTTCGACGACCTGCTAAGACTTGCCCCCTTGGAGGAGCGTATATACCGGATGAGGTGCGTGGAAGGCTGGTCTATGGTGATTCCATGGATAGGATTACCGCTTGCCGATCTGATCAAATGGGCAGAGCCAACCGGTAATGCGAAATTCGTTGAATTCGTGTCGCTCGACAATCCTGCGATGATGCCTGGCCAGAATCTTCATGTGCTTGATTGGCCCTACACCGAAGGATTGCGCATGGATGAGGCCATGCATCCATTAACCATTCTCGCAGTTGGCTTGTATGGAGAGGTGCTGCCCAAACAGAACGGCGCGCCAGTAAGACTGGTCGTTCCATGGAAATATGGATTCAAGGGGATCAAATCCATCGTCAAAATAAGATTCACCGAACATATGCCAGTTTCATCATGGATGAAAGCCAACCCCAGGGAGTATGGCTTTTACTCGAACGTAAATCCATCCGTGGATCACCCACGCTGGTCCCAGGCCACGGAACGCAGAATAGGAGATGGCCTTTTCGCCAAGCGTCGCAAGACGATGCTATTTAATGGTTACGCGGAGCAGGTTGGTCAGATGTACTCAGGCATGGATATGAGAAAATACTTTTAATAATTAATATATCACCATGAATAGATATATTAATTATTTTATCTTTAGTCTCCTTTTGGCGCCAATTATTCGTTTGATCGTGCTCGCTGTCAGTAATCAACTAGGGGCCAATCCGGTCGAATTCATCATTCACTCCCTAGGGACCTGGGGCCTGATTTATCTGCTTTTGACATTGACATTGCGCCCGTTAAGTCAATTGATCCATTCGTCCAAACCGATTCTTTTGCGACGTACAGTTGGACTGTTTACATTTGCATATGTCTGCTTGCATTTCCTGTCATACGCGGGTCTGGATCAATGGTTCGATTTTCAAGCCATTGGCAGCGACATTGCCAAACATCCATATGTGCTGGTGGGTTTTAGTGGATTTCTCCTGATGATCCCGTTAGCAGTGACCTCGACCAATCAATGGATGCGACGTCTGGGCCATCGATGGAAGAAGCTGCATCGGCTTGTTTACCTGATTGCCATACTTGGCGTCGTGCATTATTGGTGGCTGGTCAAGAAGGATATCAGTATGCCATTGCTGTTCAGTGCAATTCTGGCGGTGCTTCTTGGGTACCGGCTCATCCCTAAGTTATCGAGGGGGTGGCGTCGAGAACAACCAGCTACTGACATTATCCATACGGCATGAAACGAAAACCGATCATATCCACTATTTAACATAATATACATTATGCGAAGTAATGTGGATTGGACATCGTTGGCAATAGGCCTTCTAATAACGTCCACCCCGCCTGACAAGGACGAGCCCTCATGACCACAGATTTCGATGCCCGCATATCGAGAACGAACACCAATGCTCTCAAGCATGACAGCAAGCGTGCTGTATTCGGCACGGATGATGTCATGCCGCTGTGGGTGGCCGACATGGATTTCGCAGCACCGGAATCCGTTACTCGCGCCTTGATCGAACGCGCCTCACACCCGGTGTACGGATATTCAACCGTACCGGAATCTCTTTACGATGCACTGATCTCCTGGATTCAAAAACGTCATGGCTGGACCATCGAACGTCAATGGATCGTTTTAGCACCAGGTGTCGTGCCATCGTTGAATGCAACCGTTCTTGCGCTCACTAACCCAGGTGACGGCGTCATCGTACAACCGCCGGTATATTTTCCATTCTTCACTGCTGCATCCAATTCAGGGAGGCGCCTGGTTGAAAATCCTTTGATTCTGGATGGAGATCACTACACGATAGACCTCGATCACCTCGAGAAATGTGCTGAAGAGGCGCGGCTACTGATCCTGTGCTCGCCACACAACCCGGTCGGTCGTGTTTGGCACCAGGAGGAATTACGTTCAATACTGGATATTGCCGACAGATGCGGACTTGCTGTGTTGTGTGACGAGATTCATTCCGATCTGGTCTATCCGCAGCATCATCACCATGTACTGGCGACCCTGGCGGCCAATCCGGACAACATCATCACGACCGTGGCGCCAAGCAAAACGTTCAACATACCGGGACTGGGTCTCTCGGCCATCATCGTACCCGATGCCGGAAAGCGAAAGGCAATCCAGCAGATGTTTGAAACGCTGCATGTCAGTGTCAGTAACCCATTCAGCATGGTGGCATTTGAAACCGCTTACCGCGACGGAGAACCATGGCTGGAGGCATTGATGGCTTATTTGGCAGTCACCAGAAACGAGGTAGTAAGATTTATTAAGGAAAAATTACCGCAAATCCGGTTGGCAGCCCCCGAGGGCACATATCTCATCTGGCTCGACTGCCGAGGGATGGATATGGGGGATGCGCAACTTCACAAGTTTCTGGTCGAGCAGGCAAAAATCGGGCTTTCCCCTGGCACGCTTTTCGGTACAGGAGGTTCAGGCCATATGCGGCTCAATATCGGCGCCCCACGCCAAGTTGTCATGGAGGCCCTGGAACGCCTCTACCAGGCTATTTCCCGAACAACCCCTTAATTGTATCGACGCCGGAAGCCGCTTTCACACCCAGCGAAGTTCCCACGCCAGGCCCCAGCACTCCAGTACCGATAGCAGCACCTGCCAATGCCGCTTTGGTTGGCATGACGGAGGGATTATCAAGCGTGCCACTTACCTGTAACGGCACCGTCGCCAGAGCGACCCCTTTTTTCAGTTCCACCTTGATCAAACCGTCGAGTTGCCTGGATGGCAGCACCTTGACACCGCCGTTTGCAGCAAGCAGTCCTGAAACGACATTCAGCTGCTTCAGTTCTATCAATTTTCCGACCATGTGCAGGATGCCTGACAGGGTGTCAAACTGCGTTTCACCCCCCTTTTCTCCTGAGTTCAGCAGCAGCGTGGCAGCTTTAGCCAGATCGACGCCATACAAGACCCCCTTGTCGACATCAAATTTGTAATCCAGCACCAGGGATTCTGCAGCCCTGGACACATCCTTGGCTTTTACCTTGAACGTGCCGGCACCATTGATTTTTCCGCTCACCAGTTTCTTCTTACTGAATAATTGCGCCACACCCTCTGCCGAAATGGCCTTTGTGTCGAACTTTCCGGAAGCCTCCATCCCTTGACCCCAATCCACAACTGCTGAGGCGGAAGCATGTCCCTGGTAAAGCGCGGCATCCATCTTTTCCACCGACAGTTGCTCTCCACGAAGCACCATCGATGCCGTTAACGCGTCCAGCCTGATTTGGGGTTCGAATGGCATCGTCCAGTTTTGCGCATCGACCTGGATGCCATATCCCCGATCCACAGGCGTCACATTCGCCTTCAAATGCCCGTCATCGCTGCCCAAATGAACGGATTGCATGCGTCTCCCCTCCTCCATCATGACTTCAGCGTTCATTTCCGGCAAATGCAGGCCTGGCCAACTCAGGGCGGCACGCTTTACAAGGATGCGTTTCACCAGCACCTTGGGCGCCCCACCTGGGGATGACTTAGGCATGGCCGCCATAAAATCTAACGCATCCTTCTGGATCGACGGCTGGATGATCTCGATACGATCGATCACCCTGATGCTGGAAAACAATGAAGAAAGCACCGGCACAATGGCGATGCTTTTAACTCTAACTTCCTGTTTGGCACCGATCACGATATCGCCAACATTGGCTCTTGGCGAAGGCAGAAGTGCAATATGCATCGAACCGATCGAAACGGGTTGATTGATCGCCTCCCCGGCCGCATTTTCGATGCTCTTCATATAAGTACTTGTTGGGATTAGAAAAGGTACAACCAGCAACAAGACAACCAATAGTGCAATTATTCCCGCGATCTTTTTCATATGCTTTTTCCTGAAAAATTTGCTTCAGAAGGTGTTGACCGGTCCTCATGAAGTCTTTATTATTGCGCCTTCTTCAATTCCCCGATAGCTCAGTCGGTAGAGCAACGGACTGTTAATCCGTGTGTCCCTGGTTCGAGCCCAGGTCGGGGAGCCAAATATTGTAAGAAATAAGAAGGGGTTAGCGTCACAGCTAACCCCTTTTTGCCATTTCCGCTTTCCGCAGTTGGGTCGTAATTCCAGATCCCTGGCAGGTGGAATGATGTTTTTGAACGCGTCATGCGCCCGGATACAAAAACAACGCTAAATAATTCGGACGATACCCAGTCACTACAGAAAGGGTCTCACCAATGCCAGCAGCATCCATCATTGAGCATCTTAAAAAGCACGGGCAACTAGCCGATTGGGAAATCGCCTCCGCCACCAAGATCCCGCTGGCCAAAGTGCAGGCAACTTTGGAAAGCTTGTCTGCCCGCGGAGAAGTTTCCCGCTGTTCGATTACCCGTTTTGTTGATGGTGAGCGCATGGAAGGCATGCTGTGCCGTATTTCCGGCTCCATCCCCCCCAAGGCGCCCGGTCGCAAGCCTTCAGCCTGATATTACCCCCGCAAACGCTCTGGGATCGATTTTTTTGAGCTCGTGCATGGGTAGAATGTCCGGCTGGAATTAAACAAGCCTTTAAAGCAGAGGGTAAGCTGTATTTCTTTTGTCATGAGGATTAAATGATTTTCTGGCAGGCTTGCAGAAATATCGTTATGCGATAGCATGACCAGCATACCCAACATGGAGCAGGAAATGAAAAACCTTAAGGTCACCATCAGTCTGGACATGGAAATACCCGAGAACTGGGAAATCGTCGAACATCCTGACGGTGTTCCGGTGCTCTCCATCGGTGATGGCAACTACATGTACCTGAGTTTCCTCCCCATGTTCACCAAGGAACTGGAACCTGAATCCAACTGGACCAGCGAATGCTCTGACGAATTCTCGAATCAGGTCCTCGACATGGTCCAGGGCGAAGAAGTCGAGATGTCACTGGAACTCCACTGACAGTAGCCGCATGCCGGATACCTGATATCCGGCAATCCCGGGTCAGAACCTGGGCAAATCCATCAAGGTCATACCTGCGATCTCCGGGCCGTCGATTTCGATTCCCTCCTGGCCATCGGCAAGATTCTGCACTCTGAGTTTGGGGCCTGGTACTGGCTGGCCTTTTACCAGGAAAATTGCAAAGACGTCTTCCCCGGCCTTGATCGCACGGACGACTTCGGCAACCTCGACGGGAGCCGGAGCAGCCATCCACTCATTTCCCTTGCGGATCACCGGCCCCATCTTGGCCTGAACAACCCGTCCAAGTGTTTTGTCGATTTTTATTTCTGTCACAGCAAGAACGGCCAAGATTTTCTCCACTCATCAGGAATTCGTTTTGTGCATCTTACGACAAAGTGGCTGCCGGACGTCAAATGCGGTTAAGCATCAACACAATCCGTTTAAGATGAATCTGATTCGTAAGCATCACCAAAGGGCAGGCATAGGCGGAACCGTCGCGCTATGATCTCACCATGATCAATAAAAATTCACTCCAGAAAACTCTCGCCCCCGCACTTCTCGTCATGCTATTGACGGAGGCTGTGCCGACATCCGCGGAGACATCGACTGAAGCAATACCCCAGCCATTCGAGAACTCCCTCGGTATGAAGTTTGTGAGGATCCCGGCTGGGGAGTTCCTCATGGGAAGTGACGAAACACCCGACTCCCTGGATAAGGATTATCCGCAATATGATCGGGAGCGATTTCTCAAACTGGCCGACGAAGCTCCGGTGCATTGGGTACGCATTACAAAATCGTTTTTTCTCGGACAGTATGAGGTCACGGTGGGCCAATTTCGCAAGTTTCTCGAAAGTTCCGGGTATGTACCGGAATCCATCGCCGATGGGACGGGCGGATACGGCTATAACCCGCAATACGATCCCTCCACCACCGAGCGTGGTGACGCATTCGAAGGACGAAACCCAAAATATTCATGGCGCAACCCCGGCTTCACGCAAGGGGATGATGAGCCAGTGCTCAATGTCACCTGGAACGATGCGATGGCCATGAGCCGGTGGCTGACCGTAACCGAAGGACGCAAATACAGGCTACCCACCGAAGCCGAATGGGAATATGCCTGCCGCGCCGGGGCAACGTCCCGCTATTACTCGGGAAACAAGCCTGATCGCTTGCTGGCCATCGCAAACACCTTTGATCTCGATGCGGCGGAGAACTGGCCTGGCTGGCGACAGTTTGCGGTTCAGGGTCATGACGGTTACGCCTTTACATCCCCTGTGGGTCATTTCTCACCAAACGCCTTCGGACTCTATGACATGCTGGGAAACGCATGGGAATGGGTATCGGACTGGCACGATGACAACTACTACGGAAAAGCACCCATCAATGATCCTCAGGGTCCGTCAACCGGAAAAGTGCGTGTTCGGCGCGGTGGTTCATGGCATACCTGGCCCCTGTATGCGCGATGCGGCTTTCGCAACTGGAATACTCCGCAGACCCGTTACACCCTTGTCGGCATGCGGCTTCTGAGGGAAGTGGATTAACCTTCAGGGCAAAGCAAAATCGTGCCCGCAGGATACGTTTTGCATTTCGAATCTTGTCTAGTGTAGGATATCCAATCGCTTATTAACTGGCCAGTCTGGCTGTAAGCCAAAGGAAGCATGTCTTCCTGATCCAAACGCGACATTGTAGCGACCATGAACGCTGATACATCGAATATTTCGCTCATCACCCGTATTTGGTTATCCCTGTTTCTTAGCCCTTTGCCGGTGATCCCGGTCGCTATTGCCATGATGGCTTTCGATGATGGAGATGAGGGCAATTGGATGGTACTGTTTGCTCTATCTTTTGGAGTGATGTTCCTCATCGCGCCCAGAATAGTTCGCAAGAAGTAGCATGGCCAGGACGATATCGCTTGATTCTCTTTCGGTTGCAGTCAGCCGTACGCCAAATCTGCCAGGACTACTTCGAGAGTCATGACTTCTTTGAATTAGCCCGCAATGGCGATATGCCACACTCCATCCCCATGACGAGAATAATTTTGAATCTTGCCAATGCGGATCGGGTGTTACACAATGCGACAGGCATGCTGGTGCCTGGGTAGATAATAAAAAAGCCGCATATTTGTAACTTAATGATTAAGCTAAAAATATACGGCTTGATTAACTGGCGGAGAGGGCGGGATTCGAACCCGCGACAGAGTTACCCCTGTGCCACCTTTCCAGGGTGGTGACTTAAACCACTCATCCACCTCTCCGGCAAGGCGCGCATTATAGCGTAAACTTGTGATGTAAACCAAGAGAACTGTATAAAGATGGAAACAAATATTAAAGAGGGTGAGATTTACGGCAAGCATCAGGGATCCAAGTTCCTGATGTATAACGTTTTGAAGGTCAGTAAAAAAGGGATTACGCTTCAGAACGTGGATAACCCACTCAGTCTGTTTGAAACCTCGGCGGACAAACTGGAAGCCTCGGGTTACACCCGGATCAGCCAGACCCCGTATGTCGACACCGTATCGACGGGCAAGAAACGTCGTCTGGTCCGGAAGGCGACCCGTTGCCCCTATACTACGGATTTGTTCGAGGGACGTGCGGACTGCGAGAAACCGCAACCGCACTTGGCGGACTGATCAGTCCGCCGGACCCGCCCAGAGGTCATGTTCGTCGGCATCGACGATCTCGACTTCGACCAGATCGCCTGGTACCAGCCCTGCTCCACCCTCCAGATACACCACCCCATCGATTTCAGGTGCGTCCGCGGCACTTCTGCCAACTGCATTTTCTTCGTCCACCGCATCCACCAGTACCTGCATGGTCTGACCAATCTTCTGCTGCAGTTTGTCTGCGCTGATTTTCGCCTGTAATTCCATAAATCGTGCCAGACGTTCCTGCTTGACTTCTTCCGGCACCTGATCGGGCAAAGCATTGGCTGAGGCCCCATCAACCGCTGAGTAAGTGAAGCAGCCGACGCGATCGAGCTGTGCTTCCTGCATGAATTCCAGCAGTTGCTCAAAGTCCGATTCCGTTTCGCCCGGGAATCCGACGATAAAAGTGCTTCGCAGCGTAATGTCAGGGCATATTTCACGCCAGGCACTGATGCGGGCCAGATTGTTCTCGCCACTGGCAGGCCGCTTCATGGCCTTGAGGATGCGCGGGCTGGCATGCTGGAACGGCACATCCAGGTATGGCAAAACCTTGCCGTCAGCCATCAAGGGAATGACTTCATCCACGTGGGGATAGGGATAGACATAATGCAGGCGCACCCAGACATCAAGATCGGAGAGCGCCGAGGCCAGTTCCGTCATCCGGGTCTTGACCGGGCGTCCGCCCCAGAAACCGGTACGATACTTGACGTCGACGCCATAGGCAGAAGTGTCCTGTGAAATCACCAGCAACTCACGCACGCCCGAGTTCACAAGATTTTCAGCTTCCTGCATGACCTCGCCAATGGGCCGGCTGACCAGGTCGCCACGCAGACTCGGGATGATGCAGAAACTGCAGCGATGATTACACCCTTCGGAAATCTTCAGGTAGGCATAATGTTGTGGGGTGAGGCGAATCCCTTGAGGCGGCACCAGATCGGTATAGGGGTCATGCGGCTTGGGGCTGTGGGTGTGGACTGCTTCCATCACCTCTTCCAGCGCATGCGGACCGGTAACAGCGAGCACGCTGGGATGGGTCGTCCTGACCACGTCCCCCTTGGCGCCGAGGCAGCCGGTCACAATGACCTTGCCGTTCTCTGCCAGCGCTTCACCGATGGCATCCAGGGATTCTTCCACCGCAGAGTCGATAAAACCGCAAGTATTGACGACCACCAGATCGGCTTCATCGTAACTGCCTGAAATCGAATAGCCTTCCGCCCGCAATTGCGTCAGGATGCGTTCGGAATCCGAAGCTGCCTTGGGGCATCCGAGGGAAACAAATCCGATTTTGGGGGCTGCTTTACTCATGTTACTCTTGCCTTCTATGTATATCGTTGCAATTGCCTGGCTTTACGTCACCCTGATGATGGCGCTGACCGAACCGAGTGTTATCGGCGGCGTGATGACATTCCTGTTTTACGGCCTCATCCCTTGCGGGTTGCTTCTCTGGTTGCTGGGCACCCCGCAGCGCAAGCGCAACAAGGCATCAAGCGAGGTCGCCGAGCAACCACTTGGTCAGCCAGATCGAACCGATGCCAAGGGCGATTAGTGTCACTTGCTGGATCGTTGCGCGAATTTCCGGACGCTTGTGCAATCCGGGAATCAGGTCCGCGACGGCCACGTAAATCATGCTGGCGGATGCAATGCCGAGGATGGTCGGAATCCACTCCTGAACACCCTTGAGCGCAAAGTAGGCCAGCATGCCCCCCAGCAAGGTCGCAAAACTGGACAACAGATTCAACAGCAGCGCCTGACGCTTGCTGTAACCCGAATGCAGCAGGATCAGGAAATCCCCGACCTCCTGAGGAATCTCGTGGGCAATGATCGCCAGTGCGGTGACCGCTCCCAGTTGGAAATCAGTCATGAATGCCGCGGCAATCAGGATGCCGTCGACGAAATTATGGAACGTGTCCCCGATCATGATCATCAGGCCGCTACGGCCGTGGTCATGCCCGTGACTATGCCCATGATCGTGGGCAACAGCGTGAGCTTCACATGCGTCGCCGTGGCAATGACGCCAAAGGACCAGCTTTTCCAGAACGAAAAACAGCAGAATACCGAACAGCACAGTGGCCGCCATGCCCTCCATATTGCCGGATAGCGTAAAGGCGTGCGGCAGGATCTCAAGGAATACGGCACCCAGCAATGCACCGATGGCATAACTGATCAGCATCGGGATCCAGGCCGTACGGGCGTTCAGGGCAACCAATGCCGCTGCCGCGACGCTGACGGCTCCTCCGAAGAGGCTTGAAACCAGAATCCAACTAAAAACTGTCATGAATATCTTACTAACTTTAAAAGGTTCAATACATTATACGGGATGTGTCAACCCTGACCGAGCCAGATCAGACTGGCCATCCGGCCGGTTTGTCCATCGCGCCGGTAAGAATAGAACCGTTCACGATCGCTGTAGGTACAAAATCCGCCTCCGTAGATGCGATCCACCCCCATACTTTTCAAGCGCAACCGTGCGAGTGCATAGAGATCGGCCAGATATTTACCATCGCCTGATTCTCCTAGTGGGGTGAAAGCTTGTGTCGCCAGGCTATCCTGACTGATGAAGGTTTCGCGCACCTCATTTCCCACCTCGAAGGACTGAGGTCCGATGGCGGGACCCAGCCACGCCATCAACTGTGCAGGATCCACCTGCATTGCCTTCACGGTCGACTCGATCACTCCACCGGCTAAGCCGCGCCATCCCGCATGGGCTGCACCGACCACGGTGCCATGCACGTCACACAAGAGTACGGGAAGGCAGTCCGCCGTCATCACGACACAAACCGCGTTGAGGTTCCTGGTAACAATGGCGTCTGCTCTGGGGATACAACCTGTATGCCCCGCCTCCACGACAGTCGTGCCGTGCACCTGATCCAGCCAGACAGGCTCGCTGGGCAATAATCCGGACAAGCGCTGACGGTTGACTGCGACAGACAAGGGATGATCCCCGACGTGCAGACCCAGATTCAGGGTGTCGTATGGTGCGGCACTGACCCCTCCCGCACGGGTGGTCTGCAACGCCTGGACAGAAGGTGGCGCAGGCCAGTCCGGCACCAGAACATCTGCCTTCGACAGCATTATTCCTCACCCTCGAACTCGTCCTCGTACTCCCCTTCTTCAAATTCGTCGTCCTCGTCGTAATCCTCATCCTCTTCATAAGCCATGTCGAAGGCTTCTTCTGGCGCCTCTTCAAATCTCATGGCTTCAAGCAAGGCCTTCATGTCATCGGGCAATTCAACTTGCCACTCCATTGATTCACCGGTGACTGGATGCACCAATCCAAGACGTACGGCATGCAATGCTTGCCGCTTGAATTCCTTCAATGCCGCACGCAGCGTCGGGGTAATCATCTGGTTGGGCAGGATGCCACGTATCCCGTATACCGGATCTCCGACCATGGGGGCACCCAGATGCTGCATATGCACGCGGATCTGATGCGTGCGCCCGGTTTCCAGACGGCAGCGCAGATAAGTGTGGACAGCGAAACGTTCCAGCACTTCGTAATGCGTCACGGCCGGTTTTCCGCCGACCCTCGTTACCGCCATCCGGGTTCGTGCATGGGGGTGCCTGCCGATTTGCGTTTCAATCGTACCGTTCTGCCAGACCTGCCCCCATACGATGGCACGGTATTCGCGCTTGACGGTTCTGGCTTGTAACTGCCGAACTAGGCTGGTCTGAGCCGCGATGGTCTTGGCAACGACCAGAAGTCCGCTGGTATCCTTGTCCAGTCGATGGACAATCCCGGCACGTGGAATATCCTTGAGTTGCGGACAATGATGCAGCAAGGCGTTGAGCAGAGTGCCTTGCCAGTTGCCGGCAGCAGGATGGACCACCATTCCGGCAGGTTTGTTGATCACGAGAATATGATCGTCCTCGTAAACGATCGACAGCGCGATGTCCTCAGCCTTAAAGGCGGTTTCTTCTGGCAGCGTCTGAGGTGTGACTTCAATACGCTCTCCGCCCCAGACTTTCTGTTTGGCTGTCGCGGGCTGTCCATCGACCAGCACCAGTGCTTCCTTGATCCATGATTGCAGGCGGGACCGTGAATAATCAGGCAGTAATTTGGGCAGAGCCTGATCCAGACGCTGTCCAGCGAGTGAATTCGGAATCTCAAGTAAGATGGGCGCGTTTTGGGTCATCAGTTATAATCAAAAAAAATTAATCGGGCTTTTACAATGAAACGTAGTTTAGCTTTTATTGCTGTTCTCTTCCTCAATGGTTGCGCCATTTTTGGCGCACCTACCGAAATTGACGAAACCAAGGGCTGGTCGGTTCAGCAAATCAACAGCGCAGCCGAGGAGCGGATGCGCGACAGGGACTACGACAAAGCCATCAAGTATTACCAGATTCTTGAGTCCCGCTTTCCGCATGGGCGATACGCTGTCCAGGCCGAAATGGAAATCGCCTATGGCTATTACAAGAAAGGCGAAGCTGCTTCCGCCATCGCCGCCGCGGACCGCTTCATCAAGCTGCATCCCCATCATCCCAACGTTGACTATCTTTACTACCTGAAGGGGCTGGCTACGTTCAACGAGCGTGGCATCGTGGAAAAGCTGACTGCCCAGCAAATCAGCGACCGCGACCCCAAGGCGCTGCGTGAGTCCTTCGCCTCCTTCAAGGAACTGGTCACCCGTTACCCGGAAAGCAAGTACGCCAAGGATGCAACCCTGCGCATGAGCTATCTGGTCAATACTCTCTCGGCACATGAACTGCACGTGGCGCGTTACTACATGAAGCGCCAGGCTTACGTCGCTGCGCTCAATCGCTGCAAGTACGTCATCGAAAATTACCCGGACACCCCCTCGGTTGAAGAGGCGCTGGTGATCTCTGTTAGCGCCTACGACCTGCTTGGCATGGAAGATCTGAAGCAGGATACACTGCGCGTTCTCAAGACCAACTACCCGCAAAGCCGTTTCATTGTCGGCGAAGTACCGGAAGACAAGAAGGTCTGGTGGAAGTTCTGGGAAAGCCTTTGGTAGGTTTCTGCACAACGAACGGGATTTGAACTTCAGGCCCGCTCAGGGCCTGAAGCATTTCAGAGAACTGTACTACCGTTTCTTGCGTTCTTCATCCTTGCGTGCTTTCAATTCAGCGCGCTGTGCCGTTTTACGACGACGCATGCTGACGATACCCTCACCCCGCTTCGGTTTCTCCGGCTCTGCGAAGGGATTCTCACCCTGCTTGAATTGCACTCTCAAAGGTGTCCCGGACAATTCGAATGCCTTGCGGAACATTCCTTCCAGATAACGCACGTAACTTTGCTTGATCCCGGTGACGTGGTTGCCATGCACCACAATCACGGGAGGATTGCTGCCCCCTTGGTGCGCGTAACGCAGTTTCGGTCGGATACCTTTGGACACCGGCGGCTGATGTTGCTGCAGCGCCTCTTCCAGTACACGCGTCAACTTCGGCGTCGCGAGTTTGGCCATGGCGGACTTGTATGCACCATCCACCGACTGGAGCAGCTGGTTCAACCCCATGCCTTTCAGGGCTGAAATATAGTGAAACTTGGCAAAATCCAGGAATTGCAACTTGCGATCGATTTCTCGCTTGATCCATTCACGCTCGTCAGTATTCAGGCCATCCCACTTGTTAACGGCAACCACAAGTGCGCGGCCGGAATCGAGAATAAACGCAGCGATATGCGCTTCCTGCTCAGTAATTCCATCCTTGGCATCAACCACGAGGATCACGACATTGGCATCCTCGATAGCCTGCATGGTCTTGATGACGGAAAACTTCTCGATAGCCTCGAATACCTTTCCACGACGACGGACGCCAGCGGTATCGATCAGGGTGTAATGCTTGCCGTTCCGTTCCAGGTCGATGTAAATGGAGTCTCGCGTGGTCCCCGGTTGATCGAACGCGATCACGCGCTGCTCACCCAGCAGTGCATTCACCAGAGTGGATTTGCCGACATTTGGTCGCCCCACAATCGCCACTTTGGGCGCCGGATTGGTCTGTGGCTTGGCTTCTTCCTCTTCCGGGGCGAAGTTTTCCAGCGCCAGATTAACGAGATCCCTGACCCCTTCACCGTGCGCAGAAGAGATGGACAGCGGGTCGCCCAGGCCAAGTTCATGAAATTCTGCCGCGGAAATCGCCCGGTTCATTCCCTCGGTCTTGTTGACTGCGAGGAATACTGGACGGCCACTGCGGCGAAGACGGTCGGCAATGACCTTGTCCTGAGGCGCCAAGCCCTGTCGACCGTCGACAAGGAAAATGATGACATCCGCCTCGTCCACGGCGAGCAAAGTCTGGCGCGCCATTTCCGCCAGGATGCCGTTATCGACCAAGGGTTCGAAACCGCCGGTATCAACCACGAGGTACGGGAAATCCCCAACCACGCCGCGACCATAGTGGCGGTCGCGCGTCAGGCCGGGCAGGTCGGCCACCAGCGCGTCACGGCTCTTGGTAAGCCGGTTGAATAAGGTGGATTTGCCAACATTGGGTCGGCCGACCAGGACAAGTGTAGGTAGCATTATTTGAGCGATACTGCGTAAAGACCACCACTGCGCGTTTGCAGAAGGACGGTCGAGTTGCCCAGATCCAGCATCTGCGCCATGACGGGACTGCCATCCGTCTTGATGCGTGCAACAAAGCTGCCATCATCGCGTGACAGGAAATGCAGATACCCCTCCAGATCACCCACAGCGACAAACGATCCAATAGGCAAAGGCGCGGTAAGGCGGCGGTTCAACAACCCACCCTGGCGCCAGAAACTTTTCCCGCCATTGTAATCAAGAGCGTAGACCGCGCCACCACTATGGGCCACGTAAACACGGCTCCCTTCGGCCCCCAGTCCGTTATAGCTTGATATTTCTCGATTCCACAACACTCTGCCGGTGGCACGATCCACACCACAGACACGACCCTGATAGGCCACCGCGTAGACCATACGGCCATCCACGACAGGGATGCTGGTAATATCGGCGATACGCTCGATCTCCGTCGTGCCCTTGGGTTGCGCGATGGAAGCCTCCCAAAGGACCTTCCCGTCATCAATCTTGATAGAGATCAGCTTGCCACCTGAAAAACCGACATAGCCGGCACCGCCATCCAGCGTCACACCGGCTGCGCTTCTCAAGGACAATGTGGGCGTAACACGTTCATAAACCCACTTGCGTTTGCCATCAATGGCATCCAGGCCGTAGATGCGGCTATCACCGCTTCTGACTACCACCACACCACCACTGACCTTCGGTGCGCTCAGCACCTCGCTACTGATCTTGGACTTCCAGAGGGCCTTGCCGTTCTGATCGAAGGCCAGCACCATCCCCTTGGGTGTACCGACCAGCACCAGATTCTCTCCAGCCCCCACCCCCGCGGACAGACGCTCCCCCGCCGATATCTTCCACTCCTGCTTTCCAGAAACCGCATCCAGACGCACGATAGTACCGTCCGCACTCGCAGCGAAAATAGCGTTTTTATCCTGAGCCGGCGAAAAATCATAGATGTCCGCATCACCCACCTTGGTATTCCAGAGGATGCGTGCAGTTTCGCTCTGCTTGAAATCTACCAGATCCATCGGCGGATCCGTCGGCTCTGCACCGAACAACCGCTCAGAAACGTCCGTTTTGAGGTCGGTTAGCGAAGAACATCCTGCCAGAAGCAGAATCAACAGATAAGGTATCAGGCGGGTCAAGATCAGCTTCCCAGTGCGTCGAGCTTGCGCTCGGTATAACGATGGTAACGTCCTTCCGCATCCAGCTTGCCAAGCGCCTCGGCATACGCCGCCTTGGCTTCAGCCTTCTTGCCCTGCGCTGCCAGGACATCTCCCTTCAGATCGGCGAAAAGACCATCAAAGCCGGGGTCATGCTTGTCGCTCAACGTTTTGAGCGCAGCGTCAAACTGCTTCGCATCAAACTGGATACCTGCCAATTGAAGTTGAGCGATAGCGCGCAATGCATCTTCGTCGGCATGGGAAATAATCCACTCCAGCTGCGACTGCGCACTCTTGGCATCATTGGCAGCCAGATTGGCCTTGGCCACCAGCAGTGCTGCACGCGCAGCGTAGGGGGTGCCGGAATACTTTTCCATAATCTGCGAGGAAATGGAACGGATCGTCTTGATATCCTTGGCATCCGTCTTGGACAGCAAGTCATATTGAGCGGAAGCCTCGTTGATTTGCTTGTGCTGGTAGACCTTCCAGCCCTGGAAAGCAGCAAAAACCACCAGAGCTGCTGTGGCCACCGAGGTCACCGTGTTGCCATGGCGCTTCCACCACGCCTTCAGTTCATCAAGTTGTTCCTGTTCTTCGAGATCGTATGCCATGCTTCTGTCCTAGTTGGTTGCTTCGGCCGCCCGATGGCGACCTGGTATTGAATTCAATAGGTTACGTGTATATTCCTGTTGCGGGTCAGAATAAAGCTGTTCCACCCCACCCTGCTCCACAATGCGCCCATGGTGCATAACCACGACCTCATCCGCGACGTGCCGGACAACGCGCAAATCGTGGCTGATAAACAGGTAGCTTAATCCCATCTCCTGTTGCAATTCTTTCAGCAGGAGCAGAATCTGCGCCTGAATCGACACATCAAGTGCCGACACCGGCTCATCGCAAACTACAACCCTGGGCTCCAGTACCAAGGCGCGCGCGATGCCAATCCTCTGCCTCTGTCCGCCCGAAAACTCGTGCGGGAATTTCAACATATCCGCTGCCGTCAACCCGACGCGCTGCAGCATCCGCAGCACCCTTTCACGTCGCTCAGCCGCGCTGCCCATGCCATGAATCAGTAATCCTTCGCCAACGATCTCGCCAACTCGCATGCGAGGATTCAAGGAGGCGAAAGGATCCTGGAATACCATCTGCAAATGCCGTCTGGCAGCGCGCAAAGCATCTCCCCGCAACGTTGCGAGGTCAACATGCTCGAATATCACTTGACCGGCATCGAGGGGGAGCAATTGTAACAGACATCGCGCCAGGGTGGATTTGCCGCTGCCGGACTCGCCTACGACTGCGAGGGTCGTACCCTGCTTAAGCTGGAGGCTGACGTTATCCAGGGCCTTGACGACGGTCGATCCGAAACCGAAGCGACCACTACGTTGCTGATAAGTCTTGGTCAGGCCAGTCGCAGACAGAATGATGTCACTCATGCACTGACCTCATTCAGCCATGCATAGTCTATCGGCTTGAGTGGTTTGCGACCTTCGGCGTCCGGCACGCAATCAAGGAGCGCACGCGTGTAGGGGTGACGTGGTTTTCCCAGCACCTGCTCGACTGATCCCATTTCGACCACTTCGCCACGGAACATCACCACGACATCATCGGCGATATCGGCTACGACGCCGAAGTCGTGGGTAATAAACAGCATGCCCATGTTCATGCGATGCTTCAGATCAGCCAGGAGCCTGAGGATTTGTGCTTGCACCGTCACATCGAGGGCCGTGGTCGGCTCGTCTGCGATGAGCATGGCCGGCTCGCAAGCGATGCTCATCGCGATCATGACACGCTGACGCTGCCCACCGGACATTTCATCCGGATAGCTGTTGGCACGATCCGCGGGAATACCGACTTGCTCCAGCAGCTCACCCACCTTGACTTTGAGCGCCTTGCCGGTCAGGCCGAGGTGGCAGGTCAGCGTTTCGCCGATCTGGAAACCGACATTCAGTACGGGGTTGAGGGAAGTCATCGGTTCCTGGAAGATCATCCCGATGCGCTTGCCACGTATGTCCTGCATCGCGAGGTTGCTGAAACCCGCCAGATCCTGGCCCTGAAAGACGATGGATCCAGAAGTGCGCTTCAAGGCTGGTGAGAGCAGGCCCATGACCGATAATGCCGTCAGACTTTTGCCGCTCCCAGACTCACCCACAATGCAAATTGTTCTGCCTGTCTTCAGACTGAAGGAGACGTTATTGACGAGCCGACGCTCCGGCTGCGCCACCGGGGCCACGGTCAAACCCTCGATGCGCAGCAGTTCGGTCATTCGCTCAACAGATCCACAGCAGTTGCAAGCGGTACACGGGTTTGCTCCCCGCCCTCGCGCAATGGTTTGACACTGACTTCACCGACCGCGGCTTCGTCATCACCGATAATGATGGCGAAATGGGCCTGGCTGGCATCCGCCTTTTTCATTTGAGACTTGAAACTCCCGCCGCCACAGTGCAGCACCACGCTCAGGCCGGCGTCACGCAATAGCTCTGCTGCCTGGAGTGCCATCCGGTCTGCCTGTTCGCCCACATGAACGATATAAGCATCAGGGGCAAGGGTCGGCGGCTGAATATCCTGATCTTGCAACAGCGCCAGCAAGCGCTCGACGCCCATGGCGTATCCGCAAGCCGGGCTGGATTTCCCGCCGACCTGTTCGATCAGGGCGTCATAACGGCCGCCGGCACAGACAGTACCCTGCGCTCCGAGGCGTGTCGTTACCCATTCGAACACGGTTGCATTGTAATAATCGAGCCCGCGTACCAGTCGGGGATTGATCTGATATTCGACACCTGCAGATCGCAAGATGTCCTGCAAGCGCTCGAAATGCTTGAGGGAGGCTTCATCGATATCTTCCATCAGCTTGGGTGCCGCTTCGACCAGGGATTGCATAGCCGGGTTCTTGGTATCGAGGATACGAAGCGGATTGCTGTGCAGACGACGTTTTGCATCCTCGTCCAGCACATCGGCGTGCTGCTCGAAATAGGCGATCAACCGACTACGATAACGGGCTCGCGCTTCAGAAGAACCGAGGGTGTTGATCTCCAGCTTCACATCTTGCAACCCCAACAGCTTCCAGAGCCGCGCAGTCATGATGATATGCTCGGCATCCATGTCTGGGCCGTCGTAGCCCAAGGATTCGACGCCCACCTGATGAAACTGCCGATAACGCCCCTTTTGCGGACGCTCGTGACGGAACATCGGCCCCATGTACCAGAGTCGCTGAGGAGCGTTGTACAGCAGATTGTGTTCAACCACCGCACGGACACAGGATGCCGTCCCTTCAGGGCGCAAGGTCAGTCGCTCACCATTCAGCTTGTCCTCGAAGCTGTACATTTCCTTTTCAACAATGTCAGTCACTTCACCGATGGAACGTACGAACAGGTCGGTGGACTCCACGATGGGGGTGCGGATCTGACTATATCCATAGGCACGAAGCCAGTCACGGATGGTATCTTCGAAGAACTCCCACAGCGCAGCGTCTGCAGGGAGGATGTCGTTCATGCCGCGTACGGCCTGGATAGTCTTGCTCATGGGAATTAAATTCTAGACAGCTTTGATTGGAATGGATTTGTTTTCACGGCGTAACGCGCCGCCTTCGGCATAGCGGGAACGGACATAATCTTCGACAATGGCCTGGAATTCTTCCGCAATCCCCTCGCCTTTCAGGGTCACGGTTTTTTCGCCGTCGACGTACACCGGCGCTACGGGCACTTCGCCCGTGCCCGGCAGGCTGATACCGATATTGGCCAGCTTGGATTCCCCCGGGCCGTTCACCACGCAGCCCATCACCGCGACGTTCATGCTTTCCACCCCAGGATAGGTACTGCGCCAGACAGGCATCTGCTCGCGCAGGTAACGCTGGATCTTTTGCGCAAGTTCCTGAAAGAAGGTCGACGTAGTGCGACCACAGCCCGGGCAAGCCGTGACCAGCGGGGTAAAGGAACGGATCCCCATGGTCTGCAGGATTTCCTGGGCCACGACCACTTCCTTGGTACGTAACTCCCCCGGCTCGGGGGTCAGGGAAACTCGGATCGTGTCGCCAATCCCTTCCTGCAGTAACACCGAAAGCGCGGCGGTCGAGGCCACGATGCCCTTGGAGCCCATCCCGGCCTCCGTCAGACCAAGATGCAACGGGTACTGGCAACGTTTGGCCAGTTCACGATAGACCAGAATCAGGTCCTGCACATCGCTGACCTTGCAGGAAATGATAATCCGGTCAGCGGGCAAGCCAAGATCCTCGGCCTGCTGAGCACTTTCGAGCGCAGACTGGATCAGCGCTTCACGCATCAGTGCTTCGGAAGATAGCGGCTCGGCGAGCTTGGCATTTTCATCCATCATGCGCGCCATCTTGGCCTGGTCTAGACTGCCCCAGTTGACGCCGATGCGCACTGGTTTGTCATACTTGATGGCCATTTCAATCATGGCGGCGAACTGCTCGTCGCGCTTGCTGCCTTTGCCGACATTGCCAGGATTGATGCGGTATTTGGCAAGTGCCTGGGCGCAATCGGGATACTGGGCCAACAGCTTGTGGCCGTTAAAGTGGAAATCACCGACGAGCGGCACATTGCAGCCCATAGCATCCAGTTGTTTACGGATGCTGCCAACCTGAGCAGCAGCTTCAGGAGAATTGACCGTGATGCGAACAAGTTCAGAGCCGGCCTGCCACAGATCGTAGACCTGCTGGACAGTTGACGCTGCATCTGCCGTGTCGGTATTGGTCATTGACTGCACGACCACCGGGGCATTGCCACCAACAGGGACATGGCCAACCATCGCGCACCGGCAATGACGGCGCTGTAGGCGAGATAAACTCAAAACTTACTCCAATGTCAGACGAGCCACGTTGGCTTTCGTGTACGGAACCAGATCTACCGGTTTGTCGTTATATGACAGGGCGACGCCGGCAGAGTTGCCGATGATAATGGAAAACGGAGGGACCCCTTCGACGACCGCCTGAGAACCCGCTGGATGGCTTTTGTTCAGCAGTTCCTTACCATCCCTGTCCGTAACGCTGATCCAGGACGATTCCTTGACGGTCAACACAAGTTTTGCACTGGTCGCAGGAACGGCTGGTTGCAGGGTTTCAGGCTGGACTGCGGAGACCGCCACCGGTACTGCCGCGGCAGACACCTGCTCTGGAGTAAGTTCAACCGGAAGTGGCTGTGGCACTGCGGCCACGGCGGTCGGCTTGGTTTCAACCGGATTAGCCGAAGCATCCTTCCTGAGCGTCTGGTCTGCATACTCCATGTAAAACAACCAACCCGCCAGAGCGACCCCAACAACCATTGAGGCCATCAGGTAAGGGAGCCAGAGCCGCTTTTCCTGCGTATGAATGGGAATATTTTCTGACTGCAGGCTGATATTGACAGGTTGACCCTGACCACTCTGGCCGGGGTAGGCCTGAAGCAACTCTTCCGCGTTCAACTCCAGCAACTTGGCATAGTTGCGTATGAATCCGCGCACAAAGGCCGGAGATGGCAAAACGGAGGCATCGTCCGCCTCCAGCGCCGTCACCTGACGTACACTCAACCGGAGTTTAGCAGCCGCCTCTTCCACCGACATGCCGGCTCCCTCACGGGCAAGCGACAAAACTCGCCCCACGCTCACCACAGGGGAAACGTGAGCGGATGAGTCAACTTCATCATCGAGTTCACTCATGGTCATTCTCCAGCAAGCATCGCCTTGGTTTCGGCAGAATCGGGAAATTTGTTTTTCAACAACAAGCGGTAGCTGGACTCATTGTCCCCTCCACCCAGATTCTTTTCAATGCGTACGCCAAGCCACAAAAGTTCAGGCGTAGGATCCGTGTTTTCAAGCGCCTTCTGCAAATGCTGGCGCGCCATGAAATAATCCTCGCGACCGAAGAACAGCTTGGTCAATTGCACATGGGCCTGATAGATATTGGGCTGAATCTGCAAAGCGTTGTTGAGATAGGTTTCGGCGTTCTTGTCGTCCTTGTTCTTCAATGCGCAGGTACCCGCATTGAGATAAGCCATGCCCGGTGTGGTATACAGCGGGTTTTTGGTTGCGGTCAGGAACTCCTGGATTGATTCGCTGAACCTTCCACGCGAACACAGGAAAGTGCCATAGTTGTTATGGGTTTCAGAATTGTTTGGTTCGAGCTGGAGAGCACGCTTGAAATTAGCCTCGGCTTGCGTATCCTGGTTCAGGTTGGCGTGTACCAGTCCGAGACCAGCGTATGGAAGCGCATAGGCCGGGTCAATCTTGATCGAGAAATTGAACTCGTCCAGGGCAATCCCCATCTGACCTTGCGAAAAATATCCAAAGCCCAGTTCCGTATGCACCTTGGCTCGATTGCGCTGGGAGTTATCTGCATCATTACGCTGGGGCGACGAAGCGCACCCGACCAGCAGCGCCGACACCAGCAGGACCACCTTTTTCATGCAACCTTCTCCACGATCAGCTTATGGGTACGACGCGTTTTATCCTGGACCTTCCCGGCCAACTGGCCGCATGCCGCGTCGATATCTTCGCCGCGCGTCTTGCGGGTCGTTACGACATACCCCGCCTGCATCAGCACATCCCGAAAGCGCCGGATCGACTCTGGTCTGGACGTGAGATAGCCACTGTTGGGGAACGGGTTGAAAGGAATCAGGTTGAATTTGCAGGGAACATCTTTGACCAGCTGCAAAAGCTGCTTGGCGTGCTCGACCGTGTCGTTGACACCATCCAGCATCACGTATTCGAATGTCACGAAATCTCTCGGTGCCTTCTCCAGGTAACGATGGCAGGCAGCCATGAGTTCGGACAGCGGGTATTTCTTGTTGATCGGAACGATGACGTCACGAATTGCATCGTTCGGGGCATGCAGCGATACGGCAAGCGCCACAGGACATTCATCGCGGAGACGGTCCATCGCTGGCACCAGACCTGAAGTAGAGACCGTAACACGACGACGGCTGAGACCGTAGGCCGAGTCATCCAGCATGATATTGAGCGCGGTCACGACGTTGTCAAAATTAGCAAGAGGCTCCCCCATGCCCATCATGACGACGTTGGAAATGATGCGATCCCCCTTGGGATCACGCCCCAATGCCTTGTTGGCCAGCCATAGCTGTCCAATGATTTCGGAAACTGCAAGATTACGGTTGAAGCCTTGCCGACCGGTGGAACAGAACGTACATTCCAGTGCGCAACCTACTTGAGAGGAGACACACAATGTACCGCGATCATCTTCAGGAATGAAGACCGTCTCGACACCGTTTCCGGCCCCCACATCGATCAACCACTTGCGTGTTCCGTCTTCGGATATCTGCTCAAGCTTGACTTCCGGGGCCCTGATTTCAGCGACCTGCGCGAGCTTTTCGCGCAAGGTCTTGGCCACATCTGTCATCTGCCCGAAATCGTTTACCCCGAAATGATGCATCCAGCGCATCAACTGCTTGGCGCGGAAAGGCTTCTCGCCGAGTTCGGCAAAGAACGCGGCGAGTTTGGGTTGATCGAAATCGAGCAGGTTGACCGTCATTTAACGGGAGTAAACCTGGGAGGACGGGAAGAAGTAAGCGATTTCGATTGCTGCATTTTCAGCAGAGTCGGAACCGTGCACGGCGTTAGCGTCGATGCTTTCCGCGAAATCAGCGCGAATGGTGCCCGGAGCAGCTTCCTTAGGATTGGTTGCACCCATCAGATCGCGGTGAGCCAGCACGGCGTTCTCGCCTTCCAGCACTTGAATCACAACAGGACCGGAAATCATGAATTTCACCAGATCGGCAAAGAAAGGGCGTGCGCGATGCACAGCGTAGAAGCCTTCTGCCTCAGCCTGGGACAGATGCGTCATGCGGGAAGCGACGATCTTCAGGCCGGCACTTTCGAAACGGGAATAGATCTTGCCGATTACGTTCTTGGCAACGGCATCGGGTTTGATGATGGAAAGGGTGCGTTCAACAGCCATGACAACTCCAAAAGTTAAGTTTATGAAAACGCGCAAGAATACCATTTAAGGCGGTTTAAATAAACCTCGGAATGCATTGTTTCTGGATAAAAAAAACCCCGGAACGCAATGCCGGGGCTGGTATCAAAGCATCGCAGCTGAACTATCGGTTGTTGAAAAACGCGATATTGTTGCATCGATCGTTTAGGAAGGTGATTTCCGTGGTCTTGTAGGTGTGGGTCGCATCGTACTTGACGCGGTTGGTGTAGTACCACATCTCTACGTTACTTGGCTTGGAAGTGTCCAGAGGGCGTCCGATGACGTTCTCCGCATTGGTCGGCTTCGAGGACATTTCCTTCTTCACTGGTTGGCCCAAGGCATCGGCGACCTGTTTGCGGGTTTTACCGCTGAAGGCTTTCAGGAATTCGACCTCACCATAGGTCTTGAGCTTTGGTTTGGCAGCGCCTTCAGCGGAGGCACCAAAAGCCAGGCCAGCAAGAGCGATGGCGAGTAAAGCACTGGACAGCCACTTCTTCATCAGCATTACGAATCCTTTTGTAAATAATTAATAAACGCCATTATCGCATTTGGCGGCAATTAAGAAAAATCCACCCGCAATCCATCATAACCCACCGCAACGTTAGAGGGCAGCAACGCAGAAAGTTCCTCATATTCGAGTTCATGGGTCATGTGGATCAGATAGGTTTGCCCAGCGCCAATTCTGCTGGCGTATGCCAAGCTCTGCTCCAGATTGATATGGGTGTGGTGCGGTTGATATCGCAGGCAGTCCAGCAGCAAGACCTCCAACCCCCGCAACAGTTCCAGCGAAGTATCAGGAATTTCGGATATGTCCGTCAGATAGGCCATATTGCCGATCCGATATCCAAACACTGGGGAACGACCATGTCGTGCAGGAATCGGGGTGACCATGACACCATGCACTTCGAACGGCCCGGAAACCCCATTTACCTTGAGGACAGGCAAATCCCAGTGATGGCCCGGATCCCGCAGTGTGTAGCCGAATCGTTCGGCGATAACTGCCATATGCTCTGGGCTGCCGTAGAGCGGAATCTGGCTGCGCATCGTCTGGCAGAATCCGCGCAAGTCGTCGATGCCATTGAGGTGATCCGCGTGGACATGGGTATAGAGAACGGCATCCACCCGCCTCATGCCCTCGCGCAACGCCTGCTGCCTGAGATCGGCCCCGGTATCGATCAACAGCACCCGACCGTTGTCCAGCGTGATCATCGACGAGCAGCGTGTTCTTTTGTTGCGAGGGTTGCCTGAACTGCACGTCCCGCACGCACATCCGATCACAGGGGTCCCGGCACTGGAGCCGACTCCCAGCATCGTCAGGCGCATCGTGCCGCCTTGGGGAAAAGTTTGAAGAAATTATCCGTAGTCGCCTGCGCTAGAATTTCCAGGGGGATCTCCCGCAGGTCCGCAATGTATTGGGCCACGTGCTTTACATATGCCGGCTGGTTGAGTTTGCCTCGAAACGGCACCGGTGCCAGAAACGGGGAATCAGTTTCGACCAGCATGCGTTCCAGCGGTACCTTTCGCGCAACCTCCTGCAAGGCGGTTGCATTCTTGAAGGTCACGATACCGGAAAAGGAGATGTAAAAGCCCATTGCCATGGCCTGCTCGGCAACCTCCCAACTCTCGGTAAAGCAATGCATGACTCCCCCGGCACGCTCGGCCCCTTCTTCACGCATGATACGCAGGGTGTCATCCGCCGCGCTACGGGTATGGATGATCAACGGCACGCCAGCCTCTATCGCAGCACGGATATGGGTGCGGAATCGCTCACGCTGCCACTCCAGATCGCCTGTGAGGCGGTAATAATCCAGCCCGGTCTCGCCGATGGCCACCACTTTGGGATGTGAGGCCAGTTCCACCAACTGCTCAACAGTTGCCTCGGTTTCCTCCTCGTAATCAGGATGGATACCTACCGAGGCATAGATATGTGCATGCGCCTGTGCAATCCCCAGCACTGAAGGAAATTCCTCCAATGTCACACCGACGCAAAGCGCATGCTCCACTCCATGCGTCTGCATGGATGCCAGCACCGCAGGCATTTGTTCAGAAAGATCGCGAAAATTGAGATGACAGTGGGAATCCACCAGCATGATAAGACCTGTTGCTTAAGATGAGTAATTACATGGTGTGAGTGGGACGACCGGATTTCAGGGCCCCACCCAGCAATGCTTCGATTTTGTTGCGGGCTTCGATTCCACCATCCTTTTCGCTGAACTGGACACCGATACCTTGGGGGCGGTTACCTTGTGCGACTGGTGTGATCCAGACGACATGGCCGATAACCCTGAGCTTTGCCGTATCTTCCGGCAGGCTGAGCAACATGAATACTTCTTCGCCGATCTTGTAGGATTTATTGGTCGGGATGAACAAACCTCCACCCTGAACAAATGGCATATAGGCCGAATAAAGGGCAGCCTTTTCCTTGATGGCCAGCGACAGCACCCCGGAACGAGAAGTTTCGGAACGCTGTTGGGTCGATGAGAAAGCTTCGCTCATGAGGAGACTGTAAACACCTGGCTATATTGGATCATCAATGACTCCAGTTGGAGATCCGCATTCAATGGGTGGAGTGCATGTCGCCGAGCTTCATCAAGTACGCGCTGAAATTCAAGCAACCGATGCAAGTCTACCCCTTTGGCCAGTGCTTGCAAAGATTCCCGCTCATTCAGATGGTAGCGCAGCTGGCCTGTCAAGCTCAGGGCGTACAGGTCATACAGCCATTTCTGCATCAGCGTCACCACCTCGACCACCCCCAGTTTCACGGCAAACCCTGCAGCGGCGAAAGGATCCATGCGACGCCCCTGGCCGAGATGACCGACCAGATCCGAGGCGCGCAACTCTGCCACTTGATCCTGCAGGGCCTGCAACGGCGACCCACCTGCATAAGCCAACCTTTGCATGGCGTTCTGAACGCCTTGAGTTGTCAGCCATGCCTCGGCATCCAGCCGCATCGGCACGGGCATGCCGATGATATTGCAGCGGCTACGGATTGTGGGCAACAAGCGCTGCGGCTGATGCGTCACAAGCAGGAAAAGCACGCCTGCGGGAGGCTCCTCCAGCATTTTTAGCAAGGCATTGGCTGAAGCCAGGTTCAAGCCTTCAGCCGGATGCAGCAGGACAATACGCAGGCCGGCGCGATGAGAGGACAGGTTAAGAAACTCGCCCAGTTCACGTACCTTGTCGACAGAGATCTGATTTTTACGCGCCGGCTTGGCCGATGAAGGCGATTCGTCCTCCACGCCTGCTTCTACTTCTCCCGGTTCAATCAGGCGAAAATCCGGGTGATTGTCTTGCTCGAACCACTTGCAGCTTTCACAACCACCACAAGGTTGCAGATCCTGCTCAGGACGGTCACACAGTAAAGACCGCGCCAAATGCAGGGAAAAATCCATCTTGCCGATTCCACGCTTCCCCTGGAGCAGGAGCGCATGCGGCATGCGCTGCCGCATTTCGGACAATTGCCGCCATACATTGGTTTGCCAGGGGTACAAAGTCGAATCCGTCATAGCGTCGAAATAATCTCGGACAGTTCGCGACTGATTTCTTCAATCGTACGACTCGAGTCGATAATCCGGAAACGTTCGGGAAACGCTTCGGCGCGCTGGAGATAGGCGTTACGTATACGGTCGAAAAAATCAGTGCCTTCTCGTTCGAATCGATCCGGGCTGCGAGCGCCTGCCAGCCTCTCGGTGCTGATCTCAACCGGCAAATCAAAAAGCAGAGTCAGATGTGGCTGAAAATCCCCCTGCACCCAGGTTTCCAGTTGGCGGATTTTTTCTGGCGAGACCCCCCGCCCCCCACTCTGGTAGGCAAAAGTTGCATCGGTAAAACGGTCCGACAGCACTGTCACCCCACGGGCCAATGCCGGCTTGATGACCTGTTCGATATGCTCACGTCGCGCCGCGAACATGAGCATGGTTTCGGTTTCGGGATGCATGGCTTCGTGAAGCAGCAGTTCGCGCAACTGCTCGCCGAGCGGTGTTCCGCCCGGCTCCCTTGTGATCAGCACTTCCCTGCCTTGTTGACGCAGCAGGTTGGCTATCGTCGGAATGTGAGTGCTCTTGCCAGCACCGTCCACCCCTTCCATGGTGATGAATATCGACATCAGTTTCTCTTCAGTTGGTAATGGACAACGGCACGGTTATGCTCGCTAAGCGTCGCGGAAAATGCGTGGCTGCCGTCACCCTTGCCCACGAAATAAAGGGCCTGCGTCTGCGCTGGATGCAAGGCTGCTTCGATCGAGGCCATGCCCGGCATGGCGATGGGTGTCGGCGGCAAGCCAGTACGCGTGTATGTATTGAAGGGGGTATCCGTCAGCAAATCCTTCTTGCGCAGGTTGCCGTCGAAACTATCCCCCATGCCGTAGATCACCGTTGGATCCGTCTGCAGGCGCATGCCCAATTTCAATCGATTCAGGAACACGCGTGCGATCAAGGGGCGTTCGCTACCCTGCGCCGTTTCCTTTTCGACGATCGAGGCCATGATCAGGGCCTGATAAGGCGTGGTGTAAGGCAAACCCTGGTCACGCAGCCGCCATGCTGTATCCAGTTTACGCTGCATGGTCTGGTAGGCTCGTTTCAGTATGTCGAGATCACTCATCCCACTACTGAAATAATAACTGTCAGGAAAAAAAAGACCCTCAGGTTGAGTTTCGATAGCACCAATTTGCATAAGGATTTGTTCGTCAGTCAAATGCATGCTGAGATGGCGGACAGACTCGTTGGCATTCAGCGCAGCCCGCCACTGTTTAAATGTCCAACCCTCTATAAACGTGATCCCACGCTGAACGGTATTGCCGCTGGTGATCATCTGGAACAGGTCATAGGCTGTCATACCCTTTACTAACTGATAATTGCCCGCCTTGACTTCGGATGCCATACCCTGAATCCGAACCAGAATAATAAAACTCCAGGGCTCACGTAAAACACCCTCGGAGACCAGTTGCTGAGCAATGGAACGAAGGCTGCTACCGTGTTTAAGGGCAAGATCCTGTGGGGAGTCGCTGATTTCCAAAGGCCGGTTGGCAAACACATAAATCCAGGCAGACAGCAGCACACCGGCCAGAAATGCTAATGCAGTCAATCTAAATAGAAGTTTCATCTTGCATTCCCAACATTAACCGCAATTGGCGAGCCAGGTGACCTTCTGGCCAGTTTTGTGACGCCAGACGCCTGACTTGCCAGACACCGAACAGGCTGTTGCATATCACCACTTCATCGGCTGACATCAATGCCGTCAAGTCGAATCGGACTACCTCAGTCTCATAGCCAAGCGCTGGTGCCTGATCTAGTATTCTTTGCCGCGTTACCCCAGCCACGCCGCAACGAGACAGATCGGGAGTCGTCAGCACGTTACCGTTTCGAATGAATATGTTACTTGCAGTGCATTCGATGACATAGCCATCCATATCGAGCAACAAACCATCCGCATAGCGTGAATCGTGCCATTCCATCCGTGCAAGTACATTTTCAAGGCGATTGAGATGTTTAATGCCTGCCAGCCTTGGTTGAACACCAAGACGCAATTCACATAGATGAAGATCCACTCCATCCTGATAGTTGTCTGCAGGGTATTGAGGAAACGCTGAAAGCGTGACGATTCGTGTCAGGCTTGACGGCGATGGAATGGCATAACCTCTGACGCTATCGCCACGGGTCAGGATGATCTTGACGACGGCACGATGGATTCCGGAACCCAACTGGGCAATTTCATCCTTGAGTAGCTGGGCAGGAGGGCAAACCAAGCCGATTGCATGTGCATCACGGCTCAGGTGATGATATTGCATGTCCCAGCAGTCCGCTACACCATCATGCACAGGCATCGTCCGGAATACACCGTCACCAAATGCGATACCTCGATCCCTTGGGGAAACACCTATCAGATCGCTGCCATTAATCAATGATTGAAATTGCATCAGCAATACATATTCTTTTCAAGAGTGCCATCCTAACCGATGCCGCCGATGTCGCAAAGAACATCCACATAAGCTTTTTTATCCAGTCCACAGAACCTGTGGACGAATCTGTGAATAAAAACCGGATAAATCGTCTAACTATCGATCATCATTCAGTTTTTAGCGAATGACTAGAAATTGAACAGATTTATTTCCCATTAATAATCAATCGGATGCAATCAAATCAAAATTAATCGAAGATTACTGTTTACGATTGACCTCGATGCGGATTCTGTGCATAAAGGGGGCAAAAAACAAGGCCCGGATGTCCTGATTGGAACGTCCGGGCCTTGTTTTGGATGGCTTGATTAAACCCTGCGGAACACCAAAGTACCGTTGGTTCCACCGAAGCCGAAGGAATTGGAAATGGCAACATCAATCTTTAAATTGCGTGCCACGTTCGGGACATAATCCAGATCGCAATTAGGATCTTGATTAAAGATATTGATGGTTGGCGGAGCCACCTGATCACGGACCGCAAGTGCCGAAAAAACCGCTTCGACACCACCGGCTGCACCGAGAAGATGCCCAGTCATGGACTTGGTAGAACTGATTGCCACCTTGCCCACATGGTTACCAAAGAAACTCTTTGCAGCCTGCGTTTCCGCCATGTCACCAGCAGGGGTTGAAGTCCCGTGGGCATTGACATAGTCAACTTCATCGACATTGATCCCAGCATTCTTCAAAGCATTACGCATGCATCGCGCTGCCCCTTCACCACTCTCGCTTGGTGCCGTCATGTGATAGGCATCTGCGCTCATGCCGAAACCGGCAATTTCGCAATAAATTTTGGCGCCACGGCGCTTGGCGTGCTCGTATTCCTCAAGAACAAGAACACCGGCCCCCTCACCCATGACGAAACCGTCGCGATCAATATCCCACGGCCTGCTTGCCGTCGCCGGATCATCGTTTCGTGTAGACAGCGCGCGAGCCGAGGCAAAACCGCCAACTGCCAGCGGGCAGATGCAGGATTCGGCTCCACCAGCAATCATGATGTCCGCATCGCCATATTCGATCAGACGAGCGGAATCTCCAATGCAGTGGGTGGCCGTGGTACATGCGGTCACAATTGCCAGATTCGGCCCCTTGAAACCGTACATGATCGAAAGATTTCCGGAGATCATGTTGATGATGCTGCCCGGAATAAAGAACGGGGATATCTTGCGTGGCCCGCCTTCATGGTACACCGCATCCGTATCCTCGATCATCGGCAGACCGCCGATTCCGGAACCGATATTCACCCCGATACGCTCAGCGTTTTCTTCGGTGACTTCGATTCCGGCATCCTTGACCGCTTCCATTCCGGCGACCAGCCCATACTGGATGAACGTATCCATACGGCGGGCATCCTTGGGCGACAGGTATTGCGTGACGTCAAAACCTTTGACCTCGCCTGCAATTTGCGCCGCAAAAGGACTGGCATCAAATCTGGTGATCTTGGTGATGCCGGACTGGCCGGCCACAATATTCGACCAGGCGTGCTGCACACCGATCCCAACCGGGGATACGATGCCCAACCCGGTGACTACTACCCTGCGTTTTGACAAGACTGCTCCAGGAATGGAATTGGAATTAAAATTACTTCAGATGGGCGTTGACGTAGTCAATCGCTTGCTGAACGGTGGTGATCTTCTCAGCGTCTTCGTCAGGAATCTCGCAGTCGAATTCTTCTTCCAGGGCCATCACCAGTTCAACGGTGTCGAGAGAGTCTGCACCCAGGTCATCCACGAACGAAGACTCGTTCTTGACATCGGCCTCATTGGCACCCAGTTGTTCAGACACAATCTTCTTGACGCGTTGTTCGATATCGGACATTTGTTTCCCCTTTTCTAATGGTTACTGCGAAAAAATCTCGGGCCATTTTAGCAAATCTCCCGAGGAATTCAAAAATACGGCTTTTTACAGCGAATTCCGCCGATCAGGCCATGTACATGCCGCCATTGACGTGCATAGTCTCGCCGGTAATGTAGCCGGCGCGCGAGGATGCCAGGAAAGCGACGGCCGCGGCGATATCTTCCGCCTGGCCAAGCCGGCCCAAGGGAATATGCCCCAACAGCTTGGCCTTGTGTTCTTCCGGCAGTTCCTTGGTCATATCAGTATCGATAAATCCGGGTGCCACACAGTTGACGGTAATCCCCCGGCTACCGACTTCCTGTGCCATCGATTTGGTAAAACCGGTCATCCCAGCCTTGGCAGCACAGTAATTGGTCTGACCGGCATTACCCATATGACCGACCACGGACGAAATATTGACGATGCGGCCGTAGCGGGCCTTCATCATGGGACGAAGCACTGCCTGTGATAAACGGAATACGGATTTCAGATTGGTGGAAATCACGGTATCCCAGTCATCTTCGCTCATGCGCATCAGTAGCGTGTCTCGCGTGACGCCGGCATTGTTGACAAGAATGGAGATGGCCCCGAATTTGTCGGAGATATCTTTCAACACCGCCTCGACCTGCGCCAAATCGTTCACGTCGAGAGCCATGCCGGCACCCTTGATCCCGGCCTGTTGCAAGGCCTCGGAGATTTTATCAGCACCGGACTGCGTGGTCGCAGTGCCGATGACAGTTGCCCCCTGCCTGCCCAGCTCGGCAGCAATGGCAGCACCAATGCCGCGGCTGGCACCAGTTACCAAAGCGATTTGATCTTGCATGTTCATTCCTCCTTATGCGCCCAGCTGGCTACGGGCATCAGTCAGCGCATCGCTGCCGGTCAGTGCCAGACAGGGCATTTCAGCTACGATGCGCTTGTTCAGCCCGGCCAGCACTTTGCCAGGACCACATTCAGCGGCCATAACCACCCCTTGTGCCGACATCGATTGCACAGTTTCCACCCAGCGCACCGGACTGTAAAGCTGGCGCACTAGAGCATCCTTGATTTGCGCGGAATCCGAGTATGCCGCGACATCAGCATTATGCAAAACCGGCACCATGGGCGCTCGTAACGCCACATTATCGAGATAAGCACGCAACTTTTCTGCAGCGGGTTTCATGAGTGCACAATGAGAAGGCACACTGACCGGGAGAATCAGGGCGCGCTTGGCGCCCTTGGCCTTGGCGGCTTCCATACCCCGTTCGACAGCCGCCTTGTGGCCGGCAATCACCACCTGACCAGGGGAATTGAAATTGACGGCTTCGAGGACCTCCCCGGCGGCAGATTCAGCACACACGGCTCGAACCGTATCGTCATCCAGCCCCAGGATTGCAGCCATGGCACCTACGCCTTCGGCAACGGCTCCCTGCATCACTTCGGCACGGTAGCGAACCAGCGGAAGCGCATCGGCAAAATCCATGGCACCGGCAGCCACCAAGGCGGTGTATTCGCCCAAGCTGTGACCTGCCATCATCACAGGTTGGGGACCACCTGCCTGTTGCCACACACGCCATGCAGCGACGCCCGCCGTCAACATGATGGGCTGGGTGTTGGCGGTCTGATTTAGGTCTTCGTTAGCTTCGGTTGCCATGCGCCAGAAGTCCTGACCAAGCACCTGAGATGCTTCGTCGAATGTGGCGCGCATCAAAGCGTCATCGCCAAAACCCTGCATCATCCCGACAGACTGCGAACCCTGTCCCGGGAAAAGAAAAGCAAATTTCATGGTTGATTCCTAATACTTGAGCAACACGGAACCCCAGGTAAAACCACCACCGAAGGCTTCCATCAACAGAGTTTCACCACGTTTGATACGTCCATCACGCACGGCCACATCCAACGCCAACGGGATCGAGGCTGCGGACGTATTGCCGTGGCGATCTACGGTCACGACGACATGATCCATGCTCATGCCGAGCTTCTTGGCCGTCGCCTGGATGATGCGGATATTCGCCTGGTGCGGAACCAGCCAGTCAACATGCGTCTTTTCCAGACCGTTTGCATTCAACGTTTCATCGACGATCGCATCCAGCGTATTGACGGCCATTTTGAATACCGCATTGCCTTCCATCTGGATCGTGGAACTGCCGTCTTTTCTGGAGACGCCTTTAGGCACATTAAGAAGTGAGGCGTAATTCCCGTCAGCATGAAGATGCGTGGAAATGACACCCGGCTCATCACTTGCGGTCATAATCACGGCACCGGCGCCGTCACCCCAGAGAATGCAATTGCTTCGATCATTCCAGTCGGTAATGCGAGACATGGTTTCGGCGCCGATGACCAGAGCACACTTGGCAGCACCCGCCTTGATGAACTGATCGGCGGTTGCCATCGCATAAACAAAACCGCTGCACACGGCCTGCAGATCGAAGGCCGGGCAACCGCCTATTCCCAGCTTGCTCTGGAGCAGACAGGCAGTGCTCGGAAATACATGGTCTGGTGTCGTGGTCGCGACAATGATGAGGTCAATATCACCGGCAGCAATGCCAGCAGCTTCAATGGCCTGCAGCGAAGCCTGATAAGCCAGATCGCTGGTGTTTTCGTTATCCGCGGCAATGTGGCGCTGCTTGATGCCCGTCCGGGTGACGATCCACTCGTCTGAGGTTTCGACCATGCGCTCAAGTTCAGCGTTGGTGAGAATCTTGCTTGGAAGATAACTTCCGGTCCCAGCAATACGGGAATATGTCATGCAGAGGTCTCTTTGGCAGGCTCGGGCTGCACATGCTCGATGGCCAATTGTTCACTAATGCGCTGCAGCACACCGCTACGCGCCTCCTCAATTGCCGTATCAATGGCGTGCAGGAAAGCATAGCTATCCGCGCCGCCGTGGCTTTTTACAACGATACCACGCAAACCGAGGAAACTGGCACCGTTATAACGACGCGGATCAAGACGTCGCTTGAATGCCTTCAGCACCGGCAACGCGACAAGGCCCATAAGGCGGGTCAACCAGTTGCGCTTGAATTCGTGCATCAGAAACTGGCCCATCATGTGAGCCAAGCCTTCAGAAGCTTTCAGCGCAACATTACCCACAAAACCATCGCAGACCACGAGGTCCGTGGTGCCCTTGTAGATGTCGTTGCCTTCGACGTTGCCGTAGAAATTGAGGTGACTGGCGCGAAGCAATTCACCTGCCTGCTTCACCACCTCGTTACCCTTGATGTCTTCAGAGCCAATGTTAAGCAAACCGACCGACGGGCGCTCCTTGTGCTCGACGCAAGAGACCAGCATGGCACCCATGATGGCGAACTGCAGAAGATGCTCAGGCGTACAGTCGGCATTGGCACCCAGATCCATCATATAGGTCTGGCCGTTGCGGCTTGGCAGGGTTGAAGCAATAGCCGGTCGATCAATGCCAGGAAGGGTCTTCAGCACGAAACGCGCGGTCGCCATGAGCGCACCGGTATTTCCAGCACTGACACAGGCCTGGGCCTCGCCGCTCTTGACCAGATTGATGGCCACGCGCATGGAAGAGTCTTTCTTATTCTTCAATGCGCTTTGCGGAGACTCATCCATGGCCACGATTTCAGAAGCGTGATGCAGGCGCAGACGCGGACCGACAGAAGCGCCATGCGAGCGCAACTCGGCCTCCATCGCATCCATCAGGCCAACCAGAACGATATTGATTTCGCTATGGTGCTTTAGCGCTTCTAGCGCAGCAGGAACTGTTACATGGGGACCGTGGTCGCCCCCCATGGCGTCAATGGCGAGGGTAATTTCCATAAACAAAGCGCCGCGCCCGTTAAGGCGCGGCGCATCTGTTTTCTAAGGATGGAACCTTATTCGCCCTTGGCAGGCAGAACCTTGCGGCCACGGTAGTAGCCGTTCGGGCTGACATGGTGGCGCAGATGCACTTCACCAGTGGTCGGCTCGACAGCCAGTGCCGGATTGGTCAGAAAATCGTGGGAACGATGCATGCCGCGCTTGGAAGGCGACTTCTTGTTTTGTTGAACAGCCATTGCTAACTCCTAGATAAAATAAATCAACTCTTGCCCAATTTGAGTCCCTGCAACACCTTGAAGGGACTTTCCTTTTTCTCACCGGCCGCTGCGGTCTTTAAACCACATTCTGCCGCTTCATGCAGGGGCGCCATTGGCAGCCCCAGAATAATCTCGTCTTCGATCAGAGCGCCCACATCAAAGCGCTGCTCAGCCACCAGATAATCCGCGTCATCCAACTCGTCTTCCGGATCAGGAAGACTTGCTTCGTCAGGCACGATTACAAAACTGGCTGTTGTATCCACCACATGCTTGAATGGGCCCATGCAGCGCTGACAGATCAGCGACAACTCACCCTCAAGCTCAAGCCTGATCTCCAGCTGGCCGCGTGAATTCTTGCCACCATGCAACTGATAGAACAGCTCTCCATCATCAGAAAACAGGATGTCATGCATCCGTCCCAAATCACGGGGCGCGATTGTACCACGAATCTCGTGAGATTTCTGCGCAAATTCAAGGGTGTTGATCGTGATCTGTTCTTTCATGAGGCGCGCATGGTACAATTCTACGGTTTTTGTGTCAAAAAATTGGGCTGATTCGTGATCAAGAAAATTCTCGTTGCCAATCGCGGTGAAATTGCTGTCCGCATTGTACGCGCCTGCTCCGAAATGGGCATCAAGTCGGTCGCTATCTATACGGATGCGGATCGCCACGCGCTGCACGTCAAAAAAGCAGACGAAGCCTATAACATCGGATCAGATCCGGTGATCGGTTACCTCAACGCACATAATATTGTGAACCTGGCCGTAGCGTCAGGCTGTGACGCACTGCATCCAGGCTACGGTTTTCTTTCTGAAAACCCTGAACTGGCCGAGATCTGCGCGCGCCGCGGTATCAAGTTTATCGGCCCGGATGCCGACGTCATCCGCCAGATGGGCGACAAGATTCAGGCCCGTACCGCCATGATTGCAGCAGGCATACCCTGCGTTCCTGGCAGTGAAGGCAATCTTGAAACCCTGGAGGAAGCAGTCGCCCTGGCCAACGAGATCGGCTACCCGGTCATGCTGAAGGCCACCAACGGCGGCGGTGGCCGCGGCATTCGTCGCTGCAACAGCGAGAAGGAACTGCTGGCCAACTACGACCGAGTCATTTCCGAAGCCAGCAAGGCTTTCGGCAAGCCGGAAGTCTTCCTGGAAAAGTGCGTGGTCAATCCTCGACACATCGAAGTACAGGTTCTGGCCGACAGTCATGGCAATGTCATCCATTTATATGAACGTGACTGCTCAATTCAGCGCCGCAACCAGAAGCTGATCGAAATCGCGCCCTCTCCTCAATTGACGCAAGCGCAACGCGACTATATTGGTGAACTTGGGGTTAAGGCTGCAAAGGCAGTCGGCTATGAAAATGCGGGAACCATCGAATTCCTGCTGGATCAGGACAACAACTTCTATTTCATGGAAATGAACACCCGCCTGCAGGTGGAACATACCGTGACGGAAACGATCACCGGCATCGACATCGTGCAGGAGCAGATCCGTATCGCAGATGGACAGGAACTGCAGTACAAGCAGAAGGACGTCGCTTTCCGCGGCTATGCCATGGAATTCCGAATCAACGCAGAAGACCCGAAGAACGGTTTCCTCCCAAGCTTCGGCAAGATCACCCGATACTACGCACCAGGCGGCCCGGGCGTACGCATCGACGCGGCCATGTATAGCGGATATGTCATTCCGCCCTATTACGATTCCATGTGCGCAAAACTGACGGTCTGGGCACTGACCTGGGATGGCGTCGTGGAACGTGGGAGACGGGCACTGAACGATATGGTGGTGTATGGCGTCAAGACCACGATGCCGTATTATCAGGAAATCCTGAAACACCCAGATTTCCGCGCAGCAGATTTTGACACCAGCTTCGTGGAAGCTCACCCCGAACTGATCAATTATGCAACCGAATTCCCGCCTGAACTCATGGCGGCTGCAATTTCCGCAGCTATTGCAGCACATGAAGGCATTTGATTTTAACTTTATAAATTAGATTACAAATATGGCAAAAGTCCTTGTTTCTGAACTAGCTTTACGCGACGGCCACCAGTCCCTGATCGCAACACGCATGCGCACCGAAGACATGTTGCCGATCTGCGCCCAATTGGACAACATCGGTTTCTGGTCCCTAGAAGCCTGGGGCGGTGCAACCTTCGACGCCTGCGTGCGCTTCCTCAAGGAAGATCCGTGGGAGCGTCTCACGAAGCTACGGAAGGCCCTGCCGAACAGCCGCATCCAGATGCTGCTGCGCGGACAAAACCTGCTTGGATATCGTCACTACTCGGATGATGTGGTGCGTGCATTTGTTCAGAAATCCGCCGACAACGGTGTAGATGTGTTCCGCATCTTCGATGCCATGAACGACATGCGCAACCTCCGAACCTCGATTGAGGCCGTGAAGAAGGTGGGCAAGCATGCTGAAGGGGCCATCAGTTATACAACCAGCCCGGTTCATGACGTTCCCCATTTCGTGGGCCTGGCCAGGGAAATGGAAGCCATGGGTTGCGACACCATCGCCATCAAGGACATGGCAGGCCTGTTGACTCCCAAGGACACCTCCGAGCTGGTCAAGGCATTGCGGGCGGCTGTCAGCCTCCCGATCCATCTGCACAGCCATGCCACCTCCGGTCTGTCGGCAATGAGTTTCCTCAAGGGCATCGAAGCCGGTGCCACCATGATCGATACCTGCAACTCCTCTTTCGGAGAAGGTGCCAGCCATTCTTCCACTGAAAGCCTGGTCGCAGCCTTGCAAAGCACGGAATACGACACCGGTCTGGACCTGGCAGCCATTCAGGAAATCACGGCCTACTTCCGTGAAGTACGCAAGAAATACTGGCAGTTTGAAAGCGCCTTTACCGGCGTGGATACACGCGTTCTGGTCAACCAGGTGCCAGGCGGCATGATTTCCAATCTTTCCAACCAACTCAAGGAACAAGGTGCGCTCGACAAGATGGATGCCGTACTGGCTGAAATCCCGCGAGTGCGTGAAGACCTGGGATTCCCGCCGCTGGTTACCCCGACGTCCCAGATCGTCGGCACTCAGGCGGTGCTGAATGTACTGACTGGCGCCCGATACAAGTCCGTGACCACCGAGGTCAAGAATTACCTGATGGGTCATTACGGCAAGGCGCCGGGCAAGGTCAACGAGCAGGTCAAGAGTCTAGCTGTCGGCAATGCCGAGGTCATTACCGTCCGCCCTGCGGACCTGCTTGAAGACGAAATGGGCAAGCTGCGTATCGAGTGCGAGAACCTCGCCAAGAGTGAAGAGGACGTGCTGATGTACGCCATGTTCCCGGATTTGGCGCAGACCTTCCTTCAGGAACGCAACGCCGGCACCCTCAAGGCCGAACCGTTGTTGCCGAAAGAAGCCGCAACGCCTTCTACAGCAAGGTATGCGCCTAACGAGTTCAAGATTACGCTGCATGGCGAAACTTTCCACATCAAGCTCACAGGGAGCGGTCATCCGGGTGAAGAACAGCGTCCGTTCTACGTATCCGTCGATGGCGTATCCGAGGAAGTCGTGGTCGAAACCCTGAGTGAGATCGAAGTCTCCGGAGGCAAAAGCGGTGGTAAAAAGAAGGCTGCTACATCTGCCAACGGATCCACTCGCCCTCGCCCCACTCATGAAGGCTGTGTCACAACTGCCATGCCCGGAACCATTGTTGACGTCAAGGTCAAGGCAGGCGATACCGTGAACGCAGGGGATGGTGTGCTGGTGATCGAGGCCATGAAGATGGAGAACGAAATCCAGGCTGCCAAGGGAGGTATCGTGATGGCCGTCCATGTCAAGAAGGGGGACAGCGTTACCCCGGACGAAACCCTGATCGAAATCCAGTAATCCACTCTAAACAGGCCGGCAAATGCCGGCCTGTTGCTTTATATCATGCATAAACTCATCCTTGCCTCCTCCTCCATCTACCGTCGTGAATTGCTGGAACGCCTCCAAATGCCGTTCGTTGTCGTTTCCCCTGAAATTGATGAAACACCACATGAAGGAGAACGCCCCGAAGAGACTGCATTGCGCCTTGCGCAACTCAAAGCCCGCAAGGTTGCGGAATCACACCCTGACGCGCTTATCATCGGATGCGATCAGGTTGCCACGCTCGACGGAACGCAACTCGGCAAACCGATCACACATGAAAACGCAACCCGCCAGCTCCGCATGATGCAAGGTCGTACCGTGACCTTCCATAGTGCATTGTGCCTCTATAACGCGGTCACTGGCAGCATGCAGGCTGAAGTCGAGCCCTACGAGGTCAGTTTCCGCCACCTGTCGGATGAGCAGATCGATCATTACCTCCGAATGGAGCAACCCTATCATTGTGCCGGTAGCGCCAAATCTGAAGGCCTGGGCATCGCATTGATCGAGTGGATGCGCGGCAACGACCCGAATGCTCTGATCGGGCTTCCACTGATTCTGCTGGTCTCGATGTTGCAAAACGAAGGCATTTCGGTCATCTAGCTTGGGTTTCTCAGCAGAACGAGCATGGTTCCGCACGCTCAGATCAGTTTAGTTTGTCTCACAATTTGCATTTATTAACGAATAGGTTAATTATTCAGATTCCGTCGGGATCGACCGAGAGGCATGAATGAGAAAGGATCAACCATGTACAGGACCATACAATTCGTTCTACTGAGCATATTCCTATCGCCGATCATGGCACTGGCTTCCGACGAGATCACCAGTTCCTTGCAGGACCAGAAGAGCGTCGCCGTCACGATCTACAACGAAAGCCTGGCGCTGGTGAAAGATGTGCGCACCATACGCGTCAACAATGGACCTGTAGCACTGGCCTATCGTGACGTCAGTGCCAGAATGCGTCCAGAAACAGCCCTCCTCCGCAGCCTGTCCAATCCAGGGAAACTTTCCGTGATCGAGCAGAACTTCGACTTCGATCTGCTCACCCCGCAAAAGTTATTAGAAAAGTACGTAGGCAAGAACGTCAACGTCGTGCGCACCCATCCGACCACCGGGGCCGACACCGTCGAATCCGCACAGGTTCTTGCCGCCAACAATGGCATCGTCCTGAAAATCGGGGATCGCATCGAAACCGGCATGCCCGGTCGTATCGTCTTCCCGGATGTCCCGGTTAATCTGCGTGACCGACCGACCTTGGTGATGTCACTCAACAACACCGGCTCACTACAGCAGGAAGTCGAGCTTTCTTACCTGACCGGCGGTCTAAACTGGAAAGCTGATTACGTTGCAGAACTTAACGCCAACGACGACCGTCTGGACCTTTCCGGCTGGGTAACGCTCACCAACACCAGCGGAACGAGTTATCGCAATGCCAGGCTGCAACTAGTCGCAGGAGATGTGAATCTCGTTCGCCAGAACATGCCGATGGCAATGGCAGCCATTCGCCGCGAGATGAAACCATCAGACAAACAAGACAGTGCCAAAATGGCCGAGGAAAGTTTGCTGGAGTATCACCTGTACACCCTGGATCGGCCAACGACCATCGCTGAAAACCAGACCAAGCAGGTCAGCCTGCTCACGGCGACCGGGATATCCACACGCAAGGAGTTGCTGTTGCAAGGCAGTAATTATTATTACCAGTCGAGCTATGGTGATCTCGGTCAGAAAATGAAGCTGGGGGTATTCGTTGAATTTGACAATAAAGATAGCGAGCATCTGGGTATGCCCTTGCCCAAAGGCGTGATCCGCGTCTACAAGAAGGACAGCAGCGGCAACGCGCAGTTCGTCGGTGAAGACAGTATCGACCACACCCCTAAAAACGAAAAAGTCCGTCTGAAGCTGGGGGATGCTTTTGACGTCACCGCCGACAAGAAACAGACCGACTTCAAGAAACTGGCTGGTGACTCACGTTACAACTATGTTTTTGAGAGCGCATTTGAAGTGATCCTGAAAAACGCCAAGAAGGAAGCCGTGACAGTCACGGTACAGGAACCCATTCCAGGCGACTGGAAAATCGTGAGGGAAAGCCATCCACACGAGAAGGCCACCAGCAATACCGCCGTCTGGCACATATCCGTCCCGGCCGAAGGACGGGCAACCCTTAGTTATCGCGCACAGGTTAAATATTGATGGCATATGGAACTCTTTATCTCGTTCCGGTAACGCTGGGGGACGATCATATTTCGGCGGCGTTGCCGCCAGATGTCGTCAGCCGCGTCCGATTGCTGGAACACTTTATCGTAGAAAACGAGAAAACTGCCCGTCGGTTTCTCGGCGCAGTCAAAACCGCAAAACCGGTGCGTGAGCTTCAAATGCTGACCCTGAACGAACACACCACGGAAAAGGAACTTCCAACTCTCCTTGTCCCTTTAATGGAGGGTCATGATGTCGGGCTAATGTCCGAAGCGGGCTGCCCTGGTGTTGCAGACCCAGGCGCGCTGGTGGTCGCACTGGCACATCGCAAGGGCATTCGGGTGACTCCCTTGGTAGGTCCCTCTTCAATCCTCTTATCCCTGATGGCATCAGGAATGGACGGCCAACGATTCACGTTCCTGGGATACCTGCCGAGCGAAAAAGGCGCGCGCGTTCAACGGTTGAAGGAAATCGAGCAAATATCACGCAAACATCACGAAACGCAAATCTTCATCGAAACTCCATACCGCAACCAGCACCTGCTTGATGATATCCTGACATGCTGCCATCCTGAAACGCGCCTTTGTGTGGCGAGCAATGTCAGTCTTGCGGACGAACATATTGAAAGCAAAGCAGTCCGGTTGTGGCAACAGGGTCCTCGCCCGGACCTGCATAAGAAGCCGACTGTTTTCCTGCTTCTTGCCTGATAGGCTACCGGGAAATCCTGCCGGTCAGGAGGTAGGTGTCTACCAGCCCCTTGCCCTTGATCTCGATGGCCCCACGATGATCAAACGCATAGCTGTGCTGTAGAAGCTGGTAGGTTGAATCAGAGACTTGAATACCGTTGGCAATGCCGTAATGCTCCATCCGGCTGGCCATGTTGACGGTATCGCCCCACAAGTCATAACTGAACTTGGAATTACCGATCACACCAGCTATCACCGGACCACTGTTGATCCCAATTCGCATCTTCAGGGTTTTTCCGGAGGTTGCCGAAAGCTCATCCAATGCTTCAAGCATTTCAAGCGCCATATCCGCCATGGCCTCGGCGTGATCCGCACGGGCATTCGGGGCCCCGCTGACGACCATATAGGCATCCCCGATCGTCTTGATCTTCTCCAGGCCGTACTTGTCCGCCAACCGGTCGAAACGTGAGAACACCATATTGAGCAATTCGACGAGTTCCGCCGGGGGCATGCCTGCGGAAATATGCGTAAAGTCAACCAAATCAGCGAACATGATGGTCACGTCGTCATAACTGTCAGCGATGCGTCCTTCGTTATTTTTCAGTCGATCGGCAATGGACTTGGGCATTACATTAAGCAACAGCCGCTCGGATTTCTGTTGCTCGACGACCAGTTCGTGATTGGATTCATCTAGAGCCCTCATCACCCGGGACTTCTGCGCTTCGAAATAACGCATCACAAAATAGAGGATGGAGGCAGCGCCGCAAACATTGACCAGAAAAAACACCTGCTTCGTGTGCTTGGGGATAGGCAACGCAAATCCGGCAAACAGGTCATTCATCGCCCAGGAAATCACCACCAGAACGAAGAACAGCAGGAACCAGGGGGTGGACTGGCGGGTACCGAGAATCAGCAGTGCACCTACGGGGGAAAGAATAGCCCAAATCGCTACCCCACTCGAAGCCTCGAATCCTCCAATAATCCATTGCATGAGAAACGGCATGACCAGCAGCATCGCCAACTGCGTAAAGGTGGAGTATTCAAATCTTTTATAGTGATAAAACACCAACAGGCTAACGTAGGTAATCAGGATATAGGCATAAGGAAAAATAGCCATGAATGCGTAAGCACCGCCCAGATCGGATAATGCAAATATCCAGAAGATACTGATCATGCTTTCGGAAAGCACTAGGAGGCCGAGAATGACTCTGCTGATCAGCGTCGGCGGTGGGCTTTTCAGATCCTGAACCAACCGGGCTAGCCACGGTCGGTAGGATTGCATCACAGAGGACATTTGTGCCACTGGTTGTTTTTCAGCATTTTAAAAAAATTGAATATCAGGTTACCAGAACTATACCGCAGCCACCATCTACCGCCAACCGGTCGAATTAGCAGTCGGCCCCGTCGAGTGTTCAATCAAGCAAATGAACGATATCGGTCAATCAGGAACATGTGGCGGCAAAATTACGGTAGAATTCGCACCGGCGGGCCTCCCCGCATTGCAAGGTAGCCAACCTGGTCAGGTCCGGAAGGAAGCAGCCACAACTATTCAAGCAAGTGCCGGGGGTTAGGCTCGCCAACTCGATTTCGGTCACACGTCATCCGCATAGAGTCTCCCTCCCGTCCGCGTTTTAGGCTAAAGTTCAGGCTTCATCAATCTGTCGAATTCCTCCATGAGCTATCAGGTTCTGGCCCGCAAATGGCGCCCCAAGACATTTAAGGAACTGGTCGGGCAGGAGCACGTCGTCCGAGCCCTGTCGAACGCCCTGGAACAACAGCGACTGCACCATGCCTACCTGTTCACAGGCACTCGCGGCGTCGGCAAGACCACTCTGGCCCGCATCTTGGCCAAATCACTGAATTGCCAGAACGGGATCACCGCTAACCCTTGCGGGGTCTGCTCCGCCTGCACCGAGATCGACAAAGGCCGATTCGTCGACCTGCTGGAAGTAGATGCTGCGTCGAACACCAAAGTCGACCAGATGCGGGAACTTCTGGAGAATGCACAATACGCACCTACCGTTGCTCGCTTCAAGGTGTTTATCATCGATGAAGTCCATATGCTGTCGACATCGTCGTTCAACGCCATGTTGAAGACGCTCGAAGAACCGCCCGCACACGTCAAATTCATACTGGCCACCACTGACCCGCAGAAAATGCCGGTCACGGTACTTTCACGCTGCCTGCAGTTCAATCTAAGACAGATGCCGGTTGCGTCGATTACCGAACATTTACAAGCCGTTCTCGCTAAAGAAAACATCCAGGCGGATCAGAATGCTTTGCAACTGATTGCCCGAGCAGCATCTGGCAGTATGCGAGATGCGCTTTCGCTGCTTGACCAGGCCATCGCATATGGTGCAGGTGCGGTTCATGATGCGGAAGTTCGCGCCATGCTAGGCGCCATCGACCAGAGTTATCTTTTTAACCTGCTGGCTGCACTCTCCAGCAAGAATGGTGCAGAGCTCCTCAGGATTGCCGAAGGCATGGAGGAACGCAGCCTTTCTTTTGACGCGGCACTGGCAGAACTTGCATTGCTGTTGCATCAAGTTGCCCTGGCGCAAACAGTCCCCGAAGCCATCCCCCCAGATTTGCCGGAACGAGCCCAACTGATTGAGCTTGCTGGACGTTTCCCTGCGGAGGATATACAACTGTACTACCAGATCGCACTGCTAGGTCGTCGCGATCTGGGGCTTGCCCCCGACGAGTATGCCGGTTTTACAATGTGCCTGCTTCGCATGCTGGCTTTTACCAACACTGAACCCTCCGAACGACCGACTGCCCCATCGCCGGGCTCTAGGCCCTCTCTCGATGCGGCGAGTCCGATCCACTCAAATTCAGCCCCCCCTGCACCAGTCACCGATGTCGCTCAGCCTGCCCATAAAGACAGGTTGGATCAGTCACCAGTCAGCCATCTGCAGATCTCAGGGGAGAAGACTGGTGAAGCAGCCCCTCCAGTATTTGATGGGAATTGGCGCGGGCTGGTCGACCAATTGAAGCTCGGGGGAATGGCGCGGATGCTGGCACAGAACTGCGAGCTCTCTGATTTCGACGGTCAACGCATGCGACTTGCCGTACCACAGGATCAGAGGCATCTGCTCGACAACATCTATCAGGAAAAGCTGCGTGCTGCGCTCAAGGAACATTTCGGCAACCAACTGCATGTTCAGATCGAAGCCGGTGCCAGCGAGGCCGTCAACACACCGGCCCAGCAAATCGGACGCGAGCGTGCGGAACGGCAGGCACAGGCCGAAACGGCCATACGCAACGACCCATTCGTCAGGGATCTGATGGACAGCTTCGGCGCCACCATCATCCCTTCCAGTATCAAACCCATACAACAGTAGGAGCACACCATGATGAAAGGCGGCTTGGGCAACCTGATGAAACAGGCCCAGCAAATGCAGGAAAATATGAAACGCGCCCAGGAGGAGCTGGGACGTATCGAAGTCGAAGGTCAATCAGGATCCGGCATGGTCAAGGTGATCATGACTTGCAAACATGAAGTCAAGCGCGTCACTATCGACGAAAGTCTGATGAGCGACGACAAGGATATGCTGGAAGATCTGATCGCGGCGGCCATGAACGATGCCGCCCGCAGGGTCGAGTCCACCTCGCAGGAAAAAATGGGCGGTGTCATGGCTGGCATGCCCATCCCTCCTGGCATGAAACTGCCTTTCTGATCCTGACGCTGCACGCATGAAAAATCCGCCGGCGCTGGAACATCTGGTCGAGTCATTGCGATGCCTACCGGGCGTAGGCCCCAAGTCCGCCTTGCGCATGGCATATCACCTGCTGCAACGGGATCGCGCGGGCGCTGCCAGCTTGGCTTCTGCCTTGCAAACAGCCCTGAACCAGATAGGCCACTGCTCGCTGTGCAACAACTTTAGCGAAGAACCTGTCTGCCCACTGTGCTCAAAGGGTAACCGCGACCCCAGCCTGCTTTGCGTCGTCGAAATGCCGACAGACCTGCTGATGCTGGAGCAGACACACACCTACCATGGCATGTATTTCGTCCTGATGGGCCGTTTATCCCCACTGGATGGCGTCGGCCCCCGGGAAATTCATCTGGATCGTTTGCTGAAGCGGGCACAGGATGGCATCGTCGAAGAAATCATCCTGGCCACGAACTACACCGTCGAAGGAGAAGCGACGGCGCATTACGTCAGCGAACTGCTCAAGGCCCGAGGTCTCAAGGTGAGCCGCATTGCTCGCGGATTACCGATGGGCGGGGAAATCGAACATGTCGACAGTGGCACCCTGGCGCAGGCAATGATGGAAAGGCGTGCTATCAAGTAGCAGGTTAATCCCGGCTTTAAGCAGAAAGTACACATTTCCTAGCGCTGAATTTACGCTGACGAAATCCCCAATGCTGGAATCAACTCTTCAGGCGTATCGATCAGAAGATCCGCCCCCCAGGATTCCGGTCGATCCTGGACATCGAGATATCCGTAACGTGCCACTACCGTCTGCATGCCAGCTGCTTTTCCAGCAACAATATCTCGTTCCGCATCGCCTACATAAATGCAGGCCGAAGGCCGAGTCTCAGCCTGATCGCAGGCCAGGAAAAGTGTATCTGGATGAGGCTTGGCACGAGCCGCATCATCCCCGCTGACTACACAGGCAGCTCTACTCGTCAGTTCCATGGCATCCATCAAAGGCCGCGTGAAGCGTCTCGGCTTGTTCGTTACAACTCCCCAGCGCATACCTGCCTGCTCGATGGCTTCCAGCAAATCCGGCATGCCAACGAACATGCGAGGTGATCGTGTAAATACCTCATCATAAAGCGCAAGGTATTCGTCACGCATGTCAGGAAAATCCGGATGATCCGGCTGCATGCCGAACCCAATCCCTAACAGGCCTCGTGAGCCGTGCGAAGCATAGGGACGGATGGTATCAAGCGGCAATACAGGTAACCCGTGACGCTCGCGCTGCATATTCAACGCCAGACCGAGATCAGGTGCCGTATCGACCAAGGTGCCATCAAGATCGAACAGAACAGTCTGGAGTTGCATCATTTATCCGCATGCATCAGGTAATTGACGGAAACATCCCGACCCAAGGCATAACGTCCGGTTAACGGGTTGTAACTCATTCCGGCCATGCCTGCCACATCCAGACCGGAAGACCGGCACCACGCAGACAACTCTGATGGCTTGATAAATTTTGCGTAATCATGCGTGCCTTTTGGCAGCAAATTGAGCACATATTCAGCACCGATCACGGCAAAAAGATACGATTTTGGATTGCGATTCAGGGTCGAGAAGAACCCCTTGCCACCCGGCTTGAGCAGTTGCGCGCACGCGCGTACGACCGCTTCAGGCGATGGCACATGTTCCAGCATTTCCATGCAGGTCACCACATCAAACGATCCCGGCTGCGCATCGGCAAGAGACTCAACCGAGATCAGCCTGTAATCTACCGCAACCCCGGATTCCAGCTTGTGCAATTCCGCGACCTTCAGTGCTTTCTCTCCCAGATCAATCCCCATGACCTCTGCACCACGCATTGCCATGGACTCTGACAGAATACCTCCACCACAGCCCACATCCAACACACGCTTGCCCTTCAAGCCGGCAATTCGGTCAATGTAATCCAAGCGAAGCGGATTGATCTCATGCAATGGCTTGAATTCACTTGAAGGATCCCACCAACGGTGGGCCAGTGCAGAGAATTTCTGCAATTCGGCTGGATCCACATTAGTTGTTGTCACGACTTCAGCTTGCCCTGCCATAGAGTTGCTATTTCCTTTAATTCCGATTGATCGACATGTTCATGGACGCCACCGTCATAGCAGAGTTCCCCACCGACCCAGGTGTGACTGACATGCTCGCGTCCTGCGACATAAACCAGGTGTGACAAGGGATCGTAACAAGGTTGCATTTCGGGTGAAGAAAAATCGACAGCCACCAGATCAGCCAGCTTTCCAGGCTCAATACTGCCAATCCGGTCATCCATTCCGAGTGCACGCGCACCATTCAGCGTCGCCATCTGCAATGCCTGATAAGCAGGAAGGCTAGTTGCGTTCCCGTGCGACTTAGCCAGTAACGCAGCAAGCCGCATTTCGGAAAACATATCCATGCGGTTATTGCTGGCAGCCCCATCGGTTCCCAGACCAACATTGATTCCAGCCATGAGCATGTCTGAAACTGGTGCGACACCACTCCCAAGTTTCAGGTTGGAAGTCGGGCAATGCGCGATATGACACCCCTGCTTTGCCAGCAAATCTATCTCTGCAGCATTCAAGTGCACGCCATGGGCAGCCAACAGATTCGGCCCAAGAAGACCAAGTCCTGCAAGTCGTATCAAAGGGCGCATCCCGAAAGTAGTTTCGCTTTGCTTAATTTCATCTTGGGTCTCATGCAAATGCAAGTGTATTCCAAGGCCTAGCTGGTCCGCATACGTCAATACCTTGGCGAAACTGCGATCGCTGACAGTATAGGGGGCATGCGGTGCAAGACACATTGATACGCGATCCTGCCCTCGAAGCACGTCACGAACCGCCAGCCCCTTGTTGAGGTAATCCTCTGCATCAACTGCGTAGGAAGATGGGAAATCAAGCACTACCATGCCAAGCGAGGCACGAATCCCTGAGCGCAAAGCTGCATCAGCAGCTGCCTCAGGAAAGAAATACATATCGTTAAAGGTGGTTACACCACCGGCAAGCATTTCTGCACAAGCCAGGAGCGTTCCGTCGCGAACGAACCGCTCAGACACAAACCGGGATTCTGCAGGCCAAATGCGGTCGTTCAGCCATTGCATGAGCGGTAGATCATCCGCAATTCCTCTCATCAGCGACATCGATGCATGGGTATGGAGATTGATCATCCCCGGAATCAGCGCATGATGGGCCAATACCGTGGTTGCATCAGGAAGATAACGTTGACGTGCCTCTGCGATCGGAAGCACTGCCACCACGCGGCCATCCTGAATGACGACAGCCGTGTTTTCCAGCACCAGTCCCGGACTGGAAACCGGAATGACCCATCGGGCCTCGATTGTATGATCGACAATGCGTTGTTGTGTCATGGCACCGACAAAAAAGCCCCGACATGCGGGGCTTTTTGCTCGAACAAAAATCCGATTATTTTTCGAGTACGCGTTGTACTTCGATTTCAACGACGACGCGACGATTTGGCTGCAGGCAGCTGATCAACTTCTTGCCACGAACACCCTTACAATCGACCACTGGCTCCTTTTCACCCTTGCCGACAGCGTGCAGACGGTTCTCAGCGACGCCCTGGCTAGCAATGTATTTCTTGACGGCAGCAGCACGGCGCTCAGACAGATGCTGGTTGTAGTGGTCATCGCCGATACGATCGGTATGGCCCGTAATCAGCACCAACTCCACTTCCGGATGAGCCTTCATCTTATCAACTACTTCAACGTCGAGAATCTTCTTACCTTCATCCTTCAGGTTGTATTTATCAAAGTCAAACAGAACTTCGGCTTGAAGGTTGATCTTGGCAAATGCCGGCTTGTCAGGTCCAAAAACCGGTTCTTCCGGTGCCTGCTGAGATGGATCCATCAATTCTCCGACGGCCTCATCATCAGTGGGGGCAATATCAGCCAGACCAGCTTGCATCGGTTCAGCAGCAGCCAGCTTCTTAGGGGCGCCAAAATTGAACACCACACCCAAGTTCAGGTAGTTGTTGCCGATGGTACCGGAATCATTGAAGCCGGTTGGGGAAGCCAAGCCCTTGGCGCGACTCCAGACATGGCGGACATCGGCTTGAATACCGACGTTATCGGTGAAGAAGTACTGGACACCAGCGCCAAGGTTTGCCATCCATGAATTCTTTGTACCGTCGACTGCAGCACCGTTATAAGTGTAGTCAACATCGTTATGAGCATATCCAAAACCGGCCAGCAGGAACGGGCGAAGTTTCTCGCGGCTGAACATGTACAGGGCATCGATCCCAAGCAGGGTTTGCTTGTACTTGCCATCCAGGGCAGCCCCATTGTAGGTATCCTTGGAGTCAGCACGACCATAGCTGCCACCCACTTGCACGTCGAAGTGCTCACTGAGCTGCTTACCAATACGCAGGGAGCCGGCAGGCGCGGTGCGATCCGACTTGACATCAGTATCTGCGTTTAGCAGGCTGATCCCTGGAACGACATACCACGAACCTTGGAAACCTTCTTCCGCATGAGCAGTTGCTGACAGGATAGAGAACGTGCCGGCAACGGCAAGAGTAAGAAATTTGGCTTTCATGAGATTAATCCCCTTATTGGATGCTTTTTTTGACTATACAAGAGGTCAATAAGCGTTGCAATGTACGTTGCGGAATGGTGGCAAATCAAGCCATCGCGGCTGTATGTATGTTGCTTTTCCGCAACACTTCTCTTACCGCAAGTATCCGATCAAGTTCCATCATAGCAGTCCGATCGTGGCAGGAACAAAGTGCACCACGAAACCCGAGATAATCCGGATGTGCATCCAGCAGGGAATCGATATCTGCAATTGTCAGGGACCCCGCCAAGCCCGAGACCATGCCTAGCCGTCTTGAATGCCCGACAAAATCCGCAAGCACCGGAATCGACAGATAATCGGTTAAACGTTGTCCGTTCTTACGTGAGGTGTCTAGCATCACGCCATAAAAACCAGCATTGGACAGACTCGAAAGAATACTCCCATCGAATGCATCGTCCGCAAACAGGACGGCGACCATCCTCACCCCACCCTTGGCCAGCGGCCGGATCGCATCGATACAGGCCTCATGATTGTGATGTCCAAAAAATCCGGCCTTGACAATATCAACCTGAGTAGCAGCCGTTTGACGTACACGCTCAGCCAGCAGTTCCGGAACCATGGGGAGATCGCCGATGGTTGCACTGACGGGACGCCGCCCCCCTACGGCAGCCACGATGCGCTCGATAACGTTCAAAGGAAGCGCACCAAGTGCTCCTTCCAGCGGATTCTTGAGATCGATGATATCGGCCCCACCCTCTACCGCCAGCGCAGCTTCAAGTTCGTTGGTAACACTTGCCAGCATCCGCGTCATGCCTGATTCTCTCCACTTAACTCAGCTCGAAAATTTTCAATTTTCTCCATCAGCCATGTCCATGCGAGCTTTTCCTGCTCCCCCGCCGTCTTATCCATCGCGATTGTCAGGTACCGGAGCTCGCTGTCGATCTTGTCCGGAGGCAGCATATGCAGGCGGCTGACCAGCACTGCCGCTTCAAGCACGGCCGCCTGTGCACGGTTAAATCCTTTGAAAGGTGCATGAATAGCTTCATGCACCACCCGGAAGCATAGCTCGGGACGGATATCGTTATCGTGAACTGCCTCCAACACCAGTTCCCGATGAGAAAGTGCGGCCTGCAACACCCACCCTTCGATTTGTTGCGCCTTGAAAACCGGCCAATCACGTCGGCCAGTCAGGCTGCCCGCAAATATTCTGACATCATCGGTCGCATTGACCACTGCGTGACCTGTCCTCAGAAGGTTATCAAGGCTGGAAGAAGGGCGAAACGGGGAAATCAACACCGAGCCCTCACGTTCACGGATGCCGAAAGGAGCGATGTGGGCACTGCCGTCCGTATTGGTGGTGGTGATGATGCACTCGTAAATCATTGGCCGCCCTTTTCGCGTTTTTCCTTCAAAGAGGCCTCACGATGCGCCATCCGTCCGCGCGGATCATCTGTAGCGGAATTGCATCCCCATTTCAATTCTTCGTCCTGGCTGTATCGCTTGCCCAACTGCCATGCGATCTGCGCACGCGACAGTTCGACCCCCAGGTAAAAGGCATGCGAGGCATCATCTTCCACCTTGAGGTGCGGGTAGAGCCGGAAGGGATCGATATCGGTATACAGGCCATCGCGATTATAGACATGAACCCCCTGCTCGCTCACCTGAATACGGAAACTGGGATCCTTGACCATCGCTGCCAACTCGGCGATTTCGGCTTCCGTGTAGGTAAAGGGACGTCGATCATGCAAGCCCAACAAGTCACCCGAATAGTCCCGGGGCAGACGTTGATCTTCTCTCGCCGCATACATGACGCGCCTCGCCACATCAGCCTCCGCCACGGCGTTTCTGGCGTGGGGACTGACCGAGGTGGTCAGCACAGCGTTGAGCCGCAATTCAGTAATCATGCCGAACAGCATGGCATTGATGCCGGTCGTATCAGCGTCGGTCAACTCCGTCAGGTTGCCGACCCCCATCATGATAGAGATATCCGGATACTTCCGGCGCAGCCTGTGGTAGCGAACGATAGACTCGGCCAGACCGAACGGCACCGGATCCAGAATCGGATCGGCGATAAAGGATTTACCCCGTTTCCGCATTGCCTCGATCGCCCGATACAAGGATGGCAGGCTGCCGGAACGCGCCGGAATGAGAATGGGGGTCGAATCGACCTCGTCTGCGATCCAGAGAGACTTCTCAGTCAGACTCAGCAGATAATCTGCCCCCACCTTGCCGGCACGGAGCAAATCCTGCGGCGAAAGGGAATCGACGCTGACTTCGAAACCAAGGGATTTCAAAGCACGAATGGCCTCTTCCAGATGCGGGAACGGTGTATTGGGCAGACAGCCGAGATCGATGACGTTTGCTCCCTGTCCGCGATATTTCTCCGCCTGCACGACAATGGCGTCGACATCAAGCTGAGGGGCCTCGACAATTTCCGCAAAGATCTTGACATCATAGGCAGTCAAATCAGGCCTGATCCCGCCACGACCGAAAAACTGCGGGATATCCTTGAGATCCTCGGGACCCAATTGGAAAGGAACGCCATATTTGCTCGCAAGCGGTGCAAGATCACCCCGGCAAAGTCCGGGAACGATGACCCGGTCCGCACCGCGGGCATCCGGCAGACGTCTGGCGATGAATTCAGGCGTCATCAGGGCAGCGACAGAAATGCCCAGTTGCGCAACCTGGTAAGAGAAGTCTGCTGGCTGCATGTCAGCCAGCACCTTGTTCAGGCTACCCTCGGCCAGTTTGCCGGTCAGGAAGAGGATGTTTTCAGACACGCCAGACGGGCCTGAATGGCTGCTTCCAGTTCGACCATGTCAGCAACCACAGTGGTTTCTTCAAAAGCTTTCAGCTTTTGCATGTTTTCGAGGTCGATACGGCGGGGATACACCTTGACGACATTCTCGCGCGGCGCCTCGGACTCGAGTTCCGGTTCCGTATCGCAGGCAAAAACGATGGTCGGCACCCGACACTTGCCGGCCTGGGCAAAAATATTGGTCACCAGATTATCGGAAATCCCGCACACCATCTTGGCCACGGTGTTGGAGCTGGTCGGTGCAATGACCACCGTATGATAAACACCGTGGTAGAACAACTCGACAGGCACGGCACTGGCAGTCTTATCCTGAAACACACGGCCGACATTGTGTTTGTACCCATACTGCTGCAGGATTTCGGCTGCTGCCTTGGACAAAAACAGGTCCACGTCCGGCAGGCGGTCGATGATCTCCAGAGATTCCTTGAGGAAATGGCCAGACCCGGTCAGCGCCCATGCCAGGCGCTGCTTTTCATCTTTCAACGCCAAGGCATCAGGCCCCGAACGGGTGGCGCAGCACGATAGTCTCGTCGCGATCCGGACCGGTCGAGATAATATCGACCGGAACGCCGCACACTTCCTCCATGCGCTTCAGGTAATTCTTGGCGGCCTGAGGCAGATCCTCATAACGCTTGATGCCGACAGTGCTTTCCTTCCAGCCCGGCATTTCTTCGTAAATCGGCTCACAGTGTTCCAATGCTTCCGCGCCCACCGGAAAAATATCGTGCACCGCGTCACCGACACGATATCCCACGCCGATCTGAACGGTTTCCATGCCGTCCATTACGTCGAGCTTGGTAATACACAATCCGGAAACTCCATTGACCTGAATCGAGCGCTTCAGGGCTGCCGCATCGAACCAACCGCATCGGCGAGCGCGACCGGTTGTCGAACCAAACTCATTACCACGGGTAGCCAGCTGCTTGCCAATGGGATCCAGCTTGTCGACCGCATCGTAAAGCTCTGTGGGGAACGGCCCGGAACCCACGCGGGTGGTGTAGGCCTTGGTGATGCCGAGCACGTAGCTCAGCATTTGCGGAGCCACGCCACTGCCGGGAGATGCCCCGCCGGCGACGGTATTAGAGGACGTCACGTACGGGTATGTCCCGTGATCCACATCCAGCAAAGCACCTTGCGCGCCCTCGAACAAGAGCTGCTTTCCTGCCTGGTTGGCCAGGTAGAGCATGTTGGAGACGTCCGCCACCATGGGCTTGATCTGCTCAGCCAGCGCCAGCGTGTCTTCCAGAGTGCGCTGAAAATCCACGGTTTCGGCGTGGAAATAATTTTTCAGGACGAAGTTGTGATAATCGAGGACTTCGCCCAGTTTGGCAGCAAAACGTTCACGGTAGAAAAGGTCCTGAAGGCGGATGGCGCGGCGCGCGACCTTGTCTTCATAAGCCGGGCCGATCCCGCGTCCGGTCGTGCCGATCTTCGCGGCACCTCGCGCTGCTTCACGCGCCTGATCTACGGCCACGTGGTATGGAAGAATCAACGGGCAGGCTTCACTGATCTTGAGACGTGACCGTACATCGACTCCGGCGTCCTCCAGCATCTTGACTTCCGTCAACAGTGCCTGCGGCGACAGAACGACACCATTGCCAATAAAACACTGCACGTATTCGCGCAGGATGCCGGATGGGATCAGGTGCAGCACCGTCCTCTTGTTACCGATGACAAGGGTATGTCCAGCGTTGTGGCCACCCTGAAAACGCACCACACCGTGGGCGTGATCAGTCAACCAATCCACGATCTTGCCCTTGCCTTCATCCCCCCACTGGGTGCCGATTACGACGACGTTCTTGTTCATGATTACCCTGTTTCTTCAAAAATCCTAGAAGGCGACGACTTTCCAGTCATCACCCTGTTTAACCAGCTGCCTGTCGCATCCCAGTTCAGCCTGATGTGCTTCGTGACCAGGGAGATCGATGACCACGACCTCGCCGCTCGCACGCAAAGATGCAATTATCTTTTTCAAGGAAGGATCGGCTCCATGCGGCGCCAGAATGGCAGGCGCATCAGTTGCCGGCTCCAAGGCCGTCATCAGGCCACGCAAATCCAGGCTGAAACCAGTTGCCGGGCGGGCGCGCCCAAATGCGGATCCTACTTCGTCATAGCGGCCACCCAGCGCCAGCGGACCGGAATATCCCTGTGCATAGGCAGCAAACACCATCCCACTGTGATAGTGATAGCCACGTAGTTCGGCGAGATCGAATGAAACCTCAACCTGCAGATCAGCCAGTTGCTCCGCGGCTCGGCGCAGATCAACCAATGCCTGCTTGATTTCCGCATATTGCGGCAGACGTTCTTGTGCCGATTGCAGGATTTCAACCCCGCCGTTCAGGTCGGTCAAGGCTAGCAGGGCCATGCGCACCTCTGCATCCAGCCCTTCCGTCAACTCCTGCAACAAAGCCTTGTCCTTGCTCTGCAGGGCCGCATAGAGAGACTGCTCGAGATCATATGCAATGGTGGCTCGGCGGATCAGGGTGCGAAAAATCCCGACATGGCTGAAATCGACCAGCAATGCCTGTATCCCTGCGGACTGCAGACCTTGAACCATCAGGCGCTGAATCTCGACATCGCTTTCAACGCCAGCGTGGCCAAACAGTTCGGCACCTACCTGCAAAGGTTCTCGAGTCTGGGCCAGACCATCAGGACGGGTACGCAGCACACTGCCGGCATAACACAGACGGGTAACGCCCTGCTGATTCAGCAAGTGCGCATCAATACGCGCGGCTTGTGGCGTGATATCCGCACGCACGCCCATCAAGCGGCCTGTCAGTTGATCGACCACCTTGAAAGTCGCCAGATCAAGATCGTGACCAGCCCCGGTCGTCAGCGACTCCAGGTATTCCAGCATCGGTGGAATGACAAGACGGTAACCGTGAACGCGGAACAGGTCCAGCAAACGGCGACGGATTTCCTCCATGCGCGCGGCGTCCTGCGGCAGGACATCTTCAGTATATTCAGGGAGCAGCCAGTTACGCATCAATCATCAACCAAACATCATCAGCAAAACGACACCACCCAACATCGAGGCGAGGCCGACAAAACGCAACTGACCGTCGTTCATGGCGATCATGCGCTGAAAAGTCTGGCGCCAGACCTTGGGAGCAAGAAATGGCATCATGCCTTCCAGCACCAGCATCAGGGCGAACGCCATTATCAAACTGCTCTTCACTTCTTCTTCCCACCTGCGTCGCGCATGTACTTGAAGAATTCTGAATCCGGTTGCAACACCAGCACGTCGCTCTTGCTCTTGAAGCTGTTCCGATAGGCATCCAGGCTTCGGTAGAAAGCGTAGAACTCAGGATTGCGTCCATAAGCTGCAGAGTAGGTTTCTGCTGCCTTGGCATCACCTTCACCCTTGATGCGTTGTGCTTCACGGAAGGCTTCGGCAATGATGACTTCGCGTTGCTTGTCAGCATCAGCCCGGATTTTTTCCGCCGCACCGGCACCTTGTGAGCGCAAGTCGTTGGCAACGCGCTTGCGTTCAGCCTCCATGCGCTGAAACACCGAGCCGCTGACTTCCTCAGGCAAGTCCACGCGCTTGAGGCGCACATCCAGCACCTCGATACCCATCTGACGCGCCTCGCGATCAGCTTTCTGGCGCAAAATCTCCATGATCTTGTCGCGTTCACCAGAAACAACGTCATGGATCGTGCGTTTGCCGAACTCCGCACGCAGGCCATCATTCACCGTCTGAGACAGGCGCGCCTCCGCCTGACGTTCGTCACCACGCACGGATACATAGTATTTCGCCGGGTCTGCAATGCGCCATTTGACGAAAGAGTCCACCAGGACGTTTTTCTTTTCACTGGTGATAAAGCGGTCCGGTTCCACCCAGTCGAGGGTCACGATCCGCTTTTCGAAATAGCGGACGTTCTCGACCAGCGGGACCTTGAAGTAAAGGCCGGGTTCCTTCTTCACCGAGACAATCTCGCCAAGGCGAAACACCATGGCGTACTCACGCTGGTCAACGGTAAATGCCGACATGCTCAGCAATACCAGACCGATCAGCAATCCGACCAATAAAGTTCCAGCGTTTCTCATGGACGATTCTCCCTGTCGCGACTACGGAAAGCATCCCTGGAACGCTGAGTGTTGCCGCTATCTGCATTTTCTGTGGCTGCCACGGGCGCTGCTTCTGGATGCGGTGCCGGGGCCGAGGCAGAACCACTTGCTGCCATCAGCTTGTCCAGCGGCAAGTACAGCAGATTGCCACCACCGCCCTTCTGATCCACAACCACCTTGCTGACGCTGGACAGAATTTGTTCCTGCGCATCCAGGTAGAGACGTTGACGCGTCACTTCAGGTGCCTTTTCATATTGGGCAAGAATCTGGCTGAAGCGACTGGCGTTACCCTGCGCCTCGTTGACCACACGCAATTTGTAGCCCGCCGCCTCTTCCAGCAATCGCGCGGCAGTACCGCGCGCCTTTGGAATCACGTCGTTGGCATAGGCCTGACCTTCATTTTTCTGGCGCTCGAGATCCTGGCCCGCTTTCACGGCATCATCGAATGCCGCCTGAACCTGCTCGGGCGGCTGCGCATTCTGCATGGTCACGTTGACGATATTGATGCCTGACTTGTAACGATCGAGGATATCCTGCATCAGCTTCTTGGCACGTACCGCAACCTCCTCGCGACCCTCGTACAGGACGAAGTCCATCTTGCTCTTGCCTACGATCTCGCGAATCGCGGTTTCGGCCGTGCCACGCACGGCATCCTCCACGTTACGGTTGTAGAACAGGAAATCTTCCGGATTCTTGAGGTTGTACTGAACGGCGAACTGCAGGTCAATGATATTTTCATCATCAGTCAGCATCAGGGATTCTCGCAACTCACGGTTGCGAGACGGACTGCCATCGCCAGCACTGCGATAGCCGACTTCCAGGGTCCGGACCTGCTCCATGTTAACCACGGTCACAGTCTCGACCGGATACGGAATATGCCAGCGTGGACCAGGCATTGTCGTTTCGACGTGCTTCCCAAAGCGTAACACCAGGCCACGCGAGCCCTGGTCAACGATATAGAAACCGGTTGCGATCCAGATCAGGAAGACCAGCCCCAGAACGGGCACTACAGAAAAAGAGGCATGTCCGGGACCTTCCGGCTCCTTGCCTGAGTCTCCCCCCTTGCCAAACAGGCCATTCAACCTACGGCTGAATTGGCGCATGATTTCATCCAGATCGGGGGGGCCGTCGTTATTGCGCGAACCCCAGCCAGGGTCGTTCGATGCCATGGAATACTCCGAAAATTTATGATTGCCTAAGCGACCACGTCGTATGACTGCAGCGCCTCTTTAAGCCGTTGCTGGTGTTCCGCCAACGCCTGTCTGACCAACTCCATGCCAGCACCGGACTGGGCAGAAACCCAAACCCTGCGGATTTTACCATATTCATCACGCTCCAGAGCCGGCTCCAGACCCGCACGATCGATCTTGTTGAGCACCATGACCTGAGGTACCTCGGATGCACCGATTTCACCCAGCACTTTGTTCACTTCTTCAATCTGATCTTCGCGATTTTCACTAGACACATCAATGACATGCAGCAACAGATCCGCTTGCGCCGCCTCTTCAAGGGTCGCACCGAAAGCATCCACCAGGGCGTGGGGAAGATGCTTGATGAAACCGACGGTATCGGACAACACGACCGGACCGCCTTCGGGAATATAAAGTTTGCGTGAAGTAGTATCCAGCGTGGCGAACAACTGATCTGCAGCATAGACGCCGGATTGTGTGAGCCGGTTGAACAAGGTCGACTTCCCGGCATTGGTATAGCCCACCAGTGAAACCGACATCACCTGGGAACGTTTGCGCGCCCTTCGCTGAATGCCCCGCTGGCGCTTAAGCTTGGACAGCTTTTCCTTGAGGCTTTTGACACGTTCGCGAATCATGCGGCGGTCGAGTTCGATCTGCGTTTCTCCGGGGCCGCCACGCATGCCGATCCCGCCTTTCTGTCGCTCGAGGTGAGTCCAGCCGCGAACGAGCCGTGTGGACAAGTGCTCCAACTGGGCCAACTCAACCTGCAGCTTGCCCTCAAAACTCTGTGCCCGCTGCGCAAAGATTTCCAGGATCAGCCCGGTCCGGTCCACAACCCTGACCTCGAGCTTGCGCTCCAGATTGCGTTGCTGGGAGGGTGTCAGATCATGATTGAATACAACAACGGAAGAAGAGGTTCCCTGCAATGCAGCAGCCACCTCCTCCACCTTGCCGCTACCGACAAAGAAAGTCGCATCAGGTTTGGCACGACGGCCTTCGACCGTGGCACGCACGTCCAAGCCGGCCGTTGCGGCCAACTGACGTAATTCCTCGAGACTTTCTTCGTAGCCACCCTCACCCAGGTCAAGGCTGACCAGGACAGCGGCATCGCCGCCGTCAGGACGATCCAGCATTATTCTTCGGAAGCAGTCGGGATGCTGACAGCACGTGCCGGCACGATAGTGGAAATCGCGTGCTTGTAGACCATCTGTGTCACGGTATTCTTCAGGAGTACCACGTACTGGTCGAAGGAGTCGATCTGCCCCTGCAGCTTGATGCCGTTGACGAGGTAGATAGAAACCTGAACATGCTCCTTGCGAAGCGCATTCAGAAACGGGTCTTGTAAGGTTTGCCCTTTGGTGCTCATGTCGTTCTCCTTATTGTGGAGCTTTCTTCAGAAATAAAACTCTACGTCAAATTCAGGGCGATGGCTACAACCCGTTGCCTCCTATTATTGAGGCAGTTTTCAAGCTTTCAAGTCCTAGTGATCACGTATTTTCATTAACGCCTGCTCCAGACGCTCAACACCGAAGACTTCGATCCCCTTGATCGGCTGCTTGGGCAAGTTGGCTTTGGGCACAATGGCATGGGTAAATCCCAGCTTGGCAGATTCCTTGAGGCGCTCCTGTCCACGCTGCACCGGCCTGACCTCACCAGCCAACCCCACCTCACCAAAAACAATCAATTTACTTGGTAATGCCTTGTTTTTTAATGATGATACGATTGCAACAAGAACGGCGAGGTCTGCCGCTGGTTCGCCGATTTTGACCCCTCCGACCGCATTTACAAAAACATCCTGATCAAAACAGGCGACCCCGGCGTGACGGTGCAATACCGCCAGCAGCATCGCGAGTCGATTCTGTTCCAGTCCAACGCACAGCCTTTTGGGATTGGGCGCATGCGCTTCATCCACCAACGCCTGAACCTCGACCAGCAACGGCCTGGTGCCTTCCTGCGTCACGGTAATGCAGGAACCGGCCACTTGCTCGGAGTGATGTGAGAGAAACAACGCGGAAGGATTGCTGACTTCACGCAAGCCCTTCTCCGTCATTGCGAACACGCCAAGTTCGTTCACCGCCCCGAATCGATTCTTGAAGGCGCGTATCAACCGGAAACTGGAATTCGGATCCCCTTCGAAGTACAACACGGTGTCGACAATGTGTTCCAAAACACGAGGCCCCGCCAAGGATCCTTCCTTGGTCACGTGCCCCACCAGCACAATCGTAATCCCCAACTGCTTCGCAAGGCGCGTCAACTGTGCTGAACACTCGCGCACCTGTGCCACGGAGCCCGGTGCAGACTGAAGCACTTCGGAATAAAGCGTCTGGATGGAATCGATAACGGCCACATCCGGTTTGTGCGCCTGTAGCGTCGCGAGTATCTTTTCCAATCCGATCTCAGCCAGCAACTGCAGCGGACTGGCATCCAGCCCCAGTCGTTTCGCTCGCATCGCGATCTGCTGGGCGGATTCCTCCCCGCTGACATAAACTACCTTGCGTTGACCGCCAATATGGCACAAGGTCTGCAACAGCAGGGTGGATTTGCCGATGCCGGGATCGCCACCAATCAGCACGACCCCACCCGGCACCAGACCTCCACCGAGCACGCGATCAAACTCGGCAATCCCGGTCGGCTGGCGCGGCACTTCAGCCGCCTCGACTTCAGACAATTTCTGCAAACCGCTGGTCTGGGCAAGCGCAGCAAACCGGTTGTTCGATACTGGCTCGGCGACAGTTTCAACCAGGGTATTCCAGGCGTTGCAAGCCGGACACTGCCCTTGCCATTTTGGAGCCTGCCCACCGCACTCGGTGCAGGTGTAGACTGTCTTAACCTTGGCCATGGACTCTGACCGGAACGCGCGGTGCCAGCGCGCACAGCAGTTCATAACCGACCGTGCCACAAATCCGTGCAACGTCATCGACTGGCACTTGGCTGCCCCATAACTCGACAGGACTACCGATGTCTGCTTCGGGAATATCTGTCAGGTCGGCATACAGCATATCCATGGAAACACGTCCGATCGTCCGTGTCATCCTGCCGACTACGGCGATCGGCGTACCGTTGGGGGCATGGCGCGGATAACCATCGGCATAACCGCAGGCCACGATGCCGACCCGGGTCGGTCGATCAGCGGTAAAACGGTGGCCATACCCTAAACTTCCGCCAACAGCGATCTGCTGGACAGCAATGATTTCACTGGCCAGTGTCATGGCCGGCTTGAGATCCAGCGATGCCGCGGACTGGTCGTCAAAAGGCGTCGCGCCATACAGCATGATGCCCGGCCTGACCCAGTCGGCATGCGTTTCCGGATATCGCAGGATGGCAGCTGAATTGGCCATGGAACGAGCGCAGGAAATTTCGGAAGTGAGATCATCAAACCGGGAAAACTGATCTGCGACTCCCGCAGGTTCATCCGCTGTTGCAAAATGGGTCATCAACGTGATCTTTCCAACCGATTTGCAGGCCTTCAGTCGGTCGTAGAAGCTCCAGAAACGGCCGACAGGCACGCCCAGCCGGTTCATTCCGGTATTCACCTTGAGAAAGACATCGACCTGATGGCGGCCTCGATCCGCTTCCAGCATCAGCAACTGTGGTTCGGAGTGCACGACCACGGACATGTGATGCTGCGAGGCGGTGACCAGATCTTGCGATTCGAAGAGCCCTTCGAGTAACAGAATGGTCTGGCTATACCCCGCCTCCCGTAGCGACACCCCCTCCGAGATCAGCAACACAGCGAAACCGTCACTCTCCGCAAGCCCGGAGGCTGCGCGCAGGAGGCCATGCCCGTAGCCGTTGGCCTTGATGACCGCCAGCGTTTTGGCGTTCGGCGCATGGCGACGGGCCACCGTCAGGTTATGGCGCAACGACTGAAGATCGATGGTGGCAAGAATGGGACGTGACATCGGGACTAGTACTGATCGGCCCCGAATGCGCCGCCCGCCCCTGTGAAGTTTTCGAAACGGGTATGTTCGCCGAGGAATGTCAGCCTGACCGTACCGATCGGGCCGTTACGTTGCTTACCGATAATGATTTCAGCAGTCCCTTTGTCCGGGCTGTCCGGGTTGTAGACCTGATCGCGATATATGAACAGGATGACGTCGGCATCCTGCTCGATCGCGCCGGATTCCCGCAGGTCAGACATCACAGGACGTTTGTTGGGGCGCTGTTCCAGGCCGCGATTCAACTGCGACAGAGCCACCACGGGAACATCAAGCTCCTTCGCTAACGCCTTGAGCGCACGTGAAATTTCCGAAATTTCCGTGGCACGATTTTCGCCCTGCCGGGTTGCAGCCATCAGTTGCAGGTAGTCAATCACGATCAGTCCGAGCTTACCGCACTGGCGATGCAGCCGTCGGGCACGGGCACGGACTTCCAGCGCGTTCAGGCCTGCACTTTCATCGATGAACATGGGGGCGTCATTAAGTTTGCCCAAGGCCGTCGTCAGACGCACCCAATCCTCGTCTTCCAGGCGGCCTGTACGCATGCGATGCTGATCGAGTCGGCCCACCGAACCGATCATCCGCATCGCAAGCTGGGTTGCGCCCATTTCCATCGAGAACACGGCGACGGGGAGGCCGGTGTCCAGCGCGACATTTTCTGCAATATTCAGGGAGAACGCCGTCTTGCCCATGGACGGCCGGCCGGCCACGATGACGAGGTCGCCAGGCTGCAGACCGGAGGTCATCGAATCGAGATCTGAAAAGCCCGTCGGGATGCCGGTCACATCGCTGGCGTTGTCACGCTGGAACAATTGGTCGATACGGTCGGCCACCTGCGGGAGCAAGGTCTTGATATCGATAAACCCTTGAGAACTGCGTTGGCCGCCTTCGGCAATTTCGAATATCCTTGCCTCGGCCTCGTCCAGCAGTTGCGCGGCATCCTTGCCCTGCGGGCTGAAGGCGCTCTCGGCGATATTGGATCCGACTTCCACCAGCATGCGCATGACTGCGCGTTCACGGACAATTTCGGCATAGCGCCGTATATTGGCCGCCGAAGGCGTGTTCTGTGCCAGCGCCCCAAGATAGGCAATGCCGCCTACCGCCGAAAGCTGTGCCGAGTTTTCCAGCGACTCTGCCACGGTGACAATATCTGCCGGCTTGTTGTGCTCGATCAGGCGACTGATATGTTCGTAGATCACACGATGATCATGTCGATAAAAATCGGTAGACGTGACCAGGTCGGCGATCTTGTCGAGCGCCTCGTTCTCCAGCAACAAGCCCCCCAGCACCGATTGTTCGGCCTCGACGGAATGTGGGGGAATTTTCAGGGATGCGAGCGTATCTTCAGCCATGATGAATTATAGCATTCAGCCCGACTCAACCTTGCGCGGATGGAGCTTCTGGCTGGTTGCGCATGAAATCCGCCACTCCCCAAAGCTGGTTTCCTATCTGCACCATTAACGGCTCCTCGATCCCCACGTCGTGCATGGCGCGGATCATGCAGAAGATCCACTGGTCACGCTCGCTCTCACCGATCGGAAAAGGTAGATGACGTGCACGCAATCGTGGATGGCCGTATTTCTCGACGAACAGCTGCGGACCTCCCATCCAGCCTGACAGAAACTCGAACAGCTTCTGGTTGGCTCGCGGCAAATTGGTATGCATGGCACGAATGCCGGCCGCACGAGGTTCTGAATCCATGACCTCGTAGAAGCGGTCTACCAGGCGATGCAGCCCAGCCTCGCCGCCGACGAGTTCGTAAAAATTGGGAGCTTCACTCATACTGCGACCGGGCGCACCTTCCCAGCCGCAAGCTTGGCGCGACTGCGGGCCTCATCCACATCCTTGCCGGTGGAAAGCGCGACCCCCATGCGACGGCGCTCGAAAGATTCAGGCTTGCCGAACAGGCGCAAGTCTGAGGACGGCACTGTCAAAGCCTCGTCAACCCCCTCAAATACCAGGTTGGTACTATCCACCCCGCCATAAATGACGGCACTAGCGCCGGGGGCCTGCAAGGTCACATCCACAGGAAGCCCAAGTATGGCTCGCGCATGCAGCTCGAATTCTGAAAAACGCTGGCTGGCCATGGTCACCATGCCGGTATCGTGGGGACGGGGACTCACTTCGGAGAACCAGACATCATCGCCCTTGACGAACAACTCGACGCCGAACAACCCTAACCCGCCCAAATTATCCGTGACCGCCTTGGCGATTTCACGGGCACGGGACAGCGCCTTGGGTCGCATGGCTTGCGGCTGCCAGCTCTCCACGTAATCCCCCTTGACCTGCACGTGGCCGATAGGTTCGCAGAAGCTGGTTTCCACGGCGCCATTACGCATCGCACGCACAGTCAGCAAGGTAATTTCATAATCAAAATCGATCTGGCCTTCCACGATGACGCGCCCCTGATCGACACGTCCTGCCGTCGCAGCGTATTCCCACGCTGCAGCCACTTGATCTGGAGCCGTGACGCGGGACTGACCCTTGCCAGAAGATGACATCACCGGTTTGATGAAACACGGATAGCCGATGCCGCTGTCGATCGCAGCCTGCATTTCCTCAAGACTGGAGGCGAAGGCATAAGGAGACGTCGGCAACTTGAGAGTTTCACCGGCCAGGCGACGAATGCCTTCGCGGTTCATGGTCAACTGGACAGCTCGCGGATTAGGAATCACCCGGGACAAACCATCTGCTTCAATCTCGGCCAGGGCACCAATGGCGATCGCTTCGATTTCAGGCACGATCAGCTGAGGCTTCTCCTGCTCGATCAATGCGCGGAGTGCAGCACCATCGGTCATGTTCACGGTATACGAACGGTGAGCCACCTGCTGACCGGGAGCGTGATCGTACCTGTCAACGGCGATCACTTCGACGCCCAGGCGCTGCAGGGCGATGATGACTTCCTTGCCCAGTTCGCCGCTCCCCAGCAGCATGACTCGGGTTGCAGAGGGACTGAGGGGGGTACCGATCTTCATGAGGGGGAAACTCCAGCTGCTGAAATGTTGCCGGAATTTTAACACGCGCGGGACGGTTCACCGAGACTGGCGATCAGTGTCCCTTGAGGCCGTGCTTGTCCATGCGATAACGAATCGTCATCCGGGTAATGCCAAGAAGGCGTGCGGCCTCGGAGACATTGCCGCCGCTTTGCCTGAGGGCGTTTTCGATCATGGTTTTCTCTGCCTGATCCAGCGTCATTGCTTTTGAAATCTCGGCGTCCTGCTGCGCTTGGCGAGATGCACCTGATTGCTGCAAAGCAAAATCCTCCACCCCGACCTGAAAGGCGCGGCTGAGCAACACGGCGCGGCTGATCTGGTGACGCAATTCACGCACATTGCCAGGCCAGCCATACGTCCGCATCAGCCGGATGGCATCGCTGGAGAACTCCTTGGGGTGCAGTCCGTAACGACGCTCGGTCTGGCTGGTGAAGTGCTGCGCAAGCAACAGAATATCGTCCCCACGCTCCCTGAGCGGGGGCATGAGAACACTTAACACATTGAGCCGATAAAAGAGGTCGGCCCGGAATTTGCCATCGAGCACCATCTGCTGCAGGTCGCGATTGGTGGCGGCGACAAAACGGGCCGCGACCGGACGCTCCTTGGTCGAGCCAAGTCGACGGACCACCCGCCGCTCAAGCACATTCAGGAGCTTGGCTTGCAACGTCAGAGGCAACTCACCGATTTCATCCAGAAACAGTGTCCCATCCTCCGCTGCCTCGATGAGGCCGGACCGAGTGCCCAGAGCGCTGGTAAAGGCCCCTTTCTCATGACCGAACAACTCGCTTTCAATCAACTCCGCAGGCAGAGAGGCGCAATCGACATGAACAAAAGGACGGTCAGCATATTGGCAGGACTGGTGCAGAAAGCGCGCTGCAACATCCTTGCCGGTCCCTGTTTCACCGGTAATCAGCACTGTCGGCGGAACCGCCTGCTCAATCGAGACCAAACGGGCAATCCGGTCGATCTGAGCTTTGACATGACGAATCGCATCACTTTCACCCAGAAACTCCAGCACCTCGCCACTACGACTGTCCCTTTGCCGGGAATAATCCAGTTGGCTTTTCAGGCTGATGGACTGCTGGACCTTGCTCACAGTCAGCAGCAACTCCTCAAGATCGACAGGTTTCTTGAGATAATCGGAGGCGCCCTGCTTCATGGCGCTGACGGCATCATTCACCTCACCGAAAGCGGTCATGACAATGACAGAAATGCCCTTTTCAACCAATTCCGGCAACAAATCCATTCCGTTACCGTCCGGCAGGCGCATATCGAGCAATACCAGATCAGGCTGGAATTGCTTGAGCAGCGCCCGACCATCGGTAATCGTTTCGGCGCGTTCGCAGTCATAGCCAACCTGTTGCAGGCGCTTGGTGACGGCCCTTGCAAACAACGCCTCATCCTCGATCAGCAGGACACGCAATCTTTCTCCCGGCGACATTGGGATATATCCAGCTCCGGATTCACGTGCCTGCATGATCATTCCTGTTAAAGTCAATCCAGATCAGGCTTGGAAGAAGAACTACCCTTGGGCTTGCCGAACTCATAGGTGACACCCACCCAGCCAGCACGGGGGGCAGTCGGAGAACGGAACTGTTCTGCCGCACCCCCGTTGAAGATATTGTCCCCCAGCACGCCAAATGTGGAATAGTCGTTGTCGAAGACATTGTTCACCTTGGCGAAGAGCTTCCAGTTGTCGTTCACGCGGTAATGAGTGTCAAGATGCATGACAGCATAACCCGGTACCTTGCCGTTCACGTCCTGATTGTTCTCGTCCCCGCGGGCGTACTGACCGGACGCCATCACGATGTTGCTTCCAACGGTCCAATCAGGCGTAATTTGATAGCCAAGACGTACCTTGAAGGTGTGGCGTGGAATACCAGGTATTTTATCGCCCTTGCTCACAGCGATCTGCCCGGCGCCGTCAGCGGCACTGTTGGCGATAGACCCGACGATAAAGTCAGACTGGAAAGTTGCATCGACAAAGCCGTAGTTGGCAGCAAAACTGAAGCGATTCACTTTACCGTTCAAACCGAGTTCCAGGCCTTGCCGCTTGGTATCACCAACATTCTTGAAATAGCCGAAGCCACTGACGCTGGAAGCGATGAACTGGATATCGTTGCTGTTTTCAGTGCGATAGACACTCGCGTTCCAGTTGAGGCCTTCGAACAGCTTGCCCCGAACGCCCCCTTCCCAAGTGCGGGACACAATCATGTCGAGATGCGGGTCAGCAGCAAATGCATTTGGCAGGGAGCAGGGTCGATTCTCGTCCGCACACGACAATTCCACCGGCGTCGCTGCACGCATCCCTTCGTTATAGCTACCGTAGAAGCCCAGCGTCTTGGTGGGATTGAAGTTCAGCCCGATCGCTGGATTGAAACGGCTGTAACGATGATTGCCACTCAGATCCGAATCAGTCGGCACCAAGGCATCGTCGTGGCTCAAACCTGACAGATGCACTTTTGCTACGTTGTAACGACCTGACAGTGTGGCATGAAGTTTGTCAGTCAACGAGAAGGTGTCTGTCGCGTACAATCCATAGTAGTCATTGCGCGTCTTGAGACGAACCCAGGCAGGAGAAGGAACGCCAGGATCATTCACCGTCTGGTTACCCACAACGGACGCCTGATAGGTGTCACTGGTAAAATCGGTACGACCGAAATCTGCACTCGCTCCAACTGTGAACTGATTTTTGTGACCGGCCAGATCCCCCAGCAGAGTCAATTGCAACGCTCCACCAAAGCCATCTTGATCCGTTGTCGAAGCCACATTGACCGAATCACCCGGAAGTGTAGTCTCGGCGTTGCTATTGAAGCCGGTAATCCGGTTATGCCGGTAGTAAACATTCCCAGCGATCAACTTGTCGTCTGCCAGGAAATGACTGCCCTTGAGGGTGACCATCTGCAGGTTGTTGCCAATGCTGTCCGGCCAGGTATAAGCCTGGCTGCGATCCCCCATCATGGAACGCGGCAAAGCCTGAGTCCCTTCCATGTCGGTGTCTGCCAGCATGACGGACAGATCCAGGTCGCTCTTGTCATTCTGCCAACCCACCTTGCCGAAGAGTTGGTTCACGCCACTGCTGGAGTGGTCACGCCAACCGTCTTCCTTGAAAAAATTGCCTGCGACGAAATAATCCAGGCTCTTGTCGGCGTTGGCACCTCCAGCCTCGAACTCGAATGCACGACGCCCCCAGGAACCACCGTAGGCAGTAGCTGAGATGCCTGGAAACTCGGAACCGCTCTTGGTATGGACGGAAAGCGCCCCCCCCAGGGTGTTCAGGCCGAACAACGGATTTGAGCCAGGAATGAGGTTAATGTTGGCGATTGCGTTGGCTGGGATAAGGTCCCAGTTCACGATATCACCGAACGGCTCATTAACCCGGACACCGTCCATGAATACTGAAAGCCCCTGCGGCGTACCCAGCAGAGGAGATGCCGTGAAACCACGGAACGACACGTCCGCCTGATAGGGATTTGCCACCGTGTTGCTGATACTGACAGAACCCAGGTTGGCATCGATAAACTCAGAGACATCGAGGTTGTGTTGTTCAGCAATGGCCTTGCTGGAAGCCGCCTGCACATTGGCAGGAACCTGATCAATAGGCGTTCCCATGCTGGGTAACGGAGTTGTGCTCACTACTTCAACAGTTTCCGCCTCAAGTGCTTCAGCCTTGTTCCCGGCTTGTGAGAGCGCTGGCGCAGCACAAATGGCCGCGATCAGAAGTGTCAGTTTGCGTGGTGTCAGGTTATGGTTATTCTGCATTGCAATTCCTAGCATTGGTTTTAGTGATCGATAAAAACTCTATTTACCATTCAATTTTCATACCAATCAATATCATTCATTTATTTAATATATATTAATCATAATATTGGAATATATTTTTAAACCTATATGTTAATAGAAACATCAGAGTAACTGGTTGTTTTCGACCACATTATGGTTTCATACAACCAATCTGACAAACCATTTAATCACTAATGGGGCTCCCACTCGACAACAAGCCCCGGCATGCCAGGCTGCGTCTGGAATTCCATGGCAACGCCCACCCCGGGAACGCAGGCAAGCCTATCCCCGATGAACAGCATTGGTGTCGCATCTCTTTGCCATGGCGGAATACCTGCTTCCTGGAACAGTAAGCGCAACTTGCGTGTAGGCCTCTTGGAATCAGGGCGAAACACTGCGCCCTCCACCCTGGGCGTGAAGTGAAGACTCTTTGATTCGATTAACGCCAAATCCATGCCGGCTCCGTCGGTATGAAACAGGTTCAATCGGCCGCCAGGGAAGGAGAGCGAAGTCTCGCCGGACCATGAAAAGCCAGTAAAGTCACCAGATGCCCCCCTCACCATCCACGCCTCTCCACGAAATAGCCTGACCTGGCCTCCATCCAGGGACACGCATACCTGGGAATCTGCTGCCGCGTCGTGCAACTGGCGATAGATTTCATGAAGTCGTCGTGAAGACGGAGGAACAGGCAGATGCGTACGAATCCAGTAACGCAGAAGGTTTTTAGCACGCACCTCAGACAGACGATGAAATGCTTCTATGGAAAGACGCCCCCGGCTGACCCAGATCGATGCATCCTCAGCTGCGATTTCATCCAGCAAGGTAGAAGCTTCTGCAAAATGGCTGGCACTTCGTGCCAATGTCGTTCGTGCCGCCGGGAACCGTTTTTCCATTTCGGGAAGCACATGATGGCGGATGAAATTTCGATCGTAAGCCAGATCGAGGTTGCTTTCGTCATCGATCCATTGCAGGCCGTTCTCTCTTGCATAGCAGTCGAGTGCGAAGCGTGATACATCGAGCAATGGACGGTACACTGGATGTTTGCGCATATGAATGGGCGGATGTTGCGTTTCCCAGGCCATGCAGGACAAGCCTTTGAGCCCTGAACCGCGCATCAACTGCAACAGCAGGGTTTCAGCCTGATCGTCACGGTGATGCGCCAGCACGACAGCGTCACACTCCTGTGTATCAAACGCCTGATATCTGACCTCACGAGCCGCTGCCTCGATGCCCTTGCTGCAATCTCGCGGAACGTCAACCCGAATCACAGCCAGGGGCACATTGCGGTCCGTGCACAAATCCAAGCAAAATTTTGCCCACGCATCGGCGTTGGGGCTAATGCCGTGATGAACATGCAGTGCGCTGAGCTGAAAACTGAGACGGGACCTGGCACGGACAAGCAAATCCAGCAGGACACAGGAATCCAGGCCACCAGAAAGCCCGAGAAGCAGACGCTGCCCGGGCTGGATAGTGTGTTCGAGAAAACTTACGAGGCGAGCTAGGAGATCAACGGACGGGGTTTTCTTTGAACTTGCCATAGCTCATGAGGCGGTCAAGACGCGCTTCCAGCAGGTGGGTCGTGGACTTGGCCTGCAGCAGCGCCAACTCGTCCTTCAGGGCACGACGCAATGTTTGCATCATGACTTCCGGATCGCGATGCGCCCCTCCCAGCGGCTCGGCAACGATGCGATCGATCAGCCCCAGGGTCTTGAGGCGGTTCGCAGTGATTGCCAGGGTTTCAGCCGCTTCCGGAGCTTTGTCAGCACTCTTCCAGAGGATGGAGGCACAACCTTCCGGTGAAATCACCGAATAGGTCGAATATTGCAGCATCATGAGATGATCCACTACGCCCAGCGCCAGCGCTCCGCCGGAACCGCCCTCACCGATGATCACGCCGATCAGCGGCACCTTGAGCTCTGCCATGACATAGAGGTTGCGGGCGATGGCCTCGGACTGTCCGCGCTCTTCAGCGCCGATGCCGGGGTAGGCCCCGGGGGTATCGATCAAGGTAATGATTGGCAAACCGAATTTTTCTGCCAGCCGGAACAGCCGCAGGGCCTTGCGATAGCCTTCCGGCCTGGGCATACCAAAATTGCGGTAGATCTTTTCTTTAGTATCCCGACCCTTCTGATGGCCGATCACCATGACCGGCTGCCCTTCGAAACGCGCCATCCCACCGACAATGGCAGGATCGTCCGCATAAGCACGGTCACCGTGCAGTTCTTCGAAATCGGTAAACAGGCCCTGAATGTAATCCAGGGTGTAGGGTCTTTGAGGATGACGTGACACCTGGGATACCTGCCATGCCCCCAGCTTGTTGTAGATATCCTTGGTCAGAGTCTGGCTTTTTTGCTGCAGACGGTCGATTTCCTCGGAGATATCGAGTGCAGAATCATCCTGCACGTAACGCAACTCCTCGATCTTGGATTCGAGTTCGGCGATAGGTTGTTCAAAGTCCAGAAAACTTGTTTTCATAAGCAGCTCTCAGCAATCAGCATTCGACTCTCAGTACAGGCACGGGGGCTTGCGATGACCAACCCGACCGGATTCCTGAAAATACTTTTTTAATGATACAGGATTTTAACGTTATCTTCGGAAAGCCATGTTCGCAGACCATGCAACAACTCGTCCCGCAACTCGACGCGCCAAGCGTCCCCGAGGGACAATTCAACCCGCGCATTATCGTTACGATAATCGATCTGCACAGGACAGCCGCCGTATTCTTCTTCACGCGCCGAAGTCTTGCAAAAGGGGGACAGCAACTCCCTCAGCTTGAGGGAATCCGCCTGACCGTTGCATGAAATCCGCAGCACGCTGGCATAGGCGCTTCTGGCAGCCGATACATCGAACAACCGGCGCGCATTGACGCGCAGGCCCCCGGTGAAATCGTCGTTGCTGACCTTGCCTTCGACGAACAGCAACTGATCTTCCTTCAGCAATCCCGTATTGGCCATGAACAACTCGTTACCAATGGCGACCTCGATCTGCGCGCTGGCATCGTCTATGGTCACGAAGGCCATCTTGCCACGGCTGGTCATGCGGGTTCGAATCGCGATGACAATCCCGGCCAGCAGTTGCGGTTGTTCTTGAGGGGTCAATTGCGCCAGGCTGTTGCGGACGAACGATGACAATTCGCTCTTGTAGGCCAGGTATGGATGCCCGCTGAGATAGAAGCCCAACGCCGCCTTTTCCTGCTGCAGCTTTTCCTGCTCTGGCCAGGGAGAAACCTGGGGCAATTGATGTGTCGTGACGTCCGGCATGTCACCGAACAGGCTGTTCTGACCGGAAGCTGCCCCGCTCTGCTCGGCTGCCTCGATCGCCATGCCAACCCCAGCCAGCAACGCGGCACGGTTGGGTTCAAGCCCATCGAAAGCGCCGGCACGGATCAGCGATTCGATCACGCGGCGATTGACCTTGCGCAAATCCAGGCGCTGGCAGAAGTCAAACAAATCCTTGAACGGGCCATCCTGCTCCCGTGCAGCCAGGATCACTTCGATCGCCGACCATCCGGTCCCCTTGATCGCACCCAAGCCGTAGAGTATCTGTTTTTCGTTCAGCGGTTTGAATCGGAATTCGCTACGGTTAATGTCCGGCGGCAACACCTCCAACCCATTGACGAGGCAGTCGTCATGAAAAATATGGACGCTGTCTGTGTTGTTCATGTCCGCCGACATCGTAGCTGCCAGGAATGCCGCCGGATAATGCCGCTTCAGGTAGGCCGTGTGGTAAGCCACCAGCGCGTAGGCAGCCGCATGCGACTTGTTGAAGCCATAGCTGGCGAACTTTTCCATCAGGTCGAACAGAAACTCCGCGTCCCGGGGCGCGGTTCCGTTCTTTTCCGCCCCTTCGACGAAAATGGCGCGTTGCTGGGCCATTTCCTCAGGTTTCTTCTTGCCCATGGCACGGCGCAGCATGTCTGCGCCACCCAGACTGTAGCCCGCCACCACCTGGGCAATCTGCATTACCTGTTCCTGGTAGACCATGATGCCGTAGGTCTCTTTCAGGATAGGCGCAGTGGCCGGGTGCGGATATTCCACCCGCTGCAAGCCATGCTTGCGACGGCAGAAATCCGGGATCAGGTCCATTGGGCCGGGCCGATACAGCGCAACCAGCGCGATGATGTCTTCGAAACAGTCCGGCTTGGCCTGCTTCAGCATGTCCTTCATTCCGCGCGATTCAAGCTGGAATACGGCCGTCGTGTTCGCGCTCTTGAGCAAGGCAAAAGTCGGTGTATCATTCAGCGGCAGGGTTTCGAACGCCAAAGGTGGCTCGCCCTTGGCTGCACGTTGGGCATTGGCGCTTTCCAGAGCCATGTCGAGAATGGTCAGCGTACGCAGGCCAAGGAAGTCGAATTTCACCAGGCCGACTTTTTCCACGTCATCCTTGTCGTACTGGCTCACCACGCTATCGCTGCCCTGCTGACAATACATGGGGGTGAAATCGGTAATGCGCCCCGGAGAAATCAACACGCCCCCGGCATGCATGCCGATATTGCGGGTCAGGCCTTCCAGACGCAGCGCAAGCTCGAGAAGCTCGTTGACTTCTTCTTCCTTTTCGCGACGCTCCTTCAGCTGAGGTTCCTTCTCCAGCGCATCGGAAAGCGAGATTCCGAGCTCATTGGGAATCAGTTTGGCAATCCCATCGACAAAATTGAAAGGCAGGTCCAGCACACGCCCCACATCGCGGATAACGGCCTTGGCGGCCATGGTCCCGAAGGTGGCGATCTGAGAAACCGCCTCCAACCCGTACTTGCGCTTCACGTAATCGATGACGCGGTCACGCCCTTCCTGGCAGAAGTCGATATCGAAGTCGGGCATGGATACCCGCTCAGGATTCAGGAAGCGCTCGAACAGCAAGGCGTAGCGCAACGGATCGAGATCGGTAATGCCCAGCGAATAGGCAACCAGGGAACCCGCACCGGAACCCCGCCCGGGCCCCACTGGAACGCCGTTATGCTTGGCCCAGTTAATAAAGTCCGCCACGATCAGGAAATAACCCGGGAACCCCATCTGCACAATGATGCCGACTTCGAAATCCAGCCGAGCCTCATACTCAGGCCGCTTGGCATTCCGGGTTTCTTCATCCGGATACAGCACCTTGAGCCGCTCATCGAGACCGGCTCGTGCCTGAATCGCAAGATATTCGTCCAGGCTCTCGTTGTTGGGCGTCGGAAACTGTGGCAGGTAATTCTTGCCAAGGGTAATCGTCAGATTACAGCGGCGGGCGATTTCGACTGAATTGGCAAGCGCCTCCGGGATATCGGCGAACAATTCCGCCATTTCGGCCTGACTCTTGAAATACTGCTCAGGGGTGAAATGCTTGGGGCGACGATTATCGGCCAGCACATACCCCTCGGCGATACAGACCCGCGCTTCATGCGCCTTGAAATCGTCCCCGTCCAGAAACTGGATGGGATGGGTGGCCACCACCGGCAGATCGAGCGCGGCAGCGATGTGTAGCGATCCCGCCAAGACGGCTTCCTGTTGTGCATGCCCGGCACGCTGCAATTCCAGGTAATAACGGTCCGGGAACATAGACTGCCATTCGGCCGCCAGGGCCTCGGCAGCGGCAATGTTGTTCTGCAACAACAACTGTCCGACATCGCCCAGCATGCCTCCGGAGAGCATGATCAATCCGTCGTTCTTCTCCGCCAGCCAGGCGCGCTTGATCTCGGCTCGGCCACGATGCTGGTTATGGAGATAGGCCTCGGTCAGCAACTCGCAAAGACGGAGGTAACCGGCGTGGTTATGACAGAGCAGCAGGAAGCGGGTCGGTTGGTCACGGCTGGATTCGTTTTCCAGCCAGAGATCGGCCCCGATCAGCGGCTTGATGCCTTTACTACGTGCCGCACTGTAGAACTTGACCGCCCCGAACAGGTTGGACAAATCCGTCAGAGCAAGCGCCGGCATCTTGTCATTGACGGCGCGTTTGACGTAATCGCCGATACGCACCATGCCATCGACAACGGAATACTCGCTATGGCAGCGCAGGTGGACAAAAACAGGTTCAGACATGCGGCAATTTTACCGGAAAAGGCATTGGGCGTCGGCCAGAAATCTACAGGCAAAGACCGACTGACGCTGCTGCACAGACGCGCCCGTCCGTCCAGATGGCCCCGCCCAGCCGGGCACCGGTCAAATCTGCACCGGTCAAATCAGCCTCCTGCAAATTGGCACCGGTCAAATCAGCATAACGCAGCTTGGCATCCCTCAGACTGGCACCCATCAGTTCAGCAGCCCGCAAATCCGCGCCTACCAACAAGAAGCCATCCAGCTTGCAGCCGTTCCAGGCCACTCCTTTGCCGGCAGGTGCCGCGCAATCCGAGGCATGAACCTTGAGGCCCACCTTGATCGGATTGACCGGTTTCATGAATACCACCCCCAACAAAACCACAAGGACCAAACCAAGAACGATCAGCATGGCTTTGCCAAAACGCTCCCGCCGTTCTCTGACCCAGGTTTCGTACTGGAAGCGATTCTCGCGGTAAACATGATCCTCCACGGTTTCCGGCGTTTCCCGTCGATCATTCCCGGAGCGTCGCTCCGCAAAAGGACTGGGGTGTTCAGGATGTTCACGGCTACGTGGATCTGGTGATTTTCGATCATCCAGCCAGCGCAAGGCCGCCTTGGCACGTTCCTCGCGCCAGTTAACCCCTTCCTCATCCGCCCCCTGATGCAATAACCTGTCGACCGCAGCAACCAGTTCCGGCAGTTCCTTCAAGGGACGCCAGAAATGACCATCCAGGCTCAGGACATCCGCCGAATTGATCCGGCCTAATGCGATGTGGCTACAGACCAGCGCTTCCGGGAAGGGGCCCTGAACCCGCTCACCTCTCTTTACGTACCATAGTCGGCGTTGTTCCATTGATTTCCCCGTCAGCCCTTGGCCAGATGTCCCATGGTCTGGGACGCGCGAGTACAAAGCTGTTTGAACTGGTCGTATTGTTGGGGCTCAAGAGGATGATCCCCATCACCGCCATCTGCGTAGAACAACCCGATCACTTTTCCATGAACAGCCACCGACATCGCAAAAAATTGCGATGCCGAGATCGTCTCGAGCAGATGCGCATCCAGCAACGGTGCCACCTTGGGACGCATTTCTTCATTCAGCCAGAAGGACTGTTGCTTTTCCAGCAAACGGACGAACAGGCCCGGACGGGTAAGATCAAAATTGAATTGCCTTAGGGACGCCCCCTCTTCTGCGCCAACGACAAACCGTGCCCGCAACTGCTTGCGATCCTGGGTCAGCAAGGCGAACACAATACGCCGCAATCCGATGCCTTGTTGCATGCCGCGCACCACGACCATCATCACTTTATCCAGGGTTAGCGTGCCATCCATATGTGACGAGAGGTTGAGCAGGGCCTGCTGGAAAGGATCGGCCGCAGGTCCAGGATCCGCTGCCGATATGCTCGAAGTTGATATTTCTGCCGTCGCTTCCTGAGCATCATCAGGCCAGGGACCTGGCAACATAGGCAGCCAGGCAGCCACCGGCGTCACCCCATCAAACCTGCAGGTGCGGGCACAGTCGACAGCACTTCGGTGAACCTTGGCATTGATTTCATCCACGGAAAGCCGGAGTGCTTCAGCAAGCGTAGCCACATCCTCCACCAACGTCTCTCCATACCAGCCCGATTCCGTATCCCGTGCCATCCGACGGGCAATCGCAACGAGTCTTGCACGGACATGCGCGTCGCATTCCGAAGGGATCAAGGCTGAAGAAATCAGTGGCGGGAGATTCCATGCCTTTGCCAGTGCCAGCGTCATCTCATCCAGCGTAAAACCGAGTACATCCTCCTCCGCTTCGCTGCGTGGCAGACTTTTATAGCGATGACTCAGTTCCACCATGGTTGCTGGCGAGACGCACCAGAGGCACATGGCTCCCATTTCCTGCAACATGGCTGCGATATAGACTTCCTCGACATTCATGTCGAGCCGCAAAACGCTCCAGTCTCGCGCCTGATAGGCAGCATGGAAGGACCGGGATGCCAGCCTGACCAGCCCAGACCTCGCGTCATCCGGCAATGCGGAGTCCAGTGACTGACTCACGAGCAAACGATCGAATACCGGATTGAGGCCAACCATCATGACGGAATGCTCGATTGTCAGGATCGGTTGTGCAAAACGCCCTCTCCGGCCGGAATTCGCCAGGCGCATGACTTTCAGCACCATCATGGCATCCGGAAGGACCGATGAAGCGATTTTCGCCCCACTCAGGTTGCCAGCTTCAGATTGCAAACCATGCAATGAAGCAAGGGTTCTGGCGAACACCGGCAACTCGAACCCGGTGAGTTCGTCTACCCAGGCCTGTAACGATTTTTTCACATCGAATCCCAGTGCGAGGTTGAACTTATCTGTTTTAGGCTTGCGGCAGCCAGTGTTTCATTGCAAAATCCACTGGTATTCTAAACGCAGACCAACAACAAGCAAGGGTTTAGTCCATGAATCTGATTCTTGGTGCCGTCATTATTCTTGGCTGCGTCATCGGTGGTTACGTGCTGGAGCACGGCCATATCGCAGCACTGATGCAACCAATCGAACTTCTGATCATTGGCGGGGCGACTTTCGGCTCGTTCATGATTTCCCACCCCATGTCGGTAGTAAAGAAATCGCTGGGAACCATTCCCTCCCTGTTCAAGGGCTCACCGTATAACAAGGCCAAGTATATGGAGTTGCTGGCCCTGATGTATGCCTTGTTCACCAAGATTCGCAAGGATGGCTTGATTGCGTTGGAAGCGGATATCGAAGATCCGGAGAAAAGCGCTATTTTCAGCCAGTACCCTGGCATCATTGCAGACCACCATGTCACTGAATTCATCTGTGATTACTTCCGTCTCATGGTCGGCGGCAGCATGAATGCTTTTGAAATCGAAAATCTGATGGATATTGAACTGGAAAGTCACCATCAGGAAAGTCACAAACCTATCGCCGCCATCCAAGGTGCCTCTGATGCCCTGCCTGCCATGGGTATCGTGGCAGCCGTGCTGGGCGTCGTCATCACCATGGGGGCCATCGGCGGCCCCCCGGAAGAACTTGGCCATAAGGTTGGGGCCGCACTGGTGGGGACCATGCTGGGTATTCTGTTGTCCTACGGCTTTGTTGGCCCGATTGCCACTTCACTCAATCATCAGGCCGAGGATGAAGCGAAATTCTACATCTGCATCAAGACCTGCATTCTGGCCTACCTGAACGGCTACGCCCCGCAAGTTGCCGTCGAATTCGGCCGCAAGGTGCTGTTCTCCGAAGTACGCCCCGGCTTCCTTGAACTGGAAGAACACGTCAAACAGAAGAAATAACGCCTTACAAGCAAAGGCCCGCCGGCATGGCTGAAGAAAATACCCAACCCATCATCGTCAAAAAAATCAAGAAAGGCGGCCATGGTCATCATGGAGGCGCTTGGAAGATCGCCTATGCCGATTTCGTGACCGCAATGATGGCGTTTTTCCTGCTGATGTGGCTTCTGGGGTCAACCACCAAGGAACAGAAGCAGGCGATTTCGGACTACTTCAACAACCCCAGCCCCATCGCCGGGCCTGGCGGCGCAAGTACCAGCATGATCAAGGTGGGGGGCGGCAAGGATATCACCTACTCCGAGGGTGATACCAAGAAAGGCAGCAACCCAGACGAAAAGCCCAAGAAAACCGAAGAAACCAAACCCGAGGTTGGTCAGATCACCCAGGACGACAAGCAGCGACTGATGGATCTGAAAAAGGAGCTGGAACAGGCGATTGACGCCAATGAAGCACTCAAGCCTTTCAAGGATCAGTTGCTCCTCGAAATCACCAAGGAAGGGCTGCGCATCCAGATCATTGACAAGGAAAACCGTCCCATGTTCAACAGCGGCAGCGCAGTGATGCAGCCCTATGCAGTGAAAATCCTCAACGAAATCGGCAAGGTCATCAACCACGTCCCGAACAAGATCAGCCTTTCTGGACACACGGATGCCACCCCCTACTCCAAGTATTCTGGCATCTACACCAACTGGGAGCTATCCGCTGACCGCTCCAACGCATCCCGTCGAGCACTCGTGCAGGGCGGAATGGATGAAGTCAAGGTTGCACGTGTTGTCGGACTGTCCTCCGCCGTCCTATTCGACAAGGCCAACCCGCTGAACCCGATCAATCGTCGCATCAGCATTATCGTGCTCAACAAGGAGACTGAAGACGCGATCCTGCACGATGAGGGGAAACTGGACCAGACCAACGCCGAGGCACAGAGCAAACCGGCCGAATCAGGCAGTAATCCAGTCCCCGACAAGCCTTCGGAACCGACCCCGTCCACTTCCTCAGCAGCACCTGCCGTACCCGCCACAGCGGCGTCCACTCCAAGTCCTGCACCTGTTTCCCCGTCACCCCCCAAGAGCAGCCCTCCTGCTGCTGCTGCTGCTTCTGCTGCCGCAGCGGCGGCATCAGCGGCAGCGGCAGCCAAGCATTAAGTCAGGAGCTTTTGGACCGGGGCGTAGCTGCGTCGATGCACGGGAGATACCCCGTGCTGGATTAACGCTGCCATATGATCTGCTGTAGGATAACCCTTGTGACGGGCGAATCCATATTGGGGGTACTTGGAATCCAGGATCAACATCTCCGCATCGCGTGCCGTCTTGGCAAGGATAGATGCAGCAGAAATTTCCGCGAACTTGCTGTCCCCTTTGACTACCGCTTGGGCCGGACAGGCAATATCCGGACAATAAAGTCCATCGACCAAAGCCTGCCCCGGTTGAACATCCAACCCTTCTACCGCACGCTTCATTGCAAGCAGGCTGGCCTGAAGGATGTTGATACGATCGATTTCCTCAACGCTGGCAGTAGCAATCGACCACGACAGGGCATACTCCCTGATAGCCATCGCCAATGCATCACGTTTTTTCTCTGAAAGAGTCTTGGAGTCAGCCAAACCAGGAATCGGTTTGGTCGGATCCAGTATCACGGCAGCAGCGAAGACCGGCCCAGCAAGTGGTCCACGCCCGGCCTCGTCCACCCCGCAAATCAAAACCTGGCTCATGACAGCATGCTCAGCACAAGTGCTGCAGCCTTCTGCTCCGTATTCTGACGTAGACGTTCATGAATTCCGGAAAACTCCCGCTTGATTTCTGCTACTGCAGTTTTGTCATACACCAGTTTGAGCAGCGTATCCGCGATGTTTTCAGGTGTTGCTTCACTCTGCAACAGCTCTGGAACCAGCTTGCGGCCAGCCAGGACATTTGGCAGTCCGACATAAGGCAGGTAATTCATGTGGCGAAGAATCTGCCAACTCAATGGCGACATGCGATAAGTGATGACCATCGGACGTTTCAACAGCGCCGCTTCAAGTGTTGCCGTCCCGGAAGATACAATGACTGCATCCGAAGCCTCCATCGCCAGATGGGCATGGCCGAACAGCAAAGTGATCGGTACCTCAGTCGCCTGGTTCCGGTAAATCGCTTCCTCAAACATCCAACGGGTCTCGCGCGTCACCAGGGGCACCAGGAAATGCGCTTCCGGAACAATCTCATGAATGTGGATTGCAGTCTTGACGAAGACGTCGGCCATATACTTGAGTTCGCTCTGCCGACTTCCAGGCAACATGGCGACGACCAGTTTGTCCTCCTGAAGCTTCAATTCCCTTCGCGCAGCGGCATAATCAGGTTCAAGTGGCAGCATATCGGCCAATGGATGGCCGACATAAGTCACCGGCACTTTGGCCTTCTCGTAGAGTGGAACTTCAAAAGGGAAAAGGGCGAGGATATGGTTGACGGCGCGCCGAATCTTACGCACCCTGCCGCCCCGCCAAGCCCAGATAGACGGGCTGACATAATGGATGGTCTTGATCCCGGAACGCTTCAGTTTTCTTTCGAGGCCAAGATTGAAATCAGGGGCATCTATCCCGATAAAAAGATCCGGGGGGTTCTTCCTGAAATGCGCCACCAATTGACGCCGCATCCGCAGCAAGCCGACCAGGTGACGTAGCACCTCGAAATAACCCCGGACCGCAAGGCGTTCCATGGGAAACATGGAAACGGCACCTTCCGCCTGCATCTTGGGTCCGGCAATGCCGATAAATTCCAGATCCGGGCGCTGTTTCTTGAGAGCCTTGATGAGATGACTACCGAGCAAATCGCCGGAAGCTTCTCCGGCAACAATTCCGATGACGGGCATAAAGCGGTCTAATGAAACGAAACTAACGAATGATTCCGCGAGTGGACTGATTCAGGAAGTCCAGCAGCACGCCGATTTCCTTGCAGGATGCCTGTTGCTTGGCTAATTCAGCCTTGGCTTCTTCCAACGTCAGGCTGGACTTGTACAGGGTCTTGTAAGCGCGTTTGAGTTGCAACAAGGTTTCGGCTGAAAATCCCCGGCGTTTCAATCCCTCCGTGTTCAAGCCATGCGGCTGTGCATCGTAGCCCGATGCCGTGACATACGGTGGAATATCCTTGAACACAACAGACCCCACCGCAGTGATGATGTGGGCTCCGATCTTGCAGAACTGATGAACCAGTGTAAATCCGCCTAGGATCGCATGATCATGTACCGTGACATGCCCTGCCAGCGAAGAGTTATTGGCAAAAATGGTGTTATTCCCAATCTGGCAGTCGTGGGCAATATGTACATAGGCCATCACCCAGTTTTCGTTACCCAGTTTGGTCGTGCCAATATCTTGCACGGTACCGCGATTAAACGTGCAGTATTCACGGATCGTGTTGCCATCACCGATTTCCAGCCTGGTCGGCTCTCCCTTGTATTTCTTGTCTTGCGGAGCGTCTCCCAGCGAGCAGAAATGGTAGATCTGGTTGTTCTTGCCGATGATGGTCGGCCCTTGAATCACCACATGCGAGCCGACCGTAGTACCACTGCCGATGCGAACATCCGGGCCAATGATGGAATACGGACCGATACTGACATCGCTATCCAGTTCAGCCTTAGGATCGATGATGGCCGTCGAATGGATCACTTAATGACTTTCAATGTACACAGAAGATCAGCTTCGGCCACCACTTCATCATCGACCAGTGCCTGACCGGAATACTTCCAGATACCGCGCATGATTCGGTCGATCCTGACTTTGAGCACCAACTGGTCGCCCGGAGAGACCGGCTTCTTGAAACGTACATTATCAATACCGGCAAAATAGTAAACGGAGTCATCAGAAGGCTTGCGACCCATCGTCTTGAACGACAGGACCGCGGCTGCCTGCGCCATCGCCTCGACAATCAGTACGCCTGGCATTACCGGATGATACGGAAAGTGGCCTGGAAAAAATGGCTCATTAATCGTCACATTTTTGATCGCGACGATTTCCTTCTCCAGTTCCAGCGACACTACGCGATCGATCAGCAGGAAAGGGTACCGATGAGGAAGATGCTCGAGAATTTCATGAATATCCATGCTGGTCATGACTGTTCCTTTTTCAATGCTTCAAGTTCTTGTTCCAGTGAGGAAACTCTCCTCACCAGCGTATCCAGATGACGAATGTGCGCAGCTGTCCTCAACCACTCCCCATGTGTCTGGAATGGCATCAAAGCTGTGTACGTCTCGGCTTTGCTCAAAGATCGGGTAATCATGCTCCCCGGGGATATCGTGACATGATCCGCAATCTCGAGATGGCCGAGTATCATTGCCGCACCACCGATTTTGCATTGCCTCCCGATCACCGCACTCCCTGCAATCCCAACACATCCTGCAATCACGGTATGTGCCCCGATACGACAGTTATGTCCAATCTGGATCAGGTTGTCGAGTTTAACGCCCTCTTCGACAATCGTATCGTCCAACGCCCCTCTATCGATGGTGGTATTCGACCCGATTTCCACATAATCTCCGAGGATAACTCGCCCGACCTGTGGAATCTTCACCCAACGACCATGCTCTTCAGCGTATCCGAAGCCATCCGCCCCGATCACCACACCCGCACTCAATACACAGGCACGCCCGATCTCACAATCCGCATACACCGTAACATTCGACTGCAATATTGATCCGTCACCAATCGACACATGATCATGAAGCACACATCCCGGGCCGATCACCACATGCTCGTCCAGCCTGACCCCGGGGCCGACATAGACATGCGCCCCCACCGAAGCCGTATCTGAAACAACAGCTGACGGATCCACCACGGCACTCGGATGAATCCCGGGCACAGGCTTGGCCGCAGGATTCATGAGCGTTGAGACTTTAGCGAAATACGCATACGTATTGTCACAGACAATGCGTGGCAAGTCGGTAGCATCGCGGTCCGCATGTCCGACGACAACAGCACTGGCCTGCGTCGTGCCAAGCAAATGTCGATACTTGGAATTCGCAAGGAAGCTGAGTTCTCCAGCCCTGGCACCTGCCAGAGATGCCATCCGGGTAACGACGACACTCGAATCCCCGAGAATCTCGCCGCCCAATCGCTCAGCGATATCCCTCAGGGAATAGCTGACAAGCATTGCAGTAGAGCGCTTATTTCTTGCCGAGAGACTTCAGAACCTTGTCGGTAATATCAATCTTCTTGCTGGCGAACGCCACACCGCTGTAGACCACCAGATCGTAGCCTTCAGATTCCGCAACTGATGTGACTGCCTTGTTGATACGATCCTGAAGACTGGACAATTCCTCGTTCTTACGCAAGTTGACATCCTCACGCAACTCACGCTGCTTGCGCTGGAACTCGAGATTCAGGTTGGAAAGATCGCGCTCCTTATTACGGCGATCTGTCTCCGACATCGTCAGACTGTCCTTGTCGAGGGATGACTGAAGGTCTTTGATCTGCTTCTGCATGCGCTCCAGCTCCTGGCTGCGCGGAGAAAACTCGCGCTCCAGTTTCTTGCCGCTTTCCTGGGTTTGAGGCGCTTCCTGCAGAATCTTGTCGACCTGAACGTATCCTACCTTGAGTTCCGCTGCAGAGGCGTTGAACGCGGTCAATGCAAATACGCCAGCCATCAGAAATTGCAACGTCTTATTCAATTGATTTCTCCTGAATTACAAATAATTTAGAACTGCGAACCCATCTGGAATTGCAGCATCTGGGTCTTGTCACCTGTTTTCTCATTCAGCGGTTTTGCGAGCACAAGCTTGATCGGACCGAACGGTGAATACCAGCTTACACCGACGCCCGTCGAGTACCGCATGCAGTCAGAAGCCCCAGTACAACTTGTCGGCGACAGGTCGGAAGCATTCGAACCACCCCAGACAGAACCTGCATCGAGAAATGCCGAGAGTCGCAACTGCTTGTTATCCTTCATCATCGGAACCGGGAAGAACAGCTCGGCATTTCCCACCACTCGACGTGTCCCACCGGTAAAATAGGTATAGCTGGTACCCGCGGAATTCACATCCTGAGAACTCGGCCCCACAGAGCTCGTATCAAAACCACGAATCGAATTCACACCGCCTGCATAAAAATTCTTGTAGAACGGGTAAAGGCCACTACCGTAATTGCCGGCGTAGCCGATTTCACCATTCAACATCAGTGTAATCGTCTTGCTAAAATCCTTGTACCACACATGCTGGTAATTAATCTTGTAGTACTGGAGATCCAGGCCCGGCAAACCGATTTCCCCAGTCAGGCGCTGCAACACTCCCCTGTTTGGAAACAGGATATTGTCACGGGTATCATGTGCCCAACCGAGATCAGCCCGGAGCAAGGTCTTATCACAGCCGGTCGTGTTGGCACAAAATGCAACATATCTAGAAGGCGGAAAAGCCGAATTCGTCAGATCGATATTCGTAAAGTCCCCGGTTAGACCAAAGCTCACGGTGTCGCGTTCATTCAACGGGATGCCAAAGCGTGCGCCAAGCCCATAGGAGGAAGTCGCGTAGTTACCGATATTCAGCGATCCCGAATTCACGTCCTTGCGGTAGATATCAAAACCACGGCTCACGCCATCCGGTGTGAAATAAGGATCGGTATAGGAAAGAGAATATGTCTTGTTGACCTTGCCGGTATTGACCTGCGCGCTGACGCGATTCCCCGTCCCCAGGAAGTTGGCCTGATTCACTGTCACACCCAGCACAACCCCTTCAGAACTGGACAGGCCGGCACCGAACATAATGCTACCGGTCGATTTTTCAGTCACGTCGTAATTGACATCCACCTGATCCGGAGTACCCGGTACAGCCGGGGTTTGGACATTGACATCAGAGAAATAGCCCAAGCGATCGAGCCGTTTCTTCGACAACTCGATCTTGTCTGACGCATACCAGGCCGATTCCAGTTGACGCATCTCGCGGCGCAAGACTTCATCCCGAGTCTTGGTATTGCCGGTCAGGTTGATGCGGCGGACATACACACGACGGCCCGGATCGACGAAATAGGTAAATGCAACCGTGTGCTTTTCCTTGTCGACTTCCGGTACGGCGTTCACGTTGGCGAATGCGTAACCATCTTTACCCAGACGGTCGCCGATGGCCTTGCTGGATTCGGTGAGCTTTTCGCGACTGAACATTTCACCGGGTTGCATCGTAATCAGGGTTCGGAGTTCATCCTCCGGAACCAGCGTTTCACCGGCCAGCTTGATGTCCGAAACCGTATATTTCTCACCCTCGGTGATATTCACCGTAATGTAGATGTCCCGCTTGTCTGGAGTTATGGAGACCTGTGTCGAATCGACGTTGAACTCCAGGTAACCCTGATTCATGTAGAAAGACCGCAACGCTTCGATGTCCGCAGTCAGTTTCTGCTTGGAATACTGGTCATCCTTGTTCCACCAGCTCATCCAGTTTGGTGTGGTCAGATTGAAATTCTTGCGCAGCTCATCTTCGTCGAAAGCCTGATTGCCGACGATGTTAATGCCGCGAATCTTGGCCACGGCACCTTCCTCGATATTGAACTGAACTGCGACACGATTCCGTTCCAGCGGGCTGGCGACAGCTTTTACGACGGCACCATATTTGCCTTGGCTGAGATATTGGCGCTTGATTTCCTGTTCTGCCTTATCCAGCATCGAACGGTCGAAAATCATGCCCTCGGACAAACCGATCTGCTTGAGGCCATCCTTCATCTTGTCGCTGGGGAATGCCTTGTTGCCTGTAAAGCTGATCTGGGCAATCGCCGGACGTTCCTGAACAGTCACGACCAACACATCACCTTCAGCTTCAAGGCGAACATCCTTGAAAAACCCGGTCCCATACAGGGCCTTGATGGCTTGCGCGGCCTTGTCCTCATTCATCTGCTCACCTGCCTTCACCGGCAGGTAATTGAAGACCGTACCGGCCTCGGTACGCTGGATGCCTTCCACACGGATATCCCTGACCATGAATGGCTCCATGGCAAGCGCAGATGTTGCGTATAAACCGAGGAGCACGAATGGTATGGTCCGGAGCTTCATTATTTGAATTCAGCCTGTTATAAGTCGATTGATATCGTTGAACAACGCGGTTGCCATGAGCAATCCGAGTATCGTAAATCCCAACTTCTGCCCAATTTCCATGACCTGCTCGGAAACGGGCCTCCCCCTGATAATTTCGACCATATAATACATTAAATGGCCTCCATCCAACACCGGAACCGGCAGCAAATTAAGTACCCCGAGGCTGATGCTGACCAGCGCCAGAAAGCCCATGAATGATTTCCAGCCGATGTGCGCGCTTTGACCGGCATAGTTGGCGATCGTCACGGGACCGCTGACGCCCTTCCATGACAACGATCCGGTAATCATGCTGCCCAGCATCTTCAGGCTGAACATCGAAGTATCCCAGGTTTTAAGTGCCGCATGCCCCAGTGCATTGACAGGGTCATATTTCACATCGACCATGAAACGTGCCCTCTCGGCTTCGGACAACCGGTAAGCTGCACCGATCCTGCCAATAACCTGACCGCCCTCCTCGACCCGTTCCGGCGTGACATTCAACTGCATTTCACGGCCACTGCGCCTCAGTTTCAAGGACATCCCCTTGCCTGGATTCTTGCGCATGATGCCTGCAAAGTCTTCCCAGAGCGCAACGGAAACACCATCGACAGCCAGGATTTCGTCACCCACCTGCAATCCGGACTTGGCAGCAGGACTATCCGGCAAAATCTCGCCAATATGCGACGGCATTTGCGGACGGTAGGGAGCCAACCCCAACTGATCCAGGATATCGACCTTGGTGTTTTCAGTATCCAGCTTCGAAAGGTCCAGACGATGCAAATGCATCTCACGGGCACCGCTCACGGCTTCGATTTCGACCGTCCTGGACTTGAGTGACTCCTGCAGCAAATTCCAGCGTACATCCTGCCAGGTTTGTACGGGGTTGCGGCCAACACGCACGATCATCTCTTCACTTTTCATGCTGGCCTGTGCCGCTGCAGAAGAAGCCGGTACTTCACCCAGCAGAGGACGCATACCTGGCAGTCCGCTCATGAGCAACACCCAATAGAGCAAAACAGCCAGCAGCAGATTGGCGATCGGCCCCGCAGCCACGATGATCATGCGCTTCCAGACTGGCTGTCGATTGAAAGCTCGAGGCAGAAGTTCTTCCGGCACAGGTGCCTCCCGCTCGTCCAGCATCCGGACATACCCCCCCAGAGGGAAGGCTGCCACGATGAACTCGGTATCATCCTTGCCGAAACGACGGGTATAAAGTGGATTTCCGAAACCAACCGAGAACTGCAGCACCTTGACGCCACATTTGATCGCGGCAAGGTAATGCCCATATTCATGAACAACGATCAGGATGCCGAGCGTGACCAGGAATGCCAACAAAGTCATCATGAACGTTGTTCCAGCCATTCCTGTGCGGCCGCCCGGGCAGCACGGTCGGCATCAACGACCTCGGCTAATGCACGCCCTTCCACTACACTGACACGGGCCAGTGCAGCTTCGATCAACCGAGGAATATCGGTAAAGCCAATCCGTTCTTCCAGGAATGACTGGACAGCGACCTCATTGGCAGCATTCAGAATCGCCGGCGCCGTGCCACCTCGACGAAGTGCTTCGAATGCGAGCTTCAGGCATGGGAAGCGGATCATGTCTGGAGGCTCAAAATCGAGGCGACCGACCTTGAACAAATCCAGAGACCCAACCCCGCTTTCAATGCGTTCAGGATAAGCCAGCGCATAGGCGATTGGCGTTCGCATATCCGGATTGCCCAACTGAGCCAGTACGGAGCCGTCAACATACTCGACCATGGAATGGATCACGCTCTGCGGGTGGATGACGACCTCGATAATGTCAGGTGATGCATTGAACAGCCAGTGCGCCTCGATCACTTCCAGCCCTTTGTTCATCAGGCTTGCCGAATCGATCGTGATTTTCGGCCCCATCACCCAATTCGGATGATTGAGCGCCTGGCTTGGTGTTACCTTGGCCAATTCATCATGACTGGCCCTGCGAAAAGGTCCGCCGGATGCCGTCAGCAGAATTCTCTTGACCCCGCTTGCAACAAGGCCACGATCGAAACCAGGAGGCATCACCTGGAAGATGGCGTTATGCTCGCTGTCGATCGGCAGTAGGGTCGCTCCATTCTTGTGCACAGCGTCCATGAACAGGCTACCGGACATTACCAGGGTTTCCTTGTTGGCCAGCAACACACGCTTTCCGGCCTGCGCTGCAGCAAGCGCAGGCTTGAGGCCAGCCGCACCAACGATGGCGGCCATGACAGCATCCACTTCTGTCGCTGAGGAAACCTGCTCAAGCGCCTCCGGTCCGCATAAGACCTCAGTCTCCAGCCCCTCCGATCTCAACCGTTCGCGCAGGATTTCTGCCGCATCATCATCCAGCACTACCGCATAGCGTGGCGAAAAAGCACGGCATTGCGACAAAAGGGGATCGATCCGCGAATTGGCTGTCAATGCATACACGCGGTATCGATCCGGGTGGCGGGCAATGACATCCAGCGTATTGACGCCGATAGTGCCCGTCGAACCGAGCACGGTAATGAATTGAAGCTTGCTCATGAGACAAAGAGCACTTTGATATAAAACGGGAAATAGGTAAAAAATGCCGCTACCGGCAACGTCGAAGTCAAACCGTCAATCCGGTCCAGGACACCACCATGTCCGGGCAGAAGAGTGCCGCTATCTTTTTTGCCAGCCTGGCGCTTGACCATCGACTCGAACAGATCGCCAATGACAGACAGAACCACCAAAGCCATAAAGCCGACAACAAGCCACAGGTTCCAGCCCTTCCACAAGCACAATAGGGTTGAAAAAAGGAATACGGCGGCCAAAGCGCCAGCGACTCCTTCCCAGGTCTTACCGGGGCTGATCTCGGGTGCCAGCTTATGTTTGCCAAATCGTTTGCCGGAAAAATAGGCTGCGCTGTCTGCCATGACGACAACCAAAATCAATACCAGGACATTTGCCGGACCCAGCGTATGACGCAAATCAACCAGAGCCACCCACGGGGGAAGCAACAATATCAGGCCAGTCAGCAGGGAAAGAGTTTGACCAGGCATGCGCCAACGCCGGCTTAACCAAGATGGGGCCAGAAGCAACCAGAAAATGGCTGCGCTCATTGTCAGCATGCCTGAAAGTTTGTAACGAAGGGGGGCCAGGTCAGTAGCAAAAGGCAGTAGCAGAAAGGCCGTGCCCATCAGGATTCCTAGAAAAGCGACTTTCGATGCACCCTTGATCGCTGCTAGCGAACACCACTCCCAAGCCCCGACAAAAATAAATACAAGCAAAAACAATGACCACCACAGATCTGGCAAGCCAAACAACGCCACCAGGAAGACACTCCCCAGCAACAGGGCTGTAATGATCCGATTCTTAAGCATGTGGCCCCGCAGAGAGCTGCTCACTGGTTCGACCATAACGCCGTTCACGTTGCCGATAAGACTGTAGAGCCAGCCTGAATGCAGCATCATCGAAGTCCGGCCAAAGCGTGTCGGTAAAATACAATTCGGTATACGCCAATTGCCACAACAGGAAATTACTGATGCGTTTCTCACCACCCGTGCGGATGAACAGATCCGGTTCCGGGGCATAATGCATGGACAGATAGGCATTCAATTCTTCCTCGGAGAAGCCGGAAGAGAGGTCTGGTTTCGTTGCCATCAGACGCTGCAACGCTTGCATGATATCCCAGCGTCCACCATAGTTGGCTGCAATGGTGAGCGTCAGTCTCGTGTTGTGCTGGGTCAGTTTTTCAGCTTCGTGGATCGCTTTGACCAGCAACGGATCGAACCGCGAACGGTCACCGATCATGACCAGTCGGATCTGATTCTGATGCAGACTGTCCACTTCCCTCTTCAGGGCCTCCATGAACAGGTTCATCAGGAACTTGACCTCATCCGCCGGACGACGCCAGTTCTCGCTGCTGAATGCAAAGAGGGTCAGGTATTTGACCTCGTAGTGGATACATTGCTTGATCAGGTCGCGCACAGTTTCCACGCCGCGCTTGTGTCCCATGATGCGCGGCATGAAACGCTTCTTGGCCCAGCGGCCATTGCCATCCATGATGACGGCAATATGGCGAGGCACCTCGGAAGACACTGGTATATCGAGCGTGGAACTGGCGAAGAGAGCCAACTTCAGCCTTTCAAAGAAATTTGGACCCATTTGAGCACAAAAAACGGGGATGGCGCCACTCTAAACGGCTGCGAATCCCCGTGGTTCAATTCGATGGCATCAGATCGCCATCAGGTCAGCTTCCTTGGCCTGTAAGACCTTATCAACTTCGGCAACGAACTTGTCCGTCAGCTTCTGGATTTCATCCTGTGCCCGACGCTCATCATCCTCGCTGATTTCCTTGTCCTTGAGCAGTTTCTTCAACTGATCATTGGCATCACGACGGATATTGCGTACAGCCACCTTGCCATCTTCCCCCTCACCCTTGACCACCTTGGTCAGATCTCGACGACGTTCTTCAGTCAAAGGAGGCATCGGGACCCTGATCATGTCGCCACTGTTAGAAGGATTCAGACCCAGATCGGAATCACGAATCGCCTTCTCGACCTTGGCCAGCATCGGCTTTTCCCAGACCTGAACGGTAATGGTTCGGGCATCGGCCAGGCCGACATTACCTACCTGACTGATCGGTACCATGTTGCCATAGTATTCGACCATGACCTGGTCCAGCAAACCAGCGTGCGCACGACCGGTTCGCACCTTGGACAGATTACTCTTGAGCGCTTCGAGCGCCTTATGCATCTTCTGTTCCGCGTTATTCTTGATGTCGTTGATCATATCGATTGTTCCTTAACGATTAAGGCAGCACTTGCGTGCCTTCGTCCTCACCCATCACGACGCGCTTCAGCGCGCCCTGTTTGAAAATACTGAATACGCAGATCGGCAGCTTCTGATCACGGCACAAGGTCAGCGCGGTGGCATCCATCACCTTGAGATTCTTGATGATGGCCTCGTCAAAGGTCAGTTCCTTGTAACGCATCGCATCCGGGTGCGTCTTGGGATCATCGGTGTAGACGCCATCCACCTTGGTCGCCTTGAGCACGATGTCGGCGTTCATCTCCATACCGCGCAATGCTGCAGCAGTATCGGTCGTGAAGAAGGGATTACCTGTCCCGGCGCCGAAAATCACGACCCGGCCTTCCTCCAGGTAACGAATCGCCTTGCCGCGAATATACGGCTCGGCCACCTGCTCGATATTCAGCGCAGATTGCACCCGCGCCTTGAGCCCTACCTGACGCATCGCGTCCTGCAGTGCCAGGGCATTCATGACGGTTGCCATCATGCCCATATAATCGGCCGTCGCGCGGTCCATTCCTGCCGCTGCAGGCGCCACGCCACGGAAAATATTGCCCCCACCAATGACCACGGCCACTTCGACACCGAGATCGACTACTTCCTTGATCTCGCCGACGATGCGCTCGATGGTCGCACGGTTGATGCCGTAGCTGTCCTCGCCCATCAGGGCCTCACCGGACAGTTTGAGCAGAATACGTTTGAAGGCGGGGGCGGTCATGCTTTATACCTTTGCAGCAGCAGCCACTTCGGCAGCGAAGTCAGTCACAACCTTTTCGATGCCCTCGCCCACCACGTACATGGTGAAGGAAGCAACGCTAGCGCCCTTGGACTTCAGCAGTTGCTCGATGGTTTGCTTGCCATCTTCGGCCTTGACGAATACCTGGTTCAACAGGGTCACATCCTTCAGGAACTTCTGCACGGTGCCTTCTGCAATCTTTTCCAGCATTTCTGCAGGCTTGCCGGCTTCCTTGGCCTTTTCGATGGCCACGCGACGCTCGGATTCAATCAGGGCAGCATCAACGCCGGAAGCATCCAGCGATTTCGGCTTGGCCGCAGCGATATGCATGGCAATATCCTTGGCCAGAGCATCGTCGCCACCGACCACATCGACCATCACGCCAATCTTGCCACCGTGCACATAGCTCGCCAGCTTGCCCTTGGCTTCAGCAATCAGGAAACGACGCGGGGTGATGTTTTCACCAATCTTGCCAACCAGTTGGGTACGGGCATCTTCAACGGTACCGGCACCCATCTTCAGGGCAGCCACTGCTGCGATGTCAGCCGGCTTTGCGCTGGCGATGACTTCAGCGAGGTCACGGACGAAGCCGAGGAAATCGTCATTCTTGGCACAGAAATCGGTTTCGGAGTTGACTTCCACCATGGCGCCCAGCTTGCCATCCGCGGAAATGCTGACACCGACGCTACCTTCGGCAGCGACACGGGTCGAGGCCTTGCTGGCCTTGTTGCCGAAACGCACGCGCAGGATTTCTTCCGCACGGGTCATGTCGCCATCAGCCTCGGTCAGTGCCTTCTTGCAGTCCATCATGGGGGCATCGGTACGCTCACGCAGATCCTTTACCATGCTTGCGGTAATTTCCGCCATCTCTTGCTCCTTACAAATTCTCAAGTCCCAGCTAATCGCGGGGATCATCATGTTCAGACAGAAAAAAAGGGGCGTCTGCCCCTTTTTTCAGGGATTACTCAGCCGCTGTTTCTTCAACGAACTCTTCTTCAGACGCCGCCTTGACGATTTCGTTGATGGACTGGCTACGACCTTCCAGCACTGCATCAGCGATGCCACGGGCATACAGACGAATGGCACGGCTGGAGTCATCATTACCCGGAATCACGTAAGTGACGCCTTCCGGAGAGTTGTTGGTATCAACCACGCCGATTACCGGGATGCCCAGCTTGCCAGCTTCGGTCACGGCACCGGACTCATGGCCGACGTCGATAATGAAAATCGCATCCGGCAGACCGCCCATTTCCTTGATGCCGCCGATGGAACGTTCGAGCTTTTCGATTTCGCGCTTGTAGCCGAGCACTTCACGCTTGCCCAGGCGCTCAAAGCTGCCATCTTCCATCATGGTCTGGTAATCGTGCAGACGCTTGATGGACTGCTTGACGGTCTTGAAATTGGTCAGCATGCCACCCAGCCAGCGGTGGTTGACGTAGGCGCAACCCGCGCGGGCAGCTTCTTCCTTGACGATGTCGCGGGCCTGGCGCTTGGTGCCGACGAACAGGATACGGCCCTTATTGGCAGCCAGTTGACGCACATGCTTAAGCGCGTCTTCGAACATCGGCAGAGTTTTTTCGAGGTTGACGATATGGATCTTGTTACGGTCGCCGAAGATGTACGGCGCCATTTGAGGATTCCAGTAACGGGTCTGGTGGCCGAAGTGGACACCGGCTTCCAGCATTTGACGCATGGTCACGGACATAATATTGCTCCTATAGGGTTAGTTGCCTCCACGCGCCCTAAAACACCCGATGCCGGGCACCCATATATGGGGCGCGTGTGCGAATTTCCCGTTCAAGATAAACGGGCGGCGTATGCTACCATAAACGCCTGTTTCCATTCAAGGCAAAAGCGTTTCACCCATGGCCATTACTATCAAAAACGAACAAGACATCGAAAAAATGCGTATCGCAGGCAGGTTGGCCTCCGAAGTCCTGGATTATATCGAACCTTTCGTGAAGCCCGGCGTCACGACTGAAGAACTGGACCGGTTGTGTCATGACTACATGGTCAACGTGCAAGGTTGCATCCCGGCCCCCCTCAATTACGCCCCGCCGGGGCACGCCCCTTACCCAAAATCCATCTGCACCTCCATTAACCAGCAGGTGTGCCATGGCGTACCGAGCGACCGCGTATTGAAGAACGGCGACATCGTCAACCTGGACATCACCACCATCAAGGATGGATACCACGGCGATACCAGCCGCATGTTCTGCGTGGGCACCCCTTCCATTCAGGCAAAGCGGCTATGCGACATCACATTTGAATGCATGTGGCGCGGGATTGCCCAGGTGAGACCGGGGGCCACACTGGGAGACATCGGTCACGCCATCCAGAAATATGCCGAAAGCAGCGGCTACTCCGTCGTACGCGAATTTTGCGGGCACGGCATCGGCAAGAAATTCCATGAGGATCCACAGGTGCTCCATTACGGCAAACCCGGGACCGGCCTGAAGCTGCAGGAAGGCATGATCTTCACCATCGAGCCCATGATCAACGCAGGCAAGCGCGATATCCGCCAGATGGGGGACGGATGGACCATCGTCACCAAGGACCGCAGCCTATCTGCCCAGTGGGAGCATACTGTCCTGGTAACAGCCGACGGCTATGAAGTAATGACGCTGTCAGCCGGTTGCCAACCACCCCCGGCCAATCTCCGCTGATGCAAACTACGGTCGCCCACTGGCGCCGGCGCCTGCAAGGCGAACAGGCCGCGCTCAAGGCACAATTCGAGCAGTACGCGGAAACCGCCTATACCCTCAAGCACCATTGCCGCATAGTCGACCGGTTGTTGTGCGACCTGTGGCAGGAGGCGTCGATTCCGAAGGAAATCAGCCTGATCGCGGTCGGTGGCTACGGTCGGGGTGAGCTTTTCCCTTACTCCGATGTCGATCTCTTGATCCTGCTGCCAGACGATCATCAATCTGCCTTTGATCTCGCTCTGGAAAGGCTCGTCGGGCTGTTATGGGATATCGGCCTGAGCGTCGGACACAGTGTCCGCACGCTGCAGGAATGCGTGGATGAAGCAGCAAAGGATGTCACCATCCAGACCAATCTGCTTGAAGCCCGCTTCCTTACCGGCAACCGTAACCTCTATCGCCGGATGAGAACTCAACTCGCCTCCACCATGGACCCGAAGATGTTCTTCGGGGCGAAGACACTCGAACAGTCCCATCGCCATGCCCGCTTCAACGACACTGCCTACAATCTGGAACCCAACATCAAGGAAAGTCCAGGCGGCCTGCGCGACTTGCAGACTGTCCTCTGGATCAGCCAGGCAATCGGCCTGGGTGGCAGTTGGAGTGCACTTGCCCACAACGGCCTCATTACGTCCAGCGAAGCACGCCAGGTTCGTCGCCATGAACGCGTGCTACAGATGTTGCGCATCCGATTGCACTATCTCGCGGGACGGCGCGAAGACCGGCTGCTGTTCGATTTCCAGAACGATCTGGCTGCGCAGCTTGGACTGAACAACACATCGCGCAGGCGCGCCAGCGAACAACTGATGCAGCGCTTTTATCGAAGCGCTAAATTTGTCCGGCTGATGAACGAAATCCTGCTCCAGAACCTGCATGAGCGTGCTTTCCCGGAGGCCGAAAGCATCCAGCCGATCAATACCCGCTTCCAGATACGCAACGGCCTGCTCGAAACGCGTGCACCCAACCTGCTGCAACGCGAACCTGACGCCATCCTGGAAAGTTTTCTGCAATTGCAGAAGCACCCTGAAATCAAGGGCATGAGTGCCCCGATGCTGCGCTCGCTGTGGCGGGTCAAGGCACTGGTCAACCGGGACTTCCGGAACACCCCAAGACACAAGCGACTGTTCATGGAAATCCTTCGCCAACCCCAAGGGATCACCACCGCCCTGCGACGCATGAACCGCTACGAAATTCTTGGGCGATACATCCCTGCATTCGGGCGAATCAGCGGCCAGATGCAGCACGACCTGTTCCATGTCTATACCGTGGACGAGCACATTCTGAACGTGTTACGAAACTTGCGTCGTTTTGCGGTTCCCCAATTCAAGCACGAGTTCCCGTTGTGCAGTGAACTCATTTCCAAGTTCGAAAAGCCGGAGTTGTTGTATCTGGCTGCTTTATTCCATGACATTGCCAAGGGGCGCGGCGGCGATCACTCCCAGCTTGGAACGGTGGATGCAATGCGTTTCTGCCGGCAACATGGCCTGCCATTCGAGGATTGCAAGTTGGTCGCGTGGCTGGTGGAAAAACACCTGACCATGTCTGGAACCGCCCAGAAGTCCGACCTGTCGGATCCAGAGGTAATCGAGAAATTTGCATCGGAAATGGGTGATGAACGCCACCTAACCGCACTATATCTGCTGACCGTAGCAGACGTTCGTGGCACTAGCCCGGCGGTCTGGAACGCCTGGAAAGCCAAGTTGCTGGAAAGCCTCTTCGTCGCAACGAAACGCCTGCTGATGAGTGCAGGGGCCACACGTGAATCCGAGCTCACAGCACGTCGGCAGCAGTCGACGGAACGTCTCAATCATTACGGGATTTCGGAGGCCAGTTACCAGGATTTCTGGCATAAGCTCGGTGACAGTTACTTCCTGCGCCATGACAGCCAGGAAATCGCCTGGCACACACGCATGCTGCTTGCCCACCAGAACAGCGGCACGCCCATCGTTCGGGCCCGTCTGAGCCCTCAGGGGGATGGCATCCAGGTCATGGCCTACCTGCGCGATCGGGAAGATCTTTTCGCGACGATATGTGGTTTCTTCGAGCGCCTGGATTACACCATCGTTGAGGCGAAGATCCATACCACACAGCATGGTTACGCCCTGGACAGCTTCCTTGTGCTGGTTGAAAAAGACTTGTCAGTCGGCTATCGGGATCTGCTCAGCTACATCGAGTACGAACTGACACAAAAGCTGATCGGCGCTCATCCGCTGGAGGCCCCCATGCAAGGGCGCGTCAGCCGGCAGCTCAAGCACTTCCCGATGCCTCCCAGCGTCACTCTGGCTCCGGAGTCGTCAGGCCATCAGTACCTGTTGTCGATTGTCGCGGGCGACCGCCCCGGACTCCTGTCAAGAATCGCGCAGGCGCTGCTGAGACATGGCATTCAATTGCATACGGCCAAAATCAACACGCTTGGCAATCGCGCCGAAGATACTTTTCTGATTTCAGCAAGAGGCAACACCCTCATGCCGCAATCAACGGTAGAAAAACTACGGGAGGATCTTCTGGCCGTTTTGTGACACGGGGGTCTCCTCCAGCCCGTGCTCGAGTCGGTATATCCAGGCGAGAAGCTCGGCGACCGCAAGATACAATTGCGGAGGAATATGCTGATCCATGTCCACTTGCATCAGCAGGGAAACCAGTTCAGGGGATTCATGGACATAAACCCCGGCATCCCTGGCACGTTCGATAATCGCCTGAGCCAGCAGCCCTCTTCCCTTGGCCACCACCTTGGGCGCAGCCTGGCCGGTCTGGTAAGCCAGCGCTACCGCAAGCTGGCTGGGATCCTTAGCCATGATGGATCACCAACCCGGCCACCTGCAGCCCTGCACCTGACAACCGGTCGATCAGGCGTGCCTGGTCTGTGCGCATCCTGTCAGCGGCAGCGGCATCCTCGGCCGACACTTCGACCTGCAACTGACCATTCACGAAGGCTAGACGTGCGTTGACCGCCCCCATTTCCGGCAATACCAGTTTCAGGGTGGTCTTCCAGACAGAGGCTTCATGATCTTCCCCTGAACCATGCCGCTTCGTTTCTTCCTCGATTTCCCAATGCATCAGCTGACCAGGCCAGACATCCCCTTGCCAGATGACCTGCCGGGTATCCAATGCGTGCAACTGCTGCTGCACAAGCGGCATGGACTGAGGATGCACTCCGTTACCGGCGGACACCTGCTCGGCAGTATCCACTGCTGGAGACGGAGATGTAGAAGAGTCGGCAATTCTAGTGACCAGATCGGCAGCTCTTCTCATGTCATCCACATGAGGCATGGGCGACAACTGACCCTGAGGCTCCTGACGCAGGGAAGCCAAGGTACGTTCCCCGTTCAGCCATTGCACCTGATGGGATTCATAGAACAGCCCGCTCTGCACAATGGCAGCGCGAAGTGCCTGAGAAAACAGAGGGATATCCTGCGGAGGACCACTTAACACCATGGTCGGGCTCCTGGATTGCACCGGAATGTCAAACCGCCCGCCGCTGGGATCGGTCGTCGGAAGAAACCCTTGCCTGCCGATCGTCGCAGCTTGTGATGAAGCGTTGTTCATGACACTGGCTGCCGCGCTGGCGAGAGAATTGGCACCCGCCCTGTTGGTGAACTCAGAAGACTCCAACCGGGTCTTCTGAGGTTGCAACAGGGAGCCGACCAGTCTCGCAGCGTCACTCAGATTGACCGGGGCCGAACGATTCTGTTGCGGGGCGGAGTTGGACGCCGACTCCTGCAACATGGCAAATGTCAGGCGCGGCTTGTTGGTGACATAGGTCAGTTCCAGGGTTTGCCCCGGCTGCGTATTTCTCGGCAGATTCAGATCAAGCATCTGGTCACCGACCAGCACCTGGAATCGACCATTCGGCAGACTGGCGAGCACATGCGCCGGGATCTGTTGCCCCGGCGTCCACTGCGGAGATGCAACCGCATGATCAGCCACCTCCAGAATCGGGGGGGCTGAAGTCTTGATCAGCAGCCCGAGCTGGCTCTGGATATCATTGTGAATCAATCACGTGCTCCATGCATGGACACGATCAACTCAGCCTCGCCGCGTGAAATCCCGCAATGCTCGGAAATGCTGGTCACATCCTTTCCTTGCCTGGCAAGGTAAATGGCACGCTGATAGGGTGTTGCCACTGGCTCTTCAGGGGTTTCCACCTGCACGGTTCTGGCCTCGAGCGCGGAAACGCGCGCCTTGAGCTGATCGATCTCCTCCCGCAACTCCATTTCGGTGCGTTTTTCCTTGATTAGCCCCAGCCAGCTTGGTTTTCTCAGCATGCCGCTACCCGACCGCATCAATAACAACATTTCCGCAATATATACGGCAAGGATGATGGCAATGACGATCAGCAATTCGCGCCAGGTTATGACGATACTTTCCACCACATGTTCCTTCTAGCTGTTTTATCGCACATCATGCATATTCATCAATATGTCCGTCGTCCCGATGTTCAGGCGGCTCTTTCGGCACAGGCTTCCTGTTCCGCTTCTTAGGCGCAGGATAGTCTTCACGCAACGGCGGATGCTTGAATGGCGGGATGGGAATCGTGTAGTCATGGATCGGTTCGATCGGGTCGGTAGCTGCCACCAGTGGCAAGCGACCCCACAATCCGGCGGGATATCCAGATCGACTGACAGGCCTCTGCGATTTTTCGCTCATCACCCTCGCCCCTGACGCTTCAGACCATTTGTACTCAAAACCATGCTGGCACAGTCCTCACATCCTGATGCCGGCCACCATTGCATCGAATGAAAGATAGCATATTCCAACAATCCGCATTCAGGAAGAAAAATCGTATACAAATCAATTTCATCGGTCAGGGAAGCCATGAGCCTGACAGCATCTTCATGAAACGCACGAACTCAGTGTGACGACATACATAAAAAAACCCGTTTCAGCTATAGCCGAAACGGGTTTGATGCTGCTTAACCGAGAAGTTTTACTTGGATGCGTCAGCAACACACTTCTTGGTGAAGCTATTCTTGGCAGCACCAGCCAGCTTCTTTTCAGCAGCCTTGGCATCGCAGTCCTTCTTGGCGTTTTCGACCTTCTGGTCCTTTTCGCACTTCTTCATGAAGCTATTCTTGGCAGCGCCAGCCAGCTTCTTTTCCGCAGCCCTGGACTCGCAGCTTGCATCAGCCGCATAGGCAAAATTAGTGGCAAGGAATGCAGCAGCCAGAATGGCCAATAGAGATTTACGCATCTTTACTCCTCCGTTCGGTTGATAATTGATAGCAGTAACACACTACATCCGATAACTTACACGAACTTTACATTCCTGCCAGTCGTATGCTGGCGGAAGCGGTGAGATTCGAACTCACGGAGGGCTCACACCCTCGGCGGTTTTCAAGACCGCTGCCTTAAACCACTCGGCCACGCTTCCAATGCGCGGCATTCTACCACAAAGGCTCAGTCATCCTGAACCTGCTGCCCCGGAAACAGCACATCGGTGAAGCCGAACCGGCTGAGATCATCGATTCGCATCGGATAGAGGATGCCATCCAGATGATCACATTCATGCTGAACCACGCGCGCATGGAAGCCGCTGGCCATGCGGTCGATCGGCTGACCGAACTGATCGAAGCCGGTGTAATGCAGACGGGCATATCTGGGCACCACACCGCGCATCCCCGGTACAGAAAGGCAGCCTTCCCAGCCCTCTTCCAGATCCTCACCCAAGGGCGTCAACACAGGATTGATCAGCACGGTATAGGGGACCTGTTCCGCATCGGGATATCGTGGATTGCTGCCCACCCCGAAGATCACCACTCTGCGACTGACTCCGATCTGCGGTGCAGCAATCCCGGCGCCATCCATGGCTGCCATGGTGTCGTGCATGTCCTGGATCAGTGCATGCAGTTCTGGCGTATCGAATTGGACGACCGCCTCGGCTTTTTGCAACAGCACCGGGTCGCCCATCCGCAACACGGGCCTAACAGGCATGCAGCACCACCAGATGTTCAATGATGTTGCGGACGCGACCCATGGTTTCGTTGACGACCGCCTGCAGTTCCTCGTACATAATCCCCTGAACACTGTTTCCACGCCCTGCGGCATAGTTGGCCACCACGCACATCGCGGCATAGTCGATGCCTAGCTCACGTGACAGACACGCCTCCGGCATCCCGGTCATCCCCACCATGGTGGCACCATCACGCTCCAGCCTGTTGATTTCAGCAGCTGTTTCAAGACGTGGGCCCTGAACCGCGGCGTAGGTCCCCCCATCGACAAAGTCTTCAGCGGCCAGGCTGGCCGCTCGCATGCAAAGCGCTCGTAACCTTTGTGCGTAGGGCTCAGTGAAATCGATGTGGGTTACGGTTTCATCCAACCCGTCGTGGAAAGTGTTCTTGCGGCCATAGGTGTAATCGATGATCTGGTTCGGGATCACGATAGACCCTGGTTTCAGGTCATCAGGAATACCTCCGACGGTAGCGACCGAAACCACTTCACGCACGCCCTGGGAATGCAATGCCCACAGGTTGGCACGATAGTTGACCAGATGAGGCGGGATCGTATGGCCGTAGCCGTGGCGCGCCAGAAAGACCACCTGATGACAATTGATGTTCCCGAAGGTCAGCGCGCCAGAGGGTTCTCCATAAGGCGTACGGATGACCTGTCGGTGCGTAATTTCCAGATTGGCCAACTGGGTGAGTCCAGTTCCGCCGATGATTCCAAGCATAGTCAAATTCCTGTGAAAGCAGCTTTGAATTGTAGCGCAAGAAGCCTGGCATGGTTTGTGGCATACTGCCGGGCATGAAACAAGATGTCACTCAAGCCAGCCTGAACCTGGCCAGCACCCACTATGAAAACTTCCCGGTTGCCTCCGCGCTGCTTCCCATGCGACTGCGCAAACCAATCGGCCTGATCTACAGTTTTGCACGCCAGGCAGACGACTTTGCTGACGAGGGGGACCTGACCCCGGAACAGCGCCTCCAATTGCTGGACAACTTCCGGCAGGAACTGATCCGTATCGGCGAAGGCTCGATGCCTTTGACCGAGTTCTTCCAGGCCCTGGCCGCCATGATCGATGAACACGAGCTACAGCTGGAACCTTTTCATGATCTGCTCAACGCTTTCAGCCAGGATGTCGTAAAAACCCGCTACGAGAATTTCGGCGAGGTGATGGATTACTGCCGGCGATCAGCGAACCCGATCGGGCGCCTGTTGTTGCACCTCTATGGCGAGGCTACACCGCGCAATATCGGCCATTCGGATGCCATATGCTCGGCACTTCAGATCATCAATTTCCTGCAGGATGTCGCCATCGACTACCGAAAGGATCGCATCTATTTCCCGCAGGATGAAATGAAGAAATTCCGTATCACCGAGGCACAGATTGCCCGTGGGGATGCGAGCGGCACCTGGTCGACCTTCATGCAATTCGAAATCGAACGCGCACGAAAGCTGTTGCAGGCCGGCGCCCCACTCGGACTGGCACTTCCTGGCCGCATCGGCATGGAAATGCGCACCATCATCGCCGGCGGGGAAACCATCCTGCGCAAGCTGCACCGGCATCGTGGCGACATGTTCCAGCATCGACCGACGCTGCGTCCCTGGGATTGGGTACGCATGCTTTTCAAGGCGGCGCTCAAGAAATGACACCTCAGGAATACTGTCAGCAAAAAGCCGCCGCTTCAGGATCCAGCTTTTACTACAGCTTCCTGTTCCTGCCGAAGGAGCGGCGTGAAGCCATCACCGCGCTTTATGCCTTCTGCCGTGAAGTCGACGACATTGCAGACGAATGCAGCGATATCGAAATCGCCCGCATCAAGCTGGCGTGGTGGCGGACCGAAATCGCAAATCTATTCTCCGGGGCACCGCAACACCCGGTCTCACAAGCGCTGCAACCTGCCATCAAGGCTTACAACCTGCCCGAAGAACATTTCCTCGAAATCATCGACGGCATGGAGATGGATCTTGATCAGAACCGCTACCGCGACTTCAAGGAACTGCAACTCTACTGTTACCGCGTCGCTAGTGTCGTCGGCCTGCTCTCGGCCACCATCTTCGGTTTTACGGATCGCAGGACCCTGAAATATGCCCACGACCTTGGCATGGCGTTCCAACTCACCAACATCATCCGGGACGTAGGTGAAGACGCGCGCAGGGGCCGCATCTACTTGCCTGAAGACGAACTGCAACGATTCAATGTCACCGAGTCCGATATCCTGACCGGTCGGGAAACCCCATCGGTACGCCTGTTGCTCGAGTTCCAGATCGATCGCGCACAAGGCTATTACGACCGGGCATTCGAACAACTCCCCGCCGCCGATCGACATGCTCAACGACCGGGCCTGATGATGTCTGCCATCTACCGCACCGTGCTTGAAGAAATCCGCTGCGGCGGCTGCGAGAAAGTCCTCAACCAACGTATTTCTCTTACCCCGCTTCGCAAACTTTGGTTGGCATGGAAAGCGTGGGTATTCAACTGAAGCCACGCGTCGCCATCGTCGGCGGCGGCTGTGCCGGCCTGGCCGCCGCGGCAGAGCTGGCCGAAAGCGGTCTTCCGGTCACGCTCTACGAAGCCAGCCGACAACTCGGCGGTCGCGCCCGGGGTCTGAACTGGAAAGGTTGCCGGCTCGACAACGGCCAACATATTCTCCTGGGCGCTTACGACGAAACCCTGCGAATGCTTGTATCCGCAGGCGTCCATCTTGAAAATGCGCTGCAACGGCTGCCCCTCCGGCTGATCCAGCAAGGCCAGTTCGAATTACGGGCTTCCAAGAGGCTGCCAGCCCCGTTGCACATTCTTTCCGGCTTGCTCCGCTCTCATGGCCTGAGCGTGCAGGAACGAATCTCCGCACTGCAGTTCATGGCACGTCTCAGGCTTTCCGGATTCCGGATCGCCGAGGACGAACCGCTGGATCGTTTCCTGGCCCGACACCGCCAACCTCGTTCCTTGATTCAATGGTTATGGGAACCCCTTTGCCTGGCGGCACTCAATACACCGATGAGCATCGCCAGCACCCGGGTATTCCTGAATGTGTTGCGAGACAGCTTTTCACGCAGCCGCGCTGACAGCGATCTGCTGCTTCCGCGCACCGATTTGTCGACTCTGCTCGCGGAGCCGCTCGCAGAACGTGCCAGGAAGGCCGGAAGTTCCATCCTGCTCAACAGCGCGGTAACGGCGATAACACATAATCATCAAGGATTCTGCGTCCGTTGCGGCGAAGAATCCGCTGCCTTCAGCCACGTCATCCTGGCGACCTCCGCGTTCCGGGCCGGTGATCTGATCAGAGATATCCCATTACTGACCGACACGGTGTCGGTTCTGGATGGTCTGGATTATCAGCCGATATACACCGTTTACCTCCAATACCCGGGAAATCCTGCCCTTCCTTTCCCCATGATCGGCATGACGGGGGGATTGGTCCAGTGGGCAATCGACCGTGGCAGTCTGGATGGCCAGCAAGGTCTGATATCCGTCGTCATCAGCGCGTCCGGTCCTCATCAGGACTTGACGCAGCAAGCACTGGCTGAACAAGTGGCCAAGGAACTGCACAACGCCTTCCCGCAATTGGCTGAACCGCTATGGCACAAAGTCATTGCTGAAAAACGCGCAACCTTCAGCTGCCGACCCGGCATGCTTCGGCCAGAACAGACCACCGCGCTCAAGGGCTTCTACCTAGCAGGTGACTACACGGCAGGAGAATATCCCGCCACCATCGAAGGCGCCGTCAGAAGCGGTGTAAAATGCGCCCGGTTACTTCTTGAAAACCCGTAAAGACTCCCATGACACATACACCATTCATCGATTTCCTGATCAACTGGGGCATCATGAGCCTCTCGCTGTGGGTCGCGAGCTACCTGTTCAACGGACTCAAGTTCTCCGACAAGTCATCCCTGTTGATCGCCGCACTGCTGCTGGGATTCTTCAACGCCGTCTTGCGGCCGGTCATGATCGTACTGACACTTCCGCTGACACTGGTCACCTTCGGCTTTTTCCTGCTGGTCATCAACGCCCTGATCATTCAACTGGTGGCAGCGCTGGTGAAAGGCTTCAAGGTCTCCGGCTTCTGGACGGCATTTTTCGTCAGCATCTTCATCGCCGCCTTTGCCTTCTTCATCGAACTCATGATCCCCGGTAGCACACCGGTGGTGATCCCGACAGGCAACACCATCAGCATATGAACAACTACCAGCCACCCCAGCAACATCTGAAAGATCGCGTCATCCTCGTCACCGGCGCCGGTCAGGGCATAGGTCGAGCCGCCGCCCTCGCCTTTGCGGCACAGGGAGCGACTGTGATCCTGCTCGGTCGAAAAGTGAAGAAACTGGAAGCGGTCTACGACGAAATCGAAGCCGCGGGTTATCCACAGCCGCTGATTTTCCCCATGAACCTGGAAAAAGCCGGGGAACAGGAATTCAACGGCCTGGCTGAGGGGATTTACCAGCAACTCGGACGCCTGGACGGCATCCTGCATAACGCCTCGCGCTTCGATAACCTGAGTCCGCTCGAAATCCAGACGACAGAACAGTTCGAAGGCATGGTGAAGACGAACGTGATTTCCCCGTTCGCGTTGACCAAGGCCTGCCTGCCGCTGCTCAAGCGGGTGCCGGATGCTTCAGTGGTGATCACGTCGACCACGGCCGCACACCATCCGGCAGCGTTCTGGGGGGCGCACGCCATCTCGATGAGCGCCGCAGAAACCCTGGTCAGGATCTGGGCACTGGAATTGGAAATCTTCCCCAACATCCGCATCAACACAGTCATTCCAGGCGCCGTGCAATGCCCTCAGCGCAAGAAATCCCACCCCGGGGAAGTACATGAAAAGCTCCCGAAGCCGGAAGCCATCATGCCGCTCTATTTATACCTGATGGGCCACGACAGCGCAGGCATCAGCGGCCAGACTTTCGAGGCCCAGGTCTCGCACTAGAAAAAGGGTTAGCCGAGGTACTCGGCCATCCGCTTCAACGACTCCTCCTTGCCCAGCAGCGCCATCACGGCGTCGATGCTGGGCGACTGCGCGCCCCCTGTCAACATCACGCGCAAAGGCATCGCCACCTTGGGGAATTTCAATCCGTTGGACACCACCGCCTGTTCAATCAGCTGGTGCAGCAACTCAGCCGTCCATTCAACCCCAGCCAGTTGCGCAGCCAGTTGTTGCATCACGGGGCGGATCTCGGACGTCAGATGCTTTTCCAGTACGTCTGCCGTCGGGTGGATACGCTGGTAGAAATACTCCACGGCATCCGCCAACTCGTTCAACGTTGAAGCCCGCTCGCGATACAGGGCAATCACACCCTCCAGGTCTGCCCCGCCCTGCGTCGACACACCACGCAAGCCCAATCGCTTGCTGACTTCTCCTGCCAGACGGCCCAGATCAGCCTGCTTCATGTAATGCGCATTCAGCCAGTTGAGCTTCTCTGTATTGAACTGCGCGGCAGATGGAGTGATGTGGTCGAGTCCGAACCACTGACAGAACTGCGCCATGTCGAAGACTTCGTCGTCGCCATGCGACCAGCCGAGACGCGCCAGGTAGTTGAGAACCGCCTCGGGAAGATAGCCATCCTCATCGTACTGCATCACGCTCACCGCACCATGGCGCTTGGAAAGTTTCTGGCCGTCATCACCCAGGATCATCGACAGATGCGCATACTGCGGCACAGTCGCCCCCAGGGCATGCAGGAGGTTGATCTGGCGGGGGGTGTTATTGACATGGTCGTCACCGCGGATGACATGGGTGATCTGCATATCCCAATCGTCAACCACCACACAGAAATTGTAGGTCGGCGTACCATCCGCACGTGCAATGATGAAATCGTCGAGTTCCTCGTTGGAAATCGCGATGCGCCCCTTCACCTGATCATCCCAGGCCACCACGCCGCTTTGTGGGTTACGGAATCGAACAACCGGCTGCACACCAGCCGGAACCGGCGGCAGAGTCTTGCCTGGTTCGGGGCGCCATGTACCGTCATAACGAGGCTTGAGCCCGGCTGCCATTTGCGCTTCACGCATGACAGTCAGCTCATCGGGAGAGGTATAACAGAGATAAGCACTTCCCTCCTCCAGCATCTGCTGGATGACTGCCTTGTACCGATCCATCCGCTGCATCTGATAGAACGGACCTTCGTCATAACTAAGTCCAAGCCAGTTCATCCCGTCCAGGATCGCCTGAACCGCCTCAGGGGTTGATCTGGCCACATCAGTGTCTTCGATTCGCAGGATGAATTGACCGCCATGCTTGCGGGCATAAGCCCATGAAAACAATGCGGTACGTGCACCACCAATATGAAGAAAACCGGTGGGGCTGGGAGCAAAACGGGTTCTGACGGTCATGGAGTTAATTGCCTGATACAAGAAATAGGCGTGGATTTTATCATGCCCAGCATATCGAAAGCCCCCCGGATTATTTGACCGGTCGTGTCGGCTGTGTTTTAATACGCGCCTCCCTTTTACAGGGCGGTTAGCTCAGCGGTAGAGCACTGCCTTCACACGGCAGGGGTCACTGGTTCGATCCCAGTACCGCCCACCAGTAATACCCAATAAAAAACCGGCACTTAGCCGGTTTTTTATTTTGATCTACATTGATCAATTCGGGTTAATTCTGACTATCGATTGTTCCCATATTGTTCCCAAACCTCGGCCAAAGGTGAAAAACTATTTTTCTGATCCTCACCTAACAGGCATTGACATTGATTTACCCTGATTTAAACTGACCGAGTTGGGTTATGTGGCGTGTGTGAAACTCTACGCCAAAGGCCTGGATCGAAGGCCTCCCCTGGATAACCTCCAGGCGGAGCAAAGAGCGCGATGGCCCAATGATGATTTGCAACATCGCGCACTCCCGCCGCGCACCAGTGGTCGGCAATTATGGGGGACATCGGGGTTGGCATCCCGCAGCAGGATTGTTGGTTGTGTCCCGGCAGTTCGTGCGGTTAAGTAAAATACTCTTACCCGCAGAATTGCGACACCCCTGCTAGAAGCTCAAAGGTTGAGACTGGGTGGGACTCATCGGACGCATTGCGTCCGGAGAGGACTATCCATGCAACTCATGACCGTCGAAGAGCTGGCTAAGCTCATCCATAAAACCCCACTATCAATCTACACGGATCTCGCGAGAAATCCGCATCGACTACCTCCAGTCGTTCGCCTACCAGGGTCTCGGAGAGTTCTATTTCAGGACGTGCTTGAGTGGATAGCATCTCACTCATCAAAAGTTCAGTCAGATGTTTCTGATACGCGTATTTCAGTCGAAACACCTCGCCGGAAGCGTGGCAGGCCTTCACGAGCAGAACTACGTGCTCGCCGACTCACATCGGGAGAGGCCGCATGAAACAAGGCAGCGGCTCCGAAAATAAATTCGATGTTGAAACAGTCATTCAGCATGCACAACGCAATAATTATCTTAGAAAAAAAGGAATTCAACCCAATTTGCCATTCCAGCTAGATCTGGCATTTCCCGAGACAATTGGGGAACGAAATGATCTTCGCCACATACCCAACGATTACGCGCGAAGCTCGATCTTCACCGCACGAAACAAGAGAGACAAACGGCGAATGTTGACCCATGAAAAACTGTTTCACTACAACGAACATATCTCGATCTTGTATACCGGCATAGAGCTGCGAGCTGAAGACGACGAACTTGTGTGGCTTCAAATTCTCAAGTATGGGCAGCGTGTAGCACTTGGTGATCCGTTCGAGTTCAGCATCAAGGATCTTGTACGTGACGTGAACTGGAGTAAAAACGGCCGCAATTATGACCGCGCACGTGAATGTATTAGCCGCTTAAAGGCAAATGAGGTATTGGCCCTGAACAGCAAAGCATACGGCACAAGTGGATCCATTTCATTGATCTCCAATTACATGGTCATAAACGACTCAGAGGGTAAACCTACGCACTATCGAGTCTGGATCGATCAAAACCTATGTGTGCTCTTCGCAGGTAACACGTTTACAAGCCACTCATGGGAGGTATACCGCGACTTGACTCCAGTTGCTAGACGACTTGCCGACTACATTGAAAGTCACCAATGTCCTTACCCTCTAGCTTCCGAGACGTTCAGGAAAATGTGTGGGTCGAAAGATTGCAATCCACGAAGCTGGCGACAGACAGTTAGACGTGCTTGCGCCGAGGTTCAGGAAGCCAAGATAGCGACCATCGTCGGACTGGATAGCAGGGATAGAATCTTTTGCGTCCGTGAATAAGCTAAGGAGGGATCGAATCCACCCTTAGCAAATTGGCTTAATTTTTCCACAGATCGACAAATTTTCGTGATGGATGACCTGCACCGAGTGACGTTTGACCTACGCAGATTTATTGAAGTGCAGGTCAAACATCACGATTATTGACTGTTTCTGCCTCACCCCATTAAATTTTTGGCAAAAAACTAATGATTTTGATATCTACGACAAAGTATTAATTCGGTAACCCTCAGAAATGTGACGTATGTCCTACGCTTATCCACAATAAATTCAAAATACGAGTCCATAATCGTGACGTTTGTCCTGCAATTTTGTGACGTTTGTCCTGCAAAAACGTGACGAATGACCTACGCAAAACACTTACAATCCATTGTTTTATTGTGATAATTTGAGGAATCTAACCGTTTTTTTAATCTCTTTTTAAACAGTCTTTGGCCTTATCGAACCCAAAAATTTGGCTGCTCTACTACCCAAAGGCCCCATGCAAAAAAGTGGATCAACTCTATGAAATCAAGTTTTGTTCGCAGATGATGGCCAAAAGGCCCCCTTCAGGTGAACCGTCAGCCCACCATAAGTCAGCAGCTTGCTGATATGCCTGGTTGTACTCGGAGATTGTTTGCGGAAGTTGGGAACGACCTGTGTCAAGCTGAAAGTCTTCAGCATCCTTCCCAGTCAGGCGAATATAGCGCCCTAAAATCAGTCTGCCCATGCTCTGGCCCCTCAAACCTTGATCCGCTGGTAACGGATGCCAGTTGTAATAAGAAATCCTTCTGTTGATTTAACCAGGTACGCTCGGAGCCACTCGTGCATACGACGAACAGGCTCTCGGCCAACAGCGTTCTCGAGGCGGCGGCGAGAGCGCTTCGAAAAGTGCATGATTATTCCACCTTGATGATCGTAGACCTTGTCGCCGAATTCTTGCAACCAATCCACGACGAGTGGCGGAATCCCACGCTGCTGCATACGAAGTTTTGAATGTTGAGTTTGCATTTAGAATCTCCAAGTTGAATTGAACACAAACCCACGGTACCTCATTACTTCAAGAATTCAAGTACGAGCTGGAATCGAGTAAGTCGTCGATATGATAAGATTTTCCAAATGACAAGATCAGAACTTATATCCCGACTCGCATCACGTTTTCCACAACTGACTCAACAAGATGCAAACGACTCTGTGATTGCGATATTGGAAGCCATATCAGAGAAGCTTGCTGCAGGTGGTCGTGTGGAAATCCGAGGATTTGGAAGCTTCAGCGTGCATGGACGCCCTCCCAGGGTTGGGCGTAATCCGAAGACTGGTGAGAAAGTCTTGGTCCCTGCGAAATACGTCCCCCATTTCAAACCTGGCGTTGAGATGAGGGAGCGTGTAAACCTTCCGGCCGAACCAGAGCGATTGGCTGCATGATTCGCCTCCTGATGGCCGCTGCCCTGTGGCTACCCATCAATGCATGCGCAGAAACCCTTTATGGCCGCGTTGTGGGGGTTTCAGACGGTGACACATTGACCATTCTGACCAACAGCAAAAGCCAGGTCAAAATCCGACTAGCTGCAATTGACGCTCCCGAAAAATCTCAGGCCTTTGGCAGTCAAAGCAAACAAGCCTTATCCGATACATGCTTCGGGAAAGCCGCCAGCATCGAAATTGTCGATACCGACCGCTATGGGCGAACAGTCGGAGTCGTGACTTGTGACGGGGTAAGGGCAAACGACGCCCAAGTCTCAGCAGGAATGGCCTGGGTGTATAGGAAATATGCCGAGGGATTCGGCCACCTGTACAAGCTGGAAGAAGGTGCCCGTGCGTCTCAGATAGGTCTTTGGAGAGACAAGAACCCAACTCCCCCATGGGAATGGAGAAAAGCAAAACGGGGCGAAAGTAACCTGTAGATCCTGACTTGAATCCAGCTCTCTCCTTGCCAAATGAACAAAAACAATCAACCACGGCAGTCGATCACCTGGGGCCCCACATCGGCCGGAAAGCTCTTTACCTCGTCACCAGACTGGACGTTCACGCTTGATGGCGAGCAATTTCTGCTTTTCGACGGATCCAAAATGCATAAGGGGGATGTGCTCAATTTAGAGACCATCCAAGTAATTCCAGGGACATTCTGGTCAAGCGTTGATTTCCCTTTGAGCAAGAGGAAATCCATATCGGTCGATGGGATCCCCAATGACACGGCAAGGGGGATGTACACCACCGTGATGCGAACCATCAAAGCCGTTCGCGACCGTCAACGTAAAGAGGCATTACTTCAAGAATTTCCAACACGAATCGAACCCATATTGGAGTGGGCCAAGAAAGTCCAGACTGCATGCAAGATGCAGTTAGAAACCAAGGGATGGCTCACATATGAGTTCAAGACCCAACTCGATAAATCCAAGCCTCAAATTCTCGATCAATTTATCGACGATCCTGAAATTCGAAAACACATTGAAGCCCAACCAAAAACAGTACGTGGCGCCATCGATTTATGGAAACAAAACTTCAATGAACTTGCTGACATATTGAACGACCGCCATCTCACTAGGGAGCTGGATGTAAACAAGGAATTTTTTAATCGCGTTGAAAAAACGCCGTTGACCGAGGAGCAAGCCAAGGCAGTTGTCTGTTTTGACAACCGAGTGCTGTTGGTTGCATCTGCAGGATCTGGCAAGACCTCCACCATGGTGGCCAAGGCTGGCTATGCCTTGACGAAAGGCTATTTCCCAGCTGAAAGAATGCTCCTGCTGGCTTTCAACAATGATGCAGCAGCTGAGCTACGTGAAAGAATCAAGGCTCGTCTTGAGCCTCTTGGACTACCGGCTGACAAGGTAGTCGCAAAAACATTTCATGCCTTTGGCCTAGACATCATCGGACAGGCGACCGGGAAACGCCCATCGTTGGCACCATGGGTAGATAGCGGCCGAGACATCGAGGCCTTGCTTGAAATGGTTGATCATCTCAAAGATCAGGATCCTTGGTTTCGATTGCAGTGGGATATGTTCCGAATCGTGGTCGGTCAGGATCTTCCTGAATTCGGCAAAGAAGGTGAGTCACCCGACTCATGGGACAGCAATAGCAAGCGTGAGGGTTTCTGGACCCTCAACAATGAAGTAGTCAAAAGTCGTGGTGAATTACTGATAGCAAATTGGCTTTTCTACAATGGGGTGAATTATCGGTACGAAGACCCATACAAGGTGGAAACAGCGGATGCATCCCACCGGCAATATCGACCAGATTTCTACTTTCCAGATGTGGATGCCTATCTGGAGCACTGGGCATTAGACCAGAACGGCAATCCACCAAAGGAATTCGCCGGTTACAAACAAAGCATGGAATGGAAGAAAAGCCTTCATAAGCAATACGGCACCAAGCTTCTTGAGACAACCACCGCAGGCATTTGGTCGGGACAGGCATTTACCTATCTTTCAGATGAGTTAACCAAGCTAGGCCTCACCCTCGATCCGAACCCGGACCGCGAAGTGCCTGGTCGCAAGCCAATTGAGAATCCGCGGCTGGCCCGCACATTCAGGACATTCCTGACTCATGCAAAGAGCAATCGCCTCACCACCACGTCATTGCGAGACCGATTGAAAGCTGGAGTAGCCGGACGCTTCGAATTCCGCCACACCATGTTCCTGAATCTTTTTGAAAGGATATGGCAGGCATGGGAAGCAAAGCTGAGGGCTGATAAATGCATCGATTTCGAGGACATGTTGAATCAGGCCAGCGACTGTGTTGAAGCCGGCAGATGGACCAGCCCCTTCGATCTCGTGATGGTCGATGAATTTCAGGATGTAAGCCATGCTCGAGCTCGACTTGTAGCAGCGCTGATCAATCACCCTGGAAAATGCCTGTTTGCAGTGGGCGACGACTGGCAGAGCATAAATCGGTTTGCCGGCGCCGACCTCGGGGTAATGACCCATTTTGAAGAAACGTTTGGCAAAGCCGTTACGTTAAAGCTTGAAACGACGTTCCGTTGCCCTCAGTCACTTTGCGATATCAGCAGTCAATTTGTTCAGAAGAATCCCAATCAGATTCGCAAGAAAGTACTTTCTGCAAAACCCGATATCACCGAGCCTGTTCGGATTATGCGAGTGGACTCAGAAGAGAAAATTCGTACTGCTGTGGCCAATCGGATTGAAGAAATTGCGTCCAGCATTCCCAATACAGACAAAAAGACATCCATCTACATCCTGGGCCGCTACAACCTGGAACAGAAGTACGTGCCAGCCCAATATGATGAACGTCATTTATCCGTTGAGTTCGTCACGGTTCACTCATCCAAGGGTCTGGAAGCTGACCATATCATTATCCCCAGGATGACATCCGAAACGCTTGGATTCCCCAGCAGGATTGAAGATGATCCAGTTCTGCAATTGGCGATGCCAGGGGAAGATTCCTTTGCAGACTCGGAGGAGCGTCGTCTGTTTTATGTTGGCCTGACTCGCTCCAGGGCCACAGTTACCCTCATTACGGTGGCTCACAAGGAATCACCATTCATTGCCGAGCTGATTAGAGACTTCAAGATTGAGGTGCGTGGACTTGATGGGGTTACCGACTCCAGCGAAGTCTGCCCTGACTGTAAGCAAGGTTTTCTTGTGCGAAGATCAGGGAAATATGGCCCATTTCTCGGGTGCAGCCGCTACCCGAAATGTCGACATACCAGAAAAATCGAGAAGAATTAGTCTGGAACCATCAAGGATCTAGCTAGCACATCCAAGCGCCTTCCAGTGCTCAGGATGCTCGTGTTCCCTTGCAGGCTGGGTATTTCGAGCACCCCCAAAAGGCTTGGCCAGCATTATTCCCTTTCTTGGCAGTTCTTTTGACCATCGCAGCCCCACAAGCCGGACATAATGGCTGATTAGTTGATGATCGGTGCTGGGGAATTGGGGCGTCGGATATATCCGGCATTGATCCGTAGCTGCCGCCACCTCTCTTCCGGCTGAAGTTCTGGAATGCTGAAACAGCGGCCCCAATTAGGCAGGCCAGCGGAATGACGTACTGCAATATGCTGGCAAGGGTATGCCAAACCTGGCTCGTAACTGAGTCTCCCAGCTGTTTCAGATCAGTTGGTGATGCAGGGATTGGTTGCGACGCCACATGATGTAACCAAAGGTAGAAAATTGCAGCCAGAAGAAGTCCAGCCCACCAAGGAAGCTTGGAAACCAGCTCAATTAAATCTTCGATGAATGATGAGCGCCCTCGACGTGCCATTTAACTTCTCCCTTTTTTATTGTGAGTCTAGTATTGATTCTTGGCCCCTATGGCCAACCACCCTCGGCCACCTGTCATGAATCCAATGGTATTCCGCCGGTGTATCGATAGTCACAACATACACCCTAGCTTGTTCTTCATGGGTGGCCAATAACCCCTGGATTACCTGGCCAGAAGGTACGTCAAACCAATGAGATTTGCGTTCATGGTCCTTTTCCATAAAAGACTGTACCGGCAATAAGACCGGCCGCGGATGGAATCGCTTCCACTTTCCGTCGTTGATTGAATCCAGTCGGGCCCATCCTCCAGGTGCAAAGAACCTGTCATCCTCTTCCTTACGCTTCCCCCAAGTCACCCACTCGATCTCACCATCCCGCTTCAGGACCGGCAATGCAGCTTTGGGGCTGGGAAAATAGATCGCCCATTCCTTGCCAGACTTATCGGTGTATTTGACGCCGCCGCACATGCCGTGTTTGAATTGTGTCACATTAATCTAAATTGATGATCCCATTCTATGACCAATCGCGGAGGAAAACGAGAAGGCGCCGGCCGTAAAGCCGGGAGCGGCCCTCATGGTGAGCCCACCACGACTATGCGCATCCCTGTCAGTCAGCGGGAAGTTATTTCTGATTTCCTTAAAGCGAGGAAGCAGAAGATAAGCGCAACGCAGCCGATCGGCACAAAGCTTCCGGCTTTGGATCCGGCCAAGCAGTACCTTCCTCTGTTCAGCAGTCGCATACCTGCAGGATTTCCGTCGCCGGCCGACGACCATGTGGAAGACCGCATCGACCTAAACGAGGAGTTGATCCGCAATCCACCTGCCACATTCATGATCCGGGTGGAAGGTAGCTCCATGATTGATGCCAACATCTACGATGGTGACATCATCATCGTGGATCGCTCAATCGAGGCCAGTGACGGACAGGTTATCGTGGCGGTTGTCGACGGTAAGTTCACCGTGAAGCGTCTATCCATCAGTCGCGGCAAGGTGCGCCTGCTACCGGAGAACCCAGATCCTACCTACCAGCCCATTGAATTCAAGGATGGCCAAGAGCTGATCGTCTGGGGTGTTGTCACGAACGTCATCCACCCGGTGAAGTAAACCATGCGCAGAAGTATTGCACTCGTCGACGTCAACAATTTCTATGTCAGCTGCGAGCGGGTATTTAACCCCGAGTTGGAAGGCAAACCGGTAGTCGTGCTATCCAACAACGACGGGTGTGCGATCGCACGATCCAACGAAGTGAAGGCTCTGGGAGTTAAGATGGGTGACCCTTGGTTCAAGCTGAAAGATCTGGCCAGGCAGCACGGCATCATTGCTTACTCCAGCAACTATGCCCTTTATGCGGATATGTCCAACCGGGTAATGGAAATTCTTAGGCAGTTCAGCCCGCAGCAGGAGGTGTATTCCATCGACGAATCCTTCCTTGACCTGACTGGCTTTCAGTATCGCAACCTCACTGACTACGGACTGCAGATCCGTCGTCGCATCAAACAGTGGGTGGGGCTGCCAGTATGCGTAGGCGTCGGTGCCACCAAAACGCTGGCCAAGCTGGCGAATCATATAGCCAAGAAGAACACACAGTTCAACGGCGTCTGCGACAGCAATGCTATGCCGGATGACGAATGGGACAGCTGGCTGTCACGTATCGAAGTCGGCGAAGTCTGGGGTATCGGGCGCAGGCTGGCACCACAACTGAGTGACATGGGGATCCTCTCTGCGCTCGACCTCAAGCAAGCCGACCCCGCCACACTTCGCAACCAGTTTTCCGTGGTGTTGGAGAAGACCATCCGCGAACTGAACGGCATCATATGTATTGAACTGGAGGAGATGGCTCCACCCAAGAAGCAGATTGTCAGCTCACGCTCCTTCGGCATCTATGTTTCCGACCTGGAGAGCCTGCAGGAATCGGTCACCCTATACATGAGCCGGGCCGCCGAAAAGCTGCGCCGGCAGCAATCCTATGCCGGCTCCGTGCATGTCTTCATCCGCACCAGTCCACATAACCCCAAAGAGCCGTATTACGCTAACTCGCTGACCATTCCTTTGCCATCACCGACAGATGACACGATGAAGCTGGTCAGGGCTACGCTATGGGGCCTGAGGCGTATCTACAAACCCGGCTACCGCTATCAAAAGGCAGGCGTCATGCTGTCGGAGTTGGTACCGGCGGAAGGCTGCCAGGGTGACCTATTCTCCGCCACACAGCCGGATAGCAAATCAGTAAAACTGATGGAAGCGCTGGATCGCATTAACCGGTCCATGGGCAGGCAGACGGTGAAGCTTGGTTCGGAAGGTTTCAGGCAGCCATGGAAAATGAAGCAAGGCAACAAGAGTCCTTGCTATACGACCCGTTGGCTCGAGATGCCGATTGCACATACCTGATCCGGATCTACTCCGGTATATCGCATTCAGACTCATCCCCAGCCTCAGAGCATGCCTCCAAAACCAGCCTCCCAATTCCAGCAGACATACGAACGCTGGCCAGCACCGCCGCGTACTCGATCAACTTTGCCCTGGCATCCGCCCGGGGCGATCTGAATGCAGCTATCAAATAATGCTTGATAGCGCCCCCCACCTGAGCGACACCGGACTCTCCATATTCCATGTCGTAGGCAATTTCGCAATCACGACGGGCACCTTCCAGCAGGCCTGCGCATAGGTTGGTATCAGGTGGCGGAATTTCAGCCGTCATCCACTTGCCTGGCTTCAAGCCTTTGGCCCGATGGAACGATACCTGCGACCAAAGCGGCAAGCCATTCTCTGGAATTTCCTCGACAGGCTCCAGCACTGCCGCCTCAACCAATAATGGCAAGGCGGCCATGATCAAGACCAGCTTTCTCATGGCCGACACGCTTACTCTACCGGATCGAACGGCAGAGAGAAGGCGGCGCGAACCGCACTCCCGCCACCGGTACTGACACCCCCGGCAAGATTGATGAGTTGGCCACCCTCAAGCTGGTAAGTATACGAAGCAGCTATACCCTGTTGGCCATCTGCAGAGGCAACACCTACGGTGAGGCCTCCGTTCTTCCCAATAGCACCTGGTGCTCCAGCCGCCATTGCAATCGCGGACAGGCCTGCAGACTTCCGGGCGATCCGCTTCATCTTCTCCTCGAGCTGGTCGACACGACCATCCAGTCGGTTGATCTCTGTCATGCTGACGCCGCCACCGCCTATTCCAGCAAGGGCATCGTTGAGTTGTTGCACGTTAACCGCATCGGTCGGGGCGGTACCAGCTGCCAAACCGGTAATTTGACGCCCGCCGACCTCGACACTATTGGCCCTTGTCGCAGTGCTACCAGCGCCTAGGGCAACGCTGTTGGTCGCGCTTGCAGTGGCATTAGCGCCCAGTGCCGTGGCATCGCTCTCAGTCACCCGAGATCCGCCACCAACAGCAGTTGAATTGCTGATCGTGATGTCAGAGGTGGGCACCGATCCGACTGTCCCTGTTCCGACGACTGCTCCGTTACCAATCGCAACAGAGTTGTTACCCCATACAGTGGCCGCATTGCCCACCGCCGTCGCAGAACTCACGCCACCCAAAGCTGGTTGAGAAACTGCGACCGAACCTGTTCCAATTGCTGTATCGCTTGCTCCCCAGGCTTGAGACGCGTAGCCAATTGCCGTCTGGTTCGTGTAGCTCCAACCTGGTGTGATCACCAGAACCGCCGATCCATCACCATTCAGAGTACCGGCTTGTGAAGCCAGGCCGATGGCAGTGGACCCTTGAGAGATTGCCTCGGCACCCGCACCTACTGCAGTTGAACTGTTTCCAGTCGCGTATGAGCTGGGACCAACAGCGACGTCTCCACCTCCGGAGACAGTTCCGCCATCAAGGCCTGCTGACATTGCGAAGGAAGGTATGGAAAGAAAAATAGATGCGATCAGGTATCGCTGGAATTTCATAGAAAGCTCCTTTAGTTAACCCTGCACACGGAATGTGGGCAAGGCTGGCTATGGTAATCAGGAGCTCTTCTGAAAATAAAAAGCCGTGGCGAACCACGGCTTTTTAACTTGCCAAAACAACTATTGAGCCAGGTACTGGGCAATTGCCTGGCGAACCAGATCAGTTGCCCTTCGCTCCTCTTGGGCGGCTCTCAAACGGAGTTGCTTATGAAGAGATCGCTCGAGGTCACATGTGAACCTGACCAGTTTTCTGGGCTCGTTGTCACGAGGCTGAGTAGTGTTTTCCATATTAGAATCCCGCAATGAAGCCAACCCCTTTCCAGAAGAGATGAAGCAACATCGCAATGAACGCAACAGACCCAACATATGTGAATATAGGTCGGTCCTGACGCTCAATCTCTGCTGCCCACCAGAACTGCTCGATCTTTGACGCGAATAGACGTGGCGGCCTAATTGCCAGCCGGTCCTCGACAGGGTGCAATGCTCGTATTGCTAACGCTTGCCGCAAATCTTCCGGCAAATTTTTGGTTATGAAATTCATGAGTAGTCTCTCCTAATAGAATCAACTTGCACCACCGCTCTTTGGAGCAGCAGGGTTTCCTCCGCCATTCTTGGGGGCTCCAGGGTTGCCGCCACCCCCATTAGTGGAACCAGGGTTGCCGCCACCTCCCTTAGGGGAACCGGGTTTACCACCGCCCCCCTTAGGAGTACCAGGGGCTCCACCACCCTTGGCGGGAGATGCAGATGTACTGCCACTGGATCTCTGCCGCGGCATTCCCATACGCACGCTTGCATTTCCATTCATAATTCCATGGACAATGCTAGGTACATGCCACATCAGATAAAGAATTACTGAGGAAAATCCCGCAGTAAAAATGGCTGCTAATGTCTGAGGCCCGTACTCTCCGTTACTCGCGGTTGTATTAATAACCGAGAGCATGTGGTCTAGGATGATGCTTGTGACCCCAATCATCAGTGTGCCGACGACCTTGTAGAGGTTTGCAGATATGACAAATGTAATGAACCCATCCAGCCATTTTCTGGTGTAATCCCAAACTAGGAACGGGATAAATAACGGAGCCAACCCGAGAGCTAACGAGGTCAAGATGATGCTGACTATCCCAATGGCAAAGTAAACACAGGCCGCCAGGAATATCACAATCATCGCTGCTATTAGAAACATCAAAGTAATGTTATTTGACCAATAGGCCAGCAGAAAATCCCAAACACCATCTGGATGGCCGATTTGATCATAGATTCCATTACCCGCCTCAGAAGCGAACCCGATGAGCCTGCTCATTCCATTTACCAAGGATTCTGCAACGCTCCCTCCAAGCCCTAGCTGAGATGAAATTATCGTTGTTGCCTCATCTGCAAACCCGCCGATGAAGTCTTTGAGTATCAGAACGTACCAACCATCCTGCAGCATGCCCCAAGCAATCGCCACCATGAAAAATGTCCTCATAAATTCACCAAGGACATCGACGATCACTCCACTTTCCAGTATGACTTTGATTCCATACCAACAAATGGATATTACTGAAAGCCAGAACCAAAGCTTGGTCCCGAGGGGTACAAGCCCTTCGGAAACCTTCAGCATGCCATTCATGATGGCATCAAGCAGGGATTGAACTACTGGTGTATAGCTATCTCCCATCGTCCTGGCCTTTCAGAGATCTGAGAAAGTTCATCGCCTTTTCTCGACGGGCATAGTCTTCTTCAAGGTTTTTGATTTGCCTTTCCTGTTGCAAGGCATCAGATCGCGCACGCTCGGTACTGACCTGCGCCTGGATGACAGTTGCCTGCAACAATCCCGACAGCTGGTCAGAGAAGAGATGATTCTGAGCGGAGATCGTCTGAAGCATTTGCAATGCCCCCTCATTTTTTGGAATCGTGCCTGCTAAGCGATCTGCACGGGTCTGAAAATTCCGGAGCTGGGAAAGTGTCGACTGTAGGGAGTCATACTGCGTCTTGCCAACGGTTTGCCCTGCATGAGATCGCTTGAGTTCAAGGGCGAGTAGTTCTTCCCATCCCTTTCCTGTTTGCACTGATTGACGGCTCATGTCAGTAGATAACTGTTGAAGATCGTCGTACGACTTCCCCATCCCATTCATGGTCTGATAGATGTCGTCGTAATTTCCATATACCCCTTTCGCCATCTCCATGGCTTCAGCGGATGGCATTCCTCCTCCACCAACTGCTTGATTGGCATCAGCCGGCAACACGCCTCGTGCCACGGCTATCGCAACATCATCTTTTGAGAGTTGTTTGATATTAGTGAGCATAGTCATGTACTGGTCGACCATGGTTTTATACTGCAGAGCCATTTGGGCAGTTTGTTTGACCGATTGGGCTGCGGTGATGAGGTTCTTACCGAAATTTGTCGGATCAAAAACAATTTTTCCGGCTGCTGAGGCCTGCCCTGATGTGAGGCTGCAAACAAGAGCCACAGCGATGAGCTTTTTCTTCATGGGTGTTTCTCCTATCAGTTAAAACCGGCAGCATTGCTGCCGGCAGGAACTGATAGGCTAGAGCTTTTGCTGAATTACTGTATTGAAGTAAAACAGCAAAAATCGATGCCTTTGCGCTCATACCTGTTCACTAACTGTCCGGATTGCAGCTTCCAGATCCTCTAGGCCAACCTTTGTATCTGGATCATTTCCCAGGCGGTCGAAAATCTGATTCACTGCGCAAAGCAGTATTTCTTTGACGTTGGCCAGCGACTGTCCCTGCAGCCGATTCGCAACCGCTTCAGCGGTAAATTCGCTAGACAATGGGGCTTTGCTATTGGCAATCCACTTCTGCACGAACTCGAGCAATACAGCATTTGCAGGCAAGTCGAACCCGATTTTCTCCGTGAATCGCCCGCCTCGGAGTGCTGCCTGATCAATCAGGTCAGGGTTATTGGTTGCCGCAACGAACACCAAGTCTCGCGCACGCCCCCCAGCTCCATCTATAGCTGCGATCAGCTTATTGGTCACAGCCTTCGAGCCCGCAGACATCCGGCGATCAGCCAATACATCATCCGCTTCGTCGATAAACACAATACACGGGCGGATGTCGGAAGCCTTCTTCAGCACCCGATCAATCTCCTGTGAATCTGCCAACATGTCGTGTCCGGTAGTTCGGATAAAGGACCACCCTGTAGTCTTGGCCAGCGCCATGACCCCGATCGTCTTGCCAGTACCAGGAGGTCCATAAAACAGCATGCCGGCCGGCACGCTGCCACCAAGCTGTTCTACCATTTCAATGTTGGTCATGCGCGATGCAACATTTGCCAGCTTGGCTTTCATATCCGGAGCCAGTACCAAGCCATCAAGCGTTAGTGCATCTTCGGGGAGACGATCTCCCTTGCCCGCCTGTATTTTGCGTAGCGCCGCGATTAGGGTATCGAAAGTGACATGATCAATCAGGCCGTCTTCGCCTTGATCAATCACCTCCCGAACGATGGCGTTGATGCGGGCGACGGAATAACCTTCCCATCGACGCGCCGCACGGCTGACACCATCCCAATCCACTGTGAGCGGGTCCTTTGGCTTTTCACCACGCAGCCTAGCGATCATGCCCAGGGTCGGCGGGTGCTCGAGTTGCGACAGGCCTTTCTCGATCAGAGCTTTTCGTGCAGAAAAATCCGGCACCGGAATTTCGAGCTTGAAGTCGAACCGACCTTCCCGGATGCTGGCGACGTCCAAGCGTTCGATGAAATTGGTGGCAGCCACCACGACAACCCCTTTGCCACGGATGTCGACCAGGCGCTTCAGAATCGCATTCAGCGTCTTGGGCGCCTCATGCTCAGCCTGCATCACCTTGCTCCGGTCGACAAAAACCGAATCGATCTCATCGATGAACAGCACGCAAGGTGCCTGACGCTCCGCCTCGTCGAAGATATTCATGGCATTCTGAGTGGTCTCGCCTACCCACATGCTTGCCATATCTCCGAAAGATACCGAGAGAAACGGCAGCTTCAGTTCGCCGGCCAGAGCCTCGGCAAAAAAAGTTTTGCCGTTACCAGGCTCCCCGAAAAGCAAAATCCCGTTACGGGCTTTGCTGGACTTGCGGATATCCTGCCCAGCCTTCAACAGTTGGGCCTTGGTCTCATCCATCCCGACGACATCCCGGAATGAATAACGAGCTGCGATTGCCTGATGGAGATTTGACCCTTGACTAGGACCTGCTGCAGATCTGCTTTTATCGGCATTTCCACCGATGAGATATCGAGCCACCCAAATACCAAGAAACGAAATGCCAAGGGTGATCAGCTGCCAGACATGGTGTCCGGCCGAATAGGCCATGTAGCCTGCAAACACAACCCCATGCAGTGCAACCAGCTGCCATCGACGAAAAATGGATGCCACAGCCACAACAAAAAAGTTGATGGCCAGCAAAGAGAATAATGCTTTTGGATCTGAGGCAGCCCGTACCGCAACCATCGCGTAGAGCCCCAATCCCATGAGTAGGAATACTAGGCGGACGAGGAGGTCAGGACCAGATTGTTGTTCAGTATTCATTTGTAGATACTCCAATACATTGCCGCCAAGCTGACTAGCCCGATCGCCATGCTCGCCAGATATAGACTGTTTTTCTTGATTAACTCACTCATACCGCTTCTCCTTCATTTTCATTAACCGTTTCACTTCCGGTTTGGTCAGGATCGGTTTGGTCATTTCGCCAAGCCTGAATGCATGTTTCAACGTTTTGCAGGTTGCCGCTGAACGCAGCACGCCCAGCCTCAAACAGATAATTGCCAGTTTTTTTGCCAAAATTTCGCCTTTCAGTTGCTACCTAAATTCACGCTAGCACGCAAAAGTCGGGAATCAAGAGGCCTTTGGCAAAAAAACTATCAATTGACCGCCACTGGCGGACAGCAAAATTGTCGGAAACACGTCGGTATCGACATTGTTCTAGCCGGGCGGCCAACCAAACGTGCTTACCCGCGGTGTTGGCAGCAATCTGCGACGTCATTTCGACGTGTTTCCGACAATTGCAAGCGCGGAGGCACAAGCAGACCGGGAAAGCGGAGCCCCCGGGCTGCGTAGTTGCGTACCAGCAAGCGTTGCGGAAGCATTTCCGAACAGGAAATGCGTACGCACCGCGACTGACGACGCGCATGCATTGCCGCCAGCGAGCGGCAATGCGCAGCCGAAGGCTGCTGCCCACGGGCACCGTCACTACTCGGCAAAGCCGGTAGTGACGGTGCCCCTTTCGGGGCGCCGCTTAACGGCTCAAACCGGCCTCGATGGCCGGTTTGAGCCGTATAGGGGTATGGAGCTTGCGCGAATTATTTGACTGAGTGACGGGGTAAATCGCCCCTATTGACAGAGCGGAAAATGTCACCTAAATTACTCCCCAGCAAGAGAGGGGTATCCCCCTCTCACCCTTGTCCCAACGGGACGGGGAAAGGTTATTGCCCCTGGCAATCGGCAGCGCGTCGTTAAGCGCATATCAAAATTGCCTAATTAGGCGTCGTTATTAACCCATGACGGGACCATTCCCGTCTGGGGCATGGCTCGTCCAACTCAATATCATTTTGAAAGGAAGAGTCATGATTACCTATGAACAAAACGTTCACTCCCTGAAGGGCGCAATGGCAGAAGCTCTGAAAAAGCGCGCTGCCCGTCTCATCAACGGATCCGAAGACTATTGGTCGGAAGTAACCCTGGAACTGCGCAACGGCAAGATCGTTGCAAAGTTTCTCGGTTGCGTAGAGGAAATCGGCACTGTCTGATTTGCTGATCCCCAATCCCGACGCAACACCCCTCCCTTCCGAGAGGGGCCAAGTTTCGTAACGAAACTTCAACTCCCCCGCGGGGCTTGCCCCGTAGGGGCATGCCTCGTTCATAGCAATCTGCAATGAAAGGAATGAGTCATGCAAGAAAAGAACCACGAAGTTCAGCCGCATCCTGTAGGCGTAGGTAGCGGTATATCCAGTACTCAAGGTGCAGCAGGAAACAGCTCCACGCCGCCGGCAACGCACTTCAAAAATGTCTTGAGCTTTTTGAGCCGGGCATTTGCTCTACTTAGTAATCATGCTGAGCAGCTGTATGAAAGCTTTATCGGCTCACGAGAAGGTAGAGCACTGAAACGAGTATTGACGCCGAATACGGCATCAAAGCTTGCGATCGTACTTCTCTTTGGTGGGATGTACATCCTCATGATCATAAAGCTGATCGACCAGACAGTTTTCATGGCCAGTTATCTGGAATGGAATCTCATCGTGGCCTGTTCGGCTTTGCTGATTACTAAGCTGAGATGGCTGGCATTGCATGGTGCAGTCCTCTGTGGACTCGCTATCATGCATGCTACCGATAGCTCGATGCTGCTTTCGATGTATGTGTATCTGATCAGCTTCGTGGTGATATGGTGCAAGCCATATCTGAAGCTGCTCAAGCCGCAAGCAGAAACTGTTTGAAATATCCCGCGGGGACCCCATCCCCGCAGGGCATGGAGTCCCTTCAATTTTCTAAGTGAAGGAGATCACCATGTACGTTGAAACAAGCAAATCGAGTCTCGCATCATATGTTTCGTCTGATGCGCTGTTCGTTACTCCGACAGTGGCATACGACACATCAGAAGAGGTTTGTGAAGAAGTCGTCAAATCCGGTGTGTATTTCCTGGTGATCCATATTCATCGGATTGGATCCTGGGTAAGTCGCACTATCCTCGATGCATTCTCCAACATGGAAGATGCTCAGGCCTTCGCGCTTGATCAGGTCACATACTGATGGAGGCATGAAATGGATGACATGGATAACGACAAAGATATGATTGAATTTGAAACCTTTGCCGAGTGGGTTGAAGCGATGGAATCAAATTTTGGTCAGTCAGAGCAAAACAACGAATAGGCTTTGTCTATTCGCTCAGCCAGTGTCTTCGGATGCTGGCTGATTTCCACCATCCTCTTTTCGAGTGGATGGCGGAAATCAGGCTTCTTGCCCTCGGGCAACGTTGGCGCACGAAACGCGCCGGCAGCACGCCGTAAAGTGCATCTCAATAGTCGGGCCAGCCTTGCGACGTAGCGAGGTCAAACCGGACGTCTCTCGGCATTAATGCCGATCGCAACATGCAATGGCTTCATGCCAACCCATGCCGTCTTGTACGGACTGGGGACATACATCAATCAGACAAACACTAAGTCGCAGCAGGACGCGCGCCAAGCCGCGGATGCAGCCAAAGCCACAATGGTCTCGTACCAGGCGGCCGATGGAAGCTATCTGCAGCACTGCCAAAGCGATGCGATGGGCAAACGGTGCAGGCAACAATGGCAACCGTCTTGCCAAGACGAAGTGCACGTCACACAGGACACCTCCCTCCCAGGGTGTCCGGATTCCCAAGGGAGGCGAATAAGCCTACGTACGGCTGTAACCACTAAACCTGATCTAAAACCTGAACCAACTGAAACTGAAAGGAAAATCGAACGTGCTAGACATAGAAAAATTCTTGGAAAAGCTACCTGAAGTTGACCGCCTCGAGTTCCGTGCCGCATGGCATTCGGAGCTTGCTGCTCATCTCGACGGTGATGAAAAAGTAAAACCCAAACAACCAGAACATGACCCAATCTTCCGGGCAGTTCTGATCCTTGAAACCCTCCTGGGTGAACTCAAAGAGGAAAAGAAGAAGCGTCCGACAGTCAAGGCTGATTTCAAGATGTGGTGTAGCTACATCGTGAACCTTGGCCTACGAAATCTTCCGACCTCCGATGAGGAAATCCAGAGAGCAATACTTCAATTGGAAATCCAGGCTACAGAGGCCAGGTTGCAAGAACTGCGATCAGCTGCAGCAAAGGCTGATGGTAAGTCCCTTGTGGCCCAGTCAAGGCAGATGGTGAATGAATACAAAGCCAATGCTCTCGCAGCCTCAGAAAACATGTCCAAACAGGACACTCCCGAAACTGAATCAGCGCAAAGCTGATCACGAATTGCCGACGTAAACGGCCTTCACACACGCCTTAACGGCGTCCCTACGCGACTGGGAAAACTCGCGGTCTGACAAGCTCCCTGCAGGGATGTTGTCCGACGCCAAGTATCCACCTGGGGATAGGCAAGAAGTACAAATTGTTTTTCCAGGCAAACGGGGTGGTGCCCGTAGATCCATGCCGACTTGTTCGGGTTCGCATGCGCAACATGCGATCGGTCAGAAACACTAACCAGTGCTAACACCTGCGGGACATGAAATGAGAAATTTGAATTTTGAACTGAAGCAGCTGTGCAAACGTAATTCCGATGGAAGCTTTGCTACCAGGTCGAATCGCGAACGGATCCTCACACTAGTTGGTAACCAGCTAAATGAGATGGGCTACCGAAACCTCTCAGCTGCAGGCCTCAAGACTAAGCACATCGAGGCCTTGGTGAATCGTTGGAAAGAGGAACAACTTGGCGCCGGCACCATAAAAAATCGCATGTCTCATCTGCGTTGGTGGGCCGAAAAAATTGGTAAGGATACTTTGGTTGCCAAATCCAATGACCACTACGGAATCGAGAAGCGTGTATTTGTCACCAATAACTCGAAATCAATAGAGCTAGACAATGAAAAGCTACAGTCGATCAAAGACCCCTACACCAAGCTCTCCCTACGCCTGCAGGAGCAATTCGGGCTTCGGCGTGAAGAATCGATCAAGTTTATTGCCAGCTATGCCGACCGCGGGGACAGGATTCTGCTAAAGGCATCCTGGACAAAGGGAGGGCGTGAGCGCGAAGTTCCTATCCGAAATGACGAGCAGCGCCGGCTGCTCAATGAGGTTCGCGAGTTCGCTGGCAAAGGCAGCCTGATCCCACACGATCTCAAATACATCCAGCAGCTGAAGCGGTTTGAGGACCATACCAGCAAGGCAGGAATTCACCACGTACATGGGATGCGCCATGCGTATGCCCAACAGCGCTACCTGGAACTCACAGGCAGACCAGCACCGGCGGCCGGTGGCAAAACATCCAGAGAACTATCCCCTGCAGAGAAAGCGCAGGACAGAGATGCCAGGCTGACTATATCCAGTGAACTTGGACACGAACGTGAGCAAATCACTGCAATTTACCTCGGCAGATAGCACAAAAATATTTTCAAAACCGGCTCTTGACTTCGGACTTTTCCATGCTTTCATTGATTCAAGAGTATCAATTAACACTTGTTTCGAAAGGATAAATTATGGAATTGCGTGTGAATTTTGATGATCTGTACCAGGAGCTAGGTGGCACCCGCCAATCCTGCCCGGGATTACTGGAAGATGATCCTGTTGCTGAGCAAGCCAGGTCAATTTTGGCCCATGGTCCCTCGTACTTCAAATGGGTCGACGAGAATGGAGCCGTCCTTCGTGATTTCTCGTATGGCGAGATCCCAATCGATCTGGACTTCAACTCGGCGAATGAGATCGTGGAAGAGTTCGAGTACGCAAAAGAGATGGCTGAAGAAGTTACAGGCCTCGCTCGTGACTACCTGCGCGAACTGGAGGGTCTGTGATGTTAACCCCCCAGTCAAAATTTAATGTTCGGGCATCCGTTGCCATCTTGGTTGGGATTGTATCGATCGTCTCATTGCCGTTCCTGCTGAATATCAAGTGGAACAAGCCAGCTGTCGTGTCACTGAAGCCTAGCGCATGCGCTGTCTTCATGTCTGCTGACATTCCAATCAGATGGATAACTCCCAATCTTTGTCAGGCTCACGTACAAGCCATATGCACGCCGGCGACAGGGTGCCAGTGGGGTTACATGTCGCTTGATGGCTCAAAGACCGTCCAGTTGAGCAACCCTGACGACGAAGTTGTGGCAACGACCATCATTGAGGATTCCAAATGAAAAAGGTCAAGAATGCGTATGCACTTTGGCTATTTGCCCCAGGTTCGCATCGTTTATATCTCGAAAAACCAGGTGAGCTGATTTGGCTTGTTCTGGCACTTATCGTCGGTTGGGCCAATACCGTAGGCGTAATTTGGAGTGTAAAGCTGGGAATTCTGATCGCGGCGATTATGTGGATTGGTGATGCGCTGCTGATCCCATTTTACGTACGTGAGTACAACGACAAACCGAGACTCATCCAGTACTGATAAGGACCAATGTTGCAGATGAACACTTTTGACAATTCTGCCTCGCGCGCGCCTAACAACGGCGTTAACGATGAAAAACTGAGAAAAGCACTGAGGGCTCTCTGGGTGAGGGAATTTGACCCTCAAATCCTCCAGCTCAGGCATACCCCAGGAAACCTGGTGAAGATCGAGCGCACACTGATCGATCTCCTCGGATGTTTATCGGAAACCCGGCTGGAAATCATCTCCAATTGGGAAAGGGATTGTAGATACATCGAGGAATCAGAGTATCGAGATCAGGCAAATGACGCATTCCGGGAAATCTCAGAAAGCGAACATTCGAAGTTCGAGGCCTCAATCTACAGCAGCCCATTGTATTTGCTCATCGAGAGATACATCAACAGCCTCAAAAAGCGGCAACGCAAGCACCTGGACTCGGGCAAGGATTCCAACTTTGCTGCCAGCTACGCGCTCACCCTCGGAATACTGGTCCTGCGCGAGCTGAAGTCGATCACTACCACCTGCCGCAACCACGACAAGCTGGCACTGTTGCAGAAGGTGCACGAAAAACCGGTCAGAAGTTGAGTTGCCCCTCTTGAATTCGGAATTTTGTTTGATAGCTTGAAATTTTCAACCACGTAAAGGAGAAGGAAATGGAAGTACGTCTAATCAAAATCAAAATGGACTGGGATCCGGCGACACCCTTTGATCCGGCTGACGCCCAGGGCAGTGTCCTTGTTGATGTTGATGGTCAGCAGATTGAAGTTGAGTTCGCTGTCTGTGCAGAAGATGAATTCATGGGCGGGCAGATCACGAAAAGCCCGAGGACTTTAGCCTGGCTGAGAGACAGGAATGGTGGAATTGAGAGAGCCAATTTCAGCTATCTGATCCCGAACGTAATCACCGATCAGGAAGATCGACAGTACTGGGAGGAAGAGTTCTGCCATGAGGTGGAAAGTATCCTCAATACGGATGAAGGAGTTTCTGCGTTACGGCGAGAGCTTAGGGAGTGGGAGGAAAAAGAGCGGAGTTCCAGATAAGTAGCGCGGGGCGCAAGCCCCGCCTTTTCGGAAAGGAAGATCATGCAACCTTTTGTTGCTGGCTACACATTCGATATCTCTCACCATGAACGGCATTACCTGATGAATCCCAGGGGGCGTCGTTACGACACCTCAATGTCAAGGGACAAGTCGAAGGCCATGAGATTCCCGACTGAGGCGGCAGCTCGGGAGGCGATGGAAAAGATGCTGGATAAAAGTGACCGTGGACAATCGATGGGCTATTTCTTTGCTTCGTTCGTCGAGTCGGTCTGATTTGAAAGGATAAATAATGATCACAACAAGACTGTCAGTGGCATTTGTTTTAGTTCTTATTCCATCTGTCGCAATCCCGAGTTTTCTTCTTGGCCTAAATCTAGGCCTTGCGAGTAGTGGTGTGAATCCGGATGGGAAGGTTTTGCTAGCGTATGTATTGCTGGCATTCATGATTCTGGGGGCCATCATCTTGTGTTGGAGTGCATGGAAGCTACGTAAAGCGCGACTGAGCTGCATTCGGTCATAAGTCACTCATCCTCAATAACCGGATTGATTTGAAAGGATACAAAGTTGAACAAAAAACTAGCTACTGCGTTCGCACTATTTCTGATCCTTCCGGGAGCACATCGCAAATATCTGAGACAAAGTGGATGGTGGTACTTTCTGGTTATTTCGGTGCTATCCATCATCGCCCTTATGAATGGCCGGAACCAAATATTTCAGATCGGGTTGATAGCCTACATTTGCCTATTTGCTTGGGATTCGTATTGGATACCAGAATGGGTAAACGGTGAAAAATCGTCGTGGAATTGGGATGCATTCGTATCGGAATTGAGTTTGTTTGTTGTAGGTATTAACTGGGCAACAATCAGAGAAATAGCCGAAAAATTCGGGAAAACTACGCATTTGCCTGAAGGTGCCGCGGCGACTCGGGACTACGAGGCCGATGAAGGTCCACTTAAAACAGAAGATATCGCCCGCCTTCGTGAAGATGCTCGCCAGATGCTGCCCAAAGGCAAGGTGGTAAAAGAGAAATCCTTACTAGACGCCAACCGCAACGATGTCGACGAATGATAAATCTATGAAGCTGAAACTTTCCCCCGGACCCAGACTGACCCAGCGCGACTGGGAGTATGACGAATCGCGCGATGAAGGTGCCTACGTTGACCATGACGTTACAGAGGATGCATCCCGCTACCTGTTCGATACCGTTGCGCTCGATCCAGGAGTTACCCTGCGCGATATTTTCCTGCTGCTGGATATCGATCCGCTGTTGCAGGAAGTCTTTGCACGCGACTGGGCCAAGGACTTCCTGGCCGAGATGATGAGCGGTAACGCTGCAGCAGCGCCTACCATCGAGTACGACCCGAAGGACATCGAATATCTGGAGCTATACCAAATTTGGGGCCAGGACTCCTTCAGCAGGGAACTGCAACCCATCCACCGCCTCGACTTCCACGGTGTCGGATTCGTGCTTCGGGAGGATGTAGTGCGCGACGGTCGCGTCGACTACCGGGCTGGCGATCGGATCAAATGGGGCGTGTCTTTTACATCCCCGCTGGAAATGTTGCACCTTCCCGTTCGCCTCAATCCGGAAGTCATTCTCTGCGAGGACAACGCGGACTCCGTCAATCACGGCAAGGAAATCGGCCGCATGCTGAATCCCAGCGTCACATTGGGGCAGGTGATCCACGGCGTACTGTGGGAACTATCCTTCCACGGATCTCCGGCATCCAGGAACGAGGAAAGCGCCAAGCTCAAAAGCCTGGCCGGCGAAGTACATTCCGGGGAGGGTATAACGCACCGGTCCACCGATTTGTTTTCCGGATACAAGGCCACCCTGGTGTTGTGCTTCAACGATACTGCGGAATGCGGCCCAGACGATCTCTTTGATGCCCTACAGGTAATAGGTGATCACGACAATGCAGAGGCGGTATTACAAGAGAAGCTGCGGGCCAACATACGGCTTAAGCCAGAATTCTCGGGTATGACCGGAATGGAACTGCGCGGTTACTTGCGGGTAATCAGCGACATCGCTTGGGACTAGTATTGGCGAAAACCTGTCGAATTGGCGTGTTTTGTCTCAATACGAGCCACGTCATTTTCCTCTACTATGCAATCCAATCTCTGCCAAGAATAGTCAGGCCGGGATGCAGAAGGTAATGCCTTGTTCCCGCGGGGCACTCTCAACAGAGGGTTGTTCTCAAGCATGCAGCGGTACCGCCAGAAGCGCCGAGGCCACCTCATTATTGAGACGGCGTGGTCTGCATCCCGACCTGACTATTTTTTCATACCCCCACTTGAATCCCCTAATTAACGTGATAGCCAACAATGTCGATTATGACTTTTTACAAAATGCGCGAAGTGTAAAAAGTGGTGATTTTTTTGTACGAAACTATGCCCCTTTCAAGCGAGAGTCCTGATGTCGGCCGAGCGGCGTAATGTAAAAAGTGGGATGCAGTTGCCTCTTGTCGTCGATTCCCACGAGCGACCAGCCAAAGATTTTTTAACGCCGGCCGAGGTTGACCAGCTCCTAGATGCAGCAAAGCGTGGTCGTCATGGAATTCGAGATTACGCAATACTGCTAGTAATGTACCGGCATGGGTACCGGGTTTCTGAGCTGTGCGAGACTCGCTTGTCTGATCTCTCACTTCAAACAGCTCGCCTCTGGGTAAGAAGATTAAAAGGTGGCTTGAGTACCGAACATCCTGTGAGTGGTGATGAGATGAGGGCAATTAAGCGTTATCTGGCTACCCGCGATCTAAACTTGCCATGGCTATTTACATCTGAAAGAGGATCACCATTAACAAGACAGGCGATCAACTATATTATTTCCCAAGCTGGTCAGAGGGCGTGCCTACAGGTTCATCCACACATATTGAGACATTCATGTGGGTACTACTTGGCAAACCAAGGATATGACCAACGTTTAATACAAGATTATCTAGGACACCGCGATCCAAGACACACTGCACACTATACTCGAACAGCTGGTGTTCGATTTGAAGGTCTTTGGAAATAGGCATTACTTTTCAACAAGCCTGCTAGCAGGTTTTTCTGCGCACATGATGATTAAGGCACTCGCCTTCAAGCGTAGTACTTGAAGTTGTGCTTCCACTTGTCTGATGGAAGACCTGGATTGGCAAGCAGAATTTCGCCCACTCGATCAGAATATTTGACTGTAATAGGCTGCCCTTCGCCTAGCTGGCATGAATTGTAATTTAGTTTGGTGAGCCCAAGAATGTCCATGGCGATCTGAACCACATCGCCGTCACCATGCTGAATCGTTATTGCCAGCGGAACGGGAATCTCGAAACCGTCGTATGTCCCAATCCTGGGCTTAAAGCCGTTCGTGAACAACAGCCCGTGACGTTCGGAGCGTTGCCAGAAGACTCCACGCTGAACCGGATGCTGGCCGCGCTTAGCAGCATTGGGATGTTCGTCGTATCTATAGAGGCGCAAGCCACTCCGATCTTGGCGAACACGGATGGCGACCAAATTGACACCTGGTGGGCATGCCCTCAGGAACCCCTTGTACTCCTCCGGATCGATACCGGAGCGCGCGTGCAGGAAAATTTCCTTCAGGGGGCGCCCGTCTTCTTGCTTGTAGGTCTCGATGGTTCCACGAAGCAACGCCTCAGCCTTTTCGGGTGGCAGGTGGAACTCGCCACGCTCTCTCGAGTACCACGGGCCGAACTCACCGACGAAGACGACACCGTCACCGCTATCGAGGAACATCTGTGCAGCGCAGCATGCATTACGACCATCCTCGGTAAGCTTGTAGGCGAGCCCGACGTAACAGACACCCTCCCGAGCCCAGGGCGTCTTCCATGGCTTGGCACCGCACTTATAGAACACAGCTGTGCCAAAGTTCCACAAACGGTCGGAAAGCGGATTGGTACCGGGTTCACCGTTACGTACCTGCGGCGTGATACGCAGCGTGGATTCCTTAACGATTTGAACAGGTAGTTCGTGGGCCATCATCCGGGCCTTCAATTGACGACGAAAGTCCGGTGACAAGCCGCGCGCCTCCTCGAACTCGTTCAACTCCTCAAGCGCGGTGGTGACGAACGGGTCTTCGTCATCGAACATTCTCAATTGCCCTTTGTTGCGATCCTCAATGGCCTGATTGAGAAACTTAACCTCAACCTTGGTCCGGGCAGCGTCACTTCGCTTGATAAGAGACACCGATGAATTGGGGCGACAATTTTCGTAGACTTCATCGGGGACGACACATATAGCCAGCGCTGGCCGAGCATCCAACTTGGACAGACGATCCAGTGGCTCCATATAGAGATTTGCAACCGCAAACGCCCGGTCAAATTTATCAGCCTTCCTCGATGCATCTGAAAGCATGCCAGCGTCCACTGCGTAGCTACGAATCGGGCTAGGCCACTTGGCTCCAAAAGCAACATCGAAGCCCGGAAATGGAGGCCAAGCACGGTGACGCCCTGCATCTATGCAGGCCGACGGCGCGTTTAGTGCTGCGCACCATTCTTTCCAAAGCTCAACACCTTGAGCCGTTCCGATAACGATGTTGTCCGGTAGTTGCGATCGTGGTTCAGCAGGACCAAAGAGCGCCAAACCATCATGTGGATCTTCAGCCGTTTGACCGTGACCAAACTGAAGCAAAGGTTCGCCGAGGAAGTGAAAGGTGTCGGTCATGAACCTGATGCCCTCTCAATGGCAGGGGAAGTTTCATCGTCCCCATCTTCATCTTCATCACGAGCCCGGTATTGCGCAATCTCTTGGCCGATGTCGGACATGCCGGAAAGCGCCAATACATCTAGCCCAACCGGACACTCCCAGCTTAATGGACTGGTCTGCATCACTACCGCTCTGGCTCCTTCACCGATTTCTATGTAACCTTTAGAGGTTTGAAGGGCTTGAACGACGCCAAGAAGGCGCGCCAGCCATTCCTTATTCCACCAACTCTTGCTGACAATTTTCCGACGACGACCAATCTCTTTGCCTTCGAAAACTGTCCCTTCTGGAGTGGTGACTCGGATGTAGACGTTGACGACAACATTCCAAGTTCTATCAGCGTCACGGTGAAGACTGAACCGAGGTGATAGTTGGTACAGGAACGGAGAGGCACGGTCGCCCCATCCTTTCGTGCGCTCGCCAGTAAGCTGCACTGTCGTCGAACGTCCATCAACATGCTGAATAGTTTGATTCCATTCTCCTGAGTTGCGCTTGGGAAAGTAAAAGACTTTCCTGTCGTTGCAGAAATTCAGCCCCTTCTGAATGCACGCGACCTCAAGGCTGCGTCGGCCAAGTTCTTTGGCGAGATCGAATGTCTTCTTGCCATCCTTCTGCGGAATATCTTCCCAAAGGAACTCAGGGATGCGATCAACTTTCACCAAAGGAATTGCATGATGTAGCGGTGGAGGTGTGAATGCAACGAGGCGATACGCGCTCAACTCGACAAACGCCCATAGCTTCCGAAGCGCGGGCATTTCTATATCTGTCAGCGATTGTCGGAGGTCAAAGACGAGCATCGTCTTCGGCAATCGAATTGGGAACACATTCGCAAAGACTGGCTCGGGTTTCGCAACTGTGACTTGCGTCGGCAGGTAGTCCCTAAGCGCAATCTGACGCCCTCGTTGAGGGTCAAGTGAAGGTTTGATACCCAATGTGCCGAATCGTCCTAGCACGTGGTCTAAACCTACGTTCCACGAGCCTCTGAAGTCCGCTGGCTCTAGCTTGGCAAGCCTTGACGGCAGACTTATATCTGGCGCAACAACCGAGCAACAAGGGAGCACGAAGTTTTCTTTGGTCGCGGCGATGATACAGCGCTCGAGGAACACACTATCCGACAAACTGGCAGTCGAGATCACTGGCAAGTAGTGGCTCGCCCGAAACTCAAGCAGCTTTCGCACGGTTTCATCAACGTTCTCTCCGGCAAGCGGCGCGGTTCCATGACACCAGGTTCGAAATCCTGTAAGCGACAGGCGGCGTGCAAGCCACGTGGCTAATGCAGTGTCAGAATGAACATGATCAATGAGAATAGTGTCTCGGCTCTCGGCGATTGACTGGCCACCGCGTTGTGGGAAGAACGGGGGCGTGAAGATGCTCGGGTGCTGCGCAATTAGATGACGCTGCGGTCCAACCAGTTGCACCCTCAATCTCTCGATATCAAACAAGTCGAGCGTCCAACCGTACTTCTCGGAAACGAACTTGTGCGCGAAGTCTTTCTCTGATGCTGACAGGGCTTCTGTGCAAACGAACACAAAGATATGAGGGCCATGCCCCTTATCGTGAACTCGCTTACAGTCGCTTGCGAGCTTCACGCGCCAATCAGATCGAACCGTATATGCAAAACCAATCTTTCGTCCCGTCTCGTCGCTTCGAACAATAGCGTCACGGCCCTCGTCGCCAGTTCCACCCAATGGGTCGATGTTGGGGTAACCCGCATTCGCCAAAAAGGCAGAACAGAATCGCTCAAAGTCGCGATAGTCAGAGACCCGTTCGAGGCAATAGATGATGGCGTCAGCAGACATTACGTAATCATACGACATGAAATGTCGTGGCGGACCGTCTACTTAAGCGGCGCGTTTCTCGAATTCGTCGATCCAGGCGATTACTGTATCTAAGTCGGCAGCGAGTTCGTCAGGAGTGGGAAGCATGCCAGCAAGCTCGTCAGGCTGGGAATGCTCGAACTTCGAATACTTGGTCATCATCGAGTCGACCAAGGCGCAGTCGGCGGCGTTGATCTTTGTAAGCGATTTCAACTGCTTCGTCTGTATCGATCGGCGAAACCGCTCCATGAGCCCGTTCAGAATTACCTTTTCGATTGAACGCTCGGTAAGGATGCGGAAATCCCCGCATGCGGTTTTCAATTCGGCATCATATTCAGCGGCATTTCCGTCCTTCTCATATGCACGAATTTTCGGAAGCTTGTGGTCACGGATCGCCGTGAAGCCGGACTTCGGTTTCTTATGCCTGACGTCCAGTTCGTCCACACGGCCAGTCGAATCGCCAATACGCCGGAGCGTGATGACAGATAGCGCAGGCACAATCGCCTCGACGCGCTTGCGAGCTTCAATCGCGTCCTCTACCAGTGCCAGTAGGGAAAGTCTGTGGGTGAATACCACTACTTGGCGAGTATTTGCCAGTTCCACGAGTCGCTCTACCACCCTTTCTTCAAACTCTTGGTCGAGAGAGGAAACTGGGTCATCGAAAACAAATGGGGTCGGCTGTCCGGATCCAGTGATGTCCGCGAGAAAGGCGGCAAGAGCAACGATGCGGCTTTCCCCCTCGCTCAATACCGAGCCAGTGGAAGCCTTGAGTACCGCGTCCTTGATCTCGAGTTTGAAACTGATTTTCCCTTTACCCTCCGGAACGGCGACGGGTTCGACCTTCAAGCGCATTCCACCAAGTGCTCGAAGTTCGGTGATGAATCGATCCCGGTATCCAGCCTCAAGCTCGTCTTTTGCCAGCTCATTTTTCTTGGTTGTCAACGCGTTCGTTTTCGTCAGTGCCTCGGCCTTGTCCAAACGCTTGATAGCCGCGAAACGGTCGACTTCCGCTATTACGGCCTCCTTCTGCTGCGAAAGCCACTCTCTGGCCTTGAGCTCCTTGAGCCTCTTTTCAAGTTCGGCCTTCTTTCCGTCTTTGCCGAGTTCTTCAAGAGCAATTTCTTCTTTGGCATGTGCGTTGGAGGCAACGAGTATTGCGGCATCGACAACTGTCCAGTCGACTTTAGGAAGGGCTTCCCTGGTTTCGACTTTTGGAATTGCTGCCAATCTTGCTGCGATGGAGTCGAACAAAGCTTCACCTACAGCAGGATCAACTTTTAAGAAATCGATTTCCAGTTTCCACTTCTCCCGAACAGGTAGAGAAGGGAGAGCTGCGACCGCATCTGAGTAGTCTTTCTCGGCCTTAGTCGCAGCAGCCTCTAATCCGCCTTTGACGTACTCTTCAAATCGGGAGAGCCGCCCCTTCGCTGCCGCGTCAAGTGGCTGGTGGCAGAGAACGCAGAGATCATCATCGTCAGTCGCCGGGAAATCCCTTTCAGGGTATGCGGTGGTTACCGAATACTCCCGAGCATGTTCCCACATGAGCCGCCAAGATTCGCTACCGATACCATCGAGCGCGGAACCAGCAAATACCTTGGCAGCGTCTTCCGTCGCCGCTTTCCGCTTGGAGATAGCGTCCTGCTTGGACTTGAGCAGCTTCTGAAATTCCTCATCCGAGGTCGCGAACTTGAGGGCATCGTACGATTCAACAAAGAGTGCGAGAGTCCGTTTGTCGAGACCGAGTTGTTTGACCCGAGCTGCTACGTCGTGCTGCTTCAGAGACTTCTCGATGTCCTGACGCTCCTCCAGACTCTCTACAGACCAAGCACATGCAGCATCAATCTCATCAGCCGTGGTCGTATCACGGATTTGGGAAACGAAACTGGCTGCAACGGTCAGTGAATGCTCCAACGGCACGACTGGGAAGGTCTTAGGTAGAGCCGACTTGCGGGTGGCAAGCTCGCCGGCTACCGCGTCGCAAACAAGGATAAGCGACGACAGGAAACGCATCTTTCTCGGTTCATATGAAGCCACATTCTTCGAATCTACATAGGATTCGGCTGCCACTGTGTCGAAAATGTGGATCGCCCTAAGGGGACGGAGGCCGTCCGGCTCGGCATTCCACTGAAAGGTCTTCGAGTCAGCGCCGGTAACGACCGTTACCTCACAAGATGCTCCAGGCTTGGCCGCGTTGAAAACGTTGGGAAGTAGGTCCTCTTTGTGGCGGGCGCCGCAGGCGTGCTTAAGAAGCCTAGCGTATCCGGACTTACCAGACCCATTCATTCCAAAAACAACGGATAAGTCGGCAGTTCCGAAATCGAGATAAGCGTTATCTCGGATGGCATTAACACCAATCACCTTGTCAATTTTGCAAAGCTTGAAAGCCTCAGTGCCAGCAACTGCTCCAAATATCCCCTGAGGCATTATTTCGAATGTAGCGGGAGCACCGTTGGCTTCTGCCACGCACAGGTCGGCCAACCCGCGAATTTCTTCGGCGGAAGGTATCTGTCGTGTCGTTGCTAGTCTGGCGGCCGCAGTCTGCATCCATTTCGGCCGATCAGCAAACCATTCTGCAAACGCATCCTTCGGGGGTTCAATGCCTGTCTGTGCATCCATCGTTTGTCGCCTAAGTGGATATGACTTGGGCGATTGTATCCCCCGATAAAGCATTCGCAAAACCGGTTTTTTGGGCGAATAATCAAAATTGAGCGTGTTTGAGTCGCGGCTCTTCGATCGATCGGTTCAATAATTTTGGTGGACTAAATATCTCTACTTGAATCAACATTTTTGTATGGCAGTATGAATCTAACTTAACAAAACCTGGGCAATCTTCATGAGCGTGCTGTTATCCAAATCAAGGATTCTAGATTTCTTGCAATGCCCTAAAAGGCTATTTCTAGGAATAAATCACTCAGAACAAGCACAGACTTCTTCTGGCCAACAGCAACGAATAGAGATGGGCATGCGTATCGGCGCACTTGCCAGATCCAAGTTTCCGAATGGGCTCATGATCCCCTGCGAAAATAACGACCTGGGTAGAGCATCCATTCACACTAAGTTGGCGATGCTTGAAAATGCCGATAATCCACTCTTTGAAGCCACTGTTGGTCATCAAGGCTTACTTGTGCAAAGTGACATTCTGGTCCCGGCAGGTAATGGGTATCGAATGATCGAAGTAAAATCATCTACTGAGGTGAAAGAACACCATCTCCAGGACGCTGCAATTCAAGCTTGGGTCATGCAAAACGCAGGCGTCAAGCTGAGTGGTGTGTCGATAATGCACGTCGATAAAGAGTTTCAACTCGAAGCTGACGGATGCTTTGCAGGTCTGTTAAAGGAAGTAGATGTACAAGATGTAATTCGGGAATTAGTTGAGCAAGTCCCGATGTGGATCGAGGATTGCCACCATATCCTCCAATCTGGAATCCCGGCAATCGATATTGGTCGACACTGCGACACACCTTTTGAGTGCCCATTCAAAGAATTTTGTTCGACTGGCCAGCCTGAATTCCCAGTCCACTTGCTGCCGAACACTGCCGGGAAAAATGCAGCCGACAAGCTGAAGACGGAAGGCTATGTAGATCTCCGTGAGGTTCCGGCCGGGATACTCCAGCACGAAGTGTTGGAGCGTATCAGACGAGTAACAGCAAGCGGTGTCGCCGAACTGGATCCAGCTGCCGGCGAAGCCATTAGACAGTTGCAATACCCTCGGTATTACTTAGATTTCGAGACTATTCAGTTTGCAATTCCCATCTGGACTGGGACTCGTCCATATCAACAACTGCCCTTTCAATGGTCCTGTCACATCGAGAAAGGACCTGATCAGCTTGAACATCGTGAATTTCTTGATGTGACTGGGGATGCCCCAATGCGAGGTTTCGCTGAAAGTCTTCTCCTGACTTTGGGGAGCGACGGCCCAATTCTCGTTTACAACCAGGCCTTCGAGAAAACCAGGATCAAAGAGTTGGCTGCCATGTTTCCTGATTTGTCGATACCTTTACTGAGCCTGCTGGAAAGAGTCGTTGATCTCCTGCCTATTACAAAGGAGTTCTATTACCACCCAGCTATGAAAGGATCATGGTCAATCAAGGCTGTACTACCCACGATCGCTCCGGATCTCTGTTATGCAGATCTCGATGATGTTCAAGACGGGACCCAAGCACAGCATGCATTTGCTGAAGCTATTGATCAACAGACGCCGGCGGATCGACGCGAAACATTACGAAATGCCCTGAGTTGTTATTGCCAGCTTGATACCCTGGCAATGGTTAGATTGACCCACTTCTTGGCCAAAGGAGAACCTCAATGAAAATATTGGATGAGATTCGGCAGCTGACCGATTCGCTGCAACTGGCCGAACTCGGGGCCCGCCCGCCAGTGATTTCAGCCTTGACGGGGATTCATCGTGCAAAAGCCATCCAAATTTTCCGGGAGGTGCATGGTGTTGTTCCGAAAGGGTCGCTACATGTCACAGCGGATTGGATTTTCAAGTCCAGGAGGCAGAACCTAGTTTGCACGCAATTTCTTATTAGATACCAAGGTCATCTGGAAAACGGTGATGGACACATTGCCGCCTTCATCCGGGCGTATCAGGAGTTAGAGGCAAAAGCCCAACTATCAATCGATCATGCCTGGGTAGTCATTCAGGAACACGATCTCAAAGAGATAAAGTTGGTGAAATGCAGAGTCTGTTATACGCAGTATTTGCTTCATAACCTGGACCTTCAAATCGATCACAAGTGCCCGCAGTGTTCAGGCAAAGGGAATATACAGCTAAACCAAATACCCGCGTCTCACCCAATCGCCCTGGCAGCCTGAGCCAGTGCTAATTCTAAATATGGTAAGCAAGCCATAAACGAGCACTCTTTATGGAATAATAGGAAAAATTTATATATTAAAGAGCCCACTCTGCCTATATGGCTGACAAATACGAAGAATATAGCCGTGAAGAGCTGATCCGACTGCTCCGGGAAAGAGACCGAAAACCTCGATTCGGCCTTGTTTGGGAGCGTGACGAAATCGAGCATGATCGAACTCTGAACGATGACTTTGTGGTTCTGGAACAAGACACCGCATTTTCCGTTGGTGAAGCCCCTCACCAAAACCTCATCATCGAGGGCGACAACTTTGACGCCCTGCGATATCTCCGGATGACACATGCGGGTAAGGTGAAGTGCATATACATTGACCCTCCCTACAATACTGGCAATAAGGACTTCATCTACAACGACCGCTTCGTGGACAGGGACGATGTCTACAAACACTCGAAGTGGCTTGAGTTCATGCACAGAAGGCTAGTCCTTGCAAAGGAGCTACTGTCCGAGAATGGCGTTTTGCTGGTCTCTATTAATGACGACAACCGCTCCAAGCTCGACATGTTGCTAGAGGCGGTAATGCCAGGTATGCAGCTTGGTTCTTTCGTCTGGCGAACCCGCCAAGGCTCAAATGCAGACCATGCCTGTTTTTTAAGTGGTGATCATGAACATGTTCTGGTCTACGGCTATCAGGGATTTAGCTTTTCGGGTAGTGCGAAAACCTATGAAATGTACTCAAACCCGGACAACGACCCTCGCGGCGAATGGCGACCTGACAATCTCACTCTCGGTTATTCATACAAAGAGCGGCCGAATTTATATTATCCATTGATTGATCCCTTAACTGGTATTGTCTACCCGCCAAATCCAGATCGAGTATGGGTCTACGCCACTAAGGCTCGCCTAAAGCCAGGCGCGCGCGTTCAAGCGAAGCCGATGGAAGAGTTCATCGAAACAGGACAAATCCTGTTTCCCAAGGACCAACGCATCGAGACTTGGCATTCGATGGATGAACTTCTTGCCGCCATTGACCGAGGTGACGTCCCCAAAACAGGAAAGACCCCAACGCTTCGCAGGGGTCTTCCCGACTTGGAGTTCTGGGTAGGCCGACCAGTCGGATTTGGACGCCCGGCGTTCAAGCGCTACAAGGCCGACCTGAGAAATCAGGAGCAACCCTTGAGTAGCTGGATTACCCCAAAATTCGAGGCCAAAGACACTTCGTCCAATGCCATCGTATCGGGGACTAATCAGGAAGGGGCGAAGATTCTTAGCGAAATTTTTGATGACAAACGCTTCAGTTACCCGAAGCCGCTCTCACTCATCACCGGTCTGGTCTCGCAGGCCACTTCCGGCAATGACCTGGTGCTGGATTTTTTCGCTGGCAGCGGTACGACAGCGCATGCCGTATTGTCGGCAAACGCAACGGATGGTGGACAGCGCCGATTCATTATGGTGTCCAACACCGAAGCAACCCCTGATGACCCTGAGAAAAATCTTTGCAGGGATGTCTGTGCGGAGCGTGTCAGGCGAGTGATTGCCGGCTACAAGGATACCCCTCCGCTTCCCGGTTCCTTCGCCTACCTCCGTACCAAACGTATCCCGGCAGCGCGCGTCTTCAACGACATCCAGCACGACCAGATATGGATGGCCCTTCAGCTCATCCATGGCGACGCCATGGCTCCGTATGACAGCGCAGCCCCAATCCAGGTATCTGGTGATGCCGATGCCCGTCTGGTCTATGTACCGAAACTCGATGCCGCCTCTCTGGAGATGGTAGTGGCTCAAGCCGACGCAGGTGGCACCGTGACGGTCTATTCCTGGCAGCCTGCTCAATTGCGCCAACGCATCGAAGCCGGCAATGTATCTTTCGAGAAAATTCCAGACTTCATGGTGAAACGATTCGGAGGCTCTCGATGATAGTCTCCCCATGCAAGTACCAGAAAGAAGCCACGGACAATGCGCTTTCCATCTTCCGCTATGCCCTGAACCAAATTGAGCTGGCCCCGGATGAGGTCAATCGGCGCCAGGCTGCCGCCTACAATGGCTGCGTCCTGATTCAGGCCCCTACCGGTTCCGGCAAAACCCTGATGGCTGGCCTAATCGCTGAGGACTTCACCCGCGAGGCCAAAGTGGTGTGGTTCTGGTTCACCCCGTTCGCCGGTCTCGTGGACCAAGCCAGCATAGCGCTGAAGAAGCAGTTTACTGGTCTCCGGGTACGGGACATCCAATCCGACCGGATGGCCATGGGCACCAAGAGCGGCGACGTGTTCGTCTCGACTTGGGCCGCGGTGGCCGCCAACAACGAGAAGGCCCGCCGACTGCGGCGCGATGGCGACTTATCCCTGGCATTGGATAGCCTGGTGCCCAGCCTGCGTGAAGCGGGATTCCATATCGGCGTGGTGGTCGATGAGGCGCACCATACCTTTAGTGGCGCGACTGAGGCCGTCCGCTTCTATACCGAGGTGATGCAGCCGGAGTTCACCCTGCTGATTACGGCCACCCCTGACGACAAGGACGTGGACAAGTTCAAGAAGACCACCGGCATCGCCGAGTTGCACCGGATTACCGTGAGCCGTCAGGATGCGGTGGATGCCGGGCTCATCAAGGCCGGGATCAAGTCGGTGGCCTACCTGGCTCCCGAGGAACAGCGTGCCCTGGTGGATTTCCAGATGGCGGCCCTAGCCGATGCCAAGTCCGTCCATGAGCGCATCAAGGCCGAGCTGAAGGCAGCCGGAGTGGATTTGACCCCGTTGATGCTGGTCCAGGTGGCGACCAGCGAACGTGACGACGATGTGGCCCGGGCCCGGGAAAACTTGAAGTCCCTGGGCTTCCCGGAGTCGGCCATCGCCTCCTACACATCCAAGGAGCCTTCGGACGACCTGATGGCGGTTGCACTGGATGAGTCCAAGGAGGTCCTTATCTTCAAGATGGCCGTGGCCCTGGGTTTCGATGCCCCGCGCGCCTTCACCTTGGTCTCCATGCGCGGTGCCAAGGATACCGACTTCGGCATCCAGGTGGTCGGTCGTATCCTGCGGGTGCATCGCCGCCTTCAGGGCAGAAAACTGCCCGACATGCTGGGCTATGGTTATGTGTTCCTGGCCGATGCCGACAACCAGACAGGCCTGACAAGTGCGGCCGAGAAAATCAACGCCATCCGCACCGGCCTTTCCGAGGTGAGCCCGTATACGATGGTGGTCAACATTGCCGGCCAGAATCAGGTCCAGGTGGTGCAGAACGGCCAGAGTACCTTTGTGCCGGTTGAGCCTCCATCCGTGACGCCCGGGGCTACTGTCGATGTGCGTTTCGGTTCGACCGTGATGCCTTCGGGGCAGACTGTCCTTGAAGGCTTGGTCCTGACACCTCCTCCGGCGGCTCCTGCGGTGCCTGGTGGGACGACCTCCGCACCGACCCTGCCCGGGAATGTTTGGTACAACCTCAAAATCCCTGGACTGCGCTTCAAGACCGAGCGGATGCCGATTGGCACGGAAGCCCTAGTAGCGTGTATTGGTGCGACCGTGGCCATTGGCGACAAGGAAATTGCGGCCGGTATGCGAGCCAAGACGGCCGTGGTGCGTCGTGAAGAAGAGATTTTCAGCCGGACCGTGAACGACACCGCCTATCAGGCGCAGTTGTCTGAGGCCGAGATTGCCCGCCGAGCCCAGCGTGTTCTATTCGAGCCGGAATACCTAGACCCCCGAGAGTTGCACGCAGTACTGTTAAAGCGTTTGGAAACCGAATACCTGTCCCGCGGCCTAGAGTTCAACAAGGCACATCTTGAACGAGCGCTGGACCTGATTCTGGTGGCGTCTCCATCGTTGGTACGACAAGCTGCCAGGCAGTGTGCAGCGAAGTATGCTGAAGCGGTAGATGGGGCGCCGTTGCCTGAGTATATTGAGCAACCACCCGGGGCCCGCACGTCCCGTCTGAATCTCTACGGGGTGATGCCTGCAGGGCTAAATCGGGACGAACTAGCTTTTGTGGAACTCCTAGACAGCGACCTTACCAGTACGGTCGAATGGTGGCACCGAAACGAACCCCGCAAACCGTGGTCTATCGGACTCATTCTGCCGAATGGTGCTCAGTACTTTCCTGACTTCGTAGTCAAAGTGAAGGATCGCGCATTTGGTGACGGTATGCTGCTGGTCGAAATCAAAGGTGACCATATCCTAAACAGCGGCGACACCCAGGACAAGATGTTAGCCAGCCACCAGATCTATCGTCGACCAATGATGCTCTCGCGAGAGGCAGATGGCCGGTTCATGACTATCCAGCAGGAGTCCAATGGCACCAACTTCCTGGACCAAGTCTTCCGGATTGGGTTGATGTCGACTTTTTGATCGGGATCAGAAATGTCCGAATCTGAGAACAAAGATGCAGGCAGCAAGAGCTTTAAGTTAAGGTTGCCTGAGCGGGAACGGGTAGACACGACTCAAGGTACCTTCTACGCACGGCACATGGCTATGAGCGACTTTGACGCGTTCAAAGCCTATTTTGCAAAAGAAAAATCAGACGTAGATCTGAAGTTGCTGGGAGAATTGGCACTCAAGTCGCTTGTTTGCACTACCGCAGGTCCAGACAAGACAGTTGGAATAACCGAGCATATATACACACAGCTTTCCGATAATGACATCAAGGCACTATCCGAGGCGGTAGCCAAAGCATGTAACTTAGGCCTCTTACCTGAAGGGGAACCTGTGTCGATGCTGGGATCATCGATGTTCGACCAAATGTCGGAACAGGCCAAGCGTATCACCGAGAGTACCGCCCAAATACAACAGACACTGGCGAAGCATTTCGGGTCACTATCAAAAACCGTAAAAGCAGCTCTAGGTGAAAGCATGCTAGACCTGTCTGTCGCACGGGAGAGCTTGAAATTCTCGCCTGCCGTCGAGGCTCTGTATAAGGCCCAATCTGATCATGAGCGCATGTTTGGTGACCTGACAAAGGGACTTCATACGGAATCAGACAAACGAATTGCTTACGAGCCAGTTCCCTTACGGAATCTCATTCCCAAGTTTGAAGAAACCCCAGCAGGTCGAGCGGCTCTTGCTGGAGAAGAGTCTGCTCGCCAACTCCGCGAAGTGGCAGGGCTTGTAGGGGACATGGCCGAAAAATTGGGCAAGCTACACACGGTATTCCTGACCGAAGTGATGCCTCAGTGGACAGAGAATCTCAAGCAAGCGTCTGAAGCGACAAATGTTACGCTCAATCAAGCCGAGCACAGCCTAGTATGGGCAAAAAGAGGTATCTTTGCATCTATCGTGGTAACAATTGTAATGACCGGATGGCAAATCTGGGTAGCGCACGATTATCAGTCGGATAACGATGCGCAACAGAAGATCACTGAGAGCTTGTTAAAACAGCAGATCCAAGCCGTACAGGAAACCAACAAGCAACTGGCAGAAAATTCGAGGCTGCTCAAAGAGGAGCTATCCAAAATGAAGCAGTATCGTGAAGAACAACGGAAGACTGACATCAATCCATCTGAAAAGAGACAATCCCACTAAATGCATGCGTGACTTTTGCGTGATTCTTCTGGGATGTACTGTGATCTACTGTGCGGTCTGCCACAGACGGCCCAGCATAACTATTTGATTTAATGAATATTCGCCTTGAAGACCAAAACTACGAACCAAGGGGGCAGGAGTTCGAATCTCTTCGGGCGCGCCAAATATCAAGGGCCACAGCAATGTGGCCCTTTTCATTTTTACTATTCAATCTCGTTTGTACTATTCGCGCGAATCTCTTTACCCAAAATTTCCCCCTTCACTGATCGCGTTTTTCACGCTATTAGATCCTAAGACGGGCATTTCGGCGAGAAGTAGTTCTAGTCTGTATGAAACTGCCGCACGCCTATCGGCCATTGCCGTCGATCGGATTCTGCTTCATCTACGTCTGCTATATGGCAGACACCCGACAACAATAGCGTTACGCCATCGAAGGCCAGATTCTTGCCCGGAAACGCTCACAATTTCGATCCATTGCAGACATCCACTACATCTAGGTTAGTACTTCAGATGCCGCGCCTAAAGTAGACTGAAGACATTTTATTGCTTAGAAAGCACCCCATGGCGAAGCCAGCCGTTGAATTCGTTGCCGATGGCAACAATCTTTACCTTATCTACCGCCCTATGGACGATGACTCATGGGTTCATGATCGCTTTGCGAGGGGTGTGCCCCTCGACATCAAGGGTACCTTTCATCTAACAGTGGCTGATCTGGCGAAGAGTCAGACCAAACGAAATCTAGACGATTTCAGCGAAGAAGAAAGGGAAGTGCGCTTCGTGGTCGCGACGGCCAAGGGAAAATACTTCGTCTTCAAACCTGCAATCGTTGAGGTGACCGTCCCAGTCCTGGTGGCGCGGGATGCTGCTCCGACATGGAAGTGGTTCAGCGCGGAGTCAAAGGTGTCAGTGCTGAAATTGCTCGCTGATCTCAGGCCCAGTCGGATCGTAATTGGTGGCGAGGCCCCAGACGCCATTCCCATCACCGAATACGAGAGGTTAGTCGCTCAGTTCCCAACCAGATATGAGCTTAAGCGCTACGTGCAGTCACGGCTCTCCGTAGTGTTCCGTGAACTTAGCGATGCCAAGGTCGATGCCGAGACAACACTACGAAAGTACGTGGCCAAACGTGTCACAGCCAAGGCTCAGGACCTCATACAGCCATTCCGCGAGCAGGAGGTATCGAAGTACGAGTTCCTTCACATGAAGCTTACGACGATGCTCGTGGACGCAGAGGGGTACTCAGAGCTCCAATGGCAAGATCAAATCCTAGATATCGTCCGGCTCCTATACCCGAAATACATAGCAGCATTCACGTCCGCCTCCATCAAGGACACTACAACAGGCGGGCGACGTCAGATAGATATTCTGCTGGTAGATGCAAACGGCAATATTGACGTCATCGAGATTAAGAAGCCTTTTGAGGCCAAGATCGTTACCGAGACGACGTACAGAGACAACCACGTGCCGCACCGAGAGCTCGCTGGCACAGTCACACAAGTCGAGAAATACCTCTTCCACTTAAACCGCTGGGGAACAGCTGGAGAAGAAACGCTCACGAAACGCTACCAGGATAAGTTGCCCACTGGCCTCAACATCCGAATAGTCAACCCTTGCGGTTTAATCATCATGGGCCGCGACAACGATCTTACTGAACGACAGAGGGCTGACTTCGAGATATTTCGGCGTCAGAATAAGAACCTAGTCGACGTCATCACTTATGATGATTTGTTGCGCCGCCTGGAAAGGATGCTAAGTCAGCTCAAGGCCGGACGCTAACTCTAGTGCTTGGGCTAAATTATCTCAATTGATTAGCCGTAGTGCCATCCCGAGTGATTCGGGTTACTGCTGAGCAAGAAAGTGTAGGGAGCACTGCATATGTATGACTTCCCGGCCAACTTTATTCAAGCCATCATGAATGCATGTTGAATGTAAAACTAAAGGGAAGGCTGCTTGCGGGACTTCCCGCATGAGCGCCGGGTTGGGCATCGGGTGATCAAAGACTGCGCCCATCAAAATGCCCCACCTTGATGGGTGACAAGTCGACACCATCCAAGCAGCGGGCGTTGATTGCAACCATGTAGTTACCAGAAGGCGCGATACCTTCACTATATGGCGCACACCCGCACTTGGGGCAGTAACGATGTTTAATGGTGTGCTTGTTGAATGTGTATGTGTTCATGCCATCCTCGGCGGTGAGCAAACGAAAATTCTCGCGGGGAATAAACCAGTGAAGCGAACCACGCTTGGTACAAATTGAGCAATTGCACTCCATTAGTGACTCTAGATTTCCTTGTGCTTCGAATGCGACCTGCCCACAGTGGCAGCTACCTTTGTATATCATTGCATCGTTCCCGCCCATCAATAGTCTCTTTCAACCCTGCAAATCCTGATTCGAGAATCTGAATACCAGTCATCTGCCCTTTTTTGTATGGCCTGATGAAACGGGTGATGCTTCCATGCCTTAATCGCCTCAAGCGATTCCCAGTACGAAACGGATATTCCGACATCATTTCTTGCCGATTCATACCCCAGGAACCCAGGCTGCTGCCTGGCCATATCCAGGGCGGCTCTGGCAGCTTCAATGTAGCCACTATCACCTTCAGTTCTGACCGATGTAAAAATCACAGCGTAGTATGGAGGTCTAGGCGTCTGAGCGATGAATTTCTGACTTCTGGTTTCCGCTTCCGAAGCCGCAATTTTCTGATTTGTTCTATCCATATTTGGCAAGCTTGGTTATGGGTTTCCATTCACTCAATAGGCGCTTCCATCCTTGTGCGTAAACTTCCATACGCCGCCGGACGCAAATACCGCCTTCAGGTCATCTTCAGGATAATCAACCTCATCATCTGCTGAACGGTCACCGATCTCGATGTAAATGACCAGCTCGTTGGATCGATTTATGAGCTGGTGTGCCACACCTGAACCCGCCTTGAATCCCATGCAATCACCCGGGTTAAGAAGGTGTTCTTCATCATTCAGCCTGAGGGTAGGCTTGCCCTGCAAGACATAGATGAATTCATCCTGCCTGGAATGGCGATGCAGGAGTGCAGAGGCGGAGCCTGGCGCCAGCTGAGTCAGGTTGACCCCGAAGTTAGTCAGGCCGAAATGGTCACCCAGTTTCCGTTTCGTGCGACCTGCCACCCGACTGGCTAAAGGGGCTGGCAAGATTGTTGGTACGTCGGGTGGGGAAATGGATTCCGCTGCTATTGGTAACTGTTTCACGTGTTGCCCTCCCATCGGTTTGTTTGATCGCACTCAAAGGGCGTAATGCGCATAGGCTCTGATGACCTTAGCGTCTGCCCCAAAATGAAACACCTCTGCGGCAAGCCCCTTGTGTCCCTTGTAATACAGCGTAACGCTATCGACACCTACGAGCGTGGTGACAAGTTCGAAGTGCAGGTCCGGAATGAGTGCCAGTGCCTTTGACCAATAGGCGCCAACATTATCCTTGCCCTTCAGCGTACCGGAAGGTTCGCCTGTGAACTGAATGATAAACGGCGAAGACATCTCGAAGTCATCTGCATAGTGTGAAAGGACGCGATTCAGATCGTGGCTGTTCCAGGAATCTATCCAGTCATGCGCAAAACGATCAGCAAATTTTTTATCGATCACAAGTAACTCCATGTTTTAAACAAATGCAAACCAATATATTCCTGCCTCCCAGTATGCCCCAAGGCACATATGGACCATTCAAAGGAAGTCCTGTCGTGGTGGCACAAACAGATCCACCACCTCCCCAGCCTCTATGATGTCGAGACTGTGCTCAATGTTGGCAGGTATCGAATATGAGTCGCCCGGGCCGATTTCCTCGATGCAGTCAGCAAATCTGATCCTGTACTTTCCACTTAGCACATAGCCGCTTTGTTCATTGGGATGAGCGTGCCTGGGTACCGCATCGCCTTGCTTGTACAACATCTTCGTAACCATTGACTGTGAGCCGTAGGCCAGCACCAGGAAGTTCACACCGTAGTTCGTTTTTCGTAATCCGTTGCGGTGGCTGACGATCATGAGGTCTCCGTGCAAGTTTGAATTCATTGTTCAATCGGCAATATTTCATTTCTGATTAATGCCCATCGTAGCTTTTTGTTTTCAGGCTTTGGCCTAAGTTGATCGCTGCACGGCAAGGTGTGACCGTAATTACTCAAACAGATTTCTGCCGGGTTGGTAGTGCCTTGCGCGCGACGATTGTGTCCAATCACGGCCCCTTCTTCTCCAATGGCCGTTGCCCCTGGTTGATCCGAGCATCCGGCCAACCCCAGACAAGCCAGTCCAACCAACAGCAATTTTGACATGGTCATCTCCTTGTCAGTGTGGGGAGACTTTACGCCATATGACCTGTACACTACATATACAATTTACTATCCAATCACTGAAACTGTACCGGTCATTACGCCATGCCAATTACATCGCAACTAATTACCCTGAACCCGCTGGATTCTGTGCCTTTGGTCGAGCAAATCGTCGTCGGCATTGGTCAACTGGTCGACAAACGCGTACTTCGAACCGGTGCACGCTTGCCATCGATACGCGACTTTGCCACGCAGCATGGCGTCAGTCGTTTTACTGTCGTCAATGCCTATGATCGACTGGTGGCGCAAGGGTATTTGTCATCCCGACGTGGGTCCGGGTTCTACATTGCTGCAAGGAAGCAGTCCGAGGTCACCATTTCCAGCTCTTGTCAGCTGGATCAGGCCGACGATGTGCTCTGGTTAATCCGCAATAATTTCCGCGATGTCTCGGGCGTGGCGAGACCCGGGTCCGGTTGGCTGCCCAAGGAATGGCTGGATGCCAGTGCCATACAGAAAGCCATGAATGAACTCTCACGAAAATCCGGTGAGTTCCTTACTGGTTATGGGGATGTCAGCGGCAACCTGCCACTGCGTCAGTATCTTCAGCAAAAGCACCTTGCCGACATCGGTGTCAGCGCAGATATCAACCAGATCATCGTGACTAACGGGGCGACACACGGCCTCGATCTTGCCGCTCGCTTGATGATCCGTCCCGGAGACGCTGTTCTGGTAGACGATCCGGGTTACTACGCTTTATTCGGACACCTGAAGACGCTGGGGGCGAAGCTGCTTGGTGTGCCGCGCAATCCGGATGGCCCGGATATTGAACGGCTGGAACAATTGATCCAGGAATACAGTCCCAAGGTCTTCTTCACCAATACCGTGTTGCACAATCCAACCGGGACCAGTACGAGTCTGGCAGTCGCCCATCAGCTATTGCAGTTGGCTGAGAAGCACGACTTATACATCGTGGAGGATGATGTGTATGGCGACTTCCACCCAGCCAATGCACCACGCCTGGCAACACTGGATCAGCTTAAGCGCGTGATCTACGTCAGCAGTTTTTCCAAGACCATTTCTGCCAGTCTACGTGTCGGATTCCTTGCATGCAGCGCGGAACTGGCAATGCGTCTGCTCGATTTGAAGCTGCTCTCCGGCCTCACGTCTTCAGAAATCACCCAAAGAATCATGTACCAGATTCTGATGGAGGGCCGCTATCGCAAGCACATCGAACGCGTGCGCACGCGCTTACAGGAAAGCCGTGGGCTGATCATGCAGAAACTTGAGCAATGTGGCCTAGAACTTTACGCAGAACCAGCCGGTGGAATGTTTGCCTGGGCAAGGCTACCTGACGGATTGAACGCTTCCGAGATAGCTACCCTGGCTGCGCGCGAAAATATCATGCTCGCCCCAGGCAATCTGTTCCGTCCTTATCAGGAGCCATCGTCATGGTTGCGATTTAACATTGCACAATGTGATGACGAGATAATATTTGATTTTATTGACCGGCAATGCCGAAATATTAATCAGGGTAAGTAGTCATCCGAGGTGTTCCTTTTCCCAAGCGCAAATACTGCAAGCTGGTCCCCTTGCTTGAAGCCAAATAATTGATTGCCGCCAGCGGCAATGGCCACGTATTGGATACCATCGATTTCATAGGTGATCGGCGGTGCATTGGCACCGGCTTCGCAGCGATAACTCCAGAGCGTATTGCCGTCAGTAGCGTCGACGGCAAATACATTCCCGTTGCCCTCTCCGGTGAAAACCAGTCCACCTGCCGTGGCCAGAACGCCGCCGATCAGAGGCTCATCGGTTCGATGCGTCCACAGAATTTTTCCCGTGGCGAGATCGATCCCGACCAGAGCACCCCAGCGTTGACCTTGGGTCAGTTCCAAGGTGGTGTAACGAAGGCGACTTTTACCTTCTTTGGCGAGTTCGTCATGCAGGGTATACACCGCAGGCCAGTGGATGGCCGACACATAGGCCCGCCCATTGGCCTCATCCACGGCACTGGGCGACCAGTTCACCCCACCCACGACGCTTGGAGAGACCTGAATCCCTGAAGGCGTTGCCCGTTTGAACATATTCTCCTGCGGCACAAACGCCTCGGATTTCAGGAGCAGTTCGCCGGTGACTCGGTCATGCACGTAGAACCAGCCGGTCTTGCCTGCCTGCCCCACCGCAGGAATTGTGCGCCCATTGTGGTTTACATCAAATAGCACGGGCGGGCTGGCCACGTCGTAACCCCAGAGATCATGGGGTACCTGCTGGTAATGCCAGCGGAGCTTTCCGGTATTGATGTCGAGTGCGACCAGCGAGACGGTGTAAAGGTTATCCCCGGGACGAGAAGTGTCTTCCATCTGGGGGGACGGGTTACCTGTTCCGTAGTAGAGCAACCCCAACCTGGGATCAATCGCAGGCGTCGACCAGGCCGAGCCGCCACCGAAGCTCCAAGCTTCTGGATATTGGCCAGCTGTCGCCTTTTCTTTTTCGATATCGCGAGGCAGTGGAATCCCATCCAGCGTTGTCGTTCGATAACTTCCCTCCCATCCTTGAGACGGTGTCGTGTCGAACTGCCACACCTGTTTGCCATTGTGGACATCGTAGGCCGCCAGAAATCCCGGCATGCCATAGTTTCCGGCCAGCCCCACGACGGCAAGCTCGCCATGCTTGTCTTTTTCTTCCAGGTGCAGACCGTAGCCCACCCCTGTGATTCCCACGATAACCTTGCCCCCATAAATGACGGGAGCCATCACCACGCTGGCCCCTGTCGAGCCAGCAAAGGCCGCCTGACTTAGGGGTTCGGAGGCATGCAAGGCTTCCATGCCTTCCGTTCTCGTGACACCGTGCTGCACCACGTCGATATCCCAATCCACGGCGCCTGTCTTGCTGTTCAGCGCAACGAGTCTCGCATCCACCGTGCCGATGAAGACCTTGCCATAACCGACCGCCACCCCGCGATTGGCAGGTCCGCAACACAATTTGCGATCAGGCCGCAATTGATGCTGGTAACGCCAGAGCTCCTTGCCATTCCTCGCATCCAGAGCCACCACATGATCGTACGGCAAGGAGAGGTACATGACCCCGTCTACCACAATCGGGGTTGCCTGAAAGGACCCCTTGATTCCGCTCTTGAAGGACCAGCGTAAATCTAGCTGCGTTACGTTGGAACGATTGATCTGGGTGAGCGGAGAAAACCGCTGATTGGTGTAATCCCGCCCATAACTGGGCCAGTCACCTAACTTGGGGTGCTGTATGGACGCCACGGCATCTGGAATCGGTGTCGTTGTCTCAGCATGCGCTGTCGCACCCATCATGATGGCCATCCACAGCCAGAGTACATAGACTTTTACAGAACGGGTCATTTACTTATCCACCTCAATCCAAAATCACCGAGCGGTCCCCTTGCCCCTTCGCAGAACACCGGCCCTTCATCCCTTATTTCGACAAATCCGCTTCCATGCCGTCGAGGCCGCCACTGATGGCTTCCAGCACGATTTTGGCGACTGATGCACTGTCTTCGGGTTTGGACTCGAAATCAATGGTCCAAACCACCACGGCCAGACCATCATAGGATTCGAACACCTCCACCGTGCCTTGATAATGAGACACGGGGAATGGAGATTCGGGGCGGAGATACACCAGACGCTTCTTGGCGTGGTCAATCTCGGTAATGATGTCGTGAATACTACCGCCATTGTTCGCCACGGTCAGGTAGCGGTGAGCTCCCGGACCCGTGCCCTCAACCCGACAGGAATCCAGAAAGGAAAACCAGACATCAAGTCGTCCGATCTTGCTGATGGCGTCCCAGGCTTTGGCAGCAGGGACATTCATTTTCTTGGTAATGGGTTGCTTGGTTAGCATTTTCTGCTCCTCTGTTGTGTTCCAGAAAGTTCATGTCACGTATCGACATGCAGGGAGCAGGTTAATGATACTGTTCAGGTAAGTATTGTAAAAAAGCGTCACCCTAAACTATGGATTTACTGCACGGGATGCAGATTCAGAAGTCCAGAAAACTGTATGGTGGGAGAAGCGATTACCTGTGGATAGAGAGCTTCGGGGGAATATCCGTAGAGCTCCATAAAGTCGTGAATCATGTGGCTCTGGTCGTAGTACCCCATTTCCTGAGCTACGTCAGCCCAGGAGGGCAACGATGCGCGTTGAAGGATGGCATGTCGCAAACGGATTACACGTGCATATTTCTTGGGAGTCGCCCCGATGTGGTTGAAGAAGCGGCGTTCCAGCGTCCGTTTTCCAAGCCCCAGATGCCTTGCCAGTGGACCGATCTGGCAATTGCCTCGGGCATGACGGATCATCTGGCAGGCAGCCTGAACGAGGCGATCCTCCTGGTGTGGGTTTAGAATGGTCAGCAGGAACTGCTCGATGTATCGCACCCGCTCTTCCACGGTATCCAGTCGGGCTAGATCATCCTCGATGCGTTCCACTGTGTATCGAGGAAACAGATCCCTGCAATCCACCCGCCGCTCGGCACAGTCCGCAATCACCCCACGCCGGAAGACATTGAGCCCCCAGGCGGTGAGGCGAGCGGATACGCCTGATATCCGCCCGTCGCCACCCAGATCGTTGCGGAAACTCTGGAATCCAGCCAATCCACTCCGGGTTGAGTAACAGCCTTGGCGATGTGTGGTCTGCAGTGGATCCTGATAGAGAAAGCAAAGGTAAGAGGCAGTATCAGGCAATATGGATAGGTCAGTATTTTCTTCCCCCGTGAGGTCCTCGTAATCCCAAAAAGCCTCAACATAAGGCATCAGTATTGGAGATGGAGGAAAAATTCTGAGCGCCAAAATTAAGTCCAAAAATGATTGTGGTTAATTGTCATAATAGAGTGTTTTAGATTTCTAAAGCATCAAGAAAATCACTACATTCTGATAAGCAATTCATTTGGTTTTGTCAGAACTGATTTTTAGGGGTGACTACAAGGTGTAGCGGAACACGGTTTACGAGTAGGAAAACGATAGTTTTCAATGCATATATTGCGTTTCAATTTGTACTATTGCACGGATTTGGACCCATAAAAATCAGTGGGTTAAACCACTATTCAAGAAGGAAATATAGTACAAAGACAACCATCTATCATATTGATTAATAATGAATATCCTTCGACAAGAGGCACAGGCTACGAACCAAGTGAACTTGTGCCTTCATGCCGGCGCAGCTTCTCTACCAGTTCGTCTGATGTTGGATTGTAATACCTAGCCAGAGTATTGAGATCCCGCCAGCCTCCCACCTTAGCCAGTTGGCGAATATCGTAGACTTTAGCTAGTCGGCTTGTTGCCTCGTGCCTTAGATCGTGGAAATGAAGGTCACACAACATTCTGGCCAGAGGGGTTTCTTTGTTGTTTTTGCATTCAGCTTCGTACACCTTTCTTGCCCGGGAAACAGCACGACTGAAACCCTTTTTAACAGCGTCGGTAGTGGTAGGAAATACTTTTCCACCAATATCGCGAGGTAATCCCTCCAAAATCTCTAGCGCGCGCTGTGACAGCGGTACATCACGACTTACTGGTGCCTCATCCCCTTTACCAATCTTTGTGTCTGGTATGTGGGCGATCCTACGAGCTTTATCCACGTATTGCCATTCGAGGCCTAGCAACTCGGACCTGCGCATAGCGGTCTCCAAGGCAAACTGAACGACCGGCAGAAGCCAAATGTTTTGAGGCCCAGTAAATCGTCCACCCTCACGCTCGGTTACGGAAAGCGCTTCGAATAACCGCCGCTCCTCTTCACCATAGAGTCGACGATCACGATGTTCCGGATTCGCCGGACGATCTACCTGCTTGATAGGATTCTCAATGTTGAGTCTTTTTTTCTTGATACCCACATTGATCGCAGCTGACAGGAGATTAAGATAGCGATTGATCGTTGATCCCTTGACCTTGTTCTCCCTGACATAACGATTGCACCAAGCCTCAATTACATCGTGACCAAGGGCCGACATGCTATATTTGGACAACTCGGAATCCAAGAGGACATTGATACGAATAAGGTCAATATCCTTTCCTTTATTCCGATCCAGATAGTTGTCTCGATAATACTCGAGCACTTGCCTGAATGTGGTGTTGGAGGCATTGCGGCGATCCTTGAACTCACCTCTTCGAATCTCGACTTCAACCTCACGGGCCCAATCGTTGGCATCCTCCCAAGTGTCAAATGTCCTGCTCTGCTGGGGATATCCCTTGCGGCGGATAACAGCTTGGTATGCCCCATTTGCGCGTTGCTTGATGGTCGCCATTTTTCCTCGAATGTTCCCGAATTGTTCCCATAAATATACAATAATTGCTATGAACCGCACAAACACTGAATCTAATATAAGCCTTCACACGGCAGGGGTCACTGGTTCGATCCCAGTACCGCCCACCAGTTTTAAGCATTAAAAACAACGGCTTACAGGTTATTGCCTGTAAGCCGTTTTTCTTTAAGGCGCACATGTAACCCCCATATAACCAGCCGTAAAACGCCGCAAACTCAAACCATCCCCACACCCCTTTGCGTCCTTACTTCCATGCGTTAGGATGGGATTTTTAAGCTCTCGGTCTTGGGTGGTAATGGCAAAATCGCCCATTACCCCACCTATCGAAGGTTTGTAAGCTTCAAGGATCACCTCATGGAAATCTTCATACTGATTGCACTGATTCTGCTCAATGGCTCATTTGCCATGTCCGAGATCGCCCTGGTTACTGCAAAACGGAGTCGTCTGGCAAGACTGGCCGCGAATGGCGACGCCTCTTCGGAAATCGCGATGCATCTAGGGGCGGAGCCGACACGTTTCCTGTCCACGATCCAGATCGGCATTACCGCCATCGGCATCCTGAACGGGATCGTCGGTGAGGCGGCGCTGGCTGCGCCCTTCGCCATCTGGTTGCAAACCATGGGCGTGGAAAAAGAACCAAGCGAAGTGATCGCCACGGTTTTGGTGGTGGTGGTCATCACCTACGTTTCCATCGTCGTTGGCGAGTTGGTGCCCAAGCGCATCGGTCAGTTCAATGCAGAAGGCATTGCCAGACTGGTGGCTCGCCCGATCTCCGCCCTGGCTTTGATTTCGCGGCCGTTCGTGCATCTGTTGTCGTTCTCGACCGATGCCATTCTGCGGCTGATAGGCACGCGAGATACGGGAAGTTCGGACGTAACCGAGGAAGACATTCACGCCATGCTGGAGGAAGGCTCGGAGGCAGGCGTGATTGAGAAACATGAACACGATATGGTACGTAACGTGTTCCGACTGGATGACCGGCAGATCGGATCGCTCATGATCCCGCGCGGCGACATCGTATACCTGGACATCGAGCAGCCTCTTGAAGTCAATCTGAAACACGTTGCTGAATCCGATCACTCGCGTTTCCCGGTTTGCCGTGGCGGACTGCATGACATTCTTGGCATCATCGCTGCCAAGCAGCTCTTCACCCAACTGCACACAAGTGGCACGACCGACCTGACCGCACAGCTCCAACCCTGTGTCTACGTGCCCGAGTCGCTGACTGGGATGGAGTTGCTGGAGCAATTCCGTGTGTCCGGCACCCAGATGGTGTTCGTGATCGACGAATACGGCGAACTGCAGGGGCTGGTCACGCTGCAGAACGTGCTGGAAGCCGTCACCGGCGAGTTCAAGCCGCGCAATGCCGAGGATGCCTGGGCCGTCCAGCGCGATGACGGCTCATGGCTGCTGGATGGCCTGATCCCGATCCCAGAACTGAAAGACCGCCTCGATCTCAAGGAAACACCGGAGGAGGACAAAGGTAGATACCACACGCTGAGTGGCATGATGATGTGGCTGCTCGGCCAGCTACCCAGCACGGGAGATGTGGCCGAGTGGGAGCATTGGCGGTTGGAAGTGGTCGACTTGGATGGCAAGCGCATCGACAAGGTGCTGGCCAGCCGCTTACCGGAGCCGACGGAGGATCAAGGTGAAATCCAATCCGAATAATCAAAGAGTTACAAGATACTGTTAAGTCCTTTTTATTTCCCCGTCACACTCATGCCCCCGCCATAGCTTTCATATGGTACATCCATGATAATCTGTACGTATGGGTTTCCATCGGAATCGTCGCATCAAGATCAGCGTATTAGTTGCTACGCTTCTGCTGGTATTTCTATGGTCTTCCTCACACTTGGGTTACATCAACCCTCACGTACCGATCTGGTATTCCATGTTGAGCATCACCTCCGCAATGGTTTACAAGATAGACAAGGATCATGCCAGAGCATACCAGCAACGAATTCCGGAAAAATGGATGCACTGCATTGATTTATTTGGAGGTTGGCCCGGAGCGTTGATCGCGCAACAGGCGTTTCAACATAAGACACTGAAGGCGTCATTCAAAACCGTGTTCTGGTTGACGGTCATGGTTAATTCAACCGTCCTTGGTTTATATCTTAAAAACATCATTCAAGACAGGCTGTCTATATGAGTCCGGTGATGATGTGGCCGTCACCTCGGACCCTGGGTCTCCCCCCGCCCCAGTCCAATCCGAGCAGGTATCCAAGCCCCCACCATTAGAAAGCAAGCTGATTTGAGCGAATCGGTCACCCTGATCAAAATTCTATCAATCGTATTCCCGATCTTTTCGATCGTGCTGCTTGGTTTCGCCTATGGCAGACGGCACGACACGGACATGAATGTCTCCAACCAATTGAATATGGATATATTCATTCCAGCGCTTGTGTTTTCAGCGTTGGCAGATCAATCCTTCATTCTAACGGGTCACTACAAGCTTGCACTAGGAGCCTTCATCATCATTTCAGGTTCGGGTCTGCTTGGCTGGTTGATTTCAAAGACTTCGGGCATTCACCTTAAGGCAATCGTGCCCACCATGATGTTCAACAATTGCGGGAATCTCGGACTTCCGCTTGCCATGCTGGCCTTCGGACGCGAAGGACTAAGTGCCGCCGTGATGATGTTTCTGGTATCCAACCTGATGCACTTTTCTTTCGGGCTGTGGTTTCTGGATCATCAGGCCAAATGGCATAACGCCTGGCGCGCCCCGGTAATTCTGGCCGCACTTGCAGGGTTGGGCCTGAGCCTCTCGGGATTCACACTTTGGCAACCACTTCAAATGGCGATCAAGATGCTGGGAGATGTCTCCATCCCCATGGCATTGTTTGCCCTCGGGGTACGGATTGCAAGTTCACATCTCGGGGAACTGCGCATCGGGCTCATCGGTGCCCTGACACGACCAGTATCAGGCATTCTGATTGCGTGGTTATTGTCAAAGCTGATGGAGTTACAGGGAGTGAACAAGTCCGTCCTGATCATTTTCGGCGCGTTGCCCCCAGCGGTCATCAACTATGTTTTTGCGGAACGATATAACCAGCGACCCAATGAGGTTGCCGCCATTGTATTGATCGGCAATATCGCCGCGGTGGCCATCCTGCCTTTGGTGCTGGCATGGGTGTTATAGAAAATGTTGTATGCTTTTGGATCGTTATAAAACAAGGAGATATAAAATGCATTACGCAATATCAACCACCTGGGGGCCGACGGATGTCACACGTGCGGACATTCCATTCGTGTTTGCAGCTTCAGCCTTGCAGGCAGGCGATACGGTATTCCTGATGCTGTTCCATGATGCAGCCACAATCGCCGTGGAAGGCGCTCATCAAAAAATGATACCGTTCGGCCCTCCGCCCAGATTCGCGGAAGTCTTTGCGCATCCGAACGCACAGGTCATGGTATGCAAACCATGTGCGGAATTGCGTGGCATTACAGAATCCATGCTGGTGGCTGGTGTTACTTTTGGCGGAATGAACGATTTCCATGCCCAGGCATCTCGCCCTGATGCCAAGCCTATCAATTTCTGACACAGAACTCGTTAAACATCATAAAAAAACCCGGCCTCAAATGGCTTGAGCGCCGGGTTATCCATCAGAAAACACGCCTGAAACAAAATCAATTAACGGTGGCAGCTTCCAGCTTCTTCGCGACAAATTGGGCCAACGTTTCAAGCAGCGCCTCATCCTGCACCGGTTTACCCAGATAGGCATCGATTCCGATTTCCTTCGCCAGGTTACGGTGCTTGTCAGCGGTGCGAGAACTTACGACGATCAGCGGCAAACGGGCTGTCTGGCTGTCATCCCGGATATTCCGTGCCAGCTCGAATCCATCCATTCTTGGCATTTCAATATCCAGCACCACGGCATCCGGCACCTCTTCCTGCAGCATTTGCAAGGCGTCGATCCCATCCTTGGCGGTCAGGACACGGTAACCTTCCCTGGTCAGCAAACGCCCAAGCACCTTGCGCATGGTCAGGGAATCGTCCACGACCAGCACTGTCGGCTGACGCTGCGCCTCAACCTCGACGGCAGCGCTGACGTGGACAGCTCCAGCAGCCAATACAGCACGGTTGGCCAACTGTACCGGATTGATGATCAGCATGATCTTCCCATCACCGAGGACGGTCGCTCCCACAATCCCCGGAACCAATGTCAGTTGTTGGCCGATACGCTTCACGACGACTTCGCGGTTACCGATGATTTCATCCACATGCAAGGCAATATGATAATTACCGCTTCTCAGCAACAGGACGGGGGAACTGCGTTGCGCTTCCGGCATGACGACATCATCGCCGACCAGACGAGGCAGATAATGAATCGGGTAGTCACGACCGGACCAGGTCACCTTGCCTGCGGCATAAGAGGCCCTCAGGGTTTCCGCCTTCAGCACCTGCACCTGCTCCACCATCACTGCTGGCAAGGCCATCTGATAGCTTCCTGCACGAACCATGACCGCCTGCGACATGGTCAGCGTCGTGGGTAGATAGATATTGAATGTCGTTCCCAGTCCTTTCTGACTCACCACATCGATCCGGCCACCAAGCATCGAGATCTCGTTGCGGACGACATCCAGCCCGACCCCACGTCCCGCCACCTGGGTCACCTCGCTGGAAGTCGAGAAGCCCGGCTCAAAAATCACCGACATCAAAGTTTGTTCATCGACTTTGGACTTTTTATCGAACAAGCCCTTTTCGATGGCCCGTTTACGCACCAGATCCACATTGATACCGGCACCGTCATCATTGACCGAGATCAGAATCTCATTCTTTTCCTGGCGGACAGAAAGGGCTATATGACCGGCTTCGGTCTTTTTAGCCGCGAGTCGTTGGTCGGCAGGCTCGATACCGTGCGCGATCGCGTTGCGCAACAAGTGTTCCAGTGGCGCAACGATTTTTTCCAATACGCTGCGATCAATTTCTGCCTGGGCGCCGCTCACCGACAATTCGACCCTGTTCCCGAGATCACGCGCGGTCTGCCGTACGATTCTGTGCAGGCGCTCAGTCACGGTCGAGAACGGAATCATGCGGATATGCATGAGTTCCTGCTGCAAATCACGATTCATGCGCATCTGATCCTGCAATGCGGCTTCGGTCTCATCCAGATTGTCTAGCAAGCCGTGCTGCGTCGTGGAAACGTCATTGACGCTTTCTGCCATCATGCGGGTCAACTCCTGCAGACGGGTGTAGCGGTCGAATTCAAGTGGGTCAAACGCTTCACCGGATTCCAGAAGCAATGTTTCACGTGATTGCAAACGGCTATCAGCCTCAATTTCCAATTCGCGCAGATAACTGCGCAGGCGGGTGACGCTTTCGGTCAACTCCTGCAGCGAATGTTTGAACATGCCCATTTCACGTTCGATGCGCGAGCGCGAAATACTGATCTCACCGGCCTCGTTGACGAGTTCATCCAGCACATTGGCCTTTACTCGCAATGTCTGTACAACAGAACTTGCGATCTCGGGCATCCGCATGCCGGCTGGCGCGTCGGCTGCACCTGCAGTGGTTTGCTTGACAGGCGTGTCGAATACTTCCATACGGCGGGAAATATCGTCCAGATCCGCAAACATACGGTCAAAATCCGACTCCAGGGGCTTGGACTTGAGCACCTGGATCACGAAGGTTTCGAGGTCGTGAATGGCATCTCCCAGTTCACCCTCTCCAGCCATGCGTGCACCACCCTTAAGCGTATGCAACGCTCGCTGCAGAGACCTGGGGGGAGCACTGTCATCCGGACGTGAACGCCAATCCCGCAATTCGGCCCCGACCAGCGGGAACAATTCTCTGGCTTCTTCCAGAAAAATATCCAGCAACTGACGATCCGACGACGTTGGCTCCGGTGCGACTATGGTAGCTTTTCCGACTGGCAGTTCGACCAGTATGGATTCATGCGGAATCTCTGCATCTGAAGACGGGGCCAAGGGCTCGTCTACTACTACGGGATTGATCTGCAGCAGGTTAAGTACCGCGAGGTCAGGCTTGGGCTTACGCAATGCAGCCACGCGCGTCAGCATCAATTGCAGTGAAAGTAGAGCACGCTCCATGACGGCCCAGCCTTCAGGCTTCCATTCGGCCACGCGCCTGTCAAATGCATCCAGCCATAACTCGATGGCTTCTGCCAGTTGTCCGACGGGAAGAAGCCCGGTCGTCCTGGAGATCCCGGAGAGCGTGTGCGCTGCGCGAATACAATCGGCCGCCGGCATCAACTCGGGAGTTGCCCCAGAGTTGCTGACAGCATCCTGCAGTAATTCCAGATTCTTCTGCGCTTCCTTGATAAAAATTTCGAACAACGGACGTGGAATCTGAACTGTGCCACCTACGATCACAACGCTATCAGTACTGGAAGTTTCGGGTGCTTTGGTTGGCTCTGGCTGTTCGGCCACCACCGGTTGTGCTGATTGTGCCGGCAAGGATGACGCCTTGTCCTGCCACAAACCGATATCAATTGAAACACTGCCTTTGGTCTTGAGTTGGCTGACCCATTCACTAAAAGCCTCTTGCGCCTCTTCGGCAAATTCGAGCACTTCAGGGCTAGGTGCCAAAGCATGCTCAATGAGGTGATTGAAGACCTGTTCAACCTGCCATGCGACTTCCCCCATCGACGTCAGGCCGACTGTACGACCACTACCCTTCAGGGTATGAAAGCCACGCCTAACCTCTGCCAGTGCAGCAGGATCATCGGCCTTCTCTCGCAGATCCTCGACATATTGAGAGATGGTTTCGAGCACCTCTTCTGCCTCGGTCAAATAGATGTCGAGCAATTCAGAATCGGCAGCCTTGTCTGTCACTTTTTTACTACGCCGTGCCTTCGGTTTTGCTGGAGGAACTTCCGCCACCCCTTGGATCACATCGGTCTTATGTGCCCCCTGCTGAAGTTCATCAAGGAACAAGGCGACGGATTTCTCGGCAGAAACACCTTCACGCATTGCATCATCGACCAGATACCCCAAAGCACTCAGGCTTTCGGCAACGCTGACAAAGCTTTCTGCATCAGGATTGCTTTGAGGAGCGGCAAACCAGGCCACATATTTTCCACATAATTCAGCAAGAGAAGATGCGACAGGCAATTCCAGCATATTGAATGCGCCGGCCACCTGATGCAGAGGTGCCGCCAACGGCTCCAAGAGATCCTTTTTGGATGGATCGCGGAAATAGAGATCAAGCACTTCCTCGATCTGTTTGAGCATCCCCTGGATTTCGTGTCCGACAGCAGAAAGTGTGGCGACATCGATGGTCGTGGGAAGTGCTTCGCCAGCCAAAGCGCCTTCCTGTCTCAACCTGGAAATATGCTGAGCGGCCTGATCTGCGAACTCCTTACCGAGATAAGCATAATTTTCGAGCGCATTTTCACAAAGGGTGAGAGCAGTGGCAACGTCCAGACTATATTCATCCGTGAGCAATTCCGACGCATCTGAAATCCTTTCCAGAGTCGCCAGCAACACCATCATCAGGTCGCTCAACGCACCGTTCGACAATATTTCCCTCGAAGGCTCGATGGCGTACATCGCCTCCAGCATGGACGGAAGTGCACTAACCCCCTTCTCTGCCACATCCGACCATGTATCTTTAAGTTTGGGTAAAGCATGACGCAGGGTGGCCAACGCGGCAGACTCGCCACCTGGTTTGTGTATCAGTCCGGATGCCAGTTCAGGCCCAGGCAACAACTCATCCAATTCAAAGCGTGAGGTCACCTGCTTGATACGCTCAGTGACAGCGGGAGATCTCGCCACCTGAAACAACAGATCGCGCATGAGCGCACCAGATGGCTTTGCGACCCCATCGAGAAGACAACGCAATTGCTGATCGAGTCTTCGGAAGATACGGATGGATTGCAGGCCTGTCTTACCTCCAGCCTGGGCGATGGCATCGATAGCGGCACCGGCAACCCACCAGAGCGTCTTGTTCATCGGCAAGCGCTGGGTCTGCGCCACGGCCTCAGCGACCTGACGCATTTGTGAAACGTCATCGACAGAACCGGATCGTAACCAGTTCAACAGGGCTTTGAGAAACACACGGCGCTGCTGAAGAATAAATTTTCCTAGCTCACCCTCTTCCTTCTCGATGTAGGGGAGATCGGCGGGTGCACGGATGGATGTATCCGGAAAGAACAGGCTGCTCTCATCCGGCAGTTCCTTACCCTGGATCATCGCGACTGCGGAATAAGTCGGATAGAGACGCAACGGAATATCCGGGGCACCGTTCACGAGATCGTTGAGATAAGCAGAAAGAGCACGGACTCCGGTACAAAAGACCGAAATCACTTCCTCGGATGCTGGCAACTTTTGCTTGACCAGTGCATCAGCCATGGATTCGAGTTCCTGGCAGAAGCATTTGGCTCCTTCCAGCCCGACCATATCCAATGCGCCATTGACCTGATGCAGATGAGTCAGCATGAAGCGAGCAGGCGAAACATCCTGTGGCTTTTCACGATAACTGACTGCCTGATCCAGCACGCTGGCTAACGCTTGATCAATTTCACCCTTAACCCAGGTCAGTGGTCCAAGATCGAAATCATCCCGGCTCATGTTAGTGATTCCCCTTTGGCATGATGTCTAGGATGGCGACCCAATAAACTAAAGCACATACGATCAAGCCGCCAAACCGGAATGTTTAACTGACCTTGAAGCCCGCGACTGAAGCGCGGAGTTCTTCAGCCAGCGCGGTCAACTGACCGATCGATTGCGCAGTCAACCGCGTACCCTCGGTAGTCTGGGTAGTAATCTGCTGAATTTCTGTCATGTTGGCACGTGCCTTGGCAGCCATTTCGGTCTGCGCTGCTGTCGATTTGGAAATCGCCTCGATGAGATGGGCAAGGCTTTTGGTCACGGACTCGATTTCATTCAGCGTCTGGCCTGCGGCATCGGAAAGTTTGGCACCTTCCACCACGCCTGCTGTACTGTTTTCCATAGCGGCCACGGCATTGTTGGTGTCAGTCTGAATGGTTTTCACAATCACACTGATCTGCTTCGTCGCTTCCGAGGAGCGTTCTGCCAGACGTTGCACTTCTTCGGCCACCACCGTAAATCCACGCCCGGCTTCGCCTGCGGACGCCGCCTGAATGGCAGCATTCAAAGCCAGAATATTGGTTTGCTCGGTAATGTCCGAAATCAGTTCCACGATTTCACCAATTTCCTGAGAACTCTCGCCCAATCGCTTGATTCTCTTTGAAGTTTCCTGAATCTGCGTGCGGATGTCGTTCATGCCGGAAATCGTATTTTGCACCGCCTGAGAACCCAGTGTCGCAGCTTCCAACGAGCGTTGCGCCACCTCTGCTGCCTGGCCGGCATTGCTGGATACTTCCAGGATCGAACTGGCCATCTGCTCAACTGCATCGGCCGTTTCCTTAATTTGAACGGATTGTTTCTGCGCGGCTTGAAGCAACTGGTTGGAGGTTCCTTGCGCCTGAGCTGTCGCAGCATTCACCTGCTCCGTCGCCCGGTTGATCTCGCCCACCAGTTCGCGCAGGCTTGCAATCGTGTAGTTGATCGAGTCCGCAATGGCACCGGTAATGCTTTCTGTCACTTGGGCGTTCACAGTCAAATCCCCGTCTGCAAGGTCGCCCATTTCATCCAGCAGATTCAGAATGGCCTCCTGGTTGCGCAGATTGGTCATTTCGATTTCAGAGGCACGTTCACGCGCAGCGGCAGCCTGTTTGTTACCGTTATAAACGATCAGAATCAGGGTCACCATAGCTGCAGCAAAAGCCAAACCGAACCAGATAAATGCGTTATTTCCCAATCCGTGCTTGTCAACGACATCCTGGGAGAGCGCTAGCATGTCATCACCCGCAGCCGCGAGTTTTTCGCTTGCATCACTGCTGAACGATTTGCTGGCCATGATGGGTTTGGCATTTGCCAACACTTTGTCCCATTGCGCATTCAGCTTATCCATTTGCTCTTCAGAACCGCTCCCCATAAAAGGAAGAATGCTTTGGGAGGTGTTTTGCATCGAAGCCAGACCCTGGGTAACACGCGCTTCCGCGGCCTTGGCTCGACTCGGTGCGTAAGGGTCGCCCTGCGCGGCCAGCAGGGAGTCACGGGTCAACTGCTGTACGAATACCTGCACGTCTCCCGCGCCAATTGCGAATTCACTGTCCCTGCGGATCTGTTCGACGCCCATGACACCGGAAACCGCAAGGACGACAAAAGAGATCAGGACATACAGGGGAACCCTGCCATGATGTTGTTCTGCGCCTTCGGGCGTATCAGCTGCGCTTTTCGCGCCCCCAAGCTTGATATCCTTGAGTTTCGCCAGCATCGTGTCCGGAAGGCTTTTCAATTTCGCCAAATCTAACGCCATCTGATTACTCCCAATTCTCTTCTTCGTTATCTTATTTCCATGCGGAAACATCAGCGACCCGCATGTATCCCATTGATACTAAACACGCACCATCCCAAATTACCCAGCCGTTATGCGGCAACCTGCATGAAATCCTGACTATTGAGCAAGGCTGACACATTCAATTCGCGCCATTCTCGGGCGCTGTCATCCCAGTAAGTAGCCGACCCCCAGGATATCGAACGGGAAGCATCCGCCTTCTGATGCATTTCAGTCAGATTGCGCAAACCAAACAACCGGTCGACCAGAAATGCGGCATTAATACCAAAACGATTTCCTGCAAGCAGCAGCCTGCAATCAGGCCCGAGCCTGACCGGCCGACCACCGAAGAATGCAGACAAGTCCGTAACGGCAAAAAGATTTCCTCGAATGTTTGCCATCCCAACGAACCAGGGTCTGGTGAGAGGCACTGGATGGATCTCCGGCACCGGCAACACTTCACCGATATCACTGAGAGATACCAGCCATGCGTCATCGCCAATCTGGATTCCGAGCCTCGATGTTGTTGCCGACTGCTCCGACTGCTGCAATGCTTTCAGTCGGGAAAGGATGTTTTCCTGATATGCCTGAAGGTCGAGTCTTCTAGCCATGGCTATTCCAATGCTTGAATCTTGGCGAGCAGGTCAGCCTGTGAAACAGGTTTGACCAGACAGTCTTTTGCACCCTGTCGTAACGCCCAGACGCGATCCGTAAGTTGCGCCTTGCCGGTGCAGACGATCACGGGAATATGGGCGGTGTCAGGATTATGGGTGACGGCGCGGGTGGTTTGAAACCCATTCAGGCCGGGCATCAGAACATCCATGAGAATCAGGTCCGGCATTTCCCGCTTGAGGTATTCAAGGCAGGCTTCGCCGCAGTCCACCGCCGACACCTCGAACCCCGCGCTTTTAAGGATTTCGCTGAGATAGAAACTATCGGTTGCGGAATCATCTACAACAAGAACTTTTCGGATGGCCATATGATGATCAACTGTTCTAATTATTGACGTAGGTTTTGACCGCAGCCAGCAGACTTTCCTGCGTGAACGGCTTGGTCAGATATTGATCCGACCCCACCATGCGTCCGCGCGCACGGTCAAACAAGCCGTCCTTGCTTGAGAGCATCACGACCGGGGTGGAATTGAAACGGGCGTTTTTCTTGATTAACGCACAGGTCTGATAGCCGTCGAGACGAGGCATCATGATATCGACGAAGATGACTTGCGGTTGGTAATCCGCAATCTTGGAAAGTGCATCAAAACCATCTTCGGCAAGAATGACCGTGCATCCCGCCTGAGAGAGAAAGAGCTCAGCACTTTTTCGTATGGTGTTGCTGTCATCAATCACCATCACCTTTACGCCTGTCAGATCAACAACCTCGCCCACCTTGCTCACCCCTTGGTTGGTCCAAGTCGCAGGCTGACCCAGCCTCCGGCTTGTGATTATTCTTTACGCGCCCCCAGATAATGCTCCGCCATTCTATCCAGACTTTTCAAGACTGCGCAACAAATAATTAACCCGTTGAATATTTATTTTTGAATCGTATTGCAAAACACAAGTGACCTGATGTTAAATACGGTAACAATCAAAATAATATTCGCCTCATGCACGGGAAAACATTAGGATAGAGCCGCAACTTTGCAGCCCACGCCAGTGCCATGCATTTCACGTTGAAGCGAGACACTGGATTTATTCTTTGGATTTAGAACATTATGCTGATCAGACAAGAATCCGTTAGCGACAAGATGGCACTCAAGGACCTGCCGTCCACTTCCCCCTTGCCCAACGCAAGCCTCGTTCTCGTTTTCGGCTCGGTCAAGCGCTTTAGCGATTCGAAGCTTGCCGGTTTCCTCAAGGCACGTTACCCCGCCGCTCAAATCGTGGGCTGCACCACTGCCGGGGAAATCGGATCCAACAGCGTACATGATGACTCGCTGCAGATTACCGCGGTGTTCTGGGAGAAAACCGTACAACGCGCCACTCATGTCAAGGTGAACGGGATGCAAAGCTCGTTCGAGACCGGAGAACAACTGGCACGCCAACTGAAGTCGGACAGCCTGAAGGCAGTTCTGGCTTTCTCGGATGGATTGAATGTCAACGGATCGGAGCTGCTTAAGGGGCTCCAGAGTGTTCTGGGTGACACCCCGATCGTTGGGGGCATGGCCGGAGATAATGCGGCCTTTACCAAAACCCTCCAGCTTTTCAATGATGTCATTTCAGACAATCTCGTGATCGCAGTTGGTCTTTACGGCAACAATCTCGTGACGGCAAGCGGTGCCCTGGGAGGCTGGAAACCCTATGGCCCGCCACGCAAGATCACCAAATCTAACAAGAATGTGGTGTATGAGCTTGATGGCAAGCCTGCCCTGCCCCTCTACAAGATGTATATCGGGGAACACTTTGCCAAGGGCTTGCCCGTCAGCGGACTCAAGTTTCCCTTTGCCGTGATCGGCGAAGGCAAGGAGGTCGAAACGGTACGCACATTGTTATCCATCGACCCCTCGAACAACAGCCTGACGTTCGCTGGTGACGTTCCGGAAGGAGAAACCGTACGCTTGTGTCAGACCAACCACGACCGCCTGGTGGAGGGCGCTGCGGGTGCGGCCGGGATGGTGAACAGCCACCTGACGGAAGCCAACATGCATGGTCAAGGCTTGGCCATTTGCGTCAGTTGTGTTGGCAGGAAACTGGTCATGGCCGAGCAGGTTGCAGACGAAATCAAGGCGGTTCATCAGATACTGGGACCGCAGACCATCCTGACCGGGTTTTATTCGAACGGAGAATTCAGCCCTCGTCCGAACACCACGGAAAACGCCTTGCATAATCAGACCATGACCATCGGCTACCTGACGGAAGATCTGTACAGCTGATCAAGGAAGTACCTGAAAAAAAGCCCGCATCAAGCGGGCTTTTTTTACTTGGATGCATTCATTCGTACTCAGTGTACTTCGCGTTGCTACCACGAACTTTTTCCGCGGGGTACTTTGCGGCGTTGAGTGCCATCTTGGCATGCGCAGCATCGATCAGGTCAATCCCCAGCACATCGGACATCCGCAGGAGGTAAATGAAAGTATCTGCAATCTCATGTGCGACCTGCTCACGCTTACTTTCCGGGATGACCCTGCTTTCATGCTCCGTGAGCCATTGGAAATGCTCGACGAGTTCAGCCGCTTCGACAATCATCGCCATGGCAAGGTTCTTGGGGGAATGGAACTGTTCCCAGTCCCGTTCCCTGACAAATTCCCTCAAGCGATCACGCAACTGCTCAAGTCGATCCTTATTCGACATGCTCAATCCTTTTCCGGCTTGCGGTTGCTTCCTGCCACCATCTTGATCTCGAACAGCCGGCATTCCAAGGGGCCGTTGAACAACGGAATCTTTCTAGAGGGTGCGAGGCGCATCAACTTGGGCAGTCGCATATCCGAGGTCAGGAAATAGGTATTCCAACCCGCAAACTTGCGTTTGAGCACTTCGCCGATCTTCGGATATAGCGCGGCCAGCTCTTCCTGCTCTCCAATGCGGACACCATAGGGCGGATTGGCTATCAGCGTACCCCGTTCGGCCGGAGCGTCCACCTGCGCAATATCCTTCTGCGTAAGCCACACTGCCTCCAGCAGATCGGCCTGCTCCAGATTCTGCTTGGCCACACGCACGGCACGCAGATCGGTATCGCTACCGTAAATCTCTTGAAACTCGACCGGTTTGGCGCGTGCTTTTGCGGCCTGCCGCATCTCGCGCCAGGCAACGGCATCGAAGTTTTCCAGTTTTTCAAAACCGAAGGTACGCCCACTCCCCGGCGCAATATCGAGCGCCATCATGGCCGCTTCCAGCAGGAAGGTCCCACTACCGCACATAGGATCCAGCAAGGGGGTACCCGGTTGCCACCCGGTCAACTTGAGAATGCCTGCGGCCAGGTTTTCGCGCAACGGAGCCTCGACGCTGGAGCGACGCAAACCACGCTGGTAAAGCGCGTTACCGGAAGTATCCAAATAGAGTCGGTATTCGTCGGCGGTCAGATAGGCGTGGATGCGCACATCCGGCTGACGGGTATCGATATTGGGGCGGGAGCCACCCGCCTCACGAAACTTGTCGCACACCGCATCCTTGATCCGCAGGGTGACAAACTCCAGGCTCTTCAGCGGACACTTGACCGCAGTGACCTTGACCATGAAGGAACGTTCGACCTTGAACCAGGTCGGCCAAGGCAAGCCCATGGCCGCCTGATAAAGATCATCCTCGCTGCGGTACTTGCCGCGACCGACCAGCCAGAGCACACGGGTCGCTACCCGGCTTTCCAGGTTGGCACGATAGGCCAGCAACAGGTCACCGGCGAAACCGACTCCACCATCGGTCGGCGCGAGGGACTGCGCTCCGATGGATTTCAGTTCATCGACGAGAATGGACTCAAGACCGCGAGGACAAGTCGCGAAATACTGATGGGTCGCCACGCTCAGAGCTTGGGAGTGGATTCGTGGGCATACATCTTTTCGTGCTGCCCCTGGCAGCCGATGCAGCGGGTGGCATGCGGCACGGCCAGTAAGCGCGGCAGGCCGATTTCGGCACCGCACTCCTCGCAATCACCGTAATCGGCGCCAGAAATGCGCTTCTGGGCAGATTCCACCTGGGTGAGTTCTTCAACCTGGCGACGTACGATGGCGATATCGTGGTCGACCAGCATGTCAGCTACCGAAGCATCGCCAGCATCGGTCACCTCCCCGGCCAGGTCGGCAAAATGCTCATGCCCGGAGCGCTCGAGTTCGACGCGGATTTCTTCGGTGAGTTGTGCACGGCGGGCAGCCAGTGCAGTGGAGATTTGTTGTTTCTGTTCGACAGTCAATGCTGACATGATATTTCTCTCTAAAGGATCAATCGATTTGAAGTATTGGGGTTATTATCCCGCAGGCGCTCGACAAACTCCAGAAACTCGATCTTGTAGTCCTGCGCAAGCAGCCTGGCCCGCTCCCGCAGGCTGGTCCAGCGCAAGTCCGCGGGTGGCCTTTTGAAGGCGAACACTACGATATTCCCGGGTCGGCCGGTCGGCATCACCAGGACACGATGGTCGAAGCTCTGCTCGATGCGTTGAAGGTAGATATCAAAATTCTTGTCGCTTCCCCAGAGATTGGCGGCGAGAATCCCGTCCGAATGCAAGGCGTCGGCCACGGCATCGAAAAAAGTCTGTGAGTACAGATCCGGAGGCACCCCTCTGCCATCGAAAATATCGAGGATAAGAACATCGGTGGTATCAGGATTTTCCAGTACGAACGCCGCGCCGTCTCCTTCGATCACTTGCAGCCGGTCGTCGTCCGGAGGCAGCATGAAATGGCTGCGCGCCACCTCGATCACCCCTGGATTGATATCGACCACCCGGGTGCGAATCTCCCGCAGATAGTAATGGATGAATTTCGGAATGGATCCCCCGCCCAAGCCGAGGACCAATACGTCCTCAACCTGCCGCTTGAACAACAGGAAGGACATGATGCCGCGGGAATAGGTCAGTTCCAGATCATAAGGCGCGGCGACGCGCATCGAACTCTGGATTGTCGATGACCCGAGGTGCAGGGAACGCACACCATCCATTTCCGTTACCTCGATGGCATCGTCCTTGGGCCCGAAGCGTGACGGTTTTCTTGAATTGAATCTGAACATGATAGGCCGCTATTTTAGCAGGCCTGCGCAACGATGATTTGAGTCCGGTTGCCGAGGTAAGGTATGCTCCAGCAATCTTCATCGCAGGGTAATGAACTTGTCTTCGACCGCACTCTTGTTCTGGCTGCTCAACATCACGCTGGATACTGCCGGGCACCTTGCCCTGAAATCGGCCGCCATCGCCGAACACGAAACGGAATGGGGGCGCTGGAAAGCCATGCTGAGCTCTTTGCCGCTGTGGATCGGCATCAGCTGCTTCGGCCTGGAATTCCTGGTCTGGCTCGCGCTGCTCTCACTGGTTCCGCTATCGCTCGCCATGCTGATCGGTTCCATCAACATCGTGGTGGTCATGCTGGCTGGCAAGATGCTGTTCCATGAACGCCTCGACCGCATGCGTGTCGCCGGCATGTGGTGCATCAGCATCGGCGTGGCCCTGGCGGGAGGGTTTGCATGAGTACCAAACGGTTCTACATCCTCGGCTTCGGCGCACTGATGCTGTTCGATACGCTCACGCAGGTTTCATTCAAGTTGGCGTCTACGCACGCCGGCGAGTTCCAGCTTGCCTGGGAATGGCTGATCCAGGTATTTCACAACTACTGGATCTTCGGTGCAGTCATCGGTTATGTCGGCTCATTCATTACCTGGATGACGTTACTCAAGCATGCACCAGTCGGGCCGGCATTCGCCGCTTCTCACCTGGAAGTGGTGACGGTACTAGGCATCTCCGTGCTTTACTTCGGCGAGCATCTGTCATGGGTACAGGTCATCGGCGCTTCGCTGATCGTGGTCGGCATCCTGTGCCTGAGCAAGAGCGAAGCGGAACATCCGCATGCGTGAAGTGCCACCGACCGCCGGCTTGCCGCTGGTGTGGCGGGATCTTATTCCCGCCGGCCATCACCTTGAGCACGACCTCGCAGACTTCCTGCAAGTACCGGAAGTGCAGATCACATGTTCAGGTACCGCCGCTCAGATCATCACCCTCAGGACCATCCAGCGCGAAAGCAAACGCCGCAAGGTCATCCTGCCCGCGTACACCTGCCCGCTGGTCGCACTCGCTGTCCTGCATTGCGGTCTGGACCCAGTGTTGTGCGACCTCGCACCCGGCCATTTCGATTTCGACCCGGTCAAGCTGTCAGCATTATGCGATGACGATACCCTGGCTATCGTCGCCACCCATCTCGGCGGGCGCGTGGCGAATCTCGACCTGATACTTGAACTGGCCAGCGATTATGGCATCTGGGTCCTCGAAGATGCCGCCCAGTCGCTGGGCGCCACCTGGGAAGGCCAACCGGTGGGCATGATCGGTGACGCCGGGTTTTACAGCATGGCCGTGGGAAAAGGTCTCACGACCTATGAAGGTGGCATCCTGCTCACCCGTGACGCCACGCTGCGCACGCAACTTAAGTCGACCGCTGCTGACATTGCCCCTTTCAAATGGAACTGGGAACTGATGCGTAGCGTGGAGCTACTTGGCTATGCCGCACTTTACCAGCCATGGGGACTGCCGCTCGCCTATGGCCTGCCGCTACGCCGCGCATTGAAGCAAGGCCATCTGATCGAAGCGGTCGGCGATGATTTCTCCGATGACATCCCGTTGCACCAGGTTGGCAGTTGGCGCAAAGCCGTCGGCGCGAATGCCTTGAAGCGCCTACCGGATTTCATCCGGAATACGGGCGCACGCGCTTCGGAACGGCTGGCAAGGCTGTCTGCCATCCCGGGCATATCGGTCCTGACTGACACCTGGGGCGGACAAGGGACCTGGCCGTTCTTCATGGTATTGATGCCGAACGCCCGGGCTCGGGACGCAGCATTGGCCAGACTGTGGGAAAGTGGCCAGGGTGTCAGCCGGCTCTATATCCATGCCCTGCCGGACTACCCCTACCTGCAGGGGCGGCTGATCAACACTGACACACCCTGTGCGCGGGACTTTGCCAGCCGCATGCTGACAGTTTCAAACAGCCTTTGGCTGGACGACGATGCCTTTGCACGCATCCTGACCGAGATTGCATCCTCAGCCAGCTAGCCAGCCGAGTATCTGCTGATTGACCTGCTGATGCTGCGCCTGCCAGCGTGCCAGCTTATTGGCTTCCATCTCGGCCTGTCCGTCCAGCCCGCTGAGCAGTCGCTTGAACCGGCTCTGGTAGTGATAAACCGATACTTCGCCGGTCACATCGCTACCGACGATACGCGTCCTGAACAGGTCAATGGCCGAGCGCATCTCATACAGCCGCATCACCCCCTGATCCCAGTTGGTCTGCACATCTTCGGGCGACAGTACATCCTTGTCGATCGTCAGATACACGGGCTCTCTGGAACGGCCGATTTCGCCGGCAAAAGCCTCCAGCATCAACGCCGTGCTTTCGAATGACCGGCTTTGCGTGATGCCTAGCCCTTTCATCCAGCCCAGATTCCTTCCAACGCACCAGTAACGTACCTTCCCCGACCGCAGGTTGCGCAGATGGTTTTCCCATCCGTGAGCCGCCTCGACATCGCGCGAGGTGATGCCAAGGACATGGACGCGGGAGACAAAAGGCAGGCGGCTGACATGCCAAACCCAGGAACCGCAATGGATACCGAAAGGATAACGCATGTTGTCAGGATGGTTGTCGAACAGCACGACCTGCAGCGGGTGACCCAGAGCAGCGTAACGCTTGATCAGCAAATAGCTGAGGTGATGGTAGTCGCCACTCCCCATGAATATGGTCTCCGGCGACATCTCGGCAAACTCCCCCAACGCAATATCCAGCATGCCGAACAGACTCCTGGTGCATCCGAACCGGATACCCTCCTGCCAATGACCGAGTGCGAGACGCCGCTCGCCGGCCAACGGCATGACTGCACCATCGAAATCAAGAATGCGCGGATTCATGCCACTGGCTATCGGACTCGAAGAGGCGCTTGAACGGACGTAAGGCATGCCTGATCAACGGGTTGCGAATGTACACGGCATGGCGCGTGAAGGTGAAACTGGCCCCGAGATGGCGTTTGATTTCCGGATCGGTCCAGCCTGCCACGTAGTGCGTCAGATTACGTTCCAGTGCGAATTGCAAATTGTGCAGCCAGCTGACGAAATAGAGGTTGTGTTCGCGCGCCATGGGGTAGGAAAAACCCACATATTTATCGAGCAACATGCCGTTGTGCACGAAGCACAGGTTGTAGCCGATCAGCTTTCCTTCCACTTTGTAGTGGAACACCACGCCCCCGTTTGCGGGATCCTGAAGGACCGCTCGGAAGAACTCGGGCGACAGCAGGTCAAAGTGGATTTCACTCTGGTCATAAACGTTCCTGTACAGAGCATAGAACTCGTCCAGAAGCGCTTCATCCATGAAACGGGCATCCCCGGTCGCGACATTTTCGATCTCGACAGCGCTGGCCTGCTTGAGTTTGCGCGTGATGTCCTTGCGACGGCTTTTGCTCATGCGCGCCAGGAATTCATCCGTAGAGGTAAAGTCGATAGGTACATAGGCCAGGGCCTGACCTTCCACCATGACAAAGCCCGCCCGCTGGCTTGCGGAAACGAACGCCTGCACGTATCCGTGCGTCGACTCACCGACCAGAACAGGGTCGGAAGGAATATCCTTGACGATGAGAAAGGAAAACTCCTTGGCTTTCTGCAACAGGTCGGCGATGAAATCATCCGGACTCAGGTGCGTGGGCATCAACCCATACTCGGAAACGGTAGCACCGATGAAACAGGTATGGGGCCTCAGCAGCCTGCGCCACCAACCATGAAAAGGCAAAGCCTCCAGTTTGCGGCGTTCCTCAGGTTCCATGGTGGTGAGCAGGTCGAATTTCGTGGAAAACGCCGGGACGCCAGAGACCTTGAACGCTGGAAATCCTTCCGGCGGATGGGTCAGGAAATGCCCGATCAGGGCCGGTGGCTCGATGAGGTTGTGCAGCGAGTCAGTCAACTTAGACCTTGCGCGCGATCAGCACTCCGCTGGTACCGCCGAACGCGAAAGAGTTGGACATCACGGTCTCGACCTTGACATTCTCACGCCCTACGTTGGGGATATAATCCAGATCGCACTCTGGATCGGGCTGGACCAGATGTGCAGTCGGCGGCAAGGCTTGTTTGTCGATAGCCATCATGCAGGCGACGAATTCCACCGCTCCCGCCGCGCCCATCAGATGGCCTGTCATGGATTTGGTGGAACTGACCGGAATCCCCGTACCGCACACCTGCTTGATGGCAGCCGTTTCCGTAACATCATTCAGCTTGGTGCCGGTGCCGTGGGCATTGATGTAATCCAGCTGGTCCGGCGTAATACCTGCTTCAGCCAGCGCACGACGGATGGCGCGCGCCTGACCGTCAACCGACGGTTGGGTAATATGGGTCGAATCACTGCTGCTGCCGTAGCCGATGACCTCGGCATAAATTTTGGCGCCGCGCGCCAAGGCGCGTTCCATATCCTCCAGCACGACCATGGCGGCCCCCTCTCCCAGCACCAGACCGGTACGATTGGCAGAGAACGGCTTGCAGGAGGCCGAGGGATTTTCCGGGTCTTCGCTGGCCAAGGTGCGCAACGCTTCCCAGGCCTTGATGGTGCCGTAGGTCAGCAGTGCCTCTGCGCCCCCAGCCAGCATGACGTCCGCGTAGCCATGACGAATCTGGCGTGTTGCCTCGCCGATGGAAACGGAAGAAGAAGCACAGGCGGTGCAGAAGGTAAGGCTGGGGCCGGTCAGTCCGAAATCCAGTGCCACCTGGGAACCCGCCGCGTTATTCATCGCCATCAACACGGTAAACGGTTTGAGGCGACTGGCATTGTCACGATAAAGGCGCACGTAGCCTTCTTCGATGGATGCAGCCCCACCCATACCAGTGCCCAGATAGACACCGATGCGTTCGCGGTCTTCGGAGGCGAGATCCAGTCCGGCGTCTGCCAGGGCCTGCTGGCCCGCCACCACGGCAAACTGGGTGACACGATCCATCGCGCCGGCCTTGCTCTTGGGAAAATGCGCCAGCGGATCGAAATCACCGATCCATGCTGCCAGCTGGGCATCCAGACTATCGACGAAATCGGTTTCCAGCCGCCTGATACCGGACTTGCCGGCCATCAGGCTGGAAAAGAAGGTTTCACGGTCGTTGCCGACCGGCGAAAGAATACCAATGCCGGTGACGGCAACGCGCCTCGTCGCCATTACTTGCCCTGCTCGGTACGCAGGCGGTCGATCAATGAAACGACGTCCTGGACGGTCTTGATCGCTACTTCTTCGTTAGGGACCTTGATGCCGAATTTCTCTTCAGCCTCGAAGATGATGTCGAACGTATCCAGGGAGTCGATCTCCAGGGATTCAAAGGTTGATTCGAGCGTGATCTCTTCGGCCGGCTTTTCGAACTTCTTGGCAATAATGTCACGCAGGGTCTCAAAAGTATCCAACACAGCCTCCTAGGCCGATGCAACCGCACCGGCGTGCTTCTTGAAAAACTCCGCCATGCGGCGGGCGATGTCGTCACGGCGCTTGTCCAGCGTCACGACATGGTAAGTGTCATCCACGAAGAAGGTCTCGATCTGCCGGGTGCCCAGCCGCTTGGCGACGAAATGGGCATTCCTCAGGCTGGCCGTGTCGTCCTCCGTGGAATGCACGATCAAAGAAGGGGATTTTACATGGGGAAGCGCTGCTTTAGCCACCTTGATGAAACGGTTACTTTCATGGATGGTCACGGCAGAGGTCCGGAAGATCCCGACCTTTTCTGTTGCCTGTGCGTCCCGGTTCTCAAGAACGGCGTGCACCATGGCACGCGTCCTCTCGCACTTGATACCGTATGGCGGGGTTTCGTCCCAGTGCAGAAAGTAGCGCAACGGGCTGTGCAGTACGACCGGCAGCAGGAGCTTGCGCTTGAGGCGCGGCATGTTCCAACCGTCGTAGAAAAAGGTCGACGACATCAAACCCAAGCCGGCCACGCGCTCCCCCTTCTCGGCCGCCAGCTTGATCGCCAGCAGCGCGCCGATGGACAGGCCGGCAACGAACACCTGGGGGTGCTCGGCCTTGAGGGCCTCGAAGGCCTGCTCAATGGAGGTGTACCAGTCCTGCCACTTGGAGCGGCGCAAGTCTATCGCCTCGCGACAATGCCCGGCCAGCGCCGGCGCCATGATGCTGAACCCCTGCTTGGTCAGGCGTTTGGCAATCGGCCGCATTTCGGCTGGCGTACCGGTCAACCCGTGGATCAGCAGCACGGCTGCATCGCCGTGCTTTTCATAATAGCCGGTCGGTCCCAGCACGTCTTCAATCGTTTTCGTCATCACCAAATCACTAAAACTCACACATCCATTTCCGCGCTGGTGCCAACGCAGCATCGGCACCAGCGCGCGATGGATTATTCCGCGCCGCAGCGACGCAGCAGCATTTCGAACAGATGGATGCCCAGGTCGATTTCCTCTTCGGAAATCATCAGAGACGGCGCGAGCGTAATCACGTTCTTTTCATAGCCGCCGATATCCAGCACCAGGCCGTACTTCTTGTCGTCGACCAGCAGGTCACCCTTCAGACCTTCGTTGAACATGCGGTCAGCCAGGGCGCGGCTGGCGGTGAAGCCATCCTTCTCGCACAGTTCGATCCGCAGGGCCAGACCCAGGCCGCTGACATCGCCCACGCATTTCCAGCGGGACTTCAGTTCTTGCAGGCGATTCAGGAAGTAAGCACCGCGGGCACGGACATGCGGTTCGAAATCTTCTTCCTGCGTCATCTTCAGCACTTCCAGCGCGACGGAGGTCCCGAGCGGATTGGAAGCGAAGGTGGAGTGCGTGGAGCCGGGCGGGAACTTCTCCGGGGAGATCAGCTCTTCACGCGCCCAGATGCCGGACAGCGGGTTGAGGCCATTCGTGATCGCTTTGCCGAACACGAAGATGTCCGGAATGATGTCGAAGTTTTCCCACGACCACAGCTTGCCAGTACGATAGACCCCCATCTGGATTTCGTCGGCGACCAGCAGCACGTTGCGCTTCTTTAGAGATTCCTGCAGCTTCTTCATGTAGCCGGCCGGCGGAACGATGTAGCCGCCCGTACCTTGCATCGGCTCGATGTAGAACGCGCCGAATTCGCACTGCTTGGACTTTTCGTCCCAGAACGACTGGTATTCGGTGTCGAACAGCTTTTCGAATTCCTTGTGGCAATAGGTGTTGCAGGTTTCCACCTTCATGTCGTAGGGGCAACGGAAGCAGTACGGATATGGCACGAAGTGCGCGCGATCGGAGAAATTGCCGAAACGACGGCGATAACGGTAGCTGGAGGTAATGGCGGAAGCGCCCAGCGTACGGCCGTGGTAACCGCCCATGAAGGCGAACTGGTGCGTCTTGCCGGTGTGGTTACGGACGACCTTGAGGGAGTCTTCCACGGCCTGTGCGCCGCCGACGTTGAAGTGCACGCGGCCCTTCACGCCGTACTTGTCTTCCATGTACTTGCAGATGATTTCCGCCAGCTCGACCTTTTCCTTGTGCAGGTACTGGCTGGCCAGTTGTGGCAGCGTGTCGATCTGCTTCTTCAGCGTGTCGGCGATGCGCTTGTTCTTGTAGCCGAAATTAACGGCGGAATACCACATCTGCCAGTCGAGATAAGGAGTGCCGTGCTCGTCAAACAGGAAGCTGCCGTCGCAGCCTTCGAACACCTTGGGCGGATCCGCATAGTTCACGGTATCGCCGTGGGAACAATATTTGTCGTTCTTGTCGAGAATCTCGATGATCTTCTGATCCATGTCTAAACGCTTTCGATAAGAAAAAAGAAAAAATCAGGCGCTTGCGCCCTGTTGCGGCAATTGATGAGGCCAGCCCTTGACCTTGGCCAGCACGTCGGCGAAGGTCTGGAATTTGAAATGCGGGATGTTGTTCTTTTCGCAGTACTTGATCAGGGAGCCCTTGGCGAAGACGATGTCCGCTTCCTTGGCCAGACAGGCATCGGACTTGCCATCGCCGATCAGCACCACGCGCTTGTCGCCGCCGGACAGGTCCCGGGCGATCTTGCACTTGCAGGTGCCGTTACCGCCGCTACAGCTCGGGTTCATGTGCGGCCAGGAGAGATCGATGCCGTCCGGCACGAAATGGAGCTTGTTGGCATAAACAGGCAACTCCGGCAATGCTGCGTTCTTCATGGCGACCTTGATCGCATGGTCGAGGCCGTCGCTGACGATCGCGACATTGGCGAAAGTGCTGACGTGCTTGTAGAAAGGCAGGAAGCTGGCATCGAGCTGGATGCCGCGGAAGAAACTTTCCAGGGTAACGTGGTCGGTCTTCACCATGCGCAGCTGTTTCTGCATGCATTGCACCGCGGTGATGTGGCCGTCCAGCCATTCCTGTTCCACCGCCTCCCATTCGGGGCCGGCGAAACGTTCCAGCATGGCATCCACGGTATCGCGGACAGACAAAGTTCCATCAAAATCAACGACAAACAGCATAAGGTCGCCTCCTGGCCATAATTTTCAGCGTGCAGAATAACCACATTCCCTTACAAATTACTTACGGCCGGCTGACGCCGCAGGATGGTCGATATCGGGTATCCTTATGCTTTGATCATCATTGTCGCTGTTTGAATGAAAGTTTCACTGGCCAGGTCTTCCCTCATCCATGAATGGCGCCGATATCTGGCGGCTGTTCTGGCCGTGAGTTTCGCCGGCCTGCTTCTGGTGGTGCAAATGGCGTTATTGCTGGGCCTGTTCGGCAGCGTATCGCTGGTGATCGAGCAATCGGGCGCCGCCCTGTGGATCGGTTACCGCAACACCCAGAGCGTGGATCTGGGACGCGACCTGCCGCCCGGCAGCGACCTGCAGGCATGGCAGCATCCGGCAGTCGTCACCGTGGAACCCTTCCATCTCGGTTTCGGCGATTGGCGCCGCGACGATGGAGTCGCCATGTCGGCCACCATCAACGCCATCGACACCCATCCCAACGCCCTCGCCTTTTCCAACCTGCTGACACCGGAACAGCGCCACCTGCTGGATGAGCCCGACGCCGTCATCATCGACCGGGCCGATCGCAGCAAGCTGGGGGCATCGCTGGGTGGCGTGGCGGAAATCAACGGCAAGCGGGTACGCGTGGCCGGACTGGTCGACGGCATCCGCGCGATCGGCGGTGTGAACGTGCTCACCTCTTTCAGCACCGCGCGCCGCATCGACCCCGGCTTCATTACCGGCAACGAAACCACTTACTACCTGGTCGGCCTGGCTCCCGGGGCCGATGCCGGAAAAGTGGCACATGAACTCAACGACCGCCATCCCTACAAGCGCTACAGCGTCTGGAAGGCCAAGGACTTTTCCATCCAGTCTCAAATCTACTGGTTGCTGGAATCCGGTGCCGGCACCGGTGCCGGCGTAGCCACCCTGCTCGGTCTGATCGTGGGCATCGTCATCACCAGTCAGACGCTGGCCGCCTCCATCCTCGCCTCCATCAAGGAATTTGCGGCCCTGCGCGCGCTGGGGGTCTCGCAAGGCTCGCTTCGCAACATCGTGCTGGAACAGGCGTTCTGGATCGGCCTGGTCGGACTCGCGCTGACGGCCGTCCTCACCGCGGGTGCTGCATGGCTGGGCCACGTCGCGGCCATCGCCATGAAATTCCCGTGGTGGCTGATCGGTGGTTCTGCCGGCATCATCCTCGCGATCGCGCTCGGCTCCGGCTGGTACGCGCTGAGTGCGCTATACAAGGCTGATCCGGCCACCCTACTGAGATAACATGACCGCCCCTACCCTCATCAGCCAGGACATCTCCAAGTCCTTCACATCCGGCCAGATTACGCAGCAGGTGATCAAGCACAGCTCGCTGCAGATCTATCCGGGTGAACTCACGCTGGTCGTCGGCCCCTCAGGCTCTGGCAAGAGCACCATGCTGGCCATGCTGTCAGGACTGCTGCGCCCGGACTCCGGCCATGTCAGGGCGCTGGACACCAACCTCTGGGCGCTGGACGACCGGACCATTGACCAGTTCCGGCTGGAACATTGCGGTTTCATCTTCCAGGGATTCAACCTGTTCGGAGCGCTGAGCGCACTGGAGAATGTGATGCTGCCGCTGCAATACCTGCACCTGCCTGCGCACACCATTCGTGAACGGGCCGAGGACGCACTAGCCGAAGTCGGCCTGCAGCAACGCATGCACCTGCGACCATTCCAGTTGTCCGGCGGGGAGAAACAACGCGTGGCGATCGCCCGTGCGTTGGTGAAGAACCCGAGGCTGATGTTTGCGGACGAACCGACCTCTGCCCTGGACGGCGCCAACGGACAAGTGGTGATCGACTTGTTGAAACGTATCGCGCGCGACCACAACGCCACCGTGCTGGGCGTCACGCACGACCCGCGCCTGTTCAGCCACGCTGACCGCGTCATCACGCTGGAAGATGGCATCGTGGTGAGCGACGAACATCGAAGTGAATTCAAAGCGCCGATTGGCGATATCATTGAGCATGCCCATGAATAATCAGATCAAAAAATCGCTGCCCAACATTGCCCTTATCCTGAGCATCCTCGCGACTGCAGGTGCAGTCTGGCTATCCCGCGAACCTGCAGTCCACGAAGCCCAGGCTGCCCAGCGAGCACCGGCTGCCTCCCCCTACAGTGCGATCGCCAAGGGCCGCATAGACATCAAGGGTGGCTTGCTGCGATTGACGGCGAGACGCGAAGGGTCGGTCAGCCGACTTCTGGTGGAAGAAGGCGACCACGTCAAGGCCGGCCAACCGCTGGTGCAACTGGACGACCAGCAGGCACGCCTTGCCGTCGATCTCGCCCGCGCCGAACTGGAGCAGGCAAAGCGCGCCCTCCCCGCACTCGAGGCCAAGCGCTTCGCCGCAGAGCGCGATGAAGCGCGACTGATTCCGCTTACCAACGATTACACCGTCTCCCGTCAGGAAGCGGATCAGGCCAGCGACCAGGTGCGCATGATCAAGGCCGACATCGCCACCGCCAATGCCGCCATCGAAACGGCCGCATTGCGTGTCAGGGCTGCCGAACTCGACCTCGACCAGCGCATTGTGCGTGCCCCCGGGGATGGCCAGATCATGCACGTGCACACACGCACCGGTGATTTCGTCGGCCCGCAGAATGTGCTATTCCTGTTTGCGCCGAACACTCCCCGTGTCGTCGTTGCGGAATTGGAGGAACGTTTCATACCGGATGTCAAACCCGGCCAGAGCGCCGAAGTCATCCTGGAAGCTGACGAAACGCACAAATATCCGGCCAAGGTCCTGCGTCTGGGACACATGGTTGGCGCCCGCACTCCTAGCGACGACCCGCATGAGCGCCAGGACGATCATGTGGTGGAATGCCTGCTGTCGGTCGAGGCACCGCAATTGCTGATTGGCCAGCGGGTCATCGTCCGGATTTTCAAGTGATGCGGATTGCCCTGATACTGCTCCTGATGGCGGCGTTCAGTGGCTGTGCCACTGCTCCGGTAATTTCAGACCCCATCCCACCGGAACCGACTCCCGCGGTGGAACCGGAACCGGCGATCGTGCCTACGGCATGGCGGCATGCCAGGATGGTGGAATCGGTCGACACCAGCGAGTGGTGGAAAGCCTGGAACGACGAAGTCCTGAATGTCCTGGTCGATCAGACGTTGCTTTCCAACCCGGAAATTCGGGCAGCTGAAGCGCGCCTCGGACAGGTCGAGAGCGTCGTCTCGGATGCCGACCCTGAGGAGCAGCCTGTTGCGCAGCCTGCCCTGAATGCCGCCAAGCATGACGTCTCAGCCGTACGCCTGGCTGTGATCCATGCCGTAGTCATGGCCTATCTTGACGCCAGGCTGGCAGAAAGAAAGTTGGACATCCTGCAGCAGCGACTGAAAATACAGCACAACCTGACAGAGACACTGCACAAGCGGCTGGTGGCCGGGCTCGCTGGAACCGGCCCGCTGCGCGAGCAGGAAGCGGCCTCCATCGACACCCATCAAGCCAAGTCTGCCGCCATGCTGGATCGCGAACAGGCGGTCAATCGCCTGGCTCTGTTATTGGGACACCCCCCGGTCGAATTCACCCTGCAGTCTGGCTCCAATCCCTTCGGCGCCAAACTGAAGCTCCAGATCGACCCTCCTGCCAGCGTCATCGAACGTCGCCCGGATATCCAGTCGGCATGGCAACGCCTGCTCGCCGCCACTGCAGGCCAGGCCAGCGACGACGACCTCCCGATCACTGTCGAAATTGAACAAACGGAATCTTCACCGGCCGCTCGTGAAGCGTTGTATCGAAAATCCGTGCTGATTGCCCTGCAGGAAACGGAACAAGCCCTGGCCTCCTGGCGACGTAGTGGAGGTGCCGTCAAGGCTGCCCATGACCAGCTGGATATCCAGACCGCACAACTGGAATCCGCCCAGCGCACGCTCGAAGCCGGCCGGCTTAGTCGCGCAGAAATGCTCAAGGCGCACCTGGCTGAAAACCTGGCACAGGAAAACCTGCTGACCGCGGAACATGCCCGCAGCACTGCCTTTGCTGCGCTGCAACTGGCAATAGCACATCCCTAGGGCTGGCCATGAGACTGCTGCTCGCCGAAGATGATTCCGTCCTTGGGGATGCGTTATCCAAGTCCCTGCGGCAATCCGGCTACGCCGTCGACTGGGCACGCACCGGGCAGGAAGCCGACCTTGCCCTGACCGATCAGGTCTACTCCCTGGCCATCCTCGACCTCGGTTTGCCGAAGATGGACGGCTTCGAGGTGCTGCGCCGGCTGAGGCAGCGCCGCAGCAAACTGCCGGTGATCATCCTGACGGCACGTGAAGCCCTGGAGGATCGCGTCAAGGGTCTGGACCTGGGGGCGGACGATTACCTGGCCAAGCCCTTCGACCTGCCGGAACTGGAAGCACGACTGAGAGCCCTCATCCGGCGTGGCAGTGAGGTGGCGACCCCGGAAATCACTGTCGGCAGCATGAGCTTCAATCCCGTGGACCGCATCGTGCGTATCGACGGCACCCCGATGGAACTCTCTTCGCGCGAACTCGGCGTCCTCGAACTGCTGATGCTGCGGGCCGGCCAGGCTGTCAGCAAGGAGGCGCTGGTCGAACACCTGTGCAGTTGGGACGATGAAATGGGCGATAACGCCATCGAGGTCTATGTCCACCGGCTGCGCAAAAAACTGGAAGCCGCCGGGATCCAGATCCGCACGGTGCGCGGGCTGGGCTACATGTTGGACAAGGTCCCTGTGTGATGCCCGCCAAGCGTTCACTGCGCCATACCCTGCTGAAATGGCTGCTGGTGCCACTCCTTTCGCTGCTGGTATTGAGCGCCATCGCGGCCTATGGGATCGCCCTCAATTTTGCCCGCGACGCTTTCGACCGTGCACTTTACGAATCCGCCTTCGATGTCGCGCAACTGCTCCAGAAATCCGTACAGGACGGCAAACCGCCTTTCCCGCTGCCACGTGCAGCACACGAACTGATCCTGACCGACAAATATGACGAAATCTATTACAACATCCGTGATAGCCAGGATCATGTCCTGAGCGGGGAAGAAACCCTGGCGACGCCGCCCTCGGCCTCCAGCCGGAACAACAAGCCGGAACAGTTCTATGACGCGGTCATCGACGGCAAGCCTGTCCGCGTCGCCTCAGTGACGTTCACGCTGCGATTCATCGACCACGAGCAACGTATCCGCATCCAGGTCGCAGAGACTCTTAACAAGCGCAAACAACTGGCGAAACAGATCCTGACCGGACTGATCCTGCCGCAAATGCTGCTGATCATTCTCGCCGCCTGCGTGGTGTGGTTCGCGGTGGGTCGCGGCCTGCGACCCTTGAGCCGGCTGGAAGCCTCAGTGGCGGAACGCTCCCACCTCGACCTGAGCCCGGTCCAGGCCCCGGATGCCCCGGCGGAGGCGCAGCCACTGGTCAATGCCATCAATGCCCTGTTGCAGCGACTACAGCTGGTACTAAACGCTCAGAACCGGTTTATCGCCGATGCCGCGCACCAGTTGCGCACGCCGTTGGCCGGCCTCAAGGCCCAAGTCGCCCTGGCCTCCCGTCAGCAGACGCTGGAAGATGTCCGGCATTCGCTGAACCAGCTGGAAATCGGTGCGGAACGCCTGACCCACCTGGTCAACCAGTTGTTGTCGGTGGCGCGCAACGAACCCGGTGCTGACCGATCTCTGGAACTGGTCACGCTGGACCTGAACGCCCTGGCCCAGGCGACCACCGGGGAATGGATCAGTGCAGCGGTACGCAGGAATATCGACCTCGGCTTCGAAGGCCCGGGTTGCGAAGTGATGGTGAATGCCGACGCCCTGCGGCTCAATGAGTTGCTGAAAAACCTGCTGGACAACGCGTTGCGCTATACCCCGTCAGGGGGCACTGTCACCGTGCGGGTCACCACGGAACCGGCCCTGGAAGTCGAAGACAACGGCCCCGGCATTCCCAGGGAAGAACAGGAAAAGGTGTTCGAACGCTTCTACCGGCTGCTGGGCAACGGTGCAGACGGCAGCGGCCTGGGACTGGCCATCGTCAAGGAAATCGCCCTGACCCACGGGGCAAGCGTCAGCGTGCAACCTGGCAAGGACAACACCGGCGCCTGTTTCAGAGTGGTGTTTCCCCAGCCGCAAGCGCCGTCCTGAAACGGCAGTCCAGTTCCATCAGCAAGGGGTCGACGCGCTTCACCTCCAGCGCCACCCGTGTACCGGGGGCGAGCTCCGGCAGGCTGGGCACCTTGGTGATGTAGGGCATGCCATCCAGCCGCACCAGATTCTCGCGCCACACGGTCGCCTCAACAGCCTGCACATTCTCCTGAATCAGGAACTGCAGGCACCAGTGGCGTTCCATGCGCGTCTGGAACTCGTTATAGGCGTTATACACCAGATCGAATTCGCGCATTACCGTCGCCAGCGCATCGCTGCCTTTGGTATAAACCGGCTCGGTCCCCTGCAAAAGCGACAGCATCTGCCGCTGGTTGACGAGGTCGACCGCGCGCCTCAGCGGTGAGGTACTCCAGGCGTATTGCGCCACGCCCAGCCCCTGGTGCGGTTCGGCGTTGACCGTCATGTAGACCTTGCCACCCTGCTGCGCGCGATAAATGCCGGGGATGTCATGCTCGGCCAGCATGCCACCCCAGTGTGAGTTGGCGTGAATCATCAGCTCCGCCACCAGTTTGTCCATCGGGGCTCCGCGCTTGCGCTCGGTGATCCTTACCAGGCCGTTTTCCACATAGAAGTTGTAATCCACTTGTGGCGCGCGGTTGGGATCGAACTTGCCACGCCCTTTTTCCAGCGATTCCGCCAGGCGGTGCAGCAGGTTGAGGCGCGCCCAGTAGGGATGATCGTTCGGCGTCTGCCAGTTGTCTTCGTTGAAATGCGGTTCCAGTTCGTCGTGACGCAGGTTCTCGGTAATCTTCACCGCCTCGAGCCGGCTGGCGCTGTTGACGATGGCCAGCTCAGGGTCGATTTCCAGGTACAGTGACAGCGTCGGTCGCCATTCTCCGGCATGCAGGCTGAACGGGCCAATGGCAGCTTCGGGCAGCATGGTGATCTTGTTGCCGGGCATGTAGACGGTGGACAGACGCTTCAGCGCCACAGCGTCGAGCGCTGACTCAGGCTGGATACCCAGGGCAGGCGCGGCAATGTGGATGCCGACACGGGTATTGCCGTTGTCGAGGGCTTGTACCGAGAATGCGTCATCAATTTCCGTGGTCGTCGCATCGTCGATACTGAAGGCTTCCACCTCCGCCCGGTCCAGGCTGTCAGGCGAAGCGACTTCACCGTGGTCGGCGAAATGCACCCCGCCAGGGAAATACTCGCGCAGAAACGCGCCGAAATGGTAATCATGCGCGGAGGTCACGGCGCCACAGGCTTCGAGCAACTTGAGGTGGCCAAGGCCGGTCGCGCTTGCCGCTTCGTCCAGCGCCTTCCATTCCAGGGAATTCTTGTCGGGCTCGTAGAACAGCATATCGAGCTTGCTGCTGAAATCCGCCGGCAGGACGTGCGCCTTGAGTTGTTCGACGTATTCGGCCACCTTCTCCGCTTGCAGGCGCTTGCGCTCCTGCGCGGCCAGCGCCGCCTTCAGGTTCTCCTCCGGAGCCGCCTTGTAGCGGCCTTTGCCCTTGCGGTAGAAATACATCGGTGCCGCATGCAGGCTGATTGCCGTCGCAGCTGCTTCGATCGGGGTGGGGGGATGGCCGTAATACTCCTTCGCCAGTTCGTCGAAACCGAACTCAGGCTCGCCGCAACACTCCCAGAGGAAATCCGGCGCCAGCGATGCCGCCTCGGCCTGTGCCTGTTCCATGAAGCCGGACAGACTCCCTTCGAACTTGAGCAGCACATTGGAGGACTTGATCTTGGAGCGCTTGCCGGTGACGGACTCGACCTGCAGCGAGCCCGGATTTTCCGACATCACCGAGGCAATCTTGAAACTGCCTTCTTCTTCGTAAAAAACGTTCATGCAAACCATTCGTGGGGAGATAACCCGCATTTTACCGTGGAAACGCCCCATGCTGCCTGTATCATGCCGCCCATGGACCCACGAATCCCCGTCACCATCCTGACCGGCTTCCTCGGCAGCGGTAAAACCACGCTGCTGAACCGGTTGTTACGCTTCCCCGGCATGCGGGACACCGCCGTCATCATCAACGAGATCGGCGAGACCGGTATCGATCACCTGCTGGCACGTGAGGTGGAGGACACCTACATCGCCGACAACACGATACTGCTCGGATCAGGCTGTCTGTGCTGCATCCTGCGCACGGAACTGGCGGACGCCCTGCGCGACCTGTATTTCAAACGCATGCTGATGGCGATCCCGTCATTCGACCGCCTGATCATCGAAACCACCGGACTGGCGGATCCCGGTCCCATACTCGCCAACCTGCTCAATGCGGAAATCATCCGTGACCAATACCGGCTCGACGCCGTGGTCGTGACCGTAGACAGCATGCATGGCCAACAGCAGTTGCTGGACCACACCGAAGCCCGCAAACAGGTTGCCGTGGCCGATGTGCTGCTGATGACCATGGATGACCTCGTCGATGAGGCCGCCCGGGCCGGGTTGCGCGCGGCGCTGGACAGCATCAACCCCTCCGCGCAGCGTTACCCGGTTATCCTGGGTGAGATCGATCCGGCCAGCATCGTGGATGTCGGCCTGTTCGACCGTGATGGCCTCAGCGCCAGGCCCGGACGCTGGCTGCTCGCGCCGCCCCACCCTGCCGCAGGAAGTGGCCTGCAGGCGACCCGTCACGATGACAACCTCACCAGCTTCGTCCTGACTCTGCCTGACGACATGACCTGGGCCCGGCTCGAACCGGCGCTGGCAGCGTTGTGCAAAAGACATGGCGAAAAACTGCTGCGGCTGAAAGGCATCCTGCATCCGGTCGACCTGCCCCACGCCATTGCCATCCACGCTGTCCAGCATACGCTCTACCCATATACGCCATTGCCGAACCTGCAGGATGAGCAACCCCATTCCCGTCTGGTGTTGATCGTCCGGGAACTGGATGCCGACACCGTCAGGAACTTGTTGATCCCCCGCGATGAATGCGTTCAAATTCGGGATGACGAATTACCTTCTGCATGAGGCCACACACCCACATGAAACAGCTGCACTACCTCGCCGCCATCTGCCTGGCCCTCCTGTCGACCGCGGCCCCGGCAGACCAGAAGCTGACAGTACTCGCCGCCGCCAGCCTGACCAATGCCGTGAGCGAAATCGCCAGCCAGTTCGAACAGGAGCGCGCCGTCCACGTCGCCAGCAGCTTTGCCGCATCATCCGCGCTGGCGAAGCAGATCGAAAACGGCGCACCGGCCGACATTTTCATCTCCGCCGACCAGAAGTGGATGAACCGACTACAGGATCAAAAGAAAATCGTCCCGGAAAGCCGCATGAACCTGCTGGGCAACCGCCTGGTGGTGATCGCGCCCAAGGGCCGCACTTTCAGGATGGAGCCCGTCAGGACCTTCGATTTTGCCGGTGCCTTCAAGGGTCGCCTCTGCACGGGAGACCTGGAATCCGTGCCGGCCGGCATTTACGCAAAACAATCCCTGATGGCGCTGAACTGGTGGGACGCCACCAGGACCAGAATCGTCGGCACGCAGGACGTCCGTGCAGCGCTGGCCTTTGTCGAACGCGGGGAGTGTGCGGCAGGGATCGTCTATGAAACGGATGCAAGGATTTCCTCCAAAGTGGAGATTGTCGGCATCCTTCCGGAGGACAGCCACGATGCGATCGTTTATCCTGTCGCCATGATCGTGGACCACCAGCCAGCCGCGCAGGATTTTCTCGATTATCTGAACTCCCCTGCGGCCAGCAGGATTTTCGCCAATTACGGATTCACCCTGCCCAACCGCCGGAAATAACTTGCAACTACTCCCCCTCTCCATCGAAGAAATCACCGCGCTGACCCTTTCCGTCAAGGTCGCGCTCTGGTGTACGCTGGTCAGCCTGGTACCGGGCGTATTCCTGGGATGGCTGCTGGCGCGCAGGAACTTCCCCGGGAAATCATTGCTGGACAGCCTGATCCACCTGCCGCTGGTATTGCCGCCGGTGGTCCCCGGCTACCTGCTGTTGCTGCTTCTGGGCAACCAGGGATTGCTCGGTAAATGGCTGCAGGAAAACTTCGGCATCGCCATCGCCTTTACCTGGAAAGGGGCGGTGGTCGCCTCCGCGCTGATGGCGCTGCCGCTCATGGTTCGGTCGGTACGGCTTGCGGTCAGCCAGGTCGACCTCGGCCTGGAAGAAGCTGCGCGCACCCTGGGTGCAACGCCGTGGCGGGTCTTCTTCACCATCACACTGCCACTCGCTGTGCCCGGGGTCCTCACCGGACTGATCCTGGCTTTCAGTCGCAGCCTGGGCGAATTTGGGGCCACCATCACCTTCGTCGGCAATATCGAAGGGGAAACACGCACCCTGCCGCTCGCCATCTACAGTTACACCCAGGTGCCGGACGGCGACCTGCATGCCATGCGACTGGTGCTGTTGTCGGTGGCACTGGCGTTGGCAGCGCTGTTCACCAGCGCGTGGCTGGAGCGACGTGCGACCCGCATGCTGGGACGCGGGAGGGGGCATGATTGAGTTCGACCTCACGCTGAAGCGCGGCAACTTCAACCTGCGGGCGGCGCTACGTTCCGAGGCGCCGGTGATTGGTCTGTTCGGGCCCTCCGGCGCCGGCAAAAGTTCGCTGCTGGGGATCTTGTCAGGACGCCTCCGGCCCACTCACGGGCGCATCGTCATCGACGGCCGCTGCCTGCTGGATACCGCGGCGGGCCTGGATGTCCCCGCGCATGAACGCCATATCGGCATGGTGTTTCAGGACAGTCGCCTGTTTCCGCACTTTTCCGTCCGCCGGAACCTGCGTTACGGGTATGACCTGTTGAAAGCTGCCGAACGGCGTTTCGAGTTCGGGCAGATCGTCGAACTGCTCGAACTGGGCCGCCTGCTGGAAAACAAACCTCACCAGTTGTCCGGTGGTGAACAGCAGCGCGTCGCACTGGGTCGCGCCCTTCTCGCCTCGCCGTCACTGCTGTTGCTGGATGAGCCCATGGCCTCGCTGGACGAGCGCCTCAAGAGCCAGATCCTGCCTTTCCTGCGTCGGGTGAAGGACGAGACGCAGGTGCCGATGATCTATGTCAGCCACGCCATCAACGAAGTACTGGACCTGACCCAGCAGATTGCGGTCATCCAGGACGGCGCCATCACGGCTTTCGGCCACTTTCATGAAGTGCTCAGGGATGACCGGGTGCTGGCCCTGGCGCAGTCGCTGGGCCTGGACAACGTGCTGAACGCACGCATTCTTCAACACCATCCTGCGCTCGGCTACAGCGAGGCAAGCATCGAGGGATTCCCGCTGGTCCTGCCCCTGATGGACGTTCCTGAGGGATCGGTGGTTTCCGTGGTGGTGCCGGCTACGAACGTCGCCTTGTCCAGAGGTCCGTTGCAAGGGATTTCCATCCAGAACCAGGTACCCGGCACCGTGACGGGCATCCGGACCATCGGGCATCGTGCACTGGTCACGGTCGACACCGGGGTCGACATCATTGCCGAAATCAGTGAAAAATCCGTGCGCGACATGGGCATCGCGTTGCAGCAGCAGGTGTATTGCCTGTTCAAGACCCAGGCGATCCGTCCGCTGGGCCGGTACGATCACACCGGTTGAAACCCTGCCATCAGGTCTTAAGCGCCTTCAATTGCTGCTTGAGCCCGCGCGCCGCCAGGGCATAGCCGCCATCGCTGCCGTCCACGAAATGCAGGTGGTTACCGTTACAGGACCGAACCAGGCAGGTCACCAACGCCTCATGTGACTTGAACATGCCGTAAGCCAGGCGCCCTGCAAGGTGCTCAGCTGCAAGGAATTGCTCGAGTTCGGCAGCCTGTGCGTCGCTGCCATCGATGACCATGCGCAGCATGCCGTCGAACTTGCGGAAGTCGGTGTTTTCCACCAACTCATCGCGGTAGCGGCTCCACTGTACCGCCTCGGTATCGATGTGACGGACGAACAGGTACACCCCCGCCAGATTCAGCAGCAGCATTTTCAGGAAATAACCGATACGCCGCCACCAGACGACATGGGCGGAACGTACCCGCCACTCGTGGCTCAGCAAGCGTGGGTTGAACGTCAGGTGCATGGCCCCGGGCCGCAAGGGATGATAGTTCGCGACATCGCCATAAATGGCATGGATGCGGTCGGTGACCGCCTGGTAGGTAGCCAGGTTGGCCGCCGTATCTTCCAGTGTCGCTGCCACCAGCAGGGAAAGCTTGTGGCCGTTGAAATTGGGCACGCCCTGCCAGCGACATTCGAATCCTTCGAAACTCCCTTCCGCCGGTTCGTCCCGCGGGTCCAGCATGACGACATCCGGAGCATCCGGTGCTTTCACCCGCCGTTCCGCCTCTTCCCAGCCGCGCCCGGAAAACGTCGCCTGGGTCATGGACGGTGACAGCCTGACCTTGGCGAGGTGCACCCAGAAATCCGCGGAAGTCAGATCACTCACGCGCACCATCCCGACGCGCAGTTGCAGTCCGAAGCTTTCGCCCGACAGCCGCTGCGCACCGCGCAAGGCGGATCTGACGCCCTCGATCAAAATATCCGGCACGGCGAACGTGGCACCATCGCCACCGAAAATGAAGGGAATGTCGATCTCGCGATCAACATTGGAAACCGCAGCGATGCAGGCCACGCCCACGGTATTCACCTGCTTGTAATCCCCCGCCTCGATCGCCCTGGTCGAACCGATCACGTCGGCGATCACGATCCACCAGTCATCGGGAACCGCCGCATGCAGCCGTGTTTGCATCGCCTGCTGGAAGGCGCCCAGGGGTTCGAGATCGCGATAGAAAAAGCGGCTATCAGTCATCGACCCGGTTGGTCTTCTCAAGTTGCCGGAGAGGCTGGGTCATGGAATCACGGGCTTTACCCCGGGGTGTCAGCGGAAAGATACCGCTCATCATAGCGGTCGATCTGGTGAAATCAATGCCTGCGGCCAGAATGGTTTTAAGGTTAACGCGGCAGGTTAATCGCCAAGTTCGGACCAGATTTTCTCCAGCCGCTTGACCGAGACCGGGAAAGGCGTCTTCAACTCCTGCGCAAACAGGGAAACGCGCAACTCCTCGATCAGCCAGCGGAAGTCCTCGAGTGCTTCGCTGGCGCCACCGCTCTTGCGCGACGCGGCGACGCGCTCCTCCCAACGCTGCCAAAGCTGCTGGACCGCCTGTGCACTGCGGGCATCGCGTTCGACGCTGTTAGGGTATTTGTCCAGACGCAGCCTGAGTGCCTTGAGGTAGCGCGGCAAGTGCTGCAGGCGCTCCCACGGCGTCTGCGTGAAAAAGCGTTTCGGGAGCAGTCGGGATAACTGTTCTTCGACTTCCTTCTTCAGCCTGGCCATGTTCCCGGGCAAACTTCCGAGTTTTTGCAGCAAGGGCTGGTACTCGGTTGCAATGCCCTGTGCCAGGCGGCCGGCCCCCTCGACCACGGCCGGCAGGCGGGTACGGGCACGTTGCTTGAGCGCCATGAATTCTGCATTGGAACGCGGCAACGCGTCCTCACCGATGAAAGCGCGGTCGGCGATGGCCGTCAGCATGTCTTCCTTCAGTTCGTCCGGCGTCATGATATTGCGCAGCAGCAGGGCGTACTGGTTGAAACCGGGCAAGCCCTTTTCCAGCTGTTTCATCTGCTCCTTCAGCTCGAATCGCATCAGCTTGCGTACACCCTTGCGGTGAGCGGCCTGCGCGGCCTGTGCGGTATCGAACAGTTTGACCGAAACCGAGTCGCCGTTGTCCTCCAGGGCGGGATAACCGGTCATCTGGAGACCGTTGCGACTGAAATCCAGCCTCTCAGGCAGATCTCCGAAATCCCATTGCTTGAGCCCGGTTTTCTCGATATCCGGGGATGCATTGCGGAACGTGAGTTGCGCGGCCTGGCCAAGCTGGTTGCGCAGCGCCAGCCAGTCGCGACCCATCGCCAGCTCACGCCCTGCATCATCCACCACCCGGAAATTCATCAGCAGGTGCGCGGGTACAGGCTCGTCCCAATCCGATACGCTCAGTTTCAGCTCGGTACGTTGCTGGATATAGGCTGCCAGCGCGGGTAGCAACTCACCCTCCCCCGATTTCACCTGTTCCAGGAAACCGGTCACGAAATCCGGTACCGGCACGCACACGCGACGGATGGTCTTGGGCAGGGCCTTGACCAGATAAGTGATTTTTTCACGGATCATGCCCGGCACCAGCCATTCGGCGCGGGTCGGGTCGAGCTGGTTGAGCAGGGCCAGCGGAACGGTCGCCGTCACACCGTCCAGCGGATGTCCGGGCTCGAACCGATACTTGAGGGGGACTTCGGTACCGTCCAGATCGAAGGATTCCGGGAACTGAGCCTCCGTGATCCCGGACGCCGCATGGCGCATCAGGTCGTCACGGGTCAGGAACAAGAGTTTCTGGTTACCTTTCTCGGCCTCCTGGCGCCACTTCTCGAAGCCGGCACCATTGACGATGCCCTCTGGCACCCTGGCATCGTAGAACGCGAACAGGACGTGCTCGTCGACCAGCACGTCCTGCCGACGCGCCTTGTGTTCCAGTTCCTCGACTTCGGCAATCAGGCGGGTGTTGTGGGCGAAGAACGGGGCACGCGTATCGAACTCGCGATTGGCCAGCGCCTCGCGGATGAAGATCTCCCGCGATTCAACCGGGTCAATCGGCCCGTAATGCACGCGGCGCTTGGGGACGATGGTCAGGCCATACAGGCTGACACGCTCCCACGCCACCACCTGCGCCGGCTTGCGGTCCCAGCGCGGGTCGCTGTACTGACTCTGCGTCAGGCCGCGGGCCAGGGGTTCGATCCAGTCCGGATCGATCTTCGCCACGCAGCGGGCATACAGCTTGGCGGTTTCCATCAGTTCCGCCGCCATCACCCACTTGGGGCGCTGCTTCTTCAATGCCGATCCTGGCGCGATGTGGAAGCGGATGCCACGCGCACCGAGGTAGGACTCCGCCTCGCCATCCTTGAACCCGATATTACCCAGCAATCCGGCCAGCAGGGCACGGTGGATCTGGTCGTAGCCGGCCTCGTCGGTATTGGGATGGAAGTCCATCTCGCCCACGATGCTGGCCAGCTGCCCATGGAGTTCGCGCCATTCCTTCAGGCGCAGGAAGGACAGGAAACTCTGGTGGCACTTGTTGAGCAGGTCGCGGTTGCTCTTCTTGTGACGGAGCGCGTCGTCGTACCAGTCCCAGAGCTTGAGGAAGCCCATGAAGTCAGAACGCTCGTCGGCGAATTTGGCGTGGGCCTGGTCCGCGGCCTCACGCTTGTCCATCGGCCGCTCACGGGGGTCCTGCACTGCCAGCGCAGCCCCGATAATGAGAATTTCACGCAGGCAGTTTTCTTTTCTGGCGGCCAGGATCATGCGGCCGATACGCGGGTCCAGCGGCAGCCTGGCAAGCTGCGTACCGACCTCCGTGATGCGTCGCTGGTCGTCCACTGCCCCCAGTTCCTGCAGCAACTGGTAGCCATCCGCGATCAGACGGGAATATGGTGGCTCAATGAAAGGAAACTCGGCCACGTCGCCCAGTTTGAGCGAGGCCATGCGCAGGATGACCGAGGCCAGCGAGGAGCGCAGGATTTCCGGGTCGGTAAATTCGGGGCGAGCGTTGAAATCCTCTTCCGAATAGAGCCGCACGCAAATACCGTTGGACACGCGGCCGCATCGCCCTGCCCGCTGACGCGCCGCCGCCTGTGAAATCTTCTCGATCTGCAGCTGCTCGACCTTGGCCCGTGCGCTGTAGCGGTTGACCCGCGCCAGTCCGGTATCGATCACGTACTTGATGCCCGGCACCGTGAGCGAGGTTTCCGCCACATTGGTCGCCAGCACGATACGCCGACCGCCGGAAGGCCTGAACACTTTCTGCTGGTCTTCGATGGAAAGACGCGCAAACAGGGGCAGGATTTCAGCGCCCTTGGGATGGTGTTTGCGTAAGTGCTCCGCCGTATCACGAATCTCGCGTTCTCCCGGCAGGAACACCAGGATGTCGCCGCCCCCCAGGCGCGACAGATCATCCACCGCATCCAGGATGGCCGCTTCCATGGTCTCTTCCTGCTCGTCCTCTTCTGTTTCCTGTAACGGACGGTAGCGGACTTCGACCGGATACATGCGCCCGGAGACCTCGATCACGGGGGCTCCGTCGAAATGGCGCGAGAACCTTTCGGCATCGATGGTTGCAGAAGTGACAATAACCTTGAGATCAGGCCGTTTCGGTAAAAGCTGTTTCAGATAGCCGAGCAGGAAATCGATATTGAGGCTGCGTTCGTGGGCCTCGTCGATGATGATGGTGTCATAGGCATTGAGAAATCGATCGCCCTGCGTTTCCGCCAGCAGGATGCCGTCCGTCATCAGCTTGACGTAGCTGGTCTCGGACAGCTTGTCGTTGAACCTCACCTTGTAACCGACGGCCTCGCCCAGCGGCGTTTTCAGTTCCTGCGCGATCCGGGAGGCCACCGAGCGAGCAGCAATGCGACGCGGCTGGGTGTGGCCGATCAGTCCGCCAACGCCCCGCCCCAGTTCCAGACAGATTTTTGGCAGCTGTGTGGTCTTGCCCGAACCGGTTTCACCGCAGACGATCACCACCTGGTTTTTTTCGATGGCGGCTGCGATTTCGTCGCGCCGCAGGTTGACCGGCAGGTCCTGCAGGTACTCCGGCTGAGGCAAAGCGGCTTTGCGTGCAGCAAACCTGCGCATGGAGGCGTCAAACCTTGCTGCCGTTTCGGCCAGCAACCTGTCCATCGGCTTATTAAGCTTGCGCGCCTCACGGAGATCCCGCAGCTTGCGTTGCAGGGCATGGCGATCCGCCAGCATGCATTCGGCCAGGCGGCGTTCGAGTTCGGACAGATTGGGGATGAAAGCGGATGAGTTCATAGCGGCGACGCAATTTTACCATGCCCCATGCAATGGCCGATTCATGGAAATCACTAGCTGCAGTTCATGGACCGCACGAATATCTTAGTAAAACAGATGGGTATAGTGGGAACCGTGCAAGGAGCGCAAGCCACCTGCCAAAACAATCAAATCAATATTAGGAGACTGACCATGTGGACCAAGCCAGAAGTGACTGAAATGCGTTTCGGTTTTGAAGTGACGATGTACGTCTGCAACCGCTAAGCCGGACGGAATTCGTTAAAGACGGGAGCTCAGGCTCCCGTTTTCATTTCCGGTTGAAGATTACCCCAGTTCACGCTGGCGTGCCGCCTCCAGCGCGGGGCGGGAAAGCACCCGGTCCGCATACTGCTCGAGCACTTCGGAAGCCAACGCGATATTGGCGTGCAACGCCCAACCCAGCGTATGGCCGATCAGGATGTCCGCACCAGTGAAGGTATCACCCGCCACATAGTTCCGTCCCTGCAGGTGCTGCTCCAGCACTTTCACCATGCGGGCGAACTCCCACATCGCTGCCGGCCTGACGGCCTGAACCCGCAATTCCTCCGGCAGGACGAAATCGTGCTTGACCAGCGTCCACAGTGGTTGTTCGAGTTCGGAGATGGCAAAAGCAGACCACTGGAAATATTCGGCACGTGCGCGGCGCGCCTCCGGCACCAGTCCCGAAGCAGGAAACTTCTCGCCGATGTAGGTCACGATGGCTGCGGATTCGGCCAGGATAAGATCGCCATCGACCAGCACTGGCAACTTGCCGAACGGATTGATGGCCAGGAATGCCGGCTGGCGCGCCTCGCCCCTGGCAAGATCGATTCTGGCGTAGTCATAAGGAACTCCCGCCTCTTCCAGTGCCCATGAGGCCCGCAACGAGCGTGTCCTCGAACATCCATAAAGCTTGAGCATCACATCCTCCTATTTTCTCTGCACGCACGCCTCCGTGCCGAAATTGCCACCCTTGAATTCCGGCTCGAAATAGTATTTGCGGAAGCTCCAGCGGCCGTGTTTGTCCTTGCTGAACGTTGCGATACCGGTGCCGTAATCCCTGGTACTCTGGTCCTTAAGGGCGAAATGCATGGCGGCCTTGTCGCCTTCGGCCGCCGCCTCGCCTAAATAGGTACCATAACCTGGCACTTCCAGCTTGAAGGCGTAGGCGCCGTAGTTGCCGGTGCTTTGCTGGCGGACCAGATTCATGGTGACCGTGCCCTTGTATGGGCCTTCGTGCGCATCCTGGCCGGTACAGTCGTAAACGCCACTATAGTCCGGTCCGGTATAGGCCGGGGCGGCAAACGCGGTAGTCGCCGAGAACACGGCAGCGATGGCGAGCAGGGATTTCATGCAGGATTCCTCCGGAATAAAGATGTTCAATATTGTAGCGGCGGCCAACGACTGTCGTCATGGTAAAATAACGAATTGATTTTATTAGGCAATAGGCATGGCAATTCAGTGGTTCCCCGGACACATGACCTCGGCGCGCAAAAAAGCGACCGAGACCATGGAAATCATCGACGTAGTCATCGAGGTCCTCGACGCACGACTGCCCGAGGCCAGTTGCAACCCGATGATCAACGAAATGCGCGTGCATCGTCAGCGTCCCTGCCTGAAGATCCTCAACAAGAACGATCTGGCCGACCCCAACGTCACGCAGGCCTGGCTCAACCATTACAACAAGCAACCCGGCGTGAAAGCCGTCGCGCTGTCGTGCAAGAAGCCGGGCGACGTCGCCAAGGTCGTGGGTCTGTGCCGGTCCCTCGCACCGCACCGCGGCACCAATCTCAAGCCGTTGCGCATCATGATCATGGGCATCCCCAACGTCGGCAAGTCCACGCTGATGAACGCCCTGCTCAACCGCCGCGTCGCCAAGGTGGGTGACGAACCGGCCGTGACCAAGAACCAGATGCGCATCGACCTCAACGACCAGGTCAGTATCATCGACACGCCCGGCATGATGTGGCCCAAGATCCAGTACGACTCGGACGGCTACATGCTGGCCGCCAGCCACGCCATCGGCCGCAATGCGGTCATCGATGAAGACGTTGCGATCTTTCTCGGCGACATTCTGCTCTCGCGCTACCCCAGACTGTTGACCGAGCGCTACAAGTTCGACACGACCGGCATGGATGGCGTGGATGTCGTGGAATCCGTCGCCAAGCGTCGCGGCTACCGCCTGCGCGGCAACGACCTCGATCTCGAGAAAGCCGCCATGGCCCTCCTTACCGACTACCGCTCCGGCGCCCTCGGCCGCATCAGCCTGGAAACGCCCGACACCCGGCGCGAGATGATCGCGACCGCGCAGCCAGTCGAAGAACCACCGAGCGATGAAGAAGACGAAACCAACGACTGAGTCCTGCCCCTGCGGCGGCGGCAGTTACGAGACCTGCTGCGGACCGTACCACGCTGGCAAGCCGGCGCCGACTGCTGAAGCCTTGATGCGCTCCCGTTACAGCGCCTATGTGCTCGGGCTGGAAGATTACCTGCTGGCCACCTGGCATCCGGATACCCGGCCGGCAGCGCTGGAACTGGAGCAGGACCCGGCCCGCTGGCTCGGGCTGGAGGTGAAGCAGCACGATCAGGTTTCCGGCGAACATGCCACGGTGACGTTCGTCGCGCGCCACAAGGTCGGCGGACGCGCCTTCCGGCTACATGAACACAGCCGTTTCCAGCGCATCGACGGGCGCTGGTTCTATCTGGATGGAGACACACTGTCATGACCATGGAATACCGGAATCTCGGAAACAGCGACCTCAAGGTATCGGCCGTATGCCTCGGCACCATGACCTTCGGGCAACAGAACACCGAGGATGAAGCGCATGCGCAACTGGATTACGCCTTCCAGCATGGCATCAACTTCATCGACACCGCGGAGATGTACCCGGTACCGCCCCGCGCCGAGACCGTGACACGCACGGAGTCCATCGTCGGCAATTGGCTGAAGCATCAACCACGCGACCGCGTCATCCTGGCCACCAAGGTGGCCGGACCGCGCCGTCACATGGCATGGATCCGCGGCGGTCCCGAATCGCTGGACCGCACCAATATCCGCACGGCGCTGGAGGGGTCGCTGAGGCGGCTGCAGACCGATTACGTCGACCTTTACCAACTGCATTGGCCGGAACGCAACGTCCCCATGTTCGGCCAGTACCAGTTCGACCCGGAGCAAGAGATGGAAAACGGGCAGGCCAAGGTCTGGGTGCCGATCCGCGAACAACTGGAGACCCTGGCTGAACTGGTGAAGGAAGGCAAAATCCGCTACATAGGTGTCTCCAACGAGCAGCCATGGGGGGCCATGGAATTCCTGCGCCTGGCGAAAGAGCACGGACTGCCGCGCATCGCCAGCATCCAGAACTGCTACAACCTGATCAACCGCGGGTTCGAGTTCGGCATGACCGAAATCGCCTATCGCGAGCGCTTGTCGCTGCTGGCCTACTCACCGCTGGCGTTCGGCCATCTGAGCGGAAAATATCAGGCGGATGCCAGCGCCTCGGGACGGGTGACGCAATTCAAGGGGTTTGCCCAGCGCTATGAAAAACCCAACGTGCAACCCGCAGTCCGTGAATATTCGGCCCTGGCGGCACGGCACGGGATGTCCCCGGCGAGGCTGGCACTCTCTTTCGTCATGCACCGCTGGTTCGTCAGCAGCACCATCGTCGGGGCGACCAGTCTGGCGCAACTGGAGGAAAACATCTCGGCCTGGGAAACGCGCCTCAGCCCGGAAATTCTGCGAGAGATCGAAGCGCTGCACCTGCGCTACATGAATCCGGCCCCCTGAAAACCGCGGATGATGGCGATTCCGGCAGGCATTGATTTTCCGTGAAAAAAGTATAGAGTATTACTCGGGTATTGCACTTCCGCCTGCTGATTCACAATGGAGGTTTCCATGGACAACAAGTACGGTCTGGGCAGCGCCAAAGTCGCCACTGCGCATCATCAGCATCACCACAAGACAGCATCAAGCACTTCCGCATCTTGTCGCTTCTGCAACGCATCGACCCTGATTCTCTGCCCGACGTTGAACGACCACTACTGCAAGGAATGCGGGGAGTACCAGAATGACCTGCCGGCCGATTATTCCTCCGGCCACAGCGCAGATTACTGAACGCTACTCCACCGGCCGGCGGGCGTGGAACTGCACCGGTTGCGGCTGGGGCATTTGCAGCACATTCTTGCGGATTTTACCCATCACGTGCATTTCGCACTTCTTGCAGTCGAAACGCAGCGTCAGCCGGTCCTTGCCGTTGATCAGGGTCATCGGCTCGGCGGTGATCGTGCCCTGCACGCCGATGACGCCCTTGGCTTCCTTGGGACACATGGCATAACTGAACCGCAGGCAATGCTTGGTGATCATCAGGGAGACTTCGCCTAACTCCTCGTTGGCCTCGTACGCCGCTGCGATCGCTTTCACCCCGTGCTTTTCATAGAACTCACGCGCCTTGTGGTTGTATACGTTGGCGAGATAGCTCAGGGTGTCTTCAGGATAGATGGCCGGCGGCTCGGCCGGCTGGCGACGCGGTGGTCGCTGGTAGGTCATGGCCCGCATCGCCTGCAGTTGCTCGACGGCATCGCGACGCAGGGCATTGACGGCCGAGGCCGGGATAAACCAGGGTTGCGACCATGCCACCACCACTTCACCCGCCACGAAATCCGTATTGCCGAGCTTGGAAAGATTTTCGCGCAATTGCGGTTCGGCACGCTCAAGGTTCTGCGCCGGCTGCTTCTCGAGTGGCTGGTCCACCCGGACGGTGCAACCATCCTCGTCGGTCAGCGTCAGGGCAAAACCGTTGTCAGTCTCGACAAAAGACATGTCCACGCGCATGCGGCGCTCGGCGGAGGGTTTCTCCAGCAGGCGCATGTAAGCGTGGTCACGGTTGCGGTAGAGCATCATGCCGCGACGCAAGTCGACCGGCATTTCGTTGGGATAAATCCGTCCCCCTTCGACCGTGTTGATGCGCAGACCGACCAGTTCCTTGTGGCTGTCGAAGAAACTGATGCCGTCGCCGTTGTGCAATTCGACTTCGGTCTGCAGTTCGACGAAATCCTTGCCCAGCTTGGTGACCTGGCCAACTTCCTCGCCGGCGAACTTGGGAGTATCGAAAGCACCGATATCCGCCTTGCGGCCGTTGACGAAATAGTCGGTGGCGCTGCGGTTGAAGGTCTTTTCCGGCTGTGGGGTAAAGGTGAAGGTGCAGCGTCCTGACGAGGCACGCGACAGTTCGGGACGCTCGGTGATGATCTCGTCGAGCAGGGTGCGGTAATGCGCAGTGGCATTCTTGACGTAAGCCATGTCCTTGTAGCGCCCCTCGATCTTGAAGGAACGGATGCCGGCGTCGATCAGCGCGCGCAGGTTGGCGCTCTGGTCATTGTCCTTGACCGACAGCAGGTGCTTGTCGTTGGCCAGGACGCGCCCCTGCGCATCCTCCAACGCATATGGCAGGCGGCAGGCCTGCGAACATTCACCGCGATTGGCGCTACGACCGGTATGTGCGTGGCTGATGAAGCACTGGCCGCTGAAGGCGACGCACAACGCGCCATGCACGAAGAACTCCAGATTGCAGGTGGTGGCTTCGGCGATATGGCGAATGGACGTCAAATCCAGTTCACGTGCCAGTACGATCTGTGAAAAACCGACCTGGTCCAGGAACACCGCCTTCTCCACCGTGCGAATGTCGGTCTGGGTGCTGGCGTGCAGCTGGATCGGCGGAAGATCCATCTCCAGCAGCCCCATATCCTGCACGATCAGTGCGTCCGTGCCAGCATCATAAAGTTGCCATACCAGATCGCGTGCCGCTTCCAGCTCGTTGTCATGCAGGATGGTGTTCAGGGCGACAAAAATCTTCGCATTGAACTTGTGGGCATGGGCGACCAGCCGGGCAATATCCGACACGGTGTTTTCCGCGCTGGCACGTGCACCGAAGGACGGACCGCCGATGTAAACGGCGTCCGCGCCGTGATTGACCGCCTCGATGCCGATATCGGCGTTCCGGGCGGGTGCAAGCAGTTCGAGATGGCCTGTTCTGATCATGGCAGCCTGTTCAAATAAACCTGTAGCCCAGCCCGTGGACCGAGGTAAGCAACGGGCGACGTGTCCTCCAGACAGAAAAAAGGATTGCATCCTTCCCTGCCCAGACTCACCGCGACACAGTAAATCCGAGTAAATAGGTAATACAAATCAATGAGGTGCGCACTATAGCATAGCGCCTCACCCAATCACAGCGCTGAGAATGCTAAATCACTTGATTGTTATCGCCTGGACATGGAAAACCGGACCACAACCTCCTGTTGCCAGCCATGATTTACAAGGATAATATTAGTAAAGGGATATACGTTAATATTTCATAAAAACAAGTGTTGAAGCAGGTTTTGGGGGGAATGTGCAAAATAATGTAAAAATAGCCGAGCTTCTTATCGGTGCGTTCGTTTTTGTGTCCGTCTCCCAAGCCGTTCTTGCCTCAGAAGTTTATGACCAATTGACGCTGAAGCAGGCTGTGGAAGTTGCGCTCGTCAACAATGTCGAGAAATCGATCTCCCTGCAATCCGCGGCGATTGCCGAAAGCCAGTACCAGGAGGCCTTGTCCGCACGCTGGCCAACCGTCACGATGCAGGGCGGGTTCCAGCATCGCGACGACGCCCCGACCTTCATCTTCCCCAGCAGCAATATTCCGTTGGGAAATCTGGGGGCAACGTTAGGTGCAGCATTGGGACCTCTTCTCCCACCCGGCGTTTCCATCCCATCCAACATCACGATTCCCCAGCAGAACGTCAAGCTGATGAACCAGAACACGACGTCGGCTTCCATCCAGCTGATGTACCCGCTCTATACCGGTGGCAAGATCAGCAGCCTGATCAGCCAGGCTGGATTCGGCAAGGAAATCGCACAGGAGGAGGTCCGCCGTACCAGTCTGCAGGTAGTGCGGGACGTCAGGCGCTATTACTATGCGGCACAACTGACCGAAAAGCTGACCGAGACGGCCCACGACACCATCACGCTGCTGGAAGCCACGCGCGACCTGACCAAAGCCCTCTACGAAGGCGGTTCCACGACTGTCAACAAGCTGGACTACCTTAAGACCCAGATGGCCGTTTCCTACGCCAAATCGGTCGAGGCGGATTTTGCCGCCCGGCACAAATCCGCCCTGGCCGCCCTCGTGAACGCCATGGGCCTGCCCTGGGACAGCCAGGTCAAACCGGTCGACGACCTGCGCCCGCCCACCGAAGCCAATCCTGAAATCAGTGCGCTGGTCAGTCAGGCCCAGTCCTTCAACCCGCAACTGGGGCAACTGAAACTGGCCGTCAAGGTCAGCAACGCCCGTATAGACGAGGCCCGCAGCGGCCATCTGCCGCAAGTGGCGATCACTGCCGACGCTACCAAGCTGTGGAATTCCTACGAGGCCGGCCTGGCCAACGATGTCAACAAGACCAGCTGGACCATCGGCGTCGGCGTGAGCTTGCCACTGTTCGACGGCTGGCGCACCACCAGTCAGGTCAGCACTGCCAAACTGCAGCACGTACAGATGCAGGAAAAGCAGAAACTGGTGGAGCAAGGGATCGCCGCCCTGGTGAAGAACCTGTTCATCGAGTATGACAGCGCCCGCCAGCAGGTCGACATCTCGGACCAGGCCATCCATACCGCCGAAGAAAACCGGGAGCTGACTTCACGAGCCTTCCAGCTCGGCGCAAGCAAGCCGCAGGACGTGATCGAGGCTAACATCCTGTACGCCATCATCCAGGGCAACCTGCTCCGGGCCCGCCATGACCAGTTGCTGAAACTGGCAGAACTCGATTACGTGCTGGGGACGGAGAGCCAATAACCATGCTTGCCCGCGTAATCGCCCTCCTGCTCACCCCAATGCTGTTGATCGGCACGGGGCAGACTTTCGCCGCCCCTGCAGAAAAAAGGGAAAAATCCCTGATCATCATGGGCGGAAGCGCATTGGGCCTGCGCAATTCCACTAAGCAGGATGCCGAGATCGCTTTCAACGCCGTGCTCGACGAAACCATCCTCAATCCCGACATGAAAATCCATGTCAGCGTTTTCGAGACTACCGAGGAGCTCTATGCAGCGTTCGACAGAGGCGACATCGACGGCATCTTCGGCTCCCCTCTCGAATACCAGGCCAGGATGGATCAGCTTGGACCCGAAACCATGGCGCTGTATTACAAGAATGGCGGGATCAAACAGAGCTACGTCCTGATCGGCCGCCGTAACGAGCATGCGCCCCAACTTAGCGAGTTGAGAAACAGGAAATTGACCCTGGCAAAGTTCCAGGATGTCGAAGCGCTTTACCTGAATACCCTGCTGCTCAGGAACCAGCTGCCGGAAATTCAGGGGTTTTTCTCCGAACGCCTCGATGCCAAAAATTCGAACATCGCCATCATGGATGTATTCTTTGGCAAATCCGATGCCACAGTTGTCCGCGAAAGCGAATTCCTGACCGCGGTCGAACTGAATCCGCAGATTGGCCAGAAACTTGCCATCCTGGACAAATCCCCCCCCTATATCCCCGCCGTAGGCGGGGTTCGTAAAACCGTGGATCGGGAAAAAATCAAAACCCTGATGCAGGATATCGAGAAGATTACCGCATCCAGCAAGGGGGCTAAAATCCTGACGCTGACCCAGGCAACGTCGATCGAAACCATCTCCCGGGATGAAATGCGGAGCGTGTTCGATCTGATCAAAGAATATGAATCGCTAAAGAAATCCGGCACTCCGAAAACGCTTGCCACGGAACAGCCCAAACCCAGAACAAGAGATAAGCGACATGCGCCATAATCTTTTCTCCGGGATATTCGGGCACTTTTTCCTGCGCGTCAGCCTGACCCAGACTCTCATCGGAGTCCTGCTGCTCAGTGTCGTGCTGCCCGTGTTCAACCACTTCTCGGACAAAATGGCTGTCGAGCAGGGCCGTACCTTCGCCAACAGCACCCTGGCCGCCACGATCGATGCCCTGTACAAGGACGATTACGGCCAGATCGTCGACTATTGCATGGGGGTGATGAAAAACACCCCGAATGTGGAATACATCAATTTCGTCAATCAATCAGGCGAAGAACTCGCCATCACTAAGAACAGCTGGCAACTGAAGAATGCCTCCAGCGCCCCTGGAAAAGCGCTTAGGGAAGACAGCGTGACGATCCGGCCAGCGCAGGAAGCAGCGTCAGGCATCCTGCAACAGTTATATTTTCTCCCCCAGAAAAGTTTTGAATTCGAGCGTCCCATCATTATCAGCGGCAAGGAATGGGGTTCCGTACGGATCGGATTTTCTAAAGCGGCCTACTATGACAGCATCCATTCCTTTTACTGGACGGTTTCGTTGCTGACCTTGACCTCCCTTCTGCTCTCCCTGTTCCTGTTCCTGATTTCATCCGCTCGCATTCGCCGCCAGATCGACACCTTTGCGGGTGTCGCAGGCCAGCTTGCGGAAGGCGAGTTGAATGTCACAGCCTCGGAGAAGGCCATCGGCGAGATTGGCGTGCTGGGCAAGGCGATCAACAAGATGTCTTCCATGTTGCGGGCCAGAATCCGGGAACGTGACCTGGCCGAACAGGAACTCAAGATCGCCGCCACGGCATTCGAATCCCAGGAAGGGATTCTGGTCACGGATGCCCATGTCAAAACCCTCAGGGTCAACCAGGCATTCACGAACGTGACCGGTTATGAAGCCATGGATGTCATCGGCCAGAACCCCAGCATGCTGAGTTCCGGCCGCCATGATGCTGCGTTCTACGAAGCCATGTGGGAAAGCATCAATACCCAGGGGGCATGGGAAGGCGAAATCTGGAACCGTCGCAAGAACGGTGAAATCTATCCCCAGCATGTGAACATCACGGCCGTCAGGAATGCGGATGGCGTGATCACGAATTACGTAGCCTCGATGATGGATATCACGCAGTCCAAGGCCGCCGCCGCCAAGATCGAGCAATTGGCCTTCTATGACCCGCTGACCAACCTGCCGAACCGGCGCCTGCTGCTGGACCGGCTGCAACAGGCGCAGGCGGCCAGCACACGCAGCGGCAAGATGGGGGCGCTGCTGTTTCTGGACCTGGATAACTTCAAAACCCTCAACGATACCTTGGGACACGACACCGGTGACGAGCTATTGCGCCAGGTCGGATCAAGACTCACAGCTTGTGTCCGCAGGGAAGACACCGTTTCCAGACTGGGCGGGGATGAATTCGTGGTCATGCTGGAGGACCTCAGCGAGACCCCCATGGAAGCCGCATCCCAGGTCGAAATCATCGGGCATAACATCCTGACCGCACTCAACAAGCCCTACAAACTGGGGACCAACTCGCACTCCAGCACACCCAGTATCGGCATCACGCTATTCAAGGGACTGGAACAAGGGATCGACGAACTCTTGAAGCAAGCGGACATCGCGATGTACCAGGCCAAAAAATCCGGCCGTAATGCGATGCGCTTTTTCGATCCGAAAATGCAGGCCAGCATCGACAGCCGGGCCGCGCTCGAAGCGGATCTCAGGCTGGCGATCACCAAGGGGCAGCTTCGACTCCATTACCAGATTCAGGTCAATGGCAATGGGAAAGTGTTCGGTGCGGAGGGGCTTATTCGCTGGGCGCACCCCACTCTGGGTATGTTGCTTCCCAACCAGTTCATCCCGCTTGCGGAAGAAACCGGCCTGATCAACCCGATCGGCCAGTGGGTGCTGGAAACCGCTTGCGCCCAACTTGCCGCCTGGCAGCAAAGTCCTATCACCCGGCACCTGAGCCTGTCGCTGAATGTCAGCCCCAAGCAGTTCCATCAGTTGAACTTCGCCGAACGGGTACGCGCCGCCTTGCAGGCGAACATGATCGAGCCCAGTCTGCTCAAACTCGAACTGACGGAAAGCATCCTGCTCGAGGACATGGAAGGCACAATCGAGATCATGAATGCGTTATCCGATCTCGGCGTCGGCTTCTCGCTCGACGACTTCGGGACCGGCTACTCCTCGCTCCAATACCTGAAACGCCTGCCGCTGACCCAGCTCAAGATCGACAAGTCCTTCGTCCACGATATCTCGACCAACCAGAATGACAGGGCTATCGTTTCCACCATCATCGCGATGGCGAAAGGCATGCAGATCGGCGTCATCGCCGAAGGGGTGGAGTCGGAGGAGCAACGGGAACTGCTGATGGAAAGCGGTTGCCACCAGTTCCAGGGTTATCTGTTCGGCAAGCCGGTCAATATCCAGCAGCTCGAGGAGTTCATTACACAAACCAATGACGAGTCCGTTTGCTGACCCCGCACAAAAGCGCTATTTCCTGACATCCCAGCGATCGCGCAACTGATCGCCCAGCACGTTCACCGCCAGCACCAGCGACATCAGGCTCAGCCCCACAGCCAGCACATAGTGCGGTGCCACGAGAAGATAGCGCACTCCGTCGCGCAGCATCGATCCCCAGGAAGCTTCCGGCGCCTGGATACCGAGGCCGAGGAAAGACAGACTGGCCTCGGCGATCACCAGCCCTGCAACGCTGAAGGTCACTTCCACCAGCAACGGCGCCGCCAGCAAAGGAAGCATGTGGCGTAGGAGAATGCGCATGGTGGACGCGCCCAGAGACTGCGCGGCTAGGACATGCTGTCGATCGCGCAGGGACAGGGCCTGCGCCCTCGTCAGGCGGGCATAGCCGACCCAGGAGGTCAGGCACAGCGCCATGATCAGATTATCGAGGCCCGGACCGAGGACGGCCGCGAAGGCAATAGCCAGCAGAATGCCGGGGAAAGCCAGGAAGACATCGGTGACCCGCATCAACAACCGGTCCGACCATCCGCCGAAATACCCGGCCAGCAGCCCCAGCGCCGTCCCTACGGTCATGGTCACCGCAGTCACGACCGCGGCCACGGTCAGCGACACCCCTGCACCGGCCAGCAAGCGTGCCAGAATATCGCGCCCGAGGTCGTCATGTCCGAGCCAGGCGTGGACACCGGGTGGCGACAGAATCTCGCCGAGTTCGATCCGGTTGGGGGCCAGTCCGAGAAACGGCGCTGCCAGGGCAGCACTCAACCAGCACAGCAAAATCACATGCGGCAGCCTCATGTGGTCAACCTGATGCGCGGATCGATACGACTGTAGACGGCGTCGGTCAACTGGTTGACCATCACATAGACCAGCGCGATCACCAGGACACAGGCCTGCGTTACCGGGTAGTCGCGTTTTTCGATGGACTCCACCAGCAGACGTCCGATCCCATCCCAGCCGAACACGGTTTCGGTGATCACCGCACCCGCCAGCAGCGAGCCCAGTTGCAGCCCGATCACCGTAACCACAGGCAGAAGCGCGGCACGCAGCGCGTGACGCAGGATCACGCTCCTCTCAGGCAGGCCTTTGGCACGGGCCGTACGCACAAAATCTTCGTTCAACACTTCCAGCAGGCTGGCACGCGTCATGCGGGTCAGGATGGCCGTCAGGCCGCAGGCAAGGGTCATGGCTGGCAGGAGGATAGCGCCCTGCCCTTCCATGCCGCTCACCGGCAGCCAGCCCAGCCAGAGTGCGAATACCAGCATCAGCAACGGGCCTAGCCAGAAATGCGGCATCGCGGACAACGTCAGTGCCGTCAGCGTGGCCAGGCGATCCGGCCATCGCGCCCGCCGCAGCGCGGCCACGATCCCGAGCGGAACGCCGATCGACACCGCCATCAGCAACGACAGCACGGCCAGCCTGGCAGTTGCCGGAAGACGTTCTGCCAGCAGTCCCGCGATCGGTGCATGGGTGTGGATGGAGTGACCGAAATCGCCTTGGGCAAGACGGCCGAGATAGTGGGAAAACTGGACTGGCAAAGGCCGGTCCAGACCCAGCTCGGCCCGCAGCGCCATCCGGTCAGCCCCGGACGCGGACTCGCCCAGCATCACCTCGACCGGATCCCCGGGTACCAGATGCACCAGCAGAAATGTCAACAACAGAACACCAAAAACCGTGGGGATGATACCCGCCACACGCTTTAACAACGGCATCAGGGGGCATCCTGTTTATCGAAGGCCGTTTTACCGCGGAGTACACGAAACAGCGACCACACCAGAATCCAGTCCATCAAGATCGCAAAAAAACCGAAAACCATACGACCGGTCGACTCCCCCGTCGCGTTGATCGACGAAACACCCAACCCGCTGACCGACGACGAAAAATGACGCTCGCCTGCGCCGAAAGCAATCCAGTTAAACGGCGAGGCCAGCATCAATACAAAAAACCAGACCACGATATTGCGCAGCGTATCGACGCCCTCGCGCCCGACCAGGAACACCAGCACCCCGCCCAGGTTAAACACCATTCCGGCAGATCCCAGCACCCACAAGGGTGCATGCACGCTACCAGGTTTGGTCTTGACCAGGCCGAATGCCATGGCCAGGATAAACATGCCGAAAAATAGGAAAACAGCCGCCATCCAGAGTCGCTGGGTGGGTGTCAGTTCACGATGCGATGCCATGCCTATTCCTCGATGATGACAGTCGTACCCACCGGCACCCGATCAAACAGGTCAATCACATCGGCATTGCGCATGCGGATGCAACCATGCGACAGCGGCACGCCCATGGGCTCGGTATCCGGCGTGCCGTGGATGTAGATATAGCGCTGCATCGTGTCACAGTCACCGAGGCGGTTGACACCGCGCTCACAGCCGGACAGCCAGAGGATGCGCGTGAGGATCCAGTCGCGGTCGGGAAAAGCCTCCGCCAGCGCGGGGCTCCAAATTTCACCAGTCGGACGTCGGCCGACGAAGACCGCCCCGAAAGCCTGACCTTCGCCAATTTTTGCGCGGATCACATGCCTGCCACGCGGCGTGCAGCCGCTCCCCTTCTTCTCCCCGGCCCCGTTCAGCGCGGTCGAGACCGGGTATTCACATAGCAGGGTGCCCTCTGCATCCAGCAGGTGCAAGCGTTGCTTCGCAATGGAGATGATCAGGGGCAAGGTGTTTACTTGACCGCCGAGAACTCGAGAGCGTTGCCGTCAGGGTCACGACAGAATACCGCAGCGCGCCCGGACATGCTCATGGTGTAGGGAACGCCGGCTTTTTCCAGTTCGGCGCGCACCGGCTCGACGTCATCCACGGAGAAAGCGATGTGAATATCGCGGCCACCGTGTTCCGGATGGACAATCTCCGTGTAAGGGTTGGGCACGACCATCAGGTGGACCTGATTGTCGCCGATATCGTACCAAACGCCTTCGAAACTGAAGTTGGGACGGCCGGGGTTGGGCTTGAAACCGAGCAGCCCCTCGTAAAAGGCACGTGAACGCTCAAGGTTGGAGATAATGAGCCCGGTATGCATGAGGCGATTGATTTTGATCATGTAGTCAATGTCCTTGTTTCACAATAGTCACCAGCCCGTCCCAATTGCCGTCGAGGCTGATCTGAAAACCGCTGACGCCATGACGCACCGCCGCAAACTGCCCTTCGTACCAGAGTGGCACGTAAGGGAGCAACGCATGCGCACGCGCCGTGACCGCAGGCCAGTCGGCACGGTCGATCAGCGCGTCGAGTTCAGCATCCTGCAAGTGCCCGCGGTTGGCCCCTGCCGGCGGCAGCGCAGCGGAATGAAATGCCAGCCGGTAGATCTCGGGGGTACGGATGCCAACCCAGGTCAGTCCATATAACTGAAATTTACCATGCCTGACGTCGTCAAAGAATGTCCCCCAATCCAGGCTGCGGACCACAAGTTCGATACCGGCCGGTTGCATCTGTGCCTGCATGATGGTCGCCAGCCGCACACGCTGGGCATCCGTGGAGGTCTTGAGCTCCAGCCGCAGCGGCAATTCCACGCCTGATTCCTGCAACAGTCGGCGTGCCAGCGCCGGGTCGTATGGCCACGGGGCCAGTGCAGGATTACCGGCCCAGTGCTCCGGAGGCAGGATGGCCGTAGCCGGTCGGGATGCATCCACGAGCGCATGCCGGATCATCGCATCCCGGTCGATCGCCAGAGCAACGGCGCGACGCACCCGAACGTCCTGCAATTTCGGATCAGTGAGATTGAAACCGAGATAGCTGAAATTGCTCCCCGGCGAAACCATGACCTCGACACCTGGTTGTTGCTTGAGATAGCCCACGAGTTCAGGCGGCAGGTCTCCTTGCAGGAGGTCGGCCTCTCCGCGCAGCAGCTTGAGCACGCGCACGGTAGGATCGCGGACTTCCTCGAGCACCAGGCGTTGCCTGTCGTCAAGACGTTCCAGCAACAAGTTCCGGTTCCAGTCCAGTAAACGCAACGGCCCGCTACCGACCGGATGGTGCGAGAAATCATGTCCCGCCGCGAGCAGCTTTGCAGGGAGGATGCCGATGATCAAACGTGCGGGAAACTGTTCGTCGCGATGGCGCAGGGTAAACAGCACGGTATCGGTAACCTCGGTATCGACCGCGGCGATATTGGCGAATTCGGCTGCATGGGGAGCGTCCCTGAGTGCCAGCAGCGAGCGGTAGGTCGCAACGACATCTTCCGCGGTCAGGCGGCTGCCATCGTGGAAGGTGCGGCCAGCCTGTCCAAGAGTGAAGCGGTAATGCAAGGGATCTTCACTGACCCAGCTGGCCAGGGAGGGCACTGCACGGGCCCGCGCATCGAAATCGACCAGCGCACGGTAAAGCAGGCGGTTGACGCGCTCGGATGCAGCGTCCGTGGCGTAACGCGGGTCCAGGGTCAACGGCTTCTGCGCGATGGCAAAGCGGATTTCAGACGGGTCCGGGGATTTTGTGCAACCCGTGAGGATCAGGCAGCAAACCGCGAGAAAAAACAGCCGCCGCAACACTATCGTCGAATGGCTTCGAGAATCAGGGCCGTCAGGATCACGATCCCGAGATACTTGAGCCAGACAAGGATCTGTTCGGATTTCCGACGACTGGACTGCCTGCGGTCGACCCTCCTTCTGTCCTTATCCTGCCACACCGGTCTTTCAGCACGCCGTGCCATCACACACCTGCCTTTCCAGAACCCCCAGAGTGATCATGCAGGCAGCCCTCAGGCCGGCTGCTTCTCAAACAGCGCGATCGATTCCACATGAGCCGTATGCGGGAACATGTTGATCACCCCGGCGGCCAGCATGCGATAGCCCTTCACCTGCACCAGCAACCCGGCATCCCGAGCCAGCGTCGAAGGATTGCAGGAAACATACACGATGCGTTGCGGCGCCGTATCCTCCTCGATCGCCTTGATCAGTTCCACTGCACCGTCGCGCGGCGGGTCGATCAGCCATTTGTCGAAATGCCCCAGCGCCCGCAGGCTGTCGGTGGTCTTTTCGAACAGATCGGCCTCGCGGAACTCCACCGCCTGCGCCAGGCCGTTGCGCTCGGCCCCTTCCCTGGCGCGGCGCACCAGGGCTGCGGAACCTTCCATCCCGAGCACCGTCGCGCCGAGGCGCGCGATCGGCAACGTGAAGTTGCCCAAGCCACAGAAAAAATCGGCAATACGTTCACCCGGTCGCGGCGCCAGCAGCGCCATGGCGCGACGGATCATCACGCGATTGATGTACGGGTTGACCTGTGTGAACTCGGTCGGCCAGAACGGGTACACCAGATCATACTCCGGCAGCGAGTAAGACAGTTGCGGCGCATCCAGCGGGTGGAACGGCGTCGCGGTATCCGGCCCCTTGGGCTGCAGCCAGAGTTGCACGCCGTGCCGGTCGGCAAACTCGCGCATCAGCGGTTCATCCTGCGGCTCGATCGGCTGCAGGATGCGCAACACCAGCACCGTGGTATTTTCACCGACCGCCACCTCGACCTGGGGCATGCTGTCGCGGATCGACAGCTTGGCCAGCAACTCCTGCATCGGCACGATCAACGCGGAGACGTGCGGCGGCAATACCAGGCACTGCTGCATGTCGGCGACATAGCTGCTGTGCTTTTCGTTGAAGCCCACCAGCACACGCCCCTTCATCGGGACATAACGGGCACGCAGACGGGCCTTGTGGCGGTACCCCCATGCCGGCCCGATGATGGGCGGCAGCATGGCTTCGGGCTTGACCTTGGCGATATGCCAGAGGTTGTCTTCCAGCATGCGCTGCTTGGCCGCCACCTGGGTCGCAACGTCCACATGCTGCATGGCGCAGCCGCCACACATGCCAAAATGCGGGCATTGCGGCTTGACGCGGTTGGGCGACTCACGCACCAGTTGTTCCATGCGGGCAACTTCGTAGCTCGGCTTGCGGCGATAGCTGGAATAAGTCACGGTCTCGCCGGCGAGTGCACCCTCGACGAAAACCACTTTGCCGTCGACGTGTGTCACGCCACGGGCTTCGTGATCGAGCGACTCGATCAATGTAGGAGGAGTAAACATAGGATCGGATTTTACCGCAAGGCCGCACCATGCCGGAACAGCGATGTATCGAGATGCACCGCGATGGCACAGCGAAAGTCAAAAAAACGACGAATTTCCCTGAAAAATCACTGGCCTATTTATTGCTTCATCTTTCAACAAGCCCGTTGGAGTGACACCGCATGAACCAACAGACAACACCAGACAACATTCCCGCGTTCCGTCGCGCCGCCACGCGCGACTTCGATGAACAGGCCTCCCTGCTGCAAGGCTGGAATCAGCACTACGCCCAACTCTCCTCCGGCCGGTTTCACGGGGAAATCGTCGACCTGCGCTTCGATCAGGTGCATCTGTTCGCCGAGTCGACCAGTCAGGCGCTGTTCCAGAGCGGCTATCTGGGTGAAGACCTGTTCGCGCTGGGCATTCCCCTGCACGCCGGCGATCACGGCTCGTTCTGCGGCGAAATCATGCATGCCCATGCCGTTCACATCTTCACCGGAGAATCCGGATTCGAGTTCTATTCCCCACACGCGCTGACCATGGGCGGCATCGTGCTGCCTGCTGCGCTGCTGGAATCCTGGCTGGAAAACACCTCGCCTGCCGGTGCGCTGGGCACGCAGGCACGCCTGCTGGCGGTCGCGCCCGACACCATCCACGAGGCGAGAAACTTCCTTCGGACCACGTTCGACCTATGCACCCGGCAGCCCGCCCTGCTGCAAATCCCGCGCTTCCGCAAGCAATTGCAGGACGCCACGCTCAACTGTGTCGCCGATCTGCTGTCGGACGGGCAAGCACCCGATGATAGGCTGACGCCGCAAAAACGCTGGAACATCGTGCACCAGGCACAAGTCATGATTGAACAGTCACAGGACGAAGCACCCGGCATCGAATCGCTGTGTGCCACGATGGGGATCAGTCGGCGCACCTTGCAATATTGCTTTCAGGACGTGCTCGGAATGAATCCTGTCGCCTTCATCCGGGCACGACGGCTGAACGGCGTACGTCAGATGCTCAAGCAGGGAGTGGCCGTCACCGAGGCCGCGACAGCCTGGGGGTTCTGGCATTTCGGCCACTTCTCGCAGGAATACAAAAAACAGTTCGGTGAACTGCCTTCGGACACGCTGAAGCACGGCCTGCAGAAAATCGCTTAATTCTGCTCTTCCAGACGCGTCATACCCGCATCCACCAGTTCAGCCACGTCGCTTTCATCCTTTAGTCCGACACCGGATAGCTTGAGCCGCACCGCCTCCTGCAGCAACCAGTAAGTCTTGCGCGCGGCGGCAGCGTACCCCAGGCCCTCGGGACGAATATTCGAAATGCAGTTGCGCTCACCATCCTGCCGCCCGACATAGGGGGCATACGTCAGGTACATGCCCAGGCTGTCCGGGGAACTGAGTCCTGGGCGTTCACCAATCAGCATGACCACCGCCTTCGCCTGCATCAATTCGGCGATGTGATCACTGAGCGCTACCCGTGCCTGTGATGCGACCACCACCGGGCCGACCCGCCACGTCGGCGGGATCAGGGCGCGTAACTGGACCAGTAGCGGCAGCGCATGACGTTGGACCGCCAGCGAGGACAGGCCATCGCCCACGACCAGCAGCACGTCGCCGCCCTTGTCGGCCGCCTGCTGCAGGGTCGAGATACTGGCGGCATCGAGCTGGCGACCAAGATCCGGGCGCAACAGATAGGTCGCCCGGTCAGGGGCGGCGCTGGCCACGTGCATGCTATCGAACCCGGCCTCTGTTAGCGCTGTTCGCAATTCCGCCACATCCAGGGGACGGTGCACGGCATCGCGGGCCATGGCATGGGCATAGCCAAAACCGAGCACCTCGTCCGTCGGCAGGCTGATGCCGGTGCGGCCCAGTGCGATACGGGCCGCCGTATAGGCGCGCAGATGGGCCCAGGGGTCGAGTCGTGCAATCTTGTGATGGTGTGTCATGGGGTCACTCAGGCCGCGCGCGGCAAGCGCAGCCCCTGGGCCAGCAGCGGATGGGTCGGGTCAATGGAGCGTGGCCGGCCATCGCGGGTGATCTCCATCTCTGCCAGCCACTGCTCGAATTCCGGGGCAGGTTTGAGCCCCAGCAACTGCCGCAGATACAGACTATCGTGGAACGAGGTGCTCTGATAATTGAGCATGATGTCGTCCGCGCCGGGAATGCCCATGATGAAGGTCAGCCCGGCATTGGCCAGCAACGTCATCAGGTTGTCCATGTCATCCTGATCTGCCTCGGCGTGGTTGGTATAGCAAACATCGCACCCAAGCGGCAGGCCGAGCAGCTTGCCGCAGAAGTGGTCTTCCAGTCCGGCGCGGATGATCTGCTTGCCGTCATAGAGATATTCCGGCCCGATGAACCCGACCACGGTGTTCGTCAGCAACGGGGAGTAATGCCGCGCCACGGCATAGGCGCGGGCCTCGCAGGTCTGCTGATCCACCCCGAAATTGGCGTCGGCAGACAAGGCAGAGCCCTGCCCTGTCTCAAAATACATCACGTTCTGCCCAACGGTGCCGCGTTGCAGCGCGAGCGCCGCCTCGTAGGCCTCCTGCAGGATCGCAAGTGAAATCCCGAAGCCACGGTTGGCCTTTTCCGTCCCGGCGATGGACTGGAACACCAGATCGACCGGCGCGCCCTTTTCCATGACCTGAATCTGGTTAGTCACGTGGGTCAGAATGCAGGATTGCGTGGGGATGTGAAATGTCCGAATGAACTCATCGACCAGGTAATACAGATCGATCAGGGCAGGAATACTGTCCGTCGCCGGATTGATGCCGATCACTGCATCGCCCGCGCCATACAGCAGACCATCGATGATGGAGGCAGCGATGCCGCGTACGTCATCGGTTGGGTGGTTGGGCTGCAGACGCACCGAGAGTCGACCGGGCAACCCGATGGTGTCGCGAAATGCCGTCACGACGCGGCATTTCCCGGCCACCAGAATCAAGTCCTGATTGCGCATCAGCTTGCTGACTGCTGCCACCATTTCGGGCGTCAGTCCCCGTGCGATGCGGGACAGTGCAGCCGTGTCCGCGGCGTCCGACAGCAGCCAGTCGCGAAAATCCCCCACGGTCAGGTGCGAGACTTCGGAGAACGCAACGGGGTCATGCGTGTCCACGATGAGGCGGGTGACCTCATCCTCAGCGTAAGGAATCAAGTGCTCTTCGAGAAAGCGCTTGAGCGGCACCTCGGCCAGGCACATCTTGGCCGCCATGCGTTCGGCATAGCTGCTCGCCGCCACCCCGGCCAGGTAGTCGCCCGATCGTGCGGGCGACGCCTTGGCAAGGAGATCTTTCAGGTCCCGGAACTGATAGGTTTCAGCACCGACGGTGTGGCGGTAGCGCATGCGAACCCCAGCCTTACACCTTGATCGAGGCGATTTCGTCCGCCACGGTCTCAAACGGCCCGCGCATGACGTGGTCTTCCGATGCAGCACGCTGGGCATGCGTCGTCAGGAAGTAGACATACCCCAGTGCCATCAGGCCGAGGAACACCAGCGCCAGCAACTGGTTGTAGTAGATCATCGTGACCAGACACACGATCGCCAGCACCAGCGCGATCGCCGGGAACAGCGGATACCCGATCGCCGGGAACGGACGGCTCAGGCCAGGCTCTTTCTTGCGCAGCGCGAACAGGCTGAGCATGGACATGATGTACATCACGATCGCGCCAAACACTGCCATGGTGATCAGGTTGGCCGTCAGTGTCATGCCGCCGAACTGGATCAGGTCATCACTGAAAATCGCTGCAACCCCCACCACGCCCCCGGCGATGATGGCACGGTGCGGCGTCTTGAATTCAGGATGCACCGCCGCGAAATACTTGGGCATATAGCCGGAGCGTGCCAGCGCGAAAATCTGGCGCGAATAGCCCAGGATGATGCCGTGGAACGACGCCACCAGACCGAACAGGCCGATCCAGACCAGCATGTGCAGCCAGCCACTGTTCTCGCCCACGACCATCTTCATCGCTTGCGGCAGCGGATCGTTGATGTTGGAAAGTGCCTTCCAGTCGCCCACACCGCCAGCGAACACCATCACGCCAAAAGCCAGCACCAGCAACGTCAGGATGCCCGCGATATAGGCCACCGGCACCGTACGTCTCGGGTCCTTGGCTTCCTCGGCCGCCATGGCAACCCCCTCGATCGCGAGGAAGAACCAGATAGCAAACGGAATCGCTGCCACGATGCCGGGGATAACCGACAGGTTGAACGTATCCTGCCCGGCCCAGCCGTGCTGCACGAAGTTGGCCATGGAGAACCCGGGCGACACCACGCCCATGAACACCAGCAGTTCAACGATGGCGAGGATGGTCACGAACAGTTCGAAGGTCGCCGCGATGTGCACCCCGATGATGTTGAGCCCGATGAAGATGATGTAGGCCCCCACCGCCATCTCCTTGGGACTGACGCTGGGAAACTGCACGTTGAGATAGGCGCCGATCGCCATGGCGATCGCAGGCGGGGCGAACACGAACTCGACCAGCGTCGCGAACCCCGCGATATAGCCGGCCTTGGGGCCAAAAGCCCGTCGCGCGTAGGCCAGCGGTCCGCCGGCGTGCGGAATCGACGTCGTCAGCTCGGTAAAACTGAAGATAAAGGTGGCATACATCGCCGCCACGATCACCGACGTCACCAGAAAACCCAGCGTCCCGGCCTTATCCCAGCCATAACTCCAGCCAAAATATTCGCCGGAAATCACCAGCCCCACTGCGATGCCCCACATATGCCAGGCATTCAGCGTGGGCTTCAAGCTTGCTTGACTCATTTTGCTCTCCCTGTGCGCATCTCGCATGCGTCCTCCAAAGCCATCGGCGAAATCCGATGGCGTTACAGGAAATGTAGGAGAGCACCGCCGGGGCGGCTATCCCATTTTGGCAACCGGGCTAAAAAGTGGAGTCGAAGGGTGATCGGAATCAGGACCAGGCCTGGAGAAACTCCTGCCAGTGCAGCGCAGGGTAGCCGGCGAGCGTGTCGCGCACCAGGGCAATTTCGCGCTGGTAAGCCGCAGCGTTGAGCGCCCCGCGCATCTGCTGGAAACGCAGATAGACCAGCCAGGTATTCACGACATCGGTCTCGCAGTAGTTGCGGATCGCCTCGATCTCCCCCGCCTGGTAGGCATCCCAGACCTTGGAGCCATCCATGCCCAGCTTGCCGGGAAAGCCGCACAGTTGCGCCAGCTGGTCCAAGGGCGCATTGCCGCGTCCCTGGTACAGGGCCAGCAGGTCCATCAGGTCGGTATGGCGGGTATGGTAACGACTGATGTAGTTGTTCCACTTGAACTCGCGGTCGTCGTCGCCCATATCCCAGTACCTGGGAGCCACCACGTTGTGAATCATGCCACGGTAATGCAGCACCGGCAGGTCGAAGCCGCCGCCGTTCCAGGAAATCAGGTTGGGCGTGTATTTCTCGATGCCGTCGTAGAAACGCTGGATCAGCGCGCCTTCCGGCTCGTCGGGGTTGCCCAGCGACCATACGCGGAAGTTTTCACCCTCGCGCAATACGCAGGAGATGGCCACCACGCGTTGCACATGCAACGGCAGAAATTCCGACTGGCCGGCCTGTCGCCGCTGGTGGAACGCCACCCTGGCCACGTCCGCAGCCGAAGTATCGGCAGGCAGGTCCAGCAGCTTTCTCAGGCCATCGGTGTCGGGGATGGTCTCGATATCGAAGACAAGGGATGGCGTCACTTCTTGGCCCAGCCGCCGGCATCCTGGTACCACCAGCCGCTCTGCGCCTTCTGGACCCAGCGCTGGGCGAAGGTATTGCGGACTTCGGATTCCCATTCCGGATGTCCGTTGGCCGTGGCGATCTCGCGGTAAAGCGCATTGCGGTCATTGTTTTCGGCCGACACCAGCGCATGCACCGCCTGGCGATCCTTGAGCGGGACCGCGTTGGCATCCTTGACCGCGACGAGGCCGTCACGGGTCAGGCCCACCGCGCCGCTGGCATAATGGGCTGCAAGCTGGCCGTGCCGGGCCTGCATGCTCGACTTCAGCGCCGAAATCGCCGGCGTGTTGATTTCCAGGTCTGCCGCGGCCAGCGCCAGCAGCGGTAGCATCAGCAATCCGATCAGCAGTTTCTTCATCACTTGGACTCCTTGTTCTGGGGCGCAGGTTGCTCGCCCTCCTTCTTCAGTTGCCACACTTCGTCGATGATCTTGTCGGCAGCCTTCTCTGCAGCAGCGGCCGGGAAATAGATATTGATGGTGACGCAGGCGGACAAAGCCACGAGCCCTGCAGCCAGCAACAGCCAAGAGAAATGCTTCATATGCGTGATCCTCTACTTGATGACAGGACTGGCGTTCCCTGCCGTAATGCGCTTGATGCGATCCAGTAACTCGCCCCAACTGACGCTGCGATTGTAACCCAACACGGTAATGGCCGGGATGCCGCTGCCCTTGACGATGACATAGCCTGACTGTGCTTTCTCGACGCCATCCATGTCGCAGACCCCGTTTCTCAAGGTGCAGGACAGGCCAATCCTGGCGTAGTTGAACTCCTTGAAAAACCTGAGAAAACTTCGCTGGATCGCTGCCGCCGCCCCGGCGCCGCCCAAAGCCGAAATATTCTCCACGGCGCGCTGGGAGATCTTGCGCGGATAATTGCCGGGGCTGCTGTGGAAATCCGCGTCGAACTTCACCGGTTGCCAGCGCGACAGTTCCATGTTCTTCACGTCTCCATCCAGCCGGCCGGTCATGGCACCGAAGGAATACGTCCGCGTCAGCAATTCCAGGTCGAGGTTGCGCATCTGGATGTCCGCCTGCAGCCGCGGTGCCACGCTCATCGGGTTCTGCAACACGAGGTTGCGCACCACCACCGAGCCGTCGAACACATCGAACCCCATGGCCCCGTCTGCGGTCAGCCGGCCGTTGGTATAGGTCACCATGGGAATGCTGGCCGCCACCTTGCCCTGCATGAGCGGCCAGCCGACGGCATGGCTGAAATCGGCCATGGACAGGGGGGTCAGCCCGGCACTCAGGTGCCAGTGCCATTGGCCCTGGACAAATGCCGCCGAGACGTCTTTCAGGGTCAATGCACCGTCCAGCACCGGAATCCGCAATGACGGCGAGGTCAACGAGTAGCCATTCAGTACGCCCGCCAGATCGGTCGCCCCCAGCGGCATGCTGAGCAGGTGTCCGCCGTCGTAATGCAGGTTCGCCTGTGTCGGCTGGTTCAACGACCAGGGCACATGGGCGCTGACCTTGTACAGGGCAAAGCGGTTGTCGCGATCCGCCACGTCGAAATCCTGCAGCGAGACGTCGAAAGCCGACAGCGCCCCCTCCTGCAGTTGCGCCTTCACATCCATGCGACCCGCCATCTCGAGGTTGCCGAGCAGCGTCTTTTCCATCACGGGCTTGAGCAGCACAGAATAGGCATTGGCGGCATCAAGCTTGCGGGCATCGAGATCGAGGTTCTGGATGGTGTTGTCGCTGCGCCGCACGGTGGCTGCCAGCACGGCATCGCCGACTCCTGCGACGCTTAGCCGGCCACGCTCCAGCGTGAGCAATGTGTCGCTCAGGCTTCCCTTGCCCTGAAAGGATAGTCCTCCTTTGGCCAGATACCAGGGCTGCCAGTAGATTTCACCGGCATTCCAATCCAGCGCACCACTCCAGTCCCATCCCCGGCCGGAGCGGTTCAAGTCGACGTTCAGACGGCCTCCGACCCGTTCCCCTGCACGCGAACCCTCGGCATTGCTGAATGCGACGTCACGCAGGGCCAAGTCCGCCTTGAGGCGGGCAACGTTGAGATCATTGCCGGAAAAAATCGCCTGGCCATCGGCCTGCCCCTGACTTACATCGAGCGGCAGTGAATATGCTTTGGCCATGACGGCCAGATCTGCCTGCCTGAGGGCGGCCTGACCCTGCCAGCGGCCGTTCATATCCAGTGTGACGTGAATGTTTTCCACTTGCGACCCGGCATAGCGAACCTGGCCGACATGAATGTCAATCCGGTCGACGGCGCGGGCAAAGGCTGGCAGCCCTGCCAGCAGCAGGAAGATCAGCCGCAGCACGCGGCCATGGGTCATTCGGGGAAAACTCCTGTGGAGAGGTAGCGGTCGCCGCGGTCGCAGACGATGGACACGATCACGGCATTTTCCACTTCCCTGGACAGTTGCAGCGCCGCGAACAGTGCCCCCCCCGAGGAAATCCCGGCGAAGATCCCTTCCTCGCGTGCCAGGCGTCGGGTGGTTTCCTCTGCATCCGCCTGCGTGACATCGATCATGCGATCAACACGTGAAAAGTCGCAGATGCCCGGCAGGTAGTCCAGCGGCCATTTCCGGATGCCCGGAATCTGCGCACCCGCCCCCGGCTGCACGCCGACGATCTGGATGGCGGGATTCATCTCCTTGAGGAAGCGGGAGGTCCCCATGATGGTCCCCGTGGTCCCCATGCTGGAAACGAAATGGGTGATTTTTCCCTCTGTATCGCGCCAGATTTCCGGACCGGTGCCTTCGAAGTGGGCCTGGGGATTGTCGGGATTGGCGAACTGGTCGAGGATGACGCCGCGTCCCTCGGCCTGCATGCGGGTCGCGAGGTCGCGTGCAGCCTCCATGCTGCCCTCCTTCGGCGTCAGCACGAGTTCAGCACCGTAGGCCTTCATGGTCTGGCGACGTTCCACACTCTGGTTTTCCGGCATGACCAGGATCATTTTGTAGCCCTTGATCGCAGCCGCCATGGCCAGCGCAATCCCGGTATTGCCACTGGTCGCCTCGATCAGGGTATCGCCAGGCTTGATGGCCCCTCGCGCCTCGGCACGGGAAATCATCGACAGTGCGGGACGGTCTTTCACCGAGCCAGCGGGATTGTTGCCTTCCAGTTTCACCAGGAGTGTGTTGCTGGTCTTGCCCGGCATGCGTTGCAGCCGTACCAGCGGCGTGCCGCCGACAAAGTGTTCGATGGTGTTAAACAAGGGATTCTCCTGAAATGTGGACACCCCGGCGGCGGGCCATGCTGGCGCCCAGCGTGGCCTGTTGCTCCGGCGTCAGCGTCGCGCGGCAATAGGGCAGCAGCCCCTGTTCTTCCTGATCGATGTGCGCCTGATAGAGCGCCACGAAAGTCGTGACGCGAGCCGCGTCGAACGCCGGCGATTCGCCCCGGGCCAAGGCTTCCAGCCAGGGCGCCAGGGCCTGCCATGCCGCTTCCATGTCACGATGCTGCGCGGCCAGGTTATCCAGCAGCCTGGTCACGCGCGGGTTACCACCAGCGACGGCAATGGCCCGGACCTGAGGAAAAAGATCCTGCTCCTCGTCTTCATGGTGATGATGTGCAGCGGTCGTGAAGTAGCGCAAAACTGCTGTGGCTGCCTGCATCGCCTGTGTGTCCGCGCCGTGGCTCGATACATGTTCGATCAGCTTCAGCAGGGTTGCACACTGTGCCTCAATGCGACCGTGACAGGCATGCAGCATCTCCAGGGGCGTGCTGAAATCCGGCGCCGGCGTCAGCAGGGTATCCCCGCGCCGGATCATGCCTTGCGCGCCAGCATCAGCACGACCGCATAAATGGCCAGACCCGTGAATGCCACCAGCGAAAGCTGGGGGATGCTGAAGCCCAGCAGGGTCCAGTCGATGGTGGAACACTCGCCGGTCCCCTTGAAGACCAGTTGCAGGAATTTACGCAGCGGGAAATGCTCGAACAGGTAGGCCACACCAGCTCCGCATTCCGCCATCACCTCATCAGCGTGGCTCTGGATCCAGATGTGCCGGATGGCGATGCCGGCCCCCGCGGCGGCGGCAACGAACTGAAGGCCGCCGTGGATCCGGCGCCACATCCCCTGCGGGTTGTGCAGCGCGGCGAGCAGGAACAGCACCCCGGTGGACAGGAAAGCGATCCGCTGGAAGATGCATAGGGGGCAAGGTTCCAGATCATTGCGGACCTGAATCACGAGACCGAACGCAACCAGTCCGAAACTGGCAAGGAATCCAAGAAGATAGCCGCTACGGCCGGAAAGCAATCTGTTCAGCATGAGTTTGGACGCCGCCCTATAATTCGAAAATAAAATTGTAACGGATTCGCCCCGGCTATGGCCGACAACCATCAACCCCCTATCCTTTCCGTCAGTGATCTCAACCGTCTTGCGCGCGAGGTGCTGGAGCGCAGCTTTCCCTTGTTCTGGGTCAGCGGGGAAATCTCCAACCTGACCCGAGCCGCCTCCGGCCACTGGTATTTCTCGCTCAAGGATGAGCGCGCCCAGGTGCGCTGCGTAATGTTCCGCGGCAAGAACCAGTACCTGGACTGGGTACCGCGCGAGGGCGACCATGTCGAAGCCCGGGCACTGGTCACGCTGTACGAAGCTCGCGGCGATTTCCAGCTGACCATCGAAGGCCTGCAAAAGGCCGGACTGGGGGCGCTCTACGAAGCTTTCGAACGGCTCAAGTCCAAACTCGAACGTGAAGGCCTGTTCGATCCGGCCCGCAAGCGTGCCCTGCCTCCTCTGCCCCGCCGGATCGGCATCGTCACCTCCCCTGATGCTGCTGCCCTGCACGACGTGCTGACCACCCTGCGCCGCCGCATGCCTGGGATTCCCGTCATCCTTTACCCGACGCCGGTCCAGGGCAAAGGTGCCGCGGAGCGCATCGCCGCCGCCATACGCGTCGCCAGCGAACGCGCAGAGTGCGACGTGCTCATCGTCTGTCGCGGCGGCGGCAGCATGGAAGACCTGTGGCAGTTCAACGAGGAAATCGTCGCCCGCGCCATCGTCGCTGCATCCATGCCGGTCGTCAGCGGTGTCGGCCATGAAACCGACTTCACCATCGCTGACTTTGCCGCCGACCGGCGCGCCCCTACACCCACGGCAGCGGCGGAGATGGTGGTGCCTGAGCGCGCAGCCCTGCTGCGCCAGGTCACCCAATTACACCAGCGCCTGCAACGGCAGGCCCGCATGATGCTGCAGCAACGCCACCAGCAACTGGATTACCTTTCGCGCCGCCTGCTTTCACCGATGCAGCAACTGGATCAGCGCAAAGCCTTGCTTGAACAATCCGCCCGACGGCTGGATCGAGCCATGCAGCAGTGCCTGAATCAGCAGCAGCAGAAAATCCAGCGCCTTGAACTGAGCCTGCTCCACCTCAGCCCGCAAGCCGTGCTGGAACGGGGCTACAGCATCGTCCAGAGCACATCGGGCGAGGTGATCACCGAGCACAGCCAGCTGACTGCGGGAGCACAGGTGCGGATCAGACTGGCCCAGGGTGGAGCGGATGCCGAAATCACCCGCATCAGACCGGAATGATTCATCATTCCAACGGAAATCAATAGCTTGAGTTACCTCATGCTCTCATGGAAAATGAGGAGACCATGAGGGTCACCGATACAATCGCTCGAAGTCATGCGCTCCGCATCACGTTCATCTATCTGGTGTTCGCGAGTGCATGGATCTTTTTTTCAGACAGGCTGCTCGACACCCTCTCCGACAACACCGCCCTGCTGACCTACTGGCAGTCCATCAAGGGGGTGGCTTTCGTCATCATCACCTCGGTCATGCTCTACCTGCTGATCTCGGGTCTGCGCCAGGCACCTGATAACAGTCAGGAGTCCAGGGTCACGCAATGGGTGCCCAGCCTGGTTTTTTTGCTGCTGGTAGTCTGCATCGGACTGATGGGATGGCGCACCTACAGTGTGTTGCGCCAGAACATTCAGCAGGACATACAAAAAGACCTGAGCAGCGTCGGCCATCTCAAGAAGAATCAGATCGAAGTCTGGCTTTCCGAGCGGCTTGCGGATGCCAGCGTGGCTTCACGCGAATCCTTTCTCGCCCAGGCAACGAGCCATTGGCTCAAAAGCCATGGTGCGCAGAAGACGCAGTTGCAAAACCTGCTGAAAGACAGGCTGAATGTTTACATTCAGCACTATCACTATCGATCCATTACCCTGCTGGATCTTCAGGGGAGGGTCATGCTGTCCGCGGGGGGGGAGCCGCTTGACCTGGGAATTCATCGCACCAGCGCCCTGCAGGCAGTCCATCAAAATCGCACGATGCTGGTCGACCTGCACGTTCACCCGACCGGCAAACAGAAAAAGCCGTCGTTCGGCGTGGTTTCGCCCCTGTCTTTCGAAGGCGTCATCATCGGGGCCATCCTCTTCACGATCGACCCGGATCAGTTCCTGTTTCCTGCCCTGCTCAAGGATGTTGCCACAACCCGCACGGATGAATCCTTCCTGATCAGACTGGAAGGCCGAGATGTCGAGATTCTGAACCCTCAGGCCCACCTGCCGGTTCCTGTCTGGACCCAATCAACTGAACACTTTGGTCCGGAACTGTTCGAGGAGGCGATTTCCCGAGGTAATCGCGGCCTGCTGACAGCTTATACAGACCACAAGAACAAGCGTGTCATGGCTTACGCCACTGGAATCGCCAATACCCCTTGGGTGCTGGTCACCAAGATGGACGAGGATGAGGCGTATCAGAAAGTACGCCAGCTGGCGTCGGTAAGCGGCTTTGTCACCCTGGTGCTGTTGCTGCTGGGAGGTACCATCATCCTGCTATGGTGGCAGCGGGAACGCAATCGCCATGCTGCATCTCGAGCGCAGCTCCAACTCGAGCAAGAGGTCCTGTCCAGTCATTACGACTACCTGTCCCGCTACGCCAACGATGTGATCATCCTGACGGATGATAGCGGCCACTTCATCCAGATCAACGAACGGGCCATGGAAGTCTACGGTTATAGCCACGAAGAAATGCTCGGCATGACAATGTCGGACTTGCGGATGGATGAGCCGGCTGTGTACATCAATTCGGAAGTTCTGGATTCAACGGTTGGCCTGATCTACGAATCCCGGCAACGTCGCAAGGACGGCAGCACCTTTACCGCCGAAGTCAGCGCTCGGATGATCGAAGAACAGGATCATTACTTCGTGCACATGGTGATCCGCGACATCAGCGAACGCAAACAGGCGGAATTGGCCCTGTACCAGAGCGAGCGCCGTTTCAGACGGCTATTCGAATCTGCCCCGGTCGCCCTCGGCTATGCGACTTCTGAAGGCCACATCACGCTGGTCAACAGAAAATTCGAGCAATTGTTCGGCTACACGCTGGTCGATCTGCCGACCCTGCAGGACTGGTATGCCAGCGCCTATCCCGACGAAACGTACCGTGCATTGGCGGTCAAGCAGTGGACGGAGGCCTGCATGCCCGGACCAGATATCAGGCCGGACGAATACCGGATCACCTGCAAGGATGGCCGGGTCAGGGAAGTCCTCATCTCCGGCATTACCTTCGATCATGATGCTCTGGTCAGCTTCCAGGACATCACCGAGCACAAGCATTCTGAGAAGCGCATCCGGCGCCTGACGCAGCTGTACGCTACCTTGTCCCGCATCAACGAGACCATCGTGCATATGGGCAATGAAAACAAACAGGTGGAAGAGGATAAACTGTTCCAGCAGGTCTGCGAGATCGCCGTGGCCTACGGGGGCATAGCCATGGCCTGGATGGGGCGCATCGATCCGCCCAGCCGGAGGATCATACCTGTCGCCCATGCCGGCCACGGCAGTGACTACCTCCGGGACATCGTCATTTCGTCAGACGAATCGGTGCCGGAAGGACGCGGCCCGACCGGCACGGCCTTCCGCTCTGGCAAACCCTACTACAACCAGGATTTTCTCCACAACCCTGCAGTCACCCCCTGGCTCGAACGTGCCAAAAAGTTCGGATGGAAGGCTAGCGCGGCCATCCCGGTCCCGAGGGATGGCCAACCCTACGCCGTTTTGACGCTCTATCACGAAGAAGCCCATCCTTTCGATGAAGAAGCAAGCGGGCTGCTTCAGGAAATCGCCAACGACCTCAGCTTTGCGTTGGACACCCTCGACATCCGTGCAGAAAGCCTTGCCAACCTGGATAAGCTGCAGACTGCCAATTTCGTGATCGAGAACAGTCCGAGCATCATCTGGCGCCGGCGGGCTGAAACAGGTTGGCCTACGGAATATGTATCCGAAAACATCCATCAGCTTGGCTACGCTCCGGAGGACTTCACTTCCGGAGGCATCCTGTTTACGAGCATCATCCATCCGGACGACATCAAACGGGTTTCCTCCGTGGTCGAGGCGCACGGCGCCGCCGGAGAAGACCACTTCCAGCAGGAATACCGCATTCTTCACAAGAACGGCGAAATCCGCTGGCTCAGGGACGACACGGTCATCCTGCGCGACAGGCAGGGTCACATCACCCATTATCAGGGCGTGACCAGCGACATCACCCAGTTGCATGAGGCACAAAGCCGTTCCGAGCGCCTGGGGGTCACGCTGGATAAGTCGATCAACGAGATCTACCTGTTCGCGGTGGACACCCTGCACTTCGTTCAGGTCAACGAAAGTGCAAGGCGCAATCTGGGCTACAGCATGGAAGAGCTGGCCAACATGACCCCGCTCGATATCACGCCGGAATTCACAGCCGACCGCTTCGCCCGGCTGGCCGCACCACTCTTGTCCGGTGAGCGCGCCAGCATCGTGTTCGAGACCCTCCACCGGCGCAAGGATGGCAGCGAGTACCCGGTCGAAATCCATCTGCAGATGATGATCGGCGACCAACCCGTCTTCCTGGCCCTCGGCCAGGACATCACCGACCGCAAACATGCAGAGGAAAGCCTCAGGCAAAGCACCCAGCACTTCCAGGCATACTTCGAGGCTGCACCGTTCGGCATGGCAGCCACCAGTCTTGAAAAAGGCTGGCTGGAGGTCAACAACGCCCTATGCGAGCTGCTCGGCTACAGCCGGGAAGAACTGAGCCATATGACCTGGGCCGAAATCACGCACCCGGAAGACCTCTCAATGGACGAAGCCGAGTTCCAACGCATCCTGAACGGCGAAATAGATGGCTACACCCTGGATAAACGCTTTATCCGCAAGGATGGCACGATAGTCCCGACGCACATCGCCATCCGCTGCCTGCGCAGACAGGATGGATCGGTAGACTATTTCGTGGCACTGGTGGAAGACATCACGGAACGCATGCAGGCCCTCCAGAAGATCGAATATCTCGCCCACTTCGATCCCCTGACCGGCCTCCCCAACCGGACACTGCTGAACGACCGGGTGGAAAACCTGCTGCAGGTGTCGACCCGCAGCAAGAGCGAGCTGGCCCTGCTGTTCCTGGACCTTGACCGTTTCAAGAACGTGAACGATTCACTGGGCCACGACATCGGCGACAAGCTGTTGATGCAGGTCGGCCAGCGCCTGACCCAGACTTTGCGGGATGAAGACACCGTTTCACGCATGGGCGGCGACGAATTCGTCGCCCTGCTGCCCAGCACCAACACCGACGGGGCAGCCCATGTAGCATCCAAGATCCTGCAGGTACTGTCCCGCGCCTACCACATCGACAACTACGAACTGAACATCAGCGCCAGCCTGGGGATCGCCATGTTCCCGGAAAATGGCCAGGACTTCGCCAGCCTCTCCCGCTCAGCCGACTCCGCGCTTTATCGTGCGAAACAGGGGGGACGCAACTGTTACCAGTTTTTTACTGACGAAATGCACCGCAAGGCCCTGCGTACCCTGGAAATCGAAGGTGCGCTCAGACGGGCGCTGGACAAAAACGAACTGGTATTGCATTACCAGCCCCAGGTCAACCTGGAGAGTGGCCGCATCATCGGTGCAGAAGCGCTGGTACGCTGGCAGCATCCGGAATGGGGCCTCACCCCCCCTGGCGATTTCATTCAGATAGCGGAAGAATCCGGCATGATCGCCGACATCGGCGATTGGGTCCTGCGCGAAGCCATTCGTCAGAACAGGGCCTGGCAACTGTCCGGACTGGCTATCGTGCCGGTCGCGGTCAATCTTTCCATGGCCCAGTTCCGCCAGAGCACCTTACTGGAAAACGTGCGCAACATGATGAACGAGTTCAGTCTCGCCCCTGAATACATCGAACTGGAACTGACCGAAAGCATCGCCATGGAGAACATCGCCCTGACCATTGAAACCGTCTCGCAACTGCACCAATTCGGGACCAAGCTATCCATCGACGATTTCGGCACCGGCTACTCCTCGCTTTCCTACCTCAAGCGATTCGCGATCGACAAGCTGAAGATCGACCAATCCTTCATCCGGCACCTGAGCGAGGACGCGAACGATGAAGCGATCGTCATCGCCATCATCAACATGGCGAAAAGCCTGGGGTTCAAGGTGATTGCAGAAGGGGTCGAAACCGCCGAACAACTGGCGTTCCTGCGGGCAAGACAATGCGACGAGATCCAGGGCTACCTGTTCAGCCGCCCCATCCCTCCAGAGGAGTTCGCCAAGATGCTGGCTGAAGGAGCCAGGCTGGTACACAACCGCAAGGTCTGATCAGCGACCGAGAGAGGCCTCGAATTCCTCGATGGGGACCGGACGCCCGAACAGATAACCCTGGTATACCTGGCAACCACTGCGCTCCAGGAAACTCCGCTGCTCTTCCGTCTCCACCCCTTCCGCGATGACGTCGAGATCCAGGTTGATCGCCATGGCAATGATGGTCTGCACGATAATCGCATCGTCTGCATCTTCGGTCACGTCACTCACGAACGACTGGTCGATCTTGAGCTGGTCCAGTGGCAGCTTCTTGAGATAAGTCAGGGAGGATTGCCCCGTGCCAAAATCGTCCATCGAGAAGCCGACCCCCATATCCTTGAGCTTATGCATCTTGGCGATGGTGTCTTCGATGTTTTCCAGCACCAGGCTTTCCGTCAGTTCCAGCTTGAGCCGGTTCGGATCGGCACCGCTCATCAGGAGTGCATTGGCGACAACATCGGCAAACGTCCCCTGACGGAATTGCCGGGCACTCACATTGACGGCAAGTTGCAAGTCGCTGGTCAGCGGATTGCTCTCCCATCGTTTAAGCTGGGCGCAAGCCTCTTCCAGGACCCATTCCCCAATCTGGACAATGAGTCCGGTTTCCTCCGCGAGCGGGATAAACTCCGACGGCGGCACCAGCCCGCGCTCCGGATGCTCCCAGCGCAACAACACCTCGGCGCCGACCACCTTGCCGGCGTCATTCACCTGCTTCTGGAAATAAAGCTTGAAATCGCTCAACGGCAGCGCACGACGCATCTCGGCTTCCAGCAGCAACCTCGCCTCCAGGGCTGACTGCATGTTGGGATCGAAGTAACACAGCGCGTTACGGCCGGACTGCTTGGCCTTATACATGGCCGAATCGGCTCGTTTCAGCAGTTCATCCACCGTGAACTCATGATTGTGATACAGGCAGACGCCGATACTGGGCGTCGTATGGTGCGCCTGGCCATTGATGGTGAAGCTGTTCGAAAATATCTGCAGGATCTTATCCCCGACCACTTCCACCTGCTGCCCCGCAGCATGCTCGTCATCACTCAGGTTATCCAGCATCACCACAAACTCGTCACCGCCCAGCCTTGCCACGGTATCTTCCGCACGCACACAATCCTTGAGGCGGCGTGCCACATCGATCAGCAGGAGATCACCGACATCATGACCGCGTGTGTCGTTGATCATCTTGAAATTATCAAGATCAATGAACAAGATGGCCCCATAAGCCTTGTTGCGGGCAGAGGCTGCAAGGGACTGCTGCAAACGGTCGTAGAGCAGGCGCCGGTTGGGCAACCCTGTCAGGGGATCGTAAAACGCCAGGTTGTGGATCTTGGCCTCCTGGGCCTTGAAATCCGAGATATCCGAAAAAGAAGCCACATAATTGACCAGCTGACCGGCATCATTCCGGATACCGGTGATCGTCAACCATTCCGGGAACACTTCACCGGACTTGCGGCGATTCCAGATTTCACCCTGCCAGTACTGCTCCTGCTTGATCGTCTGCCACATTTCCCGGTAAAAATTCAGGTCATGCCGTCCGGACTTGAGGAAACTTGGCGATCTGCCCAGCACTTCAGCTTCCGTGTAACCGGTGATCCGGGAAAAAGCCCGGTTGATCCGCAGGATGCGGTTATCAGCATCCGTCACCATGATGCCTTCCTGTGTTTCGAAAGCCGTCGCGGCAATCCTGAGCTCTATATCGGCCTGCTTACGCGCGCTCACATCCCGGGTAATGCCCAGCAATGCGGTGATCTTGCCTTGCGTATCCCGCATGGGGACCGCGTGCGTTTCCAGCCAGCGATGTCCGCCCTTCAACCCTTCGATCTCGAACTCCAGCGTCCCCGACTCACCCTGGAACACCCGATCGCAAAGATCATTGAACGCCTCACGATAGGCCGGCAGGACAATCTGGCCGACGTTACGACCCAGCACTTGTTCGAGGGAATCCGCCTCGATCATGCGCAAACCTGCTCGGTTCATCTGTATCAGAGCACCCTTCCTGTCCAGCAGCTTTACACACTCCGGCTGGGTTTCGACGATAGTGCGGAGCATCAACTCATTTTTCATCGCGTCGTCACGCAAGGCATATTCTTCCGTCACGTCACGGAAGACCAGCACCACACCAATGATGCGCGAATCCCGATCGCGAATGGGGGCTGCAGAATCGGCAATGTGGTATTCTCGGCCATCCCGGGCGATCAATACCGTATGGTTGGCGAGACCGACGACCTCCCCTGTCGCCAGCACTTGGGCGACAGGATCGGATGCAGCCAGTCGGGTTTCGGCACTCACGATGCGAAATACCTCGCTCATGGGGAGCCCGACAGCCTCCTCCAGTGCCCATCCGGTCAACTTCTGGGCGACGGCATTCATGCGCGTCACCTTGCCCTGCGCATCGGTCGCGATCACGGCATCCCCGATCGAAAACAGGGTTACCTCCAGATTCTCATTGCTTTGCTCCAGTTGATTCAATGTCAACATCAACTCCGCATGCATGCGATTCCAGGCTTCGCTCAGTTCCGCAAGTTCTCCTTTGCCTTCAATCAGCACTGTCACATCACGATCACCGGCACCGAACCTTCGGACAGCACTGGTCAATATGTGCAGGGGCCTGGATATCCTGGCGATGAATATCCAGATCGGAATCAGCACCAATCCCAATGACAGGCTCCAGATCAGGAGACGCTGTCGCAAAAGTTCACCCCAGAGCCCGATTTTCTCACTGCGCAGGTCATAGTTGAGCATCAGCACGCCGATCCGATTGGAACGGATTTCACCCTTCGTTGGCGGGAATGCCACTGGCTGATAACCAAAAATACGGGAATGGTCCTGATTGAAGAACAACCGTTTCGCATTGGTTCTCTGCACGGCATCAAACTGCTTGCGGTCAAACCCTGCCACCACTCCGGCGGCCTCCCTCCCGATCCAGTCACGCCTGGTCGACTCAATCACCCGGGCCTCATCATCGAGCAAGACCAGTGCCTCCACATTCAGATCGACCCCGTAATCGGCCACTTCGTCCGCCACCAGCCCCCGATTGCCCAGCCTCAGGAAAATACCGACCCGTGTCGACGTTGCAGCGAGCGACTGCTGGACCTTGTTCCAGCTGCGCTGCTCGATGTCGGTTTCGATCATTTGCCGTTGCTTGACCGCCGAAATCAGGAAGGACAAGGTAAAGACCAGCAGAATCGCCGTGGGCAGCCAGAATCGGATATGGAGTGTACGGATGGGTTTCATTTCAGGCAGTTTGGCAAGAAATCGGGATTGGTCAGGGATTCGACGGAGACTGATTTGGTCAGCAACCGACGGTCAAGCATCAAGTGTGCAAGGGATTCAGCGACCCCCCGGAGTTCAGATTTGGAGAAGTCAAGAGATTGACGGTTTTCGCGGCAATCCGGAAACTTGAGCCCCTGGTATTGCTCGAGGACCTGTGCTGGCGGCACGCCAAGGCGCGCAGACATGCGGCTCGATGCATCCGCAGGGCTTTTTCCCAGATAGTCCAGCGCTGCGAAATGCCCCGACAGCAAACGCTGAAGATGTTCACGTTGCTTGTGCATCGCATCCTTGCGGACGACCAGTACGTCGACGATACGACCGGGTACCTGGTGACTGTCGAACAGCACGCGCCCTCCGACTGAAAGTAATTGTGCACGTATGGGATCGAAGGTGACGACCGCATCGATCTTGTCGGCGTCCCAGGCTGAAAGATGCTGGTCAACCGACAAAGGCACCAGTTTCAGATCCCGGGGATGCAGATTGGCAGCTTCCATTGCGGCCTGAAGCATGATCGCACCCGTTGCCCCGGCTTCATACCCCACTCGGTGGCCTCTCAGGTCCTGCAGGCTGTCAATTTTAGCCTTGGCCACGAGCGCATCCGCACCATTGGAAACATCGATCACCAGTACCACCTGAAGCTCTATCCCGTCTTGCAGCAGGCTGAGTACTTCATCGAGTGTCAGCGCAGCCGCTTCGACAGTGCCATTGCGGACGGCATCCGACACCTTGCTTGCCGAATTCATCTCGACCAAACGGATTTCATCAGCGGAGTAGAAACCAAGGCTGCGCGCGAGATACAGAGGTTCGTATCCTGACCAGGTATTGGTGGCAACCCGCAAAGGGGGAACCGGGCGTGACACGCATCCCAGCACATAAAAGGCTGAAAACAACAAAACAATGGATGCCAACCAACGGATTTTCATCATTTTTATTGCGATTGCACCGATGTACGTTTATATCAGGGCAGATGCATTAACACAATCATTTTGAACAGGGCTCCACCCTCAACTGACAGTGCGACATCATCGCCAATTGCCAGCCCTGACTATGAAAAACGTGCGTAAAATAACACTTTTCATATTCAGGAATATGGCATGACCGCTTCCGCCCCGCAGAGCAACTCGCGCCTGGCCGCATTATCCCTGGCAGCCTTGGGCGTCGTGTTTGGCGACATCGGGACAAGCCCACTCTATACGCTGCACGAGGTTTTCGCCAGCCATCACCCCATCCCGGTCAATCCTGAAAATGTCATGGGTGTACTGTCACTGATTCTCTGGGCATTGATCATGGTGGTCACCGTCAAGTATGTCGCGTTCGTGATGCGCGCCGACAACCGTGGCGAAGGCGGCATCATGGCCCTGATCGCGCTGGCCGGACAACAGGCCGGCGACAACAAGCGCAAACAACGTTTCATCATGTATGCCGGGATTGTCGGGGCCTGCATGTTCTACGCGGACGGCATGGTCACCCCGGCCATCTCCGTGCTCTCCGCTGTCGAAGGCTTGGAAATCGCCTCACCGCACATGGAATCGTTTGTTATCCCGATCACGTTGACCGTGCTTTTCGGTCTGTTCTGGATGCAACGCCAGGGCACTGCCCTGGTGGGCAAGCTGTTCGGACCCGTGATGCTGATCTGGTTTGCCTCTCTGGCACTGATGGGCCTTAGCAGCATCATGCGCAATCCAGAAGTTTTGCAGGCCATCAATCCTGTCTACGCAGTACATTTTTTTACGGGGAACCACTGGCTGGCCTTCGTCGCACTGGGCGCTGTCGTGCTCGCCGTCACGGGTGGTGAAGCACTCTATGCCGACATGGGTCACTTCGGTCGCAAGCCGATCAGGCTGGCCTGGTTCGGCTTCGTCCTGCCGGCGCTTATCCTGAATTACTTCGGACAAGGTGCGTTGATCCTGCATGACAACAACGCCGTCAAGAACCCCTTCTATCTCCTGGCGCCGGAATGGGCTCTCTATCCGCTGGTCGGACTGGCCACGCTGTCTACCGTAATCGCCTCGCAAGCCGTGATCTCCGGTGCCTTCTCGGTTTCAAGGCAAGCACTGCAACTGGGCTACATGCCCCGCATGCTGGTCCAGCACACCTCGGAGAGCGAGGAAGGCCAGATCTATCTGCCGCGTGTGAACTGGGGATTGATGGTCATGGTGATGGCACTGGTGCTCGGGTTCGGCTCATCCTCCAACCTGGCTGCCGCCTATGGCATTGCAGTGACGGGTGACATGGTGATCACCACGCTGCTGGCCGCGCTGGTGTTCCACAGCCTGTGGGGCTGGAGCTGGACACGCACGATTGCGCTCGCCGCCGTATTTCTTACCGTGGACTTGGCCTTTTTCGGCGCCAATGTCCTCAAGATTCCGGCGGGAGGGTGGTTCCCGATCCTGATCGGCGTTGTCATCTTCACCCTGATGACGACCTGGAAAAGCGGTCGCGCCCTGCTCTACAAGCGTCTGGCTGATGAAGCCATGGCCTTGGAACCTTTCATCGAGGCGCTGGGGGGCCACCCCCCGACCCGCGTCCAGGGCACGGCCGTCTTCATGACGCCCAATCCGGCCGGGGTTCCGCACGCCATGCTGCACAACCTCAAACACAACAAGGTGTTGCATGAGCAGGTCGTACTGGCCAAGGTCAAGATCGAGGACATTCCGCACGTCCCCGAACACGAGCGCATCACTGTCGAACACCTCGACCATGGCTTCCACCGGGTGGAAATCAGCTACGGATTCAAGGATGAACCCGACCTGCCACGCGAACTGGATGCCTGCAAACAATTCGGACTGGAACTGGACATGATGGACACTTCGTTCTTCATCGGCAAGGAAACCCTGATCCCGAAACTGCATTCGGAGATGGCCTACTGGCGCGAGAAACTGTTCATCACCATGTTCCGCAACGCAGATAGCGTCACCAACTACTTCAAGCTGCCGCCCAACCGGGTCGTGGAACTCGGGGCTCAGGTCACGCTCTAAAAGCCATTACCCCTGCTTATTGAAAGGAAATCGTCATGAACCATATATCTGCTGCCTTCATCACATCCGCCGTTTTCTCCCTCGGCCTGTCACCTAATGCGCTTGCTGACGACACCGGGCTCACCGAGGAAATGTATGCCGGGGAACATCACCAGGCCTATCACGAACCCATGCACGTAGGCAATGAAGCCAAGCATGCCAAGGGCGATCAGGACTTTGCCAGGGCTGACAGAAACAAGGACGGCGTGCTTTCGCGCAAGGAAGCCAAGAAACTGAGCCATGTTTCCAAGCATTTCGATGAAATCGATAGCGACAAGGATGGCAGCATCGACCGTGACGAAATTCACCGCTTCATGGCCAACAAGCACGACAAATAGTCAGTCCCACAAGCGACCGCAGCACGTTATACACTTACTGGAGAACACCATGCACAAACTACTCATCGCACTCTTCGCATCCGCCCTCGGCTTCAGCCTGCCCGCTTTTGCCAATCATGACGGCATGGGTGAGCATTGCAAGATGCACACCGGCAAAACCTTCGAAGAAGCCGACAAGGACAAGGACGGCACGCTGGACAAGGAAGAAGCCATGACCGTCTGCAAGCGCAAATTCGAGGACATGGATACCGACCACGACGGCACCGTGAGCAAGGAAGAACTGAACGCTTGCGGTCGCGGTGGAATGGGCATGCACAATGATGCCAACCATCAGAAACGTACCAGACAATTCAACGCTGCCGACACCGATAATGACGGCACGCTGACCAAGGACGAAGCCAAGAAACTACCGCGCGTATCCAAGAATTTCGACGCCATCGATGTCGACCACGACGGCACCGTGACACGTGACGAAGTGCATGACTACATGCACCAGCACAAAAGCAAGTAACTCACGGAGACACGCATGAAGAAGCTGCTGATCGCGCTCGTCGCGATATCCACGCTGGCCGGCTGCGCGACTACGCAAACCACCCAATCGGGCACGGTCGGCGTACAGCGCAAACAGTTCATGATGCTGTCCTCCAAACAGGTGGATGGCATGGCGGCACAAAGCTACGTGCAAACACTGAAGGAGGCCGATACCAAGCGCACACTCAATACCAATCTGCAGGAGACCGAGCGGGTGCGTGCCATCGCCAAGCGCCTGATCGCGCAGACAACGGTGTTCCGTCCGGATGCCGCCAACTGGAAATGGGAAGTCAATGTCCAGGACAACAAGGAGTTGAATGCCTATTGCATGCCTGGCGGCAAGATCATGGTCTATACCGGACTGATCAACAAGCTGAACACCACAGATGACGAACTCGCCGCCGTGATGGGCCACGAGATCTCGCACGCCTTGCGCGAACACGGTCGCGAGCGGATGTCGGAAGCCTACGCGCAGCAGATCGGCCTGCTGGGCCTGGCAGCGGTCGTAGGCGCCACCTCGAAGAACAAGAACAATGCCGCCACAACGCTGGAAGTCGGCTCGATGGTCGCAGCCGTTGCCTTGACCCTCCCGCACAGCCGCGAGCAGGAGCGTGAAGCCGACCGCATGGGACTGGAACTGGCGGCCCGCGCCGGCTACGACCCCAATGCTGCAGTCAGTCTCTGGCGCAAGATGGGGGCCAATGCCGGCGGCAAGCCACCGGAGTTCCTCAGCACCCACCCGTCCGACGATTCTCGCATCAATGACCTGCAACGTCTGATTCCGACCGTCATGCCGCTGTATCAGGAAGCAAAATCCAAACACGGCTGATTTGATGTCACAATGCTGTCACGCAAGGGCGCTTGGGCGCCCTTGTTTTTTGAAGGGGTGACATGAATCAGAATATCAACGACCTGGTAGCCCGTATCAAGGCCCTGGAGGTCGAACTGGAGTCCGAACTGGACCAGGCCGGGACCCACCTGCGCTACAGGCTGGTCGACCGCAAGGTGCAGTTCGAGCGCGAGGCGCTGCAATTGCAGCGCCGTTTCAAGGTCAACCTGTTCAGGTATGCCTTGTTTCCCAGACCCCGGCACGTGATCGTGGCGCCCTTCATCTACATCCTGTTTCCGGTGCTGGTCATGCTTGACCTATTGGCCAGCCTCTACCACGCAGTGTGTTTCCCGCTACTGGAAATCCCCAAGGTCAAGCGCAGTGACTATGTGATCTTCGACCGCCACCACCTGGCCTATCTCAACCTCCTGGAAAAGTTGAATTGCGCCTACTGCTCCTATGGAAGCGGGCTCCTGGCCTACCTGACGGAAATCATCGCGCGTACCGAGCAGTACTGGTGTCCGATCAAGCATGCCAGGCGCGCGCTCGGCACGCACAAGCGCTACCGGCAGTTCCTCGATTATGGCGATGCGGAGAGCTACCGCCGGGACTTGGACAACATCCGCCGTTTCAAGGACTGACGAACGGACCATAACCAAGTAAAATCTAACCTTTTTAGAGCCTTAAGGATCCACCATGCAAGACCTGCAACTTACCATCGAAGACGCTTTCGAGCGCCGCGCCGACATTAACCCTGCCAACGCCGAGAAGAAGGTCAAGGACGCCGTGTTCGGCGTGCTGGAAGAACTGAACGCCGGCCGCTTGCGCGTGGCAGAAAAGATCGGCGGCGACTGGGTCACCCACCAATGGATCAAGAAGGCCGTGCTGCTGTCCTTCCGCCTGGAAGACAACGTCCTGATGGACGACGGCGTGACCAAGTACTTCGACAAGGTACCGCCCAAGTTTGCCAACTACACCGAGGCCGATTTCAAGGCCGGTGGCTTCCGCGTGGTGCCGAACGCCATCGTTCGCCGCGGCTCCTTCATCGGCAAGAACGTGGTGCTGATGCCCTCTTACGTCAACATCGGCGCTTTCGTCGACGAAGGCACCATGGTCGACACCTGGGCCACCGTCGGCTCCTGCGCGCAGATTGGCAAGAACGTCCACCTGTCCGGTGGCGTCGGTATCGGCGGCGTGCTGGAACCGGTGCAGGCCGGCCCGACCATCATCGGCGACAACTGCTTCATCGGTGCCCGCTCCGAAGTGGTCGAAGGCGTGATCGTCGAAGACAACTGCGTGATTTCGATGGGCGTGTACATCGGCCAGTCCACCAAGATTTACGACCGCGAGACCGGCGAAGTGTTCTACGGCCGCGTTCCGGCCGGTTCCGTGGTGGTCAGCGGCAACCTGCCTTCCAAGGACGGTTCCTACAGCCTGTACTGTGCCGTCATCGTCAAGAAGGTCGATGCCAAGACCCTGGGCAAGGTCGGCATCAACGAACTGCTGCGCGGCATCTAAATCCCCGGATCACGGGGGACACGAAGGACACCCTTCGCGCTCTCCGTGCCCTTCGAGGAGAACACGTTGAAAATGAAGCTTTACGGCATCCCCAACTGCGGCACGGTCAAGAAGGCCCGCACATTTCTTGAAGCCCATGGAATTGCCTACGAATTCCATGATTTCAAGAAACAGGGCGTGAGCGAAGCGCTGATCGCCGGCTGGCTGCAACAGGTCGGCTGGCAGAAGTTGCTGAAAAAGACCGGGCCGACCTGGGGGCAATTGCCAGACGCAGTGAAGGCCAGCATCCAGGACGACGCATCAGCACTCGCCCTGATGCTGGACAAGCCCAACGTCATCAAGCGGCCGGTACTGGAATGTGACGGCAAAGTGGTGGCAACAGGGTTCAACGAAACCGATTACGAGAGACTTTCGACATGAGCGCGACCCTTGACCTCACCCTGGACCTGCTATCCCGCCGCTCCGTGACTCCTGACGACGCCGGTTGCCAGGAAGTGCTGATCAGCCGACTGGAAATACTGGGCTTCAAGGTCGAGCGCATGCGTTTCGGCAACGTCGATAATTTCTGGGCGCGCCGCGGAAGCGCCAGTCCGCTGGTCGTGTTCGCCGGCCACACCGACGTGGTTCCGACCGGCCCGGTGGAGCAATGGCACAGTGATCCGTTCGAGCCGACGATCCGGGATGGCATGTTGTTTGCCCGAGGCGCGGCCGACATGAAAACCTCGATTGCCGCATTCGTGGTCGCAGTAGAGGAATTCATCGCGGCCCACCCGGATCACCCTGGCTCCATCGGCCTGCTGATCACCTCGGACGAGGAAGGCGTGGCCGTGGACGGCACCGTCAAGGTCGTCGAGGCATTGCAGGCCCGCAACGAACTGATCGATTACTGCATCGTGGGCGAGCCAACCTCCAACAAGAAGATTGGCGACATGATCAAGAACGGCCGCCGCGGTTCCCTTTCCGGCAAACTGATCATCAAGGGCGTTCAGGGCCATATCGCGTATCCGCATCTGGTCAAGAATCCGATCCACCTGGTGGCGCCTGCCGTCGCTGATCTCGCCACCACGGAGTGGGACAAGGGCAACGAGTATTTTCCGCCGACTTCCTGGCAGATCTCGAATTTCAACAGCGGCACCGGCGCAACCAACGTTGTGCCCGGCCATGCCGAAATCCTGTTCAATTTCCGCTTCTCCACCGCGAGCACGGAACAGGGACTGAAGGACCGCGTGCATGCCGTGCTTGACCAGCATAGCCTGGACTATGACCTGGAATGGGAATATTCCGGCAAACCCTACCTGACGCCCAAGGGGGACCTGGTGGAAGCCATCAGCGCTGCCATCGAGCAGGCCTATGGCATCACACCGGAACTGTCGACCACCGGCGGCACCTCGGATGGCCGCTTCATTGCGGATATCTGCCCGCAGGTCATCGAATTCGGGCCGCTCAACGCGACCATCCACAAAATCAACGAATGCGTTGGCGTGGCGGACATCGACCCGCTCAAGGACACTTATCGCCTGACGCTGGAAAAACTGCTGAAATGAGTCTCTACCCACGCGCTGCAGAAGAATTGTTCACCCTTCGTGACTGGCTGAGGTTTGCCGTCAGTCGTTTCGAGGAATCGGGGCTCTTTTTTGGCCACGGTACCCAGAACAGTTATGACGAAGCCGTGTGGCTGATCCTGTCTGCGCTGCATTTGCCGCACGACACGCTGGAAAATTTCCTCGACGCGGTCCTGACGGAAACCGAACGCAAGCACCTCGCCCATCTGATCGAACGCCGGGTCACCGAACGCACCCCCACTGCCTATCTGGTGCGCGAGGCCTGGCTGGGGGACTTCAAGTTCTATGTGGACGAGCGTGTGATCGTGCCGCGCTCTTTCATCGCCGAACTGCTGCGCGAGCAACTCGCCCCGTGGATCGAAAATCCGGAAGAGGTCGTGAGCGCGGTCGACGTCTGCACCGGCAGCGGCTGCCTGGCCATACTCGCAGCCCACGCTTTCCCCAACGCCGATGTCGATGCCGTCGACATCTCCGAGGCCGCCCTCGCCGTGGCACGCAGGAACATCGACGATTACGGCCTGGCGCAACATGTTCATGCCATCAAGTCGGACATGTTCTCTGCATTGCAAGGCAAGCGCTATGACATCATCCTCAGCAACCCGCCGTACGTCGACGCACCATCAATGGAGTCCCTGCCGCAGGAATACCGCCAGGAACCTTCACTGGCTCTGGCCAGCGGCGAAGACGGGCTGGACCACACCCATACCCTGCTGCGCGAAGCTGCCGAGCACCTGAATCCGGGCGGGCTGCTGGTCGTGGAAATCGGCCACAACCGCGACATCCTGGAAGCGACTTATCCCGATCTGCCCTTCACCTGGCTGGAAGTCAGCGCAGGGGATCAGTTCGTCTTTCTCCTGAGAAAAGAAGAACTCGTTTCTGCTTAAAAATAACATTTCGATCACGCGACCGCTTTGATACGATTGCCGCATGAGACCAGCCAAACGTCAGTATAAAACCCTTGTCATTGCGCTTGGCTTGTCCATTTTGCCGACCATGGCGCAGGCCGAGAGCCCTCAGGCGGAAGCTGACAGGGATGATATTACGGCACTTCCATTCGAGGAACTCCTCAAAGTGGAGGTCATCTCTGCCTCAAGAATTGCTCGCCAGGTCAGCGACTCCCCTTCGGCCGTCAGCATCGTCACCGCGAAGGATATCCACGACTTCGGCTACCGCTCCCTTGCCGACATCCTCAACAGCATGCGCGGCCTCTATACCAGCTACGACCGGATATATGACTATCTGGGTGGGCGGGGATACGGACGACCAGGGGATTACAGCGGGCGCATCCTGCTGCTCATCGACGGGGTACAGGCCAATGACAATCTCTACAACCAATCTTTCCTTGGTACAGACGGGATACTGGACACTTCTCTGATCGATCGCGTGGAATACGTATCCGGTCCCGGATCGGTCAGCTATGGGAACAATGCCTATTTTGGCATCATCAATGTCATTACTAAAAAAGGGGGGGATATCAATGGCGCCCAGGTTGCAGCCGGGGTAGGAAGTTATGGCAGTCGTGAAGCCAGATTGACTTATGGAAAGCGCCTCGATAACGGTGTGGATATCCTGCTCTCCGGATCGGGCCTCAACAGCACGGGGCAGAACCTGTATTTCCCGGAATTCGACAGCCCGGCCACTAACAATGGCAACGCGAACCATCTGGATGGGCAACACAATCGACGTCTGTTCGGCAAAATCCAAAGAGACGAATGGCAACTGGAAGCAGGCTTCGTCAATCGCCTGAAAAATTTCCCCACAGCCGCCTATAACGCAGATTTCAACGCTGCCCCATCCTACTACGAAGATGAAAGCAAATTCCTGAGCGCCAAGCATCATAGCAACCTGAGCGATCAACTGAAAATGTCGCTTCAGGCTTCCTACGGCGATTACCTCTACCATTCAGCCAGCGTATTTGGCAGTAGCCTTTATCTGGAAGGCTCCATCGGCCGCTGGTGGAATGCCAATGCCACCTTTGTCGGCACCTGGTTCACGGGGCAGACGCTCGTGTTCGGTGCCGATTTTCGCAACGACTATCAACGCAAGGCGTCGACGCCAGCAGCGGTTTCCAACAACGACATGCAGACGCTAGGGTTGTTCATTCAGGATGAAATCGTCCTGCGACCTGATCTGAAAGCGAATGTTGGTGGACGTTACGACTTGAATACCGAGAACCCCTCGCACTTCAGCCCTCGCATCGCGCTGATGTACAACGTGCAACCTGATACCAGCCTGCGGCTCTCCTATAGCAGCGCATTCCGGTTACCGAATGCCTTCGAGAAGTACTACGATGATGGCGGAACCACCATCCCCAACCGTGAACTGAAGCACGAGTCGGTTCGCAGCATTGAACTGGTCGCGGAAAAAAACTGGGGGTCGAAGGCCCACCTTCTGGCCACCATTTATCACCAGCGCACGGATAATTTCATCAGTAGCGTGCCGTATGCAGCCATTCCCGGTGCCACACAAGCGATCAACATCGCTGGCGGGGAAACCACAGGGGCAGAATTCGAGTATGAACGCCACTGGGAAAGCGGTATCCGCCTGCGCACCAGTTATGCATTCCAGGATTCTCAAGACGCAAACGGCCAATGGTCTGTCAATTCGCCCCGGCATCTTGGAAAGTTCAACTTATCCACGCCTCTGCTTTCCCACTCGATTCGAGCCGGTTAGAGCTTCAGGCCATGTCGCACCGCCGGACCGAAACTGGAAATGCCGCAGCAGGATTTGCCCTGGCCAACCTGACCTTGAGCACCCAGCGGCTGATGCCCAATCTCGACGCCCGGTTCACGATCCGCAATCTATTTGACCGCGACTATGCCCATGTCGCCCCCTCGGCCAATGTTCCGCTGGATACCATCGTCCAGGACGGGCGCAGTTACTGGCTGAACCTGGAGTACACCTTCAGGTGATCCGCATTGCACTGACATTGCTGGCGGCATTCTGGACAGCAACCTCCTCACCCGCAGGTGCAGAGGCTTTACCGGAGCGAACGGTCAAGGCAGCCTACCTCTACAACTTCGCCCTGTTTACTGAATGGCCGGCCTCATCAGCCCAGCGTGCGACCTTCGAGGTTTGCGTGGCTGGACTGGACACCTCCGACCTGGCTGTAGAAATCATCGAAAACAAGAAACTCCGGGACCGGACCATGGTGGTGAGGGGCATCAGCAAACCCGCGGAGACAAGCGGCTGCGACCTGCTCTATATCAACGGAATGTTCAACCGTTCCACCGCACTCCAGATGCTGAAGGAGTCAAGCAGCCAACCCACGCTCACCGTGACAGATTCAAGCGAGATCCCTTTCAAAGAGGTCATGATCCTCATGCATCACGAAAATGACCGTATCGGATTCGATATCAACACCTTGACCATGAAGCTTGCGAAGCTGTCCTTCAGTTCAAAAATGCTGCGTCTGGCTCACAAAGTGATCTAACCATGACAAAGAAAATGGCGAACCAGACAATCCAGAAGTAAATCACGCTATTAACGCTGGTCGCTGTCGGGCTTGCCATGTTGATCACATTCCTGCTGACGGCTGCATACGCCTTCCACGCGAACAAACACGCGATTCGGCAAGAGCTGCAATCCCTGGCTCAAATCACGGCGCTTCACAATCAAGCCACATTGCTGTTCGATGACCGGGCCACTGCGCAGGAAACACTGAAAGCGCTGTCGATCTACCGGCATATCGAATCGGTCAAGATCCTGAACACTCGTGGTGAAGTGTTCGCCAGCCAGGTCTTCCATCAAGGGGAAAATCCCGCCGATGGCGTATCGGTTTCCAGCCCCGTTACCATGGATCAATCCGAGCTCGGCCTGGTCATGATACATGCCAATTACGACCCTGCCTGGCAGCAAACCTTTGCAAGCCTGGGAATTTATCTTCTGGTGGCACTGGCGGCATTCGGCATCACTGCGATGTTCGTGCTGCGGCTACGCAAGGCCATCGTGACTCCGATCCAGAACTTGGCCGACACAGCCCGCCTGATCGCAGACAGCAAACAATTCTCCTTGCGCGTTGAAAGCCAGTCTATCGACGAATTGGGCCATCTGGCCGACCAGTTCAATTTCATGGTGGCCGAAGTCGAAAAACGCGACCATGAACTGCAGACCTATAACGAGCATCTGGAAAACGAGGTCGCCTCACGCACCCAAGCCTTGCGTAATGCATTGCGGGATGCGGAAGCGGCTAACCAGGCCAAGTCCCAGTTCCTCTCCAACATGAGCCATGAATTCCGGACGCCGCTGAACGCCATCATCGGTTTTTCTCAATTGTTGCAGACCGATGCTGACGTCCTGGATCCGGCTCATCAGGAGAGCATTGACGAAATCCATAAGGCAGGCCGCCATCTGCTGCGCCTGGTGAATGAAATTCTCGACATCGCCAAGATCGAAAACGGAAAGATCGATATCAGTCTCGATCAGGTGAACCTGAACCAGGTCATCGAAGAGTCGGTACAACTTTTGCTGCCGGTCGCCCGACGCCATCAGGTCGCCCTAAGTTGCATCCAGGCCGGCGAAACCCCGATCCACGTGGTGGCGGATCATACCCGTCTCAAGCAGGTGTTCCTGAACCTGGTATCGAACGCCATCAAGTACAACCGTCTCAATGGAAACGTCACCGTTTCGGTTGAATTGACCAACAACCTTGCGCGCATCAAGATCCAGGATACCGGCATTGGTATTCCGGCAGACCAGATATCCCACCTCTTCAAGCCTTTCAACCGGCTCGGTCATGAAACCAGTGGCATCGAAGGCACTGGAATCGGACTCGCGCTCACCAAGCAACTGGTGGAACTCATGGGGGGGAAAATCAGCCTTGAGAGCGAAGTGGGTGTAGGTTCCATGTTCTGTGTCGATCTGTCCTTGGTGTCCGGAGAAATCGCACCTCAGGCCGAAGAAGTTGCTTCAGAGTTGATCGAACCCGGGAATCCGGCCCAGACAAGAAAGATCCTGTATATCGAGGACAACATTCCCAACCAGATGTTGATGAAAGGGGTTCTGAGCCGGATTGACCATCTTGAGCTGATCATGGCCGAAAACGCTGAGAAAGGCCTGGAGATGGCTGATGCAACCGTGCCAGACCTGATCCTCCTCGACATCAATCTCCCTGGCATGAACGGCCATGAGGCCATGGATCGCCTCAAGCATTCCGAACGACTACGGGAGATTCCCGTCATCGCAGTGACGGCCAGTGTGACTCCGGACGACATGAAACAACTTGCCAGTTCCGGATTTGCGGCATGCGTCAAGAAACCCTTCATGATTCAGGAATTGCTGGACACCATCGGGCAATATCTGCCCTGACACGACTAGGCAACACAAGTGCGGTGACGGGCACCAGAGGCTTTCGCACATTCCTGTTAAAGACCCTATCAGGAAGCCGACGTTTCCATCCCCTCACCGTGATGAAAGTCGTGGCAGGACATACAGTCGCTGGCGATCCGGCCACGCCCCGGATTTTCGCCGGCATGGCAACGCATGCAGGACTTGCGATCCGGCATAGCGATATCTGAACTGCTTTCCGATTGCTCGACCGCATGGCATGACTGGCATTTCTGGGTTCGGTGCGACGCATGCCGGAACGTCGCCTTGCTGAACCAGTGTTGGGTAAAACGCAGCGGCATCACCCGCCACGGCAGGACATCATGCTGGTCCCCGGCGACAATCTCGTGACAATAGGCGCAACCATCGGTTTTCAGGGCGTCCAGATCGTGGCCCAGCTGCTTGGGCGCCTGCACTCTCAGCGTATTGACGACATTGACTTCCGATCCATGCGGGACCGTCAGCGTATGTCCTGATGGCCCGACCTCCAGGCGGTCTGCGTGGCAGGTCGCGCAATCGCGCTGGAACGAAGGTGGCGCAAAGCGCATCTCCTTGCCTTCCGGTCGATGGCAACTGGTACACGCCAGCTCCCGCACATCGGACATTCCACCGGGACCCTGTACCTGCCCCACATGCTGGCTGTGCGGAAACAGCAGTCCGGAATGTTCGATCAGGTGCGATTTGTCACTCTGGTCGATACGGGTTACATCCTGTACATTCGGGCCCGTCCGTAACGTCAACTTGAAACCGGGGTGATCGTTCGCAAAGTCGCGGATATCCGGCATGCGGGTATCCGGAACAATCTGATGCAGTTTCTCATGGCAGTTCACACAGGGCGCGTTGTCCTGCCGCGCAAGCGGCGTGGGCGCCTTGTGCTCACGGTGGCATTCGGCGCAACGCTTGCTGCCGCTGGAAATCAGTCCGCTCTTGAATACACGTTTCTGCAACTCGGCATCGGCGAGATGCGGCCCAGTATCGCGATGGCAGCGCTGGCACACCTGATCGACGATCTGGCGACCCGGCGTCTGGTGGCATTCACCGCATTGCGAGCCGAAATGCCGGTGCGCGCCTGAGGTGCGCCCCGGGCTCCAGACTTTGTCGAAGCCGATCGGCCAATCGGCAACTGCGGCACGCAACTGGGGAATCAGCACCTGGGCAAGCGGCAGCACCAGAAACACCGACAGGATGAACAGCACCATCCCTAGGGACAGGCGGCGCTTGAATCGGCCGGCACCGGGCAAGGGCTCGTGGGTACGCGCCTTCAGATCCTGATAGTCGTCCGGCATCGGATTGACCAGCGTGACGGAAACGGAGAGGTGCACGTCTGGCGGTGCCGGTTCCACCGTCAGTCGATACGGCCCGACCATGACTTGCTTGCCATGCGTCAGCACGACGTTCTGCAGGATGGCCCCGTCCACCTCCAGCTCACCGTTGAGCGAGACCAGATGCAATTGTCCGTCATCCAGGCGACGGATCACGGCATGGTGCATGGCCACGCGCGGATCCGGCAGGTGCATGCGACACTCGGCCCCACGACCCAGCGTCAGTTCATCCCCCGCCAGGGTATGGTAGCTGCGGACCGGCAATCCGCGCGCATTGTGAGACACCTTGATGTAGAGGCACTGAATCATGGTTACCAGTAGATAAAAACGGAGACGACGTGCGCCATCAACGCCGTCAGCAAAGCGAATGTGAATGGCACATGGCAGTACAGCCATATCCCGAGACGGGCGCGATACATCAAGTCCTGCCGGGCTCGCTTCACCAGGGATTGCCGCCGGACCATGATGGAATAGAGCTCATGGTATAGCGTGCGCTGATCGGAAGAGAGGTGCCGGCCGAGACCGCCAAGTTGTTCCACCGCCAGGGCGGAAGGACAATCCGGCTGGTAACCGCGAATCTGTTCGAGGACGCCCAGCCCGATGGTCGTCTCGCGGCAAGCGCGGGCCACCACATTATTGATATCGTCCGGCATCTGTAACGCGATCTGGCGTGCCAGCTTGTCGGCTTCGGCAATGCGCAACAGCAGGCTGTCCAGGCTATCCTCGCCCATGTTGTCGGTCATCTGGCGCGGATAGATCATGTAGGCATAATTGCCGAAGAAACCACTCACGACCACTACCAGCAACAAGCCGTAGGCCAGGGTCGCGACATTGAAATCGAAATGGAAGCCGCTGTGCAAGGTCACGATCACGGTCATCGCCGTACCGAGATAGATATGTGCCGAGAGCCAGCCCTGTGTGGCGCCCGTCCCGCGATAGCGGCGCTTGCGGACGCCATACCAGGCCATCCACAACACCATGAACGCTGAAAGGGTGCCGAAACCATAACCCAGCCAGCTACCACCGTAATGGCCGACCGCCGGATCGAACAACAGCCAGGCGGCCAGGGCCAGCAGAATGAGTATCACCGCCAGCTTGAAGTAGCGGTAGTTTCTGTAATCGAAGATATTGCCGCGTTGCATGCTAGCCCCCACCCACGCCGGGCAGCGTCCCGCCACCTGCATAGCCCATCAGTTCCTCCGGCTTCATCCGCAAAGCCGCGCCGACCGGGCACGCCCGGACGCAAACCGGCCCGTCGGCGATGTCCTTGCACATGTCGCACTTGACTGCGACCTTACGGCTATCGACTGCTGGTGTTACCTTGGGCTGGATGCCGAGCATGATCTGCCACAGACTGCGTTCCGGGCGGTCATGTTGTACTACAGCCATCTGGATCACGTCGTACGGGCAATTCTGCTGGCAATTGCCGCAGCCGATGCAACTGTCGTCGATGTACACCTCGCCATGTGCGGCGCGGTGGATCGCATCAGGCGGGCAATCCTTCATGCAGTGTGGATGTTCGCAATGCCGGCAGGAAGTCGGCACACGGATGTTGGCAAAGATCGGTCCGGTATCCCGGTCCAGTCGCGACGCACCGCCATGCGTATCGGCACAGGCCTGCTCGCAGTAATTGCATCGAACGCACAGAGATTCGTCGATCAGCAGTACATCGGTTGCCTCCCCCACCCCTTGCTGGATGAGAAAGGAAAACAGGTTGGAAGGCGAACCTTGAACCGACATGGTGCCGGTATCGACGGACACTTCCATCTGCTGGCGCATTTCCTGTTCCTGCAGGTGCTGCATATAACGCTCGTCCAGCGCCGCGCGAATTTCCGGGTTGCGGTCGATGATTTCGCGCATGCGCGCGGCCTCGATGAACACCGCCTCAGTGGCCACGGCGGCCCTGACCGTGCCGTATCGAGGCTCGCCCGAAATGAGCGACATCTCGCCGACATAATTACCCGCAGCCACGTAGAACAGCACCACCTCGCGCCCGCCGATCATGCGTGACACGGTCACCGAGCCGCGCTGGATCAGGTAGAGGCCATCGGCCTCGTCTCCCTCGTGGAACAATTCGTCCCCGGCGGCGTATTGCCGGAGCACCGCACTGCGCGCCAGGCTATCGAGCTCTTCTTCCTTGAGCGACAACCCGATGCAGATGAGCACCGCACTCTTGATCGCCGCTTCATCGAGCATGCGACGTATGGCCGGCACCGAGCCGATCAGCTTGAGCATGGCCTGGCGCGGTGTCTCGATCAGCAGGCAACGGGTGCGTGCCCGCACGGTGCCCGGTCGCCTGCGCCCCGACACCAGGGCCATCTCGCCGAAGAATTCACCAGCCTTGAGTACGGCGTCCGGGATGTTATCCTCGTCGATCAGGACATCCAGATCACCCTCGACAATCGAATAGAACGTCGTGCTGTAGTCGTTACGCTTGAAAATGATGTCGCCGGGGTTCACCAGCAGCACGTTGCTTTCCAGTACCAGTTCGCGCAACTGCAAGGTATTGAGCTGGGCCAGCAGTGGAACGCCACGCTGGATTTTCGCCAGTGCCTCGTCGATATCCAGGTCGGCGCCCAGTTTGGCGAACTTTTCGCGTAGCAGCGGCGCATCGGCCGGTTCAACCGGATTACCCAGGATATGCTCGATGACCTCGTAGCCCTGGTTGATCCCCTGCTTGATCAGCGGATAGCCGCCCAGGGCGCCGATGATGTAAAGGCCGGGGATGCTCGATTCGTAGCGCGGGGAAAGTTGCGGCAGCGCCGTCGGATCGGGGGTCTGGAAATCGATGCCGAACTTTTCCAGCAACGGGCGGGAAGGCAGCGCGCCCAGACGCGCGATGATGCGGTGGCAAGGGATGCGTTCGATGCCTTCCGGCGTGCTGACCACCAGCGTAATCGGGAACTCGCCCTGATGATTTCGCTCGACGGCCCGCGGCGTTGTTTCCAGCAACCAGTCGAGCGCACCTTTCTGGCGCGCCTCGGTCAGCTGGCTGAGGTTGCTTTCGCGACAATGGCTGAAATCCTCATCCCGGTTGACCACGATCACCTGATTGCGGCCGGTCAGCGCCAGTGCATTCTCCACGCCGCTGTCGCCACCGCCGACCACGACGATGGTTTCGTTGCGATAGGCCTCCGGGTCATCCAGCTGGTATTGCACCTGCGGCAGGTCGCCGCCCGGAACATCCAGCTTGCGCAGGTTGCCCTGCACACCGAAGGCCAGCACCACGTGGTCGGCAACCAGCTTCTCACCGTCTGCCAGCACCACTTCGAGCCCCTGATCCAGCCGGTTCACGCTGATCACCCGTGCTTCGTAACGCACCTCGATGCGATGCTCGGCCATGGCTTCTTCCCACCGTTCTAGCACGTCCTCGCGCGTCGCCGCGGCGAAGGGTAGCGCACCCTGTAGCGGCAGCCCGCGGGGTTCGGCCATGACATGCTTGCCGCGCTGGTATTTGCGTATGGTGCCCGCAGGCTCTTCTTCCGCCTCCAGCAACAGGTAGTTCATCCCCTGCTCGGACGCGCGCACGGCTGCCGAAAGCCCGCTGGGGCCCGCGCCGACGATGATGACGTCGTACCGTTCGTCGGGGCTATAACGGTTTAGAACGAGATCCACCTTCAGTGCCTCAGCCACGCCCCCGGTTGCGGTCGCTGCGGCGCTGCTGGGCCGGGGGGGTCATGTTGTCGCCGCGAACACGGCGCTTGGCCGGTGCCTTCGGCACGGAACTCCTCGATGCCGGCGCACCGGCGCCGCGCGGGCCGCGTGGCGCGGCTTCGGCGTCCGGCTTGCGTGTCCGGCTGTCCGGGCGACGCTCCTTGGGCGTGAACGTCTTGCCCAGGCTTTCCTTTTCCTTTTGCGAACGTTGCGGCGAACGCGACACCGCCAGACCGGCCCATTCCATCAGGCCAGCCACTTCCTTGGGCGGCAGTTCCATCATCTGCCCCCGCTTCAGGCGGGCGGGCAGGTTGACCGGGCCAAAACGCACGCGCATCAGGCGGCTGACCATCAGGCCCATGGCTTCGAACAGGCGCCGCACTTCACGGTTGCGACCTTCGCGCAGCATGACCTGGTACCAGTGGTTCGCACCCTCGCCACCCTTGTCCTGGATGCTGTCGAACTGCGCCGGGCCGTCTTCCAGTTCGATGCCGACCGTCAACTGCGACATCTGCGCTTCCGTCAGCTCACCCATCAGGCGCACGGCATACTCCCGCTCGACTTCGTAGCGCGGATGCATGAAATGGTTGGCCAGTTCGCCGGAAGTGGTAAATATCAACAGGCCGGAAGTATTGATGTCCAGTCGGCCGATCGCTACCCAGCGCCCGCCACGCACGCGCGGCAACTTGTCGAACACGCTGGCGCGTTTTTCCGGATCGTCCTGGCTGACGATCTCGCCTTCCGGTTTGTGGTAGAGCAGCACGCGCGGCAATTCGGCCTCGAACGGCAGGTGCACGATGCGGCGATCGAGCTTGACTACGTCATTGGGAGTCACGCCTGCGCCGACCTGCGCCACTTCCCCGTTGATGGTGATGCGGCCGCTAGCGATCAACTCCTCCATGTCGCGACGGGAGCCGAGGCCAGCCAGGGCCAGCAGCTTGTGCAGACGCTGAGGCGGCTGGTCGGGGTTGGATGCGCGTTGCGGTCGGACCGTACGGGCCTGTTTAAAGGGTCTTGCCATGGTTCACTCCAGTATTCTTATAAGTCCAGCGGGATTTCATGCTGGGGAAAACGTTCCAGCGGCGGCAGTTCTGCCAGCGACCGCAGATTCAGATCATCCAGGAAAGTGCGGGTCGTGCCGAACAACGCCGGCCTGCCCGGTACTTCACGATGCCCGACCACGTCGATCCAGCCGCGTTCCTGCAAGGTGCGGATGGTATTCGGGTTGACCGACACACCGCGGATTTCCTCGATGTCGCCACGCGTGACCGGCTGCCGGTAGGCGATGATCGCCAATGTTTCCAGAACCGCCCGCGAATAGCGCTGCTGCCGTTCCGGATTCAGACGGGCAAGGAACGGCGCATACTCAGGACGTGCCTGAAAACGCCAGCCGCTGGCCACCTGCGTGAGTTCCAGCGTGCGTCCGTTCCAGTCGGTCTTCAATTCATCGAGCAGCATGCGCAGGGTCGCCCGTTCCATGCGCTCCTCGAACAGCCGGGTCAGGTCGTCCAGTGACAGCGGCTCCTGGCTGGTCAGCAGGGCCGCTTCCAGGACATTCTTCAGGTGCCGGATATCAGCGGACATGCTCAGCGCCCCTCCCCGGCCTGTACGTAGATCGGCGAGAACGCAGCCTGCTGCGTCAACCGGACCAGGCCCTCGCGTGCAAGTTCCAGGACCGCGAGAAAACACACCACCAGCTTGGGCAGGCCCTCACGAACATCGAACAGCTGGATGAACTCCAGCAACGGCTCCGAGCTCAGGCGGCGCAGGATCATGGTCATGTGCTCCCGCACCGAAAGCTCCTCACGGCTGACCTTGTGATGCACGTAGTGGCTGGCCCGCTTGAGCACTTCCTGCCAGGCGGCGAACAGTTCATCCATGGTCACGCCCGGCAACTGCTGCTCCGGGATGTGATCGAAATAGGCCTGCGCCACCATCAGTTCACGCCCCACCTGCGGCAGTTCGTCCAGCTGTTGCGCGGCCAGCTTCATCGATTCGTATTCCAGCAGGCGGCGTACCAGTTCCGCCCGTGGATCCTCTTCCTGTGCGATCTCCTCCGGCTTGGGCAACAGCATGCGCGACTTGATTTCGATCAGCATGGCCGACATCAGCAGGTAATCCGAAGCCAGTTCCAGATTGCGCGAGCGCATCTTGTCGACGTAGTCCATGTACTGCCTGGTCAGCTCCGCCATCTGGATATCGAGGATATCCAGATTGTGCTTGCGGATCAGGTAGAGCAGCAAGTCCAGCGGCCCTTCGAACGCTTCGAGGTAAACCTCCAGCGCTTCCGGCGGAATATAGAGATCCTGCGGCAGTTCCGCCAGGGGTTCTCCATGGATACGGGCGCTGGGGGCTGGAAGCATCAGCTGTAGGACAAGCCCATCGCCTCGCGCACGTCACGCATGGTTTCACGCGCCAGTTTGCGGGCCTTCTCACAACCGTCGGCAACGATATTCTTCACCAGCGTCGGATCTTCCGCGTATTGCGCGGCACGCTCCTGAATCGGTTTCAGTTCAGCCAGCACGGCATCAATCACAGGCTGCTTGCACTCGATGCAGCCGATGGACGCGCCTTTGCATCCAGTCTGTACCCATTCGCGCTTCTGGTCATCCGAATAAACCTCATGCAACTGCCATACCGGGCACTTGGCCGGATCACCCGGGTCGGTACGGCGCACGCGGTTGGTATCGGTCGGCATGGTGCGGATCTTCTTGGCGATGGTATCCGGATCCTCGCGCAGCGAAATGGTGTTGTTGTAGGACTTGGACATTTTCTGGCCATCCAGACCGGGCATGCGGGAAGCCGGGGTCAGCACGGCTTCCGGTTCGACCAGGATCATCTTGCCGCCACCTTCGAGGAAGCCCAGCAGGCGTTCGCGGTCACCCAGGCTCAGGCCCTGCTGCTCATGGATCAGCGCACGCGCAGCCTCCAGCGCATCGTCGTCACCGCTTTCCTGGTAACGGGTCCGCAGTTCTTCGTACAACGCGCCCTTCTTGTTGCCCAGCTTCTTGATCGCGGCTTCGGCCTTTTCTTCAAAGCCTGGCTCACGGCCGTAAATATGGTTGAAACGGCGCGCGATTTCACGGGTGAATTCGATGTGCGGCACCTGGTCTTCGCCTACCGGCACCTGCGTGGCGCGGTAGATCAGAATATCGGCGCTCTGCAGCAACGGGTAGCCAAGGAAGCCATACGTAGAAAGATCCTTGCTGGAGAGCTTTTCCTGCTGGTCCTTGTAGGTCGGCACACGCTCCAGCCATCCCAGCGGCGTGATCATGGACAGCAGCGTATGCAATTCCGCGTGCTCCGGCACCTTGGACTGGATGAACACCGTCGCGCTGGCCGGGTCGACACCGGCGGCGAGCCAGTCGATCACCATTTCCCAGACGCTTTCCTCGATCACCTGCGGGGTGTCGTAATGCGTGGTCAGGGCATGCCAGTCGGCCACGAAGAAGAAGCACTCATGCTCATGCTGCAACTTGGTCCAGTTCTTGAGGACCCCGTGATAGTGTCCCAGATGCAGGTTGCCGGTGGGCCTCATGCCCGATAAAACGCGCTCTACAGCCATAAAAACCTCAGAAAAAAAACCACGAAATCAGTTTGAAAACCGCCATGATGAATGGCCACAAAATTGCGCCCAGTATATGCGTAAACATCAAAACAATCAGGATGATGAAACCGTAGGGCTCGATCCGGCTGAACCGCCAGGCCCAGGGCTGAGGCAGCAGGCTGACCGCGATGCGCCCGCCATCCAGTGGCGGCAGCGGGAACAGGTTAAGCACCATCAGCACGGTATTGATCATGATGCCGGCGGCTCCCATCAAGGCCAGCGGCACCCCGGCATACGGTGGCAGGAGGATGGAAAACTTGATGGCCAGGGCCCACAGCAGGGCCATCACCAGATTGGAGCCGGGACCGGCAGCGGCCACCCACAGCATGTCACGCTTGGGATGGCGCAGGCGACTGAAATTGACCGGCACCGGCTTGGCCCAGCCGAACAGGATGCCGCCCACCAGGAGCGTCAAGGCCGGAACCAGCAGGGTTCCGACCGGATCAATGTGGCGCAGCGGGTTCAGACTGATGCGCCCTTCTGCGGCTGCGGTCATGTCGCCGAAATGCCGGGCCGCATAACCGTGGGCCGCCTCGTGCACGGTGATCGCAAAGATCACCGGCAACACGTAAACGCTAATGCGCTGGGCTGTATCCAATGTTGACAGCGCCTGTATCAATTCAAGCAGCATGCTTAATCCTCATCTATTCCAAATGGCGCGATGTTGCCTTTACCTTGCCGAACAAGCCTGGGGGCGTCCCCCGTCAGGTCGATGACCGTGGTGGGCAGCAGGTCGCAGGCCCCGGCGTCGATCACCAGATCCACGACATGTTCCAGTCGCTCACGGATTTCCCAGGCCTGGTTCATCGGCTCCTCCTCACCCGGCAGTTGCAAGGTCATGCTCAGCAACGGCTCGTTCAGTTCCTCCAGCAGGGCCAGCGTCACGGCATGGTCCGGCACACGCAACCCGATGGTGGACCGCTTGGGGTGCTGCAGGCGGCGCGGCACTTCACGGCTGGCCTGCAGGATAAACGTATAGCTGCCCGGCGTATTGGCCTTGAGCAGGCGGAACTGACTGTTGTCGACCTTGGCGTAGGTCGAGATCTCCGCCAGATTCCGGCATACCAGCGTAAACATATGACTTTCATCGACGCCACGAATGGCACGGATGCGCTCCTGCGCCTCCTTGTCGCCAAGGTGACAACCCAGCGCATAACTCGAATCCGTCGGATAGGCGACCACCCCTCCGTTACGGATTATTTCTGCAGCCTGATGGATCAGGCGATGCTGGGGATTGTCGGGATGAATGGAAAAATACTGGGACATGGATTACCCGATCATGCTCAAAGTCTCGTTGGCGGGGGAAGATTCCAGCCCCATGTAACGCGCCGCACCCTGCTTCGATGCCTGGTACGCATCGAGATAGGTCGCCGCGGCGGGCAGGGCATCGGCCAGCCGATTCATCGACTGCCAGCCCGGATCGAGGCGGATGTCACGCACCCGGAAAATGCTGCGCTCGCCAGCATGGGCGTCGGCCAGCTGCCGCAACGTGTCAGCCAAAGCCATATCCCTGCGGCTAGGAACGAAATTGCCCGGCAACCACAGGTGGACCTCGTCATCCACATCTCGCACCCGGGCCGTCTGCGGATCGGTCAATGCCATGGCCGCAGCCAGCTTGGCGGGATCATCCAATTCTTCCGGATGACCGCAGGCGATCTCAAGATACTGGATACCCACCCCGACCAGCGAGGTCGGGCCATCCAGCGGCACTTGCCCCACGGCCAGATAGCCGGCCTGCGCCCGCGCACTGTCGAGATGGTGTTCCTTGACGACGAGGTTGATCTCCAGTCCGCTTTGCTGCAACTCGTGCAGCCCCTGCATCATGTCGCGCGTGACGGTCGCGATCACATCGAGATAATCCTGGTCGCTCTTGCGCCCGACGCTGTAGTTGATGATGGCCGTCCCGTTGCGATAAATCTCCGTCGCGCTGGCGCCGACCACCCTGCCCGCGGCATCGACGGCAACGGACACCGCCATGCGGGTACCCCGTGCATTACCGCCATTCAGCGCCTGCAGCCAGTTATCCGGCCTTTCCAGCGCCAGCCAGGGACGATATTCCCCCTCGATCAGCGCGAACACGCCCAGCAACAGCTGCGCCTGCGCTTCACGCCCGGCATTCTGGAGACGCACCAGATCAGGCAGCACGCACGACCTCCCCCTGGATATCCCAACCGGCGCATTCCGGCCAATCATGCCAGACCGGAACGCAGCCGTGCGGGAGTTCGGGCAGTCGCCCCATATCGAGATAAGTCTGACCGGGGCCATGATAGTCGGAGCCCGCAGAGGCCAGCAGATCGAACTGGTGCGCCAGCCTGGCGAAGTGCGGCACCATCTCGGGCGTGTGGCTGCCCGTCACCACCTCGACGGCCTTGCCGCCCAGTTCGCGGAATTCGTGCAACAGGGTAAGCATGTTGGTCTTGCCCAGGTCATATCGACCGGGATGTGCAAGCACCGCGATCCCGCCACTTCCGGTAATCCAGCCCACCGCATCTTCCAGCGACGCCCAGCGGTGCTCGAAATAGCCTGGCTTGCCCTTGACCAGGAATTTCTTGAACACGGCGCCGACATCCTTGGCGTGTCCCCGCTCAACCAGGAATCGGGCAAAATGCGAGCGGCTGATGATGCCGCGCTTGGCGTGCTCATAGGCCCCTTCCAGGCTCCCCGTGATGCCGACCCCGTCGAGACTGGCGGCCATGCCCCGCGCCCGCTCATGCCGGCCTTCGCGAAGCTGGCGCAGCCCTTCCGCCAGCGGCGCATAACCGGGCGACACCTTGAGTCCGACGACATGGATGGTGCGCTTGTGCCAGGTCACGGAAATCTCGACCCCGTTGATGAAGGTCACGCCAGCCGCAGCTGCAGCCGTCGCTGCTTCCTCAAGCCCGTCCAGGTCATCGTGATCGGTCAGGGCGAGCACGCGCACCCCGCGCGCGGCCGCATGGGCCACGAGCTCTGCTGGCGGCAAGGTGCCATCGGACACCGTGGAATGGCTGTGAAGGTCGATCTGGGAGGGCATTCGGGGCGATTAGGGGAAAGATGAAGTAGTTTTCTTGTGGGGCATGTGAAATCATAGCAAAATAGCCGCCTGACCGAAACTTAAGCAGTATTTCACCTGACCAAGAGCCCGTATGAAATTTCTGTTCGACCTGTTCCCTGTCATCCTCTTTTTCGTCACTTTCAAGTTGATGGGAATATACGCCGCGACCATGGCCGCCATCGTCGCTACGCTCGCACAGATCGGCTGGGTAAAATTCCGCCACGGCAAGGTCGATGGCATGCTGATCGCCAGTGGCGTGATCGTGGTCGTCTTCGGCGGCGCCACCCTGCTGCTTCACGACGAAACCTTCATCAAGTGGAAACCCACCGTGCTTTACTGGCTGTTTGCCATCGTACTGTCCAGCGCCGAGCTGTTCTGGAACAAGAACCTGATCCGCAGCATGATGGGCAACAACCTGCAGATGCCCGAAATCATCTGGAAACGGCTTAACCATGCATGGGCCGGATTTTTCGCAGCCCTCGGCGTCGCCAACCTTTACGTCGCTTTCCACTACACAACCGAGACCTGGGTCGATTTCAAGCTGTTCGGCACCACCGGGCTCATGCTTGTTTTCATCGTGCTGCAAAGCCTGATGATCTCCAAACACATCGAGCAGGATAAGGAATAAGCATGCTGTACGCCATCATCGGCGAAGACTTTCCCAACAGCCTGGAAAAGCGCATGGCAGTGCGACCGCCACACGTCGAGCGCCTCAAGGCCCTCCAGGAAGAAGGCCGCCTGCTTCTGGCCGGGCCATTCCCCGCCATCGACAGCAATGACCCCGGACCTGCCGGCATGACCGGCAGCCTGATCGTGGCCGAATTCCCTTCCCTCGAAGAAGCCCGTCGCTGGGCCGATGCCGACCCCTACATGACGGAAGGCGTGTTTCGGCAGGTCACCGTCAAGCCTTTCCGCAAGACCCTGCCAGCCTGATGTCCACCCTGGACGAAATCCGCAGCAGGCTGGCCTTCCTGGAACCAATCGAACTGCTGATCGAAGATGACAGCGCCCGCCACGCCGGACACGCCGGAAACAGTGGCGGCGGCCATTTCACGGTCACCATGACAAGCTCGCATTTTTCAGGCAAATCACGGATAATGCGCCATCGTGTTGTTTATCAAGCACTTGAAGACCTCATTCCGCGCCGCATCCATGCGCTCAGCATACGTGCACTTGCGCCGGACGAAACCTGATTCATTCACTTTATCCCCTCAAGGACATTTCATGAATTTCAAGCAACGCACCCTTATCGCTCTGGCAGTTGCCGGGTTGATGGTTCCCGCCGCTTACGCCGCCGATCCGGTCACCGTCAATGGCAAGCCGATCAAGCAATCCCTGGTGGACTTCATCCTCAAGGATGCAAAAGGCCAGGCTGACGACAACGCCAAGGCTGCCGTCATCAACAAGCTGGTTGCTCAGGAACTGCTGATCCAGGAAGCCCAGAAGGCAGGTATCGAAAAACGTGCGGACTATATTTCCAGCCACGAACTGATGACCCGCGAACTGCTGGTGCGCACCTACCTGCAGGATTTCGTGAAGAAGAACCCGATCGACGAAGCCACCGTCAAGGCCGAGTATGACAAGCTCAAGGCCCAGATGGGTGACAAGGAATACAGCGCCCAGCACATCCTGGTAAAAACCGAACAGGAAGCCAAGGACATCATCGCCCGACTCGACAAGAACGAAGACTTTGCGAAGATCGCCAAGGAAAAATCCCAGGATCCGGGTTCCAAGGACAAGGGCGGTGACCTCGGCTGGTTCTCTCCCGCCGGCATGGTCAAGCCGTTTGCCGACGCCGTCGTGGCACTGCAAAAGGGCAAGTACACCAGCGCACCGGTACAAAGCCAGTTTGGTTGGCACGTGATCAAGCTGAACGACACCCGCGCCAGCCAGCCGCCGGCCTACGAGAAGGTCAAGGATGGCATCCAGCAGGACCTGCAGCAACGCCAGCTGGCCAAGCTGGTCAACGACCTGCGCGCCAAGGCCAAGATCGTCGACAACACCGCCAAGGCCAAGTAATCCGCCTGACGCACGCACTGCAAAGGCCACCTCAGGGTGGCCTTTTTGCTTTCTACCCCCTTCGCGCCGCTTGCAATGACGTGCGTTTCCGCGCAAGATAAGAATTGTTATCATTTAGAATGCTGCTCATGCCTTCACACGACCTTGCCAGCCTGAAACCGGGAGAACACGCCACCATCTGCGGCATTCACGCAGATGAGAACCTGCATCATCGACTGAATGCCCTGGGTTTCCGAGTCGGCAAGCACATCGAGCTCGTGCGTCGTGCCCGCTTCTCCGGGCCGTTACATGTCCGCATCGGCAGCACGGATATCGTCATGCGCCAGTCCGAGGCTGCACGCATCCAGATCTCCCACCGCGCCGCATGAAACGCATCGCATTGATGGGCATGCCGAATACCGGCAAGTCCACCCTGTTCAACCGGATCTCCGGCGCATCCGCCCGAGTCGGCAACTGGCCAGGCATCACGGTCGACCTCACCAGCGCCAGAATCCTGCTGGGCGGTCACATCGCAGAATTGATCGACCTCCCCGGCATCTATGACCTGCATGGGTTTTCCGATGATGAACAGGTGGTGCGTCACTTTCTTGAACACAACGACATCGATCTCGTCATCCTGGTACTCAACACCTCCCAGATCGACCGTCAACTCTCGCTGGGACTTCAGGTACGGGATCTCGGCCTGCCCACCATCCTGATGCTGAACATGGTGGATGAAGCCCGCCGCCACGGCGTCTCGGTGGACCAGCAGAGCATGTCTTCGCAGTTGGGCATGCCCGTGGCCATGATCAGCGCCAAATATGGCGATGGCTGCAAAGAGGCCCTTCAGCTGGCGGCGCAAACCATGAACCGCGAGAGCCACCCCACTCCTGAGCATCTGCGTGACCGTCTGAGCCCTGACGACCGTATCGAGCAGGAAATGGAGCAGATCGTCAGGAGTTCGGTACAGATGCCGATGGAACTCACAGATCAGCTGACCGCAAAAATCGACCGGATCCTGTTGCATCCATGGCTTGGACTGCCACTGTTCTTCGGTGCGTTATACGCGCTGTTCCAATTCATCTTCACTGCTGGCAAGCCCCTGCAGGATGGCGTCGCCTGGATTCTGGGCTATCTCCGCGGCGGCGTGTTCGAACCGATGCTGGCCACCGCCCCCCCCTGGCTGCACGGCCTGCTGCTGGACGGTGTCTACAATGGCGTCGGTACCGTAGCGGCCTTCGTACCGCTGATCATCCTGTTTTTCCTGGTCATGACCATGGTCGAGGACAGCGGCTACCTGTCCCGCGCCGCGTACCTGACGGACGCTCTGATGGCGCGGCTTGGCCTGGACGGGCGCAGCTTCGTCATGTTGTTGATGGGTTTCGGCTGCAATGTGCCGGCACTGATGGGGACGCGGGTCATGCGTTCCCGCCCCTTGCGCCTGCTGACCATGCTGGTCATTCCGTTCTCGCTCTGCTCAGCCCGCCTGCAGGTATTCGTGTTCATGGCAGCCGCACTGTTCACGCCACAACAGGCTCCGGCAGTGTTGTTCTCACTTTATCTGATGAGTTTTGCCGCGACATTCGTCACAGCCCTGCTATTCAAGGGCCAGCTGCGGAGCGACGAACCGTTCATCCTCGAACTGCCGCCCTACCGTTTTCCAACCCCGCACCAGATCCTCCAGCGCGGCTGGCTGGAAGTCAGCCACTTCCTCCGACGCGCGACCAAATTCATCGTCGCCGGCGTGGTTCTGGTCTGGGCATTGACCAACTTCCCAGGTGACGTGCCACCGGCCAGCGCCTATACCTTTGCGGGCATGATCGGGAGCGCCTTATCGCCCCTCCTCACGCCGATCGGCATCGACGGCCAACTGGCCATCGCCCTGATCTTCGGTTTTGTTGCCAAGGAAATCGTCATCGGCTCACTGGCTGTCATCTACGGTCTTTCCGGCGACCCGCTGATGCAACTGATGGCCTGCAAGCTGGACTGGGTGCAGGGCATGAGCTTCATGCTGTTCACCCTCATCTACACGCCCTGCCTGTCCACGATCGCCACCCTGAAAAGCGAATCCCGCAGTAACGCTTTTACGCTGTTCTCGGTCGCCTGGTCCCTGATCCTGGCCTGGGGAGTCAGCTTCATTTTCTACCAGGGCGCACGCGCACTCGGGTACTGATTCCGGCCTGACGCCTCCCCAGGGAAGCACTGGGCGGCTGATCAGCCCCTCCCGTGCTATCATGTCAGGTTTTTAATCCGCGATTTCTCATGTTCGATAAACTGGTCATTATCGGCGTCGGCCTGATCGGTGGCTCGGTCGCCATGGCGGCGCGCCGTGCGGGTCTTGCGCGCCGTATTGTCGGTGCCGGCCGCTCCGGCGAAGCCCTGCAGGAGGCCATCGACCTCGGTGTCATCGACGCATCCGCATCTATGGAAGAAGCCGTCAGGGATGCCGACCTCGTCCTGCTGGCCATGCCCGTCGGCAGCATGCCTGGCGTCATGGCGGCCATTGCACCCCACCTGCCGCCCCACGCCATCGTGACCGATGCTGGCAGCACCAAGGGCGATGTCGTGGCTGCGGCACGCGCCCACATGGGCAACCGTTTGCCCGGCTTCGTCCCGGCCCACCCCATCGCCGGGGCCGAGAAAAGCGGCGTCACGGCAGCCCGTGTAGACCTGTTCGATAAGAAAAATGTGGTGTTGACCCCGCTCCAGGAAAACGCGCCGGACACCGTCGCCAGGACCGAGGCCTTCTGGCGCGGCTGTGGCGCAAACGTCACAGCGATGACGCCGGAGGTTCACGACCAGATCTTTGCCGCCGTCAGCCATCTGCCGCACGTTCTGGCCTACGCGCTGGTGGAGGAAATCGCCTGCCGGCCGAATGCCGACCAGTTGTTCGGTTTTGCCGCCGGCGGCTTTCGCGACTTCTCACGTATCGCCGGCAGTTCTCCGGAAATGTGGCGGGATATCTGCCTCGCCAATCGTGACGCCATGCTGCTCGAGCTGGACGCCTACATCGCCCGGCTTTGTGGCATTCGTGAATTGATCGACACTCACGATGGCCAGAAGCTGGCCGAAGTATTCAACCACGCGCGCGAAGCGCGGACAGCATGGGCTGAAAAGTTCATGCCTGCCAAATAGACCATCACCTCCCATGGAAATCCTGAACCTCTCCCCTGTCGCCCGGGCTGCCGGCACCGTTAAACTTCCCGGCTCCAAGAGCATCTCCAACCGCACTCTGCTGCTGGCCGCACTGGCCGAAGGCACCACCCACATTCGCGACCTGCTAGCCTCCGACGACACCGCGCGCATGCTGGACGCCCTGAAGATCCTCTGCGTCCCGCTGGAGCAGACCGCACCGGACGACTGGAAAGTCACCGGCATGGGCGGGGCATTCGACATCAAGGAAGCCGACCTGTTTCTGGGGAACGCTGGCACTGCCTTCCGCCCGCTGACAGCCGCCCTGGCACTGTCCGGTGGCCACTACAAACTATCCGGTGTGCCTCGCATGCACGAACGTCCGATCGGGGACCTGGTCGACGCGCTGCGCCAGGCCGGCGCCGATATCCGTTATCTGGGCAACGAGGGCTTTCCTCCACTGGAAATTTTTCCGGCAGAGATCAACGGCGACAAGGTCAGCGTCAAGGGCAACGTTTCCAGCCAGTTCCTGACCGCCCTGCTGATGGCGTTGCCGCTCGCCGGCCGTGAAATCCGTATCGAGGTCGTAGGGGAATTGATCTCCAAACCCTATATCGAAATCACGCTCAACCTGATGGCGCGGTTCGGCGTCCAAGTCCAACGCGAGGGCTGGCAGGCGTTTATCATTCCCGCCAACAGTCGCTACGTCAGTCCCGGGGAATTGTGGGTAGAGGGGGACGCCTCTTCGGCATCGTATTTCCTGGCAGCCGGGGCCATCGGCGGCGGACCGGTTCGGGTTGAAGGCATCGGCAACCAGTCCATCCAGGGGGACGTACGTTTTGCCGAAGCGCTGGAGCAGATGGGGGCCACCATCACCCGCGGTGACCACTGGATCGAAGCCAGAGGCACCGGCAAACTGAAAGCCATTGACCTCGACTGCAACCATATACCGGATGCCGCCATGACGCTGGCCATCGCCGCCCTGTACGCCGATGGCACCACGACGCTGAGGAATATCGCCAGCTGGCGCGTCAAGGAAACCGATCGCATTGCTGCCATGGCCACGGAATTGCGCAAAGTGGGCGCCACGGTGGAAGAAGGCCCGGATTACATCCGCGTCACGCCGCCCAAGGCACTCACCGGCAACGCAGCCATCGACACCTACGACGACCACCGCATGGCCATGTGTTTCTCGCTGGTCAACCTGGGGAGTGTGCCCGTGACCATCAACGATCCGAAATGTGTCGCCAAGACCTTTCCGGATTACTTCGATCGCTACGGGAGCATCGTCAAATGAACCTGCCAGTCCCAGTCATCGCCATTGACGGACCTTCCGCTTCCGGTAAAGGAACGGTCGCCCAGATCGTTGCAGAACGGCTAGGCTTTCATTATCTGGATTCTGGAGCGCTATACCGCATCGTGGCCCTTGCAGCCAAGGACCGCGGGATTTCCTGGCAGGATGAAGCAGCCCTCGCATCCATGGCACCGCAGTTGCACATCGTCTTCGAGCACGGAGAAATCCTGCTGGATGGACGCATGATCACGGAAGCCATCCGCACCGAGGACATCAGCCGCGGGGCATCCGAAGTCGCCGTCCACCCTGCCCTGCGCCAGGCGCTGGTCGATCTGCAGCGCAGCTTCCGCAAGACCCCGGGACTGGTCGCCGATGGACGCGACATGGGGTCTGTCATCTTCGTCGATGCAGGAACCAAGGTATTCCTGACTGCCAGCGCCGAGGTGCGTGCGGAACGTCGCTATAAGCAGTTGATGGAAAAAGGAAACCATGCTAATCTTGCAAGCATATTGCAAGACCTGAAATTGCGAGATGAACGTGACCGCCAGCGCGCGGTGGCGCCGTTGCAGCAATGTGAAGGTGCAAAACTGCTCGACACGGACCATCTGACCATCGAGCAGGCGGTGCAGGCGGTACTGGATCAATATAACGCCAGCATCGAAAAGAAGTAAAGTTTCACAAGCGCCATGGGCCGCCAGGTTCATGGTTTTTTTAATCAACCCCGCCGCCAGGTGGGATATTAGTTAGGTACTCTATTAATGGCTACTGCTGCCCCTCAAGAAAGTTTTGCCGCCCTGTTCGAAGAAAGCCTGGCCCGCCAGGAAATGCGCTCGGGCGAAGTGATCACCGCTGAAGTCGTGTCCGTCGACAGCGATTTCGTCGTTGTCAATGCCGGCCTCAAGTCGGAAAGTATCATCCCCACCAGCGAATTCCGTAACGACAAGGGTGAACTCGAAGTTGCCGCAGGCGACTTCGTCAAGGTTGCCATTGAGTCCCTGGAAGATGGTTTCGGTTCCACCAAGCTTTCGCGCGAAAAGGCCAAGCGCCTCGCAGCGTGGCTGGACCTGGAAGAAGCCATGAACGAAGGCCGCATCATCAAGGGCCTGATCAACGGTCGCGTCAAGGGCGGCCTGACCGTCATGGTCAACGGCATCCGCGCATTCCTGCCGGGTTCCCTGGTCGACACCCGTCCGGTCAAGGACACCACCCCTTACGAATTCAAGGAATGGGAATTCAAGGTCATCAAGCTGGACCGCAAGCGTAACAACGTGGTGGTTTCCCGCCGCGCCGTCATGGAAGCTTCCATGGGCGCTGACCGCGAAGCCCTGCTGGCCAACCTGAAGGAAGGCGCAGTGGTCAAGGGTATCGTCAAGAACATCACCGACTACGGTGCATTCGTGGACCTGGGCGGCATCGACGGCCTGCTGCACATCACCGACCTGGCATGGCGCCGCGTCAAGCACCCGTCCGAAGTCCTGACCGTTGGCGAAGAAGTTGAAGCCAAGATCCTGAAGTTCGATCAGGAAAAGAATCGCGTTTCCCTGGGCATCAAGCAACTGGGCGACGATCCGTGGGTCAACCTGTCCCGCCGTTACCCGGCCAGCACCCGCCTGTTCGGCAAGGTCACCAACCTGACCGACTACGGTGCATTCGTTGAAATCGAACCGGGTATCGAAGGCCTGGTCCACGTGTCCGAAATGGACTGGACCAACAAGAACGTGCATCCGGCCAAGATCGTCCAGCTGGGCGACGAAGTCGAAGTCATGATCCTGGAAATCGACGAAGACCGTCGTCGCCTGTCCCTGGGCATGAAGCAGTGCAAGTCCAACCCGTGGGACGATTTCGCCGCCAACCACAAGCGTGGCGACAAGGTCCGCGGCCAGATCAAGTCCATCACCGACTTCGGCGTGTTCATCGGCCTGAACGGTGGCATCGACGGCCTGATCCACCTGTCCGACCTGTCCTGGAGCCAGCCTGGCGAAGAAGCCATCCGCAACTTCAAGAAGGGTGACGAAGTGGAAGCCGTTGTTCTGGCGATCGATGTCGAGAAGGAGCGTATCTCCCTCGGCGTCAAGCAACTGGACAACGATCCGTTCAGCAACTACACCACCACCCACGACAAGGGCAGCCTGGTCAAGGGTACCGTGAAGAGCCTGGACGCCAAGGGTGCAGTCGTGACCCTGGACGGTGAAGTCGAAGGTTACCTGCGCGCTTCCGAAGTCTCCCGCGAAAAGGTGGAAGACATGCGCAACGTGCTGAAGGAAGGCGACGAAGTCGAAGCCAAGATCATCAACATCGATCGCAAGAACCGCAGCATCAACCTCTCGATCAAGGCCAAGGACATGGCTGACGAAGCCGACGCTGTCTCCAAGTACACTGGCGACACCGGCAACGCAGGCACCACCAGCTTGGGCGCACTGCTCAAGGCCAAGCTCGACGGCAAAAACAACGAGTAAAGCGTGGACGCCATGACCAAATCGGAGCTGATTGCCAAGCTCGCGGGTCGCTTTCCCCAGCTCGTCGTCAAAGACGCCGAGCTGTCGGTGAAGGCTATCCTCGATGCCATGGCTGACAAGCTGGCTACCGGTGAGCGCATCGAGATCAGAGGGTTTGGGAGTTTCAGTCTGAACTATCGCCCTCCCCGTCTCGGCCGCAACCCCAAAACCGGCGCCAAAGTGCAGGTACCCGAGAAGTACGTACCGCATTTCAAGGCCGGCAAGGAGTTGCGTGAGCGGGTAGATTTCGAAGACTGATACCGGTCTGGCACCAAACAAAGCGGCGGAATGAAAATTCCGCCGCTTTTTTATTGGTGATTCTGTAAAATTACATCATGCGCTATCTCTATACCCTGACCGGGTTTCTCATTTTTCTGATCGCCCTCGGCTTTGCCCTGAAGAACGCCGAGCCGATTACGCTGCGCTATTACCTCGGTTTTGCCTGGCAAGCGCCGCTGTCCCTGACCCTGCTGGTCGCCTTCGTTGCCGGGGTCGTCGCCGGCCTCGCGGCCTGTTTTTCGCTGCTGATTTCACAACGTCGACGACTCACCGGCCTGCAGCGTGAACTCGACACGCTACAACGCAAGCAAGACTGACCATGATCGAATTCGAATACTGGTGGCTGCTGGTTCTGCCGCTGTTCTTCCTGTTCGGCTGGATGGCGGCCCGCGTCGACATGAACCAGCTGCTGAACGAATCCAGCGCACTCCCGGCATCCTATTTCAAGGGCCTCAATTTCCTGATCAAGGAACAGCACGACAAAGCTATCGAAGCCTTCATCGAGGCGGTCAAATCCAATACCGAATCCCTGGAACTGCATTTCGCCCTCGGCAGCCTGTTCCGTCGCCGCGGCGAAGTAGACCGCGCCATCCACCTGCACCAGAACCTGTTGGAGCGCCCGCAGCTTTCCGATCTGCAAAAAACCGCCATCATGGTGGAACTGGCGCAGGACTTTCTCAAGGCAGGCTTGTTCGACCGTGCGGAATCGCTCTTCCGCACGCTGTGCGGAGCACCCAGCTACCAGCAACCTGCGCTGAGGGCCCTGCTCGACATCTACATCCGCGAACGGGAATGGCAACGCGCCATCGACACAGCGCGTGAACTGGAACTGATGTCCGGGGTCCCGTTCCACAAGGAGATTGCGCAATTCCATTGCGAGTTGGCCACCACACATCCCGATGATGCCGAAAGCCACCTGACTTCAGCACTCGAAGTTAACCCGTTCTGCATCCGCGCCAGCCTGATGCGAGGGGACAAGGCCCTCGCCGAAGGTCGCCATGAACAGGCCATCCAGGCCTGGAAGCATATCGAACACCAGAAGCCGCAATATCTGGGCCTGGTCGCCTCCCGTCTGCTGCAATGCCACCAAGCCATCGGCCGCGGCGAAGAAGGCCTTGCGCTGCTCAAGAACTGGGTGCAGAAATATAACCTGACATCGGTACTCAACGTCGTCTACGAAGCCACCCTGGTCCAGAACGGTCCTCGTGCCGCGGCCGAACTCGCCCGTGAAGAACTGGCGAAACGCCCCAGCCTCAACATCATGGATCGCCTGCTACAGGCCCTGGAACATGACCCAGCTTCGGCGCCGGTCGACCTGCCAATGATGAAGAAAACCGTCCACCATTTCCTCGGCAACAGTCGCAGCTACTGCTGCGACCAGTGCGGCTTCAAGGCTCGCCATTATTACTGGCAGTGTCCGGGCTGCAACGGCTGGGAAACCTTCCCCCCCGAACCCAAAGAGCAACCTCTGCGATGACCGATCCCAAGATTATCGTGGCGCTGGACTACGCCCAAGGCGGAGCCGCCCTCAAACTCGTTGAACGTCTGGATCCTGCCCTGTGCCGCCTCAAGGTGGGCAAGGAACTGTTTACCGCCGAAGGACCCGCATTCGTCGGCAACCTGGTCGATCGCGGATTCGGCGTATTCCTCGACCTCAAGTTCCACGACATTCCAAACACCACGGCCAAGGCTTGTGAAGCCGCTGCACGGCTGGGTGTGTGGATGGTCAACGTGCACGCATCCGGCGGCCGCGCCATGATGCAGACCGCTCGTGAGGCCCTGGATAAATCAGCCAATCGCCCTTATCTGATCGCCGTCACCGTACTGACCAGCATGGACGAACAGGGTCTGCATGAAGTGGGCGTTCAGGATCCATTACAGCAGCAGGTGTTGCGGCTGGCCACCCTCACCCGTGATTGCGGACTGGACGGGGTCGTGTGCTCCGCACAAGAAGCCCCCTTGCTACGCTCCAGCCTGGGCAACGACTTTCAACTGGTCACCCCCGGCATCCGCCCAGCGACTGCCAGCAAGGACGATCAATCCCGCATCGTGACACCAGCGGATGCCCTGCGCCAGGGCTCCAGCCATCTGGTGATCGGCCGCCCCATTACACAGGCGCCCGATCCTCTGGCAGCATTGCATGCCATTCAAGAGGAAATCGCCGGACTGTAAATTATTTTCCCGGCGGTAAGATTCATGTAAGCCTATTCCCGGATGATGCGTTATTAGTTGTACCCGGGGTCATTGACCGGTTTCCAGAAACCATCAGAAAAAGGAGAGTTACATGAAGAAGTTCCTGCTCGTACTGATCGCCTGCTTTGCCTTTGCCGTCAACGCATTTGCAGCGGTCAACCTGAATACCGCCACTCAGGCTGAACTCGAAACCATCAAAGGCATCGGCCCGGCCAAGTCCCAGGCCATCATCGATTACCGCACCAAGAACGGACCGTTCAAGAGCGTAGATGATCTCGACAACGTCAAGGGCTTCGGCAAGAAGACGGTCGACAAGATTCGCGCTGACGTTTCCGTAAGCGGCAACACCAGCGTGACCCCGGCCAAAACCGCTGATAAGCCGAAGACCGTTGGCAACGAAACGGCGGCGGCGGCCGGAAAAACGGCTGATAGCAAGACTGCCAAGGAAGACGTGAAGAAGGAAGAAAAGGCAGCCAAGGATAAGAAAGACACGAAGTCTGACGACAAGGCTGCCAAAAAAGACAGCAAGAAGGACGGCAAGACTGCCAAGGAAGACAAGAAGAAATAATCATCATCTTTCCGGCACAAAAAAGCCCCGCATAGCGGGGCTTTTTACATCAGGATAGATCAGTCATCGTGATGATGCTTTTCATGCCCATAGGCGTGGCCTCGCCTATGCCCGTGGTGCCGTTTTTCGCCATAACGCCGATCGGAATCTTCGTAAGATACACCCTCACGATGTGAAACCCGCCGGGTACGGACTGGCTCTGTTTCTGTCACGTTCTTGCCGATCGCCGCCCCGGCAGCGCCACCCACGCCCGCCCCGATGACGGCACCGGTCTTCCCACCCATGGAACGGCCCAGCACAGCACCGCCCGCTCCCCCTGCCGCTCCACCGACAATCGCACCGGTCCTGCCTTCGCCTTCGGTCGTCACGGCCCCGCCAATACCGCCACCGACCGCTCCGCCGACGATAGCACCCGTCTTGCCGCCAACCGCCTCACCCAGGACGGTTCCTGCGGCAGCTCCCACCCCGCCACCGACAGCAGTCTTGACATCGCTATTCGCAGCAAAAGCCTGAACAGGCAGCCACAATGTCAGCATCGCACCAAACAGAAATATTTTACGCATGTTGATCTCCATGAAAATTATTTGACCCGCATGCCAGGCTGGGCGCCGCTGTCAGGGGACAGGATGAACGGCCCGCCACGCTCATCGCTGGCGGCCAGTACCATCCCTTCAGAAAGACCGAACTTCATCTTCCGTGGCGCCAGGTTCGCCACCATGACGGTCAGACGACCTTTCAGCGACTCGGGGTCATATGCCGACTTGATCCCGGCGAACACATTGCGCGGCTTATCCTCACCGATATCGAGCGTCAACTGCAGCAGTTTTTCCGCCCCTTCGACATGGTTCGCATCGACAATGCGGGCAATGCGCAGGTCCACCTTGGTGAAGTCGTCGATGGAAATGAAGGCTTCCCAGTCCTTCTCGGCGGCAGCCGCTTCTGCCTTGGCTTCGTTCTGCTGATGACCGGCGTGACGCTGCTCGGAATGTGCCTGCGGGCTTGGCTGCAGGCTTTCCTTGTTGGCCTCGACCATCGCTTCGACCTGCTTGGGATCGATCCGCGTAATCAGATGCTCGTAGGCGTTAATCCGATGCCCGCTGACGAATGAATGCTCCACGGAGGCCCAGGTGAGTTCCGGCACATTGAGGAATGCCTCGATCTGTGCCGCAAGCTTCGGCAGCACGGGCTTGAGGTAAATGGTCAGCAGACGGAACATTTCCATGGCGCCGGAACAGTCCAGTTGCAGCTTGGCCGCGGCCTCCTCCCCTTCCTGCTTGGCGGTGACCCAAGGAGCTGCAGCAGCGACGTCCGCGTTGACCAGGTCTGCCAGGCGCATGATTTCTCGCAAGGCACGGCTGTAGTCACGCTTCTCATAAGAGTCGGCAATGACCGGTGCCGCTGATTTCAGCTCATCGATCAGCGGATGCTTCACGGCCAGCAACTTGCCGTCGAAGCGCTTGCTGATGAAACCCGCCGTACGGCTGGCGATGTTGATGTATTTACCCACTAGATCAGAATTCACGCGGGCGACGAAATCCTCGAGGTTGAGGTCGATGTCTTCCATCGTGCCGTTCAGCTTGGCCGCATAGTAATAGCGCAGGTATTCCGGGTTCCTGACCTGCTCGAGGTAACTGCGGGCGGTGATGAAGGTCCCACGCGACTTGGACATCTTCTCGCCGTTCACGGTCAGGAAGCCGTGGGCAAAGATGCTGGTCGGGGTGCGATGGCCACTGTTCTCCAGCATGGCCGGCCAGAACAGCGCATGGAAATACAGGATGTCCTTGCCGATGAAGTGATACAGCTCGGCGCCGGAACCCTGTTTCCAGTATTCGTCGAAATCCAGTCCCAGGCGCGTGCACAGGTTCTTGAAACTGGCCATGTAACCGACCGGAGCATCCAGCCAGACGTAAAAGTACTTGCCCGGGGCACCCGGGATCTCGAAGCCGAAATACGGCGCGTCTCGCGAAATATCCCAGTCGGACAGGCCGGAGGCGAACCATTCGCCCATCTTGTTGGCGGCCTCCTCCTGCAGATGCCCGTCACGGGTCCACTGCTGAAGAAAGGTGGCGCAATCAGACAACTTGAAAAAGTAATGCTCGGTTTCCTTGCGCACCGGCGCAGCACCGGAAACCGCAGAGTAAGGATTGATCAGTTCAGTCGGACTGTAGGTCGCGCCGCAGACTTCACAGGAATCTCCATACTGGTCCTTGGCGTGGCACTTGGGGCATTCCCCCTTGATGAACCGATCCGGCAGGAACATGTTCTTGACCGGGTCATAGTATTGTTCGATGGTCCGGGTCGCGATCTTGCCGCCGTCGCGTAGCGCCAGGTAGATCGCGCCGGCCAGCTCGCGGTTTTCTTCCGAGTTGGTGGAATAGTAGTTGTCGAACTGCACCAGGAAATCACGGAAATCGGCGCTGTGCTCCCCATGAACGCGCTCGATCAGCGCTTCAGGGGTGATGCCTTCTTTCTCGGCGCGCAGCATGATGGGCGTGCCGTGGGTATCGTCAGCGCAGACATAGTGGACGGTATGCCCCTGCATCTTGAGAAAGCGCACCCAGATGTCCGTCTGAATGTACTCCACCAGATGACCGAGATGGATGCTGCCGTTGGCATACGGCAATGCGGAAGTAACCAGAATTTTACGTGTCATGAGGGATGAAATTCGAAACGGGTGAAAGAGATGCATTTTAGCAAATGACGCGCTCCAGCACATGCGTTAAAATGGATACCTGATCGTATTACTCAGGAATTATTGCTCCATGTCACTTTCCGAAACTCAGATCCAGACCGCCCTCCGGGAAATCACCGACCCGAACACCGGCAAGGACTTCGTCAGTTCCAAGGCAGCCCGCAACATCCGCATCGACGGACAGAACATCGCACTCGACATCGTACTTGGCTATCCAAGCAAATCCGTCGCGCCCGCCATTCAGGCGCAGGTCCAGAACAAACTGAAGGAAATCCCGGGCGTAGGCAGCGTATTCGTCAACGTTAGCAGCAAGATCGTCGCACATACCGTACAACGCGGCGTGCAGCTGTTGCCCAAGGTCAAGAACATCATCGCGGTCGCCTCCGGCAAGGGCGGGGTCGGCAAGTCCACCACCGCAGTCAACCTGGCGCTGGCGCTGGCCGCCGAGGGTGCGAGCGTCGGCATTCTGGATGCGGACATCTACGGCCCCTCGCAACCGCAAATGCTGGGCATCAGCGGACGACCGGAAAGCGCTGATGGCAAAAGCATGGAACCGCTGGAGCGCCATGGCATCCAGGCCATGTCCATCGGATTCCTGATTGACACCGATACCCCCATGGTCTGGCGCGGCCCCATGGTCACGGGAGCACTGGAACAACTGTTGCGAGATACGAACTGGCGCGATCTCGATTATCTCGTGATCGACCTGCCACCGGGCACCGGCGACATCCAGCTCACCCTTTCACAGAAGGTACCGGTCACCGGCGCCGTCATCGTCACCACCCCGCAGGACATCGCACTGCTGGATGCACGCAAGGGCCTGAAGATGTTCGAGAAGGTCGGCATCCCCATCATCGGCATCGTGGAGAACATGAGTACGCACATTTGCTCGAAGTGCGGCCACGAGGAACACATTTTCGGCGCCGGTGGCGGCGCACAGATGTGCAAGGATTACGAGGTCGAACTGCTGGGCTCCCTGCCACTGGACATCCGTATCCGCGAACAGGCGGACAGCGGCGCCCCCACCGTGGTCACGGACCCGGACGGACAGATCGCCTCGGTTTACAAGACCATCTCCCGCCGCACCGCGGTCAAGTTGTCGGAAATGGGGCTGGACCACAGCAGCAAGTTCCCCAATATCGTCATCCAGAATACCTGACAGACCCCGCCATCCAATCATTCCGGTAGCCGCCGGAATGATTGAAATCCCTTTTCCATCAAGCCCCGGCCTTCACATGCTGGTATTCGCCAGAGCCGTGATGCGGTAAAATGCACCCCTTTTATTTTCCGCGGTTTCATGGCCGCAGACGATTGGCGATATGAACACCCCGCACCAACCTGCTACAGACGATGTCCGCATCAAGGAAATCAAGGAACTCGCGCCACCTTCGCGCGTGCTCGCCGAAGTATCGGCCAGCCCCTTCACGACCGACAACATCGTCAACACCCGCCAGGAAATCCATCGCATCCTGCACGGCGCGGACGACCGCCTGCTGGTGATCATCGGCCCCTGCTCCATCCATGACCATGACGCTGCGATCGACTACACCAAGAAGCTGCTGGAGCAGCGCAAGCGCCTCTCGGCCGACCTGCTGATCGTGATGCGCGTGTATTTCGAGAAACCCCGCACAACCGTCGGCTGGAAAGGCCTGATCAACGACCCGCACCTGGATGGCAGCTTCGCCATCAACGAAGGCTTGCGCCTGGCACGCCGCATCCTGGTCGACATCAACGAACTCGGCATGCCCGCCGGCGCCGAATTCCTCGATGTGATCACGCCGCAGTACACGGCTGACCTGGTGTCCTGGGGCGCCATCGGCGCTCGCACGACCGAAAGCCAGGTTCACCGCGAACTGGCTTCCGGGCTATCCTGTCCGGTTGGCTTCAAGAATGGCACCGACGGCAACATCCGCATCGCGGTCGAGGCGATCAAGGCGGCCGCCAGCCCCCATCACTTCCTGTCCGTGACCAAGGCCGGCCATACCGCCATCGTATCCACGTCGGGCAACGAGGACTGCCATGTCATTCTGCGCGGCGGCAAGCACCCCAACTACGATGCGGCCAGTGTCGATGCAGCCTGCAGCGACCTGGGAGCTTCAGGTCTGGCGCCGCGAGTCATGATCGACTGCTCTCACGCCAACAGCCGCAAGAATTACAAACAGCAAATGGATGTTGCGCGTGACGTGGCTGGACAACTGGCGGCGGGTGACCAGCGCATCTTCGGCGTCATGGTCGAATCCCACCTCAACGAAGGCCGCCAGGACCTTGAGCCCGGCTGCACCCTCGAATACGGCAAGTCCATCACCGACGCATGCCTGGGATGGGATGAAAGCGTACGCCTGCTGGAAACCCTGGCAGAAGGCGTTCGTGCAAGACGCAAAGTCAACGCGGAAGAAGAGGACGAATAACCCGCTGTAGGAATGAGGCTGCCTTGATATACTCCTCGCAGGTGACTTGAAAATCATGGCAGCCAATTCTCATATCGACCATTCCCCTGAAGCCGTTGCCTCAGGGGAATTCCTATACGGCGCGTTGATCGACGCATTGCCGCTTCGTGCATTCATCAAGGACCGAAACTCGGTTTATCTTGCCTGCAACGCTCTCCTCGCGCTGGATTATGGCCTTCCGAAGTACCAGATCATCGGTCGCAGGGATGATGCCTTTTTTCCGCCTGCATTGGCCCGACGCTACCAGGAAGATGACCGACGCCTGATGGAAAACGGCTCCACAGAAACCTTCGAGGAACCCTATCAGCGCGATGGCCAGGAGAGATGGATCCGTACCACCAAGCAACCCCTGAGAGGCAAGGATGGCAGCATTCTGGGCATTATCGGCTTCTTCGAGGACATCACCGATCAGGTGGGAATTTCCAGGAGCCTGGCGATCTCCGAGTCCAACCTGAAAGAAGCCCAGCGCCTCAACCAGATCGGCAGCTGGGAACTTAACCTGCGTTCGGGCGAGCTTTTCTGGTCGGATGAAATCTTCCGCATTTTCGAAATCGATCCACAGCTGTTCGGTGCCAGTTATGAGGCTTTCCTCAACGCCGTACATCCGGACGACCGCGACCTTGTCAACAGGAGCTACTCCGACTCGGTCCGGGATCGCACCACATACAGCATCAGCCATCGCCTGCAGATGGCTGATGGTCGTATCAAGTTCGTTCAGGAGCGTGGAGAAACCATTTACGATGAGAGCGGCACGCCCATCCGCTCGGTAGGGACCGTTCAGGATATCACGGTCCAGAAGGAGGCTGAAAGCCAACTCGCCCTGATGGCCAAGGTGTTCGAGCACAACCAGCAGGCGGTGATCATTACCGATGCCGACAACAGGATTGTCAGGGTTAACCGCGCATTTACCCTGTTGACAGGCTACGCCGCCCACGAAGTCGAAGGCAGGGATCCCAAGCTTCTGGCATCGGACAAAACTCCACCAGAAACTCATCGAGAAATGTGGGACTCCCTTTCCAGGACAGATTATTAGACCGGTGAAGTCTGGGACAGGCGCAAGGATGGCAGCGTTTACCCGAAGTGCCTTACGATCTCTGTCGCACGCGACAAATCTGGCAACATTACCAACTATATCGGGAACTTTCACGACATTACCGAGCGCAAGCTTTCCGAAGAACAGATCCGTTATTTCGCGCATCATGACTCCCTGACCGGATTGCCCAATCAGTATTCGTTGACTGCGCGCATGGAGCAACTGATTGCCAACGCGGTACGCTCTCTCACCGGCATTTCCGTCATGTTTCTCGACCTGGACCGATTCAAATCGATCAATGACACGCTGGGGCACCATGTCGGCGACCGCCTGCTGCTGGACGTTTCCGGCAGGCTCATGCAATGCCTGCGCGAAAACGATATCGTTGCACGCCTTGGTGGAGACGAGTTCGTGGTGGTACTACCGGGCTCCTCGGATGTCGTCACGGTTTCCCATATCGCAAACAAGATCCGGGATGCACTCAATGCGCCTTTCGAGATCGATGGCAACAATATTTTCACATCGCCCAGCATCGGCATCAGCCTTTATCCCAAGGATGGCACTACTGTCGACCTCCTGATGAAGCATGCAGACACGGCCATGTATTCGGCAAAACAGGATGGAAGAAACCAATTCCGTTTCTTCTCCGCCGAAATGAATGCATCGCTGGAAGAACGCCTGTCCATCGAGAAAGACTTGAGAGACGCCGTTTCCTTGAATGAATTCAGCCTGCATTACCAACCCATCATCAATGCCGGAGATGGAAGAATCGATGCGCTGGAAGCACTGATTCGATGGAACAAACCAGGCAAGGGTCTGATTCCCCCGGACAAATTCATTCCCGTCGCAGAAGAATCCAGCCTGATCTTGCAGATCGGGAACTGGGTGATTCAGGAAGCGTGTCGTCAACTTGCAACCTGGCATCGCTCGGGACTGGATCAGATCAGGCTATCCATCAACCTTTCCACGCGCCAGTTGCGCCAGCCCGACCTGGCTTTCGTGATCGGTGAAATCATACGCAACAATGATCTCAACCCAGCCATGCTCGAATTTGAAATTACCGAGACAGCGGCCATGGAGAATGCCGAACAGACCCGCTATGTGCTGTGGGCGCTCAGGGGCGTGGGGGTGCGTATTGCCATCGACGACTTCGGTACCGGCTACACCTCGCTGAACTATCTCAAGCTGTTTCCGGTGCAGCGCCTGAAAATCGACCGAACGTTTGTCAAGGATATCCTCACGGACGCTAACGATGCGGCGATTGCCACTGCCTCGATCTCCCTGGCGCACAGCCTGGGTCTGGATGTCGTGGCAGAAGGCGTCGAGAATCGGGAACAACTGGCTTTCCTGAAGAAACACCATTGCGACAACGTGCAGGGGTACCTGTTCGCCCGTCCCTTGCCGGCAGCCGAAATCCAAGCCCTGCTGGAAGAGAATGACGGCCAGTTTTTCCTGCCGGGCGAAGGCTTCTTCGACATCTGAAGATTTTCGTCCAAATTCTCGAACAAAAATCTTACTTGAGTCGTATAATGCCCCCTCATTTTCAGTCACTTACATAACATACGACGATGAGCATCAAATCCGATAAATGGATCCGCCGCATGGCGGAACAGCATGGCATGATCGAGCCGTTCGAACCGGGTCAGGTGAAGGAAGCCAACGGCCACAAACTGGTTTCCTACGGGACCTCCAGCTACGGTTACGACATACGCTGCTCCAGCGAATTCAAGCTGTTCACCAACCTCAACAGCACCATCGTCGACCCCAAGAATTTCGACCCGAACTCCTTCGTCGAGGTCAATGCGGACTACTGCATCATTCCGCCAAACTCGTTCGCGCTGGCACGTACCGTGGAATACTTCCGCATCCCGCGCAACGTACTCACGGTGTGCCTCGGCAAGTCGACCTATGCCCGCTGCGGCATCATCGTCAACGTGACCCCCTTCGAACCGGAATGGGAAGGCTACGTGACCCTCGAATTCAGCAATACCACGCCGCTGCCGGCCAAGATCTACGCCAACGAAGGCTGCGCACAGGTGCTGTTCTTCGAAGCCGATGCCGATGACATTTGCGAAACCTCGTACAAGGACCGCAACGGCAAATACCAGGGCCAGCACGGCGTGACCCTGCCCAAGATTTAATCGGTCACGTCATGAGCACGGACATTTCCGACATCGTCTGGCGCGGCCCGCAAGGCGAACTCATCGCCTGCTTCGAAAAGAACAAGGTCATGCGCGAGAATCTGCAGGAAATCCGTCAGATCTGTCAGGATGCACTCGAAGATGCCGTTCTGATGGGCTGCGACGAACAGCAGTTTCGCGCTGCGCTGACCGACCTGATTGCCGATCTGGTCAACCCATACCTCCCGCACGAATCCTAAGAGGGGCTGCCCCATGAAATTCCGATTCCCTGTCGTCATCATCGACGAAGACTTCCGTTCCGAAAATGCGTCCGGCCTCGGCATCCGCGTGCTGGCCAAGGCCATCGAGGAGGAAGGTTTCGAAGTGCTCGGGATCACCAGTTATGGTGATCTGACCTCATTCGCACAACAGCAAAGCCGGGCATCCGCGTTCATCCTGTCGATCGACGATGAGGAATTCGTCGGCGAATCCAAAACTGCGCTCGCCACGCTGCGCAAGTTCGTCGAGGAAATCCGTTACCGCAACGAGGAAATCCCCATCTTCCTGCATGGCGAAACCCGCACCTCGCGCCATATTCCGAACGATGTGCTGCGCGAACTGCATGGCTTCATCCACATGAACGAGGATACGCCCGAGTTCGTAGCACGGTATATCGTGCGTGAGGCACGAACCTATCTGGACTCGCTGCCACCCCCGTTCTTCCGCGCGCTGACGCATTACGCCGCCGATGGCTCCTATTCCTGGCACTGCCCCGGCCATTCCGGCGGCGTCGCCTTCCTGAAGAGCCCGGTCGGCCAGATGTTCCACCAGTTCTTCGGCGAAAACATGCTGCGCGCTGACGTCTGCAACGCCGTGGACGAGCTGGGCCAGTTGCTTGACCACACCGGCCCGGTCGCAGCCTCCGAGCGAAACGCTGCGCGTATTTTCCACAGCGATCACCTGTATTTCGTCACCAACGGCACTTCGACTTCCAACAAAATTGTCTGGCACTCGACAGTGGCGCCCGATGATATTGTTGTCGTGGACCGCAACTGCCATAAATCGGTGTTGCACTCCATCATCATGACCGGCGCGATCCCGGTTTTCCTGATGCCGACCCGCAACCATTTCGGCATCATCGGACCGATCCCGAAAGAGGAATTCGAGTTCGAGAACATCCAGAAAAAGATCGAGAAAAACCCCTTCGCCAAGGACAAGAACGCCAAACCGCGCGTGCTGACCATCACCCAGTCCACCTACGACGGCGTGCTGTACAACGTCGAGGAAATCAAGGAGATGCTGGACGGCAAGATCGATACCCTGCATTTCGATGAAGCCTGGCTGCCGCACGCCGCATTCCACGACTTCTATGGCGATTACCACGCCATCGGTGCCGATCGCCCGCGCTGCAAGGAATCCATGGTGTTCTCCACGCAGTCCACGCACAAGATGCTGGCCGGCCTGTCACAGGCGTCCCAGATCCTGGTGCAGGATGCCGAGAACAACAAGCTGGACCGTGACGTGTTCAACGAAGCGTACCTGATGCACACCTCGACCAGCCCGCAATACTCCATCATTGCCTCGTGCGACGTCGCTGCGGCCATGATGGAGCCGCCTGGCGGCACCGCACTGGTGGAGGAATCCATCGCCGAGGCTCTGGATTTCCGCCGTGCCATGCGCAAGGTGGATGAGGAATGGGGTGCGGACTGGTGGTTCAAGGTATGGGGGCCGGACGACCTGTCCGAGGAAGGCATCGAAGAACGCGCTGCCTGGATGCTCAAGACCAAAGAGCGCTGGCACGGTTTCGGCAAGATGGCCAAGGGCTTCAACATGCTGGACCCGATCAAGGCCACCATCATCACCCCCGGGCTGGACGTGGACGGCGCCTTCTCCGACGAGTTCGGCATTCCTGCCGCCATCGTCACGAAATACCTGGCCGAACACGGCGTCATCGTCGAAAAGACCGGCCTGTATTCGTTCTTCATCATGTTTACCATCGGCATCACCAAGGGCCGTTGGAATACCATGGTGGCCGCGCTGCAACAGTTCAAGGATGATTACGACAAGAACCAGCCGTGCTGGAAGGTGCTGCCGGAGTTCGTCGCCAAGCATCCGCGCTATGAACGCGTCGGCCTGCGCGACCTGTGCAGCCAGATCCACAACGTCTACAAGGCCAACGACGTGGCACGCCTGACCACCGAGATGTATCTCTCGGAAATGGCCCCGGCCATGAAGCCGTCAGACGCTTTCGCGAAGATGGCGCACAAGGAAATCGAGCGTGTGGAAATCGATGCCCTCGAAGGCCGCGTCACTGCGGTGCTGCTGACCCCCTACCCGCCGGGCATTCCACTGCTGATTCCTGGCGAGTGCTTCAACGCCACCATCGTCAACTACCTGCGCTTTGCACGTGAGTTCAACACCAAATTCCCAGGCTTCGAAACCGATGTCCACGGCCTGGTGAAGAGTGAAGAAGGCAAGTATTACGTCGACTGCGTCGCCTGACGATCAAGCTGGAATTAAAAAGCCGGTACTCCTTTCGGGATACCGGCTTTTTGCATACTCAAGGCCTTGGGTTTGCTTGGAACTCAGTATTTGTAATATGGCATTCGTTGCAATCCTGAGGCAGAATTTCTGAGTGGTCACGCTGCATGCTCGGGTATCTACCATTCATATGGTTATAATTTCGTAGTGGCACCCAGGACTTGTTGAAATGGCAGGTACCGCAGTCCTTGGTGGTCAGGAAGTGGTTGAGCGGTTTCTTTTCCGCGTCCAGGCTGTTGGCGCCGTGGCAGGATGTACAGGTCTGGCCGGGCTCGGCATCCTCATGGATTTCCGCCGGGGTTGGCTGGATCACGACCTTTTCGGGCACATCCACCGGACTGACATCGATGCGTTTCTGCTTGCTGTCAGCGGCTGACGACAAGCCAGGCAGGATCGCCAGCGCCAGCAGGCACACCATCAAACGTAAGCTCTTCATCATGCGCTCCTTTTACTTGCCTGCACTCATCAGGCGTTTTGCCTCGGCAATGCTGCCGGTCGCTTCCTTGGTGCGCTCGGCATCCAGGCCAGGGACCTTGAGGATTTTTTCCCAGCTTTCAATCGCCTTGGGGTAATCCTTGCGATTGAATGCCATGGTCGCACGCAGCATCAGCGCCTTGACGTGATTGGGATCCAGCGCCAGCGCCTGGTCGATCAGGGATTCCGTCTCCTTGTCGAACTTGCCGCCGTCGCTCATGGCCAGCGCATCGGCATAATCCGCCAGCAGGTGCGGGTCCTTGGGTAGCAGTGTGGATGCCTTTTGAAACGCTGGCAAGGCATCCTTGTAGCGTTTCACCTCAACATAGGTCCGTGCCAGGAGCGCCCATCCCTCGGCGTTATCAGGGTTGGCCTTGAGTTTTTCAGCCAGACGGTCCGCCAGTTTCCCGAGGTCCATGTTCATCACATCCGGCTTGGGATGCCCTTCCGGCATGTTGCCTGCCATGGGAGGCATGGGAGGCATGGGAGGCTGGGTGGCGGCGGTTGGCGTTCCAAGTTTCTGGTATCCCAGCACCGCCAGCAGCGGCACGCCCAGCACGAGTCCCGCGATCAACAGCGGCTTACGCCCCACGCCCGGCTTGATCACCGGCATTAATACAAATGCTAGTGCCAGCACAGACATCAGGCCTACCAGTATCCAGAACGTCATGCTTCTTCTCCCTCTTCGTTATCATCCGGTAATTGTGCGTTGCGTTTCCGCAGGGTAAACCACAGGCCACCCAGGCCAGCCAGCAACAACAGGCCGGGGCCGACCCAGAGCAGCGCGGTCTGGGGTTTCATGGGGGGGCGGTAACGAACGAAGTCGCCATACCGCGCCACCAGGTAATCGGTAATTTCCTTGTCCGTCATGCCCTTGGTGATCAGTTCACGAATCTCGCGACGCAGATCTTCGGCCAACGGGGCGCTCGAATCAGCCAGCGTCTGGTTCTGGCACACCAGGCAGCGCAGTTCCTGCGACAGCGATTTCAGACGTGCTTCGATCGCCGGATCATCTCCCAGCGGACGGGCTTCTGCACCTACAAGCAAAGGGCTCAGTAACAGCAGAATGACCATCAGTTTTTTCATCATTGCAACCCTTTCACCAGCGGCATGATCTTGTCGCGCAGCGCTTCTTCAGTGATCGGGCCGATCTGCTTGTAACGGATCACCCCGGCCTTGTCGATGACATAGGTCTCAGGGACACCATAGACACCGTAATCGATCCCGACACGGCCGTCGGCATCGGTCGCGACCAGTTTGTAGGGATTGCCGGCCTGGGTTAGCACGCCGTTGGCATCGGCATCCGTATCCTTGTAGTCAAGGCCGATCAGCGGTACTGCATTCTGCCGGGACATTTCCATCAGGAGCGGATGCTCTTCACGGCAGGCACTGCACCAGGAAGCCCAGACGTTGAGCAACCACACCTGGCCACGCATGTCTTCCGGCGAGAAAGTCTTGTCCGCTGCGCCCAGTTGCGGCAATCGAAAAGCAGGTGCGGGCTTGTTGATGAGCGGAGACGGCACCTCGCGCGGGTCCAGTTTGAGCCCGGCCGCGAAGAAACCGACCAGGATCAGGAAAATGGCCAGCGGCAGCAAAAATTTCATGGAACCCTTCATGCCTTTTCACCCTCCTGCTGATCTTTGTTACGACGACGGTAGCGCGGATCGAGCAAGGCCAGGAACCCGCCCGCCGCCATCATCAGGCAGCCTGCCCAGATCCACTGCACGAATGGCTTGATGTAGATACGCACTGCCCAGGCCTGGTTACTGACCGGTTCACCCAGGGATACATACAGATCGTTGACCAGTCCTGGTTCGATGGCAGCTTCCGTCATCGGCATGGTCTGCACCGTGTACATCCGTTTCTCCGGTTCGAGCACGGTGACAGGGTTGCCGTTTCGGGTCACGCTGAAGTGCGCGCGGGCCGCGGTATAGTTGGGGCCGGGTTCGTCATGGATGCTATCGAACCTGAACTGATAACTGCCCACCTGAGCGGTGTCACCTGGGCTCATGCGCAGGTCCTGTTCAACCTCGTACCCCTTGACCATAGTTACGCCGGTGATGAACGCGGCTACGCCAAGATGGGCGACGATCATGCCCTGATATGCGCGCGGCAGGTTGATCAGGGCCGTCAGCCAGGAACCTTGGCGCTTCAGGAGGCGCTCACGCAGGCTGACGACGGCTGTCGTGAGAATCCAGAGCGCCATCAGCAAACCGAGGGAAATCAACGGGGTCCACTTGCCCATCACGAGCGGCAGGATGAGGGCCGTCACCACGCTCACGGCAAACGCCCATTTCAATCGGATGGCCAGCGCCGGCAACTCGGTGTTTTTCCAGCGGGCGAAAATCGCCAGCCCCATCAGGAAGATGGCCGGCATCATCAATGGCACGAACACCGTATCGAAATACGGCGGGCCGACGGAAATCTTGCCCATGCCCAGCGCATCCAGGAACAGCGGATACAGGGTGCCCAGCATCACGGCACCGGCCGCCGCCACCATGATCACGTTATTGGTCAGCAGGAAGGACTCACGAGACACCATGCCGAAACGGCCGCCCAGGCCGACGCGGGGCGCACGCAGGGCGAACAGCGTCAGTGCCCCACCGATGACCAGCGCCAGAAAAGCCAGGATGAAGAGACCGCGCTTGGGGTCGGTCGCGAAGGCATGCACTGACGTCAGCACGCCGGAACGGACCAGGAAAGTCCCGAGCAGGGACAACGAGAACGCGAAGATAGCCAGCAGCACCGTCCAGAGTTTGAAGGCATCGCGTTTCTCGGTCACCGCCAGCGAATGGATCAGGGCGGTACCCACCAGCCACGGCATAAAGGAGGCATTCTCCACGGCATCCCAGAACCACCATCCACCCCAGCCGAGTTCGTAATAGGCCCACTTGCTGCCGAAGGCGATCCCCACGGTCAGGAACATCCAGGCCACGGTCGTCCAGGTGCGGGTCCAGCGGGCCCATTCAGGACTGAGCTCTCCGCCCAGCAGCGCTGCGATGGCGAATCCGAAGGCCACCGAAAACCCGACATACCCCATGTACAGTACCGGCGGGTGGAACACCATGCCCGGATCCTGCAGCAGCGGATTGAGGTCACGGCCGTCCATCGCGGCAGGAATGAGCCGATCGAACGGATTGGACGAAAACAGAATGAAGGCCAGGAAACCAATGCTGATCAGCCCCATGGTGCCCAGCAACCGGGCACGGAACACAGCTGGCAAATGGCGGCTGAACACCGTGACGGCCACCGTCCACAAGGCCAGGGTCGTCGTCCACAACAGCATCGACCCTTCGTGGCCACCCCAGATCGCCGCCAGGCGGTACTGCAAAGGCAACGCGGAGTTGGAATTGGAAGCCACATACAGGACGGAAAAATCGTTGGCGTAAAAGGCGTAGCCCAGACAGAGAAATGCCATGCCGGTGAAGAAAAACTGGCCGCGTGCGGATGAGACGCCCGCGGTCATCCAGATTTCATTGTGACGCGCCGCTCCTGTAAAGGAAAAGACGGATTGCGCCGCAGCCAGCAGCAATGCGAGGATCAGGGCGAATTGTCCGAGTTCTGGAATCATTGGGATCTTTCTGAGGTTACCACCAGCGACTTGCCGGTTTTTTCGTTCATCTTGCCAGCCTGCTTCAGCGCTTCCGCAGCATCGGGAGGCATGTAATTTTGGCTACGGCAGCGTGCTGACGCACGCTTAACCTCTGCGAGGTTAGCCTGCACCGAAATGACATGCTTTGTAATCATTTCGCCTCCAGTGTCTTCTGCGCCTTCTGAGCCTGCTTCAGTGCATCAGCCGCCTCAGGGGGCATGTAATTTTCATCGTGCTTGGCGAGCACCTGGTCTGCATGGAACAGGCCGTCAGCGCCGAGTTTTCCCTGCGCGACCACCCCCTTGCCTTCCTTGAACAGGTCGGGCAGGATCCCGGAATACACCACTTCGATACGCTGCACGGTATCCGTGACGAAGAAATGCGCATCCAGGCTATTCTCGGCGCGTTTCAGGCTGCCCTGCTCCACCAGACCGCCAATGCGGAAACTGGTTCCCTTGGGTGCCTCCCCCTTGCTGACCTGGGTGGGCGTATAGAAGAAAACCAGGTTGCTGCGGAACGCATTCAGTACCAGCGCAGCCGCGATGCCCAGTGCCACCAGCCCTGCGACAATGATCGCAATCCTTTTGTGCCGCGCTTTCATCGCATTTCCTCCTGTTGCAACCTTCGGCGTCGTTGGCCGAGCAACCACAGTTCGCCCACCATGCAAGCCAGCGTCAGGCCGAAGGACAGCCAGACATAGAAGCCGTACCCGCCCATCGCCAGAAATTCGTTTAAACCTGCCCAATGCATCAGTTCATACTCTCGTTTCGTTACAGGTTAATCTTCGCTCATCCAGGCTGCCTCGCGTTCGCGCTCGGCGATCACGCACCGGACACGCAGCAACGCAACGGCGATGGTGTAGGCCCAGAATGACAACGCCATGACCAGCATCCCCCACAGCATCACCGCAGCCATCGCGGGTGCCTTGGTCAGGCTGACGGAAGCACCCTGGTGCAGGGTATTCCACCACTTCACCGAGAAATAGATGATGGGGACGTTGACCGCCCCGACCAGAGCAAACAGCGCACTGGCGCGATCCGCACGCCTGACATCTTCGATCGCGGCCTGAAGCGCCATATAGCCGATATACAGGAACAGCAGGATCAGCTCTGAAGTGAGTCTTGCGTCCCACACCCACCAGGCACCCCACATCGGCTTGCCCCAGAGCGCACCGGTCACGAGGGCGAGGAAGGTGAACATGGCGCCAGTCGGTGCCAGGGCCTGTGCCATCATGAACGACAATCGCGCATTCAGTGCAAGACCCACAGCCGCCCAGCCCGCCATCACCAGATAGATGAACATCGACATCCAGGCTGCCGGAACATGGACGAAAATGATGCGATACGCTTCCCCCTGCTGAAAATCGGTCGGGGCGACAAAAAAAGAAACATACAGCCCGACCATCGCGAGCAACGCAGCGGCTCCGAGGAAATACGGGGCCAGTTTGCCGGCAAGCGGGTAAAACGCTTGTGGCGAGGAATACTTGAACCAGTTGATACCCATCACACCCATTTCATTCAATACTCAATCTTAAGGCCGCTGCTGCCGCAAGCGGGGCGAATACCACCCCCAACGCCAGCAGGGCACCCAGCAAGGACAATCCTGCAGCGGGATCCATTCCTGTGGCACTCGCAGCCACTGCGCCAGCACCAAAAATCAGGACCGGAATATACAACGGCAACACCAGTACAGCCAGCAATACGCCTGCCCCCCGCACCCCGAGGGTCAGTGCGGCACCGATGGCGCCAATCAGGCTCAGCAACGGCGTACCCAGCAACAGCGAAAGGGTCAGCACGCCGAGGTCTCGTGCGGCCAGATCGAATTGCAACCCCAGCAGTGGCGCCAGCAATGCCAGCGGCAATCCGGACACCAGCCAATGCGCCAGCACCTTCACGCCGACGACCAGTGTCAATGGTACAGGAGATAGCAAGAGTTGTTCCAACGTTCCATCTGCATGGTCTGCAGCGAACAGACGCGACAGGGAAAGCATGGCAGAGAGGAGCGCGGCCACCCACAGCACTCCGGGGCCGATGGCTCTGAGCAGTGCAGGTTCTGCCCCTACGCCAAGGGGGAACAGGCTGACCGCGATGACAAAGAAAAACAGGGTCGACACCAGATCCGAACGACGACGGAACACCAGCTGGATATCCCGCTGCAGCAGCCAGCGCAGAATATGCAGTGTCTTCATGTCCCGACACCCAAAATACGCAGATAATCCTCTGCGATGTCGGGTTGCTGGTGCGTGGTCAGGATCACCATGCCACCTGCGGCAAGGTGCGCTTCCAGACGCCGTTCCAGCAGTTGCGTGGCGTGGACGTCAAGCGCGGTGAACGGCTCGTCGAGAATCCAAAGGCGGCGGTTTTCCAGCCACAGACGGGAAAGCGCCAGGCGGCGACGCTGACCTTGTGACAGCACCCGTGCGGGCAGATTCGACCGGCTTAGCAGTCCGGTCTCCTCAAGCGCACTGCGCAAGGATTCGGCCGATGGTTCAAGCCCGGCCAGCCGGCAACTCACCTGCAGGTTTTCCCGAACGGTCAGGTCATCCTTGACCGCAGGCTGATGGCCAAGGTATAGCAGGTGGGAAACGTATTCGTCGCGACATTCTTGAATATCGACCCCGTTCCAGCGCACGATGCCCGACTCGGGAGAGGAAAGCCCGGCCAGGATACGCAACAGGCTGGTCTTGCCGCTACCGTTGACACCCTGCAAATGAATCAGCTCACCCGGGATCAGGGTTAAAGTGAAATGGTCGAACAACCAGCGTCCACCACGCTGGCATGCGAGCGCTTCGACTTGCAGCATCGGCTATCTAAAATCCCAGCGATAGCCGGCAAACAGCATTTCGCGCCAGTTGTCAGACACCGTGACCGCAACCGGATCGTTGGTATGGGTACGATCCACGTTCAGTTGCAGCTCGAACGACAGGTTGTCCTTCATCCGATAGCTCATGCGCAGGCTGGGCGAGACCTGCCATGTACGCTGCCCGGCATCCCGGATCTCGCGGTAATAGCGCAGGCTGGTATCGAAACGCCAGTTATCATGGTACATCAGGGAATTGGTCAGCCCGAGGCTCAATGCATGATAGGTCGGGTCATCCACGAAACTCGCCATCATGACCGACGTATCATTCTTGAACAGGGTATTGCTGCCGATCGCCTGCAGGGTGTAGGTATAGTTATTGTCGATGCCCGGCTGCGCAGCGATCGCGCCTGAACCATCCGTCGCCCCGATATGCACGACCCGGACATCCCCTCCCAGTTGCCAGTGTGGGGTAATGTGCTTGGTGACCCCGAGCATGGCCATGTCGCTCTCCGGTACCAGCGCCTTGACCGTGGAATAGATATCACCGGTACTCAGCATGCGATGGACATCCGCCACGGACAGCGCACCGGTCACGGCCTGAATTGCGGTTTCTCCATAAAGAATCGGAGACTTGCGGTGATCCAGCAGCATATTGAAGTTATAACCGTCACCGAGCACCCAGTTGCCCTGTAACATCGCCATGTTGACGGCATCGTAGACGGTGTCGTAATCCAGCAGGCCGAACCAGGTGGTGGTACCGCTGAAGTAACGTAATTCAGTTCCCACGGCACGGCGCTCAACGATGCCATCGGCCACCTGCTGGATACCGTAGAGCGTACCGCTCCACTTTTCCGCCAGCGGGCCGAACTCGACACCGGCACCATAGAAATGGCGGTTGGTCTTGACCGTGCTGCGGCTGCCATTGTCAGGCTCGCCCACGACTGCCGTAATCCGCCACTGCGGGTTGATACCGACGCGGGCAAACGCTCCGTCGAAACGCCCCAGCACGCCCTGCGAAGTCCCGGACTGCCGGCCGATGCGGAACATGTAATCTTCCAGCTTATTCTGATGCTCGATGTAGGCAGCGGACAGCGTATTGCGGTCAGCGCGGTTCATGGCGTTATGCACTTGGGTATCGCGGAACACGATCTTAGTATCGTACTGGTTGTGACGGAAACGTCCGGTCACGTCCATATTGGTGATCAGGGTCGACTGGTCGGTACTGCGGGTCTGATCGGTCTCGCCCGCACCGTTAATCGTCGTCCCCTGACTCTTGCCGGTGTAGTAATACTGCGAAACGCTGCCGGTCACGGTATTCTGGTGGACTTCCTTCACCGGGCGCTTTGGCTTGTCTGTCTTCGCCAGCACCTTCTTGGGGGCTTTGAGTGTCTGTTCGAGGGCAGCCAGGCGCTGCTTCACTCGAGCGGCGCCCTCGCCTGTCGGATAGAGCTTGAGATAAAGCTCATATTCGGCTTTTGCCTTGTCTGCCTCATCCGCCTTCTCACGGGCAACCCCAACGAGTTCCTGCGATTCCTGGGAATAATCGTTGGGCGGCAAATTCAGCAACCGATTGAACCACTGAGTCGCCTTGAGTCCATCACCTGCTGCCAGCGCAGCACGTCCGGCCACCATCAGATCGACGGCCGGAAGCTCCGGTTCGGTCTTGGCGGGAAGCGGCAAGGGCGTGACTGATTTTTCCGATCTCACTGGTGTATTAGTCGATTCAACAATTGGCACGGGCGCAGTCGCCGAGCCTGGGGGCATGGTTTTATCCAGTGACTTGGCTGGCACTGCCACTGGGGCCGGTGAGGATGATGCTTTCGGCGCCGGGGTAGACGGTGCAACTGGGGTCGAGGCAACCGCCACAGCCTGAGCTACTGGCTTTTCAGATGAGGGAGCGACAGATTCCTTGGCAACAGGGACAGCATCGACATTGGCTTCCTGCTTGGATTCAGGTTTTGCGACCGATTTAACCTCAGACTTGGGTTCCGGTTTCTGAGGATGAACTGGCTTGAGTAGCGGCACTTCCAGGATCAGGCTATGACCGTCACCGCCAGGCCTCACCTTATAGCTGATTTCCTTGCCGAACTTGATCAGCATTGTGTGTCCGACATATACATGATTGTGGGTCACCGGGCACAGCGCTGGGCCTGTTGTGGAACGGCGGATAGACTCCGGGAATGTCACCGTCACAGGAACGTACCAGTCAGCGGGGGGAAGCCAGCGGGTCTCCTGGCTTAACAGGTCCTCCGCTACGCAAGGATCTACTACTTCCAGCGAAACGTGGATGATACTGCCCTTGGCGTCCGGGTAATGCCGGATGTAGCGAATCTGGTGCGCAAAGTTGATGCGCACCTCAACATGATCAGCGACGGGTGCAACATCGAGATTGTCGAGGAAAAACTCTCCAAGATCGTCAGCGGCACTTGACACGAAGATGTGTCCAAGCATCGACAGAGTCAGGATGAAATTTACCCAGCGCACTGTGCGTTGAGTTGGGATCAGGGAGAGCATCATCGCCTTCTAAAATGTCCTGATTAAATATTATCAATAATCATGCCATACAGCATGATATATCGTAATTATTTTAAACAACTTGAATTATTTTATTTATCTTGTTGTAAAAATGACACTTCTTAGAAACCACCATCGGTGGAACGGTGGTGACCGGTCCGGTTGGTCTTGATTGTGGTAAAGGTATTGTTGGTATAGATATGGCAGGCTCCGCCACAATCCTGCAATTCCGTTACTGTGTACAGCACCGTCGTTGGTGATGAAGTCTTGATGTGCGACCCCGCCTTGAACTGTTGCGAGTGACACCAGGCACAATTTGGCTTGTAGGCGGCATTTCCGCGGTGTGGTGCGCCCGTGATCACCTCGTTATTGTTGATGTGGCACAGTTTGCAATCGGCATAATTGTTCATCACAGGGCCAGTGTGGGTCTTGTAGTAAGGACTAATGTGCACGTAAGTCTTGATCGGCGCCCATACCGTGGTCGTGTGGCACTTCTCGCACGGTTGCGTGGTGATAAAGTGCGTTGCGGATGGCGCTGTAGCAAAGCCATTCTTGTGACAGTTCGCGCAGCCCGTGGTCACGCCACTATGGGCGAAGGTGGCCGGGGACCAGGCAGTCGTGCGGTGACAGGCGTCGCAGTTATACGGGGTTGGTGCGATACCGGCATGGTTGTGAGGACTGGTCGAAGGGCCAACCGCAGAGCTACCGTTATGGCAATCCTTGCAAGTCTTAGTCCCAACCTGGGCCGCCGTGTGGGCGAAGTTGGTCGGCAGCCATCCACCGGTAGTATGACAGACATTACATTCACTCGTCGTCACGATGTGATTGGCTTTGGCCGGCGTGAAACCGTTGCCGGTATAGGCGTGACACTGCTTGCAGGTGGCAAGGCCGGTGTGGTTCATCAAGGTGCCCGGCCCCCAGATCGAGCCGATCGCGTGGCAAGTGCCGCAGGTGGCGCTCGTCATCGGCGCCTGGGTATGCGCCAAAGCACCCGTGGTCGGCACGCCGGCTTTAGGCGGGGCAGCGTTGGGCACGTTGTGGCAACCCGACTGGTTACAGGTCGAAGCACTGCTCACCCCCTGGTGATTGAAGCTGGCCGGCAACCAGGCGCTGGTGGTATGGCATGACGAGCATTGCAGGGCGGTCGTCATGTGGTTGGCCTTGGCCGGGGTGAAATTGTTGCCAGTGTAGGCGTGGCAGGCCGTACAGTTGGTGACGCCGGTATGGTTCATCAACGTGCCCGGCCCCCAGATCGAGCCGATCTGATGGCAGAGTGCGCAGGTGCCGCTGGTCATCGGGGCGATGAGGTGTGCGTTGACCCCGGTGATCGGCATACCTGCCTTGGGGATGGCCGCGTTCGGGGTGTCGTGGCAGCCCGCCTGGGTACAGGTGGTACTCGCCGTGATGCCGTTGGCCGCATGGTTGAAGGCGCTCGCCGGCAGCCAGGCAGCTGTGCTGTGGCATGCAGAGCACTGGGTGGCGCCGATGGAAATATGGTTCAGCTTCGCCGTGTTCCAGTTGGTACCGGTGGTGGCGTGGCAGGCGGTACAGTTCGTCACACCGGTGTGGTTCATCCTGGTGCCCGGACCCCAGATCGTGCCGATTTGGTGACAGGTACCGCAACTGGTGCTGGTCATCGGTGCCACGGTATGGACCAGATTGGCAGCGGTCGGGGTACCAGCAATCGGCGCCGCCTGACCCGGTACGCTATGGCAACCGGCTGTCGCGCAATTGGTCAGCGCAGTCACGCCACTGTGATTGTAGGCCGTCCAGATCGTGGTGGTATGGCAGGCGGAGCACTGCTGAGACGTCACGACGTGGCCGGCGTAGGCTGGAGTAAAGCCGTTACCAGTATAGGCGTGGCAACCGGAACAATTGGTGACGCCGGTATGGTTCATCTTGGTACCCGGACCCCAGCTGGTCCCGACAGTATGGCAGATGGCACAGGTCGTACTGGTCATCGGGGCCAGCAGGTGAGCCAAGGCACCCGTGACCGGCATGCCCGCCTTGGGCACGGCCGCATTCGGGGTGTCATGGCAACCGGCTTGGGTACAGGTGGTCGCCGCCGTGATGCCGTTGGCCGCATGGTTGAAGGTTGCCGGCAGCCAAGCTGCCGTGGTGTGGCAGCTCGAGCACTGCGAGGTCCCGATGGCGATGTGGCCCGGTTTTGCCGCATTCCAGTTGGTACCATTGGTAGCGTGGCAGGCCGTACAGTTCGTCACACCGGTGTGGTTCATCTTGGTACCCGGACCCCAGATCGTGCCGATCTGGTGGCAAGTACCGCAACTGGTACTCGTCATGGGCGCTACGGAGTGCAGCAGGTTGGCTGCTGTCGGCGTACCGGCGATCGGCACCCCCTGTCCCGGCACGCTATGGCAACCCGCGGTGGCGCAGTTGCTCGCTGCCGTGACGCCGGTATGACTGTAGGCCGGCAGCCAGCCTGCTGTGGTATGACAGACTGAACACTGGTTGGAGCCGATGGCGATGTGGCCCGGTTTTGCCGTGTTCCAGTTCGTGCCGGTAGTCGCGTGGCAGCCACTGCAATTCGTCACGCCACTATGGTTCATCCGGGTACCCGGGCCCCAGGTGCCGCCAATGCTGTGGCAAGTGCCGCAGGTGGTATTGGTCATCGGCGCCACCGTATGGATCAGGTTTGCTGCTGTCGGGGTACCCGCCCTCGGGGAGGATGCCCCCGGGGTGTCATGGCATCCAGCAGTAGCGCAGTTGGTCGCCGCCGTCACCCCCACGTGACTGTTCGCTGGCAGCCAGCCTGTCGTGGTATGGCAGACCGAGCATTGCTGGGCGGTGACAACGTGGTTGGCTTTGGGCGCCCCCACGGTCCAGCCGTTGGTATTGGCTGAGTAGCTGTGACAACCCTGACAATTTGTCGCACCGGTATGGTTCATCTTGGTACCCGGACCCCAGATCGTGCCGATCTGGTGGCAGGAAGCGCAAGTATTCGCGGTCATTGGTGAAACGGTATGCGTCGACGGACGACCCGCACGCGGAGTGGCGTGGTTGGCCGTATCGTGGCACCCGGCCTGGGTACAGTTGGTCGCAGTGGTGACGCCATAGGCCGCATGGTTGAAACTGCTGGCCGGCAGCCAGGCCGCGGTCGTGTGGCAGGCCGAACATTGCGAGGTCCCGATGGCAATGTGGCCGGTCTTGGCAGCATTCCAGCTGGTGCCCGTCGTGGCATGGCAGGACGTACAGTTGGTCACGCCGGTATGGTTCATCTTGGTACCCGGACCCCAGAGCGTGCCGATCTGGTGACAGGTGCCGCAACTGGTACTGGTCATCGGCGCCACCGTGTGGGCCAGCGCCCCCGTCGGCAAGCCGGCCACCGGTACTGACTGGCCGGTGACGTTGTGGCAACCGGCAGTGGCACAATTACTGGCTGCAGTCACGCCGACGTGGCTGTAGGCCGGCTTCCAGACCGAAGTGTTATGGCAGGTCGAGCACTGAAGTGCAGTCGTGATGTGGTTGGCCTTGGCCGGCGTAAAGCCGTTGCCGGCATAGGCATGGCAGGCCGAGCAATTGGTGACGCCGGTGTGATTCAGCAGCGTACCCGGACCCCAGGTCGTGCCGATCTGGTGGCAGCTGCCGCAGGACGTGCTCGTCATCGGCGCCACCGTGTGGGCCAGCGCACCCGTTGGCGGACCCGCCACCGGTGCGGCTTGCCCAGCGACATTGTGGCAGCCGGCCGTCGCACAGTTGGTCGTTGCCGTCACGCCGCTATGGCTGTACGCAGGCAGCCAGGCGGCCGTACTGTGGCAAGTCGAGCACTGTGTACCGGCGGCATAGCTGATGTGGTTGAGCTTGGCAGCGTTCCAGTTGGTGCCGGCGGTGGCGTGGCAGGCCGTACAGTTGGTCACCCCACTATGGTTCATCTTGGTACCCGGCCCCCAGGTCGTGCCGATTCCGTGGCAGGTACCGCAGGAGGTACTGTTCATTGGAGCCACTGAGTGCAACAGGTTGGCCGCACTTGGCAGCCCGGCCACAGGCACACCCTGCCCCGGTGTGTTATGGCAACCGGCCGTGGCGCAGTTCGTGGCGGCCGTATCGCCGCTGTGGGTGTATGTCGCCGGCTTCCAGGCAGGATACAGGTGGCATGAGGAACATTGCAGCGCCGAATTGACATGGTTAGCCTTGGCGGGCGTGAATCCGTTACCGACCCAATTGTGACAGGCCGAACAGTTGGTCACGCCGGTGTGGCTCATCTTCGTGCCAGGACCCCAACTGGTGCCGATCGCGTGACAGGTTCCGCAGCTGGTACTGGTCAAGGGTGCCACCGAGTGCGCCAGGGCTCCCGTCGGCGTGCCGGCCACCGGGACCGACTGTCCCGGGGTATTGTGGCAGCCGGCCGTTGCACAATTGCTGGCGGCAGTAACCCCGGTATGGCTGTAAGCCGGCTTCCAGACTGTGGTCGTATGGCAGGTCGAACACTGCTGGGCAGTCACGATATGTCCTGCCTTGGCGGGCGTGAAGCCGTTGCCGGCATAGGCGTGACAGGCGGAGCAAGTGGTCGCGCCGGTATGGTTCATCTTGGTGCCCGGACCCCAGGCAGCCCCGATGCTGTGACAGGTGCCGCACATGCCCGTGGTCATCGGTGCGGTCAGGTGGGCGAGCGCGCCGGTAATCGGGCGGCCAGCCTGCGGGACAGCCTTGTCCTGCGTGCTGTGGCAATTGGATTGGGTACAATCGGTCGCCGCCGTGACCCCTACCTTCGCATGGTCGAAATTGGTTGCCGGCTTCCAGGCAGTGGTCGTATGGCAGGACGAACACTGGTTGGTGCCGATGGGGATGTGATTCGCCTTGGCGATGTTCCAGTTGGTCCCGGTTGTCGCGTGACAGGCGGTACAAGTCACCAGACCGGCATGATTCATCGGCGGCGTAATCGCCCAGGAAGTGCCGATGGCGTGGCAGCTGCCGCAGGTAGTGCCGTTCATCGGTGCCACGGTGTGGGCCTTGCTGCCCGTCGTCGGCAGTCCGGCGACGGGTACCGCCTGGTTGGCCACGCTGTGGCAACCCGCGCCGGTACAGGTCGACGTTGCCGTCACGCCAACGTGGCTATAGGCAGGGAGCCAGGCCGTGGTGGCATGACAGGTCGAGCACTGCGTGCCGGCCGCGTAGGAAATATGGCCCACCTTGGCTGCATTCCAGCTGGTGCCCGTCGTGGCGTGGCAGGCGGTACAGTTGGTCACACCGCTGTGGTTCATCTTGGTACCCGGGCCCCAGCTTGTACCGATCCCATGGCAGGTACCGCAACTGGTACTGGTCATCGGGGCCACCGTGTGTGCCAGCGCCCCGGTCGGCAAACCGGCCACTGGAGCCGCCTGCCCTGCCGTATTGTGGCAGCCGGCGGTTGCGCAATTGCTCGCCGCCGTCACACCCGTATGGCTATACGCCGGCAACCAGGCCGTGGTGGCGTGGCAGGTCGAACATTGCAAAGCGGTATTGATATGGTTGGCCTTGGCCGGCGTGAAGCCGTTGCCGGCGTAGGCGTGACAGGACGAACAACTGGTCACGCCGGTGTGGTTCATCTTGGTCCCAGGCCCCCAGGAGGCGCCAATGGTATGGCAACTACCGCAGGTATTGCTGGTGAGCGGCGCCACCAGGTGAGCGAGCGCGCCGGTGATCGGCCGACCAGCCTGCGGAACAGCCTTGTCGGGGGTACTGTGGCAATTGGACTGGGTACAGTTGGTCGCTGCGGTAACACCCACCTTGGCATGATCGAAGTTGGTTGCAGGCTTCCACCCCGCCGTGACGTGACAGGCCGAACACTGGTTGGTACCGATGGCAATGTGATTGGCCTTGGCGATATTCCAGTTGTTGCCTGCAGTGGCGTGGCAGGCAGTACAGTTGGTCACGCCCGTATGGTTCATCTTGGTACCCGGACCCCAGTTGGTCCCGATGGCATGACAACTTCCGCAGCTGCTGCTCGTCATCGGGGCCACCGTGTGTGCCAGACTGCCGGTGACCGGCAACCCGGCAATCGGAACGGATTGCCCCGGCGTACTGTGACATCCAGCCGAGGCACAGTTGCTGGCAGCGGTCACGCCAGCATGGCTATAGGCCGGCAGCCAGGCCGCCGTGGTATGGCACAGCGAACATTGCTGGCTGGTCACGACGTGGTTTACCTTGGCCGGGGTAAAGTCGTTGCCAAGGTAGGCGTGGCAGATGGAGCAGGTCGTCACGCCGGCATGGTTCATCTTCGTGCCCGGACCCCACACCCCGCCGATGCTGTGGCAACTGCCGCAGGTCTTGCTGGTCATGGGCGCTACCGCGTGGACCTTGGTCACTGTCGGCGTGCCGGCAATCGGCGGCTGTCGTCCCGGTACGTTGTGACAGCTGTTGGTGCAATCGGTCCCGATGGTCACGCCCTGGTGACTGAAAGTGGAAGGTTTCCAGGCATTGGTCGTATGGCAGTCCACGCACTGCGCGTGACCGGTCGTCGAGATGTGACCTGCCTTGCCCGGCGTCCAGACGTTGCCGATCGAAGAAATCATGTGGCAACTGGTGCAACTGGTGGCACCAGAGTGATTCATCGGTGTCGGTGCCCAGGCAGCCCCCACCGTATGGCACTGGCCGCAGGTCTTGAGCGTCATCGGGGTCGTCAGGTGGGCCTTCACCCCGGTCAGCGGACGTCCAGTCGCATTGACGCCATCGTGGCAAGTCGTACAGTCAGCGTTCGCCAGCACGCCCTGGTGCGCGAAAACGGTCGGCTTCCAGGCCGTGGTGGTATGGCAGGTATCGCAGAACGGATAATTGACGGTCGAAATATGGGTCGATTTCTTGCCGGAAGCATTGACGCCATTGTGGCAATCGGTACAGGCCTTGCCAGCAGTCTGGCCCGCCGTATGCGCAAAGGAAGTCGGAATCCATCCCCCGGTCGTGTGGCAGATATCGCACTGCTTGCCGATCACCGGGATATGGTTGGACGTCGTGCCCTTGGCCTGGAAGCCGTTATGGCAATCCAGGCATCGATCCTTGGCCGCGGGGACCAGAGACGCGTGATTGAACGAGGTGGGCAGCCATCCAGCAGTGGTGTGGCAGGTATCGCACTGTTGCGATGTCTGGATATGGTTGGCCGGCTTGTTGGTCGCCGTGGAGGTCGTATGACAGTCGTTACAGCGGCCTGCTGCATTGGGCGGGTGAATAAAAGTTGCCGGCAGCCACGCAGACGTAGAGTTATGGCAGGTATCACACTGGGCAGTCGTATAGACATGGTTAGCCGGCTTACCGGTGGCTGTCCTGCCGTGGCAATCACTGCATCGACCAGTGGCTGGCGGAACCAGCGACGCATGGTCCATCCCGGCAGGCAGCCAGGCCGTTGTCTTGTGACAATCACCACAATCTTTCTGGGTCTGAAGGTGAAATGCCGGTTTGCCGGTCTGCATGATGCCGTTGTGACAGGTGCCGCATGACTGGGTCAGATTGGCATGACTGAACGTTGCCGGCGACCAGCCTTGCGTCCTGTGGCAGACCGAGCAGTCCTGCGTCGTCGGAATATGCGTGGCCGACTTGGTCTGGGTATTGGCAACCGCACCACGGTTATGGCAATCGCTACAGCCGGTCGGGGTCCCCTTGAACACGCCCTTGACATGGCAGCTTTCGCAAGCCACATTGGTGTGCATACCTGTCAGGGAGAAGCGGGTCTGTTCATGGTTGAAACTGATACCGGGGCGCGCGCCCTCGGCAGCCATCAATGAACCGGCAAAGGTGAAAAGCATGACGATTGCGATCGCAACCCGCGCTCCCCAAAGTTTTCCGTTCATTGAATTCTCCCTTTCGAACCCGCCGTTAGCCGACAGTGGTTATTAGTATTACCAAGAGGAAAGCAAGAATCGCTCCAACCTCAAAAACACGCTATTTGCGGTGTTTATTCACCGCCGCTGTCGTGATTACACGACTGATTTTATGGCTATTTTATTAACCTTTTGTTTTTCATTCAAATAACAATGTCGCCAATTAACGACTAGCGCCCGACAACCGGCTTCACGTCCTTCCAGTTGCTCGTGGTGTGGCAGCGGTCGCATTGCTTGCCGAACCCACCCTCGTGGATGTCGCGGTCATCGTGGCATCCGACACAGCTGGTTGGCGTCAGCACCTTGTCACCGGTCATCGGCTGCCGGTGGCAATCGATGCACTCCGCCTTCTTGTGGGCACCATCGATCCGGTATTTGGTGCGCATGTCATGGTCGAAGTCCCAGGAACGCCAATCACGGGCATTATGGCAGCCGTCGCACTTCTTGCCCAGTCGCAGCTCGTGCTTGTCTTCCTTCTTGTGGCAGGACCAGCAGTCCGACTTGGCATTCTTGAATTCCGCGGTGTCATGGCACTTCTTGCACTCGATCTTGATGTGCCGGCCCAGCAACGGGAATTTTGACTTGCCATGGTCGAAACGCACGTCACCCCCCTTCCAGCTGTGTTCGTTGTGGCAGTCCTCGCACTTCTTGCCTTCCTGCCCCTTGTGCGACTTGTCATCATCCTTCTTGTGGCAAACATAGCAATCGGACGGCGTCTTGTCACGGAAATTGGGCGACGTGTGACATTTGTCGCACTTGGTATCCTTGTGCTTAAATTTCAAGGGATATTTCGTGTCCTTGTCGTGGTCGAAGCGGGTCTCCTTCCAGCCCTTCTCGTTATGGCACTTCTCGCACTTCTCGCCCAGGTTGCCGTGGTGCCCCTTGTCGTCGTCGGTTTTCTTGTGACAGTCGTAGCAAATGTCCTTCAGCTTCTGTTCGTAGAGCTTTCCGGTATGGCACTTGTCACACTTGACCTCGAAATGCTTGAATCGCAATGGATATTTCGTATCCTTGTCGTGATTGAAGAATGGCTTCTTCCAGTCGTTTTCCTTGTGGCAGGTCTCGCACTTCTGGCCGTAATTGCCCTTGTGCGCCTTTTCGTCATCCTTCTTGTGGCAGGACCAGCAGTCCATGGCCAGCTTCTCGTACTTGTGGCCGGTGGTATGGCACTTGTCGCACTTGGTGTCCTTGTGTTTGTCCTTCAACGGGAACTTTGTGTCCTCGTCATGATTGAAGCCCTTCGGTGACTTCCAGTCACGCGCGTTGTGGCAATCCTCACACTTGTCACCCAGCGAACCCTTGTGCGCCTTGTCGTCATCCTTCCTGTGGCAGGACACGCAGGTCTTGCCCAACTTCTCACCGGCCACCTTATGGCAGCTGGCACACTTAGCCTCGCGGTGCTTGTCCCGCAATGCAAAATGGGTGTCCTTGTCGTGATCGAAGTGGATGTCATCCTTCCAGCTCTTTTCACCATGGCAGGTTTCGCACTTGGTGCCGAAAACACCCTTGTGAATCTTGTTGTCGTCCTTGCGGTGGCACTCCACACACTTGGTCGGAGTGTCCTTGTATTTGTTGTCAACATGGCACTCCTTGCACTTGACGTCTAAATGCTTACCCTTGAGATCGAAGTCAGTCTTTGAGTGATCAAAACTGGTCAACTTCCAGTCCTTTTCCGTGTGGCACTTGGCGCAGTCCTTGCCCAGATTACCCTTGTGAGCCTTGTCGTCATCCTTCTTGTGGCAGTCGTAACAGGCATGCGGGGCATCGCGCCACTTCGCCTTGGGCTTGTGGCAGTCATCGCACTTGACCTTCTCCTCTGCGTGCTTGCCCTTGAGTGCAAAGTCAGTTTCGGCGTGCTTGAATGTCTTCTCATTCAGGTTGACCAGCTTGGCAGCCCGCCCCTTGTGCTCGGTATGGCACTCGCGACAGTCTTTTTCAGCAGACTGACGACCGTGAAACCCCTGCTTCTGCGCTACGTCCTTACCCACATCCTTGTGACAGTCCATGCACAACCTGTTCTGACCGGCCTTGTCGAAACGCTTGTGGCAGTTCTTGCAATCATCCTCGTACTTGACGTGCCCCTGGATCACCTTGCCCGGCATAATGGCCGTCTCTATCCCCTCCGCATAAGCCGCGGGAACAGAGAAACAAAGGAGCAGGAGGAGGCAGAGGAAATGGCGCATCAATACATGTGTACCGCGATGACGTGCCAGATGGCTGTCGCCACAAGCATGTAGACGAGTGGAATGTGGATCACATGCCAAAGCGCGAAAATACGCTCGAACACAGAAAACTGTGCGGCTCGTTCAATCCCATAAAGATAGTCAAGTATCAGTTGACGAGTATTCCGCGCCTCACGTGACTTAGCATTAACAATACCGACACAACGCCAGCTTGCGACCTGCCTCCTAATCGGTAGCGTAAAGAAGCGCCATACCTTCCCAGAGAATGACATATCAGGTTTGAAAGCAAAAAGTTGGAATTGATGAATTACAAATATTACCGATGGATATTCTTTGAGCTTGGAATCAGCTTCATCTTTGGCACCAAGCAATTCCTCCCGTAATTCGTGCAAGCTAAATTTACTGCCGTAAAGACCTCGATGAATGTGCCGGTACGCATACCGTCCAATAAAACCACTTGTAGCAACAATTACCATACTGGCAAGGGCTACACCAGCATTGACAGAGTGGATCTGGAAAGTGGAATGAAACAATATCAAAATAGGCCCAAAGATGCCAAACATCATATGCATACTGAACCAGTACCTCATTTCACCAAGACGGCGCATGAAGGCAAAATGCTTTCGCAAAGGGTAAGAAAGCAATGTCAACATCATCAGACCGCCGATGAGCCCCATGTTATAACCTATCTCATCGCCTGACTTGTAATAGTCATGAGTGATGACCTGATAGGCGAGCCAGCCCACACCGTAGGCTATCGCAACAATGAATATCCACATAAGGGACCATTTTATGTACTTTATCCATACACGGAAAGAAACTTTTGGAGTTTCGTTTTTAACCATCCAATTCGAATCAACTGAAAAATCCAGATCATCGCTGCGCAATGCATTCAGAGTTGCTTCCATTCCGGTATCTCCTTAAATCCAAATCCGAAATCTCATAAGCAAAAAACATACCCGTAACGTTTATTCCTTGTCAGAGCCTTTTCCCGTAGATTATGCTAAAGACAAATTAAGCATCCATTTCTGAATTGGCTAATTAATGTTTTATTTACTATTTGGCTTGCCACTGATCTTCGTACTCTACCTCTATCTTAAGCGTCAGCATAAGATAGAGCGGCGCGACCGCGCACGCTTAATGGAAGCTAAGGAGTCAGGGATGACAGAACCTCCCTCCTTGCATCCGGTCATCGATCCTTCCACATGCATTGGCTGCGCAGCCTGCATACCTGCATGTCCTGAGCATGCCCTAGGAATTGTTCACGGCAAAGCTGTTCTTGTTGCTCCAACCAAATGCATAGGCCACGGAGCCTGCGCAACGGCCTGTCCAGTAAAAGGCATCAACCTTGTTTTCGGCACAGAAAAGCGGGGCATGGACATCCCACAGGTCAATCCACAGTTCGAAACTAATGTGCCCGGCATCTTTATTGCTGGCGAACTGGGGGGTATGGGACTCATCCGCAAAACTACTGAACAGGGCCGGCAGGCGATGGAATTTATTGCCAAACGCAAAGGTGGCAAAGCTTCGTATGATGTAGTGATTATTGGAGCCGGACCAGCTGGGATTTCCGCGACGCTTGGCGCCCATGAAGCAGGGCTAAGATATGTCACCGTCGAACAGGAAGATTCACTCGGTGGTGCCGTTTACCATTACCCTCGCAACAAACTCACCATGACCGCACCTGTCAAGCTACCCATAGTTGGTGAAGTAAAGATATACGACATCAGGAAGGAAGAATTGCTCGGCATGTGGAACCGTGTTGTGAAGGAAACCGGCATCCGCATCAACTTTTACGAGCGAATGGAGAAAATTTCTCAGAACGAACATGGTTTTCTAGTACAGACATCAAAAGGCAGCTACGAAGCCACCTGTGTACTACTGGCTATCGGCCGCCGAGGAACTCCACGCAAGCTTGGTGTGCCGGGCGAGGAACAGGCCAAAGTGGTGTATAGATTGATCGATGCCGAACAATACCGCGGAAATCATGTGCTAGTTGTGGGGGGAGGAGACAGCGCGCTAGAAGCAGCCATTTCACTCTCGGAGGAACCTGGCACCACGGTCACCCTCTCCTACCGCAGCGAGGCGTTCGGTCGGGTAAAGCAGAAGAATCGAGAGAATCTGGAAGCTGCCGAAGCCAAAGGCACGTTAAAGGTTATGCTGAAATCCAACATCAAGGAAATAGGAACTGATACGGTCACCATCGAACAGGAAGGAACCCTATCGGAAATTCCCAATGAAGCCATCATAGTCTGCGCTGGGGGCATCCTCCCTACGCCCTTCCTCAAGGAAATCGGGATCATGGTGGAGACTCACCATGGCAAGACGGTAGCCTAGTCGCGCGCGAGCGTCACGTAGCTGTAACGCAGTCCGTTCTCGCTCTGGTGGGATTCTCTCGCCTTTTCACGCCAGACGGCACGGTCGATCTCGGGAAAATGCGCATCCCCCTGATACTCGGCATCGATTTCAGTGAGATACAGACGATCTGCGCAGTGCAGCCCCTCGCGGTAGATCTGCGCACCTCCGATCAGGAAAACTTCCGGGTCATCCCCGCACATGGCCAGGGCAGCCGACAAGGAATCCGCAACCAGCGCACCCGGAACGGCATATTCCTTGCTGCGACTGACGATCACCGTGGTGCGGCCCGGTAACAGGCGCCCAAGGGACTCATAGGTCTTGCGGCCCATGATGATATGATGGCCCATGGTCAGCTCACGGAAGCGCTTGAGGTCTTCCGGCAGGTGCCATGGCAGTGTGTTGTCGATGCCGATGACCCCGTTGCGGGCGACTGCGGCGATTACTGAGAGACATGTCATGACGGCTATTATACTTTGGGAGCGGAATTAGTATCTTGCGTATCGCCTATCCAAGTTCATTTCTGAAACTGCTGCTGATCGGATTCGCACTGGCGATGTTGCCGTTGCTGTTCGCCTTCGCCAATGCGGCGTTGTATCTCGATCGGCTGGCCAAGCAAAGCCAGGTCACAGTCAATCAGGCAGTCGAAGCCACACGCAACAGCCGAATCATCACCGAGCAACTGACCGTGATGGAGCGTAGCGTTCGCCAATATCTGGTGCTGGGAGACGCCATTCTGCTCCAGCAGTACAACACTGCCCACGAGCATTTCAGAACTGCCTCCCAGGACCTTTCCGTGCTGCCGCTGGATCGCCAGCAACGCCAGCAACTGGAAGCTGTCAGCCAGCGCGAGCAGGCGCTGCACAAGCACATCGCCGACCACCCGTCGATACAGAAGGATGCCAAATCCATCGTTACCGAATTCGCCGCCCTTTCCGACCTCGCCCGGGCCATCCTTGACGCCAACAGCCGGTTGATCGATCGTGAGTCGGCGATATTGGCAGAAACCGCAGGCCGCGCACAGACCATGCTGCTGTGGCAGACGCTGACCCTGATCCCGGTTGCCCTGCTGGTCGCCGCCGTTATCACCTTCCTGCTTGCGCAGCCGATCCGTCACATTGACAAGGCGATCCACCAACTCGGACGAGGCGAGTATGATGACACCATCACCATCGATGGCCCCGGTGACCTGCGCAGCCTGGGCGAACGTCTGGACTGGCTGCGCAGCCAGTTGCTGGACTTGGAAGAGCAGAAAAAACGCTTCCTGCGACACGTCTCGCACGAGTTGAAAACGCCTCTGACCGCCATCCGCGAAGGCAGCGAACTTCTGAACGAAGAAGTCGGGGGCCGGCTGTCCCCGCAACAGAAAGAAATCGCCAACATCCTGCGGGAGAACAGCCTGCGATTACAGAAAATGATCGAGAACCTGCTGAATTACACAGCCGTGCAGTTCCAACGTCCGGAACTCGTACTGCAGGACATTGCCTGCAAGCCCCTGATCGAAGGGGTCCTGGGACAGCACGCCCTATCGCTGGGGAGCAAGGATATCCGCATCCTCCCTTCCCTGGCCGATATGCATATCCGGGCCGATCGGGAAAAACTGATCTCCATCGTCGACAACCTGCTGTCGAATGCCATCAAGTTCACCCCACGCAATGGCACCATTGGTATCCGTCTATCGCAAACCGGCGAATCCATGGTGCTAGACGTTTCCGATACCGGCCCCGGCATCGCCCCGGCCGACCGCGAGCGACTGTTCGAGCCTTTTTACCGTGGCAACGGTGTGCACGATGGCCGCATCAGCGGCAGCGGGCTTGGTCTGTCCATCGTCAAGGAATACGCCGACGCGCTTGGCGGCGGCATCACCCTGGAGCGTTCCGATGCCGGAGCGCGTTTTCGCGTCACCCTACCACTCAACCCACCCATACACCCATGACAAGAATCCGTATCTGGCCCTTATTTTGCTTATTCGCCCTGACGCTGGCAGGTTGCGCAGGCGTCAACACCACGTCGACGCCCGGCAGGGGGGAGTCCTCGCAACGTGCACCCGTGATCGAACGCCAGACCGTCACGATACCGGGCGGCACACCCGCCTTCGACCGGGAGAAACACGCAGACGATGAATTGCTGGTCTATGCAAAAAGATTCGGTGAACTTTCAGCGGAAAGCCAGAAAAAGGAATGGCAACTGGTCAGCCAGGAACTCACAAAGAACCGGAAAGACATCTTCAATCGACTGAAAGCGGCGATCATTTATGCCGTCCCGAACAGCCGTCTGCGCGACAACACCAAGGCACTGGTCTACCTGACCGAACTGCTGCGTGAGAAACAACTGGAAGATGACCTCGCCGCATTTGTATCGCTGCTGAAGGACTTCGTTGAAGATCGGCAACGCGGTGACGAAAATAGTTATAAACTCAACCAGCGTATCCGCGACGAGCAACATCGGGCGGAAGAATTGCAACAGAAGCTGGACGCATTGAAAAATATAGACAAAACCATGATCGAACGTGGTCAGAACATCAACAAATGACAGAACCCATACACCGCATCCTGATCGTCGACGACGATCCTGACATCCTCCGACTGCTGGACCTGCGCCTGCAGACGGCTGGTTACGACGTCGAAACTGCCACCAGCGCCGAGAAGGCGCTGGCACTGGCTGCTGCCAACAAGCCGCATCTGGTCGTGACCGACATGCGCATGGGTGGCATGAGCGGCATGGCCCTGTTCGAGACGCTGCACCAGAGCGACCCGGGGCTGCCAGTGATCATCCTGACCGCGCACGGCACTATCCCTGAAGCCGTCGAGGCTACCCGCCGGGGGGTGTTCAGCTTCCTGACCAAGCCCTTCGACAGCAAGGACCTGCTGCAACAGGTGGCGGACGCCTTGCGCATCAGCCAGCCCGGCAACGATGACGTCGACGAGGACGTCAACGCCTGGCGCGCGGAATTCGTCAGCCGCAGCCCGCACATCGAGTCCATGCTGCACCAGGCCAAGATGGCTGCCAGCAGTGATGCCAGCATTCTCATCCTGGGCGAAAGCGGTACCGGCAAGGAGTTGCTGGCGCGCGCCATTCACCGCGCCAGCCCTCGCCGCAAGAAGCCTTTCGTCGCCATCAATTGCGGCGCCGTCCCCGAGGCGCTCCTGGAATCGGAACTGTTCGGCCATTCCCGTGGTTCGTTCACCGGGGCCACGCGTGACCACAAGGGCCTGTTCCAGGCCGCCGAGGGCGGCACCATTTTCCTCGACGAAATCGGCGACATGCCGCTTCCGCTGCAAGTCAAGATTCTGCGCGTACTGCAGGAAAAAGTGATCCGCCCCGTCGGGGCCACCAATTTCATCCCGGTGGACACCCGCATAGTCTCCGCCACCCACCGCAACCTGACCGAGATGATGGCTAGCGGCGAATTCCGCGAAGATCTTTACTACCGCCTGAATGTCGTCACCCTGGAGCTTCCGCCACTGGCTGAACGCCGCGAAGACATCCCGCTGCTGGCCAACCATTTCCTGACCAATTGCGCCAAGCGCTACGGCAAGGAAGTTCATAGCTTCTCCCCGGACGCCATCGAACTTCTGGTTTCTGCTCCCTGGCCGGGCAATATCCGCCAGTTGCAGAACATCATCGAGCAGGCCGTCGTTCTATCGACGACACCACTGATTACCTCCAGCCTCCTGCAGAAAGGAATGAACTGGCGGCGTGCTGGCGACGGCATCCTGCCATTCGACGAAGCCCGTCGCAATTTCGAACGGGACTACCTGTCACGCTTGCTCAAGGCGACCAACGGGAACGTTGCTCAAGCGGCACGGCTGGCACAGCGCAATCGCACCGAGTTTTACAAGCTGCTGGACCGCCATGAACTGGTGCCCGCCAATTTCAAGCCGGAATCTTAACCCATGTGAGGCTGTCGTTTTTCAGAGACACATTAAATCCATTAATAATCATATAGTTGCATTATTTACAATAAAATGCGTCGCTGATAGGTGACGCATTTCTCCCTGGTAACGCCCCCCTCCCGCGAGACTGTTGGTTGATTTCACGTATCCAATTGTAATAAAAACGTTTTTATCAATTGGCACGACTGTTGCTCTATATCCTGCATCGGTAATTCGAGATGTAGGAGCATGAAGATGAACCACCACAACACCCTATTCACGGTCGCTCCCAGGTTGACACTGGCAGCACTGCTGGCGCTGGCCTTCGGCATTATGCCTCATAACAGTCTTGCCTTAGGTTCTCTGGAAGATCAGCCCCAGGATGCACAAGCAAGAATCTTCAAAACCCTGGACCAGAACGGTGATGGCCAGCTTTCACGTGATGAAGCGGTTCACGATGCCGACCTGTCCGCGCGCTTCAATACCGCTGACAGCAACCACGACGGTAGCATCACTCAGGACGAATATGCCGCCAGCAAGAGCGCACAGCAACAGGCGCTGATGAAGGCATTCCTGGATGACAGCGCCGTCACCGCGATGGTCAAGGCTGAGCTGCTGAAAGATGCAGGCATCCGCGCGCTGGCCATCAGCGTGGAAACGCACCGCGGCCAGGTCATCCTGAGCGGTTTTGTCGACAACGAACAACAAGTTCGCCGGGCAGCAGAGATCGCTGCCGGCGTACGTGGTGTCACTGCAATTAAAAACAGTCTGTTATTGAAAGGATAAGCAATGCCATACCCCACCCCATTTTACAAACGCTTCCTGCAGGTCCTGCTGGCTGCCAGTCTCGGCGTCCTGGCAGCACAGGCACAAGCCTCGGGGGGATACAGCAACATCGACACCAACGCCATTCTTGGCGGGGCGGTCGGTGGCGGAGCAGGTGCAGCGGTCGGATCCGCCATGGGTGGTCGCAACGGCGCCATGATCGGCAGCGCAGTCGGCGCAGCCGCTGGCGTGGCGATCGCCACCCCCAATGAACGTCGCTACGTACGGACCTACCGCAATGATTATTACGACGATGATGAACATGGTCGCGGCTGGCATCGCGGCCATCACAAGCACCGCCACGGAGATTAAAGGAGGCCATCATGCAGACCCCGTTTCAGCGTAAGACGCACCCCATGGTGCTGACCGCAGCGGTTGCCGTGACCATCTTCAGCATTCTCGGCAGCGCCGCCATTACCGGCCTGATCCCAAGCGCACATTCAAGCCGTCAGGAATTCACCCCCATGGTGACCAACAGTGCCGGATCTGGACGTAGCGACCATGAGGAAACCCCGTTCAAGTCCGCAATCACGGAAACCAAACCGCATGAAGGCAAGGCAGCTGCACGCGCCGAGCATGTCCCGCTCAAGCAGGCTGCCAACAGCCGTGAAGCAGCGACGACCTGCAAAGTCTGCGGCGTGATCGAATCGATCCGTACCGTCGAACGCGAAGGCGATGCCAGCGGCCTCGGTGCGGTCGCCGGCGGCGTGGCCGGTGGCGTCCTGGGCAACCAGATCGGCAAAGGCAATGGCAACACCCTGATGACCATCCTCGGCATCGGCGGCGGCGCCTATGCCGGCCATACCATCGAGAAAAACATGAAGTCCTCGACCGCATACGTGGTCAAGGTGCGCATGGAAGACGGCTCTTACCGTAGCGTCACCCAGCCCAACCAGCCTGATTTCACCGTCGGCGATCACGTCAGGGTCGTCAGCGGTCATCTCACCTCCGCCTGACGCACGCTCCAAACTTTCTCCTCCTCCAGCGAGCCGCAACCCTTCCCCCGGGTCGGCTCGTTTTTTTTATTCCCGGATCAGCAGGCGGTCGGCGCATGGAAGCGGATGCTCCAGCAAGGCAGGCCATGCCGCCGCCCAGCCCGTTTCGTGCGTCGCATCCCTGACGGCTATGACAGTGGCACACCCCTGCTGCTGGCGCGCCAGGAAACGACCCGCGACGTCTTGCCTTACCACCGCATCCGAATCACCGATGTAGTGGACCTGCGGCAATCCCTGCAACCGTTCCGCCACGTCAATCGGGTTCAGCGATTCCGGCATCGGGCTGACCCTGTGGTAACGGTTGACCCATTCCGTATCGAGATTGCCAGCCACTGTCCGCAGGCTGTCGACATCCTTGCGCTTTGCCGCCAGCAAAACCGCCAGGGCCGCTCCGCCCGAATAACCGACGAGTTCGATGCGGGATCCGCCCGCATCTGTCAGTATCTGGTCGATGACCTGGTTCATGGCCTCCACCACTTCCCTCGAGAAGCGTCGATCCGTCCAGTATGCAGGCTCGCAATTCCGGCTCCGGGATCGCGAATACTGGCATGGACGGGCCAGATAGACCACGTTGGGCGTACGGTCCTCGATAGCCAGCAGCAATGCCAGCGGATGCCGGGGCGTGGGATCGGCCGAGGGCTGGACAGACGTAATCCAGGCCCGTCCATCCCCTTCGATATAGATCCGGACCGGCTTCCGCCGGTCAGTCAGGCGCTCGAAGGTCGTCAGGACGAATCCGTGCGCCGGCCGCTCGACCCGCGACAGTCCGACAGCTATAGCCCTGTGCAGGTCAGAGCCGACGTCCGGCCGGGTCGCACAAGCCGACAACACCATGAATAGCAGAATAACCCTAGGTGACATGGCCCGAGTCTACAATAAAAAACGGCGGGCAATGCCCGCCGCAAGGGATTGCAGGAGAAACCGCGCAATCAGAAGTCGAAGCGTGCCTGCAGCCGGCCCGTGTGGCTCAGATACTGGTCTTTCACCTCGGCGTCATAGCTCAGCAACAGGTTTTGCACCACGTCCTTGTCGGAATGGCTCAGAATCAGGCTGGCGCCCAGGTTGGCCGCATCCCGCGCTGTTTTGACACCGCTGGTGGTAAACGCACCACCGCCCCCCGCAAAACTGGCCGTCGTTTCCTGTGCCGTATTCGCGAATTCGTGGTGCCAGATGGCGCGCAGTTCCAGCGCCGTACGGACCGGGCTCTCGTTCAGCGGGATCAGCACCTTGGCGCCAAGTCCTGAACGGACCGAATCGGTATCCTGGCTGCCCACGGTCAAGGCACCGATCCCGGTTTCGGTATATCCGTCCTGATCCAGGCGGCTATAGGTCAGGGAAGCAACCGGGGTCACGGTCGCGCTGCTCAGCTTGAAGGGCCAGCCGGCATCCACGCGTGCCGTATATTGCCAGGCATCATGGCTGCCGCTGACGGCGTTGCCGAGCACCAGGCGCTTGCTGTCATACTGGTGCTTGCCGAGGCCAAGGGTGGCGTTCAGATACCAGCCCTCCATGAGCATTGAGCCATACAACGTGGCCTGGTAGCTGTCGATGTCCGTCTTGTTGCCCTGATTGACCCCCTTGTCGTCGATGTTGGATTGCCCATAGCTGAAAGCGGCACCGACACGGGTACTGGTATTCAGCAGCGTATCCGTACCCAAGGCGAAACCGTAGGCGTCGGCGTTGTAGCCATCGACGTTATGGCGCCGGTTCTGGTCGCCACGGAAGCCGAAACCCTGCAGCCACACACCGCTACCATTCGGTTGATCGCCGGTGGCAATGCCGCTCTTGCCGGTCAGTTGCGCCAGATGGGTCTCGCCCAGATGATTGTCCACGAGACCGAATACCTTGTCGGTCACGCCGAGTGCGGCCTGGATGGTGGCCCCGTTGACTTCCGGGCGCAACTGCTCGCCTGCCCTGCGGACGTCGTCTGCGCTCGCCATGCTCAGCACGGCGCCGCCCAGCGCATTCACGCCCGCATTGTCCCCACCGTAGTTCATCAGGGCATTCAATGCGGAAGCACTGTTGCCGGCAATGCCAATCGAACCCAGCGAAGCAATCGAATCGACCCCGATCACGAGGTTGCCGCCGGCATTCTTGGCCACATCCCAGGTCACCAGCGCGCTGTTCAGGCTGGAGATTTGCGGCAACGCCGAACCGTACAGGGTGTCCGCCACCTTGAACCATTCGCCCTGGTGGACGACGGCTTGCAGCCTGGGGGCCAGCGTGGTCGTGGTATCGATGGTGCTCGTCGTGCCATTCCAGATCTTGAGCGTCTGGCCCATGCCGGCGATGTTGGCGGACGGCGCATCCTGCGTCGATCCCGCACCGCTCCCGGTCACGGTCGGGACCAGCGTGATCGCGCTGGTGGCCGTCACCGTCTTGTCGAGGCCAACGATATTGCTGCTGGCCGTCCGGATCGTGAGATTGCCGTTGAAACTGCCCTCGTTTTCAAAGGTAAACGACTTGCTGCCGACGACCGTGAAATTGCCGGAAGCATTGATACCTGAAGTTCGTGCGGTGTACTCCCCCGGGCTGGCGTTGCTGCAACCGGTGCAAGTAGTATCACGCTGGTCCACGTCGATGTTGCCGGTGATGCTGCCCTCGGTCGCGTTGGTCAGTACATGGGTACCGTTGCTGAAGTAGAGGTTGCCCTGGATGCTGCCCTCGTTGGCAATGGTGCTGTCCAGTTGCCCCCAGTTGCTGTTGATGGCAAGGCGATTGTCCGCGGTCCCCAGCGTCGACAGGGCGTACCATCGGACGGCATTGCCGTTGACGGCCAGGATATCCCCCTGGATGGTGCCGCGGTTGGCAAGTTCCAGCGTCCGGATTTCGCCGGAATCCGACACCGATCCAATGGCAAAGCCATTGCCGGTATTGGAACGGATCGTCCCGTCATTCTCGATCACTTGCTCGCCGGCCCGCAGGTAGACCGCCGGGGTGAAGTTCCCGGTGGCTTCGATGATGCCGTGGTTATTGATAGTGATGGCATCCAGTTCCTCCTGGGAGTAAACCGCTGCCGCACTGCCCAGACTCTGCTTGATCAGGGTACCCGACGTCGACGTGGTGGCTGTCAGCGCGGTCGCCGTGTTGTCGGCCAGGGTCAGGGTCGATGTCCGTGTAATCGCAATCGTGCCCGTGTTGTTGACGGTCAGGCTGGTGACCGCACCGCCACCGTCGATGCCGACCACGCCGCCGACCCCGGCATGGGAGGCCTGGATGGTCCCGGCGTTGTTGATGACGTAATCGCCGGCCACGTCCATGCTGATGGCCTTGGCGGAACTGGTATTGGAGCGGGAGGCCGTGCCCGAGATATTGCTGACGATCTCTGCCGCACCGATGCTCGCGGAGATCACGCCGGTGCTGCGATTGTTGATCTTATTCACCCCGGCGCCCGAGATCACGTTATAGGCGATCGGCAGCGTGCCCGTACCATCGCCGAAATACGTGGCTGACAGGGCTGAATCCAGTGTCGCAATGCCGGTTCCGCTGTCATACGCCACGATGGTTTTCTTGTCCCCGGCGAAGAAATCGCCCGCGGCGCTGTCCAGACGGCCGAAGGTGACGGTCTGCCCCACTACGGTTGCCGGCTTGCCTGCGCCGATATTAAGGGTGGTGGCGCCGACGGCCGGCGCCGAGGCCGAACCGGGCGAGGTACCGGTCAGCGAAGTGTTGCCGACGGTCGCCGTCCCCATGAATACACCGTAACGCGTGCGATTTGCCGTTGCACCGGCGGCCAGCGTCGAACTGTTGTCGAGGGTACCGCTGTTGGTCAGGGTTTTGCCCAGGCCCTCGAACTGGATCAGGGCGTTGTTCGAATTGCTGATGCTCAGGTTACTGGTGATTTGACCGCTGTTGATCAGGTTGCCATCGCTGCCGGTACAGAATTCCGTCACCGCCGTGGAATAGGGGCTGGCCACGCTGCCCGAGCACCCGGCATATACACCGGAGGCTGCCAGCATCATCGGAATTGTGCTGGCAACGGCCAGCATCACCGGCTTGCGACGCACGGTGAAATTGTGAATGTCTTGCTGCAAAATGAATTCTCCTCGTTTGGCTGTTTTTTCTGCATCTGCACGACATGGGTGCGACCAGACAGGACTCGCAATTGCAAAGCCCGTGCCAAACGGTTTAATTCATATACATCAATACGTTAATAAAATACGATTGACCATGCAAGACAGCATCCGGTTGCCATCAACCAGGGACTGGTTGTTATGAAACGACATCCACCACCACCGTCGAGAACAGGCGGCATGGACAGTCGAAAGAGCCGGTGTTATGGTGCTGGCGCGGAACCAATCCTCGTCTGGATGATCGCAATCATCAGGCGATTCCCCGAATGGAATTTTGTGGAGTGCCGCCGAGCTGGCATCCCGCTTGCAAGCTTATTACTGACGATGTCCCCGGACGCTCGTCATGACCATTAATCATCTCTCTGGAGAAACAACGCATGAAGTCATTTCATTCGACCCGTCTGGCGACAGCGCTCCTGCTGGGCCTGGGTCTATCCTGCGCAGCACAGGCAGACGGAGAAAAAGTCGCTTACGTCTCCAACCAGGACGGCGGCGTCACCATCATTGACCTGGTGACCCTGGAAACCAGGGGCACCCTCGACATCGAGGCCAAGGGCCCGCGCGGCATCGGCGTCACGGCGGACGGCAAGCTGGTCGTCACCGCCAACAAGGACGACGGCAACATTTCCATCGTCGACACGACGACGAACCAGGTCCGCCACGTGAAGATCGGCAAGAATCCGGAATTCGTGCGTGTCTACGGCGACCGCGCCTACGTCACCTACGAACCGAGCGCCAAGTCCGGGCCGCCGCCCAAGCCGGGCAGCGAAGCCGCCAAGGAAGATGACGACGAAGACAAGATCCCCGGCCGCATCGCGATCGTCGACCTGAAGAAAGGCAAGGTCATCCGCGAGATCATCGGCAAGCCGGAAACCGAGGGCGTCGAGTTCTCCAAGGACGGCAAGCGCATGATCGTGACCAATGAGTCCGACAGCTCCATCACCGTGCATGACATGAAGACCGGCAAATTGCTGAAGAGCCTGCCGGTCGGCATCTATGGCGAACGTCCGCGGGGCATCAAGGTGTCCCCGGATGGCCAGTCCTACGTGGCCACGCTGGAAATGTCGGACAAACTGCTGGTGCTGGACAGCCAGCTGGAACCGGTACGCGTGATTGACACCGGCAAGGCGCCCTATGGTGTCTCCTACGATCGCGACGGCAAGCGGATCTTCGTCGCCGCCGCCAAGCAGAAGGCGCTGCAAGTGTTTGATGCAGCCACGCTGCAAAAGATCAAGGATATCCCCACCGGCGACCGCTGCTGGCATTTCAGCTTCACCCCTGACGACAAGAACATCCTGCTGGCATGCGGCAAGTCCAACGAAGTGGTGGTGATCGACACCGACAAGCTGGAAGTGACCAAGCGCATCGGTGACAAGGAAATGCCCTGGGGCATCGTCACCTATCCGAAAGCGCTGGGCAGCCTGGATCGCCCCTGAATTCAGTTCCATTGATCGGGTTCCGGCCTGCCGCCAGGCCGGTTTCACAGGAAGACCAGCGTCTGCTAGATACGCCGGCATAATGGCACCAATGTCAATGTGCCGATTCTGGCCGTGACCGCCTTTGATGACCTCGCCCGACAGATCGAACTGTTCACCCTCGGCATCAACGACCACAGCGTCAAACCGGTGGTTACCGAGGAACTGGTCGCGAGTGAACAATCTGGTGCGGCACCGACAGAAATAAGCACGCGCCGCCACGATTTCCAAGGAAGATAAAAAAATCCCCGAGCGCCAGTGGCGCCGGGGATTTTTGTTTTTTCAGGGCATGTGCACGGATCGCGTGCATCCCTCAGTCGGACCCGAACAGATCCCTCGTATAGACCTTGTCCCGGACGTCTTCGAGGTCGCGCGACATGCGGTTGGAGACGATCACGTCGGCCTTGCGCTTGAATTCGTCGAGATCCGTCAGCACGCGTGAGTTGAAGAACTCCGCCTCTTTCAGCTCAGGTTCGTACAGGATCACTTCGATGCCCTTCGCCTTGATGCGCTTCATCACCCCCTGGATGCTGGAGGCGCGGAAGTTGTCCGAGCCGCTCTTCATGATCAGGCGATACACCCCGACCACCTTCGGCTGGCGCTTGATGATGCTGTCGGCGATGAAGTCCTTGCGCGTACTGTTGGACTGCACGATGGCGTTGATCATGTTTTGCGGCACGTCGCTGTAGTTGGCCAGCAACTGCTTGGTGTCCTTGGGCAGGCAGTAGCCGCCATAGCCGAACGAGGGATTGTTGTAGTGGCTGCCGATTCGCGGGTCGAGGCAGACCCCTTCGATGATCTGGCGGGTATCCAGGCCATGCGTGGAGGCATAGGTGTCCAGTTCGTTGAAATAGGCCACGCGCATGGCCAGGTAGGTATTGGCGAACAGCTTGATGGCCTCAGCTTCGGAACTGTCGGTCAGCAGCACCGGGATATCAGCCTTGAGGGCGCCTTCCTGCAACAGGCGGGCAAACTGCCGGGCACGCTCGGAGATCTCGCCGACCACGATGCGGGAAGGATACAGGTTGTCGTACAACGCCTTGCCTTCGCGCAGAAACTCCGGCGAGAACATCAGGTTGTCGCAGCCGAGTTCCGCACGTACCTTGGCGGTGTATCCAACAGGAATGGTGGATTTGATCACCATCACCGCCTGGGGATTGATGGCCATGACGTCCCGGATCACGGCTTCCACGGAACGGGTGTTGAAGTAATTGGTCTCGGTGTCGTAGTCGGTCGGGGTGGCAATGACGACGAAGTCCGCACCCTGATAGGCCTCCTGCTTGTCCAGGGTCGCGCGGAAATTCAGCGGCTTGTGCTGCAGGTAGTCCTCGATTTCGGCATCGGCGATGGGCGACACCTTGCGGTTCAGCATCTCCACCTTCTCCGGCACAATGTCCAGCGCCACCACTTCGTGCTTCTGCGCCAGCAGCACTCCGATGGAAAGCCCTACATAACCGGTTCCGGCAATCGCGATTTTCATGTTGTTCAGTCCTGCGTGTTTTACTTGATTGGTCAATGCCCCCTGCATGCGCAAGGAACACCGTGATTCCACCGCTTAAACCGCCACGGGCGCCTTGATCGCCGGATGGGGATCGTAGTTTTCCAGAACGAAGTCTTCGAACTTGAAACCGAAGATATCCTTCACTTCCGGATTGATGCGCATGGTCGGCAGATGGCGCGGTTCACGCGAAAGTTGCTCACGCGTCTGCTCCAGGTGGTTCAGGTAGATATGGGCATCGCCCAGGGTATGCACGAAATCCCCCGCCTTGAGACCGCAGACCTGCGCCACCATCATGGTCAGCAGCGCGTAGGAAGCGATATTGAACGGCACGCCCAGGAAGATATCCGCGCTACGCTGATATAGCTGGCAGGAAAGCTTGCCATCGGCGACGTAAAACTGGAAAAAGGCATGGCAAGGCGGCAGTTTCATCTGGTCTACGTCGGCCACATTCCAGGCAGTCACGATCAGGCGGCGTGAATCCGGGTTCTTCTTGATCGCCTCGACCACCTGGGTGATCTGGTCGATGTGTGTACCGTCCGGCTTGGGCCAGTTACGCCACTGGTAGCCATAGACCGGCCCCAGATTGCCGTTTTCGTCGGCCCACTCGTCCCAGATGCTGACGCCGTTGTCCTTGAGGTACTGGATGTTGGTGCTGCCCTGCAGGAACCACAGGAGCTCATGGATGATGGACTTGAGGTGGACCTTCTTGGTCGTCAGCAGCGGGAACCCTTCTTCCAGGTTGAATCGCATCTGGTAGCCGAACACCGAATAGGTGCCGGTGCCCGTGCGGTCTTCCTTTTTGTGGCCATGCTCGGTGACATGGCGCATCAGGTCGAGATACTGTTTCATGTCGCTCCCTGCAGAATCGCTGTTTTAGGAATGTGCCGCGACGAACTGCTTGATCGCGTCCATATCGACGTCCATCACTTCGAAGCGCTGCGGCAGGTTTTCCAGCCCGGCCAGATCAGCCGGACGCTCCGGTGCACGGCCCAGGGCCTCCTGAATGGCATCCTCGAACTTGGCCGGCAGCGCGGTTTCCAACACCACCATGGGTACGCTGGCCTCACGGTGCTCCAGCGCCACTTTCAGGCCATCGGCCGTATGGGTATCAATGGTCACGCCGTACTTCGCGTGCGTGTCGCGGATGGTCTGCATACGGTAGGCGTGGTTGCTGGCGCCGGAGACGAAGCCATAATCGCCCACCTTGGCAAAGTACCCGCCTTCGTTCAGGTCGAACGCCCCACCGCTGTCGACCTTGCCCCACAGTTCGCGCATTTTCGCGCTGTCACGGCCGACCAGATCGAACACAAAACGCTCGAAGTTGGACGCCTTGCTGATATCCATGGAAGGGCTGCTGGTGTGGTAAGTCTGGGCGGAACCGCGCGGGCGATAAACGCCGGTGCGGAAGAATTCGTCGAGCACGTCGTTTTCGTTGGTGGCGACTACCAGCTTGCTCACCGGCAGGCCCATCATGCGGGCAATGTGGCCGGCGCAGACGTTGCCGAAGTTGCCGGAAGGCACGGTGAAGCTGACCTTTTCGTCGTTGCTGCGGGTGACGGCAAAGTAGCCCTTGAAGTAGTAAACCACTTGCGCGGCGATACGCCCCCAGTTGATGGAGTTCACGGCACCGATCTTGTATTGCGCCTTGAAGGCATGGTCGTTGGACACGGCCTTGACGATGTCCTGCGCGTCGTCGAACACGCCCTTCACGGCGATATTGAAAATGTTGGGGTCCTGCAGGCTGAACATCTGTGCCGTCTGGAAGCGGCTCATCTTCTGGTGCGGCGACAGCATGAACACCTTGATGCCCTTCTTGCCGCGCATCGCGTATTCGGCCGCGGAACCGGTATCGCCCGAAGTCGCGCCCAGGATGTTGATCTCGCGCCCGGTCTTGGCGAGCACGTACTCGAACAGGTTGCCGAGCAACTGCATCGCCATGTCCTTGAACGCCAGCGTCGGGCCGTTGGACAGCGACAGCAGGAACAGCCCGTCTTCCAGTTTCACCGTCGGCGTGATGTCGTCGGCGTTCTGGCCTTCGCGGGTATGGCAATACACCTCTGCCGTGTAGGTGCGGTTGACGATGTCACGCAAATCGGCCGCCGGAATGTCATCGGCAAAGCGCGACAGGATGGTGAACGCCAGTTCGCGATAGTTCATGGCGCGCATGGCTGCCAGATCGGTCGCTGAGAACTGGGGATAGCTTTCCGGCAGGTACAGGCCGCCATCCGGCGCCAGGCCGCCGAGCAGGATTTCGCTGAAAGTCTGTGACGGCGAATTGCCGCGTGTGCTGATGTATTTCATGGTCGTTTAGCCGTTCAGTTCTTCCAGGCGGATGCGGGTAATGCTGCCGGAAATGGCCGGCAGCGCTTCGATCTTGGCAATCGCCTGATTGATGTTCTTTTCCACGGTAATGTGGGTAAGCATGATGATGTCGACTTCCTGCTCGCCTTCTGCCGGCTCCTTCTGCAGGAAGGCGTCGATGGAGATGGACAGGTCGCCCAGGATACGAGTGATATCGGCCAGCACGCCCGGCTGATCCTTCGCGCGCAAGCGCAGGTAGTACGCGGTGCGCACTTCGTCCATCGGCAGGATGGGCAGGTCGGACAACTGGTCCGGCTGGAAAGCCAGGTGCGGTACGCGCTGGTGCGGGTCGGCGGTCGCCATGCGGGTTACATCGACCAGATCAGCCACTACGGCGGATGCCGTCGGCTCTGCGCCGGCGCCCTTGCCGTAATACAGGGTCGGCCCCACGGCGTCACCCTTCACCAGCACGGCGTTCATGGCACCGTTGACATTGGCGATCAGGCGCTTTTCCGGGATCAGGGTCGGATGTACGCGCAGCTCGATGCCAGCGTCGGTACGCTTGGTGATGCCCAGCAGCTTGACGCGGTAGCCCAGTTGCTCGGCATAGCGAATATCGTCTCCCGTCAGCTTGGTAATGCCTTCGGTGTAGGCCTTGTCGAACTGCATCGGGATGCCGAAGCCAATCGCAGCCAGAATCATCAGCTTGTGTGCGGCGTCGATGCCCTCGACGTCGAACGTCGGATCCGCTTCGGCGTACCCCAGACGCTGCGCTTCCTTCAGCACCACGTCGAAGTCCAGGCCTTTCTCGCGCATCTCGGTCAGGATGAAATTGGTGGTGCCGTTGATGATGCCGGCGATCCATTCGATGCGGTTGGCGGTCAGGCCTTCACGCACGGCCTTGATGATGGGGATGCCCCCGGCCACGGCTGCTTCGAAGGCAACCATCACGCCCTTCTTCTGGGCCGCCGCGAAAATCTCGTTGCCATACACGGCCAGCAGCGCCTTGTTGGCGGTGACGACATGCTTGCCGTTCTCGATCGCCTTCAGCACCAGATCCTTGGCCACGGTGTAGCCGCCGATCAATTCGACCACGATGTCGATGTTGGGGTCATTGACGACGGCAAACGCGTCATCCGTGACCTCGACCTTGCCGCCGGTCACTGTCCGGGCGAGTTCGAGGTTGCGATCCGCCACCTTGACGATCTGGATCGGACGCCCCGCGCGGCGGGTGATTTCTTCCTGATTACGGGTGAGTACAGTCCAGGTACCGCCACCGACGGTCCCAATGCCCAGCAGGCCTACATTGATTGGTTTCATAAGAACGACTTCTTGAAATTAAAAGCGGGAATCACAAACCCTTCCCGGAAGTAAAACTTGTGTGCCTGCGCACGCTGCGCGCCTGAATCCAGCACTAAACCGCTTGCCCCCAGTTTTCTGGCAACCGATTCAAGATGAGTCACCAGAGCGTGACCAATACCGGACGAACGATGCACCTCATCGGTCACCAGATCGTCTATATAGAATTTCAATCCGTCATAGGTATTTTCATGCCAGCGATAAACCGCCAGCCCCAGCACCTTGTCAGCTTCAACCGCCAGCGCCATGCGCGCCTCTTTGAGCACACGCTGCATCTTGGCCGAATAATCAGCAGGGAGATGAGGGCGTAACTGGCGATGCACAGATTCGGCGCGGGACAGCCACTCCTTCCCCACCTCCTGATTGCCCTGGAATGATACTTCGACGATCTGCATTTCAGGATCCATGCTTCTTGCGATACTGCTCAAGGAATCGTGCAATACGGCCGATCGCCTCGGTCAGGTCATCGGCATTCGGCAGGAACACGACGCGGAAGTGATCCGGCGTCGGCCAGTTGAAGCCGGTGCCCTGCACCAGCAGCACGCGCTCCTGCTCCAGCAGTTCCAGAATGAACTGCTTGTCGTCGCTGATCGGATAAATCTTGGGATCCAGCTTCGGGAACAGATACATGGCGCCCTTGGGCTTGGAGCAGGTGACACCCGGGATGTCGGTCAGCAGTTTCCAGGCCAGGTCGCGCTGACGGCACAGACGGCCGGTGGGCGCCACCAGATCAACGATACTCTGGTAACCGCCCAGCGCGGTCTGGATGGCGAACTGACCCGGCACGTTGGCGCACAGGCGCATCGAGGCCAGCATATTGAGGCCTTCGATGTAATCCTTCGCATGTTTCTTCTCGCCGGACACCACCAGCCAGCCGGCACGATAGCCGCAGGAACGGTAATTCTTGGAAAGCCCGTTAAAGGTGACGAACAGCACGTCATCCGCCAGCGAGGCGATGGAGGTATGCTCGTTGCCGTCGTACAGCACCTTGTCGTAAATCTCGTCGGCAAACACGATCAGGTCGTGCTTGCGGGCAATGTCGATGATGCCCAGCAGCACCTCTTCCGGGTACAGTGCACCGGTCGGGTTGTTCGGGTTGATGATGACGATGCCACGCGTGGTCGGCGTGATCTTGGATTCGATGTCCTTGAGGTCCGGCATCCAGTCGGATTGCTCGTCGCACAGGTAGTGGCGCGGCGTCCCGCCGGACAGGCTGACGGCCGCCGTCCACAGCGGATAATCCGGTGCCGGCACCAGGATCTCGTCGCCGTTGTTCAGCAAGGCGTTCATCGCCATCACGATCAGCTCGGACACGCCGTTGCCGACGATCACGTCGTCGGTAGTCACCCCGGCGATCTTCTTCTGCTGGGTGTAATGCACGATGGCACGGCGCGCGGCGAACAGGCCCTTGGAGTCGCTGTAGCCGGAAGCATCCGGCAGGTTGCGGATCACGTCCTGCACGATTTCCTCGGGGGCTTCGAAACCGAACGGCGCCGGATTGCCGATGTTCAATTTGATGATGCGGTGGCCTTCGTCCTCCATCTCGCGCGCTCGTGCCAACACCGGGCCACGGATGTCGTAGCAGACGTTGTTGAGCTTGGAGGATTTGAGGATGGGTTGCACAGTCGGACCTAGGGCAAAATAAAAGTGTGCTATTTTACTCGAAACTACCCGTCCTTACATCATGAAGCTCCACCTCACCCAATCCGCAGGCAACCAGCTCATCACCGGCTACGGCACGGGCTGGGTCGAAGTCAATGAAGCCCGTCACGAACGCAGCCTCATCGTGCTGCCCAACCTGCTGGTCCCAGACTGGGATGCCACCGGTTTCGATCAACTCGAACCGGTCCATCTGGAAAGGCTGCTGGCCCTGGCCCCGGAAGTCGTATTGCTGGGAACCGGCGAATGCCACCGTTTCCTGCACCCGCGACTAAGCCGATCCCTGACCGAAGCCGGTATCGGGGTTGAATGCATGACCACGGCTGCCGCCTGCCGCACCTACAACATCCTGATGGCGGAAGGCCGCCACGTCGCAGCAGCCCTGATCATTTAACGCGACAGCGGTAGCGACTCCGGCCGATGATTTTCTTCACCGGTCTGCGTGACCACCCCCACTTCAGGAATAGCCGAATGCGTCGCGAAACGTTCCATCAAGACTTTCTTCAGCCCCGGGTTCGCATGATCCAACTGCTCGACCAGCGCCAGCGTGGCCTGCTGGCCCGGCGTCAGGCCGGGCGCGGAAGACTGACCACTCGACCCGGAATCCCGGGTTGAAGGCCCCATGCCACCGAATTCGGGAGGATATTGCAATTTCATCTGGCGCGCCGTTTCCGCCACATGCCCGAGGAAGTCCCGGATACGCGCCTGGCTCAACCCTTCGCCTGCCGTGGTCAGCCAGAAATCCAGCCGTTCGAGGTCATGGTTCCGTTGTTTCTCGATCGCTGGCTGAATCTCCCTGTCCCAGTTGGCAATGATTCGCCCCGCCTCATCGACCGGAAATCCATCTGCATCCCGATTCGGCATGAATTGATACCCATTCTGCCCGTCCCCTGAGAATCGACCGTTCATGCCGAATGCAGCATTGCCATACATTTCCTCCAGCAAAGCGCCAACGCGCTGACGTTCACTGGGATGGGTGAACGACACGGTGTGCATCTCATGAAAAGCGTTCGGGCGTCTAGCGGCCTCCTGCAACAGGTTTTCCAGCATGGCTACCGTTTCTGCGTAACGATCCGCTTCCAGTTCGAATGGCTTGTTCGCCTGGCTGCCAGGCAGCATGGATTGCATCGTCCCAAGCACGTTGAGGACCGGATGGCTGCGATGCTGAACCAGGTGTCCGAGCTCATGCTCGATTTCACCTTGAAATGCGGACAAGCCAACCGTACGCACACGCTGGGGATCGAGCAGCAACTTCGATTCATCGAGGAACGGTTTGATTTGCATCTGCATCAACCCTTTTCCGTTTCTCAACTCGACCCTGTCAGGCAAGCCGACCGGGGCATCCAGCACTGAAGCGTCATTGACAACACCAAGCGATTCCGTGAGCAACGCCGTAAACTGAGGTGCCTCCCTTCCCAGCGCCTCCGGGTCCATCGTGACCTGTCCGCCATGCATCCTGACCAGACGATCCAGTTCTTCCAGGATTAATTTTTCCCGGGCTGCACGCCCGCCTTCATCCAGGGGTTCCATGCTTTCCTCCAGCATCGGCAAATGACTTGATACGTCACCGATTATACGCATTATTGAACATTTGGTTATTTGTATTTTTCGGAAAACGCTTTTATGTCATGAAGATAGCCATGTCCTGTATAAAAAAAAACTTGCATGGAAGTCGATTTCATGAATAATGTACTAACTAGTATGTTTATGAGAGATGAGCTATGAATCCGCTCGAAAGCCCGTGGTTCTTCCGCATGGTCGAAGAGGCTTCCAGCAAGCCTGTCGACCGCCTGCTGGCCGTGTTCAAGGTTACCCAGAACTGGATTGCCGCCCCCGGCATTCGTGATGCCCTGACCCAGAGCTTCGCCAGCCATGGTTACGGCATGCACAACCTGCTGCAATTGCGTCAGTTCATCGCGAGCCTGGCAAAGTCCGCGGGTGCGGAAAAGCCGGATGTGCTGGCCAATCACCTCCTCATCCTCTTGCAGGGCGCGATCGCCGAAGAACTCCGCAATCCGGAACTGCATGCGATGACTGAAGCCGCTAACGCCGCCAGGGCTGTGATCGAACAATCACGCCCCCAGGTACGCCGCCGTCGCATGGCACTGTTATCCGTAGGCGGGATCGCAGCCAGCGTCATGGCCGGCTTGCTGAGCTGGCACCTGCTGACGCCAGCACCTCAACAGGCAACCGGCAATACTGTCATCATCGCTTCCAGCAAAGCCATCCTGCTTCCGACGGGCGTAAGTCCATCCGACATGGAAGCCGTGCTCAACCTGCATGAACAATTCACACGTGGCGTATGCCAGTCGCCCCAGCTCCTGATGCTGCCGCCCGGCCAGATGACGGCCTATACCAACGCCATCAACTTCCGCACGCCGGATGACCCTGTCGCCGACCGGGAGAACCTCCGCGCGCTGATGGCCTGGTTCCGCAAGACACAATCTGCCGACTGTTATTACGCTCCCAAAAACGGGCACACCACCGCCTCCTGGACCAAAGGATAACCCTCAACATGGCCACCCAAATGCGCGAACACATCCTCGGCGTCGCGTCCGACCTTTTCTCCACGCGCGGGATCAACGCCACCAGCGTCGATACCATCGTGGCGGAAGCCGGCATCGCCAAGGTCACCCTGTACAAGTATTTCAAATCCAAGGAACAGTTGATCCTGGAATACCTGCGCCAGTATGACGAAAAGTTGTGGCAGAAACTTTCCGCCCGCACCACGGGTCACGAAGCGCCACGTGAAAAGATCATGGGACTGGTCAATGCCGTGATGGACTGGATCGAGGACCCTGAATTCAAGGGGTTTGCCTTCGTGAAGGCATCGGTCGAATTCCCGCAGATGGAGAACCCGGTCCACCAGACATCCGTTGAATTTGCCCAGACCCTGCGCAACAGCCTGGCTGGGCTGGCTGCCGAAGCGGGCATCAAAAGCGCCGAAACGCTGGCACTGCAGCTGTCCATGGTGATCGAGGGTGCCGCCATTACCGAGAACATGCAGCGCCAGTCCGGCGCCGTCCAGCACGCCAAAGAACTGGCCAGAATCCTGATCGACAACGCAAAATAAAAGTACTTACTAGTTAGTATGCCTCTGTGGCATACTTCCTCTCAACGCAGCACAAGCACCCAGGCAAGGCGGTGATAGAATCAATCGGAAAGCCATAGCGGCACCGATCAGCCGCCTCGACAACATCAACCAAGGGATAAACTGAAGATGGCAAGCACCGACACCCAACTTTCCGAGTGGCGCAATCAGGCGCTGAAACTTGAATCCGAAATCAACAAGGTGGTCGTCGGACAGGCCACTCCGGTACGCCTGATCACCACGGCCATTTTCGCGCGCGGACACGTGCTGCTGGAGGGGGATGTCGGCGTCGGCAAGACCACCCTGCTTCGTGCATTCACCCGCGGCATCGGTGGCGGCTACGAGCGCGTCGAAGGCACCATCGACCTGATGCCGAACGACCTGGTCTATCACACCTACCTCGGTGAAGACGGACGCCCGCACGTCGATGCCGGCCCGCTGCTGCGCGAAGGTGAAAACCTGGCAGTGTTCTTCTTCAATGAAATCAACCGCGCCCGTCCCCAGGTGCACTCGCTGCTGCTGCGCGTCATGGCCGAGCGCACCCTGTCCGCCTTCAACAAGGAACATCACTTCCCGCACATGCTCGTCTTTGCGGACCGGAACCAGGTGGAAAAGGAAGAGACCTTCGAAATCCCGTCCGCCGCACGAGACCGCTTCATGATGGAAATCCCCATCGCCGTGCCGAATGACGTGGAAATCATGGAAAACCTGATTTTCGACACGCGCTACCACAACGCTGACCGGCTGGTGGAAAATGTCGAGCAGGACGTGCTCCACTTCGACAAGCTGAACACGATCGCCGTGGCGCTGCAGGATCATGTGCAGGCCAGCCCGACTCTGCGCAAATATGCGCTGGAGCTCTGGCTCGCGACCAAGGATCCGTCGAAATACGGCGTCAGGATCGAGGGCGTCGACATCAATCGCCTGGTGCTGGCCGGCGCCAGCCCTCGCGGCATGTCCATGATGCTGCGTGCCGCACGCGTCAACGCATGGCTGAACGGCCGCGATGCCGTGCTGCCGACCGACATCCATGCGGTATTCCACGAAACCGTCGCCCACCGTCTGGTGTTCAGCCCGGTTTACGAAATGCGCCGCACGGAAATCGCCCGCGAGCTGCTCTCCGGCATCGTCAACACCATTTCCGCACCCTGATGATTCCCGAGCAGATCAAGGAGTTCAGCTACCAGATCGGCTGGCGTTCGCGCGGCCGGCATCCGGGGCGACATGCCAGCTCGCAGCGCGGCCTCGGCATGGAGTTCATCGGCCATGCGCCGCTGATCGCCTACCCGGACCCGCGCCGCATCGACCTGCGCCAGACCATCCGCGACCCGTCAGAGCAGGTCTGGGTCAGGATTTTCAATCAGAAGAGTTCGGTTCCGGTCACCGTCGCATGCGACCTGTCTGGTTCGATGGGCTTCGCCGGCCAGATGCGCAAGCTCGAGATCGCTTCCGAGATCACGGCCTCTGCCGCCTATTCCGCCTTCCGCGTCAATGATCCTTTCGGTTTCATCGGCTTCGACAACCATGTACGGGAGGATTTCATGTTCACCTCCAGTACCAAGGTGCATGGCGCATTCGAGCTAGCAAAACGGCTCGCCGAATATCGTCCCGCGCACGTCGGTGCACGTGGCCTGCAGGACATCAATCGTTTCCTGCCACGTGAACGCGCCCTGGTGCTGCTGATCTCCGATTTCCATATGCCCCTGGCGGAACTGGAGCAATCGCTGAGTTCGCTGATGCGCCATCACGTCGTGCCGCTGATCCTGTGGGACGCTGCCGAGTACCGCAGCCTGCCGGAATTCGGCGTCGCCAGCGTGACCGACTGCGAAACCGGCGCCCGCCGCACCCTGTTCCTGCGCAAGCAGTACCGCGAACGCATCCTGCAAGCATTCGAGGATAGACGCGCTGCGCTGGAGAAACTGTTCATGAGCTTCGACATGCCCCCCCTCTTCATCGAGGAAGGCTTCGAGCCCGATGACCTGACCGAATACTTTTACCAGTTTGTGGCCGCATAATGAAAAAGATCCTGTTTGCCGCTATTACCCTCCTCTTGCTGACGGGCGCCGCCGTCGAGGACCTTGCCGTGCTCGACCCGCGCGCGGTGTCGCTCAAAACCGTCGAGCCGCCCCGTGACGTTGGTTATACGGTCGGCGACATCCTCTCCCGTACCGTGATCATCGAGGTCAAGCACCCCTACGAACTACTGCCGACATCCCTGCCGATCGCCGGCAACCAGAAAAAACGCCAGAACCGTGACCAGGGCATCGAAGTCCGTGAAGTTACCGTGGAGAAAAGCGCCGGGGTCAACACCACGACCTATACGCTGCATCTCAGCTACCAGGTATTCACCAACAAGATCGTCGCCCGTCCAGCCGCGCTGCCGCCCGAGTTCATCAAGTTCGGCGGCAAAGGCGAGAATTTCGAAGTCCGCGTGCCGAGCTGGAACTTCCGCATCTCCCCGCTGGCCGTGTATGGTTCTGTGGTCATTGAAAAAGACATGAGCACCTTCCGCGGGCCGCTTTTGCTGGATCGCAGCAAGCACGAAGACATCCGTAACGCCCTCTTGGGCGTGCTGGCCATTTCCGTGCTGGGGCTGATCTACATCCTCGGCACCAGCAACTGGCTGCCGCGCATGGGACGTCCCTTTGCCCAAACCTGCCGTGATCTGCGCAAGCTGGGGAACGACGACGAAGGCATCCGCGCGGCAGTTTCACGCGTTCACCAGGCATTCAATGCCACGGCTGGCCACGGGGTATTCGAGGCCACCTCCTTCCTGCTGCGCAAGCCCGGTTTCGAGCCTGTCGCGGGTGACATCGAACGCTTTTTCAAGCTGTCCCGCACCGTATTCTTCGAACCGGGTGCCCCGCATGGCATCGAGGGCGACGTCATGACCTGGCTGCGCCAGTTCACGCGCCGCTGCCGCGACTGCGAACGTGGCCTGAAGTAGGCGTCCGATCCATGTTATTCAATACCTACTGGATCCTCTTCCTGCTGCCGCTGGCACTGCTGCCGCTGCTGCTGGAACGCACACACAGCCGGACCTATTCCTGGGTCGACCTGCTGCCGCGCGACCGCCTCTCGGACCTGATCGGCCTGCTGCTGAAAATCCTCGCCGTACTTGCCTTGCTGTTCATCCTGCTCGGCATGGCCGGTCCGCACACACCTGCGCAGCAAGTGGAACGGATTGGTGAAGGTGCACAAATCGTCCTGACCATCGACCGCAGCGCCAGCATGGACGATCCGTTCTCTGGCTCCACCGTCAGCGGCCGAGCAGGGGAAACCAAGTCGGCTGCCGCACGCCGGCTGATCACCGACTTCGTGAACCAGCGCAAGAACGACATGTTCGGCATGGTGACCTTCAGTAACTCGGCCATGTACGTCATGCCGCTGACCCAGAGCCGAGAAGCCATCCTCGCCGCGATCGACGCGGCTGGCGGTCCCGGCCTGTTCCAGACCAACATCGGCAGTGGCCTGACCAGCGCCCTGTCCATGTACGACCGCACACCCGACTCCGGATCGCGCGCGCTGATCCTGCTCTCTGATGGTGCCGGCCGCATGGGTGCCGACGCACAGCAGAAGATCCGCGACTGGCTGGACCGCATGCACATCACCGTGTACTGGATCGTACTGCGCCAGCCGGGCGGGCTGAGCATCTTCGACAAGGACTTCAAGCCCAAGGAAGATGAGCCGTTGCCGCCGGAAATCGAACTGCACCAGTACTTCCAGACCCTGCGTACCGAGTACCATCCTTACGAAGCCGAAGACCCGCAATCGCTGGCAATGGCCATTGAGGACATCAACCGCAAGGAAAAGAAGCCCATCCGCTATATAGAACAGATTCCCGGACGTGACTTCACGACCCACTGTTTCGCACTGGCGGCCCTGATGATCGGCCTGCTCCTTGGCATCAAATTAATCGAGGTGAGAACATGGCGCTGAGCGCAAAAAAACTGACCGCGGTCCTGCTCGTGGCCGCTACAGCTTCGGCCGTCGGCGCGGCTTGGGAAACCTACCGCATGCACCAGATCGACCGGTTCAACCAGGCCATCCAGTCGGGCAAGACCCCGACTACCGACACCCAGTCGTTCGAGGCCAAGTTCTCAACTGCCTACTGGCTGGCCAAAGGCGGGCGTTACCAGGATGCGACACTGCTGTTCCTGCAATTGCTTGAAAACAGTACACCGGACCAGAAATCCGCAGTGCAGTACAACCTCGGCAACATCTTCTTTCTGCGTGGCCTGCTGATCAACGGCCAGGACATGACGGTACGCGACGAAGCCGTCTACCTGCTGACCCAGGCCAAGACCGCCTACATCGCCTCGCTGAAGCTGAACAACACGCACTGGGACGCACGCCACAACCTTGACCGCGTACTGATGATGCTACCAGCCGAGCCTTCGCCGGGCGTCGGTGAATCCGACTCCCCCGGCCTGATCATGGGCAACATTCCGGTCGGCCTGCCATGATTAAGCTGCGGCAGTTTATCGACTACCTGAAGCACCATCGGGATTTCGCGTTGCTGGCCAGCGCGACCTTGCTGTTGCTGGTCGCGCTGTTCCGGCCGACCGTCACCATGCCGCGCGACATTTACAGCTACATGCTGGTCGTGGACATCACCCAGAGCATGAACGTCGAGGACATGAAGGTCGACGGCAAGCCGGCCAGTCGCATTGCCTACACACGTCGCCTGCTGCGCGACACCGTCGCCAACATGCCATGTGGTACGCGCGTCAGCATTGCCCTGTTCGCCGGCGCCAGCGCCGCCCTGCTCTACAGTCCGGTGGAAGTCTGCCAGAACTACGACGTGCTGCAGGACACCATCTCCCACCTGGAATGGCGCCAGGCGTGGTCTGGCAACAGTCGCTTGCGCCAGGGCGCTCAGGCCATCGCACACCTGGTGCGGACGGCCCGCGAACCGGCCCAGGTCATTTTCTACACGGACGGCGAGGAAGCCCCACGCCTGCATGCCTTCAACACCCTGGACCTGGCAGGCTTCCAGGGAGGAAAAGGCTGGCTGGTGGTCGGCATCGGCGATGACAAGGGCTCACCGATCCCCAAACTGGACGAGAACAACAAGGTACTGGGTTACTGGTCGGCAGAGAGCATGCGCATGCAGCCTGGCATCGCCCAGATTTCCCAGGAAAACATCGGTGCCCGCAACGACGAAGTGGCAGCATCCGACAACGATCGCCAGTACTCCAAGCTGGACGAGGATTACCTGAAGAAATACACCGCCGAGATCGGCAGCAGCTATGTGCGTGGCGACAATTTTTCCCGTGTGCAATCCGCCATGGCCAAGCTCAAGCCGGCGCGTCACGATAACGCACCGGTAGAGATCAACCGCTACCTGGCCGGCCTGGCCGGCCTGCTGTTGCTGATCGCCTACCTGGGGCATCATCCGTTGCAACTGCTGCGACGCCTGTTGCATCTCCGCAAGGCCGCTGCCCACCGCTGAGTACACACCCGCCAGAAATATGGTTAAATCAGGGCATCGTTACAAGCTTAGCTTCCCTGATGCGCAACCTGTTCAACCTGATTTTCCGCAGCCGCGAGCTTTCCATGCTGGCTGCGGCTTTCCTGCTGATTCTGCTCGCGCTGTTCCACCCGACCATCCCGCTCAAGCGCGATATCTATACCTACCTGCTCGTGGTCGACATCACGCAGAGCATGAATGCGGAAGACATGGTGATCGACGGACACAAGACCAGCCGCATCGACTACACGCGACACCTCATCCATGACAGCATCGCCTCCATGCCGTGCGGTACACGCGTCGGGGTCGCCCTGTTCGCCGGGGTCGTGGTTTCCACGCTATTCCACCCAATCGAGGTCTGCAGCAGTTTCGACGCCATCCATGGCACGGTAGAACGGTTGGAATGGCGCGAAGCCTGGCACGGCAACAGCCGACTCGGCTTCGGCCTGCTCTCTGCTTCTGCTGCGCTCAAAGCCTTGCCGGAACCGGCACAAGTCGTGTTTTTCACGGACGGGGAGGAAGCGCCGCGTCTGCATGCCTTCAACAAGGCGGACCTCAGCAACTGGCAAGGCGGGAAAGGCTGGCTGCTGGTCGGCATCGGCGGCAACCAGCCCACCCCTATCCCCAAGATGGATGAAAACAACAAGGTCATCGGCTACTGGTCCAATAACACCTACCAACTGGAACCCGGCATCGCCCAGGTCTCCGAAGAAACCCGCGGCCAGCGCGACAATGCTGTCGCCACTGCCGATTATGAACGCTTCCTGTCCACGCTGGACGAACCGTACCTGCAGGGACTGGCCAAGGAGATCCATGGCCTCTACGTTCGCGGGGACAACCGCCAGCAGGTCCTGGCGGCCATGCACCGCCAGAAACCCGCACGCCATGATACCGCGCCGCTCCGCATCGACGGATTGCTGGCGGCCCTCAGCGGCTTGCTGGTGGTCCTGGCCTACCTTCCGCAGCACACCCTGACCATGCTCAGGCGTACGGCAAGCCGTTGGCATCTGAGGCGGAGACCGCTTTAATCAGGCTTTGGCCGTTTTCTGTTCGGGTTCGGCATATAGCGCACCCGAGGCCAGAGGCAGGGCGCTCCGGTAAAACCGGTACAGTTCCCCGAGGGTCATGACAGGTGGATCCGCGAACAATCGACGCGCCGCAGGCAAGTGCCATACCGGGATACGCGGCCACAGATGATGTTCCCAATGCATGTAGGTATGATTCGGCAGGAACCAGGCTCGCTGCCACCAGCGCGCGCTGAGTCGATGGCTGGCATGGGTCCCGACATGTTCGGTCCAGATCCTCAGCCGGAACGCCAGCCACATCCCGGTCAACGCACTCCCCCACCACAAATGCACCACCCAAAGCATGCCCGCCGACCAAAGGGCCGTCAGCATAACGACCCAGAACGACAGCGGCCCCATGGCATCACGAAAGCTGATCGGCCGCATCAGATAAGCGATCATGGCAAAGTGAGGCAGCCCGCCACCAGCCAGATCCAGCGCCAGATGCACACACTGGCGCACAGGCTGCAAAGGTAACCCCCATTCCTGTAGCGTACACTTATGCTGCAACTCCGGATCCCGGTCGGAGCCGACCGCGAGATGGTGCGCAAAATGAAAACGACGGTAGCCCCCCAGCGCGATTCCCATCGGCCAGAAGCAGAACATTCCGGTGAGCAGATCATTGAGTCGTCGATAGCCGCTGGCCGTCCCGTGCGCGCCGTCGTGGCCCAGGATGGCCAGTGCGTGCTGGCGGCTACCGATCACCAGAGCCGCAAACACCACCACCAGGGGATGCCTACTGATTCCGACCAGCACCAGCATGAGCACGATGATGCCCCAGTCACGCCCAGCCAGCACCAGCCAGCGCAAGGTGTCGGGCCGTGACAGCGCCTGCAGCTGTTCACGCTGCCAGGATGTCAGCAGGGTTGCCCTGCGTGCGGATTCGGGAGAATTCTCGATGCGGTCCCGCATGATCAGTCACCGTTGCGTTCGAACAGCAGCTTACGCTCCGGCAACCGCAACAGCGGCTTCACGTCACAATACTCGAGATCCTTCTCTTCGCTGAACCTGACAGCGGCTTCTCCCTGACGCACCTCGCGCGCAATCGCCTCCACGCTGGACTTCCAGTGAGCGACGAGCGCATCCCACGTCGGGAAGCGCTGTTCTGGAAAATCCTTGCGCGCCTTGTCTTCCTGCAATCCGCTCACGTCCGGCAGCAACGCCGCATCCCGGGAAATCCCGATAAAACGCCCTTCGTCCCTCCGCACCCGGGCAAAGGCGACTCCCACGACCTGCTCCCCGGCCAGCGCCAGTGAAGCGTAGATTGGCAATTGGGGTTCAGTCATCCGTTCCTGCGCCCAGTTCTTGTGGTCCAGGTTGGACCCGGTCTTGTAATCGAGCAGGATCACGCCGCCATCGGCCAAGACATCGACCCGGTCAATGACCAGCCGCACCGAGATTCCCTCGATCTCCAGCTTTACCTCACGCTCACAATCCTGAACCTCAAAACTCTCAGTACGGGATTTTTCATATTCCAGCCAGGCTGTCAGCACCCGCTGCAGGCGTGCGGCTTCCAATGCAGAAAAACCTGCGGGCAAAGGCTCCTCACGATCGGCATCGAAGCGCGCCATGGCCCGGGCTATCGCGCCCCGCACGGCTTCAGCCTGCTCGGTCTCGGACAGGGACTGCAGCCAGGGCAGGCTCCGGCCGCGCCAGAAAAGCTCGAGGGCCATGTGCAGAAGGCTCCCCCTCCCTGCGGCATCCAGCCCATCGATCGGGGTTTCCAATTTGCGACCACCCAGCCGGTACTGGAAATAGGCCCAGGCCGGACAGACCGCCTGGGCCCTGAGCAAGCTGGCACCCCCTGCCACACGTTCCCCTTCGGAGACTGCCGGTGCACGGTGATCATCGATGAATTCCAGCGTCTGATCGTGTGACGCAGCGAGGGTTTCCGCCAGGGTCTGTTGCAGCGGCACCTCTCCCAGCAACGGCAGAGATGCAATCAGCGGGCTCAGGCGCAATTCACGGTCGCCCTCGGCGTGAGCATGACTGAACACAAGGTTGGACGCACTGCGCAGGAGCCGGGAATGAATGGCCCGCGCGAATTCCGCCTGCACCGAGGCATCGGCATTCGGGGCACGTGCCGCGCGCTGCGCCGACGCCGGCAACAACGGATTGGGACGCGCAGGCGGCGGCCACAGGTGGTCGTTCATGCCCATCACCCAGATAGCATCCAGCGGTTCCCCGGTCGCCTCGAGCATGCCCATCACGACAATGTTAGGATCGCCCTCGCTGCGAGGCTGGAAGATCTGTTCGGCACAAGCCTGTTGCAGCCGCAGCATGGCTGCACCGATGTCAATCTCGCCCAGTACTTTATCCATGCGCGAAAGTCCATCCAGAAGCTCATAAAAGGCCTGGCGGGCCTGATACTCATGGCTGGAAACGCCTCGCGCGCCCGGCCAGCCAAGAGCGCCCAGGAGCATGCGGAACGAAGCGGCCCAGGCCGAAGGGAGTTGGCGTGCATTGGATCGCGGGGCCAGTTGCAACGCAGCTTCAAGATGGTCGGCCAATAACGGAACAGCCACACCCCGATCAGCCATTTTGCGCACGTAGCGGGCCCAGCGGTCCAGGCTCAGCACGGATGGCAGGTCCCGGCGCATGGCAGCGTCCAGAATGGCCTTGCCGTCTGCCTCCTGCAAGCCTGCGGACCAGTAGGGCTGGGACAGCAGGCTGCTCAGTGTTCCCTGTTCCAGCCGGCGACGAGCCCTGAATGCTCGGAGCAGGGTCAATGCACAAGCGATCAGCGGCTGCGTCGACAACGGCACCCCCAGCGAGAAATCGTAACAACGTGTCGCTTCAGCCGCTTTCGCTGTAATTGCCACCGGATGGAACCCGTCATCGAGCAATGCCGCAAGACGGGAACGGATAGCCCCGAGTTCAGGGGCGACAATTGCGATCCTCGCCCGGGGATTGGATTGCAACTGCTGTTGCGCCCAGGCCACGGCTGCCCGGCACTCCGCCTCGCGATCAGGCAACTCCACGCGACTGCCGGGACCAGGCTGCGCGCCTCCGGTACCCCAGGAGACGATCTCGACCGTACGCCCTGCAAGCACATGAAACAAGCGTTCCTCCTGAGGGCTGAGGCGGTCGAAGCCGGCGAGATAAAGTTGTTGTGGCAACACCCCGGCTCCGGCTTCCAGTTGATCGATCTGCCACTCCAGGTAACGCGCCGGCTCCATCCATCCGGATTCTGCGCACTGTTTTCGGAAGGCTGCGCGCCAGCGGAGGAATTGGCGGGACTCTTCGCTCAGTTCCTCATCTGCCAGCCGGATGCGCCATGCAATTTGCAATCGGTTGGCTTCCATGGCCGCAGCCGCCATGCCTCCCAGATCGAACAAGGCGGCGGCCACCTCATGGCTCAGGCTGTCCTCGATCGCGCGCTCCCACAGAATGCGCTCCTGGAACGCATCTGGTACCAGCAAAGGCGCTGTGGCAGAGGAAATGTCCCCGCAAAGCAAAGCATCTCCGATGACGGTATCCAGCCACAGCGACAACTCCATCGCCGGCAGGGGTGTCCAGCGCAACAATCCTTCATCACGGCGACGACGTGCTTCAGACACGCGCAAGCTGCGCGCCAGACGGCTGGTGGAACAGAGAATCAGGGAGGATTTCATGCGGCTATTGTACCCGCACGGGTCGCGATGTCAGGTGAACACCAGAGTCAATGGCCAGGATCAATCAATGCGGATGGAGGGGACCGAGGAACGGGGCATCGAAATGGTGCGCGTGATGCCCGAACATTTCTGAAATCTTGCTTTCCAGACGGCGAATCGCCTCGGAGGGATTACCTTGCGCGCTGAACACGGCGGCCTGACGCATCAACTCCCGCACCTCGCGCAGCAGGCGCGCATGGGCTTCCTGGTGCAGCCGGAAATACTCGTCTTCGTCAGAGTCCAGCAACGCATGCCGCATGATGGCTTCCTCGTTTTCGAAATGCTCAGAAATGAGGTCGAGGAAGTCATAAAAGAAGGAGGTCAACCGACCCTGGCAGGTCGCGACCTGAGCCCGGGTGCAACCAAAGCAGTCGGTGCCGGTCAGGAAATTGACGCAGGTATCGCGAAGGTCCTGCATGAACTGCTCGAGGCGGGCATGTTCCGCATCGATGCGATGGCGATCGTCAGGCGAAAGTATCGAAACCTGGTCTTGTCCTACCATTGCCAGCCCCCATAACCGTACCGAACGGAATGGGTATCCTACGCCGAATGCGCATCGAGTCAATCCCCTCTAGGGCATCGTTACATTCGGGGATAAAATCACGTCTCACCCGCATCCGGACCCATCATGGCCGAACAGAAGAACTACATCACCCCCGAAGGCTACGCCACCCTCAAGGCGGAATTCGACCTGCTCTACCGTACCGAACGTCCAAGGGTGGTCAGCGACGTTGCCTGGGCGGCCAGCAACGGCGACCGCAGTGAAAATGCCGACTACATCTACGGCAAGCGACGTTTGCGCCAGATTGACTCGCGCCTGCGTTTCCTGATGAAACGCATGGACAACGCCGTCGTGGTTGACCCGAAGGAGCAGCAAGGGCTGGAAAAAGTCTTTTTCGGTGCCTGGGTCACACTCTATTCGATCACCCGGGACGAGGAACACACCTACCGTATCGTCGGTCAGGACGAACTGGATCCTTCCAAAGGTTACATCAGCTGGATATCACCCTTGGCCCGCGCCATGATGGGCAAGCAGCCAGGTGACACGGTCCGTGTGGTGACGCCCGGCGGCGAAGAAGAATATGAAGTGCTCGAGGTTGCCTACCAGGAACCTAGCACTGCTTGAGGCTTTTCTGCTCGGGGGTACAGGCTGGCTTCTTGCGCCCCTGTTTCACGTCATGCGTGAATCTGTTCCAGCCGTTCTTCAGCGAACTTCCGGAACTTTCCTTCGGCTTCCCGGAACCCGCCTTCGTCTTTTCCGCTGGCTTGGCCTCACGTTTTTCATCCCCGGCAGACTTTTTGCCGGCATCGGACGTACCCTTCTGAGACTGCGGGGTTGTCGTTTTCGCGCTTTCGGCCGCGTGCACGGGCAGTGCCATTCCAAGCCATGCCAGACAAGCCACAAACATGAATGATTTCATGGGAACTTCCTTTCAGGGATATCTATTCAACTCACAATCTATAACAAATATCAGGGCTGTGTGACAATAGCGCACCCTATTCCTGGAACGCATGCATGAAGTCTCCCGTCCGATGGGACATCTTCTGCCAGGTCGTCGACAACTACGGTGACATCGGCGTGTGCTGGCGCCTGGCTCGACAACTGGCCGCAGAGCATGGCCTCACGGTCCGTTTGTGGGTGGACGATTTGCACAGCCTGCAGCGTATTTTCCCGGACACCGACCCCACGACCGGAATCCAGCAGCATATCGGGGTCGACATCCGCCAATGGAGCACCCCCTTCCCTCCGACAGAAGCCGCAGAAGTCGTCATCGAAGCCTTCGGCTGTGCATTACCCGAATCGTATCTTGCGGCCATGGCCGGATCCTCTTCCAGGCCGGTGTGGATCAACCTCGAATACCTCTCGGCGGAAGCCTGGGTGGAGGGCTGTCATGCTCTGCCCTCCCCCCATCCGCAATACCCGCTGACCAAGCACTTCTTCTTTCCCGGCTTTACCCCTGCAACCGGTGGTCTGTTGCGGGAATCAGGCCTGATCTCCAGGCGGGACGGGTTACTGGAGAATCCTGAACAATTGTGGCAACAACTCAACTTGGCGCCTCCCGGTCCCGATGAAACAACGGTGTCGCTGTTCTGCTACGACAACGCCCCGATCGACGACCTGATATCTGCTTGGGAAAAAACCTCCCTCCCGGTGCGCTGCCTGATCCCGGAAGGCAAACCACTCACGAGGGCATCCGCACATTTCGGCAAAGTGCTGGACCCGGGCGACACGCTCATCCGCGGCAACCTGCGCCTGCAGGCCATCCCGTTCCTCAGACAGGAAGACTACGACTTGCTGCTCTGGGCCTGCGACTGCAACTTCGTCCGCGGCGAGGACTCCTTCGTCCGTGCCCAGTGGGCCGCCCGGCCCATGATCTGGCAGATCTACGTGCAGGAAGAGAATGCCCATCTGGTCAAACTCGACGCCTTCCTTGACCGTTACTGTCGCGACATGGCCCCTGAAACCGCGACGGTCCTGCGGAAATTCCACCACGGCTGGAACCGTCATGGTGTCCTCGACTGGCCCGCACTTCAGGCTGCGCTGACCGATCTGCGCACCCATGCCGTACGCTGGTCGGAGGTACTCTCCGGGCAACCCGACCTCGCCTCTAACCTAGTGATTTTTTGCAAAAATCCGGTATAATGCGCGGCTTTTTACCCCCTATACCGTAGGACATCAGATGAAAACAGCTCAGGAACTCCGCGTTGGTAACGTGTTTATGGTCGGCAACGACCCCATGGTCGTGTTGAAGGCCGAATACAGCAAGTCCGGCCGTAACGCTTCCGTCGTCAAGCTGAAGTACAAGAACCTGCTGACCGAATCCCCCAGCGAAGCCGTTTACCGTGCCGACGACAAGTTCGACGTCGTGGTGCTGGACAAGAAGGAAGTGACCTACTCCTACTTCGCCGACCCGATGTACGTGTTCATGGACGCCGACTACAACCAGTACGAAGTTGAAGCCGAAACCATGGAAGACGCCCTGAACTTCCTGCAGGATGGCATGGAATGCGAAGTGGTGTTCTACAATGGCAAGCCGATCTCCGTCGAACTGCCGAACTCCGTCGTGCGCGAAATCACCTACACCGAGCCGGCCGTCAAGGGCGACACCTCCGGCAAGGTGATGAAACCGGCCAAGATCAACACCGGCTTCGAACTGCCGGTGCCGCTGTTCTGCGAAATCGGTGACAAGATCGAAATCGACACCCGCACGCTGGAATACAAGAACCGCGTGAAGTAATAACGGGATGCAGGAATCAAGGGGCCTAGAGCCCCTTTTTTCTTTTCCCTTGGCTGATTGACAGTCATGGACGCTCGGCCTATTGTCTGACTCACCCGACACACGTACGCTGAAGCAACAACTCTACAACACAAACGATGAACTCCGGAAAAGCACCGCTACCACCCGAACTGACCGAAGCGCATATCCAGGAAGTCCTGAAGAGCATCCGCATTCCGCCCTGTCCGAAAATGTTGATGGAGGTGATGGCCGAAGTCCAGAAAGACGTCCCGAACGTCAACAAATTGACCGCGTCGATCTCGATTGACCCCGGCATGGCCGCAGTGGTCCTGAAGGTTGCAAACTCCCCGCTGTTCCGTACCGGCAATCCGATTTCGAATGTACGCACCTGCATTGAGCGTCTGGGGATGCGGAATGTCGTGAGCGTCGTTGTCACAGGGGCCTTGCATCAAAGCATGACGGAGACCGCCAACCCTTATTTCGACACCTTCTGGGACCATACCTCCGCCATCGCCATCGCCGCCGGCATCATCGCGAAGCGTCAGTATGGCATCTCCCCGGATGCCGCCTACACCTACGCCCTGTTCCACGACATCGGCATCCCCCTGATGCTGCAGCGCTTTCCTGAATACAGTACAGCCCTGGAGACCTCCCGGAAGAGTCACGAGCTGCTGATCAACGTAGAAACGCAATATTTTCCCTGCACGCATCCGGTGATCGGATCCTTGATGATCAAGTCCTGGGGCTTGCCTGAGAATGTATCCAAAGGAATCCGTTTTCATCATGAACCTGAAGTGTACGATCTGCCCGACCACATCCTGCCCGGCGGAGTCGTCTCGCTGATCGCTGTCACCCATGTCGCTGAGCGACTGTCCTGCGAAGCCTTCGGCAAAGAGGATCTGGAAGTTGGCGATGTGTTATACGCCCGCGCCTGCGCCCATCTCGGTATCAGTCACGAGGAACTGGAACGCCTGGCCGAAGACCTGCAAAGCGCCCTCCAGGAAATTCATCACTGATGCCACCATTGCTGCCTGAACCAAACTGACCGTCATCCATATGTCAAAAACCAACGTCGATATCCTTCTGGTAGGTGGTGGTGTCATGAGCGCCACGCTCGGCACCCTGCTCAACAGGCTGGACCCTTCCCTCAGCATCCTCATGGTCGAACAACTCGAGCAGGTCGCACTGGAGAGCACTGACGGCTGGAACAATGCAGGCACCGGCCATGCTGGTTACTGCGAACTCAACTACACGCCGCAAGGCGCGGACGGTAACATCAGCATCGAACGCGCACTCGGCATCAACGCCTCGTTCGAAACTTCCTTGCAACTTTGGTCCAGCCTGGTAGAACTGGGTGACCTTCCGGCCCCTGGCCGCTTCATCAACCCTACGCCGCATTTGAGTTTTGTCTGGGGTGCATCCGACGTCGCTTTTCTGCGCCAGCGTCACAAGTTACTGAGCGCGCACCCGCTGTTCCGGGATATGCAGTACACAGAAGACCGTGCCGAAATGGAATCCTGGATGCCGCTGGTCATGACGCAGCGGGATCCCGCGCAACCATTGGCGGCGACGCGCGTCGCCTATGGTGCGGACATCGACTTTGGTGCCCTGACCCGTCACCTGGTCGGCTCCCTGCAGGACAAACCCGGATTCGAACTGTGGAACGCCCACTGCGTTGTCCACCTGCAACGCCATGGACAGCGCCGCTGGCAGGTCGATGTCCTGGACAAGGTCTCGGGCCGCCAGAAAACCATCGACGCCGGCTTCGTGTTCCTCGGCGCGGGGGGGGGCGCACTGCCTCTGCTGCAGATGTCCGGGATCCCGGAAGGCAAGGGATATGGAGGTTTCCCGGTCAGCGGGCAATGGCTGGTATGCAGCAATCCGGAAATCATCCGTCGCCACCACGCCAAAGTCTACGGCAAGGCGCCGCTTGGCGCTCCGCCCATGTCGGTCCCGCACCTCGACACACGCATCATCAATGGCCAGCCAGCATTACTTTTCGGCCCGTATGCCGGGTTTACCACCCGATTCCTCAAGCGTGGTTCCTACCTGGACCTGATCGCTTCGGTGAAACCGACCAACCTCCGGTCCATGCTGGGGGCAGGCTGGCATAACATGGACCTGACCCGCTACCTGGTCGGTGAAGTCCTGCAAAGCCACCAGCAACGCATGAATGCACTGCGTCGCTTCTACCCGGAAGCCAGAAATGAGGAATGGACCCTGGCCAATGCCGGACAACGTGTACAGATCATCAAGCACTGTCCGGAACGAGGTGGCAAACTCGAATTCGGCACGGAAATCGTGGCCGCGCAGGATGGCTCCCTGGCTGCGCTGCTGGGTGCTTCACCCGGCGCATCGACTTCTGTTCCTGCCATGATCTCGGTCATCGAGCGCTGCTTCGGCGAACGCATCAGCCAACCCGACTGGCAGCAGCGCATCAAGGCTCTGGTACCGTCCTACGGCGAATCCCTGATCAAAAATACCGACCTGTTGAATTCCGTGCGCTCGAAGACCCTCAATTCCCTCGCCCTTGTTTGAAATACATAGCCTCAAATAATTGACAAATACCAATAAAAACCATTGGGTTATTTAGGTAATTCAGGTATGCTTCTTGCGTTACTTGTTCAGGAATTCTGCACAGGTTTTTCGCATGACAAATTCAGACTCAACGCTTGATTTGCAATCTCTGCCGAGAATATTCGTCGGGGCCTTGCTCTACCTTGTGCTTGCGTTGGCCAACCTGTCATTTTTCGGAGACACCGGCCCGGTCAGCAGCGTCTGGCTACCCAGCGGGCTGGGGTTAGCGATGCTCCTGATCGGCGGGCGGCCTTATCTGGCGAGTATTTTTATCGCATCCGCACTGGTCAACATGGTTCAGGCCCATCTTGCCTGGCCTGTGGCAGCAGCCCTCGCCGCAGGCTCGACGCTAGAGGCCGTCATCGGCCAACAATTGCTCATTCGCAGCGGAAAATTCGATCCGAGTTTTGTTCGACTCAGGGACCTGTACTGGCTGATCCTGATAGCCGGATGTTTCGGCGTGGGATGCGGCGCACTCGTCAACACAAGCATCCTTCAATTGAACGCACTCATCGGCGAGCATGATTTCTGGAAAACCCTGTTCCGCTGGTGGATGGGAGATGCCCTCGGCATCATTCTGATGACCCCGCTGATTCTGGTCTGGCGCAATCCTCCGCGCGAATGGCGACAACCGAAACGACTGATCGAGGTCACCCTCATTCTGCTCGCGACCTTTCTGGCCGGACAGATTATTTTCATGGGATGGATGGCAGATACGCTCGGCCCCTATGCCAAGGGCTTTTTCATGTTTCTGTTCATCGCACTCGCTGCGGTCAGGCTGGGCATCCACGGCGTCGCCACCATCGTGCTCATCGCTGCAGGGCAAGGCGTTCTGGGCGCCGTTCACGGAGTCGGTCATTTCGCATCCAGCCCCCAAGAGGTGCAATTTGCCAATTACTGGTTGTTCATGATCGCGCTTTCCATCGTCGGCATCATGCTGGCTACCTACATCGCGGCTGAAAAACGCGACAAGGAGGCGCTGCGCGAACAGGAAGAGTTTTTCCACATGATCACCGAGAACATCGACGACTTCATCGCTGTGCTCGACCTGCAGGGACGTCGGCTCTATAACAGCCCGTCCTATGCCAAGCTGTTTGGCGACCCGAGGAACATGCTCAACACCGACTCGTTTGCCGAAGTTCATCCTGACGACCGGGAACACGTCAAGCAGGTGTTCATGGACACCGTGCGCACCGGGGTCGGCCAGCGCATCGAGTTCCGATTCATACTTCCGGATGGCACGGTGCGTGACATGGAATCCCGCGGGGGCATCATCAGGAATGAAAACGGCCAAGCCATGCATGTAGTCGTGGTATCGCACGACATCACCGAGCGCAAGAAGATTGATGAAACCATCCGCAATCTGGCTTTTTACGACAGCCTGACACAGTTACCCAACCGCCGGATGCTCGATGACCGTCTGGCGCAGGCCATGGCGGCCAGCAAGCGGAGCGGGCGTTTCGGTGCATTACTGTTTCTCGACCTGGACAACTTCAAGCCCCTGAACGATCAATACGGGCATAACATCGGGGACCTGTTACTGATCGAAGTCGCACGACGGATTTCAACCTGCGTGCGGAAAGTAGACACGGTCGCGCGATTTGGTGGCGACGAGTTCGTGGTCATGCTCAGCGCCCTGGATATAGATCAGGATGAATCGGCACGCCAGGCCCTCAGCGTTGCGGAGAAAATCCGCGTCTCGCTGGGTGAACCCTACTTCATTCGTGTCAACTCCCTTACAGGCGTCGAATCAACCATCGAGCACCACTGCACTGCCAGCATCGGCGCCGTGCTGTTCCATAATCAGGACACTAGCGAGGACAACCTGATCAAGTGGGCAGACATGGCGATGTACCTGGCCAAGGAAAAGGGGCGCAACCGCATCCACTTCCTCGATCGAGAGGCCGTTGCAGCCATGAGCGCATCCACGCCTACCGAACACCCTTGATATTTGAGCCGTTAAGCGAGGCTTAAGACACTCGGCCTATTCTGCACACATCCAACGTGCAAAAGGAGGCCATCATGCCCCAACGCAACTCCGCCTACATCCTGATCCCGCTGCTGGCATGCGTCGCTCTGCAGGCTCAGGCACAGACTCCGCAGGACACCTTGCGTGCACTGCAGCAACAGGCACAACAAATCCCAGGTTTTCAGGGATTTTCCAGCGCCAGAGGTGCCGAGTTTTTCAAATCGACCCACGGCAACGACTGGAGCTGTTCTACCTGCCACACACAAAACCCTACTGCTCAGGGGAAACACACCAGAACCGGCAAGATCCTGCAACCCCTTTCCCCCGTCGCCAACCCTGACCGTTTTACCGATCAAGCCAAGGTAGACAAGTGGTTCAAGCGCAACTGCCGAGACGTCCTGGATCGCGAATGTACGGCGCTCGAAAAGGGCGATGTACTGACCTATCTGATGTCCCTCAAATAGGAGACCGCCATGAACATCAAAACCCTGTTAGTCATTATCGGATTGCTGACCGCCTCCACCGCGCAGGCTTCGGGCGGTAACGAAAGCTTCAGTGCCACCAATCCCAAATGGAAAGCCGAGTGCGGGTCCTGCCACATCGCCTATCCTGCCAGACTGCTGCCGGCCAGTTCATGGAAAGCCATGATGGGCGGGCTGGACAAGCATTTTGGTACCGACGCTTCCATGGATACTGCTACCGCGGCAGAAATTCTCGCTTTTCTGGAGAAAAACGCCAGTCGCCGCAAGGTTGAGACCTCCACGAAACCGCAACTGCGGATCACCGAAACCCGCTGGTTCCAGAGCGAGCACGATGAAGTCCCGGCCCGCCTGTGGAAAGATCCTCGCGTGAAGACGGGTGCCAACTGTGCCGCCTGCCATACCAAGGCGGAAAACGGGGATTTCAACGAACACAATATTCGTTTGCCCAGATAAGGGTAGAAAAGGAGCACATCATGTCGCAACGCATACTGGTCTGGGACATTCCCACCCGCATTTTCCACTGGGTACTGGCGCTATCGTTCGCCGGCGCCTTCCTCACCGCTGAAACGGAGCGCTATCGCGACCTGCATATCATCCTGGGCTATCTCATGCTCGGCCTGATCGCCTTTCGCCTGCTCTGGGGATTCGTCGGCTCACGCTACGCCCGGTTCTCCTCGTTTACCTTCCGCCCGGCCGAGGTGATCGATTATCTCAAATCGCTATTGCAACGCTCCCCCAAGCATTATCTGGGACACAACCCTGCCGGCGCCGTCGCAATCTTCCTGCTGATCGGTCTCACCCTGCTGACCGGCATCACGGGGGTACTGCTGAATTTCGAAGTAGGCGGCGAAGCTTTCGAAGAGGTGCATGAAGTCTTTGCCAACGGCATGCTGGCCGTCGTGTTGATACATATCACCGGGGTGATCGTCAGTAGCCTGCTGCACCGTGAAAACCTGGTGAGATCCATGGTCACCGGCTACAAGCAGGGCGAAGGGGATCAGGCCATTCCCCGCCCATTTGCATGGCTGGGTGTCATAATGGCAGGCGTCATTGCCGCTTTCCTGTTCCTGTACCAGCCTTCGACAAAGGGAGAAGCAGGAAACGGCCCCCATACCATGCAAGAGGATTAACAGGCTCATCATGCGCATTCTGGTCGTCGAAGACGATGCCCTGCTGGGAGACGCCATCCAGGCCGGCCTGAAACAGGCCGGCTATGCGGTTGACTGGCTGCAGGATGGGCTGGCCGCTGACCAGGCACTCACGACGGAACCCTATGCCGCCGTAGTGCTGGACTGGGGGCTGCCACGCCTGTCCGGGATCGAGGTCCTGCAACGCCTGCGCCAGCGCAAGGCGGACATCCCGGTCATCCTGCTCACCGCGCGGGATACTGTCAACGACCGCATCCAGGGATTGGACAGCGGTGCCGACGATTACCTGATCAAACCTTTCGACATGGGCGAGCTGGCTGCAAGGCTGCGGGCGCTGGTACGGCGCGCAAGCGGCAGCCCCACGCCATCGCTACAAGTGGCCGGTGTAGAACTCGATCCGGCCGGTCACCAGGTGCGCTATCAGGGACAACCCGTCGAACTTTCGTCCAAGGAGTTCGAAGTCCTGCACACGCTCATGCTGAATGCCGGCAGGGTGCTGTCACGCGGACAACTCGAGGAAAAGCTCTATGCCTGGGGGGATGAAGTCGAGAGCAATGCCGTCGAAGTCCATATCCACCATCTGCGTCGCAAGCTTGCCCCGGGGCTGATCGAAACCATCCGCGGCGTTGGCTATCTGATCCGTTAGGATGCGTATCCATACCTCATGATCCGGAAACCCTCCCTCAAGCGCCACATCCTCGTTCTCGCCCTGGGCGCCATCCTGCTGATCTGGGTCGCTGCCGCGGTCATGACCTTTCTCGATGCCCGGCGCGAACTGAACGAAGTCCTCGATGCCCATCTGGCCCAGGCATCGACCCTGCTGGTCGCGCAGGCCTCGCATGAACTCGAGGAAATAGAAACCGAACACGGCCCGCTACCCCACAAATATTCCCTGCGGGTAGCTTTCCAGGTCTGGCTGGATGGCACTCAGTTGCGCCTGCGTTCCGCCAATGCACCCGATGAACCCCTGACTGTTCAGGAAAACGGTTTCAGCGATGTCGTGATCCGGGAAAAATCCTGGCGGGTCTTCAGTGCATGGGACCATACCCATACCATGCTGATCCATGTCGCTGAACAGACTGAAGTACGCGAACAACTGGCCCGCAGCATCGCAGCCAACCTCCTGGAGCCGTTATGGATCGCCTTGCCGCTACTGGCGGTGCTGCTATGGTGGGCCGTCGGGCTCGGCCTGAGGCCGTTGACGCGACTGACCACGGAAGTTGAAAAACGTGCACCGGACAATCTCGCCACACTGGATGCCACCGCGTCGCCCGACGAAGTCACACCCTTGATCGACCGGCTCAACCAGTTATTCCAGCGCATCGGCAGCGTACTGGAAAACGAACGCCGCTTCACCGCCGATGCCGCGCATGAACTGCGCACGCCTGTTGCCGCCATCAAGGCACAGGCGCAGGTCGCGCGCAGTGCCACGGAGGATGCGGTAAGAGGGCATGCGCTGGACGGGGCGATCGCCGGATGCGACCGCGCCACTCACCTGATCGAGCAGTTGTTGACGCTGGCTCGTCTGGAAACCGTCGATGCCGCCACACTGGAACGCTGCAATCTGCGCCAGATTGCTGCCAGCATTCTGGCAGAAGCAGCGCCCGCAGCACTGGACAAAGGCGTACAACTCGAACTGGTCGAGGGCGAAAACCCGATCGTTCAGGGGCTCCCTCCTCTACTGACCGTGATGCTGCGGAACCTGGTCGAAAATGCCGTTCGTCATACCCCTCCCGGCACTACCGTCAGCGTCAGCATCTATGGAGAACGGAGCACCCCCAGCATTTCCATCATCGACGACGGCCCCGGGCTGCCGATGGAAGAACTGGACAAGATATCCCAGCGTTTCTACCGCCCGCTAGGCACCACGTCCAGTGGTAGCGGACTCGGACTCTCCATCGTCCGCCGCATTGCCGAACTCCACTTCGCCCGACTGGAGTTTGCTCCCAATCCCACAAAAACCGGACTGAAAGTCACGGTGACATTCCCGCACGCGGTACAATAACGCCCTTTACGCAATGCAGTCTCGAACACCATGTCCGACAACGAGTTATTGACCCTGGCCGCCAAGAAGCGCCGTACCTTCGCCATCATTTCCCACCCCGACGCTGGTAAAACCACGCTGACGGAAAAACTGCTGCTGTTCGGTGGTGCCATCCAGATGGCGGGTACCGTCAAGGCGCGCAAGAGCGGTAAATATGCGACCTCAGACTGGCTGGACATCGAAAAGCAGCGCGGCATTTCCGTCGCCAGCTCGGTGATGCAGTTCGGCTATGAAGACTGCGTGATCAACCTGCTCGACACGCCTGGTCACTCGGACTTCTCAGAAGACACCTACCGCGTGCTGACCGCGGTAGACGCGGCCGTCATGGTCATCGACGCGGCCAACGGCGTGGAGGCCCAGACCATCAAGCTGCTGGAAGTCTGCCGCCTGCGCAACACACCCATCATCACTTTTGTCAACAAGCTGGACCGCGAAGTCCGTGACCCGATCGAACTGCTGGACGAAATCGAGTCGGTGCTGAAGATCCATTGCGCCCCGGTGACGTGGCCAATCGGCATGGGCAAGCGCTTTCAGGGGGTATACCACCTGCTGAAAGACCAGGTGATGCGTTTCACCCCGGGTCAGGAAAAAGCCGGGCAGGAATTGGAAATCCTGCGTGGCGCCGAAATCGACGGGCTGGAGCAGACCTGCCCGATGGAAATGAAGCGCATGCGCGACGAGACCGAACTGGTCGCCGGCGCCGGCGCGACCTTCGACCTCGAAGCTTTTCTCGCTGGCATCCAGACCCCGGTATTCTTTGGCTCCGCCATCAACAACTTCGGCGTGCGCGAAATCCTGCAGGCTCTGGTCGACTGGGCGCCGCCCCCGGCTGCACGCGAAGCTGAAACCGCCAAGGGCGATACCCGCCTAGTGGCACCGGACGAACCGGCTTTCACCGGCTTCGTCTTCAAAATCCAGGCCAACATGGACCCCAACCACCGCGACCGCATCGCCTTCTTCCGTGTCTGCTCGGGAAAGTACGAACCCGGCATGAAGGTCAAGCATCGCCGTTCAGGCAAGGAAATGAAAATCGCCAACGCGGTGACCTTCATGGCCAACGAACGCGCCCGCATGGAAGAGGCTTATGCCGGCGACATCATCGGCATCCACAACCATGGCAACCTGCAGATCGGCGATGTGCTGACCGAAGGCGAAGCCCTGCAGTTCAAGGGCATCCCCTACTTCGCGCCGGAACTGTTCAGCCGCGCACGCCTGCGCGACCCGCTCAAGGCCAAGCAGTTGCAGAAAGGCTTGCGCCAGCTGGGTGAGGAAGGCGCGGTGCAGGTGTTCGAGCCTTTGGCCGACACCTCGGCACTGCTCGGCGCCGTGGGCCAGTTGCAGTTCGAAGTGGTGGAGCACCGCCTCAAGTCGGAATATGGTGTCGACGCCATCTTCGAACGTGCCGGCATCCACACCGCCCGCTGGGTCACCTGCGACGACAACCGCCACCTGGATGAATTTGTCCGGGGCAACCAGGCCCGTCTAGCCAAGGATGTGGATGGCAACATCGTGTATCTGGCCGACAACCACGTCAACCTCAGCCTGACCATGGAACGCTGGCCAAAGGTTCAATTCCACGCCACCCGCGAGCATGGCCAGAAACTGGAATGATCAAACCCAACGGTTGCTTTAGAATGACTTAAAGTCGAAAAGGCTCATTACACCTGATCCAGCAATGACCGCGAATACCAACAAACAGCGACCGAACAACAGCAAGCGATACAGCGCACTTCGCTGGGTTGCAGCAGTGGTCGTCCTGTTCACGATCACGGTCACCCTGATGGTCTTTTGGGCGGTCAGGAAACAGGAACGCATCGCCTTCGAACATCAGATCGCCGAGCACGCCCTGCTTCTGGGTCGCCAGATCGACGGCATATTCCAGGAACGCGTCAACGCCATCGACCGGATGGGCGCGAGATGGGAACACATCGGCGGAACCAGCAGGAAACTGTTCGATCTCGATGCTCAAAATTATCTGTCCACCATCCCCGGTCTGCAAGCGATTGAATATGCTGCCCCCGATGGACGCATTCAATGGGTCAACCCAATGCAGGGCAACGAAAAAGCCCTTGGATTCCAACTCACTTCCGAACCCGTTCGCAGGGCGGCCGTCGAACATGCCAAAAACACCCGCCAGATCACCCTTTCCGGCCTGGTCGATTTCGTCCAGGGAGGGAACGGACTCCTGATCATCAGAGCCCTTTATGTCGACGGCAAACATGATGGGTACATCATCGCGGTATTCCGCTTCAACGAAGTCATGCAAAAGCTCAATGCTGAGGAGCTTCTGAATGGCTACCTGTTGACCCTGGCCCATGGCCCCCAGCCTCAGAACGCCAATGGAAGCGAAACATTGACCAAGCTGATGCCCCTCAAACTCGGGGATGGCCAATGGTGGATCAGGCTCATCGTCGACCCCAGGTCGGCAACCTTGAACCGATCGACCATTTCCGACCTTGTCTTGCTCGCTGGTCTCAGTGTGGCAGTCCTGCTGGCCCTGATTTTTGGTTTCTGGCTGAAAATCATGCGAGAACAGTCACGCACATACGAGATGGAGTCCCGCTGGCGCTTTGCTGTCGAAGGCAGCGAGATCGGGCTGTGGGACTGGGATGCAGTGTCGAACAAGGTCTATTACTCGTCGAGTTGGAAAAGCATGCTGGGCTATTCCGATGCCGACATCGGGGACACACTCGATGAATGGGACAAACGCATCCATCCGGACGATCGTGAAAGCACCTACGCCGAACTGCACCGTCACTTTCGTGGCGAAACAGACATCTACATCAGCGACCACCGGATGCTGTGCAAGAATGGGGAATATCTCTGGATCCATGACCGTGGCAAGGTGATGGCATGGACCCCTGACGGAAAACCGGCCCGGGTGATGGGGACGCACCTGAACATCCACGAGCAAACCCTGCTAAAACAGGCGCTCGATGAAGAACAGCGTTACCTGCGCAACATCATGGACAATGCCCCGATGGGCATCTGGCACCAGGACTCGAATGGTCGCCTAGTGTTCGTCAACCGCTGGTTCTGCAATGCCGTCGGCATCCCGGAAGAACGCTTTCTCTCCGTGGATCACTACTCTGAGCTGTATGAGCCCGAGATGGCGGAACGCTGCATTGCGTCCGACATGGCGGCAATGGCTGCCGACACCCCCCAGGTCAGCTATGAAACCATCCCTTTCACCGACGGCCAGAATCACGATCTTGAAATCACCAAGATCCGGCTGGATGAAGAATCCGGCCAGCAAGGCATCATCGGCATCGCACAGGACATCAGCGAACGCAAAAAACTGGATAGCGTTCTGAAACTTCAGGAACAACGCATCCGCGACATCCTGCATAACCAGAACGTCGCCACCTTCATCATCGACACACAGCACCGTGTGCAGTTCTGGAATCGCGCTTGCGAAACCCTGACTGGGGTCGAAGCGCATCAGATCATTGGCACAACGGATACCTGGCGCGGTTTTTATACCCAAAAACGACCCTGCCTGGCCGACCTCGTGCTCGATTCCAGACAAGCGGATATCGGCGACTACTACGAGTACCAACAGCCTTCGACCCTGCTCGAAACAGGCTGGCACGCCGAAGGCTGGTTCGAGAACCTGGGCGGACGCCGCCGCTATGTCATTTTCGATGCTGCTCCCATCCATGATCACGACGGGAATCTGGTGTCCGTCGTCGAAACGCTGCAGGACATCACCGAGCAGAAGCACGTGGAGGAATCGCTGCGCGAAACCGAAGGCCGCTTCCACGAAATCGCCGACTCCGCGCCAGTCATGATCTGGATGGCCGGCACGGACAGGATCGTCAGTTTCTTCAACAGAACCTTCCTGGATTTCATCGGCAAGTCACTGGAAAATAGCCTGCACGGCGGTTGGGTAGAGGCAGTATATCCTGAGGACAGAGCTAACTACCGCTCCATCTACGACCGCAATTTTGACGTACGCAATAGCTTCTCGACCGAAGTCAGGATCCGCAGATATGATGGCGAATACCGCTGGGTATACATCCTGGGGGTGCCCCGTTTTACCGATCATGGGGATTTCGTCGGCTACATCGGCACCGGCATCGACATCGAAGAAAACAAACGTAACCAGCACGAGATCCTCGAAGGTCGGGCCACGGCACAACGCGCATTGAAGGCGCTGGAATACCAGAAATTTGCATTGGACGAGCATGCGATTGTCGCAACGACCGATGCTAACGGTCACATCACCTACGCCAATCGCAAGTTCTGTGAAATCAGCGGCTACACCCTGGAAGAACTGCTGGACCAGGACCATCGCATCGTGAACTCCGGTCATCACCCGAAATCCTTTTTTAACCACCTTTATCAGACCATTCAACAGGGGAAAACCTGGCATGGCGAAATCTGCAACCGCGCCAAGAATGGCCAACTCTACTGGGTCGACACCACGATCGTTCCATTCCTGGGCGAAAATGGAGCGCCGGAGCGCTATATCGCGATCCGCACGGACATTACGGAACGCAAGCGCGCTGAATCTGAACTGATCCGTCATCGCGATCACTTGCAGGACCTGGTCAAGGAACAGACCGCGGACCTCCGCGCTGCGAAGGAAGCCGCCGAACGCGCCGACTTAGCAAAGTCGGAGTTCCTTGCCAACATGTCACACGAGTTGCGTACCCCGATGCACGCCATTCTTTCCTTCTCTGACCTTGGCCTGGAGAAAATCGACAGCGCCACACCGGAAAAACTGGGCAGCTATTTCAAGCGCATCCACACCTCCGGTGAACGGCTGCTTCTCCTGCTCAACGACCTGCTGGATCTTTCCAAACTGGAAGCCGGCCAGATGGTACTGGAAATCCACCCGCATGACCTGCGCCCCCTCGTCCGGGATGCCATCGCGGAATTTGAAAGCCTGATTACAAACAAGCGGTTACACTTGACGGTCGAGGAAAGCAACTGCAACACGACGGCGCTGGTCGATGCCAACCGGTTCGGCCAGGTCATCCGCAACCTGCTGTCCAACGCCATCAAATTCACGCCTGACGAGGGCAGCATTACCTTGCGTTTCTCCTCTGCCGAGACCCGGCACGGCAGACGTGCCGAAGACGGCGGCCAATTCGATCCGGCAGTCATGCTGGAGATCATCGACGCCGGAATCGGTATTCCCGAGAATGAGCTTGATAGCATCTTCGACAAGTTCGTGCAAAGCAGCAAAACCAAGACGAATGCCGGTGGGACCGGGCTAGGACTTTCCATCTGCAAGGAAATGGTCGAAGCGCATCGCGGACGAATCTATGCGCACAACAACCCAGAGGGTGGAGCCACCTTCACCGTGATCCTGCCGACGCGTGATTTCACACCACCGACACCTTATGGGGAGGCGATATGAGTGGACTCTGGAATATCCTCATTGTTGATGATGAGGCCTTCAATCTTGAAATCATCTGCGAATATCTGGAGGATGGTCCCTACAAACTCCAAACTGCAGAAAATGGGGCCATTGCCTGGGATCTGATCGAACAGGCCGAGCCGCCCTTTGATCTGATCGTGCTGGATCGCATGATGCCGGTCATGGATGGGATGGAACTCCTGAAGCGGATCAAAACGACCCCCCGTCACGCCCACCTCCCGGTCATTATGCAGACTGCAGCCACCAGCCACCAGCAGATCCGGGAAGGATTGGCTGCAGGCTGCTATTACTATCTGACCAAACCCTACAAGTCAGCAGCGCTCAATAGCATCATCGAATCCGTGCTGGACGAATTGCGCGAACAACGCCAGATCGCCAAAGCACTAAGAACTCCGCCCCCTGTTCCTGCAACTGCCAATGCCGAATATGTCTTCAGCACCATCGAGGAAGCGCACCGCCTGTCCACCTTGCTGGCCGGTCAATGTCCTGATCCAGGGCTGGCCGCACTCGGTCTTCTGGAACTGCTGGTCAATGCGGTTGAACACGGCAATCTCGGCATCAGTTACAACATGAAAAAACAGTTGAAGCAGGAAGATCGATGGGAAGATGAGATCGCCAGTCGCCTGCAAATGCCGCAATACCGCTCCAAGAAAGCCTCCGTCCATTTTTCGCGCGGCAGCGGCGAAATCACCTTCACTATCACCGATCAGGGCGATGGATTCGACTGGCAAAAGTACCTGGATTTCGACCCTGAGCGGGCATTCGACCCGAACGGGCGAGGCATCGCGATGGCCGGAAAAATGGCCTTCTCTCGCCTGCAATACCAGGGCAAGGGGAATCAGGTCGTTGCTGCAGTCAAATTGAAATAGGCAGGTTCATTCACCGGCATGCATTTCTAGCCGGCAAGGGTGGTCACCATTCCCGATCTCGACCTGCACGGTCGCATGATCGATATCGAAGCGGTCATGCAGCTCTTCTGAAATTTCCACGAGAAAATCATCGCCCGGATGCCCCGCAGGCATGACCAGATGCACGGTCAACGCCGTCTCTGCACTGCTCATGCCCCATACATGGAGATCGTGAATCGCCGCCACCCCGGGCAATGTCCTTAAATAACTGCGCACATCGGCAAGACGCACATTATGTGGAACCCCATCGAATGAAAGATGTAGAGACTGGCTGAACAACCCCCAGGTACCCACCACCACCAGGGACGCGATCACGAGGCTCATCACCGGATCCAGCCAGAACCAGCCGGTCCACAGATACACTCCCCCGGAAACAACGACCCCCAGGGACACCAGCGCATCCCCGGCCATATGCAGGAATGCCCCGCGAATATTGAGGTCATGGCGTCCACCAGCCATGAACAACCAAGCGGTCAAGCCATTTAGCAGCACCCCGGCGGCAGCCACCCACATCATGGTTTGCCCCTGCACGACCGCTGGCGAGGAAAACCGGTGCACAGCCTCCCACGCCATGCTGCCCATGACGACCAGGAGCAACAGCGCATTCACCAGCGCTGCCATAATGGAGGCACGCTGCCAGCCGTAAGTGTGTCGATCATCCGGACGCAAACGCGCCATCCACATCCCCACCCAGGCCAGAATCAGTCCCAGGACATCCGAGAAGTTATGACCGGCATCGGCGAGCAATGCCAGTGAATGGGATTGCCAGCCGAAATAGCTCTCTGTCAGGACAAAACCAACATTCAGGGCGATTCCCAGGCCAAAAGCCCGGTGATAAACCTCGGTTTCATGGGAATGGCCGTGGTGGTGATGGTGATGATGGCCGTTCAAGTGGTCGTCTCCCGATAGGGTCTGCAAGAGTAGCCCTTATTATGCCTGTTCCGGCAGCAAGCGCATGCGTCTTCAGATGTTTCCTGGGAGACCGCCCCAAGGACAGTTGGCTGCCATGCGCCATAAAAAACGGGAGCAGAAGCTCCCGTCGTTTATGTTGGATCCGAGATGGTTTCAGACCTGCTCATGCCTCCGGCGCCTGACCATGAACCCCATGATTCCCAGACCTGCGAGCAGCATGGCATAAGTCTCAGCCTCCGGAACCGCCGCCACATGGGCAGCAATGCTGCCGGTATTGTCATAGTTGTTCGAATCGAAATAGAACAGCTTCAACATTCCGCTGTCCCCTGCTGTTCCAGTGTAATTCGTGCCGATCTTGAAAAAGTTGCCGCTACCGATCTGGCCCACCAGTGAGCCATAAGCTGCGCTCAGACCGCCCTGATTCCATAAACCGAAGTTTCCGCCAATTTGCGTACCGATGCTGTAAACAGGCACTTCGGGATCCGTACCAGCCTGATAATAAAGGTTCTGGTTCAAGCCATCTGCATTGGACCAGCGCGGCAGGGCCCCAGCATTCCACAGATCGTTCACATCGACGTTTACCGAAAACTGCTGCCCGGCAAGCAAGGGAAATGTGTCCACACCCACACCGCCAGATGTGCTGTTGTCATAGGCCTTCACGACAAAATCACCGGTCGCGGCAGAAGCCATCGCAGGGAAACTCAGCGACAACACCAGCAAAAGCCCCTTGAGAATCGAAGCGTGTTTCATGAGGTCATTCCTCCTAAATTTAGTGATCCACTGATGATCCATCGGCAGGACTTGTCTATCGTATTAACGCCCTGACATACCAAGACTTAACGCCTGCCCACCCTGAATATCGAGGGCAAAACGCATGACGACAAAACACCACATTTTCCTGAGTCATTTTCCAGGAGTGGAGGTGACCGGACAATAGTCCTAATGGACTAAATAATTGTCTTCCCGACACCATGGGTGAACCGCCTTCCATATCGCCCATCACCATTCCGGATTTTTCTATATCACATTGATTTATATAATTAACATTAACATTCTCAGGAAACCATTACGACTCACCCCAACCGACATTAGTCCAAAGGGACTATTGATTAAATATATGACAAGCCTAGAGTTTCCCCGTATGCATTATGGGTTAATCAGTGTTTCGTAATGTGCGTGAGAGGGGAGATACATGATGAAAAAGATTGCGATTTTATTATCGGTACTATGGGCAACGTCTTTTGGCGGCCAAGCGTTGGCAGCTTCGAATGTCGCATTGGGCAAGTCTGTGTTTTTAAACGGGACGTACGGTACAGATCCTGGTTCCTGGACTTCCGCATCCCCTGTTCCGGCCCAGACACTGACTGACGGACTTTTCCTCACGGAGAAAACGCAATGGGACATGGGAAGTGTCTGGTGGAATGGTTATACCCATCCTGAGAACTACGCTCAAATCGACCTGAATGGACTGTTCGAAATCAACGGTTTCAAGGTTCAGGCTTACGACAATGACGTTTATCGCATTGAATACAGGGTCGGCAACAGCAGCTGGCAGACTGCATGGGATGTACCTGCTATTCAGTCGTGGGGATTGCTCACTAGAGAGACGACTTTGGGCGCCCCTATCACTGCAGATGCGCTTCGTTTCACAGCGATTGGCGGAGACGGCTATTACTCGGTTTCCGAGATTCAGGCCTTCGGACAACCGGTTCCTGAACCTGAGTCCTACCTGATGATGCTGTCCGGCATCGGCCTGCTCGGTTTGATGGTACGTCGCCGCAGGAATTCGGCCGTTTAACGGATCATCATTGAAATAAAAACGGGGGCTGCGGTCCCCGTTATTTATTTTCCGGGGGTGTCATTAAACGATCACTTGCACCGCCCGATGTTCGGATAGTATTGTCTCTCCATGGATCGCGGCTGAAGGAATGGGTCATCAGCACCTGCATTCATTAGCCCCATCTCACCGAGAGGACTATCGCCATGGCAAAGGAATTGTTCAACAACGGCCACCATGCCTGCATCGTATTCAGCGACCTGGTGGAAGACAACGCCTCCGGAGCGGTTCAATCCAATCAGTTTCTGGTCGTGACCGATGGACATGGCGCATTGATCGATCCCGGCGGCAACATGACCTATAACGCGCTGATGCTGGGGATGGGGAAGTACTTCCATTTCAAGAAACTGGAATACATTTTCGCTTCGCACCAGGATCCTGACATCGTGGCCTCCATCAACAAATGGCTGGTCGGGACTGAATGCAAGGTCGTCGCCCCTAAAATCTGGGAACGATTCCTTCCGCATTTTTGCGGGGTGGGCAACACGGAAGACCGGATTATCGGCATCCCGGACGAAGGCATGGATATAGCGCTCGGCAACACCACCATCAAGGCGATCCCAGCCCACTTCCTGCATTCCGAAGGGAATTTCCAGTTCTACGACGTTGCCAGCAAAATCCTTTTTTCCGGCGACCTGGGAGCATCACTGGTATCAAATGAGCTGGCATCCTCGCCTGTAGAGAATTTCGAAACGCATATCGGCGCCATGCTGCCGTTCCACCAACGGTATATGGTCTCGAACAAGATCTGTCGGTATTGGGCACACATGGTCCGGCAACTCGAAATCGAAGCGATCGTTCCTCAGCACGGAAGGCCTTTTGTCGGGAAGGAAATGGTCGATCGATTTATCACATGGGTTGAAAATCTCGAATGCGGCGTTGATCTGTTCACCCAGCAAAACTACCGGATTCCATAAGTTACGAACGCGGCAGGCACCATCAGGATCCCTGTCCCGCAAAAACGCCAATATCCGCATGCCCAAGCAGTCGCAGAAGATCCGCTCCTTTGAGAGAAAGGGCATACCCAAGGACACCACTGCCAATCACGACCCGTTCATAGCGTTGCACACTGGCATCGACCAGAACCTTCACTTCTTCGGGAAGCGCCACAGGGGGAACGGCACCCACGACATACCCCGTAGCGGCTGGGACCTCGTCAAATTCCGCCATGCGGCATTTACGCACATTCAGATGTTTGCGCAATACACCCCAGTCCGCCCGGCCACCCCCGGCAACAGCGAGCATCACAAACTCGTTCGCATCGGTCTTGAACAGCACGCTTCTCACCACAGATTGCGGATCGAGTCCCTGTTTTAGAAGCAGTTCCTCCAGACTCCGGACGGGTTTCTGATCCTCCGTCAATGGAATCTCGACCACGTCAAAAGAGATGCTTTCCTGCTGCAACAACCTGGTCACAGGAGATTCAATCGATAAGCTCATCACCATTCACCTGAAAATGTTAGGAAAAACAACAATCCAGCCAGAGAATACGACATTCTGCAACTTCATGGACAGGTTCATAGGGAGCCCTGTCAGGGATAAGGAAAAACCAGGAACCAAAAAGATGGGTGCAGATTCTCAGACGACACAAACAAAAAACCCGCGAATCTCCAGGATTGACGCGGGTTTTCTGCATTGCTTTGTACTGCTTAAAACACTTAGAGGCGGGGTCTACAAAACAAATACCTGAAAGCCTTTTTAGTGCTTGGTATATGAGATTATTGAATTCCATATACCAACAAATATACCAACAAACAATCAACACTTTTAGACATTTATTTGAGCTGACATTAGGTCGCAATGTGACTTTCGACCTTCCCTGATAGCTGGCATTAGCCGTAATGTCCTCGATTGATCGCTTACTGGAATTCCTAACCTCCAGTTTATGTCCATAATCAGTCGTTGCTTATTTTTCCGAAGCAGACAATCACAAAGTAAAACACTGTTAGCAGGCTATAAGACCTTGCCTCTTTATCCACCAACTTCTTTTGCAGACCTTTCAACGTACGCTGCAGCAGCTTCTGAAATATTGGATTCAGGGTAGGAATTGCAGTATAGGTGAACATGATGATAAATAGACGAGACTGGAACATCTCTAAGGAAATCTCTGCCGCTACAGAATGCCACACCAGAAAGAAATCCAAGTAGCCAGTTTTTGTAATATTTATCTGTAATATTGCCTTCAGAGTTCATAACAAAATCTCTGCAAGTAGGCTCATCTTTGAGCATGATTCCAGCTGTAGCAGTTTTGCCGGCTACAAGCAATATGATAGAAATTGCAAGGCAAAAAGCTGAGCATGTTGAGAGATTCACGATTTGAACTTTCAGATTAATCTCTAGTCAGAAGATTTAAGAATCCAATAATAGTCCATGCTTCAAGTATTGGCCTACCTCAATCTATTAATTATTAGCTCAATTCAAGGATGCAAAAAGACACGAAACAAATTGGTTACGAAATCGGCAAATTGATTGATTTACTGATGGCGACATGGTTGCTACTCACCGTGGTGTGTATCATTCTATTGTCGGGTTTGTTTATGTGGCAATGCTATCAGTATTTTTATAACCATCATTGGTTCACGATCAGCATCTTAGATGCGTTAAGTTTTCTTGGGTTTGATCGCATATGCACACCTAACGAATGCCAAGGTCTTTACCAATTTACCGCCTCAATCTCTATTTACTTCTCACTATTAATTCTTGTTTTTGGCTTTTATTTCCTTAACCTACTTAGAGGAATTAGCAGACATTAATAACAGATTTCACCAAAAGTTATTGCGGGGAAAAATGTACTCACCATCGAAGATGAAATTCGGTGTCGCCAGTCCTGCAATGCACTAGAGCTAAAAACGCACGATTAAGGACGTTTTTTCGTATGCTTTCTGCATGTGCGGCGGCATCGAAGACCAAGGAACAGAAGTCTTTTTCCCTAACCCGGAAGCAAGACTGCCAGTTCTGAATAAATCAGGCAGCGTAACGTGGATTCCATGGGGCTGGCGACGTAATGCTGATCGCAAGTTTGTCCGTGGGGGATGGGCGCGTCATGAATCCATACTTGCGCAGAATTGGATAGACTGGCAGCCTAGGCCGGTGCTCATCATCTCTGACAAGTTCATGGAAAAGGACGACAAAAAGATCACGCACTGGTTTGACGTGGAACCAAACATGGCCATCCAGGGATTGACGCTACCAAAGGTGAAGAACAACTCGTTTATATTGTCACCGAGACACCGCCTCCTGAATACGCCTGGGTACATTATAGATGGCCCAGATTGGTGAAGATGGCTGACATTCAAACACGTAAGGAAACTTGATCATGATCGAGATTCAACAAACGAGCCCGAAGGAATTTAATGTCATCGACCATGCCGGGGTTGTGCGTGGAAAGATTATCGAGAGTGTCGGATTCTGGGTTGTGCAGATTGATGAGAACACACCCAAAGCCTGCGAAAGCTATGATCGGGCTGTTGTGCTGGCTAAAGAATATCTTGGGTGTTTGTAGCCTACTCCATTCACATACTGAATTTCTGTGTTTCTGACTAAGGCCACTTTGTCCCTTTGCGGACTTTCGATTAACGATGAACCAGAGTCAGGAATCGGCCAACAACTGCCGTTCGAAAAATACAGAAAGCTGCCCCATGATTTTCATGGCGTGTGCCATGCAGACGTAACACACCAGAGCGGCATCTAATATTCGTGCTAGTCTGTATCACTGTTATTGGATCGGTTCTGAGATTTCATAATGTATGAAACAAAAACACACCCTCCTATCCCACCTGAGAAATTTATCAGGCGCGTGTTCCTGCACCTTGCGATTGCACTTTTAGTGCTTTTGCTTTCAGTCATGCTTGGAATGGCTGGTTACGAGCACTATGAGAATCTCTCCTGGCGCAGTGCATTTTTGAATACGGCGATGCTTTTAGGCGGGATGGGGCCAGTAGATGCACCTCAAACGGATGGGGGTAAGCTATTTGCAGGGCTTTACGCACTGTATGCTGGATTAATGTTCTTGATTGTGGCTGGCCTCATTTTGGCTCCGGTGGTTCATCGTGTCATGCACAAATTTCATTGGGAGCAGGACTAACCAGAGCCAGATTGGAGAGATTCAGATCAATGCGAGACGAGAATGAAACCGCACGGTTAGAGGCTTTTAGTGATAGCGTCTTTGCAATCGCAATTACGCTTCTTGTGCTTGAGATCAAGGTGCCAACCCATGAAGAGGCGGCAGCATATGGGCTTGCAAAATCACTAGCTGCACTCTGGCCAAGCTACTTGGCATTCTTAACCAGTTTCATCACGATTCTAGTGATTTGGGTGCATCACCATTTGATATTTTTGCTAATCAGAAGGAATGACCACCTTTTTCTTTATTTAAATGGTCTTTTGCTGCTGTTTGTTACGTTCGTACCATTCCCCACCGCGTTGCTGGCGGAGTACCTGCTTCATCCGGATGCAAAGGTTGCAGCAAATATATATACCGCTACTTTCCTTGCGATTTCCATCGCTTACGACATGCTATGGAAGCATGCTACACAAAACTTGCTTTCAGCCAATGCTTCCAACGACAAAAGTAATGAAGCGATTCACATAACCAAGCAGTATCGGTTTGGGCCGCCATTATATTTCGCAGTATTTTTGGTTTCTTTCTTTTCTGAAGCTTGGAGCATTAGTATCTGCTTGATGCTGGCACTTTTCTTTGCGCTCCGTGATAGGCCGACCAAGAAATAATCAGATCTCTATGAGGCCGAGAACACTGGACGGAACAAAGTGCAAATGTGAATCACTGTAGGTTTTCGTCAGCGACTGCAAAGGGTCGGTAGCAGTCATATGGCACCCATGAAATTGAACATTCCACGAGCGCCAATTTGCCTTAGCTTCAAATGTCCTTAATAAACCCCCTTCTTCTTTCCGAACATTCGTGACAGCATCCTCAACACCTCACGCATGCCTCCCTTGTAGGCATTCTGCGAGACGATAGCCTTACCCTCCTCCGTTTTCGGCCCGGTTGATTTCTCCCACGGTTTCCAATTCCTGATGAGTTCCGATTGCCGCTGCCGTTCTTCTGGCGTCCATTTCCGCATAGCCGTCTCCCGATAAAAGTTTGCTTTGCTGGTTTTCGTTTTTCCCCGCGTGTGTAGGGATGCCGTTATTCACCTGCTGGGGGCCATTGGTAATATTGGCCTGCCTGGCATATACAATCGGCGGGTTCTTGATGGTGGCGAGCGATTCCAGCGTTGCCCGGCACTGGCTTTGCGCCTTGAGCGCAAGCCGCATGTAGCGATCACCAGCCTCGAGGTATCCTTCCTTTATGTTCATGTAAGAACGCTTCGCCAAGTGGTTGAATATCTCATCCAGGGTATGTGCCTGAGCCACCAACATCCCCTCAGCCCTCGTGAGATCCCCTTCATTTACCGCCTTGATCTGTGACGCCAGTTCCTTGGCGAGCGCGTTGACCTCATGGTTGTCGCCCTGCATGTTCTGGATCGTTGCAGCCGCATTGATTTCCGGACGAGTGAGTTCACGGGCCACCACCTCGTCAGGGTTTTCGCCTTCAACACATTGCACGTTGATCTGGTTACGCGGTTTCTTCTTGGCTGGTTTTGCCTTTCCTTCGTTAGCCATCATCAGTTAATCCTTTCCTGTATAGAGTGGTATTACTAGTAGGTATCCGTTGTACGGATAAGGAGACACCTTAAAAACACCCTCTATAAGTCCGTAGGTCGGATATGTACGCATGGTCCTTTATCCGTAGGTCGGACTTATGAGGGGGACTATTGATCCGGTCTACGGACAAGACGTCGTGTTTTTCCCTATGTTTGGCTTTCTCCTAAGCCGAACCTCTTGGTAGTACTTCTCACGAGTTTCGGGTGGAGGTGGTTTTCGCTTTTGGCTAGGAGTGGCAGGTGGAAGCCAATGTGCATAAGCACCTCTGGGCCAAACCTGAGGAGATATCTCCAATCCATCGAGTTGATCCAACGCATACCAAGTAAGGCCATACCAGCTTGCCTTGTTGGGACGCAAACCTTGAACCGTTTGAACAATGAGACAATGCTCAATCAACTCCTTCTTGGCTTTTGCCAACGCCCCGTTAGATGTCCACCCACGCTGCTCGCTCATATACCGCCAAGAGGCTAACAACCCGCCGTTGTTGTAGGTGTTGTATTGCATCGCCAGATCGTTTAGCAACCCCTTGGCAGACCCGGACAGGGTCTTATAGGCCAGACTGTTCAACACCACATGCGGGATGAGCATGATGGGCCCATGAATGCCGTCACGTTTCTGCCTGGCTTCTTTTGTATTGCGTTTAGCCATGTCACACACTCCCTTGCGAGAGTGTTGAAACTGGCGTATCTTTCGCAACTGCATTAACCCCCTCAGCCGTCTCGGTCTTTGTGCCGCTGACGGTTTTCTTTTTTGTAGTCATGATGTGCCCTCCACCTTCCGGCAAATAGCCACTATCTCCTCATCAATCGGGTGTGCCAGAGCCTTGCCAACGCTCGCCATCAAGTTTTTTACCTCTTGGATGGCCGTGAGTATGTCTTGATGCTTGGCGACGCGAATGCTGACACTGGCGACATCATTTAATGCGCTCTCAAGGGTGGTGTAGTTCCGGTAGAACTCCCACTCATCGACAAGCTCACCGGTCCTGCGATGCTTGCGGGTTTTAAGGTGCTGCCATTCCCAGGTACGGGGAGTTGAGATCAGGCGTTGGGTTGGAGTCAGGGGAATGATCGGCATGATCAGACCTCCCCTTTGCTGGCTTCAATGCGAGCCTGTGCCCAGGCTTCGATATCCGCCGCATTCCATGCGGTGGTGTTCTCGGCGAGTTTTACGGGCTTTGGAAACTTACCGGCTTTGACCCATGCCCAGATGCTGGAGCCGGATACGTTCAGGCGGGCTTTAACTTGAGGAAGACGATAAAAGAGTGGAACTGCTTGAGGTGTGTTTCCCATGTTGCATATCCTTTCCTGGATTGCTCAGCTCCGCCCTGTGCGGTGCTGCATGGGATAAAACTTTATTGGGCAAACTAACCCAGATTACCTACCTAGGGAATTTCGATACCTAATTAGGTGTAAAACTTACTTTTGACGAGCCTTAACTGCTTCACTAATCTGCTTAATCTTCCCTTCAATAGTGGAATGATCTACAGGTGCACCGATTAGCTCCGTAAGATGAGCTATGGCTTCACCCGCTTTTGCTGGTTTCGACAAATCAATCTTGGCCTCTTTCGCTAATGCCGCAATTATCGTTAGCAGCGTATTACGCTCTCTGGTAGTAATCGGTTTATCAACTTGATCATCCTTGCCAGCTTGAGGTTTAGCATTAAACTTTAATGCAAAGTTTTCCATAATTAGCATTTCTAACAGCTCTGGATTCTCTGCATATTTATTTTTCTCGCTTGCAATAAACGCCTTGTCTGCCTTACCTCCGAAACTGCGTACACGCCTAATATATTCTGAAACGTCATAACTTAACCCTCCTTCAACTTCAAGACGATCACGAATTGGCCACCCCTCCTCACACGCAATTTCCCCATCCAGTCCAAAGAGTTCTAGAAATTTAAAAAACTCTTCTGATGATATTAATGTATTAGCGGTATCGATTTTCCCCGTATCCAGCAGTCGCTTCAGCCACGTTGTTTTAATTTCGCGCCGTTCGATACAAGCAATCATTGAGTTCTCAACTCGAATGACATGTGGAGATAGCGCAGATAGAAAGGTCTCACCATTTAGGTCATATTCGATTTCGGGATCAAATCCTTTTATGGAAATCTGTGCCCCGTAAAACATCTCAATAGCTACAAGTTTGGCCAGTTCACGAATTGGCACAGACCAAACACCAAAGTTATCTATCCGTTCTAAATTGTCCAGATAGTCATCCACACTCATAGCGTCCCTTTCACGCTCTTCAAATAGACCCCACGCCAGCAGGGTAAGCGCCCTGTTTTCGCCCCGTCTGACTAGGCGTAGAGATATCTAAGCCCTCTTGAATTGCGCCACTTCCGCACCTGCCCTGAGCTTATCCAGATAGTCAGCCCATAGCTGCATCATCACTTTGCGCTGCTCAAGGAACTTGGTTCGGTTATAGGCCGTACCCAAGGCATCCGGCACTTTATGCGCCAACTGGTGTTCGATCACCTCAGGCTTTTGGTGCAACTCTTCCGCCAAGATGGTGCGTGCCATCGCCCTGAAACCGTGACCAGTAATCTCTGTCTTGGTGTCATATCCCATCCGGCGAAGCGCAGCATTCACTGCCGCCTCACTCATTGCCTTCCTGGGATCACGACCAGGAAAGACATATTGCCCATGACCTGTAAGCGCATGAAGCTCTCTCAGGATAGCAACCGCTTGTGTCGCCAACGGTACGGAATGTTCAGTCTTGGTCTTGGTTACAAAGTAACGCCACTCTGCTTTATCAAGATCAAAGCCTTTCCATTCTGCTCGACGCAACTCTCCAGGACGGACAAACACCAAGGGAGCCAGCAATAATGCACTACGGACAACGAATGTACCCTTGAATGCTTCAATCGCTCGCAACAACTCACCAACCTTAACTGGGTCGGTAATTGAGGCGAAGTTGCTTTCTTTGGCTGGTGGCAATGCGCCTCTCAGGTCTGGACATGGATCACGTTCAGCCCTGCCTGTGGCAATGGCATACCGCATCACTTGGGAAATGTTGCCTTTGGCCCTGTGTGCCGTATCTAGGGTTCCTCGCCTTTCAATACGACGAAGGGCATCAAGTACCAAGGGCGCGTTAACTTCGATAATCGGCTTACTACCGATCCAGGGGAATACATCACGCTCAAGACGGGAGATGATTTTCTCGGCATGACTTTCCGCCCATGTGTGCTGGTTCTTTGCAAACCATTCACGAGCGATTGCCTCAAAACTGTTAGCAGCATTTTCCTTAATGGATCGCTTCGCCTGCTGCTTATGAATACCGGGGTCTACGTCATTAGCCAACAGCTTGCGAGCATCGTCACGGCGCTCTCGGGCAAGCGCTAACGACACATCAGGATAGACTCCAAGGGCAAGAGTCTTTTGCTTCCCTCCAAAACGGTAAGCAAGTCGCCAATACTTGGAACCGGTTGGTGTTACCTCAAGATACATTCCACCACCGTCAGCCATTCTGAAGGCCTTGGCTTCTGGTTTTGCCTTGCGCACCGCCACATCGTTCAGCTTCATGACACCCCCGTTTGTTGGTATCAACTTTCGAATGTTGGTATAAGTATTGAAAATATACCAACACTTGTTGGCATATTGCAATAGACAGGGATAGACGACAAGCAACAAAAAACCCGCGAATCTTTAGGATTTACGCGGGTTCTCTGCATTGCTTTGTACTACTTAAAACACTTAGATGGTGGAGGCGGGGGGGATCGAACCCCCGTCCGCAAGCCCTCTACAGGCAGTTCTACATACTTAGCCAGGCTGTTTGATTTAACCCTGCAACCGCCAACCGGCGAGCTGAGGCAAGGCGAGTCACCTTGGATTTAATGTCCTGCAAAGTGACCCTGCATGACACGAGCCTCTCTTTATGACGCTGCTGCGGGTTACCCCGCCCGACCGAGAGGCCCTTCGGTGCAGCGTCTAGCCGGTATTAAGCGGCCAGAGCGTAAGTTTCGTCGTTTGCGACTATACTTGTTCCAGCTTATTTACGAGGTGGCGGGTCCTCGGTATGCCCTGCTCTGCTTTGCAACCCACGTCGAAGCCAGGTCGCCCCCAGAGATGGTAAAGACTGATGAACTGCCTAAAAGTTCATCAGATGTTTCATTATACGCGGCTTATTTGTTTCTTGCCCGCATGATCCTGCCTTTTTCGCGCTCCCAGTCGCGCTCCTTCTCCGCTTCACGCTTGTCGTACTGCTTCTTCCCCTTGGCCAGACCGATTTGCACCTTGATGCGACCGCGGGTGTAATGCAGGTCGAGCGGAACCAGCGTATACCCTGCGCGCTCGACCTTGCCTATCAGTTTTGCAATCTCCTCGCTGTGCAACAGCAACTTGCGGGTACGGGTCGCGTCCGGCCGGACATGCGTCGAGGCGGATCCCAGCGGAGTAATATGGCAGCCGATCAGGTAGATTTCGCCGCGCTGGATAATGACATAAGCCTCCTTGAGCTGCACACGATTGGCACGCACAGCCTTGACTTCCCAGCCTTCGAGCACGATACCGGCCTCGTATTTTTCCTCGATAAAGTAATCGTGGAAGGCTTTTCTGTTATCGGCGATGCTCATAAAGGTTGTTTGGCTTAAAATCCGGTTATTTTAACGCATTCGATCGAGAACCATGGCGCAAGTCGAAAAAACCGTGCTCGTTCCCTACTCTGCCGCGCAGATGTATGCCCTGGTGGACTCGCCTGAACAGTATCCGGAATTCCTTCCCTGGTGCGGAGGGGTCGACCTGCGGTTGCGTGATGACGCACTGACCGAAGCGACCCTGCATATCGACTACCACGGCCTGAAGCAGCACTTCACTACACGCAATGCCAAAACCTTCCCGACCCTGATGGAAATCAAACTGGTGAATGGCCCATTCAGCCATCTCGAAGGCACATGGCACTTCATCCCGCTGGGAGACCACGCCTGCAAAATTGAATTCAGGCTAAACTACACGTTTTCCAGCCAATTGCTTGAAAAAATCATTGCGCCGGTATTCAGCCGGATCACCAACACTTTTGTAGACGCCTTCGTGGAGCGCGCAGAGAACGTTTACCAGACATCATGACCAGCGAAATCCTGATTGAAGTTGCCTACGCCCTCCCCAGCCAGCAAGTCATCCTGCCGGTCAAGGTCATCGAGGGCACAACCGCCGCGGAAGCCGTCGAGGCCAGCGGCATCATAAAGAAATTTCCCGAGATCGATCTCAGCCAGAACAAGCTGGGCATCTTCGGCAAACTGATCAAGTCGGATACGGTGCTGCGGGAACGCGATCGCGTCGAGATTTACCGTCCACTGATCGCCGACCCCAAGGAAGTCAGGCGCCAGCGTGCGGCGGAAGGCAAAGCCATGAAGAAAGGCGGCGGGGACCTGGAAGCCTGATCCCCATTTCCTCCGCCATTAATTACACCACTGATCCACTTCCTGCTGGGCTTTCTGCAAACCGGAAGCAATATCCTTGTCGTCCAGATACTGACGTTCGCCCTTGTCATCGAACTTGTACATGCGCCCCCCCTGTTTGTAATTCTGCAGGTTGGATTTGGCGTTGGCGCAGTTCTGATCGCGAATCTTCTGTTCTTCCTGCTTCTGCTGTTCCTGCTTCTGCTGTTTTTCCGCTTCCGCCTTGCGCTTCTTGGCTTCGATTTCCTTGCTACTTGCAGCACCGGTCTTATCGCCCCCTGTCATGCCGGACTTGGCGGCATCGGCGTCAGCCTGAGCCGCAGCAGCAGAATCTTCCTGCGCCTTGGCGCGCTCGGGCTTTTTACCTGTGATCAGGCTGTATGGCGTGTTGCCGGACGGCGGCATATCCGAATATCGGATATTGCCGCTTGCGTCCTTCCACTTGTAAACATCGGTGGACATCGCCACGCCCGGCAACAGCGCCAGACCACAGGCCAGCAGCATCAGCTTATTCATTCACGTTTCCTTTTAAATCAATAGACGTGCAAAATTAATACGGGCGTTCGATATCCAGGTTGCCGCCAGCGCCATCCTGATCGCCCGATACAGGACCTGACTTGGCACCACCCGACTTAGCCGCACCGGCATCGCCCCGGGTCGCGGCAGCCGAATCCTCCTGCGCCTTGGCACGCTCGGGTTTTCTGCCGGTAATCAGGTTGTCTGGCATCTTTCCGGAAGGCAGTGCATCCGAATAGCGGGTATTGCCATCAGCGTCCTTCCACTTGTAGATATCCGTGGACATTGCTTCGCCCGGCAACAGTGCCAAGGCACAGGCCAGCAGCATCAGCCTGTTCATTCAGATTCCCTAATACTATTGATAGACACCAACATTAAAACCAGCGAACACTTTCGTCAATGCGCCGCCGGCGCAACAGGTTGACAGAGCGAACAAAAACAGTGGCGCGCGCGGATTTACCCATCGCTTTTCAACCTGTATAATTGCTTTTTGCCACAAAGGTTAAGTATATGCGTCTGCTGCAAAAAGCACTTACTTTTGATGACGTGCTGCTGGTGCCTGCACACTCCAATATCCTGCCGCGCGAAGTCAGTCTAGCTACTCAACTTACCCGTTCCATCCGCCTGAATATCCCGCTGGTATCCGCTGCGATGGATACGGTGACCGAAGCGCCGCTGGCCATTGCACTGGCCCAGGAAGGCGGCATCGGCATCATTCACAAGAACATGAATGCAGAGGCACAGGCGGCTCAGGTCGCTCGGGTCAAGCGTTTCGAATCCGGCGTCGTCAACGATCCTGTCACCATCCCCCCGAGCATGAGCGTCCGTGAAGTGCTGGCTCTGACCCGCCAGCGCCGTATTTCCGGCCTGCCTGTCGTGGAAGGCACCAGGGTGGTCGGCATCGTGACCAACCGTGACCTGCGTTTTGAGACCAACCTCGACCAACCCGTCAAGAACATCATGACCCCGCGCGAGCGCCTGGTCACCGTGCGCGAAGGCACGCCGCGCGAGGAAGCGACCGCGCTGCTGCACAAGCATCGCCTGGAACGCGTACTGGTGATCGACGACAACGACAACCTCAAGGGCCTGATCACCGTTAAGGACATCCAGAAATCCCGCGAACACCCGCTGGCGAGCAAGGACGAGCGTGGCCGCCTGCGCGTCGGCGCTGCCGTCGGCGTGGGTGAAGGCACCGAGGAGCGCGTCGCCGCCCTGGCTGAAGCCGGCGTGGACGTGATCGTGGTGGATACTGCCCACGGCCACTCCCAAGGCGTGCTGGACCGCGTCAGGTGGGTGAAGACCAATTTCCCGCAGATTCAGGTCATCGGTGGCAACATCGCCACGGCCTCCGCCGCACTGGCCCTGGTCGAACACGGCGCCGATGCCGTCAAGGTCGGGATCGGCCCCGGCTCCATCTGCACCACCCGTATCGTAGCCGGTGTCGGCGTGCCGCAGATCGCGGCCATCGACAACGTCTCCCGCGCACTGGAAGGCACTGGCGTTCCGTTCATCGCGGACGGTGGCATCCGTTACTCCGGTGACATCGGCAAGGCCATTGCGGCTGGTGCCTACTCCGTGATGCTGGGTGGCCTGTTCGCCGGCACGGAAGAGGCTCCGGGCGAGATCGAACTGTTCCAGGGACGCTCCTACAAGTCCTACCGCGGCATGGGTTCCGTCGGTGCGATGCAGAAGGGTTCCAGCGATCGCTACTTCCAGGACAACGAGGGCAACGCTGACAAGCTGGTTCCTGAAGGGATCGAAGGCCGCGTACCCTACAAGGGCAGCGTGCTGGCTGTGATCCATCAACTGATGGGCGGCCTGCGTGCCTCCATGGGCTATGTCGGTTGCCGTAGCATCGAAGAGATGCGCAGCAAGGCCGAGTTCGTCGAAATCACTTCCTCCGGGATCCGTGAATCGCACGTGCATGACGTGCAGATCACCAAGGAAGCACCGAACTACCATATCGATTAACCATAACCCCACCAGTCAGGGCACAGCACACAGGGAGAACCGCACTTCCCTCTCACTGTGCCCTTGGTGCTTTTAGCGACCAGAAAACATGTCCCATCAAAAAATCCTGATCCTCGACTTCGGTTCCCAGTACACCCAGCTGATCGCACGCCGGGTACGCGAGACCAACGTCTATTCCGAACTGCACTCCTGGGATGTGACGGACGAGTTCATCCGTGAATTCAAACCGGCCGGCATCATTCTTTCCGGGGGCCCGAACTCGGTCTATGAAAACGAAACGCCGAAGGCGCCGCAAGCTGTATTCGAGCTTGGCGTGCCGGTGTTCGGCATCTGCTACGGCATGCAGACCATGGCGGCACAGTTGGGCGGCAAGGTGGAAAACGCGTTGCATCGTGAGTTCGGGTACGCAGAAATCCGTGCGCAAGGGCACTCTGCCCTGTTCAAGGACATTCAGGATCGCACCAATGATGAAGGTCACGGCCTGCTCGATGTCTGGATGAGCCATGGCGACAAGGTCACCGAACTACCGCCGGGCTTCAGGATCATCGCCAGCAACGCGGCCACGCCGATCGCCGGCATGGCCGACGAAAGCCGCAAGTTCTATGCGGTACAGTTCCACCCGGAAGTCACGCACACGCTGCAGGGCAAAGCGATCATCGACCGCTTCGTGCACGAAATCTGCGGCTGCGGCTTCGACTGGAACATGCCGGATTACATCGAGGAAGCGGTCGGCCGCATCCGCTCCGAAGTAGGCTCTGACCAAGTCATCCTGGGGCTGTCCGGCGGCGTGGACTCTTCCGTGGCTGCAGCGCTGATCCACCGGGCCATCGGCGACCAGCTCACCTGCGTGTTCGTGGACAACGGGCTTCTGCGCCTGAACGAGGCTGAGCAGGTCATGGAAACCTTCGCCAACAACCTCGGCGTCAAGGTGATTCACGTCGATGCCAGCGAGAAATTCCTGGGCGACCTGAAGGGCGTGACCGACCCGGAACAGAAACGCAAGATCATCGGCCGCGAATTCGTCGAAGTGTTCCAGCAGGAATCCGCCAAACTGCCTCAAGCCAAATGGCTGGCACAAGGCACCATCTACCCGGACGTGATTGAATCCGCCGGTGCCAAGACCAAGAAGGCCCATACCATCAAGAGCCACCACAACGTGGGGGGGCTGCCGGAAACCCTGCACCTGAAACTGCTGGAGCCGTTGCGCGAACTGTTCAAGGATGAAGTGCGCGAACTGGGTGTGGCCCTCGGCCTGCCGCACGACATGGTGTACCGACACCCGTTCCCGGGTCCAGGCCTGGGGGTTCGCATCCTGGGTGAAGTGAAGCGCGAGTATGCTGACCTGCTGCGCCGTGCCGACGCTATCTTCATCGAAGAGCTGCGCGCGTCAGGCTGGTACGAAAAGACTTCTCAGGCATTTACCGTATTCCTGCCAGTCAAGAGCGTGGGGGTGATGGGCGATGGGCGCACCTACGAATATGTCGTGGCCCTGCGTGCAGTCGTCACCAGCGACTTCATGACTGCGCACTGGGCTGAGTTGCCCTACTCGTTGCTGGGCAAGGTTTCCAACCGTATCATCAACGAAGTGCGTGGCATCAACCGCGTGGTTTACGATGTCTCTGGCAAGCCGCCTGCCACCATCGAATGGGAATAAAAAATACCAACCCATCCACTGCCCTGCCGCCGATGCCGCAGGGCAGTTTTGTTTCCACCCTTCGAAACACCCCCACGACAGGTGTTTTTCGGCACACCTGGCCTGGCATGGCTCAGCCCCGGCAGCTTGCCCCCAAGGTTTTGAGCAGCCCTCTCCCTCTTGGACACCCGGGCCATCCTTTCCTCTGGTCCCAACTACATTTCCAGAATGCCTTGTGAAGCAATGACAAGCGCTGTAACTCCTCAAAATTCACAAGACTTAAATTCACACGAAAAGAGCGCTTTGGCGTAGGATAACACTGTCCTGATTAAGCGATTAAAAATGGAAAATCTGATACAAATCATGGATCAGGGAGAACGCAAAACCATTCTGATCGTTGACGACACCCCTGAAAATCTGACGGTACTCGGGGAGTTGCTGCAATCCCATTACCGGGTTCGCGTTGCCAATTCAGGTGCGCGTGCACTTGCCGCCAGCGTTACCGAACCAAAGCCGGATCTGATCCTGCTGGATGTCATGATGCCGGAAATGGACGGGTATACCGTGTTGTCCAAGTTGCGTGATAACCCCGTGACCCGGGACACACCCGTCATTTTCGTCACGGCCCTGGATGCCACCGAGGATGAGACCCACGGTCTCGAACTGGGCGCTGCCGACTACATCACCAAGCCCATCCGCCCCGGAATCGTGCTGGCACGCGTCCGCGGCCAGATCGAACTCAAGGAAGCCCGGGATCAGATGCACAATCAGAATGCCTGGCTGGAAGCCGAAGTGGAACGACGCATGCAGATCAACCAGTTGATTCAGGACGTCAGCATGCGCGCCCTCGCCAGTCTCGCCGAAACGCGTGACAATGAAACCGGCCATCATATTCGCCGTACCCAAGGTTACATCGAGGTGCTGTGTGACCAACTGGCGACTGAAGGCAAACACCCTGATGAGCTTACCCGACAGCGCATCAGCATGATCACCAAGGCGGCACCGCTACACGACATCGGCAAGGTCGGCATTCCCGATCATATCCTGCTAAAACCGGGCAAGCTGACTGATGAAGAATGGGTGATCATGCGCACCCACACCACACTAGGTGCAGAAGCGATCGAACGGGCGATCAAAGAGGAAAAGGATCAGAGTGCCTTTGCTTTCCTGCATGTCGCAATGCAGATCGCACGCTCCCATCATGAAAAATGGGATGGATCAGGTTACCCGCAGGGACTGAAAGGTGAGGCCATCCCTCTCCCTGCGCGCCTGATGGCGCTGGCAGACGTTTTCGACGCGCTGATCAATCGACGGATTTATAAAGAAGCGTTTTCCAGGGAGGACACCGTGAATATCATCCTGGAGGGGAAAGGCAAGCATTTCGATCCTGAAGTGGTCGATGCTTTCATGAAGCGGCTGCAGGATTTCATGGATATTGCCACCCGGTTTGCGGACGAAAACGAAACTTGAATCATTCGCGCACTTTTTCCACACCTTTCTCCCGCCGGCACTTTCTGCGTCTGGGAGCTGGCCTCACAACTGCAGCTGCTCTCGGCGGCCTGTGGGGGTGTCAAGGCAAGAAACCACTCCGGATCGGCGCACAGGTCTGGCCTGGTTACGAATTCATGTTCCTGGCCCAAGACATGGGATGGCTCGATCCTAAAGAGATCGAACTGGTGTCGACCGCGACGTCCACCGAATCCATCAAGGCCATCGCCAGCGGCCGCCTTGACGGAGCCGCGTTGACACTGGATGAAGTGCTGCGCGCCCGTTCTCAGGGCCTGCCGCTGCAGGTCGTGCTGATATTCGACATTTCCGTAGGCGCAGACGCACTATTGGCAACCCCTGCCATCCATTCCCTCGATGAGTTGAGGGGCAAGCGCATCGCCATGGAATTCAATGCAACCAGCGAAATCCTGCTCAGCAAGGCGCTCGAAAAGTCGCACCTCAAGAAAAGCGACATCACCCTCATCCCTATCGAGGGCGAACATGCCATGACCTGGAAGAATCAGCATCCCGACGCGATCGTTACCTATGAACCGACCGTCAGCAAACTGGAAAGCGAAGGGGCGATCCGGCTATTCGACAGCCGGGAAACCCCGAACATGATCATTGACGTTCTGGCGGTGTTGTCCGATGCACTTTCAGGTGAGCACCAAGCGCTTGAAACCTTGATTTCCGGCCATCTTCAGGGCTTGCGCCATTGGCGAACCAACCAGATCGATACCAGCTACCGACTGGCCCGCGCGCTTCGCACAAATGGAGATGACGTCGCCAAACTCTTCCAGCACCTTCAACTGCCTGACATCGACTACAACCGGCACCTGCTCAGCAGCCCGTCAGAAGAACTGACACGATCTGCCAGGGAAATCATTGATTTGCTGAATATCCCATTGCCCAAGACTCCTCCAGAGCGCACCCCCCCTTTGTTTCTGGCCGACTATCTCCCGGAAAGCTTGCCATGATCCAATGTCTGCGCCTGCTGATTCTTCTGGTAGCCACTTGTCTTGTCTGGCCGGCATCGGCGGACGATGAAATCAATATCGGCGTACTCGGTATCCGCCCTAACGCCGAAAGTCAGGCCCAATGGCAGCCGTTTGCGGAACATCTGCAACAAAAGCTGGCCCCGAACAAAGTCAACTTACGGGTATTGGACTTTGATGCACTGCATCAGGCGGCAGACCGCCAGGAACTGGATGTCATCGTCACCAACCCGGCGGATTACGTGATGATGTCGCACCGCATGGGGCTCTCCTCACCGCTGGTCAGCCTGATTAACGAATCACGTGGCATCCCGATGCGGGGATACGGCGGGGTGATCCTGGTACGGGCAGGCCAGAAGTCTATCCAGAGTCTACAGGACCTGAGGTCCAAACGTGTTGCCACTACGGAAGCGGATTCCATTGGCGGCTTCCAGTCACAGGCATACGAATTGATGCAGGCGGGAGTCGAACCGCACGAACTGGTGCTCGTTCAGTTACCGATGCCACATGAAAATGCGATCAAGGCCCTGCTTTCGGGCAAGGCAGATGCCGCATTCGTCCGGAGTGGCGTCTACGAAGCCATGGTGGATGCAGGCACGCTGAATCCCGAGATGGTGCGTGTGATCAACCCGCAGGAACTGCCCGGCTTCCCGCTCCAGGTCTCGACGCGCCTCTACCCGGAATGGCCGGTTTCGGCAATGACCCATGTACATCCGGACCAGGCTGCGAAAATCGCCGCTGCGTTGCTCTCCATCCCGGCCGACAGTCCGGTGACACGTGCCATCGGCATCCACGGGTTCACCATCCCTTATGACTACGAACCTATCCGGGAACTTGCCCGCACCCTGCGGCTACCGCCGTATGAAAATCCGCCCGTCATCACCTGGGGCGACCTGTGGCGAGACCATCAGGCGGTCATCCTGGCGCTGAGCAGCAGCTTCTGCGTCATCCTGTTCCTGCTGGCCGTCGTCAGTTCCAACCTCAAACGCCTGGTCAAGGCACGCGAACTCGCCCAGCAAGCCGCCTTGGCGCTCGACCGAGAGCGCGGCCAACTGCAAGCCCTGTTCGACAGCTTGCCTGATCTTGTCTGGATGAAGGACGTCAACGGGACTTATATCACCTGCAATTCGCGGTTCGAACAATTTTTCGGCGCCTCCCTGCACGATATTGTCGGGCGCAGTGATGCTGATTTTGTCAGCAAGGAACTCGCGGAATTCTTCCGGATGCATGACCGCAACGCCATGGCGGCGGACAGGCCGGTCGTCAACGAAGAGTGGCTGGATTTCAAGGGCATCAGCTACCGCGGATTGTTCGAAACCATCAAATCGCCGGTACGCGATGCTGAGGGCAATCTGATCGGGGTTCTTGGCATTGCCCGCGACATCACGGAAGTACGTCGAGAACAGGCCTTCCGCGAATCCACCATGGAAGCGGTTCCGGGGTTGTTTTTCGTGGTTGACGCCGGCGGCAGGATCCACTTCTGGAACAGGCATCTGGAGACCGCCCTGGGAAGATCGGCAGAAGAAGTAGCGACACTGCGCATCCCAGACATGTTCGCAGGTGAAGACATCCAAACCATGCGTGAAGCTTTGATGAGGGCATTCGAACAAGGAGAGGCCAGCGCAGAAGGAGATCTGGTCCGTGAGGACGGACACCGCACACCGTACTACATCACTGGGCGGCGCATCGAATGGAACAACGAACAGATGCTGGTCGGCATCGGTATCGACATCAGCGAACGCAAGCGCCTGGAAGCTGAACAACACGAGCAGGAGGTCCTGACGAGGACAATTTTCGAGCAGGCGGCGGAAAGTATCGTACTCATCGACCCAGAAACACTGGGCTTCGTACAGTTCAACGATACTGCCTGCAATACGTTGGGCTATACCCGCGAGGAGTTTTCCCGGCTCAGCATCCTTGACCTGCAGATCGATATGTCGCCGGAAGATATCGCTGAACTCGTCCACCAGGTCAATCAGACTGGAATAGGCGATTTTGAGAATTTTCATCGCCACAAGGACGGGCATCCGATTCACTTTTCCATCCGCAACCGTGTCATCAAGATCAACGGCAAATCGCTCTGGATCGCGGTCTGGCATGACATCACACAGATCCGCTCCCTGATGAATTCGCTTGAAAGTGAAATGGAACGCTGGAACATGCTGATGGATTCCTCATCGGATGGCATCGTCATCATCGACCAGGACCATCGGATCATTGAATGCAACGTACGTTTTGCCGGAATGCTGGGTTATCCGCCCGAAGAGATGATCGGACTGCACACGTGGGACTATGAGGCCAACCTGAGCGAAGCGGACATCCGCCAGCGTTTCTCAAACCTCTCCAACACACACATGACCATCGAGACCCGCCACCGGCGCAAGGACGGATCGACTTATGAGGCTGAGGTCAGCCTGAATGGTACGCGCTGGAATGAACAGAGCCTGGTGTTCTGCGTCTGTCGCGATATTACCCAGCGCAAGCAGATGGAAAATACGCTGCTCCAGGAAAGTGAGCTGCGCAAACGTATCATGGAATCGATTCCAGGCATCTTCCTGCTGTTTGACAGCACAGGACGAATTCAGGCGTGGAACTCCGAAATGGAACGGATTTCACAGCGCACCACTGCAGACATGGCTTCCATGGAAGTGCTGGATTTCTTTGATGATGAAGACAAAATGCGGATGGAAGGGGCCATCATCGAGATCTTCGAACACGGCAACAGCCATATTGAAGCCGCCCTCCTCGCCAAGGACGGTTCCAGCATCCAGTTCTACTGGACGGGCTTGGGTATCAGCATAGATGGCCAACCCCTGGCGATTGCCACCGCCGTCGACATTACCGAACGCAAACTGATCGAGAATGAACTGGCAGAACAGAGCCGCCGTCTCAACGACATCATCGACGGCACCCATGCTGGCACCTGGGAATGGAACCTGCAAACCGGTGAAGCCATTTTCAACGAACGCTGGGCCGAAATTTTCGGCTACGCCCTGGACGAGCTTTCCCCTTTCACTACGCACACTTGGGAACGCTTCGTCCATCCTGACGACCTGAAGCGAGCAAACGCGCTTCTTGAGCGCCACCTCGCCGGCAAAACCGATTTTTATGAGTGCGAAGTCCGCATGAAGCACCGGTCAGGTCACTGGATCTGGATTTCCGATCGCGGCCAACTCACTCGTCGCGACGAACAGGGGCGGCCGCTGATCATGAGCGGCACACACATTGACATCACCGAGCGCAAAGAGGCTGAAGAATCACTGCGTGCGAGCGAATTACGCTTCCGCAAGTTATTCGAAGATACCCGCGAGGCTATTCTGCTCATGAATAGCCACGGAAAGTTTACTTACGCCAACCGTGCGGCGCTGGAAATGTTGCGCATGAACAACCAGAAAGAACTGGTTGGCAGAAATCCCGTTGAAATATCACCGGAAGTGCAACCGGATGGTTCACTATCGAAGAACCTCGCTGAAAACCGCATCCAGGTGGCCTTGAAACAGGGCTCCAACCAGTACGAGTGGGAACATTTGCGTGCCAACGGCGAACCCTTTACCGCAGAAATTCTACTGACCACCATTCACCAGGAGGATGAAACCATCCTGCACGTGGTCATGCGGGACGTCACGGAAAGAAAGCGGATCGAAAGGGAACTGGAATCGTACCGCCTGCACCTGGAAGAACTGGTTCGCCAGCGCACCATCGAACTGGAGCATGCCAAGGAAGACGCAGAGTCGGCCAACCGTGCCAAGAGTACTTTCCTGGCGAACATGAGTCATGAAATCCGTACGCCGATGAATGCCATCCTGGGCTTGGCACATCTGATGTCACGGGACATGCACGAGACCCAGCAACTCGACCGCCTGTCCAAGATCACGGCCTCGGCCAAGCATCTGCTCGGCATCATCAACGACGTGCTCGATCTCTCGAAGATCGAGGCCGACCGACTGACGATCGAGGAAACGACATTCAATGTGCATGCCACGCTAGACCATGCATGCAGCATGATGCGCGATCGCATGGAGAGCAAGGGACTGCGCCTGATCAGCGAAATCGATCCTGCGCTGGAAAAGATCCCACTGATTGGCGACCCGCTGCGTATCGGCCAGATCCTGATCAACTACATGAGCAATGCCGTCAAGTTCACGGAACAGGGAAGCATTACCCTGCGTTCACAGCCCGTGCAAACCACCGGAGATCGCATTACCTTGCGCTTCGAGGTCGAGGACACCGGCATTGGCATCTCCGAGGAACAGCAGCAACGCATCTTTGAGGCATTCGAACAGGCGCAGAGCTCGACCACTCGACGCTTCGGCGGCACAGGTCTCGGCCTGGCCATCAGCCGACGTCTGGCACGACTGATGGGCGGTGAAACCGGTGTGGTTAGTACCCTCGGAAAAGGGAGTTGCTTTTGGTTCACGGTCCAGCTCCGGATAGGCGTCAGCACGTCGCCGGACAAACGTCCTCCGGTCACGGATGACTTCAGCCACAGCGCACACGTTCTTCTGGTCGAGGATAACCAGGTCAATCAGGAAGTTGCCAAAGAACTGCTGGAGAGCGTAGGCCTGACCGTCGACGTCGCCAACCACGGCAAAGAAGCAGTGGAATTGGTGACAACGCACACGTATGACCTCGTCCTGATGGATATACAAATGCCGATCATGGATGGCCTGGAAGCAACGCGCATGATCCGCACCCTGCCGAATGGCAGAAACGTACCAATCCTGGCGATGACTGCCAATGCCTTCGAAGAGGATCGCAACAACTGCTTTGAGGCCGGCATGAACGATTTTGTGACCAAACCGGTCGATCCTGATCGGCTATACCAAACGCTCTCACGCTGGATCCCTAGTGTTGCTACCAACCTTTCCGGTACCAGTTCACCAAACAAAACAGAAATGATGGCGGTCCATGCGCAGACCGGGGCGCTTATCCTGGACGTTGAAGGCGCATTGAAAAACTTTGCTGGCAAGATGGAAAGCTACAAGCGCATGCTGGGGCGATTCCTTGAACTGCACACGAACGATCCCACGACCATCGCAGAGGCATTGGCAAACGGACGCCATGAGGATGCACGGCGTATTGCCCATACACTCAAGGGGGTCTCCGCCACGCTGGGAATTGAGCAGATCCGGGAACAGGCTTCATCGATCGAGCAAGCGATCAAGGACGGTAGCAAGTTGAATGTCTTGCAAGATGCCATCGATAGTTTGAAGCAGCAGTTAACGGAGACCGACGGTCATATTCGTCAATGGCTTTCCAGCGAGAATTCTCCAGAACCAACAACAACGCACCCCGTTCATCTCGAAGCCTTGCTCAACCGTTTGCGTGCTTTGCTGGAACTGGATGACATGGATTCCGCGGTGACTTGGCGTGAAGCCGCCCCCTTGCTGGCATCCTTACCTAACCAGGCTCAGGTAAAAAATCTGGCCCAGGAAATCGAGAGTTATGATTTCCCCGCGGCCCTGGCCACGCTGGATGGGATTCTCGCAGACCTGGGCTGAAATCCATTTCTGATCGTTTATTTTCAAGCCATTCGAGGTAAGCAACATGGCATTCATGAACTGGAGCGACAACTATCTCACCGGGATCGAGGTCGTCGACCACCAGCACAAGGGGCTGGTCAACCTCATCAATCAGGCCGCCCCGATACTCACAGACGACCAACTGCATGACAGGGCCGCCGCTGCGCCGCTCCTGGACGCCCTCGTGCATTACGTGGACGAACATTTCTCCACCGAGGAAGAAGTGATGAGGCAGGGCGGTATCGACCCGCGTCACCTGATCCACCACCAAAAACTGCATCAGGGGTTTGCCGCACAAGTCGATACCTTGCGCCGACAGTTCGAGGAGGGAGACTCCTTGAACGGAAACGAACTGCTGCGTTTCCTCTCGAATTGGCTGGCGTTCCATATTCTGGGTGAGGATCAGCGCATGTCACGTGAACTGCGAGCCATCACCGGGGGGATGGGTGCCGCGGAGGCTTATGACAACGTGGAGGGCAACAAGGCCGAGATTCTCCAGGGCGCAAACGAGGTACTGGTCGATGCGCTGGTCAACCTGTTTGCCCAAATGACGGAACAGAACCGCGAACTGGTAGAAAAAAACCGCAAGATCGAAGCCGCACATCATGAACTCGATCTGTATCGCCTGCAACTTGAAGAACAAGTCAGCCAGCGCACAGCCGAACTGCAAAAAACCAATCTGGAACTCCTGGGTGCCAAGGAACTGGCGGAATCCGCCATCATCGCCAAGACGCGCTTTCTCGGTACCATGAGCCACGAACTGCTGACGCCGCTGAATGCCATCCTGGGCTTTGCCCACCTGCTCGAAGGTGCGGACCTGCCCCTCAAGCAACATGAACAGGTCAAGCGCATTCTTGTGGCCGGGGAACGTCTGCACACGCTGGTCAACGAAGTCCTGCAGTTTTCGAGACTCGACATGGGAGAGATCACCATCGACGAATACGCGTTCGATCCGGCAATCCTGTTACAGGATGTCGCATCGCACATCCGGAAAGTGGCCGAGGACAAATCACTCGAACTCAAGATCAGCATCGAGCCGGGACTGGGTGTCCTGCAAGGCGATGAGCTGCATCTGCGGCAAGTCTTGCAGGCGCTGGCATCCAACGCAGTCAAGTTCACCGAAGCGGGCACGGTCACCCTGAGCGCAAGACATCTGGCAAGAGAGAGCCAACGGATGCATGTGGTCTTCGAAGTCTCCGATACCGGCATCGGTATCGCGCAGGAGCGACAAAGCCAACTGTTTCGTGCATTCGAGCAACTAGACCCGAAAACGACCCGCCGGCATGGTGGAATCGGCCTCGGCCTGGTGATCTCTGCCCGGCTGGCAAAGCTGATGGGGGGTGACCTTTCCGTGGAAAGCACGCCGGGCCAGGGTAGCCGGTTCCGTATCGCCCTATGGCTCAATATTGCCGACAATGCTGTGCCGGCGGCCGGCATTCTTCCCGATGCAGGAATCCAGATTGCTCCGGAGCAGTTACAGCAAGCGCTGGAAGTACTGGAATCCCTGCTGGCCGCAGACGATATGGAAGCTCGCAAACGCTTTTTCCAGCTCGAACCTTATCTGCAGGATTTTTCCGGCCCGCTCCTCGAAGAACTCGCCCGACAGATTGATCAGTATGAATTCGACAAGGCACTGCATACATTGCGTAAAATGGCGGGTTTTAGTGCCAGACCCGACCATTCGACATGAGCCGCGCCTTCGTCAAGGAAAATGATCTCGAACACAGCGGGACGGACCTGCCGGAACGTCCGCAAAGCGAGCATCCCAACTACGTAACACCCACGGGCCTTGCACAATTGAGGCAGGAGGCCGATCGTCTGGAGCAGGAACGCCTGGCGCTGGCACCGCGCAAGGAGGACCCCGTCACCCGTCAGCGCATGGCCATGATCGACCGTGACTTGCGATACCTGCAGGGTCGACTGGAGCGCGCCATCCTAGTCGATCCGGCCTCGCAATCCTCGGACAGCATCCTGTTCGGGGCACGCGTCGCCCTTGAAGATGAAGATGGCAATCCCCATATCTACCAGATCGTCGGCGAAGACGAAGCGGACGTCGTCCGCAACAAGGTCAGCTGGGTGTCGCCGCTGGCACGGGCCCTGATCGGCCACAAGATCGGCGACCAGGTCACCTGGCGGCGTCCTGCAGGCGATCTGGTACTGGAAGTCACCGCCATCGAATATCCATCCCCCGATCACACATAGGAGTGCATATGCAAGTCAGCCAAGCCATCGAAACGCGCCGCGCCATCAAGGCCTACGACCCTGAGCACCGCCTGACCCAGCAGGAAATCGACCGCCTGATGACCCTCGCCATGCTCTCCCCCACCGCATTCAATATCCAGAACTGGCGCTTTGTCACAGTCACTGATCCCGCACTGCGCAAGCAGATCCGTGCTGCAAGCTGGGATCAGGCACAGGTGACCGATGCCTCGCTCCTGGTGATCCTCACCGCGGACCTCAAGGCCTGGGATAAGGAACCATCCCGCTACTGGAAAGACGCCCCCCAACCCGTGCGCGATTACCTTGTCCCTGCCATCGGCCAGTACTATACCGGCCGCGAACAGGTCCAGCGCGATGAAGCCATGCGATCCTGCGGCATGGCGGCCATGAATCTGATGTTGGCCGCCAAGGAAATGGGGTATGATTCGTGCCCCATGGACGGCTTCGATTTCGACGCCGTCGGTAAACTCATCGACCTCCCCGAAGACCACGTGATCGCCATGTTCGTCGTCATCGGCAAAGGCATCAAGGACGCCTGGCCGCGCGGCGGACAACTGCCCATGTCCGAGGTCGTGATCAACAACAAGTTCGCGTAAGAAGACCCCATGCTCATCACCAACAGCATTACCATGCAGTTCGGCGCCAAGCCGCTGTTTGAAAACATCTCCGTCAAATTCGGCGAAGGCAACCGCTATGGCCTCATCGGCGCCAATGGCTGCGGCAAGTCGACGTTCATGAAAATCCTGGCCGGCGTACTGGAACCCTCTTCCGGCTCGGTCGCCCTCGACAGCACCGAGCGCATGGCTTTCCTGAAACAGGACCAGTTCGCCTACGAAGACCAGCGCGTGCTGGATGTCGTGATGATGGGCCACGAGGAAATGTGGAAGGCCAACGCCGAGAAGAATGCCATCTACATGAACCCGGAAGCGACCGAAGACGACTACATGCGCGCCGCCGAACTGGAGGGGGTATTTGCCGAGTATGACGGTTATACCGCCGAGGCGCGCGCCGGTGAATTGCTGCTGGGCGTGGGGATTCCCACAGAGCAGCATAACGGCCCGATGAGCGCTGTCGCGCCTGGCTGGAAACTGCGCGTCCTGCTGGCCCAGGCCCTGTTCGCCAACCCTGACATCCTGCTGCTGGACGAACCGACCAACAATCTGGATATCAATACCATCCGCTGGCTGGAAGACGTGCTGAACAATCGCAACAGCACCATGATCATCATTTCCCACGACCGCCATTTTCTGAATCAGGTCTGCACGCACACCTGCGACATGGACTACGGCACGCTCAAGGTCTACCCCGGCAATTACGACGACTACATGGAGGCCGCACAGGCTGCCCGTGCCCAGCAAGCCAAGGACAATGCCCGCGCCAAGGAGAAGGTCGCCGAGTTGCAGGAATTCGTGCGTCGCTTCTCCGCCAACAAATCCAAGGCCAAGCAGGCCACCAGTCGTTTGAAGATGATCGACAAGATCAAGATCGACGACTTCAAGCCTTCCAGCCGTCAGTACCCGTTCATCCGCTTCGAGTTCGACGAAAAGGAAAAGCTGCACCGGACTGCGGTGGAAATCGAAAAACTCAGCCACGGCTTTGACCGCACGCTGTTCAACGACCTCGACCTGATGATCGAAGCCGGCGAGAAAGTCGCTATCATCGGTGAAAACGGCATCGGTAAGACCACCCTGCTCCGCTGCATCGCAGGCGATCTCAAGCCCAACCACGGCACCGTGAAGTGGGCTGAAAAAGCCAAACTCGGCTACTTCGCCCAGGACCACGAATACGAATTCGACAAGGGCGAACCGCTGTTCGACTGGATGTCGCAATATACTCAGGCGGGGGACGACGATCAGGCCGTACGCAGCATGCTAGGCCGTCTGCTCTTCTCCGGTGACGAGACCAAGAAATCCGTCAAGGTACTCTCCGGCGGCGAAAAGGGCCGCATGCTCTACGGCAAGCTGATGCTGGGCCGCACCAACGTGCTGCTGATGGACGAGCCGACCAACCACATGGACATGGAATCCATCGAAGCCCTCAACACCGCGCTGGACAAGTACAAAGGCACGCTCATCTTCGTCAGCCATGACCGGGAGTTTGTTTCCTCGCTGGCCACCCGCATCATCGACATCCGTCCGGATGGCATCGTCAACTGGATCGGCAACTACGAGGACTATCTCGCTAGCCAGGGCGTGGAATAATCCCTCAGGCGGGCGGACCTCACTGCAGGTCCGTCCCGACCTTGAACTCGATCTTGATGATCATGCGGCTTTTGACCGGGGCCAACCCGATCTGCCCCGGGATAAAATCCATGTCTTTCAGGGCATTGTTCGCCGCATTATCGAACACCCCCCATCCCAATTCACGCTCGATCTTGCGGGCATCGATGGCATAGCGTCTGTCATGGCCGGGCCTGTCCTTGACGAAACTGATCAACCGCGTGTAGCTGCCCTCCCCACTCGGTGCCAGTTCATCCAGCAGTGCACGATCGAAAATATCCCCATGGGCAAAGCGCGCACTCGCCAAGAGCCTGCAAGAGGAATCACAAGGCTCGATTGAGCCAATCGGTGTATTGCGGAGAAAAACTCAATCCATTGTGATCCACCCCCTTCAGCATGGTCAGGCTGGCTTGTGGCGCTGCAGCAGCCAGGGCTTTGGGATGATCCAGAGGAATCACATGATCCTCGGTACCGTGAATGATGAAAATCTTATCGCGAACCGTTCTGACCCATTCCGACGAAGGCATCGGGTACTTCAGAATCCATGATGCCGGGAATATCGGATAATGGTCCTGTGCTACCGAGGCCAGGCTGTCATAGGCTGCCTCTAGCAAGGCCTTGTGGCCCGGAAATTTGTGCGCCAGGTATACGGCTACCCCGCTACCGAGGGAGCGACCATAAAACACTATCTCACCGGCATCACGACGATGGGACAACCAAGCGTAAACAGATTCTGCATCTGCAAGCAATTCCTGCTGATCGGTCAACTGACCTGTAGAAAGCCCGTAGCCACGGTAATCCCAGATCAGAATGTTATAGCCATGCTCGATGAACTGTGGCACGACCATCTGCACGGATTCGATGTTATCCGCGTTCCCGTGACAATACAGGATGGTGCCGCGGGCTTTGGGTGCATGCCATAAAACGCCATACAGTTCGCGACTGGGGGACCGCAACCGCATCTCATCGTAGGCATAAGATAGCCTAGGTTTCCAGGAGGCTGTCATATTGGGCGCGTAATGGCTGAGGAAAAGCATGGATTCCTGACGCGCATACAGCACGGCACAGGCACTCATATACAGCAAGACAAACATCACGCCCAACTTGCGCATTCAAGGCATTCCAACAGATTTAAAATCGATACAGATTCTAGCATCGACGCATAGGTTAAAAATGCCGAAGAAGGACGGAATAGGTTGATGAGGTGCAAAAAAAAGCGGCCTGGAGATGGCCGCCGAGGGAGGAGATTGCACAAGACGGATGCGCCTCGTAACAGGTTTGTATTTAATCAGGTCGATGTAACGTCAATATTTCATCCGGACCCTTTTTTGTATCATTGTGTAACCGCGTCAATCCTGAAACTGAAATCTAATTGGCGTTATCCGCAAGGATGACCAGGAACATGCACAGGAATGCGGCACTTATGAAAATCAAATAGATAGCCGCTTCTATAGCGACAGGTCTTGCAACTGAAATCTGCAAAGGGGGAAACATGCAATTCTCCTTCAGGGACACTCAGAGTCATTTACCGGTCATTGCGAGATATCCGATGCCCAATATTTTCAACGATCCCATATAAGGCAGGAATAGAAGTCGCTCCGCCCAGAAGCATCAGCAACATATCGCCCAGGTCAGCCCCCATTATCTTCTCCTTGAATTTGGATATTGGATATATAGCAGCATTCGTGCCAAATGCATGACCAGAAGAGATCATCCGTGAACTTGGTACAAAAAAAGAACATGGCGCTTCGCATCTATATCCAGCCGGCCTTCAGGCAGGATTTACCATCAACTTCGCTTGCGATTGCAAAAGTAAAGCCAGGACAGGGCCTGCACCATCAAGCATCAGAGCGTGCCAATTGGGTGCATGGCTTTAAATAGATTCATAAGGGTCATACTAAAAAGCGCCCAGGGAGGCGCTTTTTAGTTTATTACATTGCGAGGGAGGGATTCGAACAATCAATCAAAAACAATGCCACGCCTTTGTTCCACAAATTACAAATCTATAAATGCCCCCATTTATGCCCCCATAACATTGTTCTTACCCCAAGATTTAAGCTCCTCCCACATTATGCTCGGGATCCTTAAGCAACACGTAAGGTTGACTCATTATTCTTCCGATCATAGATGACCACACATCCATGTGGTCTTAATTCATCGGAGGCTTCATGAATAAATCTTATCTGGCATTAATATCAGCCCTGCTTGGGATGTTTGTTTCCGTGAGCGCATCAGCACACGACCACGACTCAGCAGGCTTCAGCATTAGTTTTGGACAACCCATCTATTATTCTGCTCCGCCTGTTTACTACGCTCCACCACCCGTGTACTACGCAAGACCTACGGTTTACTACGCTCCGCAACCTGTTTACTTCGGAGGGGATCGTGACTTCCGTGAGTACGAATACCGTCATGATTACAACGAGGGTCGGCATGGTTGGCACCGTCACCACAGGCATGGTCATGATAACTAACTGGACATCCCTTTTGAACGTAATCCAAAGACCGGCGAGAAGGTAAGCGTCCCCGCAAAGCATGTGCCGCACTTCAAACCAGGAAAAGAACTCAGGTAAATGCTGATCGAGTGCTAGGTTTCATCCTGTCCACTATTGCCTTCAGTATCGCCTTGTACGTCCTTAATCGGCACCATGGCATCGAGAAGGATGATCATACGTACACTCATCCCTCTGGAGCGGTGGGTTAGGTTTCAAAACCACGCTTTACCCAACCGTAAGTGTAGAAAACAAGATAAATTGCCAGCCAGCCAATAACAATTGGGCAAAGCACAATCTTTAAAAAGCCCGATGCGCTGAAAGTTGGTTTCATAAAAACGAATTGATCAGAAAAGTCATTTCCCTCGGCACTAGCTTCACCATGTGCTATTTTGGTTTTTGCATAGTCTTCTACCCAAACGTAAGCTGAGTTAGGTAAATATGTCGCCAGCTCAGAGGGGTGATTTTTTAGCTCGTAGAAGTACGCACCACATGTGGCTAACAGCCAAAGTACCGAGATTACAATACCAATTCGTTGCCAGCCATTGATGCGCATAAGAAACCTAACAGTTAATATACGTAAACACGCATCATATATTAATACTATGACGGCTGTTATTTCTTGCTCGGTCCGTATTTAACAAATGAAAATCAAGACTCGCAGTAAAACTGATTCAATAGTGGGTGTATTTTGAAAGTCAGTTTCTAGGATAAAGTGGTCTTAGTACATGCATGAGTCCGCGTGGCTCAATACGGAACACGGCCCTTTTCGTATTTCCCAATACATAGCTTTGCAGCCACCATTTGATTGCAGCAATTCAGGTAAGCAGATCCCTTAAAGCCTTTATCAGATCCTTTACCTCCTTCCTCTGTTTCTTTGCTTCCTTGGTATAAAGTCCGCTAAAGCGCGGTCTACCAGTTGATGTGCCTCCATGCATCCTGCATCGCCCATTTGCCATGGCAGGCCCTTGGCAAGGCTTGCCAGTGGTTCTGGCATAAGCTCCACATCTAGGAATATCTCTAAACTGCATGGGGTAAGTCATTTTTTATCCTGCTCCCCTTGTGAGGTGGCCCCCTGAATTGAGCCAATGACTGCTTGACCACCTGATTCGACATGGACGTGTTGCACCGTCATGGTCTGGTTGCCACCGTTACGGAGTTTTTGCAAAGTAAGCATGCCTTGCTGGAATGCACCCATTAACTTAGCTGTGCTGTTGGCGAGTCGCTGGTATTCCGTGTAATCGCCACTCCTGTGCTTGTCCCTGGCAAGTTCCAATACGGCGGCGTCTCCGGTCTTCATTGCCATTTCATGTGATAGTGCCATCTGATGCGCGAGCATCTTCTCTACGGAGTTCTCGGCTTGCATGGTCTCTGCTGCATCAAGAGCGAGGGCGGTGATGTCGATGTTTTCCTGCATCAGGAGATCAGTTCGCCTGATACTGGCCTCCTCAGGAATGATTCCAGAATGTTTCAGGGTGTTGATGGCGTAGCCTTTGTCTGCCTCGAAGAGTCCCGCAATGTGAGGATGGGAAACCTCTCCCATACTGGTTACAGGAAGTTTGTTGTCATGTACAGTCAGGATGGCAAGGGCTTCTTCATCAAGCCCTTTGGCCATCCGCATATCCAGTCCGTCAGGTCCTGATTTTTTGCAGTCAGCATTGATTCGCCACTGGTATGCTTCCCGTTTCTTTCGCATGGCAAGCTCAGTCAGGGATTTGTGGTCTTTGGCCATTACTCATCCTCCATTGGAAACACGGTCATAATCGTCTATCCAGTGGTCGGATATATCCATCCTCCCTAATGGCTCGGTTTTGCTCTTCTCTGTTCTTCTCTGTTCTACTCTAGGACCTTGAGGTTGACCTGAAGGTAGACCTTGCATGTTGATGACTGACTTTGATTCCTTATCCTGCTTGGCTCTGGCTCCCTTCTTGCCACCTGCGGACTGTTTTTCCCGAATCCCATCAAGGTGAGCCTTGTACTTGTCTAGATCCGGACTGGATAACTGTCCCGAGGCTTCGTCATAGAATGAGACCACCCGCTCAGTTAAAGCCACAGTTACATCTTCAACACTAAATCCCAGCAATTTACTGAGCGCAGCCGTTTCAGAGGGAACTGCCGCATTAACCCAACACTCATTGTTGATAGAGAATAACAATCCTCTTTCTGCCAGTGACATCAGTCTGTATCGCCTGTCGGCAATAAAGTCGCTTGCATAAGTCTGGTAGGCTGGCGGTTGCTTCCTATTGGCTTTTCTTTGCATCAGAGTTCTCCATAACACTATTGCAAATATCCTGCACTTCATCCTTCAAAGGGTGTGTTAGAGCCTTGCAAACCCTTGCCAACGCGTTTTTTACCTCTTGGGTAGCCACCAATATGTCTTCTTGCTTGGCAAGCCTGATCCAAGTGTCGGCAACATCGTTGAGAGCCGATTCAAGGGAGGTGTAGTTCCGATAGAACTGCCAGTCCTCGACAATCTCACCTGTTCTTCTATGTTTGCGCTGACGGAGGTGTTGCCACTCCCAAGTGCGCTGAGTGGCGATGAGGCGTTCTTGGGGGGAGAGAGTGATAATGGGCATGATTAGTCTCCCTTCACCAGCGCCAGAACTTCACTGGCACGCCAGACAGTAGTCTTGGGGCCTAACTTGATCGGTTTTGGGTACTTTCCGGATTTGACACCGTTCCACCAACTAGTAGCGGATACAGGAATGACAGGAGGGATATCGGCTTTCTTGCTGCCAATGATTTGAGTCAGTCGAAGAAGACCGTTTTCTTGGATGTGCATTTTGAATCACCCTTGGTTGTTGAAGGTGATTCGTATTTAATACCGCACAAACTCCTGATATTCAGGATTTCCGGAAATCCGATACCGGATTCTGGTAAACATCTAGGCGGAATCAAGCTTTGAAGGCAGATATGTTTCAGCTTGTTTCAAGTACTTGGACAGAGTCTTATCATCAATCGCCATGCCATTGGCTTGAAAGTCTCGCAACATTTCAGCTTGTGAACCGCGACTTGGATAGCGATATCCGCCAACTGATAACGCAGCAATAATTCGCAACATCGTATTGCGTTCATTGGCTGAAATATATTCGCCTTGCTTGTGATTATTTAGAGACTTAAAAAATCCGCTCCGCTGAGCATGTTCCAGCCAAGGTATCTCAAATTCTTTCGATAAAGCCCATTTGACGTAATATTCTGGAGTGTTTCTTTTCTGATGCTCCCCGCTTTCCCAAATGGCTTTGAGCCTTTCATGTTTTGTTACAAATGCATCAAAGATTGCCTCATCACTTCCTTCGTTTTCATATTTCTTCGTAGTCAAAGTCTGAACTTGTTCAATGTAGTCTTCGGCCCTGCGTAATTCTTCGAATCTGTTTATGCCAGCAAGAAATAACAGCCCTTGTTCTTCCGTCCAAGTGTCATAAAGCAGTAATTCATAATTTATCCAAGAGACACTGTTCAATGCCTCATAAATCCTCTTCTCTTCACGGCCATACTTTTCGCAGGCTTCCCTATGTTTATTAATCTCTTCTTCGGTGGGCATTGTTTATACGCCTCCAATTAGTATTGTTTGCTGTTGTTAGCAAGTATGACTTCAAATGTATCTCGCCGGTAAGGTGTATTCTTTATGCAACTTTACCGTTAATCGGGATTACCTTAGCCCCATTCCGCATGCCATCCAGATAGTCAGCCCAGTGCTGCATCATTGCCGTACGTTGCTTCAGGTATAAAGCATGGTTATAGGCAGCGCTGACCGCATTACGCTCGGAGTGTGCCAGTTGCAGTTCGATGTGCTGATGCTCGAAACCTTGCTCATGTAACGCAGTGGACGCTAGCCCTCTGAATCCATGCCCTGTCATCATGCCACCGTAACCCATACGCTTCAGTGCCACCAGTATCGTGCCGTTGCTCATGCTGCCAGTCTTGCCGGAGACTTGGCTGGGAAACATCAATTCATGATCGCCTGTGATAATTTTTAGAGTGTTCAGCACCTCGATAGCCTGATGAGAGAGAGGCACGATATGAGGCGATTTCATCTTCATCCGCTCAGCAGGAATACGCCACTGGGCAGCATCGAAATCAATCTCATCCCAGCGTCCGCCTATCAGTTCGTTTGTGCGCACAAATGTAAGGGCCATAAACTTGATGGCCAGCCTTGTTACCGAACTTGTGTTTGCCGCGTCTATGGCTCGAAGCAGTTCTGGAAGCTCTTTTGTCTCCACACGTGCATAGTTGGATTTACGCCGTGTCTCGATAATGTCGCTGGGTTTTATATCTGTCGCTGGATTGCGAGTGACCCCACTTTCGTCGCCGTGAGCAATCGCGTAGCGAAAGACCTGTCCAATTGTCTGATGCGCACGCTTGGCCATATCCAACGCACCTCTGGCCGTAATACTCTTGATAGTACGAACAATGTCTGGAGCATTGATTGCAGTGATGGGAAGATCCCCGATCATGGGGTAAACGTCTGCTTCAAGACGTCTTTCAACATAACCAGCATGGCGAGGACTCTTTCCAGTCCTCCAGTGCTGGTGCCATTTTTCGGCCCATTGCTTGAATGAATTTGATTCTGCCTTGGATTGCTCAATCTTGGCAGCTTTGCGCTGTTCGCCAGGATCTGTGCCATCAGACAACTGCTTTCTGGCTTGGAAGTGGCGTTCCCGTGCGTCCTTGAGGCTGACTTCAGGATATACCCCTAGAGCCAAACGTTTCTCCTTGCCCCCAAATCGATACTTATATCGCCATAGCTTGCCCCCAGCGGGGGTGATCTCGACATATAAACCACCGCCATCAAACAGCTTGTATGGCTTGGCTTGGGGCTTTGCCTGCCTGATTTCAACATCCGCTAACGCCATGATTTACCCTGTTCCGGGGGCATCCGGTTGGGGGCATGTCTAGGATGCCCCCATACTTGCCCCCCAAAGTGTGTTGATTAGGTTGAATCAGGTTACGCCGGATTGTACGAGTAGGCAATAAAAAACCCGCAGTTACGCGGGTTTAGTGGTCTTGCTTGGATGGTGCTATACATATTTTTGGCGGAGAGGGAGGGATTCGAACCCTCGATGCGGGAGACCCGCATACCGGATTTCGAGTCCGGCGCATTCGACCACTCTGCCACCTCTCCGCGGGGCGCACATTCTAACACCATGCGTTCATCCTGCCGAGAGGTTATGGACAAGAAGTGTCGAATTGGGCGAAACTGCCTTCATGCACAAATTCCTCTTCCTGCTCGCAGGCCTGCTGCTGACGGCCTGTCACAAACCCGCACCACAACTGCCTCCGGTCAGGGAAAGCAAGGAACTGGTGGTAGTCACCCACAATGGGCCGGCCACCTACTACGTCAACGGCCAGAATGAATTTGCCGGGCTGGAGTACGATCTCGTCAAGCTGTTCGCCAAGGAGTTGGGCCCGGATATCAAGCTCAAGATCGTGGTGGTGGACAATATCACCCAAGTGGTGCCTGCCCTGCTCAAGGGCAAAGCCCACCTTGCTGCCGCAAACCTCAGCGTCACCCATCTGCGCCAGCATCTGGTACGCTTCGGTCCCGAATACCAGACCGTTCAGCAGCAGGTCATCTATAACAAGGAGCGGGGAACCCAACCAAAGACCACGAGCGACCTTATCGGCCATCATGTCGCCGTTCCTGCTGGCACCAGCTACGCTGAACGCCTCGAAGCAATCTCCGAGGTTCTCCCCAGCCTGCACTGGGACGAGGTACACAACGCTGGAAGCGAGGAATTGCTTGAGCAGGTCGCGGACGGCACCCTCGATATGACGATCGCCGATTCGCCACTGGTATCGATGGTGCAGAACTATTATCCGAACCTGGCCGTCGGCTTCGATTTCGGGCTGCCGGACAAACTCGCCTGGGCCTTTCCCAAGAATGGGGATGAATGGCTGTATCAGAAATCGGTGGAATTCTTTGCACGTATCAAGAAGGATGGCACTCTGCACAACCTGATGGATCGCTACTACGGACACTCGGAACGCCTTGCAACGGTTGACGTCACTGGATTCCTCGGCAACATGCGCACGGTACTTCCGAAGTACGTCTCCTTGTTCAAGCAGGCACAGGAACTGACAGGGATCGACTGGCGGTTGCTGGCTGCCATCAGCTACCAGGAATCGCATTGGGACCCGAACGCCACCTCCCCCACCAACGTGCGCGGTATCATGATGCTGACCGAAAATACGGCGGATAAACTGGGAGTCACCAATCGACTGGATCCCAAGCAAAGCATTATTGCCGGCGCCCGCTACATCCTCACGCTGAAAGACACCATTCCAGATCGCATTCCAGAACCTGACCGCACCTGGCTGGCACTCGCCTCTTACAATATCGGCTACGCCCATCTGGAAGACGCCAGGGTAGTGGCTCAGCAGCTGAAAATGAACCCGGATGCCTGGGCTGACCTGAAGAAGACCCTGCCCCTGCTCAATCAATACGAATATTTTTCCAAGGCAAAATACGGGTTTGCGCGTGGGGGGGCGCCGGTGGTTTTCGTGGAATCGATACGGACATACTACGACATCCTGCAGCGTTACGAGGAACGCCGGGCGCCCGTGCTCCCGACATTCAATCTAGCCTGGTATCCGTCCGGTTTGACGGCAATTCCCTAGCGGCGTTCTGAGCTTCCAATAGCCGCTCGATACGCTCCAACCGGTCGGAAAGGTCTTTGAGCCTGACATCGGCTTCTTTTTCCTCCTTTTCAACCTTCTCGACCTCGCTCCCGATCAGGTAAGCCGATAGATTAGCGGTGAACAGGGAAATCAGCACCACCCCCAGCAGGATGATCAGGGCCGCAAAGAATCGTCCAGCCCCGGTACGCGGCACCACGTCTCCGTACCCCGTGTGGGAAAGCGTGACCCATGCCCACCACATCCCGTCCCAGACTGTGCCGATCGACCCGTCAAGACGGGATATGATGATCCCGGAAAGCACCACGGATACACCGATGATGGCCAGCATGGAACCGATCCTGCCTCGTGCGAGATATTGCCTGAGCCTTCGGGATACGCGCACCAGAAGATAGATCATCAGCAGCAGTCGCAAATTGCGAAGCGCCCCGACCAAAGGGGTATAGGCCCATTCGGCCGGAATCCCTGCGACGATGATCACCAGATTCATCCAGTTATTACTGAGGTAACGCCATTTGTCGTGCACCAGGAAGGTCAGCAATGCCGTCTCACTGACGAAGACCAGCCAGATGATCCAGTCGAAGTAACGGGCTGTCTCCAGGGTCACCGCACCCGTTTCCTCGAAATACCATTGCACCGGGATCCACAACGCCACCAGCAATACCGGCCACTCCAGATGCTGGCCCCACTTGACCGCGGCGCTACGTTCGCGCGCGTCGACGCCGGTAAAACCCAGCAGATGCGTGACCTTGATCGCCATCAGCCCAGCTTCTGGATGCCACCCATGTAGGGTTGCAGAACTTCCGGGACCGTCACGCTACCGTCCGCATTCTGGTAGTTTTCCAGCACCGCCACGAGCGTACGGCCGACCGCCAGACCCGATCCGTTCAGGGTATGCAGCAGTTCCGGCTTCCCTTGCGCATTGCGGAAACGGGCCTGCATGCGACGAGCCTGGAAGGCCTCGCAATTGGAGATGGAGGAAATTTCGCGATAGGTATTCTGCGCGGGAAGCCAGACTTCGAGGTCATAGGTCTTGGCGGCACCGAAGCCCATGTCTCCGGTACACAACGACACCACCCGATAGGGCAGGCCCAATTGCTGCAGGATATGCTCGGCGTGGCCAACCATCTCTTCCAGCGCGGCATAGCTGGTATCCGGATGCACGATCTGGACCATCTCGACCTTGTCGAACTGGTGCTGCCGGATCATGCCGCGAGTGTCTCGGCCGTATGAACCGGCCTCGGAACGGAAGCACGGCGTATGGCCCGTCAGCTTGATCGGCAGGCTTTCCAGAGGAACGATCTCGTCACGCACGGTATTGGTCAGCGTCACTTCCGAGGTCGGGATCAGGTACAGCGCCTCGCCCTCGCCTTCCTGTCCACCCTTCTTGGCCGCGAACAGGTCCGCCTCGAATTTGGGCAGCTGCCCGGTGCCGCGCAGGGTCTCGGCGTTGACGATATAGGGGGTGTAACACTCGGTATAGCCATGCGCCGAAGTTTGCGTATCCAGCATGTATTGCGCCAGGGCACGGTGCAGGCGGGCAATGCCGCCCTTCATGAAGGTAAAGCGCGCACCGGACAGCTTGGCACCGGTATCGAAATCGAGCCCAAGGGAAGCGCCCACATCGACGTGGTCTTTCACTTCGAAGTCGAAGGTCCTGGGGGTGCCCCAGCGACGCACTTCAACGTTGTCCGCCTCGGACCTGCCAACAGGGACAGACTCGTGCGGCAGGTTCGGGATAGTCTCCAACAATTCCTGCATCTGAGCCTGGATCACCACCAGCTGCTCTTCAGCGGCCTTCAATTCGTCACCCAGCGTTGCCACTTCCGCCATGATCGGAGCCACGTCCTCGCCCTTGGACTTCGCCATGCCGATCTGCTTGGAGGTCGTGTTACGTTTGGCCTGCAAATCCTGGGTGCGGGTCTGTACTTCCTTGCGCTGGGTTTCCAGCGCGGTAAAGGCGGCGGTATCGAGCGTGTATCCACGGGCCGCAAGACGGGCAGTCAAGCCTTCGAGATCGGTTCTGAACAGTTGAATGTCGAGCAATTGAAACTCCAAATGATAATTTCTGGGTTTACTTTTTGGCCTTGCGGTCCAGTTCCCGCAAATGCGCCAGCTTTTCGCCTATTTTACCTTCCAGACCGCGCGGCGTGGGCTCATAAACGCGCACCGGGGTCATATCGTCCGGGAAATATTGTTCTCCGGCGGCATAGGCTTCAGGCTCGTTGTGCGCGTAGCGGTATTCCTTGCCGTAATTGAGCTCTTTCATCAATTTGGTCGGCGCGTTGCGCAGGTGCAACGGAACCGGGCGGGATTTGTCGCTCGCCACCAGTGCCTTCATCTGGTTATAGGCCATGTAGGCAGCGTTGCTCTTGGGCGCCACTGCCAGGTAGAGCACTGCGTTGGAGAGTGCCAGTTCTCCTTCAGGCGTACCGAGTCGTTCATAAATGGCACAGGCGCTCTCGGCCATTTCCTGCGCACGGGGGTCAGCCAGACCGATGTCCTCGATGGCCATGCGGACGATGCGACGCCCCAGATACAAAGGATCGGCACCCCCGTCCAGCATGCGAAGGAACCAGTACAGGGCAGCATCCGGGTTGGATCCACGCACCGATTTATGCAAGGCGGAAATCTGGTCGTAAAAAGCTTCTCCACCTTTGTCGAACCGGCGCAACTTGGACGCCATGGTCGACTGCAAGAATGCCATGTCGACCTCGTTGACCCCGGCCGCATGGGCCGCATTGAACAGGCCTTCGAGAAAGTTCAGCAGCCGGCGGGCATCCCCGTCGGCATACCCCAGAATCTGTTCACGCGCTTCCTCCCCGATCGTCAAGCCACGGGACTCAAGCTCCAGTGCCCGCTCGAGCAGAACGGCGAGTTCCTTTTCGGCCAAGGCTTCCAGCACGAACACCTGGGCCCGGCTCAACAGCGCGCTGTTGACCTCGAACGACGGGTTCTCGGTCGTCGCGCCGATGAAGGTGAACAGGCCGCTCTCGACGAACGGCAGAAAGGCATCCTGCTGGGATTTGTTGAAGCGATGGACCTCATCCACGAACAGGATGGTGCGGCGACCAGATTGCTGCAGGGTATGTTCAGCACGCTCGACCGCCTCCCGGATATCCTTCACGCCAGACAGCACCGCCGACAGAGGAATGAACTCGGCATCCGCCGTATTGGCGATCAATCGCGCCAGCGTGGTCTTGCCAACCCCAGGTGGCCCCCACAAGATCATGGATGGCAACTTGCCGGAACTGAACGCCAGCCTCAGCGGCTTGCCCTCGCCCAAAAGATGCGACTGGCCGACCACGTCATCCAGGGTCTTCGGCCGTAAACGCTCCGCCAATGGCGCGTGAGGCTCTCTTTCGGCAAAGAGTCCGCGGTCAGTCATGTTGCTCACTGGTGTGGGTAAGGTATTTCATGCGGCGGAATTATCTCCTATATGACGGATTCCGTGTTCACGTGCCGTCGTCCAGCATGCACATGAACTCTTCGAACTTTCCGCCAGCCCCCCTCGGAATTTCCAACTCGAAATACCGGAATTGCAGGATGAATGGATAACCGAGGCTGGCATGAATGAGACCGGCCAAGGCAGCTTCCTCGCTGGGAGTGATCGGGCGCTGCGCGACCAGTCGCACTTCCAGGGTGTCGATCCTGGTCTGGATCAACTGGTATTGGGAAATCGGTGCCACATCCCGGAACCGATAAGCCCCAACCAGCGGCCAGAACCGACGCCCATCCGGGAAGACAAGCATGTTACGGCTTCGCCCTGCAATCCGGGTTAGAGTCGGTAGTCCGCGCCCGCAGGGGCATGGCAATCCGACCTCGGCATAATCCCGTGTATCGTACCTGATCAACGGCGTCGCAAAATTGTGCAGGTCGGTGACGACAACGCGTCCTACTTCACCCGGCCCACACGGACTATCATCCTCCCGCAGCACCTCGACAATGAGGTTTTCCGCCATCACATGGTACAGCGCGCTGTCCGGGCATTGCAGCGCAATGACGCCAAGCTCCTGCGAACTGTAGGTATCTGTAATCCCCACCCCAAAGAAATCGCGCGCCTGTGTGCGCAACGCTTCGCTTAGAGTCTCTCCAACCGTCCTGATTTCACGCAAAGAAGGTAGCTGAATCCCGGAAGAGCGGAAATAAGTAATCAATGCTTCAAGATTGGTGGGGAACGTGAGCAGATAAACGGGGTCCAGTTTTTCCAGCCACCTGGCCTGCCGGGCAACATCAGTCTGCAGGCTCAGCGCATGCGCAGTGCCTGTCGTGAACAGCAGGTTCACCGGGACACCCCAGTCTGGTAAATCGACCCCTCGTCGGTCCGTATCGGATTCAGCCACGTTAGGACGGATCACCGCCAGCGAGCGTGAAAAATCCCGCCGATGCCACAGGTGCTCGCGCAGGGTCAATGCCAGCCAGAACATCATGCAGGCCTCGGTACGTCGCACCGTCACCATGCGCCCCGTGGAACCGGAAGATTTGGTTTCGGTGTATCCCCCATGTTCGCGCGGGATCACTGCCGCGTGAATGCTGTCGATCTCTTGCTGCAGAACCGAACGGCTTAAAAGCGGCAAAGCCTGCAGTTGGTCCATGCCGGCCTGCTCGGGCAGGCACTGCCGGTAGTAAAGGGAATGCTGGCGCGCATACGCTATCAGTTTCTCGAGCTGTCGCCCCTGCAAACGACTCAGTTCATCCGTGGCATACCATTGACTCTGCTCGATCTGCGCCAAAAGACTGCTCAGGATCGCCGTGCGCGGATCGGGCAACACCGGCCACTCGATCCAGGCACCGCGGGCGGAAAAAGGCGGCCATGCCGCACCCTTTGCATCAACCGCCATTCATTTCTTCCTTAAGCCGGCCTGAACAAGACATGTGGACATCGCTCAGCCAATTCGTATTGACCAGACTGTGTCCGCTCTATTTGGAAATATCCGGAAAATGTCTGCTCAACTTCCTGCAAACTCGGATAGGTATACCTTGCCGGATTGTCACGGTAGGCATCGATCACGCCAACTTTTTCCATTGGCCATCCCTGCTCCTGCGCGAACCTCTCGGCATCCGGGACCAGCCGATGCCAGGCACGCCAGACGTCGGCAAGCACTGCACCGTGGTATACGTCATTTCCCTGAACAGCCATGATCAGTCGCCACTTGAAGGCATCGAAACTCTTGATCGCTTTCGCATCAAGTGCGTACAGGAGAGACTGCAGCGTTTCCGGCTCTGAAGGACGGCAAAAAATCCGCAACATCAGGCGACCGTCATCACGAATGCACCTTCTCAGTGAGTGTGCCAGCTTTATATAAGCATCGGGATATTCCAGAAGTACCAGGCAGCCGTCCCCGAGAACAAAATCAAACGCCGCGTCAGGAAAGGGCAGAGAAAGCCAATCTGCACAGATGGAAGTTCGGGTAGATGAATCACCGGGCCAGACCTTTGCCAGCATGCCCGGTTCCAGATCGGCCGCAGTCAGATGCGTTCCCTCCGGCCAAGACATGCTAGCCAACTCAGGGGTCACCCCCAGCAGCAAGGCTTGCAAATTTGAACGGTGTAACAGATTCGCGGCCAAGTTGGAGGCCGCTTCGCTGGCGATCAGGACATCCTGCGAATGCGGTCTCAGTGGAGAACCCAACAACGACCAGAGCTGGGCTAGGTGATTCCAATAGGAAGGTTCGTTAGAAGTCGATGACATCACCAATAGTTGCTTTCATGTCAATCGGCAAATAAATATTGAACAATCCAGTAATGCCTTAGAGATATTTCTGGACTCCCACTCAACCAAAATATCAGGCCGATCCCATCACCCGCAATTTATCAAGGAATAATCGGAGTTCCGGAGCCAGATTTGGTAAATGCGGCAGCACCATTGATCAAATTACCACTGGTGCTTACTTCATATACCATACCCGCACGCACAGCATCCGTGCCGGCGAAGAACCCCTTGAAAGTCAGGTTGCACCCGGAAACGCAGAGTGTGCCATTCGAGGAAGATCCACTCCCGCTGAAACTATAACCCTGAGGAAAGCCAGAACTGATGCTGCCGAAGGTATCGGAATAGTTGAAATGGGCAGCACCTTGTGCGAATACCAAGTCAAACTGAGTCTGCACCATGCCCATGCCGGTAAAGTCAACGTTCAAGGTGCCATTAAACGTCCCATTCCCAAGTGCTAGAGAGGAAGGAATCGTAGCGCCGATCATCGTGTAACTCGCAGTACCGCTCGGCAGCGAAGGTGTAGGCAAACCGACGACATAATGCCAGCCGTCGTTTGCACCAAACATATTGGCGCTGCCCAAACCACCATCCGTGACATTGCCCAGCCAACGACCCCAGGCGATGACACCATCGCTCCCTGAGGATATGGTGACCGCGTTGCTTCCGAGCACAAACGTCGCTGAACTTGAGAGCTGGTCCGTCAGGCTGGTCAAGTGGCCACTGGAATTGAATGTAGCCCCATAGCCCTCCCCGCCATCGACTTGATTAAAGGAACTACCCCAACTGTTTCCACTATGGCCACTATCCGTGTAGGCCGCCATGAAACCACTTTCGAAATAACCTCCCAACAAATTTGGCAGCACCATTGCTGGCGACGCACATCCGGTGATGGAACAGGGATTGCCGTTCAAATCCCGATCGTTGGAGGAAGAGAAGATTTCGAAGCGCGGATCCGGCAGATTCTGCTCGGGCGGCAATGTCGGTTTCTCAGGCACCGATTCCGGCGCTTCGCCACGGCTCTTGGCCTTACCGGATTCCCCTGCATACAGGACAAGCTCGCCGGCGTCGTTGAATAGAACGCAGATCCCCTCCCCGCAGGTCATCTCCAGCGTCTCGTTCAAGAGCGCAAGAAACTCCGTACCGCGAATCCCGATCGTGGCAACCGCGGTATTGACCTGGTAATTCTTTTTGTTGACGTGACCAATGGCACCGGTAATGGCGCGCAAACCGCCCTTTACCAGGCTGAAAAAACCCTTCTCGCTACCGTCGGTCTTGCCGTCATAGCTGTATTCGTCGATGCGAAACTCGGTATTGGGTTGCAGCGAGACATAACCACCATCGGAAAAACGGATTTGTGCACGTCCGCCCATGGTCTTGATCAGATCGCCTGCTTCAAGTGTAGCCCCTTTGCTCAGCGGACGGGTACTGCCATCTGCCGCAACAGCAGTTACACCGGTGGTAGCAAACTCGACACGTCCGGCCGCAGAGTACCCGGCAACCGGATAGATAGCGGCAACCACAGCCACGAGCATGGCCTGGCGGGTCGGGGTAAAAAACACGGTCTTGGGATTCCTGGCGTTCATGGCATGCCCCCTGTTACCAGCTGAAATCACGGCGGACCGTGACCGAGAACATATAGCGGTTGTAATCGTTGATCGGAACGTTCGAGTCGTTGCGCGTATAGCTGAGCTGCGGGCGAATCGACCAGTTCGCGGCCGGGGTGTATTTGGCACCAATGGAAGCATCGAACTGGCGATCGGTGCGAGACACCAGCCACAACGGCTCGGTGCCGCCATAGTCGCGGTGTTCGTAACTCGCAGCCCCATACAGCACCGTTTTCGGGTTGATGGTCAACTGGCCGCCAGCCCTTAAGCCATACAGATCATGGCCTAGCCACGGCACATTGCTTTTCTGCTCATCTTCCGTCCCGACATAGGCGCTCAGGAACAGGACCGGAAGGTAATCGCCGCTGAATGCATGGCCAAAGCCCACGCCGGCGACGTAGCGATCGACATCGCGCAAAGGCTGGGAACGGTAATCCAGGCGGGAAGCCTGGACAAAAGCACTGACCTGATTGCTGTTGTCGATGGTATGTTGCCACTGCCCCGTCACCCCATAGGCATGCCGGTAACCTTCGGAATTCAGCGAGAAATCGTTGCTCTGAGCGGAAACCGTGAATAGTTCATGGTTGCGCTTGTAGCTTGCCCCGATATTGGCGTCGATTGCCGAAGTGTCGAACTGGTCGAATTTGGAATTGAGATGCTGATAGGCACTCACCCCACCAAACAGGCTCAAATTGGAACTGAAAGGATGGGTAAAGTTGATGCCACCCCCGAATTGACTGAAATTATCCGAGTGCTTGGTCGCAGAGGAATTCAAGCTAAAAATGAGTCCGCCGAATGCAGGAACCGCCACCTGCTGCCCGCTGGAAGCGGCGTTGACATTGCTGTCATGCCCCAGAGCGAACTCGAGGTACCCGGAAAACCTGGTTCGATCCGAGACGGCCTTGTCGATTGCCGAGAGGTACTGGTTGATCGTCTGATTCACCTGCTCGGGAGGATTCTCGCCCAAGACGCTGTTGAACTCCTGCCGCGCAGTCTGGTGTTCACCAAGCAGGTAATAGGAACGGGCGATTTCTGCGCGAGCCAGGCTATTTTTTGGATTGATCGCAAGGACCCGCTCAAGTGCAAAAACGGCACGGCCGGGATGACCGCTATCATTTGCCGACACGCCGAGCAGGTAGTCGAATTCCATGTCCCCCGAACGCTGTTCCTCAAGAGGAGCGAGCAACTCGAAGGCTTCGCCTGCCTTCCCACTGTCCACCAGCAATTTCGCACGTTGCAGCAATGCATCGTCTGCCAACGCGACACCCTGAACACCCGCAAGCAGGAGAGCCAGCAAGGCCCCTCCCGTCAAACCTCGTGCAAGAATGGTCATTCCCTTTGCCCCGCTTCAATCACACCACAACCGCCAGCACGACAGTTTACCGGCCTCTAACGTTCTAATTTTTATTCGTGTCAGGATAGCACCAATCAGGTTTTGTTTGCACGCAAATAACTCGCGCGTCGGAAAAAATGACCTGAAAATGTCAAAATTAATGTGGATATACAGGTTCCATCACTAATTCCATGTCTTATAAGGATAGTGTTATCACTATTTGGCAGCTGGTGTATGGTCATGGACCCAATATGCGGCGTGATTGTGTGGTGGCGGTGAATGTGCAAACCTGGCAGATGGCATCTACCTGGAAATCCTGCAGGGCATGATCAATGCCAGAAACGACGGCGGGGATCTGGATTACGGTGCAGGCCAGTGGGGGTTTGTCGGAAGCAGGATCGTCAAGCCTGCATTACTTCCGGGGAACCCCGGCCTGCCCCATTTCGACCAGCGTCGTGATGGCTCAGGGGGCAATGCCGAGGGCACACCGGGCAACGAAGGGAATGGGGACAGTTGCTTCCTGATGTAAGCGCCTGACAGATTCGTCAGTCGCCAACCACATCGGCACCCTTGGGCGGGCTGAACTTGAAGGCCTGAGGGTTGAGTTTAGGATTGCGTTCCAGCTTGGTAAACTCGATCACCGTGGTCTGGCCGAAGTTGTCATGCAGCTCCATCTCGGCCAGCTGCTCCCCGCGAAACCCAAGCAGAACACGCTCGAAGCTGCCATCCTTTTCCTTGGGGATCACTTCCGCCCATTCCAGATCACCCTGCATCCCTTCGTCCTTCAGGGTAAAGGTTTTATCCAGATCCTTGCTGCCGGCAAGGATGGCTGCCGGACTGGAGCCCAGCACCTTGTCCAGCGCGCGCACCGTGACCTGGTTCAGCTCCGGGTCGTACAACCAGACGCGCTGGCCGTCACCGACAATGACCTGCACGTAGGGCTTGTTGTAATCCCAACGGAACTTGCCAGGACGCGACAGCTGCATGTAGCCGGTCACATCCTGCACCTTTCGGTTCTGGTTATCGAGCACAGTCTGGCGGAACTGGGCGCGCATCGATGCCGTACTCTGAAAAAAACTGTTCAGGCGTTGTACCGCGTCGGCATGCGCCAGACCTGGCAACAGGAGCAACAAGGGGATCAAGCGGTAAAACATTCTGTTCATTCTCCAGCGGGGGCAATCACTTCACGATTGCCGTTGGATTGCATGGGTGACACCAGGCCGGCGCGTTCCATTTCCTCGATCAGGCGCGCCGCGCGGTTATAGCCGATCCGCAAGTGGCGCTGCACGGAGGAAATCGAGGCACGGCGACTTTTCAGCACGATCGCGACAGCCTCATCGTAAAGCGGGTCGCTTTCGCCTCCGCCCTCGCCGACCGGACCTTCACCAGCCTCGGACAACTCGGACTCCCCTGTGAGAATGCCTTCGATGTAATTCGGTTCCCCAAGTGCCTTCAAATATTCCACCACGCGGTGGACTTCCTGGTCGGAGACAAAGGCTCCATGTACGCGTTGCGGATAGGCCGTACCGGGTGGCTGGTACAGCATGTCGCCCTGACCCAGCAGTGCCTCGGCACCCATGTGGTCGAGGATGGTACGGGAATCGATCTTGCTGGACACCTGGAACGCCACGCGCGTCGGGATGTTGGCCTTGATCAGGCCGGTGATCACATCCACCGATGGGCGCTGGGTGGCCAGTACCAGATGGATGCCGGAAGCACGGGCTTTCTGGGCCAGGCGCGCGATCAGTTCTTCCACCTTCTTGCCGACCACCATCATCATGTCGGCAAGTTCGTCGATCACCACGACGATCAAGGGCATCTCCTCCAGCGGTTCCGGGCTCTCCGGGGTCAGGGTGAAGGGGTTGGTCAGTTTGGTGCCGTCTTTCTCTGCATCCTTGATCTTCTGGTTGTAACCGGCCAGGTTGCGCACGCCCAGCGAGGACATCAGGCGGTAACGCTTTTCCATCTCCGCCACGCACCAGTTGAGCGCGCTGGCTGCCTGACGCATGTCGGTCACGACCGGTGCCAACAGATGGGGGATGCCTTCATATACCGACATTTCCAGCATCTTGGGGTCGACCAGAATCAGGCGTACCTTGCTCGCGTCCGCCTTATACACCAGGCTCAGGATCATGGCGTTAATGGCCACCGACTTGCCGGAGCCCGTCGTCCCCGCAACCAGCACATGTGGCATCTTGGCAAGATCGGCCACCACCGGCTTGCCTGAAATATCCTTGCCCATGGCAATCGCCAGCGGGGAGGCCATGTCGGCATAGACCTGGGAACCCAGGATTTCGGACAGGTGCACGATCTGGCGCTTGGGATTGGGAATTTCGATGCCCATGCAGCTCTTGCCGGGGATGGTTTCGACCACGCGCACACTCACGACAGACAATGCACGCGCCAGATCCTTGGCCAGATTGGTAATCTGGCTGCCCTTGACACCGGCGGCGGGTTCGAATTCGTAACGGGTGATCACAGGCCCCGGCAACGCGGAAGTCACCTTGACCTCGATGTTGAAATCCATCAACTTGCGCTCGATGAGACGTGAGGTGAACTCAAGCGTCTCGGCACTCTGCACTTCGACTTCGCCCTGGGGTTCATCCAGCAGGTGCAACGGCGGCAAGGGGGAATCCGGCAGGGCTTCGAACAGCGGCACCTGACGTTCCTTCTCGACCCGGTCGCTTTTCTCGACTTCCAGCACCGGCGTTTCGATCACAACCGGCGGGCGGTCCTCGGTCCGTTTGCGTTCGCTCTCGACATATTCCTCCCGCAATTGCTCGGCCACCTGCCCCACCTTGCGGTCCTGACGATCGCGCCAGTGGTCCCGCAGGAAGAAATAGGCAGTTTCGAGACCATGGCCGATTTTCTCGGTGATTGTCAGCCAGGACCATCCGGTGAAAAGACTGAAGCCGACTGCAAACGCCAGCAGCAGCACCATGCCGGATCCTGCATAGCCCAACACCTTGCGCAGGGCATCGTCGACGACTTCCCCCAGCATGCCGCCTGGCGCCAGAGGCAATTGCACGGGCAGTCCATGCAGATGTCCGCCTTCCAGCGCACTGGACGCGATCAACATGAGGCCGAAACCGAACAGGTTGAAGAACAGGACAGGGCGATCGCCCATGCTGGTACTTTCCAGCTTCTTGTACACCAGCCACATGGCATAGAAAGCCAGAACGACCCACCACCAGGCAGAAAAACCGAACAGATACAACAGGATATCAGACAACCAGGCCCCGAAGCTGCCCCCTGCGTTGTGGATGCCTTCCGTTCCGCTAGCGCTATGGGACCAGCCTGGATCGTTGCGATGGTAGGTCACCAGGACCGTCGCGAGATAGGTACCGATCACCACCAGCAACAGCCACCAGGCCTCACGGATCAGCCCGGCTGTTTTTTCAGGGACCGGCTCACGCCTGGGTGTTGCAGAAGATGGAGTTTTTTGGAAAAACATACTGTCGGCAAATAGCGTTGTACGCGTAAAATTGGATTTTACCGGAGTTTCCTGCTGGAACACTAATCACATGACCCTGACCGAATTGCGATACATCGTCGCCGTTGCCCGCGAGCGTCATTTCGGCCGCGCGGCACAGGCCTGCTTTGTCAGCCAGCCGACGCTCAGCGTCGGCATCAAGAAGATCGAGGAGGAGCTGGGGGTATCCATCTTCGAGCGCGGTTCAAACGAGATCACCCTGACTCCGGTTGGCGAACAGATCGTCGCCCAGGCCGCCCGGACGCTGGATGAAGCTGCCAGCATCAAGTCCATCGCGCAACAAAGTGGCGACCCCCTGGGCTACCCGCTGCGCATCGGGGCCATTTATACCATCGGCCCCTACCTGTTGCCGCTGATCATTCCGGTGTTGCGCGAAACCGCACCCAAGATGCAGCTACTGATCCAGGAAAGTTATACCGCCAGCCTGCGCGAGCAACTCAAGCAGGGCAAGCTCGACGTGGCCATCCTGTCCCTGCCGTTCGAAGAACCGGGCATGATCATCCAGCCGCTCTACGACGAACCTTTCCAGGTCGCCCTGCCCGCCGGCCACCCCTGGGAATCCCGCAATGAAATTGATCCGGACGCGCTTGGGCAGGAACCGGTCCTGTTGCTCGGGGCAGGTAACTGTTTCCGCGACCAGGTCCTGCAAGTCTGCCCCAGCCTAGCACGCAGTTCCACCGCCAACGGCATGCAGCAGACGCTGGAAGGCAGTTCACTGGAAACCATCCGTTACATGGTTGCTTCTGGTGTCGGCATGACCATCCTGCCCTGCACGGCCGCCAGTCCGTCCCGCGAGGAAAACAGCATGCTGCGTTTCCGCCCCTTTAGCCAGCCGACCCCCAAGCGTCGCATCGCACTGGTTTACCGCAAGAGCTTCACCCGCCCGCAGGCTGTAGAGACCGTTCGCCAGGCCATCCTGCACTCAGTGCCGGCCTGCGTGGAAAAGATCGAGAATTGATAGCAATGCACTATCGTACGCATTAAAACTATCAATTGGCGCTATGAAGAGACGCTCTTTATCATGTGGATCTACATCACGAACACTTAACTGGAGGTCCACATGAGCATGGATATCGATATCGGCATCAGCGGCAAGGATCGCAAGAAAATCGCCGAAGGTCTTTCCCGCCTGCTGGCAGACACCTATACGGTCTACCTCAAGACCCACAACTTTCACTGGAACGTCACCGGCCCCATGTTCCAGACATTACATGTGATGTTCATGACGCAGTACAACGAACTCTGGCTCGCCACCGACCTGATCGCGGAACGGATCCGCGCATTGGGCTTTCCAGCGCCCGGCACCTATACCGAATTCGGCAAGCTGACTTCGATCAAGGAAACCGTCGGAGTACCGAAGGCGGAAGAGATGATCCGTCTGCTGGTCGAAGGCAACGAGGCTGTAGCCCGCACGGCACGCGAAGTCTTCCCGATCGTCGAAAAAGCCAACGATCAGCCGACCGCAGACCTGCTCACCCAACGCATGCAGATCCATGAAAAGACGGCCTGGATGCTTCGCAGCCTTTTGGAAAAGTAATGCCCAGGCAGTCTTTCGGTGAAGGCTGACTTTGCATGGCGAGGTCAAGGGCGCAAGCCCGGCCGGAACCAAACAACTGCCTGGATGCTGAGAAGCCTGCTGGAAAAGTAAACTGGTAAAATCACACACTAACGAAATCAACGGAGTAATTATCGTCATGGCTACCAAACATGCCCGCCTGCTCATCCTCGGTTCCGGCCCGGCCGGCTACACTGCCGCGGTCTATGCGGCCCGTGCCAACCTCAAACCTGTCCTCGTGACCGGCCTTGCCCAGGGTGGCCAACTGATGACCACCACTGAAGTGGACAACTGGCCCGCCGACGCCATGGGCGTGCAAGGGCCGGAGCTGATGGCGCGCTTCCAGCAGCACGCCGAGCGCTTCAATACCGAAATGATCTTCGACCACATCCATACCGCCAAGCTGACGGAAAAACCGATCCGCCTGATCGGCGACGCTGGCGAGTACACCTGCGATGCGCTGATCATCGCCACCGGTGCTTCCGCCAAGTACCTGGGCCTGCCATCTGAAGAAAAGTTCGCCGGCAAGGGCGTTTCCGCCTGCGCTACTTGCGACGGTTTCTTCTATCGCAACCAGGAAGTGGCCGTGATCGGCGGCGGCAACACGGCCGTCGAAGAAGCCCTTTACCTCGCCAACATCGCCAGCAAGGTCACGCTGGTGCATCGCCGTGACAAATTCAAGGCCGAGGCCATCCTGGTCGACAAGCTGATGGACCGCGTCAAGGAAGGCAAAATCGTGCTGGAAACCTTCCAGACCCTGGACGAAGTACTGGGGGACAACACCGGTGTCACCGGCATGCGCCTGAAAGATGTCAACAGCGGCGCCACCAAGGATATCGCCCTGCAAGGCGTGTTCATCGCTATCGGCCATAAACCGAATACCGACATTTTCGAAGGCCAGCTGGAAATGGAAGGCGGCTACATCGTCACGCAGATGGGGCGAAGCGGCAACGCCACGGCGACCAGCATCCCCGGGGTGTTTGCCGCCGGCGACGTGCAGGATCACATCTACCGTCAGGCTGTCACCAGTGCCGGGACCGGCTGCATGGCGGCACTGGATGCGGAGCGTTACCTGGACCAGTTGAAGTAAGCTTGTTCCGTACAACCTGCGGGGATCGCGGATTCCGGCCCACCGGCCATCCGTTTCTCCGCGGAACGGATTCCCATGAGCGAAGACGAGAACGATCTGCAGCAGTTCCAGGAGGCTGTCAAAGGCACACGCCCCCTGAAATTCACCGCACGCGTCCAGCATGCGGTCACGCCTCCGCCCCCGGTACCGATTCCCCTTTCCAGGGATACCGGGAATGTCCCCGCCCACGCCTCGCCCTCCCCGGCCTCTGAGCCCGACAATCCTTTCGGGTTCCGTCTGGAAGAAACAACAGAGGCTGAGGCCCATTTCTACGGCAACCTTCCGGATCTGCAATTGTTCCAGCATGCTGCCAAGGGCGTCAGACCGTTGAAAACCACGCCTCGCGTACAAGCTGAACCGCAGAAGCCCAAGCCCATCCCTCAACAGTTCCTGATGGATGAAATGCAGGCCCTGGCGGATTCCCTGTCCGACCATTACATTCCCGCGCATGAGCAGGAAAGCGGCGAGGAACTTCTTTACCTGCGCGAAGGCCATTCTCCCGACATCCTGCGCAAGCTTCGGCGCGGTCACTGGGTGATCCAGGAGCAGCTCGACCTTCACGGTCTCACGGCCGAAGAAGCGCGCCTCTACGTGGTGGAGTTTCTTGCCCATTGCCGCAAACGTGGCGCGAGGTGCGTGCGCATTATCCATGGCAAGGGATTGGGGTCGAAGAACCGTGAACCCGTATTGAAAAAGAAACTTCGGAGCTGGCTGATCCAGCGGGACGAAGTCATCGCCTATGCCCAGGCCCGTGAAGTGGATGGCGGGAGCGGTGCCCTGGTTGTACTATTGACCGCATCATCCAAGTGATTTGACCAGGAAAGGAAACATATGGGACTTCTGGATAGAGTCATGAATGCCGCCTCCGGCCTGATGAACAACACCGGCGACGGCAATGCCAACCTGCTGGACGCCGCCATTCAACTGGTCAGGAACCATCCGGACGGCCTGTCCGGCGTGGTCGAGCAGTTCCGCAACGGCGGGATGGCCGACGCGGTCAACTCCTGGGTAGGCACGGGCGAAAACCAGCCGGTTTCCGCAGAGGCCATTCAGCAGGTACTGGGTGAAACCCAAATGGGTGAAATCGCCGACCGTTTCAGACTGACCAGCGAACAGGTGAGCAGTGGCCTGGCCGCAGTACTGCCGGAATTGATTAACCACCTGACACCAAACGGCCAGGTGGAAAACAGCAGCAACGAACTCCTGGATGCCGGACTCAACCTGCTCAAAGGCAAGCTGTTCGGCGCCTGATCAGGTCTTCTGAATCAGGCACACCGCCTCGGCGGCAATCCCCTCGCCACGACCGGTGAATCCTAGGCGCTCGGAAGTGGTCGCCTTGACATTGACATCGTCCGGCGAAATTCCCAGGTCAGACGAAATGTGGGTACGCATGGCAAGAATGTGCGGTGCCAGCTTGGGGGCCTCTGCGATCACGGTCGCGTCCATGTTCACGACCCCATAGCCTTTTTCCTTCAGCAAGGCGACAACGTGGCGCAGCAACTGGCGGCTGTCGATCCCCTTGAACCGTGGGTCGGTATCGGGAAAATGCTTGCCGATATCCCCCAGCGCGGCAGCACCCAGCAGCGCATCGCAGATGGCGTGCAACAGCACGTCGGCATCAGAGTGCCCATCCAGACCCTTTTCGTAGGGGATATCGACCCCGCCGATGATGCATTTCCTGCCCGCCACCAAGCGGTGGACGTCGAAGCCATGTCCGATTCTGACCATATTCAACCTTTTGCCTCACCCAGTATCAGACCGGCCATGGCCAGGTCTTCCGGATAGGTCACCTTGAGATTATGTCCGTTCCCCATGACAAGCTTGGGAGACAAACCGAGAAATTCGATCGCCTGCGCCTCATCAGTCGGAGTATCCGTCCCGATCGAGCGCAGGGCGCGATGTAACAGGCCGTGTGGAAACATCTGCGGTGTCTGCGCACGCCACAGTCCTTCACGCGGCTCGGTATGGTCCACGCGCCGGCCCGGGCCGGCGCGCTTCAGCGTATCCGCCACCGGCACCGCCAACAGGCCGCCGACAGCATCGTCCGACAACTCCAGCAACAAGCGATCAAGCAGCTCCGACGTCAGGCAGGGACGTGCGGCATCGTGAACCAGCACCCAGTCCTGCGCATCGACAAGTCCGGCCATCGCCTGCAAACCATTCAGCACGCTCTCTGCACGGGTGGCACCACCGCACCGCAGCACGGTCACCTTGTCGGAATCGACATCCGTCCAGTGCACATCATCCGGGCTCAGCACCACAAAAATACTTGTGATTGCAGGATGCGCAACAAACACGGAAAGCGTATGATGAATCAAAGGCTTGTCGATGAGAGGCAGGTACTGTTTCGGTAATTCGGAACCCATGCGACTGCCGCTACCGGCCGCGGGAATCAGGACATAATTTTTACGCATGCAAAATCATAACATGCCCCTTGATCTCCTCGCCGCCGCCCTCATTCTATCGGCTTGAGTCCAGGCAGGAGGTCACCATGCAAACGGTTCGCCCGGCCGCAGTTGCCGGAATGTTCTATCCCGCTGATCGAGAAACGCTCGCCCGTGATATCGATCAAATGCTCGCTGAAGCCAACGCACGGATCGGTGACCTGCCGCCGAAAGCCTTGATCGTACCGCATGCCGGCTATATCTACTCCGGCCCTGTGGCCGCCAATGCCTATCGCCAGCTGACACCGTTTGTCGACCGCATCCACCGCGTTGTCCTGCTCGGCCCCACCCACCGTGTCGCCGTGCGTGGACTCGCCCTTCCCGGCGCCTCTGCGTTCGACACCCCGCTGGGCCGGGTCCCCGTCGATCAGGCTGCCGTCAGCCTGATCGACGACCTGCCGCAGGTGACCACCAGCGCCAATGTCCATGCCCTCGAGCATTCCCTGGAAGTGCACCTGCCATTCCTGCAAACCCTGCTTCCCAGATTCAAATTTCTCCCGCTGGCGGTGGGCATGGCCAGCGCAGAAGAAGTGGCCGAGGTGCTGGAGAGAGTGTGGGGGGGCGAAGAAACCCTGATCGTGATCAGTTCCGACTTGTCCCATTTCCTGCCCTACGAGGTCGCCAGATCGGTCGACCTCGACACTGCGCAAACCATCCTGCGGCTGCAACAACCCGTATCTCATGAGCAGGCCTGCGGCGGCACCCCGGTCAACGGTCTGATTCTGGCCGCGCGCAGACACGGAATGACGCCTCAACTGCTGGACCTGCGCAACTCAGGCGACACGGCCGGCAGCCGGGATCGCGTGGTCGGGTATGGCGCCTTTGCCTTCATGGAGGATCCGGCCCATGGCTGATGTCGATCAAGGACATGTCTTGCTGAAACTGGCACGGGAAGCCATTGCCGCAGAGTTCGGCCACCCCTTGCAGCCAGCGCCCGATCTTCGCTGGCTGCAGGAACCCGGTGCCACCTTCGTCACGCTGACGCAGCAAGGCAACCTGCGGGGTTGCATTGGCAGTCTGGCCGCTTACCGCCCGTTACTGCAGGACGTCCGCAGCAACGCTGTGGCCGCGGCTTTCCGCGACCCGCGTTTCGACCCGCTGACCGCAGCCGAACTGGAGTGGACGCGGGTCGAGGTTTCCCTGCTCTCCACGTCGGAATCCATCGAGTTCGCCGATGAACAAGAGGCGCTGGCACAACTGCGTCCCTGCATCGACGGGGTCATTTTCGAATACCGGCATTACCGCAGCACATTCCTGCCACAAGTCTGGGAGCAGTTGCCGCATCCTGCAGAATTCATGTCACAACTCAAGCGCAAGGCCGGGCTACCCGGCGATTTCTGGGCACCGGAAGTCCAACTGTCCCGTTACACCGTAGATAAATGGAAGGAAGCGCGCTAACTGCGCGATAGAAGGAGCACCCCATGGATGAAGCCATTCACCCCGACGAACGCCATCCGGCAGAATTCTGGCACGCACTGGACGACGGCCGCCTGCAGTGCGACCTGTGTCCGCGTGACTGCCGTCTGCACGAAGGCCAACGCGGCGCCTGTTTCGTGCGCGGCATGGCCGACGGAAGGATGGTGCTCACCACCTACGGCCGGAGTTCCGGTTTCTGCATCGACCCCATCGAGAAGAAACCGCTTAACCATTTCTATCCGGGCTCCAACGTATTTTCCTTCGGTACCGCCGGCTGCAACCTGGCCTGCAAGTTCTGCCAGAACTGGGACATCTCGAAATCACGCGACATGGACCGCCTGATGGATCAGGCATCCCCCGAAGCCATTGCCCGGTCCGCCCTTGCCCACCATAGCCGCAGCGTGGCCTTCACCTACAACGACCCGGTCATTTTCTACGAATATGCGCTGGACACCGCGGATGCCTGCCACGCGCTTGGCCTGCAGACGGTCGCCGTCACGGCCGGCTATATCCATGCCGCCCCGCGCAAGGCATTCTTCGCAAAGATGGACGCCGCCAACATCGACCTCAAAGGATTTACCGAGGACTTTTACCAGAAACTGACCGGTGCCCATTTGCAGCCCGTGCTCGACACGCTGGCCTATGTCCATCACGAGACCGACTGCTGGCTGGAAATCACAACGTTGCTCATCCCCAGTCACAACGACAGCGACGCAGAACTCCGCAGCCTCAGTGCCTGGGTGGCGAATGCACTTGGACCGGATGTGCCCTTGCACTTTTCCGCCTTCCATCCGGACTGGAAAATGACCGACGTTCCCCCGACACCGGCATCGACGCTCAGTCGTGCCCGCAAGATCGCCCAGGATGCCGGCCTGCACTATGTCTATACCGGCAACGTGCACGATGCCGAGGGTGGGACCACTTACTGCCCGTCATGCCACCACGCCCTGATCGTCCGGGACTGGTATGAAATCCGCCATTACGAAATCACCGAACAAGGCACTTGCCCACGGTGCAACAGCACCATCGCAGGCAGGTTCGGAAAATACGAAAAACCGTTCGGGGCTCACCGCATTCCGGTCAGAATCACGGCCAGCTGAAACGACTCGGTCGGAGAACTAATCGGAAGGGTGTAGATAGCGCACCATCAACTCGCGGCGGTTGAGCGCCCCGGTTTTGGTGAAAATCTGCTGGACATGGCTGCGCACCGTCCAGAACGAAATCCCGTGGGATACCGCGATTTCCTTGTCACTTCTGCCCAGCAGCATGGCTTTGAAAATCTCGTATTCTCTTGGGGAAAGCATCGAGGCGATTTCCTTCCTGCCCTCCACCACCTCTGCGGCAGCCAGCCCCAGATCGACTTGTGCCTGGGAATGCAAAATCTTGCGCACCCGCCACATGAATTCCTCGGGGGCAAAGGGCTTGCTCAGAAAATCATCCGCACCGCTCTTCAGTGCCATCAGGCGCCGGGGGACATCGTCAAAGCTCGACACCATCAGGATGGGTTGATGGTATTCATGTTCCTGGCGGATATGCTTGACCAGGGAAATCCCGCTCTTGGCTCCGCTCAGAACCACGTCACTGATGACAATCTGGTAGCGTTGCGTTTTCAGCATGTGGATTGCCGACTCCACGTCGCTCACTGCATCCACTTCGAAGCCCAGCGCACGACAAAGAAAGCTGACAAACTCGACCTGACTGGGGGTATCTTCCACCAGCAAGGCCCTGCCTGAAAAACTCGCCCCCTGGGCCGGATCCGCCCAATCACAGATGAAATTGAACAGGAATTCGGTTTCCGCCCGCAGAAAAATCTCGGTCGCACCGGAATGAAGGGCATTCTGCGCCATGCTGAAATTCCGGTCGCTCATCACGAAAGCAATCGGCAGGGTGGCATAACGGGGTGAAAGACGCAGTGACTCGATCAACCGCAGGCTGTCGCCATTTGAGAGATGATGGCTGATCACCAGCGCTGAAAGTGAAGTATCCGAGGCCAGAAATGCATTCGCGTCATCTTCACCGACGCAAGAGATGAAATCCAGATCAACTCTAGCCGCCATCTCCTGAAGAATCTGGGTCTGAGTTGATGAAGGAGTCACACAAAGCAGGCTACGTTTTCTGCTTCCCATCGATTTATAAGAAGTTTTGGACCACTGGAACACTATACTAAATAATTCTTTCCCCCTCCCTAATATTAGGGAGGAAGTGTCGCAATGATGCATTTATATTCACAGGCATGAACGTAATTAATAACCGTTTGTTTTCTCCGGGAGATTGTCCTCACCCTAAGCACCTGCCGATATGGGCCGTCTACCGCAGGTTTAATGAGGCCCCCACTTCGATTAAATCCGACATTGTGGTGAGCGTAGCCAATCAAACACGTGGATCTAAAGAGCAGGTTCTGAACGCAATTTATACCTGCATGTTCTGCGACCATCAGTTACGTTGCGATCCGGAAGAATAAAGCCGGAATTCTGGGGTCTACTCATCTGACAGAGGGGTACAAAATTTTCAGGTCCACCGCCCTCACCAAGAGGGTGACAAACCACCTTCTAAAGCAGTTCAAGCAAATGCGGGGATATCATGACAATCAAGCATGTCGACTGGAAGGAAGTCAGCGCGCATTACGCTGAATATACGGCGGAAGAACTGGCCACCATGTGCCAACCGAAAAAATGTCCGATCTGCGAAGAAGCGACTCAATGCAAAAAGGAACTAGCTGCCAGCCGCGACCAGTTCCTCCGAAGCAGATCAGAAACTGATCAAAGCTGAAGCTTCAAATACAAAAAGGGCATGGAATCACATCCCAGGCCCTTTCGTGTCCGTGCCACCCAAGCGGCACAGATAGAACCTAGCGCTCTTCGGTGTTGGTATCCGGCGTCGCCGTGATCTTGTGGATGGTGATATCGGCGCCCTCGAATTCCTCTTCCGCATCCAGTCGGATACCGAACGCGATCTTCAGCATGCCATACACGGCAAACCCAGCCGCTGTGGCAATCGCCACCCCCATCAGGGTCCCCGCGATCTGCGCGCCGAAACTCACCCCACCCATGCCCCCCAGGGCCTTGGCGCCGAAGATACCAGCAGCGATACCACCCCAAGCACCGCACAGGCCATGCAACGGCCATACCCCCAGCACATCATCGATCTTCCAGCGGTTCTGCGTCAGGGTGAAAGCCCACACGAACAATCCCCCTGCGACAGCTCCGGTTACCAGGGCACCCAGCGGATGCATCACATCCGAACCGGCACACACCGCCACCAACCCCGCCAGAGGGCCGTTATGCACGAAACCCGGGTCGTTCTTGCCAGCCACCAGCGCAGCCAGCGTACCGCCCACCAGTGCCATAAGGGAATTCAATGCCACCAGACCACTCACCGCCTGCACGGTCTGAGCAGACATTACGTTGAAGCCGAACCAGCCCACCGTCAGGATCCATGCCCCCAAGGCCAGGAAAGGAATATTGGAGGGCGGGAACGCATGCAGACGGCCATCCTTGCTATAACGACCACGGCGTGCGCCAAGAACGATCACAGCCCCCAAGGCAATCCAGCCGCCCATGGCATGCACCACCACAGAGCCTGCAAAATCGTGGAACTTGGCCCCAAACGCGGTATTCAGCCAGGCCTGGATACCGTAATGGTCGTTCCAGGCGATCCCTTCGAAAAACGGATAAACCAGCCCCACCAGCATGAAGGTAGCGGCCATTTGTGTATTGAACTTGGCCCGCTCGGCAATGCCGCCGGAGATAATCGCCGGGATCGCCGCAGCAAAAGTCAGCAGGAAGAAAAACTTGACCAGTTCATAGCCATTCTGCGCTGACAGCGCCTCGGCGCCCTGCAGGAAACCGACTCCGTAAGCTACCCCATAACCAATGAAAAAATAAGCAATGGTCGAGATGGAAAAGTCCACCATGATCTTGACCAGGGCATTGACCTGGTTCTTGCGGCGTACCGTACCCACCTCAAGAAATGCAAAACCAGCATGCATCGCCAGCACCATGATAGCCCCCAGCAGGATGAACAATACATCACCGCTTGTCCGAGTTGCTTCCATTTGTCTCTCCAATCAACAGAATGCGCTAGAGATAGCAAAAACCGAGCCAATAGGCTAAGTATTTGTTTTGTTATAAGCGCTTGACTATACGCTGCCACGGAATGCACCAACAACGGGCGCATGAAAGTGCGCACGCCTTGTTTTGGTGCATTTTGACAGGAAGAGCACATAGGAAAAATCCGGGTGGCATATCTAGTCGGTTGATCAAGCCATGAAAGCAATCTTAAGATCCATCGAAAGGGATGCGCTGCAACTGACTCACTACGGTCAACGCCCAGACGAAAGTGTCCCAGCCAGGAATCACGTCTGGAAAGCCCATGCCTATCAATTAAAAATAAGTGTCCTTTTTTATTTTTTTGTTACGCACAATTGAATTGATGGTCAACAATCCCGGGGGCGGAATATGCATGGACAGCTGAAGGATCAAAGCGGTTAAATCTTTACATGCAACTCCGATTTATGCACCATGACTCAATTCATGCCGTCACGAGGGGAAGACCATGTTTGAATCCGCCGAACTGGGACACAAGATCGATAAGGACACATACAAGCAACAGGTTCCGGGGTTACGCGAGGCCCTGCTGGACGCTCAGTTCGATCTGGCGCAGACCAGGAAATTCCCGGTGATCATCCTCATCGGCGGGGTAGACGGTGCCGGCAAGGGCGAAACCGCCAACCTGCTGAACGAGTGGATGGATCCACGCCACATCCACACCGAGGCATTCGGCTCACCATCCGACGAGGAAAGCGAAAGACCCTCGATGTGGCGTTTCTGGCGAGCCTTGCCCCCAAAGGGGAAGGTCGGGATCTACTTCGGTTCCTGGTATACAGAGCCCGTCGTCAAGCGCGTTTACGGCGAAACTGATAATGAGGCACTGGGTTATTCCCTCGAAGAAATCGTTCGCTTTGAAAAAATGCTGACGGATGAAGGGGCATTGGTCCTCAAGTTCTGGTTTCACCTGTCAAAAGACAAGCAGCGCGAACGCATTCATTCACTCGAGGACAATCCCAAGACACGCTGGCGGGTGAGCGAAATGGACAAACGCCATCTCAAGCTTTACGACAAATTCAGGGACATTTCCGAGCACGTATTGCGCGAAACGAGCACCGCGGAGGCGCCGTGGATCATCGTCGAAGGATTTGATGCGAACTACCGAAATCTGACGGTTGGAAAACATGTGCTGGAAGCGATGCGCAAGCGCTTGGACAATCCTGAATCGCGTCCCCATGTCTCGATTGCGCCCCCCATCCTGACTCCGGTGGACAACCTGCATATCATCAATACGCTGGATCTCACCCAAAAGCTCGACAAGGCTGAATATGAAAAAAAACTGGAGAAATACCAGGGCAAACTGAACCTCCTGACGCGGGATCCGAAATTCCGTGCACTGACGACCATCGTCGTGTTCGAGGGCTCGGACGCTGCCGGTAAGGGAGGAAGTATCCGTCGCATCACGCAGGCCATCGACGCCAGAAGTTACAGCATTACGCCAGTCGCCGCACCAACCGAAGAGGAGCGGGCTCAACCCTATCTATGGCGATTCTGGCGGCAGGTTCCACGCCGCGGAAGGCTGGCCATCTTCGACCGCTCCTGGTACGGGAGAGTATTGGTGGAGCGCATCGAAGGTTTCTGCAGCGAGTATGACTGGATGCGGGCCTACAGCGAGATTAACGACTTTGAGGAACAACTGGCCGGGAATAATACCGTCGTATTGAAATTCTGGCTCCAGATCAGCAAAGAAGAACAATTGCGGCGGTTTGAGGAACGGCAGGAAATATCGTTCAAGCGTTTCAAGATTACCGAAGAGGACTGGCGCAACCGCGAGAAATGGGACGCCTACCAGATCGCAGTATGTGATATGATCGACCGCACCAGTACCAGCCATGCACCATGGACCACCGTCGAGGCCGAGGACAAGAATTTCGCGCGGATCAAGATCCTGAAAACGCTGTGTGACCGACTTGAAGCCGCGATGAAGGAATTGCCGGAATGATCAACGCCCGGCCGAACCCGGGGAATTCAGGACAATGTGATTGACGGCATCCGGATCACCGATCCAGAAATAGAAAAATTCCCGCACTACCATCAGGAACATATCGCGGGTTTCCTTCATCACGAACACCGGCAACAGTCCATGTACCGCAATACGGTAACTGCTGCCGTCCTTAGTCTCGACATCCCTCAGGCTGATCAGCAACAACTTGACCAGACGTGTACGGGTATCCACCACGTCCTGATCAGCGCCCTCCTCGCGCAATGCCGCAGCATAAGCCTTGAGCGGCCATTTTTCGGTGACACTGAACTGCTCCTTGTCGACCTTGCTCAAGAGGGTCTTGAGATTATCTGTCGGCACAGAGGCTACGACCGGCTCAACGTGATAGGCCCCGCTGGCATGCAGTGCGGCAATCGCCTTGATGTCGTTGATCCAGAAATGGTAATACTCCATCGCCACGTTGATCAGGAAAGGCCATGTGGATTTGTCGCAGGAATTCAGCGCGACATCCGTCTGGCTCTGATAGAACTCACCATCCTGCTCGTGGCCTGCGAGCAAGGGGATAAGCTTCATCAGAAAGGCCTTGCGCTTGAATAAATTGTCGGCATCCGCCCCCTTGTTCTCCAGCAACCGGAGATAGGCGCTTAATGCCTGATATTCACGATCTGTATTGGACATGGATTCTTCGACTAAAAGGATGCGGTTTTGTTAGCATCGGCAGCGATACGCAACATCATCTGTACTCCCGTATCGAACATCTGACCGAATAGCGGCATGAAATAACCCAGCGATAGTGCAATGACGATAAAGCCGACAGCAAGCGTCAGCGGAAAGCCTACGGCAAAGATATTGAGTTGTGGCGCAGCGCGCGTCAATACGGCAAGGGCAACGTTGGTCATCATCAGCACGGCCACCACCGGAAGCGAGATGAGAAGACCCCCTCGAAACACCTCGCCTCCCCACAATGCAAAGGTATACCACCCTTGGCCGGAAATCGGATGCAAGCCGATCGGAAGAACGCTGAAACTTTGCACGAGCGCCGTAATCATCATCAAATGGCCGTTGATCGCGAGGAAAAACAGCATGGCGATCAATCCCATAAACTGGCCCAGGACAGGAATTTGCGCTGCGTTCTGAGGGTCGAAAAAAGTTGCGAAGCCAAGACCCATCTGCAACCCCATGACATGTCCGGCCATTTCGATCGCGGAAAACACCACACGCATGACCAACCCCATGGCAGTGCCGATCATCAACTGTTGCACGAGTATGAACAATCCCTGAGCCGATGCTGGGGGAACGTCCGGCATCGGCCCCAGCACCGGGGCTACCAATACGGTCATTACCAGTGCCAGACCGATCTTGGTCGCGGCAGGGATCCCTCGTGCCCCTAAAAACGGCGAGGCAACAATCATGGCGAGTATGCGAAAGAATGGCCAGAAAAAGGCCGCGATCCAGATTTGCAGTTGCGCTGAAGTGACGGTGATCAATGCACCCGCCTCGTCAACCGATCAGGGTTGGGATGCTGGTAAACAAGCGACGCATGTAATCCGTCAGCATGGAAATCATCCAGGGACCCGCAATCATCATGACCAGCACCAGCACCAGCAGTTTGGGAATGAACGACAGGGTCATTTCGTTGAGCTGGGTCGCGGCCTGGAACAAACTGACAAGCAAACCCGTGACCAATGCCGCCCCCAGCATGGGAGCGGACACCATAACGGTCATTTCCAGCGCCTGCTGGGCGATCGTCAGCACTGTCTCGGGGGTCATCATGTGTAGAAACTCTTCACGAGAGAGCCGATGACGAGATTCCAGCCATCGACCAGAACAAACAGCATCAGCTTGAACGGAAATGAAATCGTCACCGGCGAGAGCATCATCATCCCCATCGACATGAGCACGCTGGCCACCACCATATCGATAATCAGGAAAGGAATGAAGATCACAAATCCGATCTGGAAAGCCGTCTTGAGTTCACTGATCACATATGCCGGCACCAGCACCTTGAGCGGTACAGCCTCCGGTCCTTGCAGCGGCGGTGTCTTGGAAAGCTTCACAAAAAGAGCCAGGTCATCCTGACGGGTCTGGCGCAGCATGAAGGCCTTGAGCGGTTCAGCGCCCTTGTCCATCGCCTCGACCACGCTGATCTTGTCAGCGAGGTAAGGTTGCAGTGCCTGTTCGTTGATTTTATCGAACACAGGCGACATCACGAAAAAAGTCAGGAATAAAGACAATCCGACCAGGACCTGATTGGGCGGGGACTGCATTGTCCCGAGGGCCTGCCGCAACAGGGAAAGCACGATGATAATGCGCGTAAATGCCGTCATCATCAGCAACACGGCGGGCAGGAAAGTCAGGGAAGTCAGCAGGATCAGTGTCTGCAGGCTGAGCGTATAGCTTTGCCCACCACCCGCCGTCGGCGTGCTGGAAAAGGCAGGTATCCCAGCCTCGGCCCATGCCATGGAGGGGACGATCAGGATCAAGGCCAGCAGCAGCCACCATTTACGCTGCATCAACACTCCCTTTACCCTTCAGGAGGGTTTTAAGCTTTTCCTGAAATACCGTTGTGACGGGTTCAATTGACGTCCTGACATCATCACCGGCAGGGCGCGGCATCTGATGCAAGGTCGAGACATGGCCCGGCGCAACACCGAGGACCAATCGAGTATCACCCACATCGACCAGCACGACGCGTTCCTTGGGCCCAACGGCAACCCCCGCAACCACGCGTAACGCACCCACGTCGGATGACTGCCCAGGCCCGAGGCGCTTCAGCAGCCATGCCGTTCCTGCTATGGCCGCCAGCACGAGCCCCAGACCGAACATGACCTGCAACAGGCTGACGACCGATGAAGTCGCTGTGACTGTGGGTGAAGCATCCGCGGCATGGGTTGAGGTCGCACAGAAAGCCATCAGCAAAACACATGACAGCCCTACCCCGCCGCTGAGGCGCACCGGGTGAAGTACTGAACTCATCGAAGTTTCTTGAGACGTTCGGATGGGGTGATGATATCGGTCAGGCGGATGCCGAATTTTTCGTTCACGACGACCACTTCCCCCTGCGCGACCAGACAACCGTTGACGAACACGTCCAGCGGTTCGCCAGCAAGTTCGTTCAGTTCAACCACAGACCCCTGCGCCAACTGGAGGAGATTACGGATAGGCATCTTGGTACGGCCGAGTTCAACAGTAAGTTGAATCGGAATATCCATGACCAGTTCGAGATTGCGTGAAGCCTCCGTAGACAATCCGGCCGCATCGGCCGAAAGGTTGGCAAACACGTTGGCGGGCTGCGGGTCAGGCGCAGTCGCAACCGCAGCAGGCTGTGCCGCGGCCTCTGCTTCAGCCTGCTCTGCCATGGCGGCAGCCCAGTCATCTGCAGTAAACTGCTCGTTGGCGCTCGCGTCTTCTTCTGCCATATCCGCTCTTGTTATTCGAACCCGCTGCCGTCATCAGCAGCCAAAAATTTCTTGACCTTGAGTGCGTATTGACCGTTGTGGACGCCATAGCCGCACTCCAGCACCGGCACCCCTTCTACATTCGCAGTGATCGATTCCGGGATATCGAGGGCGATAACGTCACCCACCTTCATCTCCAGCAACTCCCGTACGGTCACCTCTGCTTTACTTAGGTTTGCGACGAGCTTGACTTCGGTCGACTGTACCTGACTGGAAAGGAAACTCACCCAGCGTTCGTCGACTTCCATCCGGTCACCCTGCATGCCTTCATACAGCAGGTCACGAATCGGTTCGATCATAGCATAGGGCATGCACACGTGAAAATCGCCGCCAGCATTGCCAAGTTCGATCGAGAACGTGGTGACCATCACCACTTCGCTCGGTGTCGCAATATTGGCGAATTGCGTGTTCATCTCAGAACGGATGTACTCGAACTCGATCGGGTAAACCGGCTCCCAGGCCTTCTGCATCTCTTCCATCGCCACACCCAGCATATTCTGGATGATGCGTTGCTCGGTCTGGGTGAAATCACGGCCTTCCACACGGGTGTGGTAACGACCGTCCCCGCCGAACAGATTATCGATAACCAGGAACACCAGGTTGGGATCGAAAATCATCAGGGCCGTGCCACGCAATGGCTTGACGTGCACCATGTTCAGGTTGGTCGGGACGACCAGGTTGCGGACAAACTCGGCATACTTCAGCAACCGAACCGGCCCAACGGAGATTTCCGCAGTACGCCGGGTAAAGTTGAACAGACCCAGACGGAAGTTACGGGCGAAACGCTCGTTGATGACCTCCATGGTGGGCATGCGCCCACGCACGATACGGTCCTGTGAGGCCAGGTTGTAGCTCTGGACGCCACCTTCCCCAGCAGCGTCCTCTTCTGCCACGTCAGGCTCGCCCGTCACTCCCTTGAGGAGGGCGTCGACTTCTTCCTGAGAGAGGATATCGTCTGCCATGGGGCTTTAGTGTCTTCTATTCACCGTGATCACTGCGCGAGGAAAGAGGACGGAAGCAGCACTTCCTTCACCCCTTTACCGGATTTCGCTTCAATCGTCTGGTTAATGACTGTCCTCAACTCCTCCTTGAGTTTGAGGTCGCTACCGGGCGCCTGCATTTCCTGCAGTGTCTTGTTACGGAGCGTGCTGTTGATTCGGTCGCTGATCTTGGATTTCTTGGCTTCGACAACCTTGGCTGACTCCTCATCCGCCATTTCCAGCTCGATTTTTGTGATCTGCAGTACGTGTGTAGAGCCATCGTCCGAGCGCAGGTTGACGAGGAATTTTTCCTCGAAAGGCACGGTCGGGGTCGGCTTTGAATGGTCTTCAGCAGCCGTGGCCTCGTCCTTGCCGTGCTTCTTGCCCTTACCTCCCAGCAACATGAACGCAACACCGCCGCCAATGGCCAGTACCAGAACAGCGACGATGATGATAATCAGCATTTTTTTGCTTTTTGGGGGTGTAGCGGCTTCTGTTGCGCCTTCGTCTTTAGCCATATCAACTCCAGATAGAACAAATGCGGGTGGACGAACCTAACCCATGATTAATCAATTGGTACAGTTTATAACGCTAAATTTCATAAAAAACAAGTGGTTTTGATGTTTTATTTATCTTATTTATCACGTTATGCAAACGGCGCGCGTCGATCGAAGACATCCCCCATTAGGAAAAGCGAGTTTTTTCATTCCAAGCCGATGTCTTGCCGAGTGCAGGCCGCACAAAAAAGAAAGGCGCCTGAAGGCGCCTGTGGAAACCGACCGGAGAAATTGAATACAGATCAGGCGAAGAGATCGACCATGCCGTCCCCGCGCACCCGCGTGACTGCACTGGGCAAGGTACTGGAAAAATCGGTGGCCGGCATGAAGTCCGACCATGCTGACCCGGCAGTGCGGGATGGGGTTTGCTGTTGACCCGGCTGCTGTTGAGGCTGGGAGAAGGAACCGACATTGACCGACACGCTTCCGAGGCTAATCCCGGAATCACCCAGCATTTCGCGCAAGCGGGGGGTTGCCGACTCGATCGCCTCCTTGACCGGCAGATGCTGCGTACTGAAACTCAGGCTGGCCTGACCATCGTTCATGGTCAGGCGAACTTCCAGCGGACCCAGCGAAGGTGGATTCAAATGCATTTCCACCCCCTGATGCTGCTGGCTGACCATCCAGACCACGCGGTCACCCAATGCCTCACCCCAAGCCGAATGACCTACTGCGGGCGAGATCGAGGAAGTCTGCGTAGCGGGTGCGTTCTGTACTGGAGTCGTCTGGGCAGAAGTCACGATCGGCGCCGGCGCAAACTGCTGGAGATTGGCAGAACTTTGCTGCGTCAATTCAGACGCGGGAATCTGCAGCTTCATGGCAGCCATCTTATCAACGGGCACTTCCGGCCTGACGTCATCCGGCTTCAGCATCCGGGACTTCAAAGCTCCATCGCCAGTCGCGGCAACGCCATTAGCCTGATCCGGCAACGCACGCTCAGACCCGGCAAAAGCTGCCGCGTTTGCGGCAACCTGTTGCCGGCGCATCTCGCCATGAGACTCGCCAGCGACCTGCTCCATCCGACCATAGGCATGCCTGACACCTGGCTGCTCGCGTCCGGCACGCCCCCCTGACAGAACATCCCGGACTTCCGCCTCAACTGGCACCTCAGGCTGTGTGGAAGCCGGAGCAGCAGCAGCAACCTGCTGGATCTGCATTGACGGATCCATCGAAGGAACCTGCTGCATGGCTGCCAGAATCGCAGCCATATCGGGATCTGTAGAGGGTTTTGTCTTTGTGGATGCCGCTTCGACTGGCTCGCCCTTTGCTGACGGCTCAGTGGCGATCTGTTGCGACAGCAGCGCAGCAAACAGGGAGGACAACGGGTCCGATGCATCGCCTGCCTGAGCCGCAGCCGTGGCAGGATCAAGCCCCTGCGCTGCATTGCTGGAGGCTTGGCCAGGGAGTGTTACCGGCAACGTGACGACATTCATGATTCACCTGTAGCAAGTTTAGCTTGTGCACTAACAAGCAACTTGCATACCAAGTCAAAAATGCCTTGCCGCTACTCTTGCGGGGTGTTCTTGCGTTGATGAAGATTGCGTGCAAACTCGTCCTGCAAGCGCTGATCCTGTTTGTTCTCGCGCTTGCGCTCGGACTCATCGTGACGGGACCGCAATGTCTGATAAGCCTTGAGTTCGCGTTCACAATCCTGCCATTTGACCTGCCCGACCTCCCATGCCCGTTGGCAGCGCTCGATCTCCCGGCCCTGCGCTTCGATGGCTAATTCCAGCTTGCTGATGAAGGTCTGGAAATCACGCCACTGCAGTGCAGTGAGCCCGGAACTCCGGGTCTGCTGATGCAGACGGCTGCGGTATTCTTCGAGATATTGCTGCAATTGGGAGCGCTTGTTTTCAGCCTCGACCCAAGTCTGCTTCAACTTTCCAAGTGCACGTGCTGCAGCTTCTGTTCTCTCCTCCGAGAGGTCAACCAGGGGCTGCAGGTGAAACGGCTTGGCCATCAGTCACTCCGGCCATTCAACAACTCAGCCAGCATCTGACGGCTCTGCGAGACACTCACACTCTCGTGGATTCCCTGGCGCAAAAAGGCTTCCAGTCGGGGGTAAAGCAGGATCGCCTCGTCAAGTTGCGGATCCGAACCCCGCACGTAGGCACCGACGTTGATCAGGTCGCGGCTGCGCTGATAGCGTGAATACAGCATCTTGAAACGGCGCACCAGATCCAGTTCCTCGTTGCTGATCAAAGCTGTCATCGCGCGGCTGATCGACGCCTCGATGTCGATCGCGGGGTAGTGTCCCTGATCAGACAGGTTGCGCGAGAGCACAATGTGCCCATCCAGAATGGCACGGGCACTGTCGGCAATCGGATCCATCTGGTCGTCGCCTTCCACCAGCACCGTGTAGAAGGCAGTAATGGAGCCGCCTCCTTCCACTCCATTGCCTGCCCGTTCGACCAGTTGCGGCAGCTTGGCGAATACCGAAGGGGGATAACCGCGCGTCGCCGGAGGCTCGCCGACAGCGAGGGCGATTTCGCGCTGCGACATGGCGTAACGGGTGAGTGAATCCATGATCAGCAGCACATTCTTGCCCTGATCCCGAAAATACTCGGCAATCGCCGTGGCATAGGCCGCGCCATGCAGGCGCATCAGCGGCGGGGTATCTGCCGGTGCCGCGACGACGACCGAACGGGCCATGCCCTCTTCGCCAAGGATCTGCTCAATGAATTCCTTCACTTCACGGCCACGTTCCCCGATCAGGCCGACCACCGTAATGTCCGCATCGGTATAGCGGGCCATCATTCCCAGCAACATGCTTTTACCAACGCCGCTGCCGGCGAACAGGCCCATGCGCTGGCCCCGTCCTACCGACAACAGCGCATTGATGGCACGCACGCCAACATCCAGCGTTTCACTGATCGGCTTGCGCATCAGGGGATTGAACGGTCGGCTTTGCAAAGGCACACGCCCTTCGAGCGTGAGAGGGCCCAACTGATCCAGCGGACGGCCATTGCCATCCAGCACGCGACCCAGCATTTCCGGACCGACCGCAACCTGCTTGATCTGGTCTTCGGAACGCCTGCGCAGCAACTTGGATTGCGGGAAAGCATGCGGATCAGCATCCAGGAGGGAAACCCGGGCGCCAGGGGAAACCCCGTAGACATCCGACTCCGGCATCAAAAGCAGACGATCGCCGGCAAAACCGACGACTTCAGCATCTACCGTATGGCCGTTGGGAAGAGAAATCACACACACGCTGCCGACCGGCGCCTTGATCCCGACGGCTTCCAATACCAGCCCGGCGACGCGGGTCAATTTTCCGTTCGTCGACCAGACGGAGGCATGCGCCACAGCCTCATGACCATCCGCGAGCGACTGCTTCCAATGTGCAACCAGCGGGTTGACGGGGCTACTCATCGATCCAGCTGGAATCCTGCCCCAGCGACGCGGCAATCCGCTGCCAGCGATGCTCGATCGTGGCATTGGTCTCCGATTGGGAAGTTTCGATACGACAGCCGCCACGTGAGATCCGCAGGTCTTCGATGATTTTCCAGCCTCCCTGGGTAATTTCGGCCTGCATGCCCGCCCTGACCAGCGCGGCATCCTCCGGATGCAGGTGCAGATGGGGATGCGGGGTATTCTGCGGCAGGCTTTCCATCGCACTGTGCACAACTGGCAGCACCAGGTCAGGCTTGACCAGAAGGGCTTGCTTCAGCATCTGCTTGGCTATTTCGAGGGATAGCGACATCAGATCGCCTGCGACTTCGGACTGCAATTGCGACAGCGCCTCTTTCGCCGAGGCAAAAATGGCCTGCAACTGGGCAAGTTCCTGCGCAGCCTGCGCCTGCCCTTGCTGATAACCAGCCTCGAACCCTTCAGCATGACCGGACTGCAGCCCCTCCTGATGGGCCTGCTGATGAATGGCCTCGAGATCTGCCGCCGTCGGCATCTGCAAGGCACGCGCATGCCCGGCTTCGAGTGGCGCGGGCTCCCAACGCTGATACGCCGGGACAGCGTCAGTCAAGTCCTTGAGCGATGTCATGCCATCGACCATCGATTAGAGGAAGCCTTCATCACTGCCCTTGCCTCCCAGTACAATCTGGCCTTCGTCCGCCAGCCGACGGACGATCTTAAGAATTTCCTTCTGCTCGGCCTCAACTTCGCTGACCCGAACCGGGCCCTTGGCCTCGAGGTCGTCACGCAGCATTTCAGCGGCACGCTGAGACATATTCTTGAACACTTTCTCGCGCAGTTCCGGGGTAGCCCCCTTAAGCGCCACGATCAGCGACTCGGACTGCACTTCACGCAGCAACAGCTGGATACCGCGATCATCCACCTTGTTGATGTCCTCGAACACGAACATCTCATCCTGAATCTTCTGTGCGAGCTCCTCATCAAAGGCCTTGATATTGCCTATGACAGAACTTTCCACAGCCCCGCCCATGAAATTGAGGATTTCCGCGGCCGCCTTCACCCCGCCCATGGCGGATTTCTTGATATGCTCCCCACCTGATAACAGCTTGGTCAGCACATCGTTGAGTTCCCGCAGGGCGTGTGGCTGTATGCCATCCAGCGTAGCGATGCGCAGCATGACATCGTTACGCAGCCGCTCGACGAACTTGCCCAGAATCTCGCTCGCCTGATCATAATCCAGATGTACCAGAATACTCGCAATGATCTGCGGGTGCTCGTTCTTGATGAGCTCCGCCACGGATGCGGAGTCCATCCACTTCAGGCTTTCGATACCGCTGGTATCGCCTCCCTGCAGGATACGGTCGATCAGACTTCCGGCCTTGTCATCGCCCAGCGCCTTGGTCAGCATGGTACGGATATAACTGTCCGCCCCCATCCCCAGCGTCGTGCGCTCCTCCGCTTCCGTCCGGAAATCCCTCAGCGAATGCTGGATCTGGTCACGAGTAATGTTCTCCAGCGCCGCCATGGCCGCGCCGATCTTCTGCACTTCCTTGGGCCCGAGATATTTCAGGACCTCGGCCGCTTCATCCTCGCCGATACTCATCAGGAGGATCGCGCTCTTCAGGATGCCGTCTTCACTCATTCCTTGTTCACCCAGTCCTTCACCACGTTGGCCACGATCTTGGGATCGGTCTTGGCCATGTCTTTGACCAGCTTGAGATCCTCTTCGTAGCTATGCGGCTTCCTGCCACCCAGGTTCACGACGTCCCCCATCCCGGCAGCGCCGGATTCCAGGCTTTCGTTGGCTTCGTTACGGGCAGCGGCCGCAGCGGCTGCCTCGCTTTTGCCGACCACGATCAACTCATGCATCATGGGCTTGAGCACTCCCAGCACCAGATAGAGCAACGCACCACCGATCAGCAGGAACTTGACGATTTCCTTCGCCAGCGACTGGATGGCCGGATCCTTCCACGCCGGCAGACCTGGGGCCTCTTCCCCTACTTCGAGATTGAACGGCGCATTGACTACATTCAATGTATCGCCACGTGCCTGGTTGTAGCCCATGGCCTCCTTGGCAAGATTGTAGACCTGGGTGAGTTCGTCCTTGGTCAGGGCGCGGTAATTCACCTTGCCCTTCTTGTCCTTTTCGCCCTTGTTGTTCACCACCACGGCCACCGACAGGCGCTTGATGCTGCCAACCGGCTTGCGGATATGGCTGATGGTTTTGTCCAGTTCGTAATTGATGGTGGAATCCTTGTGCGCACTGCCGCCACCAGCCGCAGCGGCACCCTGCGCCCCGGCCCGACCACCGGCGGGGGCATTGATCGGTGCCGTGGCTGCTCCCGGCGGCTGGTTGGACAACGCCCCTGGCACACCGGACGCATTGGCACCGCCCTCCCCCATGGTTTCCGAAGTCTGCTGGCTGCGTATGCTGGCCACGTCGGGGGTTGGGTTTGGCTTATAGGTTTCTGCAGTTTGCTCGGTTTGCGAGAAGTCGAGGTCGGCCGTCACCTGCGCACGGATATTTTCGAAGCCGACGATGGGGCTGATGATGTCCTGAATACGCTTGACATAGCTCAACTCGACTTCCTTGAGATATTCGAGCTGGGTGGAATCGAGTCCGGACACCGAGCCACCGCTGGCAGTAGTCAGCATCTTGCCATTCTGGTCGATGATGGTCACGTTGCCCGGGGGCATTTCCGGGACACTGCCGGCGATCAGATGCACGATGCCGGCCACCTGGGCCTTGTCCAACTCACGACCGGCGTACAGGTTGACCAGCACGGAAGCAGAAGGCTTTTGCTCGTCGCGCACGAACACGGTGGGCTTGGGAATAGCGAGATGAACCCGCGCACCTTGCACGGACGAAATGGTCTCGATGGTACGCGTGATCTCCCCTTCGAGTGCACGCTGGTAATTGATGTTTTCCTGGAACTGGGTAATACCGAACTTCTGGTTATCCATCAGTTCGAAGCCAGAAGAGCCGCCCTTTGGCAGCCCCTGCGAAGCCATCTTGAGGCGCGCCTCGTAAACCATATTGGACGGAACAAGAATGGTGCCGCCATCCCCCATCTTGAAGGGAATATTCTGCTTTTGCAGCGCATCGATCACGGCACCGCCGTCACGGTCGGCGAGGTTGCCGTACAGCACGCGATAATCCGGCGTCTGGGCCCACATGAGGGAACCGACGACCAGGGCGATCACCGCCGCCAGCGCCACCATCAATCCCAGTTTGCGCTGCGCGGGGAGCTCGTTGAAGCCACGCAGCAGCGCGGAAAAGTTTTGCCCGGTGGATTCAGCCATGTCGATAAGGCATCAGTTCGATTGGGTAATTGTTATATTGCCCGCCATTGTAATGGAAAAGGGGCAGAAATGTGCCGGCCAATGCGGCAGAAAAAACAGACGGGGAAAACGGGGAGCCGATCGGGATCGGCGATCAGACCTGCATGTTCATGATGTCCTGGTAGGCCGTCACCAGCTTGTTGCGGACCTGCACCATGGTTTGAAAGGACAGATTGGCTTTTTGCAGATTGATCATGACATCCTGGATATTGGCATCCGGCTGGCCAAGCTGGAAAGCCTCCGCCAGCTTGTCAGCACCCTGCTGGGCATTATTGACCTCGTTGACCGCCCCTTTGAGGATGTCGGCAAAATTTGCCGCTCCCGCCTCAGCTGCCGGCGCGTTATTGCCGGCCGCCAGTGCGGACGTCGCGTTGAGCTGACTGAGTAGCTGATCAATGCCTTTGGTGTCCATGCCTGCCTCTTGCCATGCACCACACAGGTTGCGGGGTGCGAAACCATTATAGAACGTTAACGGAAAAACGCCAGCTCACTTGAACCTTGGCTGAATACTAGCAATTCACGTACCAGCTTGCGGACGACCTCAGGACGATGGCAATATGTCCTCATCGAAACCGCTTCAGGAATGCCTGCATGACCACTCTCCAATTCCGTATCACGCTTTGCACCACCGCCATTGCCGCCTTATCCCTTTCCGGCTGCGAAAGCGTCAAGGTCTGGCCTTTTGATGGCAAGAACACGCCACCCCAGGCCCGTACCATCGCCAACGCCACAGAATACCAATGCACCGGCGGCAAGCGATTCCACGTGCGCAACGTCGACAACGGCGCTGCGATGTGGCTGATCTATCCCGATCGCGAAGTCAGCCTGCCAAAGGCAGCCAGCGGCAGCAGCCGCTACACCAACGGTGTTGCCGTACTCGAGATCAACGGCAACGAAGCCTCCCTTTCCGACGGGCCGACGATCAATTACACCGGCTGCAAGGCCGCCGGAAAATAACCCGCCGCAAGCCGGATGCGATATGCTCGAGCGGCGTTTCATCCGGCACCCGACCAGCATCCCGATCACGGCTACCGCGGTAGACGGCACGCAACGATCCGACCCCTTGCCGGCACCGGCCTGCAACATAGGTGCCGGGGGGCTTTCATTTCTGTCTGAAAAAGAATTTGATGTCGGCAGCATCCAGCATCTCCGCATCCAGGCATTGCATCAACCATTTGACGTAGACGCACGCGTGCTCTGGTGCCGAAAAGTGCCCGAAGGCGTGGAAACCGGCGTCGAATTCCTGTCCTGGGACGAGGCTTATCGCGCCCGCATGGTCGAACAGGTCTGCCATATCGAAGCCTATCGACGCCAGGTGTTGCAGGACGAAGGCCGTAAACTCGACAGCAACCAGGCCGCCATGGAATGGGTCAGGAAATTCGCCGCCGGCTTCCCGCCGGCAGACACATCCAACCAGACGGACTAGTCGCCGTCCGCCTCCCGATATTGTTGCAGCTTGTGCCGCAGGGTGCGTTCGCTCATCCCCAGCTTCTGCGCGGCCAGCTTGCGAGACCCGTTGACAGAAGCCAGCGTGGTCATGATGTGCGCCTTTTCCAGCGACTTGAGGTCATGCGCATCCTCTTGCGCTGCCGCAGGCTCTGCCGATGCATTCGCTGCTTCGACCGCCCTCGCCGGGACCAGCAGATGCAGATGCTCGGGCTTCACGGCACCCCCGGGCGCCAGAATGACGGCACGCTGGATGATATTCTCCATTTCGCGGACGTTGCCGGGCCAGGCGTAATGCAGCAGCGCGCGCTCGGCTTCCGGCTCCAGGCGCATGCCGGGCCGCCCCATCGCCATCGCCATGTCCGCCAGGAAACGGCGCGCCAGTGGCAGAATGTCCTGTTGCCTTTCGCGCAGCGGAGCGATTTCCAGCGGGAACACGTTCAGCCGGTAATACAGGTCTTCTCGGAAGCGCCCCTGCGCCACTTCCGCACGCATGTCACGGTTGGTGGTGGCCACCACGCGGACATCCAGGGCGATCGCCTTGTTGCCGCCAACGCGCTCGACTTCCTTTTCCTGCAGCACGCGAAGCAGCTTGGCCTGCAAGGCCAGCGGCATTTCCGAAATCTCGTCCAGCAACAGGGTTCCACCCTGCGCCTGCTCGAACTTGCCGGCCTGCGATTGCACGGCACCGGTGAAGGCCCCCTTTTCGTAGCCGAACATCGTTGCCTCCAGCAGATTATCCGGAATCGCAGCACAATTGACTGCAACGAACGGCTGTCCCGCACGCGGGGAATGGCGGTGAATGAAACGGGCCAGCACTTCCTTGCCGGTGCCGCTTTCACCAGACACCAGGACCGTGGCCGGTGTTGCCGCCACGCGCAGCGCCATGGCGAACAACTCGTTGCTGCGCGGATCTTCCATCACTGCATCCGCGTGATCGCCGAAGCTGGCAGGCAACATGTAACGGGCAACTTGAGTGAGCAGGTCGTTGACCTCGAACGGCTTGACCAGGTAATTGCAGGCACCTTCCCGCATCGCCTCCACCGCCTGCGTGATCACACCGTAGGCAGTCATCAACAGCACCGGCAGATGCGGCTGGCTGGCCTTGATTTCGTGCAGCAGGGCCAGCCCGTTCATATTAGGCATCTGCACGTCCGTGATGACCAGCCCGACGGCGTGCTTCTCGAGCATTTCCAAGGCGTGCCGACCGTCCGTTGCAGTCAGCACGCGGTAACGGGAAAGTTCCAGGGTATCGGACAGTGCCTCGCGCAGGTCCGGGTCGTCTTCGACAATCAGGATAGGTAGGGTCTTGGTGGTCGTCATGATTCACAGAGAGGAAGCCGCAAGGTGAAAGTGCTCCCCTTGCCTTCCATGGATTGTACGGAAATTTCACCGCCGTGCATCTGGGTCACTTCTCGCACGATGGCCAGCCCCAGACCGGTCCCCTCGGTGCGGGTTGTGAAGAAAGGCTCGAACAGACGATCCTGCACGCCTTGCGGGATCCCCTTGCCGCTATCCTCGACATGGAACACCGCCCGCCCCGCCTCAGTTTCGCAGACCAGGCCCACCCGCCCTCCGGGAGGCGTGGCCTGCATGGCGTTCGCCAGCAGATTCAGCAGGGCGCCGGACAACGCTTCACGACTACCCAGCATAAAAGCTCCGGCGGAACGATCCTCTACTGAAAACGCCAGCCCGTGCTGGGCCATCTGCGGCTCCATGACCTGCTGCACCTCGGCCACCAGCATGGGAATCGCGATGCGCTCCTGCGCGCCCTTTCCGCCCCTCACGAAGATGAGCATATCCTTGATCAGGTGCTCCAGCGAATGCAATCGCGCGAGCGCCTTGTCGGCAAAACGGGCACGGTCTTCTTCAGGCAACTCACCGCGCAGATGCGAGGTGTACAGCAGAGCGGCGGCCAATGGCGTCCTCAACTGATGCGCCAGTCCGGCCACCATTTCCCCCATCGAGGACAGCCGCTTGTGGCGCTGCAACTGGTCCTGCATCTGGTAGGCCTCGGTCACATCCTGCATCAGCAGGATCTCGCCCCCCTGCTCCCCCAGGTGGCTGGAGGAGATCGCGACACGGCGCTCGTCCCCCTGAACCAGCCATTCATTGGGTGCGGTCGTGGGTGCCAGCCGGCTGCTGCCGATCTCCTTCCATGCCATGCCAACCAGCGGCTCGCCCAGCAGCAAGGCCGCCGCTGGGTTGGCTTCGGCTATCCGGCCAACCCCATCCAGCACCACCACCCCCCCTGGCAACGCCTCCAGCAGGCGGGTCAGTCGCTGGGAAAGGTTAGCCTTCTGCTCCAGTTGATGACGCAGTTCCCCGTTCGCGACAGCCAGCTCCTGAGTCAATTGCTCGACCTGTCGCTGCAGGTCCATATAGGCACCCGTCAATTGCTCGGACATCTGATTGAACAGGTTGAATGCCTGTTGCAATTCTTCCGGCGAGGAAGGGGTATTGGGGTCTGGAGGGGCTATGGACACAGGGGTTTCGCGATGTTTGGCTACAATTTTCAGGTAGCCTCAAGTATAGTGCGAATAGTGTAATCTATGGTTATGTAACACTTGGGATTTTTTGGGGAGAAACATGTTGTTCGGTAACAGCGCAAAAATTGCAGCACTCAACGACAAGGTGTCTGCGCTTGAAGACACCATTGCCAGCCTCCAGAATGAACGTGACGGAATGGCGATGCGAATCAATGGGTTGGAACAAGACAACGCCGCCCTCTCCGCCAAGAACGACTTCTACATCGGTATTTTTCATGGCATGCAATCCTTCGGTGTGTCGTTCGGGGAGTTCCAGAAATCCCTGGTCAGCCTCGCCAACAGCCTGAAGGACGAGAAGGACAACGCACTGGACGCCTCCAGCACCTCCATCAACAGCCGCAGCGCCATCGAACAGATCACGCGCAACCTCATGCTGATGGCTCAAAAAACCCAGAACACGGCGAACAGCGTGGACCAGCTGAGCCAGCGTGCCGACCAGATCGGCGGCATCATCAAGCTGATCAAGGAAGTCGCCGACCAGACCAACCTGCTGGCCTTGAACGCCGCGATCGAAGCGGCCCGCGCCGGCGAACAGGGGCGCGGCTTTGCCGTGGTCGCCGACGAAGTACGCAAGCTCGCCGAGCGCACCGGCCAGGCTACCAATGAAATTTCCAGCCTGGTCAGCAGCATCCAGCAGGAAACCGGTCGAGCTCGCGACGAAATGATCAACAATGCCAGCGAGGCTGAACAGTTCAGCATGGAAGGCGACGCCGCCACGCAAAGCATGCAGGCCCTGCTCACCCTTTCCCACGAGATGGAAGGTGCCATCGCCGCCAGTGCCCTGCGCGGATTCGTTGAACTGGCCAAGGTCGACCACCTGATCTTCAAGTTCGAGGTTTACAAGGTCTTCATGGGTATTTCGGATAAAACCGGTAACGACTTCGCCGCCCACACCTCCTGCCGCCTCGGCAAGTGGTACTACGAGGGCGACGGCAAGGACTGCTTCTCGCAGTTGCCCGGCTATCGTGAAATTGAGCCCCCTCACGTGGCGGTGCATCGGCACGGCAAGGCCGCCGTCGAATACTTCCACAGCCACAACTATGCGATGGCATTGGAAAACGTGGAAAAAATGGAAACCGCAAGCCTGGGTGTGCTGCAGGAACTTGACCACATGGCATCCAGTGCGGAACATGACCATTCATTGTTGTGCCATTCCGGTGCATAATTCCACTGTTTAAGGTTCCCCGTATCGGAGCGCAAGGAATATGTCTGAACTGTTAAAACGGATCGATGCCCGCACCAAGCTGGCCGGCTCCAACAAGCTGGAAATGCTGCTATTCTCGCTGGGCAAGGACCAGCGCAGCGGCCGCGAGGAGACCTTCGGCATCAACGTTTTCAAGGTGCGCGAAGTCATGCGCGTCCCGGAAATCACCCGCGCACCCGACATGCCGGCCTCGGTAGAAGGCATGGTCAGCCTGCGAGGCGCGCTGGTTCCGGTCATCGACCTGATCAAGTATGTCGGCATCCAGAACGACAATCCGCCGCAAATCATGATCGTGACCGAATACAACGGCCACACCCAAGGGTTTCTGGTGGAAAGTGTCGACACCATCCTGCGCGTCGACTGGTCCGCCATGAAAGTCCCGCCGGAAATGCTGACCGTGCAGATGGGCGGCCTGATTACCGCCGTGACGGAACTCAAGGATGGCCGGATCGTCATGATGATGGACGTGGAGAAAATTCTCGCCGAGACCTCCAGCTACGCCGATGACGCCACCATCGCCGCCCTCTCCCCGCTGAACCTGGGCGACAAGACCATTTTCTTCACCGACGACTCCGTGGTGGCCCGCAAGCAGATCCAGAAGACCCTGGAGGCACTCGGGATCAAGTACATGTTTGCCACCAACGGCAAGGAAGCCTGGCAGGAACTGCAAAAAGTCGCCGCCCGCGCAGATGTGCTGCACCAGCCCGTGCGCGACTTCATCCAGCTAATCCTGACTGACGTCGAGATGCCGGAAATGGACGGTTACGTACTGACCCGCAACATCAAGAGCGACCAGCGTTTCTCCGGCGTTCCCGTGCTGATGCACTCATCGCTGTCGAGCGACGCCAACCAGCAGTTGGGCAAGTCCGTCGGCGTCGACGAGTACGTGCCAAAATTCGAGCCGATCAAACTGGCGGAAGTATTGTCCCGCCTGCTTTCAGCCACCAAATCCAATTAAGACCAAGGGATCCAGCGCACATGTCCGCCGAGAACAACGCAACGCTCCTCGATGCCATTGATGCCCGCACCAAGCTGGCCGGTTCCAACAAGATGGAAATCCTGCTCTTTTCCCTGGGCAGCCAGGAAATCTTCGGGATCAACGTATTCAAGGTACGCGAGGTCACCAACACCCCCAAGATCACCAAGACACCCAATGTGCCCAAAGGCGTGCAAGGGTTCATCTCGTTGCGCGGCAACATCATTCCGGTCATCGCGCTGAGCAATTTCATCAATGTTTCCGAATCTGCACGCTGCAGCGACCAGACGCTGATCGTGACCGAGTTCAACCGCCACACCCAGGGCTTCCTGGTAGACAGCGTGGATCGCATCATCCGCGTGGACTGGGACAGGGTGAAACCGCCTCAGGACATGCTGGCAGGCAACGAAGGGCTGATCACCGCCATTACCGAACTGCCGGATGGCCGACTGATCTCCATCCTGGATGTTGAACAACTGCTGGCCTCCACCATCGGTGAGGCGCCGATTCCTGAGCTGGCGCGTCTCAATGACGGTGCCGACCGATACATCTTTTTCGCTGACGACTCCCAAGTCGCACGCAAAAACATCGTTTCCGTGCTGGACCGCATGGGGATCAAGTACCAGCAGGCCAATAACGGCCTGGAGGCATGGGAAAAGCTCAAGAGTCTCGCCGCACGCTCGCAACAGGACGGCCGCCCGCTTTATGAATCGCTGCGCCTGATCCTGACTGATGCGGAAATGCCGGAAATGGACGGTTACGTACTGACCAAGAACATCAAGAGCGACCGCCGCTTCGATGGCATCCCCATCGTCATGCACTCGTCACTCTCGTCCCAGGCCAACAAGACCATGGGGCTCCAGGCTGGCGTCGATGCCTACGTGCCGAAGTTCGACCCGGTCATCCTGTCCGAAACCCTGAGACCTTTACTCGTTTAATTCACATTGCAAGTCCTGGAGTCATGAATGGCTGATAAAAACCTGAAATTTCTGATCGTGGACGATTTCTCGACCATGCGTCGAATCGTGCGCAATCTGCTCAAGGAGCTTGGGTACACCAACGCAGACGAGGCAGAGGATGGCGTAGTCGCCCTGCAAAAACTGAAGGGTGGTAATTTTCAGTTCGTCGTCAGTGACTGGAACATGCCCAACATGACCGGTATCGATCTGCTCCGCAACATTCGCGCCGATGCCGAACTCAAGCACCTGCCGGTGTTGATGGTCACCGCCGAGGCCAAGAAGGAAAACATCATCGAAGCCGCCCAGGCGGGTGCCAGCGGCTACGTCGTCAAGCCCTTCACAGCAGCCACGCTGGAAGAGAAACTGAACAAAGTCTTTGAAAAACATGGTCTGTAAGGAGATGATTCGTGAGCAATGAATCCGGCGATTCCGACGAACTCGAAGCGTTATTCGACAGCATTCTGGAGGCCAACGCTGACAAGCCTGCAGCCGCCCCGGCAGCAGCCCCTGCCCCCGTTGTTGCAGAACCCGCCGTCGTACAGGCGGTTCCTGTCCTTGCAACCGCCACTCGTCAGGAAGGCGGCGAACTGTTTTCTCACATCGGGCAACTGACACGCGCCTTGCACGACACCATGCGCGAACTGGGTTACGACAAGACGCTGGAACGTGCTGTCGGCAAGATGCCGGACACCCGTGACCGCCTGAACTACATTTCCACCCTCACCGAGCAGGCTGCGGTCAAGACGCTGAACGCCGTCGAGGAGGCCAAGCCACTGCAGCAAAAGCTGGAAACAGAAGCAGCACAGCTTTCCGGACGCTGGCAGGAGTTGTTCGAGCGCAAACTGGACACCGAACAGTTCAAGTCACTGGTCCATCAGACCAGGAACTACCTGAGCGACGTCCCGTTGAATACCAAAGCAACCAACGCCAAGCTGATGGACATCGTCGTGGCCCAGGACTACCAGGACCTGACCGGTCAGGTGTTGAAGAAGCTGTCGGATACGGTACAGCAGCTTGAGAATCAGCTGGTCGCCCTCCTGATCGAAAGCCTGCCTGACGACAAGAAAAAAGGCGTGGACAGCTCCCTGCTGAACGGCCCCGTCATCAATGCAGATGGCCGCTCTGACGTCGTGACCAGCCAGGCCCAGGTGGACGAGCTGCTGGAAAGCCTGGGTTTCTGACGCGCTAGGTTTCTAAAGCAAAATTATCGAAGTTAAGGATTGAACATGAGTGATTTCGCCGGCATGGAAGATATGTTGCAGGATTTCCTGACGGAAGCGTCGGATCTTCTGTCGGGTGTCGATAACAAGCTGGTCGATCTGGAAAAACATCCGGACGACAAGGAACTGCTGAACGAAATCTTCCGCGGGTTCCATACCATCAAGGGTGGCGCAGGGTTTCTCAACGCAACCGAGATGGTCAAGCTGTGCCACCGGACCGAGAACCTGTTCGACAAGCTGCGCAACGCCGAACTCAAGCTGGATCCCAGCATCATGGACGTCATCATGGCTGCGACAGGCATCGTGCGTGACATGTTCGGCGAATTGTCGCAATCCAGGCAGCCCTCTCCCGCGGATCCGTCCATCATCGATGCACTGGATGCCGTACTGGAAGGTCGTCATGCCGGAGCAGCCACTGCGGCAGCCGCACCGGCACCGGCTGCCCAGGTGATTACCAGCCCGAGCATCGAGTCGTTCACTGCCGGCAGCGGCGAGCCGGACTGGAATCACCTTTACCATGCCCTGGTTGGCGGCGAGCATCCGGCCCAGGCTGCTCCTGCCGTTGCCCAGGCGCCGGCGCCGGCGCCGGCAGCAGCAAACACCCTGGAAAACGTTGCCACGCCTGCCCCGCCCGCGCCCAGGGCTGCCGCACCCAGACCCGCCGGCGGTCCTACGACCGTTGTCGCCGCGACCAAGGACACCACCATCCGCGTCGATACGACACGGCTGGACCAGGTTTTGAACCTGTCTGGCGAAATCGGCCTGACCAAGAACCGCCTCACCTGCATCCGCACCTCCATCATGCAGGGCAAGGTCGATCATGAAACCATCAAGGATCTCGACGAAGCGGTCAGCCAGCTGGACCTGCTGGTTGGCGACCTGCAGAGCGCCGTGATGAAGACCCGCATGCAGCCGATCGGCCGTCTGTTCCAGAAGTATCCGCGACTGGCACGCGATGTCGCCCGCCAGCTCGGCAAAGACGTGGAACTCGTGCTGTCCGGCGAAGAGACCGAGATCGACAAGACCATGATCGAGGACCTCAATGATCCGCTGGTCCACCTGATCCGCAACGCGGTGGACCACGGCGTCGACAGCCCGGAAGAACGTGCTGCCGCGGGCAAGCCGGCCAAGAGCCTGGTGCACTTGTCCGCCGAGCAGGTCGGCGATCACATCGTGATCGAAATTAGTGATGACGGCCGTGGCATTCGCCCCGACATCATCCGTCAGAAGGCACTGGACAAGGGCTTGATCGACATCGAAACGGCCAACGGCCTGGATGAGCGCCAAAGCCTCAACCTGATCTTCCTGCCCGGATTCTCGACCAAGGACCAGATTTCCGATGTATCCGGCCGCGGCGTCGGCATGGATGTGGTCAAGACTAACATCCAGAACCTGAACGGTCGCGTGGATGTCAGCTCTGTGGTCGGCCAGGGTTCCACCTTCCGCATCATGCTGCCGTTGACACTGGCCATCCTGCCGGTGCTGATGGTGCGCCTGGGCGAGCAGCCGTTTGCGGTGCCGCTGTCCATGGTCCGCGAAATCCTGCCGATTCGTCCCGAGGACGTCCAGCGCGTATCCGGCAAGGCCACCATGATCGTGCGCGAAGAAGTGCTGCCGATCCGCACATTGGCCAGCCTGATCGGCTGGGAGCAGTCGTCGGTACCCGCTTTTGGTGTCCTGCTGCAAAGCGGAGACAGCAATTTCATCCTGGCAATCGACAGTTTCATCGGCCAGGCCGACGTGGTGATCAAGCCCCTGCACGACATCAAGCCCAAGGGTATCGCCGGCGCGACGCTGACCGGTGATGGGGCGATCGTGCTGGTGCTGGACATGGAAGAACTGCTGGGCATGCAGACACAGGAAACCCGCGCAGCCCTGTTCGCCTGATACACTAGCGGTTCAGGCACAGCCTTTGCAACCTCGGACGAATAATCGGATTAGCATGCAAGATCAAGCATTTATCGGGCGCCAGCCCATTCTGGACAGCAAGCAGCAGATCATGGGGTATGAACTGCTGTTCCGTCATAGCGCGATCGCAACGAACGCAGTGATCGAAGATGACCTGAAATCCTGCGCGCGCGTGCTGGTCAATACGCTTTCCGACATGGGGGCTCAGTGGTTGCTCGGCGACAAGTTGGCGTTCATCAATGTCAACGAAGAAATGTTGCACAGCGAGATGCTGGAGCTGTTGCCGCCAAAACGGACGGTTCTGGAAGTCCTGGAGACCGTCCCCGCCACCGACGAAGTGATCGCACGCTGCAAAGAGCTTCGCGAGCAGGGGTTCCATATCGCCCTCGACGACCATGTCCCCTCCCCGCAACTGGCACCACTGCTGGCTTGTGCCGACTATGTCAAGATCGACATCGCCGAAGCGGGACTGGAGAAAGCCAGACAGATTTTCAAGCAGTTGCACGGGCTCCCCATCCGCATCATTGCGGAAAAGGTCGAGACCCATCAGCAGTTCGAAGCCTGCAAGGAGATCGGTTTCCATTACTTCCAGGGCTATTATTTTGCCCATCCGGAAACTCTGACGGCCAAGGTGATCAACCCGTCCTACGCGGCGGTACTGGATCTGCTCAACCTGGTCAGTAAGGATGCAGAAACCAAACAGGTTGAAGAAGGCTTCAAGCGTGATCCAGCACTTTCGTTCAAATTACTGCGGTATATCAACTCCGTCGGATTCGGCCTGTCATGCGAAATCCAGTCCATCCGTCATGCCCTGTCCATTCTGGGTACCAAACAGTTGTATCGCTGGCTGACCCTGCTGATGGTCACCGCCGGCGAAAATGCGGCCACACCGGCATTGATGAAAACCGCCATCACTCGCGGCCGCCTGACCGAACTCCTGGGGGAAAGCTATTTCGACCGAGCGAATCGTGACAACCTGTTCATCGTCGGCGTCTTCTCACTCTTGGATGCAATGCTGGAAATGCCCATGGAAACGGTGCTGGACAAAGTGCATCTGCCCGAACCTGTGACCGAAGCCTTACTCACGCATGAGGGTATCTACGGCCCGTTCCTGCAACTGGCCATCGCCTGTGAAGAGGCAGATCGGGACCGCGTCGCCTTGCTGGCGGGCTCCCTGCAGTTCGACCCCGGCAAGGTCAACGATTGTCACATTGCCGCATTGGCCTGGGTGGAAGGCCTGGGTATATGAACCACGAACAGGCGCTGAGCTACATGCACAATCTTCTCCGCATGATGCTGGAGAAGAAGGCTTCCGACCTGTTCATTTCGGCTGACTTCCCGCCGGCCATGAAAATCGATGGCAAGATGACCCCGGTCGCGCCGCAAAAGCTGACCGGGATGCATACCAAGGCCTTCGCCTACGCGCTGATGAACGAGAAACAGCGCGCGAGCTTCGAAGAAGAAAAGGAATGCAACTTCGCCATCTGGCCGAAGGACATCGGGCGATTCCGCGTGAATGTGTTCGTGCAGCAGGAAAATGTCGGCATGGTGCTGCGTACCATCACCACCAAGATTCCCAACTTTGACGAACTGCAGCTCCCACCACAACTCAAGGAAGTGATGATGGCCAAGCGCGGCCTCATCATCCTGGTCGGCGGCACCGGCTCCGGCAAATCCACCACGCTGGCTGCACTGATCGATTACCGCAACGAGCATTCCTACGGCCACATCATCACCATCGAAGACCCGGTGGAATACGTCCACCCGAGCAAGAACTGCCTGATCACGCATCGCGAGGTCGGCCGCGATACGCTGGACTGGTTCCCGGCCCTGAAGAATACCCTGCGCCAGGCCCCGGACGTGATCCTGATCGGCGAAATCCGCGACCGGGAAACCATGGAATTCGCCCTCGCTTTCGCCGAGACCGGCCATCTGTGCATGGCCACCCTGCACGCGAACAACTCTAACCAGGCGATCGACCGCATCATCAACTTCTTCCCGGAAGAGCGTCATGCCCAGTTGCACATGGATCTTTCGCTCAACCTGCGCGCCTTCATCTCGCAACGGCTCGTGCCGAAGAAGGGGGGCGGGCGTTGCGCGGCCATCGAGATCCTGCTCAACTCGCCTCTGGTGGCGGACCTGATCCTCAAGGGTGAGACCAACATGATCAAGGAAGCCATGTCCAAGTCCGTGGAACTGGGCATGCAGACGTTCGACCAAGCATTGTTCGACCTCGCCGAATCCGGTCGCATCACCGAGGAAGACGCGCTGCGCAACGCTGATTCCATTAACGAGCTGCGCCTCAAGTTCAAGCTGCTCAGCAAGAACTCCGCCGTCAAGGATGCGTCCTCCCGCATCGACCACCTGTCGCTGCACGAAGACGAGCCTGAAGAACCTGAAGAGCCGGTCGAAACCGAGGCACCGCCCGCCAAAATGCCGCAATCGATGCCCTCCGGCGCCCCTGCGGTCAAATCCCTGACCTGAGGACCCCCATGGAAATCGTCCTGCTGGTCGCCATCATTGGCATCGCCTGGTTCTGGCTTGACAGCCTGCACGCCCGTGAACTCGCCGTCGCCGCAGGCAAGCGGGCGGCTGAGCAATACGGTTTACAGTTCCTGGATGAAACGGTGGCCAACAGCCGCTTATGGGCTGCCCGTGACGACAACGGTCAGCTGCGCCTGCAACGGACCTACCGATTCGAGGTCAGCGATACCGGCGCAGAACGCCTAGCCTGCAGTGTGACCCTGCTGGGTGACAAGGTGGAAAAACTCGACATGCCGCCTTATCGCGACAATGTCGTCCAGCTGTTCTGATGGATCCAGCGCTTTACCGCGGCCGATTCGCTCCCTCCCCCACCGGCCCCCTGCATATCGGCTCGCTGATCGCGGCCACCGGCAGTTACCTCGAAGCGCGTCGCCATGGCGGACAATGGCTGGTGCGCATGGAAGACCTCGACCCCCCGCGTGAAATGCCGGGGGCCGCCGACCTGATCCTGCAAACACTGGATATCTACGGATTCGAATGGGACGGCGAGGTCCTGTACCAGAGCACACGCGCCGATGCCTACGAAACCGCCCTGGACACACTGCGTTCCCGGGGCATGCTCTATCCTTGCGGCTGCACCCGCAAGGAAATCTCGGACTCCGCCGTCCACGGGATCGATGGTCCGGTCTATCCCGGCACCTGCCGCCACGGACTTGCTGCGGGCAAGACGGCACGCGCCTGGAGAGTCATCGCGGATGATCGTGAGATCACGTTTGATGATACCTTGCAGGGACATCTTTCGCAGCACCTCTCACGCGACATCGGCGACTTCGTCGTCAAGCGCGCGGACGGCTTTTACGCCTACCAGCTGGCAGTGGTGGTCGACGATGCCGCACAAGATATCTCGCACATCGTGCGCGGTTGCGACCTGCTGGATTCGACCCCGCGACAGATCTACCTGCAACAGGTCCTGGGATTACCCACCCCCGGCTACACCCACTTGCCGGTAGCTACCAACCGGGCCGGCGAAAAGCTGAGCAAGCAGACGCTGGCCACAGCGCTCGACCTGCAACGACCGGTACCGGCGCTGCATCGGGCGCTGCAGTTTCTGGGTCAAACCCCTCCCTCAGCCTTGCTCAACGCCGATCTCAAGACGCTTTGGCAGTGGGCGTTCCTGCACTGGGATCCGGAACGGATCCCCCGGTCCCGCAGCATCCCTGCCCCGGCCTGAGACCCGTACCGGGATCTCAGGCCCCGGTACGTGCTTGTGACACCTGGAACTGACCTGCCAGCCCATGTAGCTTATGCGCGGTCTGCCGCGCCTGTACCACGGAGTAATTCAGGTCTTCCAGGGCGGTCCGCATGGACGTCGTGACCTGGGCGACGCCTTGTACACGGCCACCGTAGGCATAGGCGCTCTGAGAAATATCCTGCAGCAGGCGCAGCATGCGTTCGAGAATGTCCTGCATGCCACTGTTGTCGGTCGCAGCTTCTTCTGCCAAACGGATGCCTTCTTCCATTTTTACCATACCGCTATCCATGTGGACTACGGCATCGCGTGCCTTGCCCTGCACGGTTGTAATCATCCCGCGAATCTCGCTGGTCGCCTGGGCAGTGCGTTCAGCCAGTTTACGCACCTCGTCCGCCACCACCGAGAATCCCCGCCCGGCTTCCCCGGCGCGAGCCGCTTCAATCGCGGCATTCAAGGCCAGCAGATTGGTCTGATCGGCGATTTCGTTGATCACATCGACAATCCGGCCAATCTGGTCGGTACTGTCGCTGAGGTCGCGGATGGTGGCCGTCGAAGTGTCGATCGAAAGTCGGATGTTCTGAGTGCGCGTACGCACCACTTCGAGTTGCTGTTGCGAATTGTTCACGGCATTCTGCATCGCACTGCGGATATCGGCGGTGGTACTGTTGGCCGAGTCGATGTCTGACATCTGCTTCTCGAGCAGGCTCAGAATTTCCTGGACCGCATCCAGCACCTCCATGCTCGATGCCATCGCATGCTGATTCCGGTGCTGCATGTTGCTGTGGTTGGCGTTGATTTCATCCGTCGCGACGATGACCCGGCTGACAGTCGTGTCCAGCGTATCGACAAAACTGTTGACCCACTGTGCCATCACCGAGATTTCATCGGTTGCCGCTTCCTTGCGCTCGAATCGCTGTGACAGGTTGCCGCCCCCTTCGGCAAGGTTGCGTACGACCTTCGCCATGGACCGCATACGTTCCGTGATGGGGGTGATCGAATAACGATAAAACAGGAAGGATCCCAGCACCATCAGGCCAAGATGGACCATTTCCGTGCTGATGCTGTCCAGCTTCATGAGGTATGCCGGAATCAGATTGAGCAGCCAGATGCCGAATACCACACCGAAATAGGCACGCTTCTGCCGATAGGCGATGGAACGGAAACGGTAGGCCTCTTCGAGGTCAGCCTCGCACATCATACCCCAGGTATCGGGTGATCCCGGCAACTGGAAGGTCACGCCCTTGCCGATCACGGGGATATGCCTGTAATCGGAATATCCCGGGTAGGTCACGAACAGGTTCTCCTTCTTGCGGATAGTTTCACGCACCCCGGGATGCAACTCACCCGTGGCAGGATCGTTGAACACCAGCTCCAGTTCCGTGTGATTGCGGATACGAACGGTACCGAAATCGGTACGCACGCCATTCTTGAGATTGTCTCCGAGGCTGAAGGTACTGTCCTCGAAACGGGAACGGGAAAGCGCTGTCCCGGGCCTGATGGCGGGATCGAACACGGATTTCACCATGAACAGGTAATTGTCACCGGACTCGATGAATACGTGGCCCGCCTCGCGCTGGATCAAGTCCCCTAGGACATCATTGGGAACGCGCCCACACAGGCATCCCACTACCCGCCCCTGCTGCATCAGGGGGAGATAGAACATGAGCGTGACCGCATCATGAAATCGGGACGAGCTGGGACCAATCGCCTGAGTATTCGGATCAACATAAGGCCCATGCAACAGCTTTCCCTGCAGGCCCTGTTTCAGGGCATCCACATTCGGGTCCACTTGCCCGGTACGCCTGGCATGGGTCGATGCCAGCACACGCCCGGAAGGATCAACGACAAACAGTTCCGAGAAATCATGGAAGCTCGCGCGCTTGGCATTCAGCACCGAGGCATCGACGGCCGGAAATGAACGGACAATTTCCTCACCCAGGTGATCCAGCATGCTCCATTGCTGGGTAGCCCATCCCTGCAGCATGTTGACGCGGGTCGAAGCAATCGCTTCGAAAGTCTCCTCGAGCACTGGATAGCGCCGCCGGTTGAGGTAACAGGCCCAGCGCATCGCCAGCTTGCCTGTTTTCCCAAACCACGGCAACCAGTGTCGCTCTTCGCCGGATAATTGCATCTGTTTACTTTTAAGCATTTTCTTCCCTACATAAAAAAGTACCGGGGCTCTTCAGCAAATTCCGGACCAGTTCTGCGGATGCGGAACAATGGGCTTTTTTACCGCAGAAATGCACCACCAAAGGGCAATTGCCCGTAAAACGCCCCGGGATGAAGCATGGTCACTCCCGGTTTCGACGGTGGTATCATGGCGCCTTGATGATTGACCGGATTCAAACGTGAGCCAACGCGACACCCTGCATCGTTTTCTCTTTCAAGACGCCCCGATTCGAGGCGAAATCGTGCAACTCGATGCCACATGGAAATCGGTGCAGGCGCACCATGATTACCCCCCGATTCTGCAGAACGCGATGGGGGAACTGATGGCGGCGGCCGCACTTCTGGCTGCCACCCTGAAACTCGATGGCGCCCTGGTCCTGCAGATCCAGGGCAAGGGGCCGGTCACTTTGCTGGTGGTCGAATGCACAGGCCAACTGACCATGCGCGCCACGGCCAAATGGAGCGGTGACCTGCCGAACGCAGGGCTGGCAGAGTTGATCGGGAACGGCCGCTTCGTGATCACTCTGGACCCCAAGGACGGCAAGCAGACTTACCAGGGCATCGTGCCGCTGGAAGGCGACAGCATCGCCGAGATTCTGCAGAACTACATGACCCGTTCAGAACAGCTGGAAACCCGTCTTGTGCTGGCTGCAGACGAGCATCACGCGGGCGGCTTGCTATTGCAGAAAATGCCTGGCCAGACCGGGCAGGATGCCGACGCCTGGGATAGAGCCGTACACCTGGCCGCCACCCTCAAGCCAGAAGAGTTGCTGCAGCTGCCTCCGGGAGAAATCCTGCGTCGCCTGTATCACGAGGAAACCCTGCAACTGTTTGATGCACAAGCCGTCCGTTTCCACTGCAACTGCTCCCGTGAAAGCGTATCCGGCATGTTGCGCATGCTTGGACGCGAGGAAGTCGAATCGATCCTGGCCGAACAGGGCAATATCGAAATCCATTGCGACTTCTGCAACCGGCGTTACGCTTTTGACGCCATGGACGCGGCGCAACTGTTCGTCACAGGGGATACCGTCCAAGGATCCGGCGTCCGTCACTAAGCGGTTTATCCGGCCTTTTTCAGCGGCTGAAGGAGCTCGGCAAAGGCCTGTGCGGGCAATGGCCTGCTGAAGATGTAACCCTGCAGCTCGTCGCAGCCGATCCCGTGCAGGAAGGCCTGTTGATAAGGCGTTTCCACCCCCTCCGCCACGACCTTCAGGTCCAGGCTGTGCCCCAGCGCGATGATGGCCTTGAGAATCGCGATGTTGGTCGGCTCATTTTCGAGATTGCCGACGAAGGCCTTGTCGATCTTGAGTCGGTCAACCGGAAAATCCTTGAGATAAGCCATGCTGGAATAGCCCGTCCCGAAGTCATCGATGGCGAGCTCGACACCCATCGCCTTGAGATCCTGCAAGGTCTTGACGAAGAGGCCGGTATCATGGACTAGGGTACCTTCGGTAATCTCCAGTTCCAGGCAAGCCGGATCCAGGCCGCTTTCGTACAGCGCCAGCTCGACCGTCCTCACCAGATTCAACTGCCGGAACTGCCGGGGGGACACGTTCACTGCAATCGGAAACACTGTCCCCAGCGTCTTCTTCAAGTACGCCGCCATATGGCAGGCCGTCAGGAGCACCCATTGGCCGATTTCCTCGATCAGGCCGGTTTCTTCGGCGACCGGGATGAAACTCATCGGGGAGATCATGTCCTCGCCCGGAGGATGCCAGCGTATCAATGCCTCCGCACCACAGATCCGCCCATCCGAGAACCGGACCTTGGGTTGGTAGTACAGGACGAACTCTTCGTTTTCGATGGCCCGTCGCATGCGGTACTCCAGATCAAGGCGATCCGTGAGCAAGCGATTCAGCTCACTGGTAAAGAACTGGAAATTGTTGCGTCCTGACTGTTTGGCCTTGAACATGGCCGAATCGGCATGCTTGAGCAAGGTATTCGCCTCGCGGCCATCGTCAGGATATAGGCTGATGCCGATGCTGCAGGAGGTCACGAATTCCCGTCCCTGGATCGCACAGGGCTGCGCCACCGCCGCCAGAACCCGCTGCATGCTCTGTGATATGTCCTCCACCTTTTGCAGGCTGGTCAGAAGCAACACGAATTCATCCCCGCCAAGACGAACGACCGTGTCGGAATCCCGCACACATGCGGTCAGCCTTTGCGCCATGGTCACCAGCAACTGGTCCCCGGCCTGATGCCCCATGCTATCGTTAATGAGCTTGAAATGGTCCAGGTCCACGAATGCAACGGCCAGCTTGTTACCGTAGCGCTCGGCAAAGCTGATGCATTGCTGGAGGCGGTCGGCCATCAGGGTGCGATTGGGCAAGCCCGTCAGGGCATCGTGCGTAGCCTGATATTCGATCAGACGTTCGTAGTTCTTGCGCTCGGTAATGTCCTCCACGGTCCCTTCGTAGAACAGCAGGCTGCCATCCGGGTCCCGGACCTCACGGGCATTCTCGGAAATCCAGATCACCTTGCCATCCTTGCGATAGACCTGTGCCTCGAAATTCAGGATCTGGCCGTATTCGCGCATCAAAGCGACAAACTCGTCGCGCTTGCCCGGCTGCACATAGAGCTGGCTCTGGATGTCGGAAATGCCCTGATACAGTGCATCCGGAGATTCATAGCCGTATATCCGGGCAAGTGCCGGGTTGAAATTCAGGTACTTTCCGTCAGGGCTGGTCTGGTAAATGCCTTCGATGGCATTGTCGAATATGGAGCGGTATCGCTCCTCGGCTTCCTGCGCGACTTGCTCGCTGTGCTTGCGCAGGGTGATATCCTGGATGAAACCTTCCAGCGCCTCGACTTCACCCTCATCGTTGTACAGCGGCGAACCGCGCTCGAGAACCCAGCATATCCTGCCGTCGGCGTGCCGGATGCGGTACTCCAGTTCGAACTGATCCCCTGTTTCGACGGCCTCGTCAATGCGCTGGCGGACCCGTTCCCGGTCATCTTCGTAGGTGAGCGCCTCATAGGAGATCAGACGGTTGTTGAGCACCTCCCCCGGAGCGTACCCTGTCAGTCCCAGACAACCTTCGCTAACGAAAACCATGCTCCATTGCTCATCGAACAGGCAGCAATACACCATCCCCTTGAGGTTGTTCATCAGGGAATCCAGCATGCGCTCGCGATCCTGAAGCATGGATTGCAAGCTGAAACTGGTCCTGACTTTCGGAAACTGGGCGATCATCAACAAACTGCTTTCTAAAATCGGGTTGGCACCCAGATCCCGAAAGCAGATTTCATTCCAGATGGAAATTCCGGATAAACACACGGACGATTCGCCCGTGTCCCGGATGATCGGTCAGTCTGGACGCTCCCCGGTCTGGCGCACCCGTTCGAACAGGCAGATGGCAGCGGCAGCGGCAGCATTGAGGGACTCGACAGCGCCGGGCATGGGGATGGTGAAGCGTTTAGTTGCCGCAGCCTGCAACGCAGGGCTCAACCCTGCACCTTCGTTGCCGATCATGAAAGCGACCGGCCCTTGCAAGTCGATACCGTACAGAGGTTCGCCCTTCAGGCAAGCGGCGAGCGTTACCCCCGGAAATCCGTTGGCAGTCTCAATCAAATCGGCCCGCTCGACGATGGGCAATACGAAGTGCGCACCCATGCCGGCACGCAACACTTTGGGCGACCAGGCATCGACGCAGCCGGGCGACAGCCACACGACCTGAACACCAGCGGCTGCCGCCGAGCGCAGCACAGAACCCAGATTGCCCGGGTCTTGCAGGTCTTCCAGCACTAATGCGAAGCTCGGATTAACGGGCACCTCCGGTTGTGGAATGTCGATGACGGCCAACACGCCGGTCGGTGTTTCGACGGGTGAGAGTTCGGCAAACAGGGCGTTGGGCACCGCAATGATTTGCGGCGAGTCCACCCGTGACAGCAACGCCGCAATTTCAGGGTTCCCCATCCCCTGCTCGCTCACCACCAGCATGCCAGGCTCGTAACCGGAGGCCACGCAAGCTTCGATCAGGTGAATGCCGTCCAGCAGCGCCTGCCCGGCCTTGCGGCGCTCACGCGCCGATTCGCTCAGCTTTTTCAATTGCTTGAAGATCGGGTTATCGCGGGATAAGATGCTTTTCATCGCCTGATTCACATGGAAATCCTGAACCGGCATTATAGAGTCGACACCTGTTCCCCGTCAGAAGAATCCGCCCGTGACCGCTCCCCGCCTCCTCGCCCTGCAAGCTGACATCACCACCCTGAAGGTCGATGCCATCGTCAATGCAGCCGACAACGCCCTGCTTGGCGGCGGCGGGGTGGATGGCGCCATCCATCGCGCGGCGGGCCCCGGCCTGCTGGAAGAATGCCGCCGGCTCAAGGGATGCGCCACCGGCGAAGCCAAGGTCACCGCTGGCCACCGCTTGCCGGCGCGCTTCGTGATCCACACCGTCGGTCCGATCTGGCAGGGCGGCATGCACGGTGAGGCAAGCCTGCTGCGTGCCTGTTACGCCCATGCACTGGAACGGGCGCTGGAAATCGGTGCGCGCAGCGTGGCCTTCCCTTGCATCAGTACCGGCGTCTACGGATACCCGCCCGCACCCGCCGCCGGCATTGCCGTTTCTACCGTGCGGGAGTTCTGTCACCAGCACCCAAGCCCCAAGGAAATCCTCTTCTGCTGTTTTTCTGCCAGCACCCTGCAGGTCTACCAGGCTCTGTTAAGCACGCCGTGAATGATCGCTGATATATTGAAGCTTTCATCACTGGACCGGTCCCCATGGCTGTTTCGATTGTAGCCGCCATCGCCTCGCTCGCCGTTGCGGGTGTATTCGCCACGCTCTGGCAGAAATCCCGGGAAGCCGCACGGGCTGAATACATCCGGCACTACACGTTCCCGCCGGGCCTGTTCGACAAACTCCGCAAGAAACACCCCGAACTCAGCCTGAAGGACTGCCAACTGGTCGCCAACGGCCTGCGCCAGTTCTTTCTGACTTACCTGAAAAGCGGCCGCAGGTTCGTTTCGATGCCATCCCAGGTCGTCGACGACCTGTGGCACGAGTTGATCCTCTATACCCGCCACTACGAGCAATTCTGCAGCCGGGCCTTCGGCCGCTTCATGCACCATACCCCGGCCGTGGTGCTGAGCGCGGATAAACAGAACAACACTGGGCTGCGGCGTTGCTGGTGGCATGCCTGCCGCGAAGAAAACATCGACCCGAGCAACCCGACACGATTGCCGCTCCTGTTTGCGCTGGACAGCAAGCTCGGCATCGCCGACGGCTTCCATTACCGGCCGGACTGCAAGGGCCCGCAACGCAGCGACACAGGGGCCACCGGCGGATATTGCGGCGGAGATTTTTCCGACGCCTCCATCGACGGCTCGACCGACGGCTTCGGTGACGGTGGTACCGGCGATGGTGGCAGCGATGGTTGCGGCGGCGGCTGTGGGGGTGGCGACTGAACGCGCCCAGCCACCCGGCCTCCGGCCAGGAGGCTAGGTCGTACTTGTCTAATCCGCCATCCCGGCTTATCGTGCCTATCCACCGGCACCGGCTTGAACCTTTGGGCAGCCTGCCGACACCCCTGAGTTTTAAACGGAACCTGCATGCAACTTGAACGTATCCTTCATTCCCAAGGTTTCGGCAGCCGCAAGCTTTGCCGCATCCTGTGCTACGACGAGCGCGTAGCCGTCAACGGGGAGATCTGTGACGATCCCTCGGCCGATTTCCCGACGGACCACCTCACCCTCACGGTCGACGGCGAAGACTGGCCGTACCATGAAAAAGCCTACCTGATGCTGAACAAGCCCGCCGGCTACGAATGTTCGCTGAAGCCCCAGTACCACCCCGGCGTGCACGCCCTGCTGCCATCCCCTTTGAGGGAAAGAGGGGTCCAGAACATCGGTCGGCTGGATGAAGACACAACCGGCCTGCTGCTGTTTTCGGACGATGGCACTTTCATCCATCGCATGGGCTCGCCGAAATGGAAGGTACCGAAGGTCTACGAGGCCACGACCAAGCATCCGATCGACGCAGCCCAGGTCAAGGCGCTGCTGGCAGGCGTCCTGCTGAACGACGAGACGGTCCCGATCGCCGCGCTGGCCTGCGAAGCCGCGGGTCCGCACACGCTGCACCTGACACTGGGCGAAGGCAAGTACCACCAGGTCAAGCGCATGGTCGCCGCAGCCGGCAACCGCGTGGAAGCGTTGAAACGCATCGCCATCGGCGCCCTGACCTTACCGGAGGACCTTCCCGTGGGCGAGTGGCGCTGGCTCTCCGAGGCGGATCTCGAAAAGCTGCGCAAATAACGGATTTGAATTAGTATTACCGTTGACGAAACCCGTTGTGTCCCAAGGAATTCGACATGAAACCCCAGCAACAGATGAAGCAACCCGGCCAGTTTGAGGTCCAACCCCTGTTCAACCTGCTGAACGCCGGCAGGATGGCCGAAGCCGAGACCAGCGCCAAGGTGCTGCTGCAGACCTATCCGAACGCCTTCATCCTGTACAACGTGCTGGGCGTGGCCCAGGAAAACCAGCAGAAATTCGAAGACGCCGCGGCCACCTACCGCAAGGCACTCACGCTGGAACCCAACATCGCCGAAATCCACGTCAACCTCGGTGCCGTGCTCGGCCATCTCGGCCACGTGGACGAAGCCATCGCCAGCTACCGCAAGGCGGCCATGCTCAAGCCGAACCTCCCCGTCGCACACTTCAACCTCGGCTTCATCCTGCAGCAGCAACGCCGCTTCGAGGAGGCCGTGGCCGCCTATCGCAAGGCCATCGCCATCGAGCCCGGCTTCTACGAGGCGCTTGGCAACCTGGGCACCATCCTGCAACTGCAGGGCAAGCTTGAAGAAGCCGTGGCAACCTACCGCAAGGCGCTGGCCATCCACGAGGACGCCCGGGGCCACTTCAACCTGGCGACGGCGTTACGCGACGAAGGCAAGCACCAGGAAGCTGCCGACCATTACCTGAAGGCACTGGCCATCGACCCCAATTTCGCCGACGCGCACAACAACCTGGGCGAGATCTTCCGCGACCAGGGCAACATGGACGAGGCCATCCGCTGCTACGAGAACGCGATGTCCATCAACCCGGACCATCCCAACGCCAACTACAACATGGGCGAGTTCCACAGCCTGGCCAAGCGTTACGCGGAAGCCATCCCGTATTTCGAACGCTCGCGCTTCGAGGACTTCCAGGAGCGCGCCATGGAATGCCTGTACAAGATCGAGCGTTTCGACGAGTTCCGCGAAAAGCTCAAGGCCATGGTGAAGTCCGGCCGCAAATCCATGATGTTGGCCACGCTTTCCACGCACCACGCCATCAATTTCGGCGTCCCGGACGAATATACCTTCTGCCCGGAACCCATGCGCTTCGCCTGGCACACCAACATCCCGGAGTTGTCCGCCCCCGGCAGCCAGTTGCTGCAGGACGTGCTGGAAACCATCGACCGCACTCCGATCGCCGCCCGCATGCAGGGGCGACTGTATTCAGGCATGCAATCCGCCGGCAACCTGCTGAAACGCCCCGAACCGGCGTTCCAGAAGCTGGCCGTGCTGGTCAAGCAGAAGATCGCCGAATACCGCGAGCATTACGCCAATGAAAACTGCGACCTCATCCGCTATTTCCCCAAGGAAATCGACTTCAGCAGTTCCTGGTACCTGAAGATGAAGAAAGGCGGCAACCTCGGCTCCCACATCCACGAGGAAGGCTGGATCAGCGGTTGCGTGTACCTCAAGCTGCCGACCCGGGAGGCTGGCTCCACCGAGGCCGGGTTTGAATACGGCACCGATGGCGATGGCTACCCGCGCCAGCACGAAAATTTCCCTGCCCACATCGTGGTTCAGGAGGTAGGCGATATCGTGCTGTTCCCCTCCTCCCTGTTCCACCGCACCATCCCGTTCAACGCGGATGAGGAGCGCGTGTGTGTCGCGTTCGACCTGAAACCGGACCCGACGCTCAAGCAGCAATCAATTTAATCGGCATCACGGAAGTCGCGTATAATCCGTGGCTTCCGTACGCCCTGCCAATCAGCGTACCGGTCCTTTGTTCGAATCGATCGTTCCGATCCCTTATCCGTCTGCCTCGATTGGTGCCGCTCCTGGAGAGCCGTAGGCCGTCGCAGGAGTATTGTTTTGTCTCAAGAAATCAAATTTGCCGACCTCGGTCTGGCCCAACCTTTGCTGCGCGCCATCGAAGACGCCGGCTATACCAAACCCACACCGGTGCAGGCACAGGCCATCCCCCAAGTGCTCAAGGGGGGCGACCTGCTGGCGGGCGCCCAAACCGGCACTGGCAAGACCGCCGGCTTTACCCTGCCCATCCTGCAACTGCTGAGCGACAAGCCGGTCACACTGAAACCGGGTCGACCGCGCGTGCTGGTGCTGGTACCGACCCGCGAATTGGCGGCACAGGTGGAAGAATCCGTCAAAACCTACGGCAAGTACCTCAAGCACAGCTCGATGGTGATGTTCGGCGGCGTTGGCATCAACCCGCAGATCGACCGCCTGAAGAAGCCTCTGGACATCCTGGTGGCCACGCCGGGCCGTCTGCTGGACCACGTCGGCCAGCGCACGCTGGACCTGTCCGGCGTCGAGATCCTGGTACTGGACGAAGCCGACCGTATGCTGGACATGGGGTTCATCCGCGACATCAAGAAAATTCTTGCCATCCTGCCGGTCAAACGCCAGAACCTGCTGTTCTCGGCCACCTTCTCCGACGAGATCAAGGCGCTGGCCGACGGGCTGCTGAACAATCCGGGCTTCGTCGAAGTCGCCCGCCGCAACACGGCTTCCGAAATGGTCGAACAGACCGTGCACCTGGTGCAGCAAAGCCACAAGCGCGATCTGGTCAGCCATCTGGTCAAGGCCAACAACTGGACCCAGGTCCTCGTTTTCACGCGAACCAAGCACGGCGCCAACCGCCTGGCCGAAAAGCTGGTCAAGGACGGCATCCCGGCCATGGCCATCCACGGCAACAAGAGCCAGTCGGCACGGACCAAGGCGCTGGCAGAATTCAAGGCCGGCACGATCCCGGTACTGGTGGCGACCGATATCGCCGCGCGCGGTCTGGACATCGACCAGTTGCCGCAGGTAGTCAACTTTGAACTCCCCAACGTGCCGGAAGACTACGTTCACCGCATCGGCCGTACCGGTCGCGCCGGTGCCAGCGGCGCCGCCGTCTCGCTGGTCGACCGCGAAGAACTCAAGCTGCTCAAGGACATCGAGAAGCTGATCAAGCGCGAAATCCCGCGCGTCACCGTGGAAGGCTTCACCCCGCCGGAAAAACCCGAACCGGAGGCCCCGCGTCCGCCGCGCCAGTTCCAGCAGCGCCGCCCGCAAGGCGAGGGACAGGGCAAAGGCAACCAGGGCCGTAACAACCGCGACCGCGGCGAACATGGCCCGCGCAACGAACAACGCGCCCAGGGCCAGCAAAAGCCGGGGAACCGCCCGGGCCAGAAGCCTCACCACCCCCAGGGTGCCAAGCCCCAAGGCGCAAAGCCCCAGCAACCAGCCAAGGCCAACAAGAACCTGTCCGAAGCCGCCCGCCACCAGGCCATGCCGCAGACACCGCTGTTCGCACCCCAGCCGGTCCACCGCGGCCAAAGGCACAAATAACCCATCGATGATGGCCCCCGCCCGGCAACTTCTGCACGACATCTTCGGCTACAGCGCCTTCCGCGGCGCACAGCAGGCGATCGTCGAGCACGTGGCCGCGGGCGGCGATGCGCTGGTGCTGATGCCTACGGGTGGCGGCAAGTCGCTGTGCTACCAGCTCCCGGCCCTGATGCGCGAGGGCGTCGCCATCGTCGTGTCGCCGCTCATCGCGCTGATGCAGGACCAGGTCGACGCGCTCACGCAACTGGACGTCCAGGCCGCGTTTCTGAACTCCAGCCTCGATGCCGATGCCGCCCGTGAAGTCACCGGCAGGCTATTGCGCGGTGACCTGAAAATTCTTTACGTCGCGCCGGAGCGCCTGCTGATGCCCGGGTTCCTGACCCTGCTGGATCAATTGCAGAGCGAGGGGCCGGGGATCGCCCTGTTCGCCATCGACGAGGCGCACTGCGTGTCGCAGTGGGGCCATGACTTCCGTCCGGAATATCGCCAGCTGACGGTGTTGCACGAGCGTTTTGCCAAGGTGCCGCGTATCGCGCTCACCGCCACGGCCGATGCACCGACCCGCAACGAAATCATCGAGCGGCTGGCGCTGGAAGATGCACAGCAGTTCGTCTCCAGTTTCGACCGGGCCAACATCCGATATCGCGTCACCCAGAAAAACAATGCCCGCAGCCAGCTGGAAGCCTTTCTGGAAAGGGAACATCCCAACGATGCAGGGATCGTCTACTGCCTGTCGCGCCGCAAGGTGGAAGAAACCGCCGAATGGCTGCACAGCCGGGGCTGGGATGCCCTGCCCTACCACGCCGGCCTGGACCCGGCCATCCGCAACGCCAACCAGCGGCGGTTCCTGCGCGAGGAAGGCGTGATCATGGTCGCGACGGTCGCCTTCGGCATGGGCATCGACAAACCCAACGTGCGCTTCGTCGCCCACCTCGACCTGCCCAAGAGCATGGAAGGTTACTATCAGGAAACCGGGCGAGCCGGGCGCGACGGCCTGCCGGCCAACGCCTGGATGGCCTATGGCCTGGGCGACGTGGTCAGCATGCGCCAGATGCTGGACGCCGGCGACGCGCCGGAAGACCGCAAGCGCGTCGAACGCCAGAAGCTGGATGCGTTGCTCGGTTTCTGCGAATCCACCGCCTGTCGGCACCAGACCATCCTGCGCTATTTCGGCGAGGAACATCCCGGAAACTGCGGCCAGTGCGACAACTGCCTGGAGCCGGTCGAGACCTGGGATGGCACCGAAGCCGCCCGCATGGCGCTCTCCTGTGTCTACCGTACCGGCCAGCGCTTCGGCGTGGTGCACCTGATCGAAGTCCTGCTGGGCAAACAGACGGAAAAGGTCGAGCAGTTCGGCCATCACCTGCTCACCACTTTCGGCATCGGCAAATCGCTGGCGCAACCGCAGTGGAGCAGCGTATTCCGGCAGCTGGTCGCCGCCGGGCTGCTGGAAACCGACATCGAGCACTATGGCGGGCTGCGCCTCACCGAGGCCGCACGTCCGGTGCTGCGCGGCGAACAGCCGGTCTGGTTCCGCCACGACCCCGAAGTCTCCAGGCGCAAGGTCAGCAAGGCCGAACGCGCCGCCCGCGCCCGCGAAGGGTACGAAGGTGTCGGCGACGATCCGCTGTGGCAGGCGCTTCGCGCCAGGCGTATGGAACTCGCCAGGGACCAGGGCGTGCCGCCCTACGTCATTTTCCACGACAGCACGTTGCTCGAAATCCTCAACCAGCGCCCGCAGACGCTCGACCAGCTGGGCCGCATCACCGGCGTCGGCCAGGCCAAGCTGGCGCGCTACGGTGACGACTTTCTCAAAGTGCTGGAAGACGCCGCCAACGGGAGCGCCGGATGAAGATCTGGGTCGATGCAGACGCCTGTCCCGGCGTCATCAAGGAGATCCTGTTCCGCGCCGCGCAACGGACGCAGATCATGACCACGCTGGTGGCCAACCAGTTGCTGCGCGTCCCGCCCTCGCCCTGGATCCGCGCCCTGCAGGTCCCGGGCGGTTTCGACGTAGCGGACGACCGCATCGTGCAGGAAGTCGAACCCGGCGACCTGGTCATCACGGCGGACATCCCGCTGGCCGCCCAGGTCATCGACAAACAGGCCCATGCACTCAACCCGCGCGGCGAGTTCTATACCCCGGAGAACATGCGGGAACGCCTCGCCATGCGCAACCTCATGGAAGAACTGCGCGGCAGCGGGGTGGACATCTCAGGTCCATCCAGTTTCAGCCAGAGTGATCGCGCAGCGTTCGCCGCACAACTGGACAGGTTCCTGGCCAGACAACGCTAGTTGCCCACCGGAAACTATGAGGTTTCCAAAGGCTCCAGCCCCACCGAACGCATCAGATGACGATAAAACTTTTCCAACGCCTCATCTGTCCACGGCGGCTCGATCATGCGCTTCAAATCCCCTCCGATCAGCGCCAGTACGTGGTCACGCCGCTCACGCATTTTGTCCTCCATGCCTACTATTTCGTAGACCGTACAAAGATAGGCATGATTGGGGATGAAATGTTCACTCAGTTCGCAACCGCGCCTAAAGGCAATGATCGCTTTCTCATAATCCTCCATGACGAAATAGGACTGCCCCAGTACAAATTCGTAAAAAGGGGATGAATGCGGATTCAGTCGACGCGCTCTCTCGCTGTAAAAAAGTGCCTCTTCACCAAACCCTGCGGATGATAGCGTCATGGAAAGAAAATTGAGCAGTTCTGGATTATTAGAATCCATCGACACCGCCTGCCGGCAGCAGGCGATCGAAGAATCGCGCTGTTTGCACCACAGGTACACCCACCCCAGAATGGCGACTGCGTAGGGAAGGCGCGGGTTCAGTTCAACAGCGAGCCTGGCATGGTGCACCGCATGATCACGCAAGCCTGGCGTCGTATCCCATTTCATCATCCATTGATGGAGCATGGAACGTGCCAGCCAGGCGTGGGCAGGGGCATACTGCAGATCATATTCCACGGCTTGGCTGAAATAATGCCGGGCCTCCACAATGGATTTAGGCGTGTATTTCCAATGGCTTTCGTAGCCGCGCAGCAATGCGTCATGAGCTTCGACACTGGCCGTGCCCTCATGCCCGAACAACTCTGCCTCCGCCGGTGCCAACCTGATTTGCAATGCACGTACGATGCTGCGCGTGACTTCATCCTGCAAAGCGAAAATATCCTGAATGTCGCGGTCGAACCGCTCCGACAGCAAGGGACCTCCCGTTGATGCATCGATCAACTGGACGGTCACCCTGACCCGGTTGCCCGCGCGCTGGACACTGCCCTGCAACAGGAAACCGACCCCCAGCGCTGCGGCGATGGCTTCGGAGGACAGGGGGGAATTCCGGTAGGCAAACGAGGACTGGCGCGAAATCAGGAAAAGACCGGAGAGGCGGGAAAGCTCGAAAATCAGGCTGTCGGTAATGCCATCGGCAAAGTAGTCGTTGCCCGGTTCTGGCCCCAGATTACTCAGCGGCAGCACGACCAGGGAGGGCCTTTCATCGACGCCAGCCGGTGCAGGCTTCGTCGAAGCAGATTCCGGACGGGCTGCATTCCGCTGTCGGAATTCGACGGCATACCCGCCCTTGGGGAGTGCCACCATGACCGCGTCGGTCTCTCCATCCCCCTCGTAATACTCGCGCAACTTGCTGCGCAAGCGCCCGACCTCGACCCGGACGATGGCATCCAGCGCGGGGTCGAAATCCGCGCCGCGGCCGAACACCTCGACCCCGATGACATACCCCTTCAGACGATCGGCGTTTCCTGCCAGCGTCTGGTCGACCAGATAGCGCAACAGGTCACGCTGTCGTGGCGACTTGACAAAGCCCGGGCTTGAAAACAGCCGGGGCAGGCTGCGTTCAATCGTGGCCAGATCGTTTTCCAATGGGCCTCCCCAGGCGCGATGGGCTGCATAGGCTGCGAATGTAACGTCGGGATGTAACTGTTACTAACTTTCCTACTTTCACTCGAAATATATCATGTCCCTACACAACCTCAAGCCCCGTATTCAGCCGGGCTGGACAACGAAAGAAAGGATCATCATGAAAGCCCACATCACTTCCCTCGCTTATCCGCTGGCACTGGGCCTGTTCACATTCCCTGCACATGCCGGTCTAAGTACGAACGCAGGTGCCGACGCGCAGGCACCGTACGCTACCCAGTCGTATGACCTAAAGACGGCCAATGACGCGACCCCGCTCAGCGTCAGCGCGACAACCAGCGGCATTATGCAATTCAACAACGGCGACGGCAGTTACTACGACGTATCCTTCAACAGCAATGCCAGCGCCTCCGCAGTTACTCAGTACGGCGTCATGAATGGATCGGCCCTATCGAGTAACAATGGCAACTATATGGGTTATGCCGCGGCCACAGAATCATGGACCAGCCACAACTGGATGGATACTTTCCATTTCACCGGCAGCGGCGATGCCACGTTTCATTTCGTGCTGCACGGCTGGGTGGGCACGGTCGGCTATGGACAACCGGCAGGCAACAGTTTCCCGCAGGCCTCGATGCAGCTTGGGGAATCCTTCACAGGTTCGTTCAATACGTTTGCCTACAACGGCTTCAACAACGGTTCTTCCTACTTCGACAGCCAGTTCCTGACGTATGGCGCTGCAGGCACGAACCTGATCAACGGAGTTTTCAATTACGCCTGGGACAACCACATCAGCTTCATAGACGGGCAAAACACTGACTTCAATCTGTGGCTGTCATCCATTACCCAGAATGCCGGGCTGAAATATGACCTGAGGCTGGCCTCGGTCAGCTTTTCCAACGTCGGGGCCAACGGCGCCAACGTGCTGAACGAGTCCGGGGACCTGTTCTTTGCCGCCCCGGTCCCCGAACCCGGCTCCTATGCCATGCTGCTGTCCGGCCTCGGGCTGATGGGCTTCATCGTCCGCCGTCGCCGTGGCGTGGCCTGATCAGACGGTCACATACATCAAGGAGCACACCATGAACATACCGAGGTATTTCTCCCTGGCCCTGGCCACCGCCCTGTGGGCCTCTGCCGCACAGGCCGCGACTTATCATACCGACCAGCAGTATTTCGGGGAATTCACCATCACCGATCTCGGCGACGGCAATGCCCTGACCAGCAACGTCCTGCAGCCTACCGTGCTGGTCTCCGGCGATCTCCCAATGGCCGCCTCGACGTTGTACAGTTACATTCCCCACACGATGACCGGGGCGGGGCTGACGCTGTGCACCCTGACCTGCACCTTCACCCAGACCATGGCCAACGGCGACAGTTTTTTTGGCACGTTGAGCTTCGATAGCTTCGACCTGAATGGTCCGGTACTGACCTACGCAGGCCACAGCGTGATCACTGGCGGCACCGGGTTTTTCGCCAATGCCAGTGGGGGTGGAACGATGACCGGCTTTCATTTGTTCGATAGTTTCACTTCAGGCCGCATCGCCAACGAGAGTATCCTGACCATCTACACCGCCCCGGTACCGGAACCAGGCGCCCAGGCCATGCTGCTGGCAGGGATGGCCCTGTTGGGTCTTGCCGCCCGCCGCCGCTCCCTCGCCTGAGGCAGACATCCGGACAACAGATGACCGCGAACATCCAGAACGAGGAGCACGCCATGCGATTCCAGGACCAGATTCGAGAATATTCCAGCTATGCCGCCCGGGGCGCTATCGGTTCCCCCCCGAATTCCAGCCAGGGCCGCATCGATTCGTCGGTGTCCGCCCTGCGCCGTGAGGCCGGTCGTTTCGCCGCACTCAGGATCGACCAGCGAATCGCCCTTGCGGACGCCATGCAGCAGGGTTACATGCGCATCGCCGAACGGAGCGTGCAGGCAGGCTGCAAGGCCAAGGGCATCACGATCGGCTCCCCTGACGAGGCAGAAGAATGGGCCACCGGCCCCTGGGGCATCATCCGCCAGCTCAGGCTGATCAAGGAGGCGCTGGCAGCCCTGCGCGACACTGGTAACACGCCAGTCGGCAAAGTGTCCCGCACCATCTCCGGCAATCTCGCGGTCAACGTTTTTCCCAACAATGCCATCGACGGCATGCTGTTCAAGGATGTCACCGTGGACGTGCACCTGCAGCCGCAGGTGACGCCGGAACTGCTGGAGTCAGGCCGTGCGCGGTTCTACAAGAATCCTGACCACCACGGCAAGGTGGCGCTGGTGCTGGGCGCCGGCAACATTGCCGCCATCGGTGTGATGGACGTGCTGACCAAGATGTTCAACGAAGGCAAGGTATGCCTGCTCAAGATGAACCCGGTGAATGCCTATCTCGGGCCTTACATCGAGGAAGCCTTCAAGGAGGCCATCGACCGCAACTACCTGGCCATCCTCTACGGCGGCGTCGAAGAGGGCCGGCACCTGGTCTACCACCCCGGTATCGACGAGGTCCATCTCACCGGCTCCCACAAGACCCACGACCAGATCGTCTGGGGTTCCCCGGGGCCCGACCAGCGGGCCCGACAGTTAAACAACGAACCGCTATTGCACAAGCTGATCACTTCCGAACTGGGCAATATCTCCCCCGTCATCATCGTCCCCGGTCCCTACAGCAGGAAGGAAATCGCCTTCCAGTCCGAGGCCATCGCCTCGGCCATGACCATGAACGCTTCGTTTTTCTGCAATTCCGCCAAGATGCTGGTGACGCCAAAAGGCTGGGCCGGCAGCAAGGCGTTCCTGCAGGGGATCCAGGATGTATGCGCACGGGTCGAACCGCGACAAGCCTACTATCCAGGCGCCGAAGACCGCTGGAAAACCCTGACCCGTGACCGCAGGAACGTCAAGCACATCGGCGCGGCCAGACCCGGCACTTTGCCCTGGAGCTTCATCACCGGGCTGGATCCTGACGACGACAGCGAAGTGCTGTATCGCGAAGAGCCGTTCTGCTCCATTCTCTCGGAAGTCCAGGTCGGCAGCGAGGACCCGGTCCGGTTCCTCGAGCAGGCCGTGGATTTCTGCAATGACAAGCTGTGGGGAACGCTCAACGCTACGCTCATCGTGCATCCGGCAACGCTCAGGGACCCGGCCGTCAAGGCCGCCTTCGAACAGGCGATCGACCGACTGCATTACGGGACAGTTGCGGTGAATACCTTTCCCGGCATCTCGTTCGTGTTCGCTTCACCTCCATGGGGCGCTTATCCCGGGGCCACGCTGGACAACATCCAGAGTGGCTCCGGATTCGTTCACAACACGCCGATGCTGGAAGGCATCGAGAAAACCGTGATCCGCGCCCCGCTCACTGTGTTCCCCAAGCCGGCTTTCCTGCCCAGCCACAGGACCGCGCAGACCGTGATGCGGCGCATCGTGGCGATGGAAGAACATGCCAGCTGGTCGAAGGTGCCGGGGATCGTCTGGGCTGCCATGCGCGGCTGACACCAGTTCGACCACGGACAAGTTCGGGAGTGGGCGCTGTGTTTGCGGTAAAATGGGCGCATGGAAAAAGTCCGCCTCTCCAAACTGATGTCCGAACAGGGCATCTGCTCCCGCCGCGAAGCCGACAGCTACATCGAGCAGGGTCTGGTGTTCGTCGACGGCGAACGTGTCAGCGAACTCGGCACCAAGATCCTGCCCACGCAGAAGATCACGCTCGCCAAAGGCGCGCAGGTGCAGCAGCAGTCCCGCGTCACCATCCTCATGCACAAGCCCATGGCCTACGTGTCCGGGCAGGCCGAGGACGGCTACCAGCCGGCGGTGAGCCTGATCAACGCTTCTTCCCGCTTCGCCGGGGACAAGTCGCCGCTCCGCTTCACGCCGGCCCACCTCAAGGGGCTTGCCCCGGCGGGTCGCCTGGACATTGATTCCACCGGCCTGCTGGTGCTGACGCAGGACGGCCGCATCGCCAAGCTGCTGATCGGCGACGATTCCAAGATCGAAAAAGAATATCTGGTGCGCGTCAAAGGCACGCTCAGCGAGCAGGGCCTCAAGCTGCTCAACCACGGGCTGTCGCTGGACGGCCAACCCCTGCGCCCGGCCAAGGTCAGCTGGCAGAACGAAGACCAGTTGCGCTTCGTCCTGCGCGAAGGCAAGAAGCGCCAGATCCGTCGCATGTGCGAAATGGTCGGCCTGCGCGTGGTCGGCCTGAAGCGCGTGCGCATCGGTCAGGTCAAGCTGTCCGACCTGCCGGTCGGGCAATGGCGCTACCTCGGCGAGCACGAACGCTTCTGATCCCCTCGCCTGTCATGGCCAGACATGACAGGTTTTCCAAGGCACACCTCCACGGCAGATATCCTGCGGGTGATGATCAGCGCCCCGCTCGGCATCGTCGGGGTCACCTGGGCCCTGCTGCTGTTCGACGCCCCGTTCGGGTTCGTGGCCCTGCTAGGAGTGGTCGCTCTGGCCGGGATCATCATGCGCAACTCGGTGATTCTGGTCGATCAGATCGAGCGGCTGATGGCGCAGAGCCAGCATCCGAGGCGTACGGTCATCGAAGCCGCGGTACGCCGGTTGCGCCCCATCCTGCTGACGGCAGCCGCGACCATCCTGGCCATGATCCCGCTGATGCAAAGCACATTCTGGAGGCCGATGGCCATCGCCATGATGGGCGGCGCGTTCGTGGCGACCTTGCTGACCCTGATCTTCGAACCGGCCATGTATGCCGCCTGGTTCCGCATCCGCCCCGCAGAACCCATCAAGGCACAAGCCAAACTCCGACAGGCCGGAGATGGCAACGCCCTGCTGCGGGCCGCGGAATTCGGCAATCTGGAAAGTTGCCAGATAATGCTGCAACACGGAGCCCCCCCCGGATGCCGCTGACACCGAGGGCAATACTGCGCTGATGCTGGCAGCCCAGAATGGCCACCTGCAGATCTGCCAGACCCTGCTGGCGGCCGGGGCCGACGTCAACCGCGCCAAGGCCAAAGGCTCTACCGCACTGATGCGCGCCACCATGAACGGCCATGACGAAGTCTGCAAACTGCTGCTGGCATCCGGCGCCAACGTCAACGCACGTGCCGGGAATATCAGCGCCCTGGATATCGCACAGCGGCGCGGCTACGCTAACGTCGCTGAAACACTGATGGCTGCCGGAGCGGACTAATACTCCCGATCCCTGCCGCGGGTATTGCATCCATGGGGCATTCACAGGGACAATGTCCCAAAAGGGTGCGAAAACCATGTCCCAGCAAAAAGATACCGTCCGTAAATTCTACGAAGCCATCGTGAGCCAGGCCGACATTTCCGTCGTCGAAGCCCTGCTCACCGAAGACTTCTCCCTGCGCGGCTCGCTCGGCCACACCCACCATGGCCACAAGGGATTCATGTTGTATATGGATTTCGTGCGCCGTGCGCTTGGCCACTACCAGTGCGACATCCTGGACATGATCGAGGAAGACAACAAGGTGTGGGCGCGTATGCACTACAGCGGAATCCACCAGGGCGAACTGTTCGGCCATGCTCCGACCCACGGCAAGCTGAAGTGGGAAGGCGTGGCGCTATTCGCCTTCCGGGACGGACGCATTTCCGAATTGTGGGCGCTAGGCGATGTACAAAGCGTGATCAAGCAACTTTCACGCTATCTGGAATAGTCTTGTCCCCAGGCGTTCAAGGCCGAGGCCGATGTTCCTTGCATGGCCTCGCCGTCGTTCCCGTCATGCCCGGACTGAACAGTACAAATGACCGTTACCGTGATTTCGGCCTGTGTTTGTGCTGAACGTGCTTCGCCGGAGTTGGGGGACGGACTGGATTGCGAACCGGTTTTCCCGGGATCGGCTTGCCTGCCATCGGTTTGCCGCCTACGGGCTTCACCGCCGTCGGCTGCCAGGCAGGAACAAGGCATTTCTTGGCGTTACCGATCAGGTCGGCACGTCCCATGGCTTTCAACGCCTCGCGCAACAACGGCCAGTTGGCGGGATCATGGTAACGCAGGAAAGCCTTGTGCAACTTGCGCTTGCCGCCGGCCCGCGGGATCGGCACGTCCTCGCTGGTCCGGGTGACCTTGCGTAGCGGGTTCTTGCCCGAATGGTACATGGCCGTGGCCATCGCCATCGGCGTCGGGGTAAACGTCTGCACCTGGTCCAGACGGAAGTTGTTGTGCTTGAGCCATAACGCCAGATTAAGCATATCCTCGTCGGTCGTGCCAGGGTGCGCCGCGATGAAGTACGGGATCAGGTACTGCTCCTTGCCCGCCTCCTTCGAGAACTTCTCGAACATCTGCTTGAATTTCTCGTAAGCTCCCATGCCCGGCTTCATCATCTTGGACAGGACGTTTTCCTCGCTGTGCTCCGGGGCGATCTTGAGGTAGCCGCCAACGTGGTGCTGTACCAGTTCCTTGACATATTCCGGCGACTTCACAGCAAGGTCGTAACGCAAGCCGGAACCGACCAGGATCTTCTTCACCCCCTTGATCTGGCGCGCCTTGCGGTACAGATGAATCAGCGCCGAATGGTCGGTGTTGAGGTTGTCGCAAATGTCGGGGTAAACGCACGACAGCTTGCGGCAGGCGGACTCGATTTTCGGGTCCTTGCACGCCAGCCTGTACATGTTGGCGGTCGGCCCGCCGAGGTCGGAGATGATGCCGGTAAAGCCTTCCACCTTGTCTCGGATCTCTTCGATCTCATGCAGGATGGACTCCTCGGAGCGGCTCTGGATGATGCGGCCTTCGTGTTCGGTGATGGAGCAGAATGTACAGCCACCGAAGCAGCCACGCATGATGTTGACGGAAAAGCGGATCATCTCCCAGGCCGGGATTTTGGCACCTTGATAGGTGGGGTGCGGGCCACGTGCATAGGGCAGACCGTAAACGTAATCCATTTCCCTGGTCGTGAGCGGGATCGGCGGCGGGTTCAGCCAGACTTCACGGTCACCGTGACGCTGCACCAGCGCTCTTGCGTTGCCAGGGTTGGACTCCAGGTGCAGTACGCGGGAGGCATGGGCGTACATCACCGGGTCTTTGGATACCTCTTCGTAACTGGGCAGACGCACCACCTGATGGGCACGGTCCTGAACGATTTTGCGATGAACCTGGACGGTCTTCACACCGCTGTCCGGAACGCCATCCGATGCGCAGGCTGCACCCTCAGCCATCTGCATGGCGTATGGATTGACATGAGGATCCACCCTGCCCGGTCGATCCATGTGCGTGGAATCCACTTCCAGCCAGCCTTCCGGGATGGATTTGCGCAGGAACGCGGTGCCGCGCAGGTCCGTGATATCCCGGATGGATTCCCCCTTGGACAGGCGGTGGGTCAGGTCGACCAGCGCCCGTTCGGCATTCCCGTATAGCAGGATGTCCGCCTTGGAATCCACCAGCACCGAACGGCGTACCTTGTCCGACCAGTAATCGTAATGTGCGATGCGACGAAGTGAAGCCTCGATGCTGCCGATCACCACCGGCACATCCGCATAGGCTTCGCGGCAACGCTGGGCGTAAACCAGCACGGCACGGTCCGGTCGCTTGCCGGCCTCGCCGTTGGGCGTGTAGGCGTCATCGGAACGGATCTTGCGGTCGGCGGTATACCGGTTGACCATGGAATCCATGTTGCCCGCAGTCACTCCGAAATACAGATTTGGCTTGCCCAGTTTCTTGAAGGCGTCAGCCGATTGCCAATCAGGCTGGGCAATGATGCCGACACGGAAGCCCTGTGCTTCGAGCAGACGCCCGACCAGCGCCATGCCGAAACTGGGATGGTCGATGTAGGCATCCCCGGTGATCAGGATGACGTCGCAGGAATCCCATCCGAGCGCTTCCATTTCGGCACGCGAAGTCGGCAGGAACTTTGCGGTACCAAAACGTTTAGCCCAGTACGGACGGTAGGAAGTGAGGGACACAGGCGCAAGCATATAGTTGACTATTTTACTCCAGTTAGACCCTGTTTTCAGCAGTATTTCAACAGCCCTTCCCGTCATGGTGCCGATTCCCACGGCGTTTCCTGTCATGTCCGCCAAAATTGTGGGAGAATGCCCCGCAAAACCATACTTAAAAATGCTAAGACAAATCTCCACCCTTTGGCGGTTCCTGTTGCCGGTCATGGCAATCCTGTTGCTCGCGCCGTTCATCCTGACCCGGCAGCAGACAGCCCAGCAGATGGCCGCCATCACGCAGGGGGCGCAGGATCACGCGGAGACCCTGGCACGCCTGCTGGACATCACCGATGCCCTGATGGACGACCAGGTGGATACCTCCATGCACGTCCTGAAGGAAAAATGCATGGGCATGGGCACTCCGGGGATCAAGGGAACTACCGAAATTGCCGGCAGAAGTGTCCCCAATCTGGTGCTGGGCGACATCTCGCAGACCAACCATTACGATCTGGTCGACAGTGTCACCAGGCTAGCCGGCGGCACCGCCACCCTGTTCGTCAAGTCCGGTGACGATTTCGTCCGAGTTTCTACCACCATCCGCAAAAACGACGGTACCCGCGCGATCGGCACCCTGCTCGACCCAAAAGGCAAGGCCATCGTCGCCATCCGCGCCGGAAAAACCTTCAATGGCGTCGTCGACATTCTGGGCAACCCCTACATCAGCCGCTATGAACCGATCACTTCACCGGAGGGCGAAACCATCGGTGTCGTGTTTGTCGGCTACAAGGTCGACATGAAGATCCTGCGCGACGCCGTCGAGAAATCGCGCTACCTGAAGACAGGTTTCGTGGCCGTTATCGATCACCAGCAGCATGTGCGCTTTGTTTCCGGCCATGTCCCGCGCGATCAAGCCGAGCAGATCCTGCACAGCAAGCCGAAAGACTGGGCGATCGTCTCCAAGGAAATCCCGAACTGGAATTTCCGAGTTCAGGTTGCCTATCCCTTAAGCGAAGCACAGGCCATCAGCCTGGCCAACTCCTGGTTCGTCATTCTCGGCGGCACGCTGCTGGGGGTCATCCTGATCGTTCTCATCCTCTGGCAATTACGCCGGCTCATTCTGGACCCGATCGGCGGCGATCCCGCCTTGGCCATTGACGTCGTGCAACGCATCGCCGCCGGAAACTTCGAAGTCGACCAACTCTCGGCGCAATCCGGCACCCTGATGGCCAACGTTCTCAGCATGCGGACCAAACTGCGCGAGATGATGCGCACCCTGCAGATGAACGCCGAGCGCATGAGCCTTTCCGCCAGCGTATTCGAACACGCGAACGATGGCATCTTCATTGCCGACCGCGAGTCGCGCATCATTGAAGTCAACCCGGCCTTCATGGAAGTTACCGGTTACGAACGCGATGAAGCCTTGGGACAACTTCCCCTCGCACTGGGATTCGCCATCCACGAACCGGAATGTTTCATCAAGGTGGAGGAAAACGGCGAATGGCGCGGTGAAACCTGGAACCAGCGCAAGAACGGGGAAGTCTATGCCGCCTGGCTGGACATTTTCACCGTTCGCGACGAACACCAGCACATCAGCCATTATGTCGGCATCTTCTCCGATATCACGGCCGCCAAGGAACACCAGCAGAACCTGGAACACCTGGCCTACCACGATCCCCTTACGCAACTGCCCAACCGCACCCTGCTGGCCGACCGTCTGCAGCAGGCACTGGCCCGGGCCGACCGTACCGGCGAAATGCTGGCGATCTGCTACTTCGACCTCGACGGGTTCAAACCGATCAATGACAGTCTGGGGCATGATGCAGGCGACCGCTTGCTGGTGCAGCTGGCATCACGGATCCGCACCTGCCTGCGTGAAAGCGACACCATCGCCCGCCTGGGCGGTGATGAGTTTGCGGTCCTGCTGTGCAGTTTGAACAGTGAAGAGGAGTGCCGCCAGACACTCGACCGCCTGCTCGCGGCGATCAACACCTCCTTCAACCTCAACGAGAAAACTGTCAATGTCTCGGCCAGCATCGGCTACACCCTGTTCCCGCAGGACGAAAGCGAGCCGGACACGCTATTACGCCATGCAGACCAGGCCATGTACCAGGCCAAGATCAATGGCGGCTGCGGCTATCACCTGTTCGATGCCGAGCATGACCGTCAGACCCGCGGCCGGCGCCAGGAGCGTGAACGCATCGAGGCCGGGCTACCGAACAACGAGTTCCGCCTCCATTACCAGCCCAAGGTCAATATGCGGCACGGCAATGTCATCGGCGTGGAAGCGCTGATTCGCTGGCAGCACCCGGAACTGGGGCTGCGCCCGCCCGCCAGTTTCCTGCCAGCGATCGAAGACACCGATTTCGTCATCCCGCTGGGCGAGTGGGTGATGCGCGAAGCACTGCGCCAGATGCAGGAATGGAACCGCGATGGGCTGGTGGTCCATGTCAGCGTCAACATTGCTGCGCGCCACCTGATGCGTTCCGATTTCGCACTCAGGCTGGCTGGCCTGCTTCAGGAATACCCGGACGTTCCACCCGACCAGCTGGAACTGGAAATCACCGAAACGGCAGCCATCGAGGACATCGCCGGGGTCGCGCAGATCATCAACAGCTGCAAGCTGATGGGCGTCAGCTTCGCCCTGGACGACTTCGGCGTGGGCTACTCCTCGCTGACTTACCTGCGCCGACTGCCCGTGGAAATGATCAAGATCGACCAGTCTTTCGTGCGTGACATGCTGCACGACAGCGATGACCTCGCCGTGGTGGCGGGAGTGGTCAGCCTGAGCCGCGAGTTCCATCGACAGGTCATTGCCGAGGGGGTGGAGACCGCCGAGCACGGCCTCCACCTGTTGCGCATGGGCTGTGAACTGGCGCAGGGTTACGGCATCGCCCGCCCCATGCCGCCAGAAGCGATTCCAGCCTGGATCCGCGGCTATGAGCCGGATACCAGCTGGGACGAAGGCACGCTGTAGCTTTTGCGAACCCGCTACGAAACCACCTCATGCGCCACCGAACCCGGTGGGTGCCGATACCAGCCTGGATTCCGGTAGTCATCGTGCGCCAGGCCATCGCGCACCATCAGCAAGGTCACCATCCCGCCCATTTCCAACGGACCGAACGGACCTTCTCCAGCCATCATGGGCAAAGTATTTTCCGGCAGGTCCATCTGCATTTCCTGCATCTCGGCCATGCCGTTCTCGCCCATCGACATGTAGCCGTCCACCAGCTGTCCGATTTTCTTCGCGATGTCATCATGCGGCACACCCAGCATATTGGGCACGGCATGCCCCATCGGCCCCATGGTATGGTGCAGCTTGTGGCAATGCAGCGCCCAGTCCCCCGGTTCGTCCGCAATAAACTCGAAAGCCCGCATCGCCCCGACCGGCACATTCACCGTCACTTCCGGGAACTGCGCCGACTTCGGCACCCACCCTCCGTCGGTACCGGTGACCTGTAAATCGAAACCGTGCAGATGGATGGGATGGTCGTGCATGGAAAGGTTGCCGATGCGCACTCGCACACGATCCCCCTTGCGCACCACCAGCGGATCGATGGCCGGGAATACGCGACTGTTGAAGGTCCACAGGTTGAATTCGGTCATGGTCGAGGATTTGGGCGTAGCGGTCCCCGCCTCGATATCCCAGTTATGCAGCAGGAAGGCGAAATCCCGGTCGACCGGACGCTCCTTCGGGTTCCTGGGGTGCACGATGAACAGCCCCATCATGCCCATCGCGACCTGCACCATGTCATCTGAATGCGGGTGATACATGAAGGTGCCGCTGCGTTTGAGTACGAACTCGTAGACGAAGGTCTTGCCCGGCGGGATATGCGGCTGGGTCAGGCCACCGATGCCATCCATGCCATTGGGCAGGCGGATGCCGTGCCAGTGGATGGAAGTGTGCTCAGGCAATCGGTTGGTCAGGAAGATACGTACCCGATCCCCTTCCACCGCCTCGATGGTCGGACCCGGCGTACTGCCGTTGTAGCCCCAGCAGTTGACCGTCATGCCAGGCGCGAATTCGCGCTTGACCGGTTCCGCCACCAGGTGGAATTCCTTGACCCCATCCTTCATGCGCGGCGGTAATGACCAGCCATTGAGCGTCACCACCGGCTGGTAGGACTTGCCGCCCTGCAGCCAGCGCGGCGATTCGGTTGCCGGGTCCTGACGACTGACGATATCGGGTGCAGCGGTGGCACGTTCGGCCAGCGCCGCACCGATCAGCGCAGCCCCGCCTGTAATGAATTGTCTGCGCGTCGTCATTGTACGTGCCCTCCATGACCAGTCTTACCGGATTCGTCCGGTGTAGCCGAGGCCGGAAGCACCGGCTCCGGCAGGCGTCCGCCAACCGCCATCTGCAGGTCGGCCAGGGCAACCCAGAAATCACGGCTGGCTGCGATATGGTTCTGCACCGCAGCCACCTGATCCCGGGCATCTGCCAGCAACTCGTAGACGCCGATCAGCATGCCGTTGTAATGCAAGGTGCTCTGCTCCACGATGCGCCGGCGCAACGGCACCAGCACGTCCTGCTGGCGGCGTGCGTTGGCAAGGGCTGTCTGCAGGCGCTGCAGCGATTCACGGATTTCCGAGCGCGCATCGACCGCCATCGCATACAGTCTGGCTTCACTCTGCCGGTACTGTGCTTCCTGCCGCGACACGCGTGCCTGCCCCTGGTCGAACACCGGCAGCTCCAACCGCAGCGTCGGACCGGTGATACGTCGCTCGCCGCTGTTCTTTTCGGTTTCCACCCCGAGGTCGAGCACGTTGATGAAGCGAGTATCGCGCGTCAGGTGCAGGGCGGCGGCCATCGCCTCCGCTTCCTTCTGCGCCATGCGCAGGTCCAGCCGCTGATGCAGTCCGAACTCATCCAGGTTCCCGAATGCAGGCAACTCGGCCGGTAAATCCGGTAATCGGGAAGGCAATTGCAATCGTGATGTATCGATGCCCATCAGGCGGGCCAACCGCTCACGCATGGCAAACGCATTGTTGCGCGAGGTCGACAGGGCATTGGCGGTCTCCGCGGCAAAGGCCTGCTGGCGCAGGGCATCCCGCTGGCCCAGATTGCCGGCTTTATACTGGCGCTGGCCCAATTCCGCCTCAGCCGCCGTCAACGCCGCCACCTGCGCCAGGAATTCCGAACCTTGCGCAGCCGCGACCGCATCCATCCAGGCTTTGCGTGTTTCCATGGCATGTCGCAGCACGGTCTGCGTGACACGGAGGCGGGTGTGTTCATAGCGCAGGTTCTCGATGCGTTTTCTGGATGGCGCCAGCAACAGGCCGAGAAAATCGAGTTCTACGCCCCAGGTGGTTTTGTACAAGCTGCCGCCTTCCAGCCTGCTCCACCCGAAGGACGGGTTTTTCAACAGACCGGCCTGCACCAGGTCAGCCTGGGCCACGCCGAGTTCTTCGTATTCCGCCTGTAGCGTGCGGTTGTTGAGCAACGCGACCTGTACGGCGGAATCGGCTGATATCGGGGCGGCCAGCCACTGCTGGATACGCGCATCGACGTCATGATCCGCCGGATCGCCCCGGCGCCATTCGACCGTCTGCCCGAGCCGGTCTGCAACATCGCTCTGCACGCCGGGGAAACCCGCATCCGGCGGCAGGCTGGCACAACCCGCAAGGGTGGCAGCGATGAGAATATGGATGACTACTTTCATGGAATCTCCTGAATACACAATAAGGCCTTCAACGACCGATCATCCGGCTAACCGGATCTGTGCAAATCAGGAACGAATCGGGGGGCGCGCCCCGGGCGGTACGACACGCGGCAGATAGACCACCGTTTCAAAGGGAACCTGCAGGTTACCGGCCATCGGTGATTGCAGCGGAATGATCCCGTCGCAAAGCAGGGGTACACAGGCAAAACATCCATGGCAGCTGACATGCGGCTGAGAACCATGCTGATGTTGTGGGGTCTGATCTTGTGTATGGCCATCATGATCATGCATATGGCATGGGATGTCGGTATTGCCTGTTTCAGCCAGTTGCATGGCCGTCCCCGCAGGAGCAGCCAGCACCGTGTTCGCTGCAAACAGGGCCAAGACCAGAAATATCGTGAAACGGATCAATCGCATGCCTTCATTGAAGCACAAGCCTATCTCGCCCGCAACCGCAAACCGGTTGCAAGGCATGACCTGACACAGTAGGCTAAGACATGTCCGAACCCACTCCTCCCATCCGCCTCGCCATCGACGGGATGCGCTGCGCCGGTTGTGTCAGCGCGGTCGAAAAGGCCCTGCAAGGCGTCGAAGGCGTTACCGCGGCTGCTGTCAATTTCGCCGAGCATACGGCCAGCGTGCATGGCAACGTGCCGACCGAAACACTCATCGATGCGGTAAGCAAGGCCGGATACAGCGCAAGCCTGATGGTCGACGAGGACGCCACCGAACTGGAGCGCGAATCAGTCGAGCTCATACGCTATCGCCGCCTGCTGCATAAATCCTGGTTCGCCCTGATCATTGCCGTATTGGCCCTTGCTGTCAGCCTGCCGGCGATGCTGGGCATGGGCGGGCACGACATGATGCAGGCCGCTTCGCCATGGCTGGCCGTACTGACGCTGGCAGTGATGCTGATCTCCGGCCCCCAGTTCCTCGTGGGCGCATGGAAGGCGCTGCGTGGCGGCCATGCCACCATGGACACCTTGATCGCTGTCGGCATGATTGCAGCCTGGTGCTATTCGGCACTGGCCACTTTCACCCCTGCCCTGTTTCCTGCCGGGACGGGCGAGCCGTTCTGGGATGTCATCCCGGTCGTCATCGGCCTGGTGGTACTGGGGCAGGCACTGGAAATGCGCGCCCGTGGCCGCGCCTCCGAAGCGGTCAAACGCCTGATCGGCTTGCGTCCCAAAACTGCCCGCGTGGTTCGGGAAGGGCAGGAACGCGACATCCCGCTGGCGGAGGTACGCCGCGGGGAAACCCTGCGCGTCCGGCCGGGTGAAAAAATCCCTGTCGATGGCATCGTGATCGAGGGCCATTCCAGTATCGATGCTTCCATGCTGACGGGAGAGCCCATGCCGGTAGAAATCCGGAGCGAAAGCGAGGTCACGGGCGGTACGATGAATCTTTCCGGCAGTTTCCTCTACCGGGCCACGCGCGTTGGCAGGGACACCGCCCTGGCCCGCATTATCGAACTGGTCCGACAGGCCCAGGGAGCCAAACCGGCGATCGGCCGACTGGCCGACCGGATCGCCGGGGTCTTCGTGCCAGTGGTCCTGATAGTGGCCACCACCGCCTTCACGATCTGGTACACCCTCGGCCCGGAGCCGCACCTCAACTACGCGATGGTCGTCGCAGTTGCCGTACTGGTCATCGCCTGCCCTTGCGCGCTCGGGCTGGCGACGCCCATGGCGGTGATGGTCGGAGTCGGCAAGGCGGCGGAATACGGCATCCTCATCCGGAATGGTGAAGCCTTGCAGCAGGCCGGACAACTGACCTGCATCGTCCTCGACAAGACCGGCACCGTCACTCAGGGGCGACCCGCCGTGACGGCCATGCATGCATGGGGGGACTGGGATGAGACACAATTGCTGCATTACGCCGCCAGCCTGGAAACAGGATCGGAGCACCCGCTGGCGCTTGCCATCCTCAACGCAGCCAAGGAGCGCAAGCTCAAGCCGGTGAAGCCGGAGCGCTTCGAGGCCTTGTCCGGGCAAGGTGTGCAAGGCATGGTAAACAGACAAAACGTATTGCTTGGCAACTGCAAACTGCTACAGGACCGGGGCATCGACTGGAGCCCCTTGCAGCCGGTATACGAACGGATGACCGGTCAAGCCGCGACGACGGTATTCTGTGCCATCGATGGCAAAATCGCCGGCGTGATCGCGATATCAGACCCGGTCAAACCGGATTCTCATGAAGCCATTGCCCGCCTGCATGCCTTGGGGCTGAAAGTCTTGTTACTCACCGGGGACCAGACCGCGACCGCCCAGGCCGTGGCACTCAACGTCGGCATCGACACGGTCTACGCCGAAGTCCTGCCACAGGACAAGGATCGCAAAATCGCAGAACTGATGACGGCCGGTGAAATCGTCGGCATGGTTGGCGACGGCATCAACGATGCCATCGCCCTGAGTCGCGCCAACGTCGGTTTCGCCATCGGCACCGGCACCGACGTAGCCATCGAGTCGGCCGACATTACCCTGATGTCAGGCTCCCTGCACGGGGTCCCTAATGCCATCGCCGTCTCGCGGGCAACGCTACGCAATATCCGCCAGAATCTGTTCGGCGCATTCATCTATAACATGCTCGGCATTCCAATCGCCGCCGGCGCGCTTTACCCGTTCTTCGGCCTGCTGCTCAATCCCATGATCGCCGGCGCAGCCATGGCCATGTCCTCGGTCACGGTGGTCAGCAATGCCGGTCGCCTGCGGTTCTTCAAACCTTGAGCTACGTTTATCGACTGCCTGGCGGCGATGTCGCCGCACTGGATCCAGACACCTCTTTTCCTCCCCTGGAAACCGCGCTGAAGGAACCGAACGGCCTGATCGCGATCGGCGGCGACCTCAGCCCCGCGCGACTGCTGGAGGCCTATCGCCACGGGATCTTTCCGTGGTTCAGCGCCGGCGACCCCATCCTTTGGTGGAGCCCCGACCCGCGCATGGTGCTGTTCCCGGAGGATCTCAAGGTTTCACGCTCCCTCAGCAAACGCCTCAAGCGCCTGGATTATGAGGTCCGCATCGACACGTCATTCCGCGCCGTGATGGAAGCCTGCGCGTCCGCGCCGCGCGATGGCCAGCCCGGCACCTGGATCGTTCCCGAAATAGTGGAAGGATACTGCCGTCTGCATGACCTGGGATACGCCCACTCCGTCGAAACCTGGATGGACGGACACCTTGTCGGAGGCCTGTATGGCGTGGCCATCGGCCGTATGTTCTATGGCGAATCCATGTTTCACCATGTCACCGACGCCTCCAAGATCGCATTCGTGCATCTGGTTCAGCACCTCGCCTCCCTTGGTTTTGGCATGATCGATTGCCAGATGAAAACCGCCCATCTCGCCAGCTTCGGCGCCCGTGAAATCCCTCGCTCGCTATTCGCCCATCACCTGCAGCACCTCACGTCGCAATCATTTAATGAATTTTAGTTCACAATACTAATGAATCTGGATTAAACTAATTGCACAAGCTGGCCGACTCCCCGTCATTCCGGTGAGGCAAGGCCACAACCTGCAAGAACATAACTTGCGCACTCCGAATGTATTCATTTAAGGGGGCGTTTGCATGACCACGCAACATCCAAAGAGTCCGGACCAATGGGATCACACCATCCTGCAGTTCAGTTCGGCGCCCAACTTCGTTCCGCTATCGAGGGAGCCTCGGGATGAGTCCCGGGAATCGAGCGACCATGTCGAGAGTGAAACCTACAAGGTCCGCTTCACCAACAAACCGGATCGCCGCTGGATTGCTTCGTTCCTGGTCGAGAAAATGTACGGTAGCCGAGGCTACAAGGTCGAGGGCGGCAGCACAGCTGCACAATCCGATCCGGACCGTATCGGCCTGCTGGTCTACGGCAAGGACAACCAGCCGGTCGGTACGGTTACCGCTGGCTTCGATGGCCCAAACGGCCTGCTGGCGGACGAAATGTACAAGACCCATTCGGAAACCTACTTTACCGCCATGGTCGATGAAGTGCTGCAAAGCTGAGGACGTTCCTGACACGGAATTCGCTGCTTGAGGCACAATAGGTGTCCAAAGGCTCACACATCAGACCAGTACGTTGACCGGATGACACTCGTGAATGATCCGCCGCTGCAGCGGCTTCAGTTCTATGCCACCACCCCCTATCCGTGCGGCTACCTGGAGGACCTGCAGGCTCAATCGCTGATCGCGGCCCCGCAACACCTGGTGGACGGCCAAGTCTACAGTGACCTCATCCGCATGGGGTTCCGCCGCAGTGGAAAGTACGCCTACCGTCCCCACTGCCCCAACTGCCAGGCCTGTGTGCCGGTCCGCATTCCGGTTGCCGCGCTGGGACCCAGCCGCAGCCAACGGCGGGCCTGGAATCAGCATTTCAACCTCAGCGTCAGCATCAAGGAACTGGCCTATAGCGACGAATGTTTCGAGTTGTACCGGGCCTACCAGAAATCGCGTCATCCTGATGGCGGCATGGACCAGGATGGGGTTGAGCAGTACCGCAACTTCCTGATGCAAACCAACGTCGACACCTTGATGGTGGAGTTCCGCGAGGGCGACATTCTGCGCATGGTCAGCGTCGTCGATTGTGTCCAGGACGGCCTGTCGGCGGTGTACACCTTCTTCGACTGCACCGAACCGGGCGCCTCTTACGGCACTTTCAACGTGTTGTGGCTGTCCGAATGGTGCCGCCAGCTTCAGTTGCCCTATCTCTACCTCGGTTACTGGATCGCCGAAAGCCGAAAAATGGCCTATAAGAAAAACTTTTCTCCGCTCGAGGGACTGCAAGATGGCATCTGGTCCCGGCTCTAGCACTATCTGCCCTTCCTGACTCCCCACCTTTCCACCCCAATCCGGTACGCCGGCTTCACCCCAAATCCAGCCTTCCCACCGCGGACGCTCCGGAATTTTTAATTTTATTAAATTATAAGCTTATTTATATCTATTCTTTTACATTATTAAGGATGGTTTCTATAGTGCGCGTCATCTGCTTACTTACGTATCGGAACAGACCATGTCCATCCATGACCGCACACCAGATCGGAAACCTTCGCAGGTTCAGGACGCCGCACTGATCGACGCCATCAGCCAGGCGATCGGCACGCTGCGCTACGGTTCGCTGGAAATCGTCGTGCATGACGGCCGCGTCACCCAGATCGAGAAACGCGAAAAGGTCCGTTTTCCGCAGGAATCCGAAAAACCAAGATCAGCCGAACGGACCACCGCAGGCTAAGCCCCTCGCAATAAAACAGGATCTCACCGGGCCACCGGAAGACGTTTGAATCCATCAGGAGATGATTGTCATGCCTTTCAGAAAATCCGTATTAGCATCGCTGCTGATCAGCAGCGGTGCCCTCTCAACACCTGCCATCGCGCTGGCCAACGACAGTTCCGAGCTGGAACAGCTCCGCGCTTTGGTGCAGGAACTTGACCAGAAAGTGCGTATCCTCGACCGCAAGAATGAACTCGCTGAGGAAGCCGCAGAATCCAGAAAAAAGGAAACACCGATCGTCAACGCCAGCGAAAACGGTTTCGGCCTCAAGTCTGCAGATGGCAAGCACGAGATCAAGCTGCGTGGACTGGTGCAACTGGACTACCGCAACTATGACGATGCCGGCAACCAGGCAGCCAATGTCGACGGGTTCGATTTCCGCAGGATCAGGCCGAGCATCGAAGGTACCTTGTTCGGCAAGTACGACTTTCGCTTCACTCCGGAATTCGGTGAAGCCAAGACCGCCAGCGCCACCAGCACCAGCGGCATCGTCGACGCCTACATCGATGCCCGTTTCAAGCCGTGGGCCAAGGTCCGCGCCGGGAAATTCAAGCCATTCGTCGGCCTCGAGCGGCTGCAAAGCGGCTCCGATATCAAGTTCATCGAGCGCAGCTACGTCAGCAACAACATCCTGCCCAACCGTGACCTCGGTGTTTCGCTGCACGGCGATTTGCTGGAAGGCAAGCTGAACTACGCGGTGGGGGTATTCAACGGCGTGAATGACGGTGCGGACGCGCCGACCACACAGGACACCAACGGCGACAAGGAATACGCCGTGCGCGTATTCACCACACCACTCAAGGGCTCGGACAGCGCTCTGGAAGGCCTGGGCTTCGGTCTTTCCGCAACTCACGGCAACTTCAACGCAACGGCTGCCAGCACCGGTTTGCCGAACTACAAGTCCGCAGGGCAGCAAACCAACTTCTTCTCGTACAGCAACACCTTCGGCTTCGGTGACCGCACCCGCTGGTCACCGCAAGCGTATTACTACTACGGTCCGTTCGGCCTGATCGCGGAATATGCCCGTGTCTCGCAGGATGTCAAAAACACCGGCAACCTGCAGGCCACCCTGGACAACGATGCCTGGCAAATCGCCGGATCGTGGATCCTGACCGGAGAAAACGCTTCCTTCAAGGGCGTAAAGCCCAAGCAGAACTTCGACCCTGACGGTGCAGGCTGGGGGGCCTGGGAACTCGTTGCCCGCTACCAGGAGAACAACATCGATGACGCGGCCTTCACCACCGCTACCCAGACGCGCTTTGCCAGTCGCCTGACCAACTCTAGATCCGCGCAATCCTGGGCTGCCGGCCTGAACTGGTACCTGAACCAGAACCTGCGCCTCGCCGTGAACTACGAGCAGACCAGATTTGAATGGGGAGGCGGCGGCACGATCGCCAATCCGCTGGATCGCCCGGACGAAAAAACCCTCTTTACACGGTTCCAGATTTCTTACTGATCAAGGATAAAACATGAAACTCAAATACTTTGCACTGCCATCGCTGTTTACCGCACTGGTGCTCGCTATCCCCGCCCAGGCTGCCGACATCAGCCTGCTGAACGTATCCTACGACCCAACCCGCGAGTTGTACCAGGAGTACAACGCGGCTTTTGCCAGGTACTGGAAGGGCAAGACTGGAGACAACGTCTCGGTCAAGGCTTCCCACGGCGGTTCCGGCAAGCAGGGCCGAGCGGTGATCGATGGGCTGGAAGCCGATGTCGTCACCCTGGCGCTGGCCTATGACATCGATGCCCTGCACGACAAGGCCAGGCTGATCCCGAAGGATTGGCAGAAACGTCTTCCGCACAACAGCTCGCCCTACACCTCGACCATCGTGTTCCTGGTACGCAAAGGCAACCCCAAAGGCATCAAGGACTGGAACGACATCGTCAAACCTGGGGTATCCGTCATCACCCCGAACCCGAAGACCTCCGGCGGCGCACGCTGGAACTACCTGGCTGCCTGGGCCTACGCGTTGAAGCAGAACAACAACGACGAGACCAAGGCCCAGGAGTTCGTGGGCAAGCTGTACAGGAACGTGCCGGTGCTGGACTCCGGCGCCCGGGGATCCACCACCACGTTCGTCGAACGCGGTATCGGGGACGTGCTGCTGGCCTGGGAAAACGAAGCCTTCCTCGCACTAAAGGAAACTCCAGGAAAATTCGAGATCGTGGTGCCGTCGCTCTCCATCCTGGCCGAACCACCGGTCACTTTGGTCGACAAGGTGGTAGACAAGCACAAGACCCGTGCCGTGGCCGATGCCTACCTGAACCACCTTTACAGTGAAGAAGGCCAGGAAATCGCGGCCCGCAACTTCTATCGCCCGACGCTGGAATCCGTGGCAAAAAAGTACGATGCACAGTTCCCCAAGGTCAATCTGATAAAGATCGACGAGGTCTTCGGCGGATGGCAGAAGGCCCAGAAAACGCATTTCGCCGATGGCGGGGTGTTCGACAGGATTTACAGTAAATAAGGCAAGGCATCGGAGATTCGATTGATACAACAGAGTCTCCGATGCAAAATATCCATTTTGACAGGCATGGCTTTAAAGTATAGACATCATGACCATCTACCAGGACAACTCCCTTTCCATCGGCCATACGCCGCTGGTCAAACTGAACCGCATCCATGATGGTGCACCAGCCACCATCCTCGCCAAAATCGAGGGACGCAATCCCGCATATTCAGTGAAATGCCGCATCGGCGCAGCCATGATCTGGGATGCGGAAAAGCGCGGCCTGCTCGGTCCAGGCAAGGAAATCGTCGAACCGACCAGCGGCAACACCGGCATCGCGCTGGCTTTCGTCGCCGCGTCACGCGGTATCCCGCTCACATTGACCATGCCGGAAACCATGAGCATCGAACGTCGTAAGTTGCTGGTTGCCTACGGTGCCAGACTGGTGCTGACCGAAGGTGCGCGCGGCATGAAGGGCGCAATTGATAAGGCCGAGGAAATCGCGGCCTCCAATCCCGACAAATATGTCCTGCTGCAACAGTTCAGGAATCCGGCTAATCCGGCCATCCATGAAGCAACGACCGGCCCGGAAATCTGGGATGACACTGCCGGAAACATCGACATCTTCGTGGCTGGAGTCGGCACGGGCGGAACCATCACCGGTGTTTCGCGCTATCTCAAGAACACCCGCGGCATGGCCATCCGGACCGTTGCAGTCGAACCCGCCGCCAGCCCGGTGCTGAGCCAGAAGCGTGCCGGCGAGGAACTCAAACCCGCCCCGCACAAGATCCAGGGGATCGGTGCAGGCTTTGTTCCGGACAACACCGACCTCAGTCTGATCGACGAGATCGAGCAGGTCAGCAACGAGGAGGCTGTGGAGTTCGCAAGACGTCTCGCCCGCGAAGAGGGCATCCTGTCCGGCATTTCCTGTGGTGCAGCTGTCGCTGCCGCAGTCCGTCAGGCCAAACGTCCCGAAAACGCTGGCAAGACCATCGTGGTTATCCTGCCTGATTCCGGCGAGCGCTATCTGAGTTCCATCCTATTCGAAGGCCTGTTCGACCCCCAGGGAAACGCCCTATAACATCCGAACCTGTCCGATAGCGGTCGAATCCTGAATTCAATCCGACCATTTACATTTCCAGAGGCATGACGTGAGTCATGCCTTTTTTATTGGCTAACGTATTTGTTTTAATTATAAACATATTTGTTTATATTCTTTTACATTATTTTAGTCGCTGACTATAGTGCCTCCCATTCGCCTTACGTAACGCACGCCACCGTCAACAAATCGATGTTGCGCATGCGGAACGCAATCCGGTCATCGCAACAAATTTGAAAAGGAATTCGTCATGGTGCAAGAAGTACTCAAGGAATTGAAGGCGAGTCTGCATGACGCGCTGTATCTCGACCTGGACGATTTCGGCCTGGAAACAATCGGCTCCGAAGTCGTCAGCAAATTCATCGGCATTTCGCTGCGAAGCGCGTTCCAGCCGATCGTCCGCAGCGGGAATCAGCTACAGGTGATCGGCCACGAAGCCTTGCTGCGAGCCGCCATCGGCACAGAACAGATCAGCCCGCTGTTCGCCTTCGATTTCGCCGACAAGCAAGGCAGGTTGGTAAAACTGGATCGCGTGGCCCGCACGCTTCATCTGCTCAACAGCCTGCATCTGCCGACCGAACGCGGCCTGCTGTTCCTGAATGTCCATCAACTCCTGCTGGCGACGGTCAATGCCCACGGCAAGGTTTTCGAGCGCGTGCTTCACAACCATTCGGTACCAACGCACGAGGTCGTGATCGAAATCCAGGAAAGCGCCGTAGATATCGACAAGCATTTGAACGAAGCAGTCGGCAATTATCGCGACCGCGGCTACCGCATCGCCATCGATGGTTTCGGCGGGCCGAAGACCAATCTGGATCGGCTGTGGCGATACCCCCCCGATTACGTGAAACTGAGCCCGGTTCTCATCCGCGACGCAGAGAGCAATCCCGGGGTGCGCAAGGCATTGGCCCATCTGATCGAGATCATCCATGGCCTAGGCGCCCAGGCGATCGTGCAGGGCATCGAAACCGCCGCACAACTCCAGATCGCCCAAGAGGCCGGGGCGCCCCTGTTGCAGGGTTACCAGATCGGACACCCCACCCCCCTGGGCGACTGGCCGGTAGCCACCCGCCAGGAGGTCCAAGCCGTAGCCTGATATTGAATTCTCGTGTGATCTCCTCCCTCTGGCGCCATTCGTGGCGCCATTTTTTTTGTTATAAAGACTTTTAGTTATAAACATATTTGCATTTATTCTTTTTAAATCTATAAACTTCGCCATAAGATGGCGCCGAGTTTTCAGGAGCCCCTATCCATGTCGTTTTCGTTGAAAAAATCCTCGGAACTGCCCGGCTTCGGACCGGCGCTGGGATTCACCATCTTCTACCTCAGCCTGATCGTGCTGATCCCGCTCTCGGCGACCTTTCTCAAGAGCTCGCTGTTTACCTGGGACCAGTTCTGGGAGGCCGTCACCGCCCCGCGCGTGCTGGCTTCCTATCGCCTGAGTTTCGGGGCCGCCCTGATCGGGGCCGTCATCAACGCGGCCTTCGGCCTGCTGGTTGCCTGGGTTCTGGTTCGCTACCGTTTCCCGGGCAAGCGCCTGATCGACGCCCTGGTAGATCTCCCGTTCGCCTTGCCGACGGCGGTTGCCGGGATCGCCCTGACGGCGGTTTATTCGACCAACGGATGGATCGGCAGCGTCCTCGAACCGCACGGGATCAAGGTCGCCTTCACACCGCTGGGCGTGATCGTCGCCCTCACGTTCATCGGTCTTCCCTTCGTCGTGCGAACGGTACAGCCCGTGCTGGAGGATCTCGAGGCCGAGGCCGAGGAAGCCGCCGCCAGTCTGGGCGCCAACCGCACGCAAACTTTCCTCAAGGTGATTCTGCCAGCGCTGTGGCCGGCCCTGCTGACCGGGTTTTCCCTGGCCTTCGCCCGCGCCATTGGCGAATACGGCTCTGTGATCTTCATCGCCGGCAACATGCCCATGGTGTCGGAGATCACGCCCCTGCTGATCATCACCAAACTGGAACAGTACGACTACGCAGGCGCTACCTCCATCGCCGTGGTCATGCTGGTCATTTCATTCATCTTGTTGCTGATCATCAACGGCCTGCAATGGTGGAGCAGCCAACGTCACGGCCTAGGGAGATAACCATGAGCATCGCTTTGACTGCCAACCAGTACGCACAGAAAGTCGGGCAGAGTCGTGCCATTGCCGAACCCGTCTGGGTCAGATGGCTCCTGACCGGAATTGCGCTGGCTTTCCTCGCCCTGTTCCTGTTCGTACCGCTGGCAGCGGTATTTACGGAAGCATTACGCAAGGGCTTTACCGTCTACCTGGCCTCTTTCGAGGAACCTGACGCGCTCACCGCAATCTGGCTGACCTTGACCGCTGCCGCGATTGCCGTGCCCCTGAACCTGGTCTTCGGCGTCGCTGCCGCATGGGTCATCGCCAAGTTCGAATTCAAGGGCAAGAGCATCCTGATCACCCTGATCGACCTGCCCTTTGCCGTATCACCGGTCATCGCCGGCCTCATCTACGTGCTGATCTTCGGCCTGCAGGGCTGGTTCGGCGAATGGCTGTCCGCACACGACATCAAGATCATCTTCGCCGTGCCCGGCATCGTGATGGCGACCATTTTCGTCACCTTCCCGTTCGTCGCGCGGGAACTGATTCCGCTGATGCAGGCGCAGGGCAAGGAAGAGGAAGAGGCTGCCATCGTGCTGGGGGCTTCAGGCTGGCAGATGTTCTGGCGGGTCACCCTCCCCAACATCAAGTGGGGCCTTCTTTACGGCGTGATCCTTTCGAACGCTCGCGCCATGGGCGAATTCGGCGCGGTCTCGGTGGTGTCCGGGCATATCCGCGGCCTGACCAACACCCTGCCCTTGCACGTCGAGATTCTCTACAACGAATACAACTACGTCGCCGCGTTCGCCTGCGCCTCGCTATTGGCGCTCCTGGCCCTGGTGACACTGGCGCTGAAGACCCTGGTCGAATGGCAGGCTGCGAGAACTTCGACCACAAACGATTAAGAAACCAAAGGGAAGATCATGAGCATCGAAATAAGCAATGTCCGAAAGCAATTCGGCAACTTCAACGTCCTGAACGACATTAGCCTGGACGTCCCATCCGGAGAACTGGTCGCCCTGCTTGGGCCGTCCGGTTGCGGCAAGACGACCCTGCTTCGCATCATTGCCGGGCTGGAAACACCCGATCAGGGGGCGATCCATTTCAACGGCGAGAATGCCACACAACGCCACGTGCGCGAGCGTGAGGTGGGATTCGTATTCCAGCATTACGCGCTGTTCCGGCATATGACCGTGTTCGAGAACGTCGCCTTCGGTCTGCGCGTCCGCCCCAAGAGCACCCGACCCAACGAAGATGAAATCAGGCGTCGCGTGCATGAGCTTCTTGAACTGGTACAGCTGGACTGGCTGGCTGACCGTTATCCACCGCAGTTGTCCGGCGGCCAGCGCCAGCGTATCGCCCTCGCACGCGCACTGGCGGTTGAACCCAAGGTGCTGCTGCTCGACGAACCTTTCGGCGCACTCGACGCCCAGGTGCGCAAAGACCTGCGCCGATGGTTGCGCCGCCTGCACGACGAGTTGCACATCACCAGCGTGTTCGTCACCCATGATCAGGAAGAAGCGCTGGAAGTCGCGGATCGCGTCGTCGTCATGAACAAAGGGGTGGTCGAGCAGATCGGCACGCCAAGCGAAGTCTATGATCATCCGGCCTCACCCTTCGTATATCACTTCCTCGGCAACGTGAATTTGTTCCATAGTCGCGTGCATGCGGGTTTTGCGCGGATCGGCGAAGTCGAACTGGAAGCTCCTGAACATAAGGAAGCCGAGAACGTAGCGGCGCTGGCCTACGTCCGTCCGCACGACATCGACATCCAGCGCGAAGCAAACGGGGACGCAGCGTTCAAGGTGATCATCCACCACATCCATCCGGTCGGACCGGTGGTCCGGCTGGAACTGGCGCGTGAAGACGACAGCGGGTTGATCGAAGCCGAACTCACGCGCGAGCAATTCCAGACCCTTGCGCTGAACAAGGGCGAGCATGTGTTCATCAAACCGCGCAACGTCCGGCTGTTTCTCAACGCCTGAATCCCGTCGACGGATCATGCCCTCGGTGCCGCCGGTATGCGGCACTTTTCATTTCATGGGCGCACGAAGGGACGGAACTCAGACCTGGAAGCAGGCAGGATCAGGCGCTGTTCAGGCAGCGCGAAACATGAAATAGACGGCGCCCATCAGGCACAGGCCCGCCCACAGATAGTCGAGTTTGACGGGTTGCTGCATGTAGAACACGGCAAAGGGGATGAACACCCCCAGCGTGATCACTTCCTGCATGATCTTGAGTTGGGCCAGGTTCATGGTGGTATAGCCGATGCGATTAGCTGGCACCTGAAGCAGGTACTCGAAAAGCGCGATTCCCCAACTCGCCAGCGCAGCGATCCACCAGGGTTTGTCGTTGAGATTCTTGAGATGGGCGTACCAGGCGAACGTCATGAAGACGTTCGACAGGATCAGCAGTCCAGCGGCTTGTACCCAGACGGGCATGGGGATTCTTCCAAGGTATTTCAGGTTGCAAACGCGGGCAGGCAAAGCACCAGAGCGCAGGCAGCACGTTCAGTACGGCAAGCGATAGGCAACGCCGCCTGCGCGCGTTTTCGGCCTGAAATCAGACGGCAGCTTCGCCGGTTTCGCCAGTCCGGATGCGGATCACCTGTTCGACTGCGGACACGAAAATCTTGCCGTCGCCGATCTTGCCGGTGTGCGCCGCCTTGATGATGGTGTCGATGGCAGATTCCACCAGATCATCGGCGACGACCATTTCCATCTTGATCTTGGGCAGGAAGTCCACGACATATTCCGCACCGCGATACAGCTCGGTGTGGCCCTTCTGGCGGCCGAAGCCCTTCACCTCGGTGACGGTCAGGCCGTTGATACCGATCTCGGAAAGTGCCTCGCGGACTTCGTCCAGCTTGAAAGGTTTGATGATGGCTTCGATCTTTTTCATGTCGGGCTTTCCTCAGAAAACAAAATTAGAATTTCCAGCGCATGCTGCATTAAAAGGCAAAACGATATTTCGATGTTATCGGATAACGCCGGTCCTTGCCAAACCCGCGATGGGTGATACGCACCCCCACCGGCGCCTGACGGCGTTTGTATTCGTTACGGTCAATCAGGGTGATTACCCGGCGGACATCCTCGGCAGCATACCCGCGAGCGACGATCTCTGCCGGGCTCAGGTCATCCTCGACATAGGCTTCCAGCACGGCATCCAGCACTTCGTAGGGGGGAAGTGAATCCTGATCCTTCTGGTCGTGGCGCAATTCGGCAGACGGCGCCCGGGTGATGATGCGCTCGGGGATCACCGGCGAGATCCGGTTGCGGTAGCGCGACAAACGGTAGACCATGGTCTTGGGGACGTCCTTCAGGACCGCGAAGCCGCCAGCCATGTCCCCGTACAGGGTGGAATAGCCGACCGCCATCTCGCTCTTGTTGCCGGTGGTCAGCACAATGGCGCCGAATTTGTTGGAAAGGGCCATCAACAACGTACCGCGTATACGCGCCTGCAGATTTTCTTCGGTCAGATCGAACGGGAGCCCCTCGAATTCCCCGGCCAGCGTCTGCATGAAGCTGTCGTAGACTGGTTCGATGGGCAATTCGGTATAACGCACACCGAGGTTGGCCGCCATCTGCGCGGCATCGGTCTGGCTGATGTCGGCGGTGTAGCGGGACGGCATCATCACCACCCGCACCTTTTCCGCGCCCAGCGCATCCACGGCAATTGACAGTGTCAACGCCGAATCGATGCCGCCTGAGAGGCCCAGCAACACACCGGGGAAACCATTCTTGCAGATGTAATCACGCACCCCTAGGCAAAGCGCCTGATACACCGAGGCCTCGACCCCGAGGTCGGCCGCCACGGGGCCGGGCAACAGTTCACGCCCCTTCATTTCGACCAGCCCCAGCGTTTCCTCGAATGCCGGCCACTGGGCGATCAAGGCACCATTTGCATCCAGCGCGAACGAGGCCCCATCGAACACCAGTTCATCCTGACCGCCGACCAGATTGGCATAGAGCACCGGCAGACCGGTTTCCGAAACACGGTCTCGCAGCACTTCGTAACGCGTGATCTGTTTTTCCAGATGGTAAGGAGAGGCATTCAGCGCCAGCAGTACCTCCGCCCCGGCGTCGCGCGCCTTGATGGCCGGCGCCGGGTCCCAGACATCGGCGCAGATAAGTACGCCGAACTTGACGCCCTTGTGGCTGAACACCAGCGGCTGGTCACCAGGCACGAAATAGCGCACCTCGTCGAACACGCTGTAGTTCGGCAATTCATGCTTGTGGTAAGTCGCAACAACCTGCCCGCCATGCAGGACCGAAGCCGCGTTGTAATGATGCCCTTCGGATCGTGCCGGATGGCCGACCACCACCGTGACGGATGGTGGCAACACGTGTGCCAGCCGCACCAGCGAAGCGTGGCAGTCTCGGTAGAAGTCGTCGCGCAGCAACAGGTCTTCCGGAGGGTAACCCGTCAGCGCCAATTCCGGCGTGAGCATCAGGCTGGCGCCGGCTGCGTGGGCACGATGGGCGTAGTCGATGATGCGGTCGACGTTACCGGTCAGATCACCGACAGTACAGTTGATCTGGGCAATAGCGATCTTCATCAATAGGAGCCGCCGGCATCCTTGATGATTTTGACGATTTCCGGCTTCTTGTTCTTCATGGCGTAGACCAGTGCCGTCAGACCGTACTGGTCTTTGGCCTTGACGTCAGCCCCGTGTTCAAGCAGCAGCTTGACCAGCGGTACGGACCCGGTATCCACGGCATATTGCAGCAACGGTGTGCCTTCGGAATCCTTCACGTTGACATCAGCCCCCTTTTCCACCAGCACCCTTGCAGCCTCCAGCTGAGCCTTCTTCACCGCCCAGGTCAGCGCCGTCCACTTGGAGTTGTCACGATCATCCAGCCTGGCGCCCGCCTCAAGCATCACCTGAAGCGCCTGAGCACGCCCCTCTCGGGCCGCATACATCGGGGCTGTCATGCCGAAGCGATCGCGGATGGCCATGTCTGCGCCGTTGTCGAGCAGAGTCTTGATGGTCGGCACGTCGCCGCTCTTGGCGGCATACATCAGCACGCTCTTGCCGTCATCGCTCTTGGCATTGGCACTGGCACCCTGCTTGACCAGCAAGCCGACCACCTCGTGGTAACCGGAAGTAGCCGCCAGCCCCATCGCGCTCCAGCCGGCCTCATCGCGCACGGAAAGGTCAGCCCCCTTCTCCAGCAGCACCTTGACGGTCTCGACGTAATTCCGCTTGGCGGCAAACATCAGCGCCGTCCAGCCGCCGCCATCCTTGGCATTGATGTCCGCCCCCTTGTCCAGCAGCAGCCGCACCACGGCAGCATTGCCTTTGCGTGCAGCATACATCAGGGCGGTAATGCCTTCGGAATCCTTGGCGTTCGGGCTGGCACCGCTGTCCAGCATGGCGCGCACGGTATTCGCATCCCCTTTGGAAGCGGCCGTCAGCAGGTAGGGAATATCTTCACCCGCCATCGCCAGCAACGGGGTCAGGAGCAGCAGAACAGCCAGTCGACGCATCATGGAGTGATTCCTTGGATTATTTTGCACGCATCGCAGCGAGCACTGCCTCGCCCAGACCGGCAGGCGAACTCGCGACGACGACACCCGCCTTTTCCAGCGCAGCGATCTTGTCTTCTGCCTTGCCGCTGCCACCGGAAATAATGGCACCGGCATGCCCCATGCGCTTGCCCTTGGGGGCTGTCTGACCTGCGATATAGCCAGCCACCGGCTTGGAGACGTTGGAACGGATGAACTCGGCCGCAGCCTCTTCATCCGCACCGCCAATTTCACCGACCATGATGATGGCTTCGGTTTCCGGATCGGCCTGGAACATTTCCAGGCACTCGATGAAGTTCAGGCCCTTGATCGGGTCACCGCCGATGCCGACGCAGGTCGTCTGGCCCAGGCCCAATTGCGTGGTCTGGTACACGGCTTCATAGGTCAGCGTGCCGGAACGAGATACGATGCCGACCTTGCCACGCTTGTGGATGGAGGCCGGCATGATGCCGATCTTGCATGCGTCCGGAGTAATCACGCCAGGGCAATTGGGGCCAATCAGTTTCGTCCCGTTGGCCCTGAGCGCCGCCTTGACATTCAACATGTCCAGCACAGGGATGCCCTCGGTAATGCAGACGATCAACTCGATGCCGGCATCCGCCGCTTCCAGGATGGAGTCCGCGGCGAAGGGCGGCGGCACGTAGATGACGCTGGCGTTGGCGCCGGTGGTATTGACCGCATCACGCATGGTGTTGAACACCGGCAGGCCGAGGTGCGTCTGACCGCCCTTGCCCGGCGTGACGCCGCCGACCATTTTGGTGCCATAGGCCAGCGCCTGCTCGGAGTGGAAGGTGCCCTGTTTGCCGGTAAAGCCCTGACACAGGACCTTGGTGTTTTCGTTAACTAAGATACTCATTTCGTTTCCTATGCAACCGCAGCCACGGCGCGCTTGGCAGCATCCGTCAGGCCATCCGCGGAGACAATCGACAGGCCGCTGTCACGCAGCATCTGCTTGCCCAGTTCAACGTTCGTGCCCTCCAGACGGACGACCACCGGCACTTGCACGCCAACGTCTCGCACCGCCGTGATGATGCCTTCTGCGATGATGTCACAGCGCATGATGCCGCCGAAGATGTTGACCAGAATCGCCTTGACGTTGCTGTCGGCGAGGATGATCTTGAACGCCTTGGTGACCGTTTCGGCCGTTGCGCCGCCGCCCACATCGAGGAAGTTTGCAGGCATGCCGCCGTGCAGCTTGATCAGGTCCATGGTCGCCATCGCCAGGCCGGCGCCGTTGACCATGCAACCGATGTTGCCGTTGAGGGCGATGTAATTGAGACCGCTGGCATGGGCCTCGGCTTCCTTGGCATCGTCCTGGCTCCAGTCGCGGATTTCCGCGGTCGCCTTCTGACGATACAGGGCGTTGTCGTCCACGCTCATCTTGCAGTCAAGCGCCACCAGAGCGCCCTGCTCGGTGACCACCAGCGGGTTGATCTCCAGCAGACTGAGGTCGTTTTCCTTGAATAGCTTGTACAAGCCCTTCAGCAGCCGGGTAAATGCGGCGATCTGATCGCCGGCGAGGCCCAGAGCGAACGCCAGGTTACGGGCCTGATAGTCCACCAGCCCCAGCAGAGGATCACAGACTTCCTGCAGGATTTTCTCGGGGGTCGCCGCAGCGACCTCCTCGATTTCCATCCCGCCTGCACTCGAAGCGACCACCACCACACGCTCCAGCGTGCGGTCCACCAGCAGGGAAAGATACAGTTCGCGTGCGATCGGCAGCGTTTCCTCGACCAGCACCTGGCTGACAGGCTGTCCGTCCGGGGCATTCTGGTTGGTCACCAGACGCCGGCCCAGCAGGGCGGAAGCCACACCCTGCACTTCGTCCGCCGAACGCACCACCTTGACGCCGCCGACCTTGCCGCGGCCGCCGGCGTGAATCTGTGCCTTGACCACCCAGGCTGCGCCGCCAAGCTCGGCAGCAACAGCGACGGCCTCTTCGGCGCTTGCGGCCACCTTGCCGCGGGGGGTGGGCAGGCCATAGCGCTGAAGTAACTGCTTCGCCTGAAATTCGTGTAAATTCATGGGAAATTCGATGTGATGTGAATAAGTGTAATTTTGGCGGAAAACGCGCCGTTGCGCCATGCCTATCCGGCGCAAGCGGACAACAATATCAACAACATTCAGTCCATGCAGGGGAAGTCGGAATGAAGGTCAATCTCCCAGTCACCGAAACAGAGCATTTTCTCGACCCAAGCAAACCCGTCGTCACCAAGACCGATCTCAAGGGCATCACGACCTACACCAACCAGTCCTTTATCGATATCAGCGGGTTCAGCCGCGAAGAAATCATCGGTGTGAGTCACAACATCGTGCGTCACCCGGACATGCCGCCCGAGGCTTTCGCCGATCTCTGGGAAACCATCCAGCACGGCCTGCCCTGGCGCGGCATCGTCAAGAACCGCCGCAAGAACGGCGACTTTTACTGGGTGGAGGCCTTCGTCACCCCGATCAAGGAAAAAGGCAAGATCGTCGGCTACATGTCCGTGCGCAATTGCCCATCGCGTCAGGATGTCGAAGCGGCAGAAAAACTTTACAAAGCGGTGCGTGGCGGCACAGCCACGATCCCGAGAACTTTCCGCAAGCCCTCTCCATTCCGTTCCATCCAGTTGCAAACCGGCATCATGTCGGGACTATCCTTAATGTCCGTTCTGGCGTTAGGCGTCATCCACCTTGCAGGACTTCATCCCGGCCCATCCATCGTGACAATCCTGATCACCCTCGCCGCCGTCATGTCCATCGGAGCCATGCTGCGCTGGCGGCAGGTCATGCACCGGTTTGCGGGAAACGCGCTGGAGGCGATCGAACAGATCGCCGAGGGCAACCTGAACCACCGCGTCAAGCCTTGCGGGGCGACCGAACTCGACATGCTGCTGACGAACCTGGATGCCATGCGCATCAACATGCGCGCCATCATCGCCGACATCATGTACTCGACCAAAACCATCGACGACATCTCGCTGTGGATCAAGCAGGAAATCCGGGAACTGACCTCCCGCTCCGAAACCCAGGCGCAGCGAGCGACGCAGGTGACCGGCACGACAGAGAACATCAGCATCGCCACCGCCGACATTTCCGGGAATACCGACGAAACCGCCACTGCTGCAGCGCATGCCGAAGAAGTCGTGCAGGAGGGCAAGACCCAGATCGAGCACAGTATCGACTCCAGCACCCGCGTCGTCAGCGTGGTCGACACCTTGCGCGAACATCTGCTGGCGCTCAACCGTTCCATCGACGAGATCGGCAGCATCTCCACGATCATCACCGAAATCGCCGGCCAGACCAACCTGCTGGCACTCAATGCCGCCATCGAGGCGGCCCGGGCTGGCGAGCAGGGACGCGGTTTTGCCGTCGTCGCGGACGAGGTGCGCAAGCTGGCTGAACGCACCACGACCAGCGCGACCGAAATCAGCCGCATCGTCGACTCCGTTCATGTGGCCACCGACGTCTCGATCTCCTCCATGAACCAGGTTTCCGAGGAAGTTGCCGAAGGCAGCCGGATCATCCGCGCCAACCGCGAACAGTTGGAAGACATCCTGGAGGCCATTCGCCGCACTGCCGACATGGCCAACGTCAACGCCGACATGCTCAAGCACCAGAAGGCGGCGACCGCTGACGTAGTCCTTCACATGGAGGAGATCCAGAAGCTGATGGAAGCGAATGTCCTGAGTGTCCGCGGCGTGGAAACCATCGCCATCAATCTCCTGTCGAGAACCGCTGACGAACAACGCACGCTGGTCCAACATTTCGAGATCCAGTAAGCCCGCATGCGACCTCATGCCCATCGAGCGGCGGTGTATAATCGCCGCTCTTTTGTTTGCATTCATCAGACATCATGCGTCTCGTCATCCAGGGCCCCAATCTTACTCCCGCACATCTCGACCACCTGTCCGCACTGTGCAGCGCGGACACTGCCACCGAAGTCGCCCCACAGGCCTATACGATCACGACATCCTCTCGCATCGAGGCGGCTGCAGCCTACTGCGAGCCCCTAGGCATCGACCATGCCTTCGTACCGGACACACAGACCCTGGACAGCTTCGGCCTGGTGGTCATGGATATGGATTCAACGCTGATCAGCATCGAGTGCATCGACGAAATCGCGGACATGCAGGGCCTCAAGCCGCAGGTTGCAGCCATCACGGAAAGCGCCATGCGCGGTGAGATCGAGTTCGCTGAAAGCCTGCGCCGCCGGGTGGCCTTGCTTGAAGGTCTCGACGAATCCGCATTGCAGCGTGTCTACGATGAAAGGCTTCAACTGAATCCAGGCGCACAAATCTTGCTCGATACGCTGAAAGCCCATGGCATCAAGACCATGCTCGTTTCAGGCGGATTCACCTTCTTTACCGATCGACTCAAACCCAGGGTTGGACTGGACTACGCGCATGCAAACGTACTTGAAATCGTGGGTGGCAAACTCACCGGCAAGGTGCTGGGGGGAGTGCTGGATGCACAGGGAAAAGCTGACTGGCTAACCCGTGTGCGTGACGAACTGGGCTTGCGCAAGGAGCAGGTGATCGCCATCGGCGACGGTGCGAACGATCTCAAGATGATGGAAGCAGCAGGGGTGGGCATCGCCTATCACGCCAAGCCGATTGTACGTAGCCAGGCCACCTACGCGATCTCGCATTGCGGACTGGATGGGGTGGCCAACCTGTTCTCCATCCCCGGTTAGAGCGGGCATGATTCCCAACCTGGAGTTCACACAGGTTGCACGTCCAGCCTAGAAGCCCTTGAAAGCGCTCCGCCCGTCGATTTCGTCCGAGGAGGCATCCATCGAGCGACCGGAGGCATCCATGCCGGTAAACTTGAACACCACATGTTTAGGATCGACGGTCGCGTCACCGGTCGCATTTTGCGTCAGCACGAAATTCACGGTTGCCTGCATTGTACTGGCGTTATAGATAATCGATACCGGTTTTGCCGGGAGGTTGACATCCTTCCCACCCCCGTATGCAGTCACGCTGTTGTTATAGTAACCGGCCGAAGCATTACGGCCTCTCGATATCGTCCAGTTGCTGATGGACGTGACGGATTTCATATCCATCTGAGTGTTGAACTGTATGCTCACCGAGAACGTCTTAGCCGCTCCAGGACTTGAAAGTTGGGCTGGATCCAGCATCCATAGCTGGGTATTTGGACCAAGGCTGGTATTGAAATTACCTTTGCCGTTATCCAGGAAAAGCATTTTCGGGCGATTGATTTCAAATTGCAGGTCCGATGCGAGACTGGACCTCTGGCTCACCAGGGAATTCAACTGTTCAGTTGCCTCACTGGTCATGCCAAGCTTGGTGTAGGCGTATCCGAGTTCATAGTTAGCTGCTGGGAAATTGGATTTCACCAGCAGCGCATTTTTAAGTTCCTGCACAGCCTCGGGGTATTTCTGCTGTTTGTTATACAGCGCCCCAAGTGCGTAGAAGACGTTGCCATCCGAAGGTGCCATTCTTTGCACTTTCTTGAACTGGCTCTCCGCTTCCGACAGCCTATCCTGCTGCATATACTGCATACCCAGCGTATATTCCGGAAGTGGATTTAAAGGGTCGATCCTGGCGGCCTGCTTGAATGTCGCTTCGGCTTCGTCGTAGCGCTTTGCCTGAAGATAGCTGTTACCGAGGCTGATCTGATACTCTGAATTCAAAGGATCTGTTTTGACGAGATCCTTAAATGCCTTGATAGCCTCTTCTTCTTTCCCCTGTGCGAGATTGAGGTTCCCGATATAGGTCAATGCAGTCGCATTTTGCGGGTCATAAGCCAGAGCCTGCCTGAATGCCGTGATCGCACTATCTTTACGGTTGTTCTGGAGCTCGCTTGCTGCCCGCTGGATGGAATATTGTGCGAGCTGGGAATACTGGGCGGACATATCCTGCCCCAGGACATCGAACGGGTTGCCAGTGGATGAAATGGGGCTGGATGCCATCGGTCACGGGCCGACAGCTGGATTGGCAGTAGATGCCTGCATGTTCAGGCCTGCCGCAATATTTCTGTTAATCGCAATCAGGATATCTAACTTGGCTGGATCAGGGTAGCTGATTGCTTCGAAAGTACGCTTATCCACGAAAGCAGATAACATGAGAATATTCCGCCTGATTTCATCCGGGACAGGATTTTCAGGATTCATCATTTCCGACTGGAATACCGTCCAGAGCTTCTGGTTGTATCTCAGACTTTCATCCAGTCGTGCTTCACGCTCGGGCGAGGCCCAGTTTTGCTGAACTGCGAGAAGCTGTGCTGCCGATTTGATCAGCAAGCTTGCCTCAAGGTCACGGCCAGACAGCGTCGTCGACTCAACGGTCTGATATGCCTTCAAAGGGCTATTGTGCATTTTTGATGAGCTCCTGTTCAAAATCCACTAGCCGGCGTGCACACTTCAAAGCCTGGTAATATTTGCCACATGCCAAGTCATTGTTGATTTCGGCAATATACTCCACCGAACCGGGAATCATGACAAGAAGATCTTCGATCATTTGTCTGTAGTTTCGCTGGTACACAGCCAGATTACCCCGATCGATGTACATCAATTGTACGCAGAGATATAACTGCTTGCATGCAGTATCCGCATCCTGCTCAGCAATGATGTCGCGACCTCTCAGTAACGGGACGTCATTCAGGATAGTAAATTCTACCTGCTCATCCCCGTTCTGAACGACAGCACCCCCAATGAAAACCTTCTCATTGGGCTTCAAGTTAAGTTTTAGTGCCACCAGTCGCCCTTAGAGCTGAGCCAGGACGTCGGAACTACCTGCCAGCCGCACTGCCCTGCCATTCAGCTGACCTGCAGCACTAGCGCTCACGGATTGCGCTTGCCGCTCATCAACCGGACGAGGCAGACCGGCTGCTGCCTCGGCAGAAGCTATCTGTTTTGCCTGAGCCTCCAGAGCTTGTCTCGCGGTCTTCACATCGGATTGAATGGCTTCCACCGCCTTACCGAATGCCAACACCGCAGCTTCGCTAGGAAACTTCTGATCGAGTGGAGGAAACTTATCCTTCTGCGGATAGAACACTGGCTGGAAATCTGCGCTCGCGGGTGGTATCACCATTGATTGCAGCTCCTTGCGCAAGCCGTCGATACTCTTGAGGTATTTCTCGCGATCCTCGTTGCCAGCCGGGAATGGCGGGTAGTTCTTCACCGCATCCACAGCCTCAGCCATTTTCTTCAGGATATCCTCAGCCTTATCCAAGCCTTTTCCAGCCTCCCGGACTGCTTGAGCAGACTGAGTAGCAACCTCTTTGCCGCCATCCAATGCAGCATAGGATCCGGATGCCGAATTGATACTTACCTTCTCATCGCCACCAGACTTATTGCTTTCTTTCCCGGTCACTCCAGGCAATGCTTGCCCTGCGCTGTCAGAGACTGAGGCAGGCGCATATCCAGAAGTGGTTTGCAATGGCGCAAACCCCTTAGCTGTCATATTTAATTCGCTCACCATGTCATTCTCCTAATGAGTAAGGCCGGGGCGCCTCAAATGTCGAAACAGCCCCGGCAACACCATCAGTTAACCCTCAAGTTACCTTAGAACAGTCTCAGGATCGCTTGAGCGGCTTGAGATGCGAGCGACAGAGAGGTCGTACCAAGCTGATTACGTGTCTGCAGCATCAGCATGTTCGCACCTTCTTCGTTCTGGTCAGCCAGCGTCAGGTTATCAGCACCGGCCTTTTCAATCGTCGTCATCTGGTTTGTGAAATCCAGACGGGCATTGACGATAGAGAGGTTACTTGCCAGCGTGGTCGCCTGAGTTTGCAGCACGGACAATGCAGCGGTAATACCATTACTGACAGCAGTCAGGTTCGCTGCAAGCGAGAAACCTGCAGCCGTACCATTACCTGCCTGGAACAGCGAAATCGTTGCCGCAGAACCGCCTGCAACGTTTGCTTGCAGCAGCGTAAAGTTACCAGCAGCCGCATCCACGCCGGTGTTGGTGGCAGAATCCAGCAGACCACTGAACATTGCATTGAAACCTGTCAGGGTCAGCTTGTTGGTCCCGGTTTCATTGAACAGAACATCCAGAGTCACAGTGGAACCATCCATGAAGTTGGTGCCCTTGTACTTGGAGTCCTTGATCAAGTTGTTAACCTGACCAATGATGGTATTGAACTGCTTGTACAGATCGTCAAAGCCGGTCGTGGTCGTTGCTGCTGTTGCGATAATACCGTTTGCACTTTCCAGCAATGCCTTGACACCTTCAATACCGGTGGTAGTGGCCTTGATCCCTTGCACGGCTTCCATCATGCCATCCTTACGGTTGGTCAGGTTGGTAGCACGAGTGGTATGCGCTGCTGCACTGAAGAAGTTGGTCGGGTTATCCAGTGCGGTATTGACCTTCTTACCGGTTGCCAGACGAGTCTGGGTACGGTCCAGCAGGTTTGCAGTTGCTTGAAGAGTGGTCAGGTTGGACCGCATCGCGGCGGTAAGTGTGACTTCGCTAGCCATTTTAAGCTCCTAATTCTTAAGATTGAAAACGGGAAATTCTTTCCCGCGTGTCATGGGGAGGTTGCCCATGACCAATTATCGGCAACAGGTCAGGTAACTTTAATTTTTTTCAGATCGACGTGCCGATCCCTCGGCAAGCCTTAATCCAAGGCCTTCGCATCATCCAGCAAACGCCCCATGGCTTGCATGAGGAAATCAGGATTTCTTGCAAGAAGGTCCGCGTAATTTTGCCTCGCCTCCTCGAAGTCATGCTTCAGCTTGACGGCTTTTTCATAACAAAGCAGCGCCTCTTCCACCGCCCCCTGACTCTCGAGAATCACACCGAGGTTATTGATCGGATGAGGGTCACCCGGGGCAAGGTCAATGGCTTTTCGCAACATTCGTGTTGCCTCGTCGATCTCGTTCATCCCCGCCAGGGCCACCGCAAGATTGTTCATCGTCCCCGGAAAATCCGGTTGCAGTTCTAGTGTATGCTGGTATGCGGAAATCGCCTCCTCTCCCCGCCCCATCATTCTCAGCGCCTCTCCCAGGTCATTCCATGCCAGGGCATATGTCCCGTCGACCTCAATTGCTTTTCTTAACCAATGCTCCGCTTCTTCCAATCGACCCTGCCCCACACACAGCACACCAATCCCATGCAATGCCGGCAGGAATTCCGGGTTGGCTCCGAGGATGTCTTCAAAGATGACCCGGGCACTTTCGGCATCCCCCGCCAGCATAGTGGCATGAGCTGTCTCGATACGTTTATTGAGTCTGACTTTCTCGAGCGGATCGATCTTCAATTTGAACTCCTATGATTTATTTCAGATGCACTCATGAAAGCGCAATTCGAATATTTTTAATCACTTCTTCCCTTGCCTCATGCAGACAATCCAGCAGATTTCCAAAATCCCATTCCGCCTTGGCAAGCGCCTCGTCCTGATCCTTGATAATCGTCGCTGCATTATAAGCCATGCTTAACAGGCGGGAGGTCGTGCCCCTGAAAAGCAGCGCACAGGGATCGCTCATGTTCGCAGGTGATAAAGTCAGCCAATGGATCCTGACGATCTTATCGATAACATCCGAGAGATTATTTTGCGGCTGGGCAACAATTTCCTCTGCTTTGCCGATGAACTTGTCGATACGACTCAGGAGACTTGCTTCAAGCTTGGCCAGATCAACATCCTTGACTTCGAAAGTCGCCATGGCGTCATCAACCGTTCCCCTTTTGTCACATCCCCCGCCCCAGCTTTTACTGAAATTTTCGGGGGGCAACGGGAGTGTATATTCGATCTGGGCACCGTCATTCAGGTTATACACCTTGGCATCCGGGTAGTTGCCTGCAGCGAACCCCATCATTCTCCGGGCAAACGATAGCACCTTGTTGGTATGCACCTCACCCCCGAAGTTGCCTGGCACCACAATATCGTTCTCAGGCTGATCCGCAAGAATCTTCTTGAGGTGATCTTCCTCGGGAAGCAGATTCAAATAAACAGTATGCTGGGAGTGATGCTTTTCCTTTTGCTTGGAGCCAAAATCCACGCCGAATAGGTACACATGCCTGAAACCCGCGTTTAATGCAAAATCAATCGCAGTATTCGCCACGGTAGGCTGACCGCTCAGGAAGACCCCGCCGGTCTGGGCCTCCTGTTCGATCATGGACCCCATGGTATCTGCAGCCTTGAGGAGCATGCCACATCGGTCAAACATCTTAAACACCCCGGAGAATACCGGGCTCAATCCTATGAAATTGACACCCTTGAGGAATTCCATGTCCTGCCCGACCGATTTTTCGATGATGTCGGTAATGACGGACTGTCGCTCCTTTTCAATGTGGAAATCCGGTTTGATCCCCATTTTGTGCAGGATCGAAATCGCAGTGCCGCAACTGAAGATTACTGCGCGGTCACCGTACTCCCTGAGGATCGGAATAAGTTCGTCCAAGGAGGGGCCGGATCCGACGATGAAGGCCACGGCGTCGGGTTTAACAGGTGTTTTCCGAGTGTAGATCGGCAAGCGCTGGTTGAGATTATCGAAAGTATGGCGGATCGTGATCAGTTCATCATCGAAATACCCCATCCCGAAAAACAGTTCCCAGAGGGTTTCGATAATGGTGACCCGGATTTTCGCCACCATCTCGGCATCATCAACTGCGTAGAACAGGGACGCCCCATGGATGAAAAACTGCGGCAACCCTTCCGACTTGAGCATGGCCGCCGTCAGAGACCTGGCAATTTTTTCGACATCCGATTGAACGATAAAAATCAGGTCAGTGCCCTGCTCCTGGGCGATCTTGCTCAGCAGAACATAGTCCTGAAAAAAAACCGAAAGACGAAAAGCATCGACATCTGTCTCGATGACGACCAAATGACGGATCTTGTATTCGGCAAGAAGCCTGGGCAAATGCCAGCCGAGCCGGCTTCCGAACACGATGAGCAATGAAATTTCCTTCTCGCCCCCAAACATCGGATAGCGGTGCAGGCCGTTGTCATCCGGGTAATACTTGGCGAAATGACGCGTCACCCGATTCGGATACTCGGCATCCAGATTGGAATAATGGATGTCTTCCAGACGTCCGTGGCTGGGCTTCTCCACGAAGTGACGCAACTTGTGGAAGGCCAGGATCTGCGGGCGGTCCGACAGGTCGGCAAACTGTTCGATCCGCTTCTCCATATCCAGAATATCTGTTGCGATTCTGCGTGATTCCCCATTGGCATAGCGCACGACCAAATCGCCCTGATCGGAAATATCCACCGAAGCCGTGGGCGCTTCGTCCAGCATCCTCCTGTGCTGGGGCATATTCAGGGCAAAGAATTCTGCATTAGCCTCCGCCGTTGCGCGGATCTTGTTGAGATATGCCTGCTGTAATGGCGTCATGTGGGGCCTTTCTTCTAAGACTTATCGCGTATCCAACGGATACCTGAACTTGATATGCTAGAGCGTGAAACCATCATCCACGATCAAATTCTGCCCAGTCATATACTTCGATGCATCTGAAAGCAGAAAAACCAGTGTGCCACAAACATCCTCGGGATCCAGCATGCCTTTATCATTGCAATATTCACGGTAGGCTCGAAGGAATGGCTCGGGCTGCCGGTCCAGTATGCCTCCGGGACTGAGGCAGTTTACCCGGATCCCTTTGCCTTTGAGATATTGGGCAAGATAGTGCGTAGAGTGAATAATTCCAGACTTGATTGCTGCGTATTCAAGTGGATTAGTCATCGATGTCCCCTTGTAGATATCGAAACGAGGAGCGATGCATCCGTATACCGACGCCATGTTAATTATGTTGCCGTTGCCATGGGATTCGAAATGGCGTGCGAAGCGCTGTGAAACCAGCAGGTATCCGGCCAGATGCAGGTTCAGGTTCTCGCACAGGTCCTGATATTCGATGTCTTCAAACTTCCGGCCGAAATTCTTGTTTCTCGGATAAGCATTGTTCACGACCGCATCGATTTTCCCATACCGTTGCTCAAGGAGTTGTATCAGGCGATCGATTGAATCCTTGTCCGTAATATCAAGTTCGGCAGCCAGCGCGTGACCAGAAAAATCCTTGTTAATAGACTGCTCGACGGCAAGTGCCGCTTCCATGTTCAGATCAGCAATGACAGCAACGCCCCCCTGCGCAGCCACGGCACGGCTGAAATTCCTGCCAAGCAACCCGCCGCCACCGGTGATGACAACGACTTTATCCTTGAGCACGCTCATTTGTTTTCCTCGAAATAGTCCAGCAGGCATTCCGCGATCCTGAAATCGAGCAGCGTATCGATGTCGATCGCACGCTCCACCGGGATGTTCACGGCCTTTACCCGCCCTGAAAAGATATTGTCCGTCGCCATCACGAATTCGGGGCGCGTCACATAGGCCACCGTGGTCACATCAAATACTTGCGGGGCATCCTGCCTGCGGGTGAACTTGGTTTCGGCAGGCGGGATCACGATGTCGACGGTGCCGTCCGGCAAGGCCTTCACCATATTGAAATACGGGTTGCGATGCGGGTCGGAGACGGTAATGACAGTATCGGCACCTCCCTGATCGAAGGCCTCCAGGCAACGTTCCAGATCCTGCGGCGTGCGCAGCGGAGCCGTGGCCGGAACCACGATCAGCACGTCCGGATAAGCGCCGTCGACAGACTTCAGGTATTCCAGCGCGTGACGCCACACAGCCCGTTCCGGGCTGTTATCCTGCGCCAGTTCAGCCGGCCGCATGAAAGGCACCTCAGCGCCGGCCTCGCGCGCCACTGCAGCGATTTCCTCGGCATCGGTCGAAACGATCACGCGACCGATCCGGGGGACGGCCTGGGCCTGCCGGATCGAATGTACGATGAGCGGGACTCCGCCCAAAGGACGGATATTCTTGCCCGGCAGGCCTTTCGATCCGCCACGGGCACAAATCAGGGCTACGATCTTCATGTGGTTTCTACCTGCATGCGCTGGCCGGAAGAAGAAGCGGCTCGCACCGCTTCGATGACGTGCAGGACGGCAAGCCCGTCATCCCCGCTGATCGCGGGCCGGGTGCCGGTTTCGACACACTCCAGGAAATGGCGCCACTCCCCCAGGTAACTGTCATCTCGCTGTACCGGACAATGATCGAGCGTGGTCCATTGACTGCCACCGGCCTCGAATACTTCTACCTTGCTTTCCATCGCATTCCACCGCAACGACCCCTTTTCGCCGATGACGGTGCATCCGCGGGTCGTATCGTGCCGGATAAAGTCGATGTCGACGGATGCCACCGGCGCCCCACGCGCCGGGTCGGGATGGAAGCCCAGAATCAGGTGGACCGTGTCTTCCACATCAATTTCGAGCGCGCTCTGCCGGAGCATGGCGGCGCTGACCCAATCGATTTCCCCGAAAATCCAGCGCAGGTAATCGATCTCGTGGCTCAACTCGAGCAACGCGCCCCCGCCGAGCCTGGCTTGGGCGGATACATCCTGCCGGTAGTCTGAGCCGGCTCGCCACCCCGGAAGAAACTGGCCGACTTCCGCACGCACAGACAACACCCGACCGACCCGCAACTCGCGAACATGCTGGCGGAAACGCTGCAGGGAAGGCAGGAAACGCATGTTATAGGCCGTCATCAGCGTCACCCCCTGTGCCCGGCAGGTCTTGATCAGTTCGGGCACGTTTGCTGCCATGTTGGAGATGGGCTTCTCCACGAGGAGATGCACTCCAGACCGGGCCAGCGGCAAGGCTGCCTCGACGTGGTGACTGGCCGGATTGGCGATCACGGCCACATCGGGTTTAAGCGCCAGTGCCGCGTTGATCTCGGTCACGCAGTGATCGATGCCCGGCTCAGGATCGCCGCTACAGCCACGGTGGCGCAGGGCGATGATTTCGCATTGCGGCAGCAATTGCCGTACAACGCGGGCATGGCGCTTGCCGATACTGCCGAGGCCAACGATGAGAACACGCTTCACGGTCATCCCCCGGCCTCCTGGTTGGCAAAGGCATAATCGTCGACCCGGCCGACATCCAGCCAGGGCTCATGCATCGGATAAACAACGGTACGCAGGCCTTGTTCCTTGAGCATCGTGAACAACGTAGGCATGTCGCAGCGATGCTGGTGCCGCATGTGGTCGAGAACTGTCGGATCCAACGCATAGACACCCGCGTTGATGTGGCTCTTGATGACCGGCTTTTCCTCGAAACCGACAATATCAACCCCACTCGTGCGGACTACCCCGAACGGGTGCTGCCACTCATGCAAGCGGACCGCCATGGTCGCGACTGCCCGGTGGTGGGCGTGGAAATCCAGCAGTTCGCCGTAATGGATATCGGTCAGCACGTCACCGTTAGTCACCACCAGCGGCAACTCCGGACGCGGGTTCATCAGTGACAGCGCACCCGCCGTGCCCAGCGGAGCGTCTTCGTGCAGGTACTCGATCCTGACTTGCCACCGGCTACCGTTGCCGAAGTATTCCTCGATCATGTGTCCCAGGTAATGCACGGCGATGATGAAGTGCTGAAACCCCTCCGCGCGGGCGCGTTCGATGATGTGCTCCAGCATCGGCTTCCCGCCTACCGGCAGCATCGGCTTGGGGCAACGCTCGGTATAAGGACGCAGACGCATCCCCTGCCCGCCGGCCATGATGACCATGGTATTGGGGCGCTGTGCCGGCATCAGCAGATCGTCCCAGACATGCAGGCCAACTACCTTCCGATGATTGTCCACTACCGGCAACTGCCGTACCTTGTTGGCCTGCATCAACGACAACACCATGTCGCGGTCCAGATCAGGCGGAACGACCAGCGGTTCACGATGGATGATGGTATCGACCGGGCTGTGCATTTCCAGGCCACGCAGCAACCCCCGCCGGATGTCGCCATCGGTCAGGGTGCCGATCAATTCCCCTTCCGCCCCGACGATCATGACGATCTGCATGGCCGAGGCATCCAGGCTCATGATGGCCTGCTGCAAAGTCGCGTCGGAAGTCAGCAGTGTCTTGCGCCAAGGTTCCGCAACGGGAGATTTCGCCTGTTTGCTCATGATGTCGCCACATTTCTCATGGGAGTCTGTTTCGTTCAGCCGGGAAGATTGTAGAAAGGCTTTTTCAGCAGGTCGCCCAGTGGATATTCCTGCAATATTTTAATGATTTTCTCGCTCGCACCACCCTCACCGTAGGGGTTGCGGGTACCGGGCAACGCGGACTGGAATTCGTGAGAATACAGCGTCTTCAAGGCCTGCTGGATCGCTTGACGTTCCGGAGCACAATCGATCACGCTCGCGGCCTTCAGGCGTCCGCGCTGGCGATCACCGATATTGATGGTCCCCTTGCGGAAACTGGGGACCTCGGCCAGCCCGCTGGACGAATTGCCCACCACCGCATCCACGAACTGCAGGCAGGAAAGATAGCGCACTTGACCCAATGACGGGTAGGCGCGCGCACGGGGGTGGCGTTTGACGAAATCTTCGATCATGCCGATCAGGACACGACCGTCGGTGTCGGCATTCGGCATGGTAAAGATGAGATGCGTATCCTCCAGCGATTCCAGTGCCTGCAGCAACTCCGCCAGTTGTTCGCCGGCAGTCGATTGTTCCAGCGTCACCGGATGGAAAGTCACCAGCAGGTTTCTGGGACCAAACTTGAAGTCCAGCGCAGCCTCGAGCGCTTCCTTGTCGAGCAAGGGGACGCGCTTGATCGCATCCACCCCCAACCCGCCGACCAGGAAGACGCGATCCGGCAATTCCCCCAGCTGAATGACCCGTCTCCGGTAGTCCTCCGCGGCCACGCAATGCAAATGTGCCATCTTGGTGATCGCGTGGCGGATCGCTTCGTCGATGGCCCCTTCCGTCGTCTCGCCGCCATGCAGATGTACCAGCGGGATGCGTGCCGTCATGGCGGCAGCGGCAGCGGCAAAGATTTCAAAACGGTCCCCCAGCACCACTATCAGGTCAGGGGCCAGTTGTTCGAGGGCATCGGCAAACCCGATCATGCCAAGCCCCATCGACTTGGCGATCCCGCTGGGGGTGTCGGAACTCAAAAGCATTTCCACCTTGCGGTGGATCAGAAAACCATCGTTTTCGATTTCGCGGTAGGTCAGCCCGAACTCAGGCGAAAGGTGCATTCCGGTCGCGATGATCTGCAGCTCAAGCCCATCGGCCTGGCGGATTCCCTCCATCAGCCAGCGCAGGCATCCGTAATCGGCACGCGTCCCGGTCACGACACAGACTTTGCGAGTCATAGCTCGATCATCTCGTCGACGGCAAAATCACGCGGCGCCTTGCGTCCCAGCACCTCGTCCCATCGCATCGGCGACAGGCCGTTGCCGGGGCGCTTGGCCGCCAGATTGGCTTCTGAAAAGACTTCCCCGGCACGGATCGCCGTGGCGGCCACGAGCGACCGACGGGCGATCGGAATGTTTTTCGCCTCGCTCGGGCTTGGACGCTTGATGGGGCTGCCCAGCGCACACTCGATGTTACGGATTGCAGCAACCATCGCGGCGAGTTGATCCGGCTCCAGGCTGGCCTTGTGGTCTGGCCCCGGCAGGGTGCAGTCCAGCGTAAAATGTTTTTCGATGACGGTCGCACCGAGCGCCACAGCCGCGATCGGGACTTCTATCCCCTGCGTGTGATCGGAGTAGCCGACCGCCACCCCCAGGGCATCCCGGATGGTCGCCATCGCTCGCAAATTGACGTCTGCCATCGGTGTAGGGTATTCAGTATTGCAGTGCAGCACGGTGATGCGGTCCCTCGGCACACCGACAGATTCCAGAACTTCCACGGCCGCCTCGATTTCTCCGAGTCTCGCCATGCCCGTCGACAAGACCACCGGTTTTCCGCAACGTCCCACGGCACGAAGATAAGGCAGGTTGGTGATTTCGCCGGACGGGATCTTGTGCAGGCCGACGCCGAGCGCATCCAGGTTGGCCAGCGATTGATGATCAAACGCGGTCGACAAAAAGGTAATGCCCAGCCGTTGGCATTCACGATGCAACGCGACGAAGGCATCCCAAGGGAGCTCGAGGGCGCGGATCATGTCGATCTGGGAGCCGCCCCCCGTCAGCTTGGCCTGATAATCGGCCTTCGGCGCCGAAATGGTCACGACATCCTCGGTCCGGAAAGTCTGGAACTTCACGGCATCGCAGCCTGCTTCCCTGGCTACCCTGCAGAGTTCCATGGCACGGTCGAAGCTTCCGTTATGGTTCACCCCGGCTTCAGCGATGATATACGTCACGGTTTTTTCCTTGTTATTTGCGCGGCTTACGGGCCACGATGATCCATTCGCGTATCGTTTGTTGCGGATCCCCGTCATGCCGCGTGATCTCCCCGACCCGGATGGATTCCCACCCGTCCCCGTAGAGTTCGGGAATCTCCTCGAGCGCGGTGATCCGCGCCGGACCTTTCCCTTCCAGCGGGCCGGCATCGGCGAGCCAGTAATTGCGTCCGATGCGCTTACCGGTTTCCACCCCCCAGACACCCGGGGCGAAAGTTCGCGACCAGAACGCCCCGCCGGGCAACAGCCGGTCGTAGATATCGCGGATCAGCCGGGCACTTTCGTCGAAGTCGTTACAATATAACGCTTCGGAATCCAGAACGAAATCATAGCCGCGGAAATCATCGGGCAAACGGCAGAAATCTCCGACGACCACGCGCCCCTGCCAACCGGCCTGCTCCTGATCCAGCCGGGCGATGGCCTGCCCGACCGCCGAGGCCGAGCCGTCGATCGCGTCGAAACGAACCCCTTCGTTCGCCAACAACCAGAGATTGGCACCAGGGCCGCAGCCCAACTCCAGGGCTTTCACCCTGGACCGGTCCGGCACCGACTGCAACTCCCTGGCGACAAAACGTACGGCATCCTCGGCCGGGTAGCGCCCCCAGGCCCGGCTGCTGAAAATGCCTTCCCACACCTCGTTGTACATGACAGATCAATCCTTGTAGAAAAGCACGCGGCCACTCCGCGCTTTTTCGGGATACTGCATTTCCAGCGCCCGGTATTGTTCCGGATCCAGAATCTCGGTGCCGATGAAATAAGGCCGTGTCATCCGTGAAAATCCCTTTTTGAAAAACAGCAGGCTATCCCCGGGGTCACGGCTGCGGCCTCCACCGAGGTAAAAGGCGTGGTAGCCGGCAGACTGGTAATACGATGCCGCAAGATGAATCAGTCCCGGGGTCGACTTGAAATGCTCGAATTCCGCCAGCCTGGCGCTCAGATGATATTCGGCGATTCTGGCCTGCTCGGATTTGAGGAACACTGCCCCGGCTACCGCCTGGTGATTGGCGTAGATCAGCCAGTTGTCCACCCATGCAGAATGAAAAAGGGCTTCAAAGTAACGGGCAGAAAAATAATAGCTGGCATCGGCCCCGACCTGATCCATGTTGGATTGGTAAATGCTCGGAAATTCCGCGTACATGACATCCGGCGCCACACGCTCTGCGCGCAGGCCGCTCTCCATGAAGCGCCGGACATCCGTTCTGCGCCTGACCTGGTATTGCTCGAACAGATCCTGATCGAGATCGACATAGACCGTGTCCCGGTTATGGGACAACTGCCCCATATACCATTGCTGCTGCTGAAGCATAGGATGCAACCGGATGAACTCCGCCACGACACCCTGTGCTTTTGCCCAGCAGGTGAATGCCGCGTGCGCGTCCCGGACGAAGCCGGGATCGTTTGTATTGGCGAGCGGCCCGCCATAGCCATAGGCGGATTGCACGTCCAGAACGGTCAAGCCCGGCGCCGTTCCCAGATGGAACGAATGAAGCCATTGCCGGGGGCCGTCCGCGTAGCGCCAGTAGACCGGCGTCAGGGATAAATCACGATTGGCATCCACTTGCACCATACCCGGATGCAGCGAGGCGATCTGCAGCGCAGGCGGCAAATTTTCGAAGGCGCTCACGGCCTCAGCCAGTGTCAGTTGCTGTCCTGGGGAATGTTGCATCAATCGGTGGCCAATGCCACGCTGCTGGGCAGGTTGACCACCCTGCGGACGAGCGACTCGGCCACCGGCAACGGCATCCGCGGACAGGCCTGATACGGCGGCAGACGGCTCATCAGTTCCCAGATCGGGCGCGTCATCAGGCCGGCATCGTTGGTGGACTGCAGCAATTCGTCGCGCAATCCGGAATTCGCCTCGTCCAGCACCAGGGTTTGCAACCAGTAATTGCTCTGGGAGCCGGCCGGTTCCTCAAAAATGCGGGCTTGGGAAATCCCGGAAAATGCGGCTCGGTAACGCGCGAACAGGCTGCGTTTGGATGCGATAAAGCCTGGCAACTGTTCCAACTGCGCACAGCCGAGCGCAGCATTGATGTTGGGCATGCGGTAGTTATAGCCGATCTCATCGTGGAAATAAGCCCAGCGGTGCGGGACTTTGGCGGTCGTGGTCAGGTGCTTGGCATGCCGGGCCAATGCCGCGTCATCGGTCAGGATCGCGCCGCCGCCGCCCGTGGTAATCACCTTGTTGCCATTGAAGCTCAGCACCCCCATGCGCCCGAAGGTCCCGGCATGACGACCCTGGATCGTGCTCCCCAGCGACTCCGTGGCGTCCTCGACCACGGCGATGCGGAAGTCTCGCGACAAAGCCAGGATGCCGTCCATGTCGACGGGATGCCCGAAAGTGTGCATGGGCACCATCGCCCGGATGACCCGCCCTGTCTCGCGGTTGACGCACACCCCGCCCCGCATCTCCGTCATGTCTCTCAGGTAGCCACGCAAAGCCTGCGGGTCCATCCCCAGCGTGTTCTCTTCGCTATCGACCAGGTGCGGAGTCGCACCGCAATAGGCAACCGCGTTGGCGGTGGCGACGAACGTCAGCGCGGGGATCAACACTTCATCCCCGGGTTCGACGCCGGCAAGCTTCAGGGCGATATGCAAGGCGGCCGTCCCGTTGACGACCGCGACGGCATGGCCGGACCCGGTAAAAGCGGCCAGATCGGCTTCGAAGCGATCGACATAACGGCCGACGGAAGAAACGAAAGTGGAATCCAGACAATCTTTCAGGTAGGCCCACTCGTTGCCGGAAAAATTCGGTTCATGCAATCCGACGGGCTGCGCACCCACCACCTCGCGGAGGGCGTCCAGTATCCGCCCGACGACGGGAGATGGCGTCATGGCGGTCGTCACAGGTTGTAAAGATCCGGTTTGTAGCCGGCCATGTGGGCCGGGTGGCGGAACCATTCGACCGTTTCTGCGATACCGCGCCTGAAACCGTCCCCCCCGCCGTAGGCAGGCGACCATCCCAGCAAGGTTGCGGCCCTCTTATTATCTGCCCAGAGCCGTTCCACCTCGCTGTTTTCCGGTCGCAGGCGCTGTTCGTCCGTTTGAATCTCGAGGTCGACCCCGATGACTTCAGCGATCGTTCTGGCCGTCTGCCCGATCGAAACCTCGAAGTTGCTGCCGATGTTGATGACCTGACCAACGGCCGCATCATGCTCCAGCATGGCGATGAAGCCATCCACAGTGTCGGCGACGTAGTTGAAATCCCGCGTGGGATGCACCGATCCGAGCTTGATCGAACGCTGCCCGCTCAGGAGCTGCGTAATGATGGTCGGGATGACGGCACGCGCCGACTGCCTCGGGCCATAGGTATTGAAGGGCCGGATCACGCCGACCGGCAGGCCGAATGACGCGTGGAAAGACAAGGCCATCTGGTCCGCACCGATCTTGGTAGCGGAATACGGCGACTGTCCCTGCAAGGGATGCGCCTCATCGATGGGGACATACCGCGCCGTTCCATAGACCTCGCTGGTGGAGGTGTGGATGATCTTGCCCAGACCAAGCTCGCGCGCCGCCTGCAGAACATTGAGCGTGCCCTTGATATTGGTGTCCACATAAGCGTCGGGCGAATGATAGGAATACGGGATGGCGATCAGCGCGGCCAGATGGAGTACCGCATCGCAGCCCTGCATCGCAGTCTTGGTGCCATGCGGGTCGCGAACGTCCCCGGAAAAAACATCCAGTTCCTTGCGAATCTCCTGCGGGGCGTTTTCGAGCCAGCCCCAGGAATTGAAGGAGTTGTACTGCACCATGGCACGGACCTTGTACCCCATGCGCACCAGCTTTTCCGTCAGATGTGACCCGATGAATCCATCTGCGCCGGTCACCAGCACTGACTTGTATTTACTCATGAGAGGCCCGTTGAAACGAATTTACAGCAGCTTGAACAGCGACAGCTGCGAAGCATTCATGAAGGCTTTCTGGGTTGCTTCCAGGGCGGTCTGGAGCAACTGCAGCTCGACAGCCGCCTTGTAGGTATCCACCTTTTCGACACGGTCGACTTCGTTCTGATACTGGTTCTTGTACTGCGTTTCTGCTTCCTTGGCGATTTGCAGTTCCTGGGAACGCACGGCAACGTGATCGCTGATGTTCACGATCCGGTCATAAGCGTTGCTCAACCCGTTGACCGCAGTGGTCACCTGGGCATCGAACGAAGCCCCAGTCAGGCCGGGGTTCCTTAAATCCGTCACCAGTTGCGAGATGACGGCAAATGGGTCATTGGCCGTCCCGGTGCTAAACACGTCACTGCCGGGATCGCTCACCTGGATCTGCCTGCCGCTGCTGATCGCCACATAACGCTTGGCGTTATCGCCCTGATAATTGGCCGCGCCCGTCACTTGCTGGAACGGAACGGTCGTCCCCTTGAAGCCGGCGAAGATGTAATTCCCCTGCGCATCGGTGGTATTCGCATAACCATGGAGGTCGGTATACATCTGTTCGAGGAAATTGGCGAAGCTTTCGCGTTCCTGCGTACTGGGGTTGCCGGTCGCACCGATGGCGGTGCTGCGTGCGGTGTCCACCACCTTGCGGATGGCATCCAGCACCGTCGACTCGGTCTTGTTCTGGATATCGGCCTTGTTGATATTTTCGAGATTGTTATTCGACAGTGCCACGCCACGGGCATTTTCAAGCGCACGCACCGCACCGACCGGGTCGTCGGAAGGGTTGACGATGCGTCGGCCGGTTGCCATCTGCTGCTGGACATTGAGCAACTCGGCCTGCTTGTTCTGCATGGCCGCCAGATTGGAGGTGTAGTATTGGGATGTACTGATGCGCATATGAGAACCCTAGCGTTCGTTCATTAGATGTTCAGCAAGGTATCGAACATGGTGCTCGCCGTCTGCAAAACCTTGGCGGCTGCCTGATAAACCTGCTGGTAACGGATCAGGCTGGCCGCTTCTTCATCCAGGTTGACCCCGGAGGCCGACTGCTGGATCTGACGGGTCTGGTCCAGCAGGTTGGCCTGCGCCTTCTGGTTCACCTTCACTTCGCTGGCTTTGTTGCCGATCGAACCCACCATGCTGGAATAAGCACCTTCCAGCGTAGCCACTCCCCCGACCAGCGTACTGTTGGTTTGCAAGGCTGCCAGGGCAATCGCATTGCGGTTATCCAGCACCCCGTTGGTATTGGCGGAAATGGTGAACGTATCGCCAGCGGCCGGGGTGCCGACCACCGCGAATGTCCAACCGTTATAGCTGATGTTGCCGCCCGAAGTGAATGGCACATTGGTCGGATTACCCGTCCCTGGACCTGACACGTCAAAAGTCTGGGGACCCGGCACCGGTGAATTGAACGTAATCGTCACCGTACTGGTCAGGTTCGCGTTCAGGCTGTTGACGGTCGGCTGAATGAGTTGCGCCCCGCCTGTGTTAGCTGTCGCAGCGCTTGCCACAACCGGGGAGGCCGCTGCGATCTGTTCCGGATTCAGGATGTTCACCCCGATGCTGGTGGAACCGTTGACCGTCGGACGGATCAGGAAGGAATCCCCCGCCGTCGGAACACCGCTGCCAAGGCTGATGGACATGCCATCTACAGAGTACCCGGCCGCCATCTGGGCCGCGGTAATCGGCGTCGTCACCCCATCCGATTTCCTGACCAGCGTGTAGTCGGGACCATTGAAGGTCAAGCGGTAATCACTGAGCGTCAGGGCCGAGGCATTCGTGATCGTTGCCCCGATGACCGCGTTTCCGGCATTCGTTGTCCTGGAATAAACCGTAGGGGATGGCGCAATGAAGAAATTGCCGCCCGGATTCCCGTTCAGGTCGGTCCCAAGCTTGTGCTGGTCATTGAAACTCTGTGCCAGCACCGTCGCAACACGCCCGAGAGAATTCTGGGCCTGGTCCAGCACCTCGGTGCGAAAATCCAGCAGCCCTCCTAGTTCTCCGCCAAAGGCGCCGGTGTTTCCGGAGAGCTGAACGCCGCTGCTGCCGACCGTCACTTCCATGCGCCGTGGATCTTCTTTGGAATAATCCGCCTTCAACGGGCTGATGCCGGCGGGCCCCACCAACTGGTACCCCTTGCCGATAAAAACACTGAACGCACCGGTATTGCTGTCCTTGAGTACCTGCACCCCGACCAGTTGATTCAGTTCGGACACCATCTGGTCACGCTGATCGAGCAGGTCATTCGGAGGTTGACCGGAAGCGGTCTGGATGGCGGAGATCTTGTTGTTCAGATCAAAAATGTTTTTTGCATACGTGTTGACCCTGCCCACCATGGAGTCGATCTCCACGTTGATCCCATCCTGCAATGATTGCAGATATGTCCCGACGCTGGAAAGGTTGCTGGTCAGATTCTCGGCCGCCCCGAGCACCGCTTGCCTGGAAGGAATCGAAGTCGGATTGTTGGACAGGTCGTTCAATGCCGAGAAAAAGCTCTGCGCGGTGTTCGAAAAACCGAGGCTGCGGTCGCCCAGTATGCTATCGATCTGGTTCATGCCCTGCTGGTAACGGTCAAGGTACCCGGCACTGGCCTCGTTCTGGGTGACCTGACGTTCCAGGAAATCGCTGTAGACACGACGCACCGTTTCCACCGTCGCACCCTGGCCGATAAAGCCGCTGCCGGTCTGCACGGGCGTCTGCGTCCCGAAGACGACCTCCTGACGGCGATACCCGGTGGTATTGGCGTTCGCAATGTTGTGGCCGGTCGTGGCAATCGCCAGCTGCGCCGAATACAACGCGGAAGCTCCGGTGGAAAAAATACTCATTTCTGTCGACCCTTCATCATGTTCTATTTATCGGCAAAAACGGGCCAAACTTAACTCATCAGGTCCGCACGCAAAGCCGCACTGGAGATGACCCGGCGCAGCTTGTCGCCGTAGGCGGGATCCGTTGCGTACCCCCCCTGTTTCAGACCACGGACGAAACCCTCCGCATCCTGGTTCAGCGCGCCTGAATAGCGGGGATTCTCCGTCATCAATTTGGCGTAATCCGCAAACGCCTCAGCAGGGGTATCGTACGCACGGAACGTTTCCGTCGATTTCACCTGCCGACCGTTGTAAAACTCGGTCACTTCCCGGGACACGGTCTTGCCCTGCCAGCCTTCGCCCGCCTTGATATTGAACAGGTTGTTGCTGGAACTGCCGTCCGCCGCTTTCAGGGTATGCTTGCCCCAACCGGTTTCCAGCGCAGCCTGGGCCAGGATGACGTGCGGAGAAACGCCCATCGCTCTGGCGGCCTCTGCCGCATGCGGCCACAAGGTTTTCACGAAATTGCCGGAATGCAGTCCGTCCGCAGTGGTAGCCTGCGCCGGTGTCACGGCAACGGCCGAATCGGATGCCCCTGTCACCCCAGGACGGTGTGTCATCGGAATATCATAAGGACGCGGCTGCGGGTGAATGCCCGGCGTCTTATCCAGCGATTGCCGGATTTGGGCTTCCAGCATATCCGCAAGACCGATCCCCTTGCTCCTGGAGATCGACTGCGCCACCTGCTGGTCGAACATGTCGCCGAAAGCCTTGGTTTCTTGGCTGTCGAACGGGCCGTCTTCAGACAGGGTCTTGCGCATGGCCTGCAGCATCATCTGCGTGAAATACGATTCGAATTGCTGGGCGGCGGCACGGACAGATTCCTTGCCGCCTTCCTGGCGGGCCTGCAGGCGCAGCGCATCCAGCCCTTGCGGGTTGAGTGCGAGGCCGTCAGTCGCCGTAGTGAACATCAGATAATCTCCAGATCCGCCTTCAGGGCGCCTGCGGACTTCATCGCCTGCAGAATGGACAACAGGTCTTGCGGCGATGCGCCGACAGCGTTCAGGGCCTTGACCACTTCGCCCAGCGACACGCCAGCCTTGAGCATGACCAGTTCACCCTTCTTTTCCTTGATTTCGATCTGCGATTGTTCACCGGTTACTGTCTGGCCTTGCGACAACGCATTGGGCTGGCTCACCAGCGGCTCGCTGCTGATCACCACGGACAGGTTGCCATGCGCAACTGCCACGGTTTCCAGACGTACTTCCTTGTTCATGACGATAGAGCCGGTGCGGGCGTTCATGATGATGCGGGCGATGTCTTCGCCGGGGCTGACCGACAGGTTTTCCATGCGCGAGATAAAGGCGATACGCTGGTTGTTGTCCAGCGGCGCGTTCACGCGCACCATGCGGCCATCGAGCGCCACGGCGGTACCGGCACCGAAGTTGCGGTTGATGGTCTCCACCATGCGGGTCGCCGTGGTGAAATCCGTCTGGTTGAGTTCGAGGTTCACGAATTCGCCCTGACCGACATCGGTCGTCACAGCGCGCTCGACCGTGGCGCCGCCCGGAACACGACCGACGCCGAGATGATTGACCTGCACGCTGGAACCACCGGAGGAAGCGCCGACGCCACCGACCAGCACGTTACCCTGCGCCATGGCGTAGATCTGACCATCGGCCCCCTTCAGTGGCGACATCAGCAGCGTACCGCCGCGCAGGCTCTTGGCATTCCCCATGGAGGACACGGTCACATCCAATGTCTGACCGCTCTTGGCGAACGGCGGCAGGTTGGCGGTCAGCATGACGGCTGCCACGTTTTTCAGTTGCAGGTTGGTACCGGGAGGCAGGTTGACACCCATGTTGCGCAACATGCTAAGGATGCTCTGTACCGTGAACGGCGTTTGCGTAGTCTGGTCACCGGTACCATCCAGACCGACGACGACACCGTAGCCGACCAGCTGGTTGTTACGTACCCCCTGAATCGAAGCCAGTTCCTTGATGCGATCCGCATGGGCCGGCATCGCCAGAAGGGCTGCCAGCAGACAGGCCAGAAGTTGAAAACGGGCTTTCATGTCAGCGCTCCTAGAAAGGCAACAGTGCGACGAAGAAACGGGACAGCATGCTGATCATCTGCGAAGTATCGATGCTCTGCTTGCTCTTCGATTCGACGCGGGCATCAGCCAGCTGTGTCGAGCTGACGGCATTCGCCGAGTTGATGTTGATCGGATTGACCACGCCGGAGATCCGGATGAATTCGGTCTGCTGGTTGATCGCCACCTGCTTCTCGCCGCTGACCACCAGATTGCCGTTAGGCAACACTTCGATCACGGTCACGGTGATCGTGCCGGTGAAGTTGTTGCTGTTGGCGTCGCTGTCCTTGTTGTCGAACTTGAGCGAAGAGGAACCGTTGACGCTGGTATCCAGATTGGCGCCCTGGCTGGTCCCGGGAACGGTGAACGGCAGTGGGTTGGGCGTGAAACCCAGCACCGTCGGCGTCGGGATGGACACGGTCGCAGACCCCTTGCGGCTCATGCTTTCGGTCGTGCTCTTGGTAGCCGCAGTCTTTTCCGCCAGGTTGATCGTCAGGGTGTCGCCGACAAAACGTGCCCGACGATCCTCGAACAACGGACGGCTGTCGCTGGCCTGGAAGATGGCCCCGTCGCGATAAGCCTTCGGCGCCGTGACGTTGGGCCGGACAGTCATCGGCTGGGCCACGCTGGTAGACGGGTCGGTGTTACATCCGGCGAGCAACGCGGCCATCGACAGAACCAGGAATCGAGCTAGCATGATCATCCCCTTACAGTTGCACCAGTCGCTGCAGCATCTGGTCCGAAGCCTGGATGGACTTCGAATTGAGTTCATAAGCCCGCTGCGCCTGGATCATGTTGACCAGTTCTTCCACCACGTTGACGTTGGAAGTTTCGACGAAGCCCTGTTGCAGCGTCCCCAGACCGTTGATGCCGGGGTTGGAGGTGTTGGGTGTGCCGGACGCCACGGTTTCCATATACAGGTTATCGCCGACGCTTTGCAGACCGGCCGGATTGATGAAGTTGGTGAGCTGGATCGGACCCTGGGTCGCCGTCGTCGGGCCCGGCTGGGTCACGGTCACGGTACCGTCCTTGGCGATGGTGACGCTGATCGCATCAATCGGAATGGTCACCTGCGGCTGCAGAATGTCGCCGTTGGCCGTCACCAGCGTGCCTTCGCTGTTGACCTGGAAAGAGCCGTCCCGGGTGTAGGCCAGCGTCCCGTCAGCCAGCTGCACCTGGAAGAAACCCGTGCCCTGGATGGCCAGGTCCAGGCTGTTGCCGGTCTGCTGCAGGTTGCCCTGGATGTGGATGCGCTCGGTCGCCACCGGACGTGCCCCGGTGCCGATCTGCAGGCCCGACGGAACCTGGGTTTGCTGCGAGGCTTGGGCACCGGGCTGACGCAAGGTCTGGTAGATGAGGTCCTCGAATACCGGTCGCGAACGCTTGAAGCCATTGGTGCTGACGTTAGCCAGGTTGTGCGAGATGACGTCGATGTTGGTCTGTTGCGACTCCATCCCGGTTTTGGCGATCCACAGTGATCTGAGCATGATGGTTTCCTGTTAGAGGTTATGCGGTGAGCGACATGACCTGAGCGGCACGGCCGGCATTTTCGTCGGCTTTCTGCATCAGCTTGACCTGCATGTCGAAAAAGCGGGACTGATCGATGATGCTGATCAGCGCATCCACGCTGTTGACGTTACTCGACTCCAGCACGCCGGAAGCGAGGTTGACCGAGGCATCTACTGCCGCGGGCTGGCCGTTCTTCTGGCGGAACAGGCCGTCGTCGCCGCGCACCATATCGGTATCCGCCGGATTGACCAGCTTGATGCGGGCGATGGAAGTCGAGGCGTTGTACTGGTTGTTGGTAATGATGGAGACCGTACCATCCTTGCCGATGCTGACCTGAGAATCGTTCGGGATCGCAATCGGGCCGCCATCCCCCATCACCGGCAAACCATTGCTGGTCACCAGCATGCCGTCGATCCCGACCTGCAGGCTGCCGTTGCGGGTGTATGCCTCCTGCCCCTTGCTGTCCTGGATGGCGATCCATCCATTCCCCTGAATCGCAACGTCCAGCGGACGACCGGTGGAGCGCATCACACCGGAAGACAAATCCGCGTTGGGGGTGGAATCGACCACGAAAGTCCGGGTCGGCGCCCCCGGCCCGACGACCGGCAATGCGCGGAACGCGCTGTTCTGCGCCTTGTAGGCGGTGGTCGAGACATTGGAGAGATTCTGTGCCGTCACAGACTGTTGATACAGGCTGTGCTTGGCACCGTTCATCGCAATGTAAAGGAGGCGATCCATGGTTCAGCGGTCCAGTTCAGGAATTAGCGCAGGTTCACCAGCGTCTGCAGCACCGAGTCCTGCGTCTTGATGGTCTGGGCGTTGGCCTGATACACACGCTGTGCGGTGATCATGTTTACCAGTTCCTGCGTCAGGTCGACGTTGGAATCCTCGACCGCGGAAGACTGCAGCACCCCGTGCTGGCCATCAGAACCCGGCGCGGAGATCAGTTCCGGACCGGAAGATGAAGTCTGCACCCACTGGTTATTGCCGATGGCGCTCAACCCCTGCGGGTTGGCGAAGGATGCCAGGATCACCTTGCCCAGGTCGCGCGATTGACCGTTGGTGTAGCGGCCGACCAGCAGGCCATCCGCACCCACGGTGAAGCCGGACAGCTTGCCGAGCGTATAGCCGTCCTGACGCAGGGTATTGATGCTGTACCCGCCGCCGAACTGGGTCGTACCGGCATAATCGACATTGAAAGACAGCGCTGCAGCCCCCGTCCCCAGGTCCCCCGCAGGAATCGACTCAGCCAGAGGCATTGCGGTCGTCAGCACCCCGCTGGTATTGAAGCTCAGGGTCCCCAGAGAGCCTTCCGCCGTCGTCACGCCGGCAGTATTGGTCAGTGTCGCCTCCACGTCCCAGGTGTTGGCGGCCGTCTTGAGGTAGTACATGGTGTAGGTGTGGGCATTCCCGAGACTGTCGTAGACGGCGATCGAGGAAGATTCGTTATAGGTCGAAGGATCGGCGAAATTGAAACTGGCCACCGGCTTGATCGTCTCGCCGGAATCCAGGTTCAGCTTGGCCACCACCCCTGCCGGGCCATTGGTTGCACCGCCGGTCGCCAGCGGCTGCAGGTCGGAACGGTCAAGTTGGAGAGGCACCGGGTTACCGGTCTGAATGATCCCGTTCAGTGCCGAATACCCCATCAGGCGCAAGCCCTGCGAGTTGACGATATTGTCGTTCTTGTCGAACTGGAACTGCCCATTGCGCGTGTAGCTCACCGTACCGGCCGGGTCGCTCATGCGGAAGAAACCGCCGCCGTTGATGGCGATATCCAGCGGATTGTTGGTCGACGTGATGTTGCCCTGGGTGAACTGCTGCACGATAGTCGCCAGCTTGGAACCCAGGCCGACCGGCAGGGAACCCGCGCCCTGCAGCGAAGCTGCAAACACGTCCGCAAACTGCGCCTGGCCGCTCTTGAAGCCGACCGTACTGGAGTTGGCGATGTTGTTGCCGATCACGTCCAGATTCTTCGACGAAGTATTAAGTCCACTCAACCCCTGCTGAAAACCCATGTCATTTCTCCTTAAATAATCTGACGCACCTGGCTCAAATCAACCTGCCCCATACCGGCCACGCTCAGCGCGGGCCCCACCGAATCCATCAGCACGCTCTGCACGGCGCCGAACGCCAGCGCCTGCGCATCGACCTTGACACTCCCCTGGGCCGCCTTCACGGTGAAGGTGTAGCCACCATCCGGCGCCACGGTACCGGCATCCGTCTTGCCGTCCCACTGGAACACGCTGACGCCCTGATTCTGCTTGCCCAGATCCATGCTGCGCACCAGCGCACCGTTGGCGTCGTAGATCGCCACCTTGACACTATCGGCAGCGCCCGACAGCTCGAAACCGGCAGCCCCTGCGCCACCCTTCAAGCCAACGGACGAACCGTCAGCGAGCACCTGGTGCCCGATCATCCCCACGGCCTGGAAGGCCTGGGACTTGGTGAACGACTGCAGCGTGGCGTTCAGCTTTTCGATCCCGGACACCGTCGACAACTGAGCCATCTGGGACGTCACCTGCGCGTTATCCAGCGGGTTCAGCGGATCCTGATTCTTCATCTGCGTGACCAGCAACTTCAGGAAACGATCTTCCGTCGCCTGAACGCCTGTCGCACTTAAAGACGAAGAAGAATTCGAACCGGAACCGGTCACACCTGATACGGAAGCCATTCAACTTCTCCTTGGTTATTGACCAAGCGCCAGCGTGCGCTGGATCATGGTCTTGGCGGTATTCATCATCTCCACGTTCGCCTGATAGGAACGGGAGGCCGAAATCATGTTGGTCATCTCTTCCACCACGTTCACGTTGGGCCGGTTGACATAGCCCTGCGCGTTGGCGAAAGGATTCTTGGGGTCGTATACCAGCTTAAGCGGGGACGGGTCGTCGATCACCCTGGCCACCACCACGCCGTTGGCCCCGTTACCCATGGAGGCATTCAGCGGCTTGGCCTGGAAAACGACCTGCTTGGCACGGTATGGCTGCCCGTCCGCACTGGTCACGCTGTCGGCGTTAGCCATGTTGCTGGCGGTCACATTGAGGCGCATGGACTGCGCGGTCATGGCGGAACCGGCGATATCGAAGACGTTAAACAGGGCCATGGTTATTGACCTTTTAGGGCGAGCAACGTGTCACGGATGTCGCCGTTGATGAATTGCAGCGTGGACATGTACTGCAGGGCGTTTTCGGAGAATTGCGCCTGCTCGATATTGGTGTCGACCGTATTGCCGTCGATGCTGGGCTGGACGGCGCTGCGATACATGACCTTGGCGCCAGCCAGCGCACCCGCCCCCTTGGCGTCCAGATGCCCGGCAGAAGTCTTGGTCAGGGACACCCCGCCCGCCGCGCCCTGCGCCTGACGCAAGGCGGAAGCAAAGTCGATATCCCGCGCCTTGTAGTTCGGCGTGTCGGCATTGGCGATATTGGATGCCAGAATCTGCTGGCGGTAGCCGCGCAGCGCCAGAACCCTGGACTGGAATGCAAATGCGTTATCGATGCTGGTGGACATGCTGTTTCGCTCAAAAAGTGACCATCTCGCGTCAACTCAAGCAGAAAGCGTGCCACAGGGCTGGAATGCCGTTTTAAAGGGGTTCCGGGGCAATCAAGGAAGAAAATGGAAATGGTAGCGGCAAGGACTTGCCGCTACCGGCGGCAAAAATCGTTCGTGGCTAGTCAGCCGCCACCACGCGGTTACGGCCGGTCTGCTTGGCCTGATACAAGGCCACGTCGGCACGCTTCATCACCGCATCGGAGGGTTCGGCAGCCGAACGCTGCGCAACCCCGGCACTAAAGGTAATCAGCACACGCTCGTTGTTGTGCAGGAAGAACTGGCGCGTCAACTCACGCTGGACACGGGTCATGACCTGCACGGCCTCTTCCCGCTCGGTTTCAGGGAGGATGATGACGAACTCCTCACCACCGAAGCGCGCCAGCACATCGGTTGGCCGCAGCGTACCCTTGGTGACCTTGGCCAGGTGCGCCAGCGCCACGTCCCCGGTGTCATGCCCCAGCGTATCGTTGAGTTTCTTGAAATGATCGATGTCCATCATGGCGATGCACAGGCTGGTCCCCATCCGGTCGGAACGGCTGAACTCGCGCTCCAGCGCCTCGTCCATACCGCGGCGGTTGAGTGCGCCGGTCAGGTAATCCTCATGCGCCATCTCACTGATATGATCCAGCTCCGCCGTCAGCTCCTGGATACGCTGCTCGGCATCCGCCACCTTCTGCTGAGTCTCCTTCAACTCCTCGTGGGAACGCAGGGCATCGAGTTGCATGGCGCGGGTATCGGTCATCAGATTGTCAAGAATGACATTGATTTCCGCGATATCCTCGGTGGACCCTAGCAACTGCTGGTATCCCTCGATCTTCTGGTGATAATCCCCGGTACTTTCCGTAATCTCCGCCAAGCGCCGGATAAAGGTCGCCGCCATCTGCTTCAGGGTGCCTTTGGCCTCGCTCAGCCCATGCTTGAGCTGCCCCTGCTTGAACACGAGCTCCTTCAGGCTGCTTTCCGCGTCGTACAGCACGGCAAGATCCAGCGGCTTGGAAATGATGTCGCGTATGATGGCGGTCTGTCCGGACAGCCACTTGTCATCCGCGACGAGTTCACCCATGTTGTCCACCAGCAGGCGCAGCAGGTGCATTAATTCCTCATGAACCTTGTACTGCGCGTCGCTGCTCATTTCCAGGGTAAACCAGAACGACTTGAGCGCCTCACCCAGCTTGACGACATCCCCTTCGGTCTTGCAGGCAATCGCCTGATCGAGCAGCGCCTGTGCCTGGCGTGAGACTTCCGGCAAGTACTTGAGCTGGGACATCAACCCCAGCTCCAGCGTCCGGATCAGCAGATCGCGCCACATCATGGCGAGCGGTCCTGCCTCCGCGCCTTCTCCAGCCTCTACCGCCACTGGCGATTCGCTCGCTGCCGACGGTCCGGTTTCATTCGCAGACGCCTGCACGCCGCTACCCCAGGATGCCACCAGCGCCTGGATCTTCTGCGCAAGCTGATCCGGATCACTCTCGAAATTCACCAGTACCCGTTCCAGCCCTTCTTTCTTCTTGCTCGGCGTCAGCCCCTTGTGACTGGCTTCCAGCTGCCGGACCAGATTACGCACCACGTTCGACCAGCTGGCGGAAACGCCTGTCGCCGGAAACAACCCTCGCAACTGGGCTTCCACACCCGCCCAGTCCTGCTGCTCCGACAAAGTCGATATCTGCTTGGCTGTCGCCAGGAACTTGGGACGTTGCCTGCCGGCGTCCTGCAGCACTTTTTCCAGCGCCTTCGCCAAAGCCATGGAAGCATCCTCGGACCTGGCACCAGAAATCTCGTCATATACGCGCCGGAAATTGTCCGGTGTCGGCGGAATCTTGCGCAGCGCCAACTGCTTCAGGGCTTGGCGGGCTATATCGATCGGGGTATTGGTCGGTTCCATATTCACAGGGAGGCAATTCAATTAAAATCGAACAGGCGTTCTGATTCTATCCACTTTATGGTGAAACGGCTAACCCTTCCATGAAAACCGTCAAGGCTGCTTGCCTGCTGCTTGCGCTGACCCTGTTACCGCTTTCCGGTCACGGTGCAGAGTGGCAGTCGCTGCCGGCCATCCAGTCGGCCGTCGAAGCCTTCGTGCAGGAAAAACTCGCCAGCCAGCCTGGGGAACGCTCCGTCACCGTCAGCCGCATCGACCCTCGACTCAAACTTGCACGCTGCGACAAGCCGGAGCCCTTCCTGCCCGCCGGTAACCGGTTGTGGGGCAACAGCAGCATCGGTGTTCGCTGCCTGGCGCCGGAACCCTGGTCCATCTACGTTCCAGTCCATATCAAAGTCGCCAACAACGTCCTGGTGACTGTCCGCCCCATCCCGGCAGGACAGACGGTTCAACCGGAAGACATTCAATTGCAGATGCGCGACATTACCCAGTTCGCCGGGAGCGCCCTCACCTCCGTCGAACAGGCTGTCGACAAGCAGGTGGTCGGCCCGGTCGCCAGCGGAGCAATCCTGCGCTCGGAAATGCTGCGGGCGGCCAACATCATCCTGCAGGGCCAGAACGTCAAGCTGGTCGCACAAGGCTCCGGTTTTCGCGTGACTTCCGAGGGCGTCGCCATGGGCAATGCAAAGTCCGGCCAGGTCGTCGCCGTCAAGACTCGCTCCGGACAGATCATCAAGGGCATCGCCAGGAGCGAGGGGGTCGTCGAGGTCTACTTCTGATCCGCAACACGCTTACCAACTGTTACATTCATTTACAACTTCGCCGGTTGTCGCAATAGCCTGTTTACATCCGCCCTTTAAGCTGGCCACACCTTGACTCCACAAGGCACGCCCACCCAGGGCAATCCAACGTGATGACAACGCAACAACCAAGAGAGGACGCAACATGAACAGAATTTTTCACGCAACCGCAGCACTGGCACTGGTATTCGCGGCCGCACCGGCACTGGCGGAACACGGCGAGCGTGGCGGACACCGGCCGCATGATCCGGGCGTGAACGCCCGTCAGCATCATCAGCAGGAACGCATTGAACAGGGCGTACGCTCAGGCGAACTCACCCGCGGCGAAGCAAAGCAGTTGCGCCAGGAAGAACGCAGCGCCCGTCGTGAAGAACGCGAGTACAAATCCGATGGCAAACTGACCCGTGATGAACGCCGCGACCTGCATCAGGACCTGAACCAGGTTTCCCGGGACATCCATGATGAGAAGCACGACGCCGAAAGACGTTGACGGCCTACTGGGGGAGACATATAGAATGAGTGTGCCTCCCTGTGTAACCAAGGACATAAACGAGGTTAATCCATGCATGTTTCATCCCTGCCGGTACTGATCATCGGTCTTGTCGCCCTGCCCCTGCTGGCTTATGCCGCCGGTCCCGAAGGGCGGACAGATACTGGGTCGATTTATGGCCAGAGGCTGCAGCAACAGATTGGACCAGAAGAACGGTTCAGGATGCACCGCGAACTGAACGAGGACAGCGGCAAGGCATACCCTGATCAGGAACAGATCGAGTCGAGGCGCCAGATGATGCGGGAACGGATGCGGGAGCGTCTGAATCGTGCCGACAGCAATGGCGATGGTGCGATTTCACGTTCGGAGGCTGATCGTAGCATGCCTGGTGTTGCCAGGCATTTCGAACAGATCGACATTGACGGTGACGGCACCATCACCCGTGATGAAATGCGTGATGCCCGCGAGAAAATGCGGGAAATCCAGCAGCAGAAGCAGGAAGCCCTGAACAATGAGTCCGCTCCTGCAACCGAAGAACACCGGCCAGCACGCAAGCACAAACGCAGGCAAGCCAGCCCGCCTCATGAACCTCCTGCCTCATGAGACCCTGCCGCCTTGGTGGAAAACCGTGCACCATAAAAAAGGCCTCTCATGCGAGAGGCCTTATCTTTTGCCGTCACTCAGTTCGCCGGCAGCCACACCAGTTCGCCAGCCTTCATGTCCGGCACCAGAATGAACTTGCTGTCGCGAGAAATGCCGATATCCGCTGAAGCCTTGAACCCGTCCTTCAGCAACCGTACAGTTCCCTGTTTGCTGACGCTGAAGACTCGGCCGTTCTGCCAGTCGCTCACGTACAGCAAGCCACCCGAACCGCGCACGATGCCGTCCCCGCCGCCGAAACCTTCGGCAACCTTTTGCATTTCGCCGGTGCGTAACTGGATGCGATAGAGAATGCCGGAAGCGAAGTCCACTTCCAGCAGGTGGGTCGTACCGTCCATCAGCAGGCCATTGGGGGCCAGGACCTTGGGGTCCTTGTCGCCATTGGTCAAAAGTGCAACCTTACCGTTGCGACCGACACGATAAATCGCTCCGCCCTTGCCCTTCAGGTCGCCACTGTCAGAGACGTAGAGATTCCCCTGGGTGTCAGCTTCGAGGTCGTTGAGGAATTGCGGCTTCGCCGGGAAAGCATCGGCACCGGCCAGCACCGACCACTTGCCGTCCATCCCGACCTTGAGCACCCGCGTCTTATCCGCGACATAGAGCACATTGCCGAAGAACGCCAGCCCCTTGGGATCATCCATCCCCGTAGCAAAAGGATGCAAGGCACCATCTTTGCCGACAATGCTGATCTGGCCATCGCCATCCTTGCCGAACTCGCCAATCTCGGACACGTAAATACGCCCGTCCGGCGCAGCCAGAACCGACTCGGGCGTCTTCAGTCCGACTACCGTCGCCGGGGTTCCGGCAAGGGCCGTGCCTATTCCCGCAGCCAGCAGGGCGATACTCAAAAACGTACGTTGCAACATGAAAACTCCTTAAGGGTTGGGAATGGCACCGATCAGGGCGCAAGGTGCCTTGGGCTGGTTGGCAGCACGCGCATCGGCAATCGCCTGTTGCGCGCTCGTATCCGCCGTAAACTGACGAACCACGTCACGCATGGCTTCGTCGAACGCCTGCTGCACCTGCTGATTCGCATATGCGGAGCCGATGGCACCTTCGCGCTCGCCCATGGCCTTGTATACGCCTACCTGCTTGCCGCTGCCGAGATGGAACTGAGCCTTGACCTTGGCGTAGTAACGCTTCACACCGGGGTTGTAGGTGAGTTGAGGCTTGACCCACACTAGCACGTCCGCACCACTGGTGCCGTCACACAGGTCAACCTTGGAAAACAGTGGCCCCAGCGCATCCCGTGCAGCCGCCTCGACAGCGGGCCCCTTCATCACCCATCCCGAGAAATAGGGTGGCACACCGAGTCGCACTTCGTGGGTATATTCATGCGGGCTGATATAGATCAGCGCCTCAGGCAATCCTTCCGCGTGGGCGCTGCCCTGTCCTGCCAGAGCCAGCAGGACCGATAAACTTGTCATCCAGCGTTTCATCAATGTTCCTTTCGGTAAGTGATCCTGTAAATCATACCAGCACGGTCGTCCGACACGTAGATGGCGCCATCCGGTCCGCTGGCCACGTCGACAGGACGCCCCCAGGCCTTGCCGTCCTTCAGCCATCCCGTGACGAAATCGGTAACGCCCACCGGCTTGCCCTGTTCGAATCTGACACGGACCACCTTGTACCCGGAAGGCACGGCCCGGTTCCAGGAACCGTGCAGCGCGACGAGGGCATCACCACGGTATTCCGGCGGGAAGGCTGTCTTGTCGAGAAAAGTGATGCCAATGGGGGTGGAGTGCGACGGAAAGGTGATCGCCGGGGAGGTCATCCCCGAACATCCCCCGTACCCTGAAAACTCCGGGTCCTCGAAACGGTTGCCCCAGCAGGCAGGCCAGCCATAATGCTGGCCGGAACGTATCTGGTTGAGATGTTCCGGCGGGACCTCGTCGTTGGCTGGTGTACCGCGTTTTTCAGTCCGCATGTCAGAACCATCGTTGGTGGCATACATCTCGCCGGTCTCCGGATGCCAGGCCAACCCCTGGCTGTTTCGCAAACCGGTTGCCCAGATCGGCGAAGTGGGATGCCTTCCGACGGAGGCCACCGCACCGGCCGGCCGGCCATCGACCGTATATCTTGAAATGGTAGCGCGGAGAGGGTCGCTTTCCACGCAGGCATTGCAACTGGAGCCAATGTTCAAATAAAGGTAGCCATCCGGTCCCAGCCTGAGGGATTTCAGCGTATGCCCCCCAGTGGGAAGATTGGGAATCAGCGTGGTCGCCGAGGTCGCTGGCCAGCGTCCGTCTTTCTGATCGAGGCGTACTACGGCGTTCTGGTTGGCAACCAACAGGTCTCCGTTGGCAAACACGAGCCCCTGTGGGGCATCCAGCTTGTCGCTGACTAGTACGACCTCGTCCGCGCGACCATCATGATTGCGATCCGGCAACATGACGACGCGCCGGTCGAAGCCGAGAGAGAGGTACAAGTGACCATCCGGGCCGAAGGCCATGAAGCGCGGGCCCCGGAAATAATCGCTACCAGCGGGTTCCAGCCGGGCAAATACCGAAACCTCGAAACCGTTCGGCACTTGCAGCACCTGCTCCGGGTGTGCGGGAACTGGCGAAACCGGCGCCACATCCGAACAGGCTGACCAGGAAATCAAGCAGGATAGCAACACCAGTCCGCGCGACCACCATGCGTTGCCCCAGTTGCCGAGCAACGTCGCGTGGCCGGAAAATCCGGAAGCTTTCAACTCAACACATCGCTCCAGATGTTCTTGGCCCACCATTCCGCGTAATGTCCTTCCTGTTCGCTGGGCTTGTCGGAGACTCCGCCCCCATCCGCCGGCAACATGACTTTCTTGGCCGGGTCATATCGATAGACATTGGCCACATGCATGGCCAGTTTGTCGGAGACAAAGCTGTAGCAGGTATTGGCGAACACCGGCTGTGGGTCTGGGGCTTCACCTGCCATCAAGGCAACGATGGCTGAAGCACAGACCTTGGCCTGCGAGGTCGCCATATGCGCTGACTTGGGCAACGCGGCAGCCACGGCATCGCCAATGATGTGCACACCGGGGACCACTCTGGATTCGTAGGTCAGGAAATCCACTTCACACCAGCGCTTGTCGATATTGTTGGCTCCGGCCATCTGCGCCGGCTTGCCGGCGCGCTGGGGCGGGATCACGTTCAACACATCGGCCTGGACACTTTCGAACTCGGTCTTGACCGTACGGCTCGCCACGTCGACCTCGACTACGGTGCTGTTGGGACGATATTCGATCATGCCCGGATAAAGTTCGGCCCAGGCCTTGGTAAACAGGCCCTTCTTCGAAACAATCTCTGGATTTGCGTCGAGCACGATAATTTTGGATTTTGGCTTGGCGTTCTTCAGGTAGAACGCCACCTGGCTCACCCGCTCGTAGGGGCCCGGGGGGCATCGATAGGGCGCCTTGGGAATGCTGATGACGAACACGCCGCCGTCGCGCATCGATTCCAGCTGCCTGCGCAGGTTGACCGTTTGCGGACCCGCCTTCCAGGCATGGGGCACCTGCTCCTGTGCAGCCTGTCCGTCCAGCATGGGCAATTTGTCGTACATGAAATCGATGCCGGGCGCGACGATCAGTCGATCGTAGTCCAGATGATCGCCATCCGGCAGGAGCACACGGCGCTTGTCCGCGTCCACGCCAGAGATCGACTCGTGCAGACGCTTGATGTCGTAGCGATCGAGGCCGGAGAAGTTAAAGGAGATATCTCCGATCTTGCGGCTCCCACCCAGTACGAGGTTGCTCATCGGGCAGGAGATGAAGGTCGTGTTGGGTTCTATCAGGATGATTTCGAGTTGCGGACCACCCCACAGACGTAGGTATTTCGCGGCAGTGGCGCCGGCGTAACCGGCCCCCACGATGACCACACGCCCCTTGGCCGGACTGGCTGCCCAGGTCGGAACAGGAAGTGCAGCTGCGGCTGCGCCGGCGCCAAGCAGCTTGATGAAGTCGCGGCGTTGCATTACATCAATCTCCCCAGAGGCATGGGCGGAGCTGTGGCCGCACGCGGTTGTGCAGAGAAGTAGTCTGCGAGCTGTTCAATTTCCAACTCGGTCAGTCCCCGGGCATGGTGATGCATCACCGTGGAAGCACGGGCCCCCGAGCGGAACTGCTGCATCTGCATGACGAAGTGATTACGCTCCAGACCTGCCAGCACCGGCGTGCCGCCGGTGCTGTTGCCGTTGGTGCCGTGACAGGCAGCACAAGAAGCTGCCAGTGTACGGATATGGGCATCGGCACCGGCCAGGGCCGGCACCATCAGAAAACACAACACCAGCCATCGAGACATACCTGCGCCCCTTCACATGGGTTGAGAGACAACGTGATTAGAAGCAGTCCCCTTGGCAACCGTCATCCTTGGCGCCCAGCGACATCAGCAGGTCGACCATCTCGGTATTGCCCATGTCACGGACAACGCGCACGATGGAGACGCCGCCTTTCATCTTCAGATTGATGTCGGCACCTGCATCGACCAGTGTCTTGACCACGTCCTTGTAGCCGTTCATCGCTGCCAGGTGCAGCGCAGTATTCTTGGTCATTTCATGCTGGTAGTTCAGGTTCGGTTTATACTTCAGCAATTCCTTGACGACGGCCAGCTGGCCCTTGTTGGATGCAATTTGCAGGGCAGTCCAGCCGAAAAACTCGCGTTTTTCGTTGATGCCAACAATATTTTCATCCAGCATTTTCTTCACCAGAGCGACGTCGCCCTTTTGCAACGCCTCGGTATATTCCAGAGACTCATCGGTCGTCATTGCAAATGCAGAAGTCGACATCGCCAGCACAGCAGCCAGCATCATTGCCTTGATCAATTTCACAGCTTCATCTCCAAAATAGTTGTTGTTTAACCTACAAATTTACGTGCATTGCGGAACATACGCATCCACGGTCCATCCTCACCCCAGCCATCCGGGTGCCACGAATGCTGCACGGCGCGGAAAACCCGCTCCGGATGCGGCATCATGATGCTGAAACGCCCGTCCTGCGTGGTCAGGCCGGTAATCCCCTGCGGAGAACCGTTGGGATTGAACGGGTAGGTTTCCGTTGCATTCCCGCGATGATCCACAAAGCGCATGCTGACCAATTTATCAGCCAGCGCCTTTTCGACAGCGCTCATCGAAGAAAATTCCGCAAATCCTTCACCATGTGCAACCGCAATCGGCATGCGGCTTCCAGCCATGCCCTGGAAGAACAGCGACGGAGACTCCATCACTTCGACCATGGCGAAGCGCGCCTCGAACTGCTCCGACTTGTTGCGCACGAAGTGCGGCCAGTGTTCGGCACCCGGGATAATGCTGTGCAAATTGCTCATCATCTGGCAACCGTTACACACGCCCAGAGAGAACGAGTCAGTGCGCTGGAAGAAGGCACTGAATTCGTCACGGGCGCGTGCATTGAACAGGATGGACTTGGCCCAGCCTTCGCCGGCGCCCAGCACGTCACCATAGGAGAAGCCGCCGCAGGCCACGAGGCCATGGAAATCCTTGAGGCTGACACGCCCGGCGATGACATCGCTCATGTGCACGTCAACGGCCTGGAACCCGGCGCGGTCAAACGCAGCCGCCATTTCCACCTGCCCGTTGACGCCCTGCTCGCGCAGGATCGCCATGTTCGGGCGCTTGCCGGTGTTGATGTAAGGTGCCGCGATGTTGTCGTTCAGATCGTAGGTGAGGTGCGCGTGCATGCCCGGGTCGGCCGCATCCAGCAGGCGGTCGTATTCCTGCTGCGCGCAGGCCGGATTGTCGCGCAGGCTTTGCATCTGGTAGGTCGTGGCAGACCAGGCACGATGCAGGTTGACCAAAGTTTCCGTAAAGACAGTGTTGCCGTTCTGGCGGATCACCACATCACCATGTGTCGCCAACTCGCCGATCAGGCTGACGCAGCCGGACAGGCCCGCAGCATTCAGGGATGCGACGACGGCCTCCGCCTCGGTCGCACGCACTTGCAGCACTGCGCCCAGTTCTTCGTTGAACAGGATCTGCGCGACGCTGCCGTTCAGGCCACTCAGGTCGATGTCCAGTCCGGCGCGACCGGCGAAGGCCATTTCGGCCAGGGTCACGAACAGGCCGCCGTCGGAGCGATCGTGGTAGGCCAGCACTTTGTTCTCGCGGTTGAGTCGCTGCACGCCATCGAAGAACGCTTTCAGTCGTGCCGCATCGTCAACGTCCGGTGAGGCATTACCGACGGCGCCATAGACCTGCGCCAGCGCCGAGCCACCCAGACGGTTCTTGCCGGCACCGAGGTCGATCAGCACCAGTTTGGTCGCGCCCAGATCGGTGCGCAGTTGCGGCGTCAGGGTCTTGCGTGCATCCGGTGTCGGCGCAAACGCGGTGATCACCAGCGAGATCGGCGCGGTCACCGCCTTTTTCTCGCCGTTTTCTTCCCACACCGTCTTCATGGACATGGAATCCTTGCCGACCGGGATGCTGATGCCCAGTTGCGGGCACAATTCCATGCCGACCGTCTTCACGGTGTCGTACAGCGCGGCGTCTTCGCCAGGATGACCGGCCGGCGCCATCCAGTTGGCAGACAGCTTGAGTTCTGCAAGATCATCGATCGCCGCCGCGGCAATGTTGGTAATGGATTCACCGATCGCCATGCGGCCGGAAGCCGGCGCATCGATCAGCGCCAGCGGGGCTTTTTCGCCAAGCGCAAAGGCTTCGCCGCGCGTGGTTTCATAACCGGCCATGGTCACGGCCACGTCGGCCACCGGCACCTGCCACGGGCCGACCATCTGGTCGCGCGCGATCAGGCCGGTCACGCTGCGGTCACCGATGGTGATCAGGAAAGTCTTGTCCGCCACGCCCGGCAAATGCAGCACGCGGTCGACAGCTTCGGCCAGGTTGACGTTGGCGCCATCGAACGTCGGCAGTTCGCGCGCCATATGCTTGACGTCGCGGGTCATCTTGGGCGGCTTGCCCAGCAGCACGGAGAGATCCATGTCCACCGGCTTGTTACCGAAGTGACTGTCTTCCACGGTCAGGTGACGTTCTTCGGTCGCTTCGCCGACGACGGCAAACGGGCAACGCTCGCGCTCGCAGATCTCGGTGAACAGCGGCAGATCCTTCTTGGCGACCGCCAGCACGTAGCGCTCCTGCGCCTCGTTGCACCACAGGGCGCGCGGGCTCATGCCCGGCTCTTCGTTGTGCACATCGCGCAGCTTGAACACCGCGCCGCGCTCGGCGTCGTTCACCAGCTCCGGGAAGGCGTTGGACAGTCCACCGGCCCCCACGTCGTGGATCGCCAGGATCGGATTGCCGTCACCCAGCTGCCAGCAGCGGTCGATCACTTCCTGTGCGCGGCGCTCCAGTTCGGGGTTGCCGCGCTGCACGGAGTCGAAGTCCAGGTTTTCGATGTTGGAGCCGGTATCCATGCTGGATGCCGCGCCGCCGCCGAGGCCGATCAGCATCGCCGGGCCGCCGAGCTGGATCAGCGCAGCACCAGCAGGAATCGGATGCTTCCTCGAGTGTTTGGCGGAAATGTTACCGACGCCGCCAGCCAGCATGATGGGCTTGTGGTAACCGCGCATCTCGCCGGCGGCTTCGAGTTCCAGCGTACGGAAATAGCCGGTGATGTTGGGTCGGCCGAATTCGTTGTTGTAGGCCGCGCCGCCCAGCGGGCCGTCGATCATGATCTGCAGTGCGGAGGCGATGCGGCCCGGCTTGCCGTAATGGCCTTCCCAGGGTTGTTCGAAACCCGGGATATTCAGGTTGGAGACGGAAAAGCCGGTCAGCCCCGCCTTGGGCTTGGAGCCGGAACCCGTCGCGCCTTCGTCGCGGATTTCGCCGCCAGCCCCCGTGGCCGCACCGGCAAACGGGGAAATCGCCGTCGGGTGGTTATGCGTTTCCACCTTCATCAGGAAATGCATGTCGTCTTCCACGTAGCCGTACTTGCCATCGGCCTGCGGGTAGAAGCGCTTGGTCTTCTCGCCCTGCACGATCGAGGCGTTGTCGGAATAGGCCACCACGGTCTTGCCCGGGTTGAGCTGATGGGTGTTGCGGATCATGCCGAACAGGGATTTCGCCTGCTCGACGCCGTCGATCACCCAGTCGGCGTTGAAAATCTTGTGGCGGCAGTGCTCGGAATTGGCCTGCGCGAACATCATCAGCTCGACATCGGTCGGGTTGCGGCCGATGCGGGTGAAGTTCTCCACCAGATAATCCACTTCGTCCGACGACAGCGCCAGGCCCATTTCGTTGTTGGCCGCCTGCAACGCCGCCTTGCCGCCACCGAGGATATCCACGGTCGCCAGCGGCGCGGGTTCTTCCTTGTGGTACAGGCGCTCGGCATCGTCCAGGCTGCCGAACACGGCCTCGGTCATGCGGTCGTGGATCAGCGCACGGAGCGTGCGCTTTTCGTCTTCGGTCAGTGCACTGCCGTCTGCCGTGGTCGCGTAGTACACCACACCGCGCTCCAGGCGCAACATCGACTCAAGGCCGCAATGGCGGGCAATGTCCGTCGCGCGGGACGACCAAGGGGAAATGGTCCCCGGACGCGGGATCACCAGGAACAGTTCACCGCTCGGCGCTTCCTCGGCCATCTTCGGGCCGTAAGTCAGGATTTTCTGCAAGGTTTCCTGTTGCTGCGCACTCAACTCACCATCGCTCCAGGCGAAATGCCAGAACTCGGCATACAGGTGAGAGATGCGCGGCGCAGCGGTCTTGAGCGCAGCCAGAATCTTGTCGAGACGGAAGGGAGAAAGGGCGGCACTGCCACGGAGACGGAGCATGGGAATTCTGCGGTCGAAAAAAGTTGAATTTTAACAGAAAGACAGCGTCTACGTGCCGTTGCAATGGTACGTCTCCGGCAGCCATAGCCGTGCATCGCACGGCACTGTCAGGGCATGCCCGGTCAGGCCGAAGGAGAGCGGGACGAATTGACATCCATACAAATAAGGATAAAGATATCCTTATTTGTATGGAGTAGCTCATGGCAGCAGACAAGACTACAAAAACACGCACTTCCAGAAGTCCGCGACGCACCAGCACGGGAGATGTTCCACCGGACATCAGCGCCACCGGCATCGAGCAGTTTTCCATCGAGGAGACCACGCGCGCGGCGCGCGAATCGAAAGCCGCCGCTGTGCAGGATATCGTCGAGCGCATGGTCGGTGAGGACAAGGCCAAGCTCGCGGAATCGTTGCGTGCCATCGTGGAAGGTGCGTCTCCCGACGATGCAGCCGCCCTGCTGAGCGCCCTGAACAGCACCCGGGAAGCCGACCGCATGAACGCCATCCGCCACGCCGACGACCAACTCGCCGACGATTGGCGCGAAGGCGGGTACCCTTACAAAAACCTGCTTTCTCGCCGCAATTATGAGAAGCAGAAATACCACCTGCAAGTGGAACTGCTGAAGTTGCAGGCCTGGGTGAAGGAAACGGGACAGCGGGTCGTGATCCTGTTCGAAGGCCGTGACGCAGCCGGCAAGGGTGGCACCATCAAGCGCTTCATGGAACACCTCAACCCACGGGGCGCACGCGTGGTGGCCCTGGAAAAGCCGAGCGAGGTGGAACGCGGCCAGTGGTACTTCCAGCGTTACGTGTCACATCTACCGACAGCGGGCGAGATCGTGCTGTTCGACCGATCCTGGTACAACCGTGCGGGGGTGGAGCGGGTCATGGGGTTCTGCAGCAATGACGAATATCTCGAATTCATGCGCCAGGCTCCGGATTTCGAACGCAACCTGTCCCGCAGCGGCGTGCACGTCATCAAATTCTGGTTTTCGGTCAGCCGGGAAGAGCAGCGCCGGCGGTTCAAGGAGCGCGAGACCCACCCGCTCAAGCAATGGAAACTAAGCCCGATCGACCTCGCCTCGCTGGACAAGTGGGACGACTACACCAAAGCCAAGGAAGCCATGTTCTTCCACACGGACACGGCGGACTCGCCATGGACGGTGATCAAGTCGGACTGCAAGAAGCGCGCTCGCCTCAATGCCATGCGCTATATCCTGCACAAGCTCCCCTACACCAACAAGTCGCTTGAGGACGTCGGGCCGCTGGATCCGTTGCTGGTCGGCCGCGCCCACATCGTCTATGAGCGCGGCGAGCGCGATTCTCAGGCACTGCTCTAACATCGCGGCGGGTGCGGCCGCTGGGTCGCGCCCGCCGGGCGGTCAGTTGCCGAGCGCGCCGAACACTTTCTTGATCAGGCTGGTGGAAGCGCCCAGCGGATCCTTGCGGATCGCCTTCTCTTCTTCCGCCATCATCAGATACAGGCCATCCAGCGCCTTTTGCGTGACGTACTGTTCCAGGTTGGCCTGGTCCTTGCCGACCACCCCGAAGCGGGCACCGGTTTCAGCGAACTTGTTGTACTGTTGCGCCAGCTGGACATCCTCGGTCGCCTTCTTCACGATGGGCAGGAATTTCTGCGCCAGCGGGCCGGACGTCGTCTTCCTGAAATACTGGGTCGCCGCGTCGTCCCCCCCGGTGAGGATATTCTTGGCGTCCTGTACGCTCATTTTCTTCACGGAGTCGATCAACAGCGCCTTGGCTTCGGGCACAGCGGCCTCGGCGGCGCGGTTCATGCGCAGGGTCAGTTCATCCGCCTGCTTGCCCATGCCGAACATGCGCATGCCTTTCTCGACTTTCTTCAGCGAGTCCGGAAGCGGAATCTTGACCTTGGGGTTGCCGAAGAAACCGTCGGTCACGCCAAGCTTGCCGACGGCGCTGCCGGCCGCCTGCACCAGCGCATCCTTCAGGCCGCCTGTCGCATCCTTGTTGCTGAGGTCATCGATTCCAAGCGCGAACGCCTGGGAGGTGAAGAACAACAGGGTCACCGCAGAAATCAGTTGCCGCATGATGGGTCCTTTCCAAAAAAAAACGGCCACCGCAGGGTGGCCGTCGTAGTTAACGCTGTACGCGTTTGACGTTCCAGACCTTGTCCGCGTATTCCTGAATGGTGCGGTCGCTGGAGAATTTGCCCATGTGCGCCACATTGAGGATGGCACGGCGAGCCCACTCGTCCTGGTCCTGATACAGCGCATTCACACGCTCCTGACAGGCGATGTAGCTGGCGAAATCGGCCAGCAGCAGGTAATGGTCGCCGTTCCAGGTCAGGTTTTCGTAAATAGCGCGATAGCGCTCCGGCTCTTCCACGGAGAAGAAGCCATTGCCGATCATCTCCAGCGCCTGCTTCAGCTCGGGGTTGCCGTTGTAGTACTCCCAGGGGTTGTAGCCACGGGCGCGCAGATCGGCTACTTCCTGCGTCGTCAGGCCGAAGATGAAGATATTTTCGTCACCGACTTCCTCGCCGATTTCGATGTTGGCACCATCCAGCGTGCCGATCGTGAGCGCGCCGTTCAGGGCCATCTTCATGTTGCCGGTGCCGGAAGCCTCGGTGCCAGCGGTAGAGATCTGTTCGGACAACTCGCTGGCCGGGAAGATCTTTTCAGCGGAAGACACGTCATAGTTCGGCAGGAACACCACCTTGAGCAGGTCATGCACGGCCGGATCGTTGTTGACGATACTGGCCACATCGTTGATCAGGCGAATGATCTGCTTGGCCATCCAGTAGCCCGGGGCCGCCTTGCCTGCAAAGATCACGGTACGCGGCACCATGCCCTGCGTCTGCCCGGCACGGATGCGGTTGTACATGGTGATCACGTGCAGCACGTTAAGCAGTTGGCGCTTGTATTCGTGGATACGCTTCACCTGCACGTCGAACAGCGAATCCGGATTGACCTTGACCCCGGTCTGGCGCTCGATGCGCTGAGCGAGACGCAGCTTGTTGACCCGCTTGACGGCCAGGAACTGCTTGCGGAATGCGGCATCATCAGCGAAGGGTGCCAGCTTCTCCAACTGGTCCAGGTTGCGCACGAAACCGTCACCGATTTTGGAACGGATCAGTTCGGTCAGGCCCGGGTTGCACTGGTTCAGCCAGCGACGCGGGGTGATGCCGTTAGTCACGTTGATGAACTTGCCGGGGAAAATGCGATGGAAGTCGGCAAACAAGGTCGTCTTCAGCAACTCGCTATGGATTGCCGCAACGCCGTTGACCGTGTGACTGCCGACCACAGCCAGATGCGCCATGCGCACGCGGCGGCCATGGGCCTCGTCAATGATGGAAACACGCTTGAGCAACTCGGTATCCCCCGGGAACATGTGGTTCACGGCATTGAGGAACTGGTGGTTGATCTCGTAGATGATTTCGAGGTGACGAGGCAGCACGCGGCCGAACATCTCCACCTGCCAGGTTTCCAGGGCTTCCGGCATCAGGGTGTGGTTGGTATAGGCGAAGATGCGGGTGGTCAGGCTCCAGGCGTAGTCCCACTTGAGGTGAAACACGTCGACCATCTGGTGCATCATTTCCGCCACGGCGATGGCCGGGTGCGTGTCGTTGAGCTGGATGCCGACCTTTTCCGGCAACTCGTTCCAGTCGGAATGCTGCTCGTGGAAACGATGCAGGATGTCCTGGATGGAGGCGGACACGAAGAAATACTGCTGGCGCAGGCGCAGTTCGCGGCCCATCACCGAAGTATCGTTGGGGTACAGCACCTTGGACAGGTTTTCGGTGGTATTTTTCTCTTCCACCGCACCCACGTAGTCACCGGCGTTGAACGAATCCAGGTTGAACTCACGCGTCGCCTTGGCAGACCAGAGGCGCAGATTGTTCACGGTCTCCGTCTTGTAGCCGGGAATCGGCATGTCGTAGGCCATGGCCATCACGGTTTCGGTATCCACCCAGTGGTGCTCCACGCCATGCTCGGTCGGGAATTGCACCACATGACCGCCGAACTTGACCGGGTACAAGCGCTCCGGACGCTGGAATTCCCAAGGATTGCCGTATCGCAACCAGTTATCCGGATGCTCGATCTGACGGCCGTTTTCGATACGCTGATTGAACATGCCGTATTCATAACGAATACCGTAACCCATCCCCGGCAGGTCCAGCGAAGCCAGAGAGTCCAGGAAACAGGCCGCCAGGCGACCCAGGCCACCGTTACCCAGTGCGGCGTCGGTTTCCATTTCCTCGACCGCTTCCATGTCCTGGCCCAGCGCTTTCAACCCATCACGCACCTGCGGCTCGATGTCGAGGTTGTGCGCGGCATTGGACAGGGTGCGTCCGATCAGGAATTCGAGGGAGAGGTAATACAGGCGCTTCGGGTCTTTCTGGTTATACGTTTCGACCGTCTCAACCCAGCGTTCGATCAGGTGGTCGCGAACGGTATGTGCAGAAGTATCGAACCAGTCGCGGTCGGTCGCCGAAGTCCGGGTCTTGCCGCCGGTATATGTCAGGTGATTGGTCAGAGAGCGTTCGATGGAATGCTCGTCACTGCGCAGATGATGCTGGCGTGGGGATTTTGGCGGCGTCATGAGGGTAAGTCTCGGAAAATTAGGTATGGGTACTGAAGCAACAAACGTACCCTATTTTACGACAAATCAGGTGATTACAGGCAGCTATTGCACAGCCACAATCAAACGCCCTGTCAAAAATGCCGCAGGAAAGCCCTTCCGAACCACTTCGGTGCGCTCTGCCAGATTACGGTGCAGGACTGCACCCGCAACCTTCAGTTGAATGGCAGGGCCACGATCGCCTTCATCACCCAATCATCTGCAGCATTGTGATATCCACGGCCGAGCCCGACATTCAATTCAAAAGCCTTGAACTGCATGTCTGCAACCGCGTATACAGTGTGATCCTGTCCTCGCCAACCCTGTAAGTTGCGCAAAGGGCCAAGCCCGCTGTAATGCTCCAGCCCGACCTCGACCCCCCGTGTGATTTCCCGCATCACCTTGACTGAAGGTTCGAACGCAGCGCCATGGAAGCCGCCATTGGACAAGGGCACATCGATGATAGGGTTGAAGGCCAGCATCCAGCGCGCCATGCGCAGGCCGATGATGGGGCGGATTTCCATGGCCCAGGGGCTGTCGGTCACGCGCGGCGCGGTATACCCGAACTCCGTGTTCAGCCCCCAGAACCAGGCGCTTCCCTCCGGTTGCTGGCGGATATATTTCATGCGCAGCCGCAGGCCGTTTGCATAGGCGCCGCCATCAGCGGCGATCGCCGTCGGCACGTACATCCCGGCCTCCCACTCCTTGGTGATCCCATAGGAAAACTCCGGGGTCGCCTGGAAGCGGTGGTGGGAAGCGATCGCACCGGAATGTTCGACAATCCGGGAACCGTCCGGCACATAATTAAGGTGAATCTCAACGCCGGCCTGCCCCGGCTCGTTCATGTCGTCGGTGTAGACCTGGATTTCATCCGGGGCAGCGTAAACCTTCGCTTCGCATCCAAACATCAGCAAGATCAGGGCGGCATACCGATATATTTTCATGGTGTTCTTTCCGAAGCACGTCCAACTCGAACCAAAGATGAAAATGATAATTGTTCTTATTTGTGATGTAAATATTTCCCTTGGGTGGCAGCGATTGCGCAACACGTATTTCAAGTCGTCACCTGAACATCACGGAATCATGAGGCGCATATCATTTCGCAATGGCTATCCAGGCAAGCGATGAGGACGGCTTTCACCAAGACGAGAATCCCGATCATCGCCTGTGGTAGAGTTGTCAAAGTACCCATAGGCTTGGAGAATCCCAGCGTTGGAAATCGCCGTCATTCTGGCCGTCGTCACCATCTTCATCGTGATCTGCTTCGATTACACGAACGGCTTCCACGATGCAGCCAACATCGTTGCGACTGTCATCGCCTCCCGCGCCATGACCCCGGTGCAGGCGGTACTCATCGTTGCCACCTTCGAATTCCTGGGCCCCCTGCTGGGTGGCACGGCAGTCGCCAACACCATCGGAAAATTCATTGTCCTGGACGACCTGAGCCAGACTCTGGCCCTCTCCATCCTGCTTTGCGGCTTGCTCGGGGCGATCGTCTGGAATCTCGGCACCTGGTGGTTCGGCATCCCCTCTTCCTCTTCCCATGCGCTGGTCGGCGGCCTGGCCGGTGCCGTCGTCGTGGCGGCAGGGGCGGATCATGTGGTCTGGGGGTTTGCCGCACTGTTGCATGGAGAACTGAAAGGGGTCGCCAAAGTCCTGGTCGCGCTGCTGATCTCGCCGCTGCTCGGTTTCTGGGTCGGCTTCACGCTGCATCGGTTGATGCTGGGACTGTTGCGTAGCCGGCCGCCTTCCATCAACCGCAACCTGCGCAACCTGCAATACCTGACCGCGGCCGGATTGGCATTCTCGCACGGGGCCAACGATGCCCAGAAAAGCATGGGGATCCTCACGCTGGTATTGCTGCTGGGCGGCTTCATCCGGACTTTCGAGGTCCCGCTATGGGTCATGTTCACCTGCGCATCGGCCATCACGCTGGGGATTCTTTCCGGCGGCTGGCGCATCGTGCGCACACTTGGATTCGCGATCTACAAGGTCAGGCCGTTACACGCACTGGATTCGCAACTCACCTCGGCCGGGGTCATTTTCGCGGCCTCGCTGGGTGGGGCACCGGTCTCGACCACGCACGTGGTGGCCACCTCCATCATGGGCATCGGCGCCTCCGAACGACCCAAGGCGGTGCGCTGGAACAAGGCTAGAGATATCGTCACCACCTGGCTGATCACCATCCCGGGATCAGCGCTGGTGGCCATTCTGTTCTATTTCATCACCCATCTGATTTCGAGGTAACGATCATGAGTGAAGCATCCAAATCCATCCTCGCCATCATCCTGGACAAGGTGTTTCCGCAGATGCCGGATTTCTTCGAGATGATGCAGGAGCAAAGCATCCAGGTCACCCACTCGGTCAACCGGCTGGTGGAATTCATGGAAACCGGCGACCTCGAGATCGGCCACATGCTGAAACAGGACCAGCACGACGCGGACAACATCAAGGTGCGCAACCTGCACGCACTCAATGAAGCGTTCTCCACACCCATCGACCGCGAAGACATCTATCGCGCCATCATGGACATGGACGAAGTCGTGAACTATTGCAAGACCACCGTCAATGAAATGGACGTACTTGGGGTTAAGCCTGACACATTCATGATCGACATGTCCCGACTGGTACTGGAGGGCGCCAAGGCCATGACCGAAGGCTTTTCGAAGCTGGGTAAGGTGCCCGCCACGGCAGTGATCGATGCGGATGCCGCACGCAAGTCCGAGCGGCAGGTAGAAAAACTCTACCGCAAGGCACTTTCGGAACTGTTCCAGGGGGATGACTACATCAACATGTTCAAGCGCCGCGAGATCTACCGACATCTTTCCTACGCAGCGGAGCGCGTGGCCGGCTGCGCCAACACCCTGCACGACATCGTGGTGAAGATCGTTTAGTCCGCATGCAAGAAAAAGGGCCGCGATTGCGGCCCTTTTTCTTGGTATTACCGACTTACGGCAACTGCACCAGCAGCCCGTTCAGGCGTCGCACGAAACTCGCCGGGTCTTCCAGCTGCCCGCCTTCTGCCAGCAGCGCCTGGTCGAACAGCAGTGCAGCCAGGTCAGCGAAGCGAGCATCATCCGTTTCGTTTTGCAAACGATTGACCAACCCGTGTTGCGGGTTGATCTCGAACGTCGGCCGCGTATTCGGCGCATCCTGGCCAGCCGCCTTCAGCAGCCGCTCCAGGTTGGCGCTCATGTCGCCCTCGCCGGTCACCAGACAAGCCGGGGAATCGGTCAGGCGGTGAGTCACGCGCACTTCTTTCACCTTGTCGCCCAAGGTATTCTTGATGCGGTCGACCAGTGGCTTGAGCGCGTCTTCGGCCTTCTTCTGCTCCTCCTTCTCGGCCTCGTCTTCCAGCTTGCCGAGGTCGAGGTCGCCCTTGGCCACGGATTGCAGCTTCTTGCCTTCGAACTCCGGCAGGCTGCCCACCAGCCATTCATCCACGCGATCCGACAGCAGCAACACTTCGATGCCCTTCTTGCGGAAGATTTCGAGGTGCGGGCTGTGCTTGGCCGCGGCAAAACTGTCGGCGGTGATGTAGTAAATGGCTTCCTGGCCTTCCTTCATGCGACCGATATAGTCCTTGAGCGAGACGATCTGCTCTTCGGTATCGGTATGGGTGGAGGCGAAGCGGATCAGGCCGGCGATCTTCTCGCGGTTGGCGAAATCCTCGCCCGGACCTTCCTTCAGCACGCGGCCGAATTCCTTCCAGAAGCCGGCGTACTTTTCCGGTTCGTTCTCGGCCATGTCTTCCAACAGGCCCAGCACCTTCTTGACCGAACCGGCCTTGATCGCATCGATATCCTTGGAATGCTGCAGGATTTCACGCGACACGTTCAGCGGCAGATCGGCCGAGTCGATCACCCCGCGCACGAAGCGCAGGTATTGCGGCATCAGCTTCTCGGCATCGTCCATGATGAACACGCGCTTCACGTACAGCTTGATGCCGTGACGACGCTCGCGGTCATAGAGGTCAAACGGCGCCTTGGCCGGCACGTACAGCAGGGAGATGTATTCCTGCTTGCCTTCCATGCGGTTGTGCGACCAGGCCAGCGGTGGCTCGAAATCGTGCGCCACGTGCTTGTAGAACTCGTTGTATTCCTCTTCGGTGATGTCGCTCTTGCTGCGCGCCCACAAGGCGGAAGCGCGGTTGACGGTTTCATCCTCATCCGTAGGCACTTCCTGCCCGTCCTTCCACTCGGACTTCTTCATCACGATGGGCAGGGTGATATGGTCGGAGTACTTGCGGATGGTGGACTTGATCTTCCAGTCGGAAAGGAACTCGTCGTCGCCTTCACGCAGATGCAGCACGATCTCGGTCCCACGGGTCGGTTTCTCAACCGTTTCCAGGGTGAAGTCGCCTTCACCGGCAGACTCCCAGCGCACACCATGCTCAGCGGTCAGGCCGGCGCGACGGGTCGTCAGGGTCACCTTGTCGGCCACGATGAAAGCAGAGTAGAAGCCCACGCCGAACTGGCCGATCAGCGCGGCGTCCTTCTTCTGGTCGCCGGACAGTTGCGAGAAGAATTCACGGGTGCCGGACTTGGCGATGGTCCCGATGTTGTCGATGACTTCCTGACGGTTCATGCCGATCCCGTTGTCGGTAATCGTCAGGGTACGGGCGGCCTTGTCGTAGGCCACGCGGATCTTCAGCTCGCTGTCGTTCTCATACAGCGCCGCATCGGAAAGGGCCTCGAAGCGCAACTTGTCAGCCGCATCGGAGGCGTTGGAAATCAACTCGCGCAGGAAAATTTCCTTGTTGGAATACAGGGAATGAATCATCAACTGCAACAGTTGCTTTACCTCGGCCTGAAAGCCCAGGGTTTCTTTTTGTACGCTTTCGGTCATGTGATGTAACTCCCGTTAAATGACAATGCAATCCCCAGATGTGGGCGGTTTTCAGAATTTCAAGCATCTGCAATCGACATCACAGTCATTTAGTTTATGTAGGAGTTATTTGTTAATGCTAAGATGCCTCTGACACTGGTAAAACCACCCGCCAATAAGAGCCAGATAACGCCTGAACCATGAAAATCCAATTGGACACCATTGTGCAATCGTTGACAGTTCCGACTTTCGTCATCGATATCCAGCACCGGGTCGTCGCATGGAACCGAGCCTGCGAGAACCTGACCGGCATCAAGGCCGCGGACATCCTCGGCACGACGGAAAGCTGGCGCGGCTTCTACAGTTCACCACGCCCTTGCCTTGCAGACGTCGTCCTTGACAGCTCATTTGGGCAGTTGGACGAGCTCTATCCTGTTCACGGCAACGCCAAGTTCAGCCAGGGCCTGCATGCAGAGAACTGGTTCGACGACATCAACGGCAAACGGCGCTACCTGATCTTTGATGCAGAACCTTTGTATGATGAGCATGGCAAGCTGATCGGCGCGCTGGAGAATCTCGAGGACGTCACCGAGTTCAAGGAATCCGAGCAGGTCCAGCAGAACCTCCTGGATCGCCTGAAACTCTCGGATCGTGTGTTCACCCACACCGACCAGGCCATCCTGATCAGCGACTCCGCCAACCGCATCATCACCGTCAATCCGGCCTTCACCCGCCTGACCGGCTTTACTCAGGAGGAAGTCTTTGAAAAGAGCCCCTCCATACTGAGTTCCGGCCGTCACGGGCCGGAATTTTACGCTGCGATGTGGCACAGCCTTCTGACCGAAGGGCACTGGGAAGGTGAAGTCTGGGACCGGCGCAAGGATGGATCCATCTATCCCAAATGGCTCAGCATCACCACTGTCCATGACAACAGATCCAAGGACCCCTCCTATTTCATTGCCACGTTCTCAGACATCACCGAGCGCAAAAAGGGGGAAGCTTTCATCCAGCACCTCGCCTTCCACGATGCGCTGACCGGGCTGCCCAACCGGCTGTTGTTCCAGGATCGCCTGCAACAGGCCATTCTGGAAGCGCATCGTTCCAAGTCGCTGGTCGCCCTGATGTTCATCGACCTCGATCGTTTCAAACAGATTAACGACACCCTGGGCCACAAGATCGGTGACCTGCTGCTGCAATCGGTGGCCACCCGACTGCGAGAATGTGTCAGGGAAACCGATACCGTCGCCCGCCTGGGCGGGGACGAATTCGTTGTCATCCTGTCCGACCTGCATCAGCGCGAAGTCGCCGGACATATTGCGAACAAGATCCTCCTGAGCCTGGGCAGGCCCATGGATCTGGAAGGCCAGAGCGTCGCAGCGCCGCCCAGCATCGGGATCGCCCTTTTCCCCGAGGATGCCAGCAAGGGCGAAGAACTGATGCAGCATGCCGATACGGCCATGTACGAGGCCAAGACCGCCGGGCGAAACAATTTCCAGTTCTACACCCCGTCCATGACCCCGTGCGAGACTGACGGCTAGAGCTGGCCAGCATCCCCGGAAGACCCGGTTGCGGCCAACGCAGCAGTACAGCCACGCCATTCGATGCGTTTCGAAGCACCCACCCCCACCTGCTCGACATTCATCGAAACGTCACAAAAAAAACATAATCTTGGCGGGTATTCAAATCAGGAATCCCGCGCATGCAAGTCCGATCCATCTTCCTCTCCGACATCCACCTCGGCACACGTGCCTGCCAGGCGGAGGCCCTGCTGGACTTCCTGCGAGAACATGAGAGCGAATACCTGTTCCTGGTCGGGGACATCATCGATTTCTGGGCCATGGGGCGCAGCATCCAGTGGACGTCCACCCAGAACACCGTGGTGCAGAAAGTCCTGCGCCGGGCACGCCATGGCGAAAAGGTCATCTTCATCCCGGGCAACCACGACGAAGTCCTGCGCGAATACGACGATACCCTGTTCGGCGACATCCGGATCGCCAACGAATGGGTGCACACCACGGCAGACGGCAGGCAATTCCTGCTGGTGCATGGCGATGCCTTCGATCAGGTCACCCGTTACCACCGCTGGGTCGCGGTGCTGGGGGACAAGGCCTACGATTTCCTGGTGCGCGTCAACGGCTGGCTGTCGCTGATCCGCCGAACCTTGCGCATCAGCGGCTACTGGTCCCTGGCTGGTTATGCCAAGCGCAAGATCAAGTCTGCGGTCAACTTCATCTATGACTTTGAGGATTCGGTCATTCACGCCGTGCGCGAACGCGGTCTGGACGGCGTCATCTGCGGCCACATTCACAGCGCCGCCATCAAAACGGTGGATGGCCTGCAGTACATCAATTGCGGCGACTGGGTCGACAGTTGCACGGCCATTGTCGAACACTTGGATGGAAGACTGGAACTCATCGAATGGCGCAATGGACTTTACGACAGAAATACGGCGAAAAGTGAAAACCTCTCGAGCGGCCTTCGCATTTCTGCAACATAGCGCGATTACGCTAGCTCAAGTTCGTTCTCGGAAGGCCCCTGAATGCAGGCGCTTCGTTCAGGCCATACCAGAGTAGCCCGGATATCGGGGAACGAAGAAGGGCCACGACCAAACAGACTGAGGGCACCCCATGATCAGGACCACCCCGCTGTACAAACTGCTCACCCACGCATCAATCTTTGCCCGAGCGCCAGATCGACACCATCAGCATCACGCCGAACAGCGAAGCGAGAAAAAAGCCGAGAAAGCCGAACGCCGGCAACCCGAACAGAGTTGGCCCGCCTTTTACAGTCATGACAATGGAAGAGCCTATGATCAGCGCAGACGTCACCAGCGCGAGGGTAAGCCGGTTGGTGCTATGGTCGAGCTGATGGCCGAAGTGATCCAGACGTTTCAGATCTAGGTCGATCTTCACCCGCCCGCGACGGATCTCGCGCAGTAGCCGGGACACATCCCGCGGCAACGCCGTGGCCACATCCACCACGTTCATCAGGTTTCTCCGCCCGCGCTTCAGCATCGCACCCGGCTTGTAGCGGTCGATGATCACCCGCTTCACGAAAGGCGTCAGGTGGCGCACGATCTGGAAATCCGGATCCAGCTGCCGCCCCAGGCCTTCCAGCGTAATCAGCGCCTTGAACAGCATCGTCAGGTCCGGCGGCACCGTCAGGTGGTTCTCGCGCATCACCGTCACGAGGTCATTCAGCAACACCCCGAAGCGGATCTGCTTGAGCGAAGCCGTATCGTAATTGAAGATCAGTTCGTCCAGGTCGGTCGTCAACTTGTTCTCATCAACCGGGGCATCACCCGCCCAACTGATCAGGATATCGCGCAGGGCTTCGATGTCACGCGACACCAGGCCCGCCAGCATGTCGGCGATCTGGTCGCGGCGATCCATGGTGATCCGGCCCACCATGCCGCAATCGATGATCGCCAGACGGTTCCCCGACAGATAGAACACATTGCCCGGATGCGGGTCAGCGTGGAAAAAGCCGTCGATCAGCACCATTTTGAGCACGGTATCGGCACCACGCGCCGCCAGTAGCTGAAGATCCAGACCGGCCTCGCGGGCGCCCTGCATATCGTTGCCCGGGATTCCCTGGATGTGCTCCATGACCATCAGGGTCTCGCTGGTGAATTCCCAATGAATCCTGGCAAAACTGACATTGGGGTCATCCGCAAAATTGTGCGCGAAACGCTCGGTATTGCGGGCCTCCATTGCCAGGTCGAGTTCACGACGCAGGGATTTGGCAAACTGCCCGATGATCTTGCCCGGCTGGAAGCGGCGGGACTCCGGCATTTCCGACTCAAGCAGTCGCCCCAGATGGGCCAGCAGCCTCAGGTCGGCATCGATCCTTGCCTCGATATTGGGACGACGGATCTTCAGCACCACCGGCGTTCCATCCTGCAATTTGGCCAGATGCACCTGCGCAATGGAGGCCCCGGCGATGGCCTCGGTCTGGAGGTCCGGGAACACCTCGAACGGGGAACGTCCCAGTGCGCGCTCCAGTTCGGGCTGCAACTGCTCGAACGGATCCGGCGGCACCTTGTCCTGCAACTTCGAAAACTCGTCGATCCATTGCGGCGGGAAAATATCGGGGCGCGTCGCCAGCACTTGCCCCAGCTTGACGAAGGTCGGCCCCAGATCCTGCAAAGCCATGCGCACCCGGACTTCCGGTGGCAGGTGCATCAGTTCGTCCGCGCGCTTGTGGTGCAGCACGCTACCGGCGCGCTCGCTCAGGTTGCCGAGACCGATGCGCTTGACGATGTCGCCCCAGCCGTAATGAATCAGGATGCCCGCGATTTCACGCAGGCGCCCGAAATCACGCCAGACCGAGATGGTTTCCCTGATCATTGATCGTTCTTGAGTGATTGCGCCTTGGCTTCGATTTTCGCAGCGATCTCGGAAAGCTTGCGGCTGGCCAGCAGGGCGACGCGAGAGCCAACCTCGCGCGCGGCCCTTTCCCCTGCAACCTTGGCTTCCTGCACCGTGGCGCGGACCTTGTTGCCCAGATCTTCAGCCACGCCACGCACGCGCTCACCCGTGCCGGTCCCGGTACGGCGACCGTGCTCCACCAGTGCCGCCATCTCCTGCTTCACCAGCGTGCTGGCTCCCTGGGAAACCGTACTGACGGTATCCAGGAACATTTCCTCGAGATTCTTCAATTCGCTCACGCCCTGACGCACATCCTGGTCGGCAAACTCCTGCACATGCGAGGCGGCCTCTCCCAGCGCCAGCTGCATGGCCTCGGCCGCATGGCCAAGCGCGTCGTCCATACCCTTCAACGCGTCGGACAGGGAAGTCCGCAGCGCCTCGGCATGAGCATCGGCGCCCAGGCTGATCCCCTCGGTAATCGCTGCCAGCACTTCCCGGATTTCCTGCTCGGCCAGTTGGCGCTGCGTCAACGCTTCCGTGGTCAGTGCCTGAAGTTTTTCGCGCACATCCTGCCCGGCACTGACCAGACGCTGGGCTGCCGACTTGATATCTTCCAGTGAAAAAGTTTTCTGCTCGCTCATGACCATCTCCTTGCGTTGGAATACCTACATTCTACAGGGGATTGCCCCTCTCCAGCACAGCGGTTGCACCCGCCGGCGAAAGCGTCCGCTCGAAAATTCGGGTTGCAGCCGGCAACGACTTTCCCATACAATTCAAACCCATGCGATTCCTGCCCCACATTACCGCCCTCTGCTTCGCGCTGTTGGCCATCCCTGTTCATGCGGATGAAACTTCAGGCGACAGCATGGTCGGGACCGCCTCCCGACTCGGTTCGGAGTGGTCCAGTGCCGCACAGGAAGTACTGATGAACGCCCTCAGCCTGACGGGGGTGAAATACAAATACGGCGGCAATTCCCCGGAAAGTGGTTTCGACTGCAGCGGATTCGTGAAATACGTATTCCAGCAGGCCGCCAACGTCACCCTGCCGCACGGCGCACGCGCCATCAGCCAGTTAGGCCAGGCCGTTGCGGTCGACCAACTGCAACCAGGCGACCTGGTATTCTTCAACACCCTCAAGACGGCGTTCTCCCATGTCGGCATCTACATCGGTGATGGCCGCTTCATCCACGCGCCCACCAGCGGTGGCGGCGTGCACGTGGTCAACATGAACGACAGCTACTGGTCGAAGCGCTTCAACGGGGCGCGACGCCTCCCTGTTTCCGGTCAAGCGCCTGCTGAATTTTCTGCCGAATAAGCGGTATCGCGGCCTGCGCCGCTTTCTCCCCTTCCAGCATCGCCTCGTGCTTCTTCGCAAAATCGGCTGAGCCGAACCCGGTCGTATTCGGTCGGATCACCACATCTGCCTCCGGCAGCTCATTATTGCGGATCGATTGGCCCATGATGCCGAAAGTCTGCAGCATGATGTCCGTCAGCCCCTCCAGTTTGGCGGACTTCGGCTTGGCGGAGATATCCACCGCAATCACTACATCCGCTCCCAGGCTGCGGGCCACACGGACCGGCACCGGACTGGTCAGCCCACCGTCCACGTAGTCCCGACCGCTAATCGTCACCGGCTGGAACACGCCCGGCACGCTGCTCGAGGCACGGACCGCCTGACCGGTATTGCCGCGCTGGAACACGGTCATCTCCCCGCTCTGCAGATCCGTTGCCACCGCCGCGAACGCCTTGCGCAACTTCTCGATGGGCTGGTTACGCACCGCCTTGTTGATATAGTTTTGCAGCGCCTCCCCCTTGATGAAGCCACGATCCGGGAATACCCAGTCACCCACGCTGTCTTCTTCCAGCTTGAAGGCAATCTTCTGCAGATCGAACCCGGTATAACCGGCCGCATAGAGTGCACCAACAACGCTCCCGGCACTGGTCCCGACGACAAGATCAGGGACGATGCCCTGGGCATCCAGCACCTTGATCACCCCCACATGCGCAAACCCGCGAACAGCCCCGCCACCAAGCACAAGTGCGATTTTGGGAGGGGATACCTTAACTGCGGGCCTGGTTACCTGGGCTGGCGCGGGCGAGGTCGTGGACGTTGCCGGAGCGGTCACCTGCTCCTGAGCCTGCGGCGCAGGTTTCTCAGGCGGGGGTTCCGGGGCCTTGGGCGCCGTGGCACATCCTGCCAGAAACGACATCAACAGCAGCACTCGCAGATTCAACATGGAAACGACATTCCATAACTAATGATTCAAATCGCAATTCTATCCGATCCGCCAGAGTCCATTACCGCACCAACAAAATCTACTTGATAATCTAAATGAGAAGGATTATCATTTGCAAAACTATGGAGGACACTAATGAAAACCCACTTGCTGATCGCGCTCACCCTGCTGGCTAATACTGCACTGGCCGCAGACACCGAACTCACGCTGGTTTTGCGTGACCATCGCTTCGAACCTGCCGAACTTCAGGTCCCGGCAGGCAAGAAGATCAAGTTGCGGATCGAGAACAAGGACGCGACCCCGGAAGAATTCGAAAGCCATGAACTGAACCGCGAAAAAATCGTCGCCGGCAACAGCGTCATCTCCGTCTACGTGGGACCGCTGGAACCGGGACGCTATCCTTTCTATGGCGAATTCAATCCCAAAACCGCACAAGGCGTGCTGGTCGCGCAATAAACAGAGGATTATTCATGTTCGGTTCAGCCATTATCGTTTTTCGTGAAACGCTCGAAGCGGCGCTGATCATCGGCATCATCGCCGCCGCCACGCATCAGGTTCCTGGTCGCAACCGCTGGCTGATCGGCGGTCTGGTAACCGGGCTGGCCGGCGCCGGGCTGGTCGCGGCCACGACCGGCATCATCGCCGAAGTCGCCAGCGGCACCGGCCAGGAACTGCTCAACGCGGCCATCCTTGGCATCGCCGTGCTGATGCTGGCATGGCACAACATCTGGATGACGTCGCATGGACGGGAACTCGCCACACAGGCCCGAGACACCAGCCGGGAAATCAGTGACGGAGCACAGGAATCATCAGTCCTGCTGGTCATCATCGCCCTTGCCGTTTTGCGAGAAGGCTCGGAGACCGCGCTCTTCCTGTACGGCCTCGCTGCAGCCGACGGCCAGGGCGTTCAATCGACCTTCGGCGGTGGCCTGCTGGGACTGGGCGCCGGTGCGCTCGTGGGCTGGCTGCTCTATGCCGGCCTGCTGAAAATGCCGATGCGCTGGTTCTTTGACACGACCAGCGCGCTGGTACTGCTGCTCGCAGCCGGCATGGGGGCAACGGCCGCCAAGTTCCTGATCCAGGCCGACGTACTCCCCAGCCTGATGAGTCCGGTCTGGGACAGCTCGGCTTTCCTGCCTCAGGAATCGATTCTGGGCACCCTGCTGCACGGGCTGACCGGTTATGACGCACGCCCGGCGGGCATGCAACTCGTATTTTACGGGGTAGTTTTCCTCTCGATCCTCGCAGGGATGAAACTGGCCCAAGGCACTCACGCAACCAAGTAGGAATATCATGAAAAAACTGACTCTTGCCCTGGCCATGGGCATCACAGCCTCCAGCGCCATCGCCGGTCCGGCGGACTACGTCTACACTCCGACCGTGGAAAAAGGCGAAATAGAAATCGACTTCAAGTACGGCACTGCCAAACGCCAGGATGGCACACGCACCAACGTTACGACCATGGGGCTTGGCTACGGCGCGACGGATTTCTGGTTTACGGAAATCTATCTCAAGCGTGAGCGAGAAGGCAGCGAGGGGCTTACCCTGGCCGAATGGGAAAACAAGTTTCAGCTGACGGAAACCGGCAAATACCCGGTGGACATCGGCATCATCACCGAGATCGAGGTGCCATTGAACAGCCGGCGCCACGAACCCAACGAATTCAAGATCGGCCCGCTGCTGCAGACCGAATTCGGCAAGCTGCAACTGAACGGCAACCTGCTGTTCGAGCGCAAGTTCGGCTCCAAGGATGCCGACGACGTCCATTACAACACCGAAATGGGCTACCAGTGGCAGGTGAAGTACCGCTGGCAGAAGGCCTTCGAGTTTGGCGCCCAGGGCTTCGGCGAAATGGGCAAATGGAACAGCTGGGACCGATCCGAACTGCAGAACCATCGCATGGGGCCGGCAGTGTTCGGCAAACTCGATGTCGGCAACCAGCAGAAGATCAAGTACAACGCAGCCATGCTGTTTGGCGTGAGCGAAGCCGCTCCCGATCACACCTTCCGCATGCAGGTCGAGTACGAATTCTGAAAAAGGCGTTCTTATTTTGCATCGCAGGGTCAAATAGCGGAAAATGATCTTTTTTGAAATTCCGTTGTCCTATCCGACTTCACAGTTAAGGAAACCGTTCCAACATGCGTGCAAAATTCGAAAAATTCGGTCTGATCGGCGCGGGTGCCGTGCTCGGCGTCATGCTGAGCCTCAACTACTCGGCAATCGCCGACAAGGACGTCAAGACGCAGTTGCCGCTGGACGATCTGCGCGCTTTTGCGGAAGTGTTCGGCAAGATCAAGAGCGATTATGTCGAGCCGGTCGAAGACAAGAAGCTGATTTCCGAAGCCATCAACGGCATGCTGTCGGGGCTGGACCCGCATTCGGCTTACCTGGACGTGGACGCATTCAAGGACCTGCAGGCCGGCACGCAGGGTGAATTTGGCGGCCTCGGCATCGAGGTCGGCATGGAAGACGGCTTCGTCAAGGTTGTTTCCCCGATCGAGGATACCCCCGCCTACCGCGCCGGCCTGAAAACCGGCGACCTGATCATCAAGCTGGACGACACGCAGGTCAAGGGGCTGACCCTGAATGAGGCGGTCAAGCGCATGCGCGGCAAGCCCGACACCCAGATCGTACTGACGGTTTTGCGCAAGGGCGAGACCAAGCCGCTGATCATGACGCTGACCCGCGCTGTCATCAAGGTTCAGAGCGTGAAATCCAAGCTGGTCGAACCCGGCTACGCCTACGCCCGCATCACGCAATTCCAGGAACATACCGGCGAAGACCTCGCCAAGGCCCTGAAGGCCATGCACGACCAGAACAACGGTTCGCTGAAGGCCATGATCCTCGACCTGCGCAACAACCCGGGCGGCCTGCTGAACGCTGCGGTGGGCGTGTCTGCCGCCTTCCTGCCCAAGGGCGACCTGGTGGTGTACACCGAAGGCCGTGTGGAAGACGCCAAGATGCGCCTGACCGCCAACCCGGAAAACTACGTGCGAGGCAAGGAAGACTACATCAAGAACGTACCAGCCGAATTGAAGTCGGTGCCGATGGTCGTGCTGGTCAACGGGGGCTCCGCGTCCGCGTCAGAAATCGTCGCAGGCGCCCTGCAGGACCACAAGCGCGCCGTCATCCTCGGGACCCAGAGCTTCGGCAAGGGTTCCGTGCAAACCATCCTGCCAATGAACAACGGCACCGCGATCAAGCTGACCACGGCACGTTACTTCACGCCGAACGGGCGCTCGATCCAGGCCAAGGGAATCGTGCCGGATATCCAGGTGGAAGAGGCGACGGTGAACAGTGCCGAGCAAGGGTTCAACCTGCGTGAAGCCGACCTGAGCCGCCACCTGTCCAACCCGAAGGAGAAGGAAGCCCCGGCCGAGAAGCCTTCCAAGGTCATCCCGCCGCCGGAAAACAAGGACAAGGATGCCAACGACAAGGACAAATCGGCCGACAAGTCGCCGATCGAACCAGGTTCCAAGGGCGACTACCAGTTCACGCAGGCGATGAACCTGCTCAAGGGCCTGCAGATCCTGCAGAAGAAATAACAGGCAGACGAATGACGGGCGGCCCTCTGGCCGCCCGATGCTTTTCATGGGCAATCTCGACAATCTCAAACTGGCTGCCAAGGAAGCGGACCGCTGCGTCGCCTGCGGCCTCTGCCTGCCCGCCTGCCCCACCTACCGCAAGACCGGGTCTGAGGCCGACTCCCCGCGCGGTCGTATCCAGCTGATCAACGCCGTTGCCCACGGCCGGCTGACGCCGAACGAGAAATTCAACCAGCATATCGACCAGTGTCTCACCTGCCGCACCTGCGAGAACGTCTGCCCCAATGGCGTCGGCTACGGCAAGCTGATCGACGCTGCACGCGCCTTCATCGCGCCGGCACAGCGCCGAACGGAAAAGCTGGCCCGCTGGGTGTTGCAACGCCGCAGCGCCATCGCACTGTCCGGCCGTCTGTTGCGCCTCGCCCAGTTGACCGGCCTGCGTCGTTTGTTGAGGGGATTGGCACGCCTCGACAGGATTGACCGGCTGTTACCGGCCATTCCAGCGCAAACCGGCTGGAAATCGCTTTACCCGGCGGTCAACGCCCGGGGTGAAGTCGCGCTGTTCCTCGGCTGCACCTCGTCCATCCTCGACACCGAAACCCTGCGCGCCGCGATCCACGTGCTCAACCGTCTCGGCTATTCAGTCCATGTGCCGCAGAGCCAGTGCTGTTGCGGCGGCATCGCGCGCCAGCAGGGCGATGCTGAAGGCTCGCACGACATGCTGGCGCAGAACGCACAGGCATTCTCCCCCTTAGGCGACATGCCCATCCTCACCGTCGTCAGCGGTTGCGGGATGGGCCTGCGCGACCATCTCGGCAAGCGCGTGAGCGACATTTCCGCGTTCCTGGCCACGGTAGACTGGCAGGATGTGACACCGGACGCGCTGCCGACGCGCATCCACGTCCATGACGCCTGTTCGCTGCGCAACGCCATGCGCCAGCACAAGCCGGTCTACGACCTGCTTGCGCACATCCCGCAGGCGCAGATCCTGCCCCTGCCCGGCAACGACCAGTGCTGCGGCGGTGCGGGCAGCTACATGCTGACCCAGCCCGACATGGCGAAGCGATTGCAGGATGATAAAATCGAAGCCTGCAAGGCCTCCGGCACCAGCCTGCTGGTCAGTTCCAACATCGGTTGTGCGCTGCACATCGCCGCCGGCCTGCGCGACCATGGCATCGTGATGGAAGTGATCCATCCGGTGCGGCTGCTGGCCCGGCAAATGGGCCATAAGGAGAACGCTGCATGAGCCTGCTGGACAACCTGATCATCGAATTCGACAAGGGCCTGCGCACGGTACTGGCCGAGGCGCAAACCGTCCGCCCGTTCCCGGACAAGGGCTGCGAAGAAGCCCCCATGGACGCCGCCGAGAAAAAGCACGCCGCGGCGCTGATGCGCATCAACCATAGCGGCGAAGTCTGCGCCCAGGCCCTCTACAACGGTCAGGCGCTGACTGCCCGCAACCCTGCCACAGAGGCCGCCCTGCGCGAAGCCTCGCAGGAAGAAACCGAACACCTGGCGTGGTGCGAGAAACGCATCCACGAACTGGGCAGCCACAAGAGCCTGCTCAACCCGTTCTGGTATGCCGGCTCGTTCGCGTTGGGTGCCTTTGCCGGCGCGCTGGGCGACAAGTGGAATCTCGGGTTCCTGGCCGAAACCGAAAACCAGGTCGGCAAGCACATCGAAAGCCATCTGGAACAGTTGCCGCCGCAGGACGCCAAGAGCCGCGCAGTGCTGGAACAGATGAAGGTGGACGAAGCCAAGCACGCCACCACCGCCGTCACTCATGGCGGGGCACCGCTGCCCCTGCCTGTGAAGATGGCGATGAAACTCTCTTCAAAAGTCATGACCCACACTACGTACTGGATATGAACACATTCGCTGAAAACCTCGCCGGCATGCCCGGCATCGAAGGCATTGCACGCATCGAACTCCTGGATGGAGAAACCATCGTCGCCACTATCGAAAACAAAGCCGGCAGCCAGGGCTCCCTGCGCGTCTACCGCCACCTCGCCGAAAAACACGGCGCCATCACCCCGGCCGCAGCCCGGGAAGGTCTGGACCTGTACGCGGAACATACCGAGGACGCCCGCAGCAACCCGGGCAAGCACCCTAACATCGACCGCCTGCTCGACCTGATCAGCGACAGCCGCACGCTGACCGCGCGCATCGTATCGGCTTAAGCCGGAATGCGCCCGGCAGGATCCTGCCGGTAAAACGACGCCAGCTGCCGGTAGACCTCCGGGTATGCACGCATCAGTGCGTGCGGCGTTTCGAAGAAATGCTCGCTGGTCACGGCGAAGAACTCGGCAGGCGATTCAGCGGCATACGGATCCACGGCCGTTTCCCGTCGCGCATCCACGTGGTGGCATAGATCCTCATAGGCCGCACTGAACACGTCGCGCCACGCTTCGGCATCCATGCCAGCATGCAATGGCGGCATGCCATTGGCTGAACCGTTGAGCAGGTCCAGTTTGTGTGCGCACTCGTGGATGACGGGGTTGTAACCGTCGATTTCCGGCGCCGCGGCGACATCCGCCCAGGATAGAACCATAGGTCCGCGCTCCCAGGCCTCGCCACTCAGGATATCGCGGCGGGCATGCACCAGCCCGTCCTCGTCCATCCACTCCTGCCGGGTCACGAATTCGTCCGGGTACAGCACCAGCGATTGCCACTGGTGGTAACTGTCGATACCGAGGTTCAGGATGGGGAGCACCGCCTGTGCGGCAACCACCCGCTTCATCCTGTCGTCGAGCTCTAGCCCCTGCACCGGTTCCAGGCTTTTCTCGTGCAGGAACAGGGTCGCCAGTTCACGCAGCCGCACGATTTCATCCTGGGAAAGCCCGCCCAGCAAAGGCAAGCCAGCCACCACCCCGTCCCAAGCCTGCGGCAGGATCGCCTGTTGTTCAAGGACGCGCCTGCGGCGCCAGTTTCGTATCCACCCCATGGACGTATTTTACGGGGATGTGTATAAATAAGGCCTGATTCATTCGAAAGGAAACATCATGCGCATGCTGCACACCATGTTGCGCGTCGGCAACCTGGACCGCTCCATCAAGTTCTATACCGAAATTCTCAACATGCGCGTTCTGCGCCGCGAAGATTACCCGGACGGCCGCTTCACCCTGGCATTCGTCGGGTATGGCAGCGAGCTCAGCAACACCGTGCTGGAACTGACCCACAACTGGGACACTGACCGCTACGACCTCGGCAACGCCTTCGGCCACATCGCCATCGAAGTCGATGACGCCTACGCCGCCTGCGACGCCGTCCGGAATGCCGGCGGCAAGGTCACCCGTGAGGCCGGCCCGATGAAGCATGGCACCACCGTGATCGCCTTCATCGAAGATCCGGACGGCTACAAGATCGAGTTCATCCAGAAAGGCACACAGGGAATCGATCAGTAAATGCCTTTCCTGCTTGATTTCAATCCAAGCTCAGGTATAATGCCGCTCTCTTATCGACGCGCCCGTAGCTCAGCTGGATAGAGTACTTGGCTACGAACCAAGGGGTCAGGAGTTCGAATCTCTTCGGGCGCGCCAAATAAAACAAGGGCTTGTAACTTAACGGTTACAAGCCCTTTGTCTTTATACCAGCCTCATGGGTAAACCTATGGGTAAACCATAAAAATACCCATTCTGTACTTTCTGATTTAGCTCAACCTATACTACTGGGGCAAATATCACACTCAATCACCAGAGAGAAAATTCCTGATCATTAGTTCTGGCATCCGAACAACACCAACAAAAGGAGATACCGATGAAATCGGAATTTGACTGGGTACGTCGAGGACAAAGGCTGATTCGCATGGTCAGCGAATTGCACCGTATGGGCTATCAGCGCCTTCGGATCATGCCGTGGGCGCATCCACAGGCATGGCGATTAGCAATCAGTCCCGCCGACGGATTCTCGATACGAAATGGTGCTTTTACTGCCAGTTATGGAAAGTCTGGGGCTGTTTACACATCAGCCGATGGAGCAAGATATTTTGAGTGGGATGATGCTCATAACGACAATGCCCGAAGTCTTGCAGAAAAGTTCATTACGAGATTTCCTGATGTGGCCCAACGCGGGTTAGGGCGCGATTGGGAATATGCAGGTTGGCTTGCCGAACTTATCGGCTTTCTTGAGCAAGGAGACTGGCTGCCGATCGTCGAGTGGGAATTTATGAAAGGCAAGCCGGAGGACCTCACGATTTTGCCTATTTATTCCGCATCAAGCGACAACTTCGCTTGGGAGGATGAAGCCATCTCACCGAGATCTTCGCCATCTCCTAATGCGCATCACTTTCCATTGCCTCCAGCATGGGTTGAGAAAGACGATTACGAGCACAGCTCGGAGCCCATCAGTGCCGACCCCACTAGACTTGTTCGGGACCTCGGTGGGAACCTGATTCGTCTTCGTGAAGCAATCCGTGGCTTCCGACTCAAGCATTCGCGGTGGCCCACCGCATTGGCGGTCGGCTATTCCACGCTAGACAGCATCAAGAATCATCACTTAACCCCTGAAGGATTCAATTCATTGGAGAAACGGCTGTTAGTCATCCAGCAGATCAAGCAGGATCAGATTGTATTAAGGGACAATGCACACAATGAATTCGACTACTCTTCAGAAGGCTGGGGCGATGATCAAAGCGTAAGCACTTCAGATGTAGATAGATGGATTTGGGGCGTTTCACTATCAACCTAGAGGGATGACATGAGGGTTTTCACTTCCGACAGCCTTATGCCGGTAGAGCCCACCTCCCCAATCATGACCTCTATAGAGTCGCATGGGAGTCCAGCCTCAAACTTGCGTTGCTGGCGGGTTAGGTAGTTCGTCGTTTTCAGTATCTTGCGAAACGTAAGCCGGAAGGCGTTCTTTGATGACTTGGCTTTCCCAGATTGGGTTTTGGGCCCGGTTGATTGCAACCACGGTTGCCAGTCATGAATCCGCTTTGATTGGCGTTCCCGTTGTTCAGCAGTCCATTGTCGCGCAGCCATTTTGCAACCTCTAATAGTTTGATTACGTAATTCTGAAGTCACGTGACCATCACCTGCCATTTCAATCAAAAAGTTTTAACTCCTTAAAATGCTCAATCCACAAGCCCCACAAGGGGCTTGTGGGGCAAGTTATGACCCCTAAAAAGGGACATCATCATCAAAGTCGAAGAGGACGGTTTTCTGGAACAAGGTTGCATCTTCCTTTAGTCGCCTCAATGCTGCTTTCAAATGCTTAACAGCCTCCTCGTGGCTAATGGAGCTGGAAATCAACACCCGAACAGAAATTGGCTCCATAAGCTCGTAGACTTCAGATACCGTTAACTTAAAAATATCAGCTTCGGCATAATTATTTTCCAGCGTGCCTCGCTGATGATCGGCTTCGATCTGAACAAATTGGTAAGGTTTGCGGCGAGCATACTCGCCAAGTTTCGCTGCAAATACATGTTGAGACAATCGATACTCCTTTAATAAAGTTAACCCGCGATCACTAGGGTGACCAAGTTTTTCGGCTATTTTGATGTTGCTCGGCTTTTTGGCTTTAACCACGCTTTGCATACCCAGTTAACTTCTCCGTGAGGTTCACGGAGAAGTAAGGCGTAATGACTTCAATGTCCCCGCCTCTGCTTTTCCCAGTTCTGGTTCAATCGAACAAGAACGGCTGCATTCTTTACTGCATTACGACGAATACACTCTAGATCCCGTTTATTCAACCTGACAACAAAGTAGTGGCTAATAAAACCCTCGGCGTTGCTTCGATTCTTTTTGATGCAGAACATGCCGAATGTTCTGACCGACGTGGTTCTTAAACCTCATTCGCTCACCATCAAACTTGAGCGTGATGTCGCCAGTCGGTCCATTACGATTTTTACGCACCAGCAGTTCAGCGTAGCCTTTCCACCGGTCATCTTCGCTATAAATCTCCTCCCGGTGGACCATGGCAACAATATCTGCGTCTTGCTCCACCTCGCCAGAGTCGCGCAGGTCGGAAAGCATGGGACGCCGATCTGTGCGCCCTTCCACCCCACGATTAAGTTGGGCAAGGGCAATGATGGGCACATGTAATTCCTTCGCCAGCGCCTTGAGCCCACGTGAAATGCTACCAACCTCTTGCGTCCGATTTACTCCTTGCTGACCACGCATCAATTGCAGGTAGTCGATAACAATTAGTCCCAGACCATGTTTACGCTTGATGCTCCGAGCCTTGGCTCGGACATAGGCAATCGTCGATGCCGCCATATCATCAATGAACAACTTGGTGGAACCAGCTTTAGCATGCACCTCACCCATACGATCCCAATGCTCGTCCTTTCCAGTGCCGACACGCATGAGGTGCATCGGAACTTCGGATCGAGCAGCAAGAATCCGCATGCCGATTTCGTTTCCGGTCATTTCAAGGGTGAAAAACAGGGTCGGGGTATGCCGCGCCACAAAGTCGGCAATATTGCACCCGAGTACGGTCTTACCCACAGAGGGGCGAGCAGCCACGATGACAAGTTGTCCGGGTTCGAGTCCACCAGTCAATTCATCAAACTCTTGAATGCCAGTTGCCAACCCCGCTAATTCCTTGCCGAATTCTCTTCGCCGGTCAATTTCCGTAAGGACTTTACCGATTGTCTCGTGAAACGGTTCCGGGTCACCGCCACGCCGATCAAGCAAACGCGCCATTTCTTCTTCGGCATTTCGAGCGATTATTTCCGCATCACCAATGGCAGAGCCTTGGCAAGCTTCAATAATCCCTTCTGCGACGCTCCGCAGCCCTCGGCGAATAGCTTTCTCGTGAACGATCTCGGCATAGCGGCGGATATTGGCAGAAGACGGCGTATTTTGTGCCAGCGCACCAAGGTAAGCGATACCACCAACCTCTTGCAGCTTGCCAGAAGAATCCAATGATTCAGCTACCGTAACGATGTCGGCAGGCATATTCCGCTCGATGATGGACCGCATGTGCTCGAAGATCAGGCGATGATCGTTCCGATAGAAGTCCTCCGGGACAAGAACATCTACAACCTTATCAAGCGCGTTGTTGTCGAGCAGCAATCCGCCGATCACCGATTGCTCGGCTTCGATGGATTGAGGCGGCAATTGAAGGTCCACGAGGTTCATGTCGCAACCCTCCGTGCCTGCTCACCCGCCGTTGTCCATTGAGCCACGCCATCCTTGAAAAACCAAAGCCTGTACCAATTCCTTCGGACCGCATTACGGTAATGCGCTCGCCAGTCCTTTTGTTGCCTCTTGGTAGGCAGGTGCGCCGCCTTGAACTCGTTCCAGCATGCCTCAAGCATTTCGTTACCGATTCCAGCCTTGTCAGCATAGTCGAAGATAGGGTCGATATCAGGAATAGGCTTTTCATCAGATGCCTTGCAAGCATCAAGGAAGGAGGTCAAGGTTTGACCTCCCCTTTTGATAGTTTCTTTTGGTAGTTTCTTTTGTGTTTGCTCTTTCAGCAATATCGCATTGCTCTTTTGGCAAGGTTCACTTGCCGTTTCAGCAACCCCTTGCTCTTTTGGCAAGGCTTTCCATTGCCCGTAATCCTTGTTAATACCAAGGATGTAGCCATATCGACCTTGCTTTTTCAGCAAGACATTCATGCCGGCAAGATCAGCCACGCAGCGAGAAACATGCGCCAGATCAATTCGGGTGGCATTGGCGATTTGGGTCAATGTCATGTCATCGACCTTTTTGCCAAACCCGTAGGTTTTACGGATGACGAACAGGAGCACATTGAGTTCGCGCTTGCTGAAATCAAAACTAATGATTGCCTCAAGCAATTCATTAGCAATGCGCGTGTAGCCATCCTCGGTTTGCGGTGCAGCAGTTGCGCCCATCTCACCCTACTCTCCCAAAAGAGCTTTATAGACGGCGGACATATGCTCACAATGGTGTATCTCTTTTACGAGTGCTTGATACCCGTTCTGATGCTTCTCTTTTGCGAGCCGTGCATGTATTTCCTCATCAGTTCCAATCGCATGTTTCCACCGCTGAATCGCATCGCAAGCATCTTGGAATGCAGCTTTAGCAGAGTTCATAGCAGCAGCCAGCCTCAAATCGTTAGTGCGCTCTAATTCATTAACATGCCTTGTGGCTTTTTGATTTTCCAGGGACCATCTAGCTTTCTTATTTTTACCATTCATGATCGAATGTCCTTTAGGCCAAATTTTTTCGATTGGCTTCGAGTTTTTCAACCAACCTCCGAATTTCATCATCAGACTTGCCAGCAATGCGAGCAGCGTTCAGTGCCGCGATCTCCTCCGCAGGCCAGCCCACTGCTCTAGCACCAAGGCTTACTGGTTTTGGGAATAGTTTCTGAGAAATACGAAGGTAAATTGTGGAACGAGAATAGCCGGATTCGGCCTTGACTTTAGGAAGTCGTAGGATAGTTTGCAGCATGCTTACACCCCTTTGGATGCTTGGTTGAACATGCTCACATAGTTATGTCACGACCATAACCAAACAAAACTACTTTTGTTCACTACCGTTTTTTAGGATGCCCCACCACCAATTATGGTTTGCATTTGAGCAAGACCGATCAAATGAAAGCAGGTTTTCAGATGGGCTTGACAATCTTCGTGTGAACCAAGCATTGCAAATGATCATCAAGTAACTTCGGTATAATTCCACCCGAAATCAGCACCCCCGCCTCCATGTTCTTTTCCATGGCATATCCCGTCAGATTTGCGCTGGTGAGGAAACACATCCTGCCGTCCGCGACAGCGACTTTAGCGTGTACGCGACCATCGGAAAACTGATCAGACTTATCGCGCCAAGCATAGAGTTTGGCGGCCGGCACCAGTGTTATCATTTTTCCTATCGCATCAAAATTGATACTGCCACCTTGATCCTGAGACAACTCAAGCAACATTGATACGATCACTCCTCGGCCACTTGCCACATTCAATGCATTGACGATGGTCGATACGTCATAGGCCACGAAGCTGGTGATGAATAAAGACTGTTTGGCGGAGTTGATGACTTGCAAAAGCGCCTGTTCTGTTCGACGAGCGGAAACGAAAGGCGTCGTCGGGCCAGTCCACACGAGTTCGGTGGATTGCTCTGAAGCAGCTCTGGTGTACACGTGACTAGCAACGATGAGCATTGATGCCAGTTCGTCTGAACCAACCGTGGTGTTCTGCCACGCCGCCGCAAGGGCTTCGACCAAGGTGCCAGCAACCGGTGTCCCTACCACGTTGAGGAGTGCCATCGCGGCTTTGCTAGCTTCGGTTCGACGCACATGAGTGGCAATGACATTCACCTTCTCCGGAGAAACCAGTGTGACTAAGGCAGCAATAGCATCCAAGAGCTCATCCATATCAGAAGCCCTTAAAGAAAGCAGCGTCGGCACGCTCAAGTGTCGGCACGAGCAACGATCTATCCAGATAACGGTTTCCACGCTCGCAGGATGTCTCCGCAACGAGGCTGCAAGCATGACAAGCGGCACCGTGCAGAGAGCGATCTTTTTCCGGATCATGCTCTGAGCAGAGCGGGTCAGAGGAGCAAATCTTTGAGCGATTCAGCGCTTGCTCAAGCAAGCGGCCAAGATTCTCTGGCCTACCAAGATCGACAAGCCCCCCCAGCGTGCCGTCGGAATCAGCTGCTGCGGTATAGATGAGAATGCCTGCCTGTTGGCTAGCACCTGATGTGTCGGCATAGATTCGCTCACGAATGCTCGCTGCGTTGTATCCGCACTCCAACGCCAGTTCTCGAATTAGAAGATGAGAGAGCGTGTGCAGCATTGCATACCGAATGCCGGGGTAGCCTTCGTTTGGGTCGAGATGACGCGAATTGCGCCATCCCCTATGACCACCACGGAGCATCTGGTCGATCTTCTTCACACCATCCAGAGCCTCCCACTTGACGAGCGCGGCTTCGTCAAACTGCACGAAGATTCCTTCGCCATGAACTTGGTTTGCTGGCACCCAATCCGGCTTACTGCGCGACAGGCTGGCCATTTGGGGACGCTCATTCGGGTCGCCAGACTCCTCTGGGGCCTCAACCCGGGTGAACCCCAGCAACGCATTCACTTCGCGCAAACGCTCGAGGAGCAAGACTCGAGTGATATGGCCCCCCAGACCCGGTGGAGTGCCAACCTTCTTGCTCATGAAGTGCGGGTAGTCCGTAGGTGGATTGGAATCTGTCAGCACATCCCACTCTGGCCCCTTGATATCGGCTTCAGCCACGGCATCCTGCCCAGCGCCTTTTCGCTGCACCTCAATGGCCGACCAAATTGACGCCGCCGAATATTTGTCGATTCCAGGCAACGCTCCGGTCTTCTTCAAGGTTTTCACCGTTACCGACACCTCGGCTTCGGAATCCAGATCTTCAAAAAATTCCCAGCCATCTTGAATCAATTGACTGAGTGGGTCTTTGGTCTGGGGGATTGCAAGCGCAGAAAGCGTGATTGGAAACCAGCTATTAGTGGCGCCTAGGAGAACGGCACGGGCTTCCTCGTCGCACTCGTTATCGAAGTGGTCCAAGTGTGGATGACGCCCTCGGCATCCAGGAAGATTCTCTTTCCCTGCTTTTCCAAAGGCGTGGGCCATGCTTCGGGATGCTCCGCAGGTGTCACACTTCACCCATAGGTTTTCCGTTTGCAATGATGCGCCACTCTCGAAGAAGCGCAGCGTGCCCTTGCATGAGCTGTTGCCTCCATGGACGAAGTAGTGCCAGGGAAAGTCATCAAGGTGACCATCCCGACAGGCCAACAGAAAACGTGCGGGGACGGCATCGGCATCCTTGGCTGGTTGGTCGCGCTTAGAACCACGGCAACCCTTGTGAACGAAGCGGGTTCGCTCCGGCCTGAAGCGATTCTCCTTGATCTCGAACAGACTAGCATCGAAGGGAGACAGCAGTCCGCATTTCACACAACGCATCCAACGCGGGAAGGGTCGAACGGGAACACCGATGTTCGCCTCGGCCGACCAGACATCGACGAGCTCACTCTTCTGGAATGGGGGCATCCTCAGATTTTCGACCTGTGCTCCTAGAACCTTCCGAACGGCAGCAAGCAGTCGTGCCTCTTGAATCGGCTGGCAGCGATCCTTTTCCCATCTATCGATGCCGAGTGTCACTACGGAAAGGCTTGGTAAGTCGATCAGCGCTCCGGGCCCATAGGTCCACAGCAATTGACTTGGGCGTACTTCACCGACCGGCATTTTGTGGTTGATGCTCATGATCAATCCTCATCCTTGGTTACGGGACGAGGCTTCCAATCGTGGTCGTCCGTGATATGGCTCGTGTTCATTATTAGGCGCACGCCGGGCTCGACCTCCCGCATCGACATCGGTACTGTCCAATTGTCCCAGGCTTGCAGACCTGGCGACTTGATCAATGCCACGGTCTTGTCCTTTTCGGGGCCGCGTTTCTCGTAGGCCAATATCCGTCCACCCTTGCTGACTTCTTTTGCCCATTCGTCTGCGCGTTCTTTCAATTCACTTTCAGCCAACTGTTTACGTGAGTTATCTTCAGAGACATTCCCCGCGCGAGTCGCCAAAATCTTGATGGCATCCGTCATCTCGTCCTGATTGGACATACTCAATTGGCCAGCACCTTCGTTGGGGCTGAAATCATCGTTCTCGAGGCGCATCAAACCCAGCATCGCACCCGTCAAACCACGGTCCATTGCTCTTGGTGAGAACGGAGTCACCGATTGCGCTTCGACGTGTTTGTAGAACGTGGCGTGGTAATGCTCGAATGTTTCGTAGTGAGACAAGTCTCGTGGGCGGGCCCAAGTCAGCACGGTGCAGACCAGGCCAGGGAAGGAGCGCCCGACACGACTGGTGGCCTGAATGTATTCGGCAGTTCCCTTGGGTTGACCATTCACGGCCATCAAGCCGAGTCTGTTAACATCAACACCCACGGACAACATGTTGGTCGCCAGCACGATATCGATGGCACGAGTGTCACCGTCCTTCCATCGGGTCACATACTTGCCAGTTGCCGTGTCGAACTCGTATTTGAATTTCACCTCTAGGTTGTCAAGGTACAAGGGGATGTCCTGGCTCGATACCCGAGAGGTCAGTTCACGGATATTAGTGATGCTGCGTTGTGCCAGGGCTGGTCGCTCCACCATGCTCATCTGTACACGGTAGGAACGTGTTTGCACATCGTCCTCTGCCAATCGCTTCATCCCACCCAACTCACGTAAGGAATTGAAGTAGCCGACCATGGTCATGTAAGGATCAGCAGGCTCGCCAAAGTGGTCGAACAGTTCTTGCGCTGCCGTCAAGAACGCGGTGTAGACGCGAATCAGCATCGCAGGGCGTGAGCTACCGGGCGAGCACACGCCGAGATAGCGCCGTCCGGGTCTTTCTTCGATCGGGCGTTGCACCGAGAAGAAGTTGTCTTCCACGTCTAACCCGTGCGGTGGAAACACCGAAACACGACGCATGAAAACGTTGTTCACTTGCGCCTTGGCTTTGCGCACCGTCGCCGTAGAGGCGATGATCTTTGGTTTGACTGTTTTGCCATCAAGCGTCCAGCTGCACAACTCATCTACGGCAGTTTCATACAGGCCGACCATGGTGCCCAGCGGGCCGCTGATCAGGTGGAACTCATCCTGAATGATCAGATCTGGCGGGCGGATGGGACTGACGGTCTTCACCTTCGTGGAAGGGAGTCCTTTACCAGCTTGGTGATTACCATTGCAATCGGCGCCTTTCCAAAGCAGGCCATGGCGCTCGCATTCCAGCCCCACACGACCGAACAATGTGCGTACCTCTCCGCGCCAAGCCATCATGGCGAACTTGTCCACGGTAGCGATCATCATCGTAGGTGGGCGGTGATAGATCTCTTCATCCACGACCAATACCGGAATTCCAGGATGCGGCTGTTTGCTGGATTTCCCCTTGGAAAAGTCGCAGCGGCCTTTCTTGTCACCGCAGTAGACGAAGGTGCGACCAGTGCCTTTGTCGACTTCCACATCACGTCCAGCTGCCACTTCAGAGCCGCACCATGGACAGCTAGTGAGCTGTGCAGGTGATGCCGCTCCAGCGTTGTATTTGCCGGGATTGCGCACATCCTCGATGGCACGATGGCTATCTTCTGTCGTGCCCGGGGTTACTTTGTTGCCAACCCAGAGCCCGATAGTGAAAGGCTCCGTGCCTAGTGACTTGTCTCCTTTATCCAGCGCCTCTCGCCGCAATACTTCCATGGCGCAAATCAATGCGGTAGCTCGCTGGAATTGTTGCAGCGTAAGTAGGCGCAGCGTGTACCGCATGATCACAGCCAAGCCGCGCGAGCTGTCATACCCTCCGACGTTACCTTGCATACGACGAATGGCCATCGTGAAGGCCGCTACTCCCAAATACGCTTCGGTCTTGCCACCCCCAGTCGGGAACCATAGTAGATCGGCATAAGCATCGACAGGCTGGATACGATCGGGGTGATTTGGGTCTGCCAGCGATGGGATCGAGAGCAGGAGGAATGCCAACTGGAATGGACGCCAACTGCGGTTCTTCAACTCATCAAACTTGTCGATGGTTACATCCTCACCCCGACGCATGGCCAGTGCAAATTGGCTACGCACACGTTGAGTAGCCATCGCCCGGTTGGCAAATCGGAATGCAGCCAGCGCTTTCTCATTTCCTCTTAGCGTGTCGATACCCTGCTGCAGGCGCGTATGGATCTCTTGGCAACGATCCATTGCTTGTTGTGATTGCGTGTCGTAGCCGGTGACATCGGCACCGATGCGCGCGCGCTGCTCATTGATCCACGCCGCGTAATCCTTGGTCAACATGCTCAAAGCATCGACCAGAGGGTCAAGCTCTAAGGACGCCAACCTCTGCATATCAAGCAAGCCACTACTGACCATTTCGCGCATCGCCGGGCGATCGGATGGATCAAGTCCAGGTGTCTCCGTTACCTGTACCTCGTACTGTGGCATCACCTTGGTACGAACCTCGGTGGCCAGCGTCAAATCGTCCGCAGTTTCCGCATGGACGGCAACGCCATGACCCACTGCGAATTCAACGCGGTTGCGGTAGATCATTTCCAGCGCTTCGCGCTCAGGATCCATACCATCGGCATCCAGCACCGGCCTACGCCGAAAGATGGCTCTCTTGGAGTCCCCAGATGCCGAACGAACGATCAGCTCTGGCTGGAACAACCACGCAGTATCGCGGTTGATATCTGGCTCTTCCTGCGTATTGACCAGGAACAAGGTGACCAGCCGATCACCATTGGCGTTCTTTGCTCGAATAGAACCCTGCACGCGAACTTCGGGAAACTCATTGTCAGGCGCCTGATGCGGAATCACGCCTTCAGTCAGCGGAAGTACGATCTTTCCGCCGCAAGGGATGCGCTGCCAAACCTTGGCTTTCTGTCCATTGGGTCTGAGTATTTCATGCTCATCGTTTGGTACACGCTCGTACCGCCCCCAACGTGCTTCGATCTCGATCCGATCAGCATCACCATCCACACAAAAGGTCATTCCCAGGCTACTGGGCACCAATGACTGATTGCTAGCAGCATCAATTTCTTCCGAGGAGTCGGGTTCACCACCCCCTCGGGCAGGCGGCGAATCGACCTTGCCTTGTTGAGCTTTAACGATCAGATTAGATGCCTCATCTGCTGCATCTTGTGGATCCACCGGGAATTCCTGGCCTCGTTCAGCGGCTTCACGCGGGGCCAGTTTGCCAACCAGATAGCGATCTCGCACACCCATGTCCACGATACGTTCTCGGGGGCCGCCAGCGGGGCCGAGCAAGTCGTCCATCACGGCCAGTTGCAAGAGTTCGCGGATATAGGCCTGATCCTCAATGTTCGGCACTTCGGCGATGGTCTTTTGCAACGCCTTGGGGAGCGACTCAAGAAAGTCCGTCCATTGAATACGGCCAATGCTGCCAGAAGTCGGCGAGGTGAGGGATGCAAGGTCAATCGAAACCACCGGATCAACCAACAGCATGCGATCGAAGTAGATCGTGGTCATTTGCAGATCAGAACGAACCCGTAGCACCCGCCCGACCCGCGTGATGTAGCCCGCAGTGTTCAGGATCAGAATCCAATCGTCATCGACGATGGCTTGATAGAGAGAACGCTCACCCTTTAGCTGCAGCGTGTAGGATGCCAGTGTAAGATTGGTAGCAAGGCCATGATCAATAGCGATCCATGCATTACTATTATTGTTATCTGCCTGATCCGACATTTGCACTCCTCAAACTCTGAATTCACTGACCAATAGTGCCGTAACCCGCTTAACGGTATTAAAACCATGGGAAATCAATATTTCGGCGATATCCCGTCCGGAAATAAATAGGATCGGATGGCGGTCTTCTCGGACCTCTTGATATGCTTGCCTGGCAACTACAGAGGTAGTTACAAGCACACCGAATTGCCGGTGTCGAATACGGGAGATAAGGCGGGATACTTCTTTTACACCCACCGTATTGGGTATTTCACCATTTATAGGTGGGCGATAACACTTCGCCTCTAAAGAGAACTCTGCGTACACAGGGTCATCTGATAAACCAAGCAGGTATCGGCCGACAGCATCTCGCCCACCATCAATCGTCCCACGGGTAATCTCATCAACGATTACCCGTGAGTCTGTCATCTGATAGATGCGTGCCGCAAACCCCTCAAAGGCAATGGGGTCGTCTTTGAAATGCCTCCAAACACACTCCAGGATCGACGCCTTTAATGGCGTATCTGGTGTTTGTTGCTCTACCGATCGAATCACTGTCGTTGGCTCAGCAACCAGCGGCCGATAAGTTCCAGTCACCACCCAATCCTGCCAAACTTTTGGTGCATTACTTGTGTTTGGATTTCCAATAGCCAAGTCTGCAATCCATGCCCTTGAAATGACGGGTTCGTTCAAAATGGTGAACGTCGAACGATAGTTCTGAAAACGCTGCCCATCTGTCGACTTCCAGACTGCCACCAGATCTTCTGTTGCCGACATCCCAAGGAATCCAGGAACAGCTAACCCTTTGAACTGAACTGAGCGAGCACCATTCTTTGTAGGGTGTTTTTTAAAGATGAAGAATGGCGCAACATCAGTTCGCGGAGCAGTTTCATCATGCAGCCGAGAAAACGTGTGGCGGAGAACCTTATTGCCCCCCGCTCGCGTGTCATGCAGCTCGTGACCGGGAGTCTTGTTGTCGCCAAAGTAAATGAATTTACCAGTATTCAAGTCAAGTGAATCTGGCCAATCCCGGTCTTCACCAGTCGTAAATAACACCACCCAATTTTTCCGACCACCACGTCCAGACACACGAAACCCGCCCATGTTTCCTGAGCCAGGCAATAGCTTAGAAATTGGTTCGCCGGAAAGCCGCCCATCGGCACTACTCTCATATACACAATCGACAATCAGCTCGCTTGTTGTGAGTTGCTCATATGGTACGAGCTTCGTTGGCATAACGCTCTCCTAGAGCTCTACCCGCGAGAAGTGTGGATAGATTCGATAGAACTTCTTGAATACCTCGAACGGGTTCTCGCCCATGTCCGTCTTTGGCAACTCGAAACCCATCTTGGTCTCGGCATCGCCGTTCGATTCCATCGTCAGCCTCTCCAGAGTCGAAAGCGCAGGTAGATCTAATCGATGTGGGGCATCAACCGTCGCGTAGAACTCCCAACCCTTCACTAAGTCTTCTACGGTCTTGTCATCGCTCCTGCAGATGATGAGTGTGGCGGTCACCATCGCCTGACCATCGGCATAGTGCGTGGCGAGGGCCCAGACGATCCGACGATCCCAGTAACTAAGCACCTCTTTTTCGACCGCCAACTTTAATACGCGAAGTAGGCTCGTGCCATAGGTCTTGAAATTCATTCCCTCGGCAGTCAAACCGCTCGGGAAGAGCGAGCCGAGGCGCTCCTTGAAACGGGCGAGTCGCCATTCTTGGATCGTCGGCTTCTGGCCTCCGTCTTCGGAGGCTTCGCCTTCAGCTTCGACTGAGATGTCCTTGTACTCCGGCTTTCCGAGCGATGCAGGGTTAGCGTTGAGTGTGACCCGTAACACACTGCCAATCGGCACTACACCAATGGTACGAGCGAATCGTTCGATTTGCGTCGTGATGCCCTTTGGCTCCGTGTAGTCAAACCAGATGATGGCAGGATCATCGAAATCGGTTTCGTCGAGGTAGTCTTCGAGGCTATTGTGGACGCAATCAATGGACGCGACAGGGCGATTGAAGAGCTGGCGCTTGTGCACCTCTTCTTCCGTCTCAATGCACGTCATCTTTGCGATGCCGAGCCGACCGTGGATCATTCGGAAGTCTTCAAGGAAGGGCCCGCCGAGACCGACGTAGTGGTATTTTTGGAGCGCGAGTTTCGGAGCCAATCGCATCAGCAGCGACAGGAATAGCTCCCGATCCACGGCTTTGTTGGGCCGTAACCGGTACGGTAGCGACGAACCAGCACTCATTGATCAGCCCCTTGCCTCTTGGCCTTCGTGAGTTGCATCTCGAAGCACTTGTCGCCGACGATGCCGGGCTTTTCATCCGGATCATCGAACAGCAACTTCGAGACGAGCCGTACTTCCTCGGAAGGACGAGAGAAAACGATCTTTCTGGACGATGGCTTCTTGTCCTCCGGCTCCGGTAAAACCTTTGCCTTCTGTGGGTTGAATTCGATCGTGTCAGCAATCTTTTTGGTCGCACTACGAGCGGCAACGACTTGAATGGCCTGACTCAACGGCATCGGTTTGGCGGACTCCCAATGACTTGATTGATCGGCGCGCGGATGGTTCTTCCACTGGTTTGTGTAGGAAATCCAGATGCGCATACTCTCCTTCATCTTGACGAGGGATTCCAGCCAGACGTTCGACGAGGTATCAAGTGCGCGTTTCGTCGTGGTGACGGGCAATTTGTCGGCGTGTTTGGAACGGAACTCGATAATGCCCGTAATAATGGCGAACTGCGGGTGGTACAGCGGAATGCCATCACCCCAGCCCGTCAGGCGGCTTTTGTCTCCTACGATTACCGCACGATCATTGCAAAGCACCGTCCAGCCTGCGGTTGCAGACGAACGGTCACGCTCGAATCCCGCGTCGTCGTCCTCATCGTCACCAAGACTCTTCCCAGTATTGAGACCGACGGTGATAGAGACGAGCACGCCGTCTATCGTCTTCTGGTAGATGTACGGGGCCGGACGCTTCTCGTCTATCGAAACGAGCACCTCGACACGGACGGACTCCACGGGTGTTCCGTTGAGTTTCACCCTGAGGCCCCATTGGATGAACATCGTAAAGTGCTCCGCGATCGCGGTGCGCACCTCATTCTCGAACGCTTCGTTGGCGAAATGCCTTGAGACGCCTCCGTAAAGATCGGCGACGTAGATCGTGGTGCCAGGCTCGTCAAGACGTTCCTTTGCCTCGGTCGGTTCATTGATGGGGAGCGGATCCCAGTTCTTGGCATCAAGCCATTCCGATGTGATCGGCACCTCGAACGTGTCATCACCATGCCGCGTCCGTACTAACGCGTTGCGCCCCATCTTGAAGATCGCGCGTTTCATGCCGACACCGTACATGCCGATTGTTTCCGCATCCGAATCGCGGTCATCATCGGGTTCGCGTCCCATCTTGAACGCATAGTTCTTAGCAACGTCGCGCGGAATGCCACCACAGTTGTCAGTGATGCAGAAGTGGTCTTCGGCAATTTCGATGTCCACGAAATGATTAGCGTAATTGACACCATCTCCGTTGGCCAGCCGCATTGCCCCATCAAGGCAATTGTCGAGCAAGTCGAGGATCGCATCGGCAAGGCTAATGTCGCGCGTGAGCATCGTCACGAAGAACTGCTTCGTCGGACTCGCCTGAGCGGTGTCAGTGCTTGGTTTTGTCATAGCCTTGTTCTCCGTGTACGTGTTGGTCTGATTATTTTTGTATCTGCCATTGATTACTCCAGTGACACGCAGCCAAACGAATCATCATGCGCCAACTCGGCGACACGCAAATGAAATGTCATTGAAGCGCTCAGCGGATATTTCTTTGCCGTTTTGCATCAACTAGCCCTCCCTCGCCTAAGGCTTGGCCCGCCAGCGGTTGCCATCGGAATGAGCTTCAATGAATTCATCGCTCAGCAATTCGGCAATGGCAGCATCCCAATCAGTCGAACTCGCTCCGCAGCCAGTAAGAATTGGTTGCTTCCCAAACCAACCAGTGTGGGCTTCAAGCCACGCCAAAATCTGATCGGATGCTTTGTCGCCCCATTGGTTACCCGTAGATGCGCTCTTGGAGCCAGTCTCAATGTTGACTGAGTCCCCGAAGTCGAATCCTGTCTGATGGCGCGAAGATGCTTTCGCAGGAGCAGCTTGACGTCTAACCGACTTATGGGCGCTACTGGGTGCTGAATTTCCGTGTAAGCCAGCGGCAACCTCTTCCTGATAGCGCTGACGATTCAGCTCAGACAGCCGCCGCAGTACTTCGATGCGCGCAGCCTCGGAAATGGTGAAACGCAATCGATCACTTTCAGGCCTATATGAAACTTCGTGAAAATCATGATTCAGATTTATATCAGTCCATCCATATAGCCTAAGCACAGATAAATCAATATCTGCCCAAATTCTTCGCAAATCTTCTAGTTGTGCACTCTTCATTTTTGGCGAGTGAATTAAATTTGTAGTTTTAGTTAAGCCTAACCCCAACTCCTCCATAATTGACGCTCGTTGGAAATGAAACCTCTCTCCAAGCTCGCTCAGGTCTTGCCCATTATCTAGAGATGGCATGGGAAACGTTTCATATACATCCGATCCCGAAAATCTAAGATCGTGCTTCATTCGTCCGCCGCGACTCCAAGCCCATGCAACGAATGGGTTTGACTGAAGAAGTGCCAAGCTCGCAAAGTCTTTCAATGCAAAGACAAATAGATCCAAGGTGAAGATTGACGTATTTGGAATTAACGCTGCATTTAGATATTTTGAAACCCGAGTCACTGCAATTACCGAATCAAAACGTACACTTGACGATATATCGAATTCTGCAGGGTGTTTGATAAACTGATCGCCGCGCCCAATCGCATGATAGAGATTCTTGGCATCTGAGCCATGCTGCCACCAGAACTGCTTGCGCCGACGTCCTGTTGAATTGGAATCGTTCGTTCGCATTCGCTCTGGCTTGACCCTCTCTTCAATCCATTTAAATGGCAACTCATACTCGCGAGCCCTTTCCTCTGGCCAATCCCAGAAGTTAATCACCCATCGCCTTGGTTTTTGATTTGGATCTGTATTCAGATCTTCCCCATTCAAGTAAGGAAAAATGACATCCACATTTCGCGGGTCAGCATTGAGCATGCAGCGAGCTTCGTCTGAATTCAAAACGAACCCCATCCCGAGCACAATAGACCCCTGAAAAGCACACCCCTCATTTCTTTTTAAAGTCTTCGGACTCCAATCTGCCTGGTCGGAAAGAAAGGCGGAAATATGTGCTACTGGATACCCCAAAAGACTTTTCGCCCCTAACCATTCACCTTTGTGCACGTGCACTCGACTTGTGACGACCGCAGCCTTTCCGGGCCACGGTTCGTTCGGGTAGGCCGCGTAGATGACGGCACCCGTGCCGACCATCGCTTCCAGTCCGACCTGCCGTGTGTCACCTTCCGCAATTGTGTTGACTGCGAGTAGCCCGAAACCGCCACCCTCCCGCAACAGGCTCCAAGACCGCAGAAAGAAATAGGCGACTAGATCCGCCGAGCCACGACGCCCCTCGGCGATGTGCGCGACCAGCCAATCACGGAAGGCAGTGCCCGCGACTCCGGTGATCCGCTGTCCGCCCAGAAATGGTGGATTACCGACGATGCCGTCGAAGCCACCGCGCTGGCGAGCGAACACCTCGGGGAACTCCAGTGACCAATGGAAAAGCTTACGAGCTGGTCTGTCTGCGGGCAGATCGGTAGTGAGCGTGAGGATGGATCGTCTGCGAATGGCGTCGAGTGAATCCGGGCTACCATCAACGGCTTGCCCAGCCAAAATTGCAAGAGATGCAAGCCCATTTTCTAGGGCCGAACTATTGAGTCCTGTTGCGAATACATCGCCGATGAACGCATCAGCGATGCTTTCCGGAACTTCGAGTCTGCGGCGAGCATCCGCATCCAGATGTGCCATGGCTTCCACATCCCGGATGTCTCTGATCGGCATCTGGCGCAGTCGCTGGCGCAGTTCGATCGCTTCGTGAACGGCCTTTTCGATATTCTTACCAAACAGACGTTGCTGGCCTTTGCCTCCGGGCGTCATTGAGAGTTCTGTGAGCTGATCCAAACGATGGATGCCCAGCAGGCTGTCGCCGCAACGCAGGTTATGGTCGAGGAAGCCAAAGGGGCGTCCCTTGGCCAGCGTCACCAGCCAGATAGACAGCTTGGCCAGTTCGACTGCCAGCGGGTTCAAATCGACGCCGTACAGGCAGCGCTCAGCAATGAGGCGGCGCGCGATCACCGTGCGTGCTTCACTGTCACGGGGCAGAGGTTCCTTGGCCGCTCCGGCATCCAGAACTTCACCATCCACATTCACGGTTTTGCCCGTTGCCTCGACCTGTGACCAAGCCTCAACAAGGCGATCAGACAACCATCGGCAGGCTTGCACCAAGAAAGCTCCCGAGCCCATGGCCGGGTCGCAAATCTTGAGGTCAAGCAGCTCGGCTGGGGATTTCAATACCCATTGATCGCGCGGCGATCCCACTGCGGGGCCGACATAGGCGACAGGTGTGAGCGTCTCGGCAACGATAGCTTCGGTCAGCGATTTCGGGGTGTAGTGGGTGCCGGTTTCGCGTCGATCGGAACCTGTGGTGACGATGAAAGCGCCAGCGGGATACACCAGCGGATAGCCCCATGGATCGGTGCGCAGCAGATGGGCATAAGGTTTGACGTGATCGCGAAGCTTGGTGTCGCCTTGGCAAGCGGTCAGCAGACGGTCGGCCAAGGTGTCGTCGACGGGTTTGGCCAGATCATTGCGCACCCGGCTGGCGGAACTACCGGAGCGATCTTGCAGCAACTCCGCCAATCGCGCGGCACCATCCAAACCCGCCGAATCCAGCTCGGCCAGTTTGACCCATGGCGTCTTGGCACTCTTGGTGGCATCCAGTTCCAGCGTGACCTCATCGGTGCGTTTAACGGTGCGTTCGAGCAGGCCCTCGTACACGTAGCCGATCTGTTCAACGTCCAATGCGCGGTAAGACAGTGTGCGGCCCTGGAATTGCTGAATGGCTTCCAGCAACAGCAGCACGGTGCGGTTGTCGATGGGCAGCGGCTTGGCTGCGTCGCTGCGCCAGTTGGAGCCCTTTTCCCGGCCTTCAAGAAAGGGGAAGCGGTCGGGATCGAACAGCGAGCCGCCCAGTGCAGGCAGGCGCAGGTTTTCGTGCTCAATGCCGCCGAACACGGCGCGGAAGATCGCCAGCAGACGTGACCACGCATCCCAACGGCGCTCAAGGATCTCTTCGGATTCCTTGCGCAACTGCATGCGCAAGGTGGAGAGCGCGTAGTTGGCCTCGTAGCGTTCGTCGCCCAGCAGGAGCAGGCCACGCTCCTCGGCGGAGAGCAGGAATACCAAGCGCATCATCACCGTGAGCGCGGCTTCATACAGCTCGGATTCCTTGACGTCGTGCAGGAGCTCTCGATTGCGATCCTGGTCGGCTTTGTCGAGCGTCTGAATCAACACCTCGACGGCGCGGCGCACTTGCTCGCCAAGAGCATCGGTGACTTCGTCCTGAAACTTCAGAGAGCGATCGAACAGTGCGGGCAGTTGTTCGGATTCATCGACAAAGAAACGGCGAATGCCGAGCAGATGCACGAATGCCTGCAGGGTGATGGTCTCTTGGCTCCAGATGCGGGCATACCAACTGGCAAAGGTGGTAACGGCACCCACCGGGGCATCCACCAGCATCCAGCGCTCGCCGTTGGTTACCAGCCCGAGGCGGCAACCCAGTGAGCGGCACAATTGCACCATTCGATCGGCGGGTGTGGCGGCCCAGCCGTTTTGCTTCAGAGTGGCATCAAGGTCGACGTCCTGCGCATAGGTCTGGATCAGTAGTAGTGGCTTGTTAGCGCGCTGCTCATCGATCACGGCAAGATCGGGCGACAGCGTCACGCCGTGTTCTGGCAAGCTGGCTTGGAGGTTGGCGGCGCACCAGTCGCCGCGCTTGAGAACGTCGCCTTTGCCGTCTTCATCGAGTTCGAGACCGCGCGACAGCACCTCGTCGATCCAAGCCATGTGTAGCTCGTCGAACTGGGCGTCTTCCAGCTCCAGCGCTTCGCGCCATTCCTCATAGGCTTGGCGCAGACGTTTACGTTTGATGCCATTGAGCTCTTCCAATCCTTGCGGAAAGGCTTCTTTAAGAACGGGAACGGCGAGGAATGGACCAGAGATCTCAATCAGCGACAGCCAATCATCATGCACGCTTGGAGCACTCATGCGGCACCTCCATCAACGGCAGATGCAGGCACTAGAAAAATGACGGCGACCGGGAAAGTGCGGTCGTTGAGTTTGGCATAGCGAATTTCGATGCCCTCAGCCTCCTGCTGGCGCTCGGCTGGAATGCGCGAAAGACGCGCTTCCAGTGCGGCAGTGTCGCGCCTGAGCTGTGTTCGTTCATCTTCCGAGAACAATGAGAGCTGCGCTGGTTGCTGATCTTTTTTCAGCTCAAGCTGAATGGCTTTTTCAAGCTCATCGAGCACGGTACCGATGTCGGCCACTTCCTGCTGCTTGCGGGACTGCAGGGTGTTGGTCAGGAACTTTAGCCGGTCTTTTGAACGGGCGTCTACCGCCTGCAGGATGGCGCTCTGAGAAAGGTCGAAGCGGGCGCGGATGGTATCGAACAGAGAATCTACGGCGGTCAGAGGCTTAGCTTGATCCAGCCATTGCTGGACTTTGGTGACACCTTCCTCGCGGCGGAAAGCTTTATCCCCCAGGTAGCCACCGGCGACCGTCAGCTCTTCATGCAGGCGATGATGGTTGCCCCCCGTGACGACCAGCCGTGAGATGACGACTACGGCAGGACCGTCGATAAGTGTATCTGGCACTGAACGCACGGTGACGCGATGCAATTTCTTCACGTCGTCTTGTGCCCAGACCTCGGCACGCAGCAAGCGCAGGCACATCTGCACCAGTCGGTGATTCAGGTGGACCAGCACAACGTCGTCACGCCCAGTGGCGACGGCGTGATCGAAGGTGATGGGCCGGATTTGCAGTGTGTGGGGGTGGCGCAGCCCCTCAAGGCAGCGCGCCCATGAACCCGACAGCGCGGGCATCTTGAATACGGTTCCTGCTGGAGCATCATCCAAGGCAAAAGGTTCAAGCGGCGGTCGGCCTGCCAGCGCAAGACCGGTCTTGACTGCCATCAGGATGTGCTCTGGTGTGAGGTGAAAATCCTGCTGCGTAGTCAGGAGCCGTTCGTGGAGCTTGGCGACGCGGTCTTTCAGTTCGCGCTCGGCGCGTACGAAGCGTCTGGCTTTGGCGATCTTGGCTTCAGCGAGACGGGTGTCGAGGTCTTTGAGCGAGCCTTCGATCAGCCCCGACATCTGCGGCGCGATGACGGGGTTGACGCTGCCCATATCCGCCCGCATGGATTCGAGTTTGCGCAGTGCCCGGATGATGTCGTCGCCGTGACCGCCAATGGTTACTTTGCCTTGTTCTCCGCCATCGACGGGGTGCCAGATCAAGACCTCCTTCTGGCGCTGACCGTGCCGGTCGATACGGCCATTGCGCTGCTCCATTACGTTGGGGTTGTAAGGGATCTCCAGATGGATGAGGCAGTTACAGTGGTTCTGCAAGTCGATACCTTCAGACGCGGCATCGGTGGCCAGCAGGATGCGCACTGCTGAATCCTTGGGCGAAGTTTGGAAGGCCGCTTTGACCTTCTCGCGTTCATCCTGCGGCATGCCGCCATGGAGGATGGCCAGTCGATCGCCACCGAAACCGTGGCTGGCAAGGATCTCGTGCATCCACTGATGGGTGGTGCGGTATTCGGTGAACAAGATGACTCGGCGATCATTCCACTGACCTTCAGTCTTGAGATTTGTAACGAGCCAATCAAGGACAGCCTTGGCTTTGGCATCGACCTGGTTCTTGGCAGTCTGAGCCCATGACCGCAATTCGTTCAGCATCTGTTGCTGGTCTGCCGTCAGCGGTTGCGCCCGACGTGAAGCCTCTTCGACGGCCTCGGACTGGGCATTTTCGACCTCCTGGTCGTTGGCGTAGTCCTCTTCGACCCGCTGGATGGCTTTGCGCAAAATGCGGTCAGCCATCGTATCCTTGTCCTTGCGCTGGCTACCATTGGCCAGGCTCGCAATGTGCTTCTCAAGAGTGGATGCGAAAGCGGCGGGAGAAGAAAAGAGACGCTTCTTGAGTAACTGGTTGACGAACGACGTGCCGAACGCATTGCCGAACTTCTCGGCATCCTGCTCGCGACTCGCGCAGTAGTCGTTCAGCTTCTGGTGAATGGCCCGTTCCTGTGCGGAGTACGAGGCTGGCAGCGCTTGCAACCTACGCTGCGCATAGAGCGCCTTTCCTTCCGCATCGACCAGATCGCTTTTGAGGCGGCGGATCATCACTTGGCTCAACTGCTTTTCATCCGGCAGGATGTTTCGGGCGAAACGCTGGTCGTCGAGCAACTCCAGCAGCGATGTGAAGGATTCGGTATAGCCGTTGTGCGGAGTTGCCGTCAGAAACAGGCGGTGCTGAAAGTGAGGACAAATGGAGCGAATGAAGCGTGTGCGCTGACTCTCCAGCGCGTAGTTCGCGCCAGCAGCGGGGGCAATATTGTGTGCTTCGTCGACAACCAGCATGTCGAACTTACGCGGGTAGCTGGTGTGTGCTGGCAGGACGTCGCGCATGGCCCGCAATCCTTCCCCGCTTTTAACCCAGTCCATGGACGCAATCAGGCGGGGATGCGAAGTCCAAGGGTTGGCGTGGATGCCGCGATCGCGGCGCAACTGCTTGATGTAGGTCGTGTCGACAACTCTGAAATCAAGGCCAAACTTTTCCAGCATCTCCACGCGCCACTTCTCTTGGAGCGATGCGGGGCAAATGATCAGGACGGTGCGGGCACGGTGCCGCAGCAACATCTCCTGGATTACGAGACCGGCCTCGATGGTCTTGCCCAATCCGACGTCGTCGGCGATGAGCAGATTGACGCGTGCCATGTCGATAGCACGAACCAGGGGATCAAGCTGGAAATCCTCAATACTGACGCCACTGCGGAAAGGGGCTTGCAGAAACCCTCGGTCGGCATTGGTGGCAGCACCCCAACGAACCGCATCAAGAAAGGCCTCAAGAGTATCGGAGTCGTCCTGTCCCGTTATGGTTGGCAAGCCCGCTCGCTCTATTATTTGCGCACCAGGCTCAATCTCCCAGATGACCTCAAGCTCCTCACCAAGGCCATCCTCATCAATGGAAGACAGTGTCACTAAATTTTGTGACACATTGCTTGAATCTAGGATTGACGACTGAACATCAGCTACAACCCATTGGCGACGGCGCACCTCAACCAGCTGCCCCGGTTCAGGACGAGCTCTATAAATATTTTTATTTTGATCATTCGGGTGTTCCATCTGCATTCCGGTTTTCCACTCGGTTCTTCTTGTCTTTTTTAAGTCGCGCAGCCCGGGTCATATCAACCAATTGAACTATTGTTTCAGCTGCCGAGCTTGGCGACTCATGCTCCCAAAAACGAAGCACATTCCAGCCAATGGCACGAAGCTTTTCATTCGTATCGACGTCCCTGCGTCTGTTCGCCTCTATCTTCTGCCGCCAGAACTCCGCATTCTGCTTTGGCCAAGTTGCATGAACAGGACAGCCGTGCCAGAAGCATCCATCCACAAACACAGCGATACGAAGCCCAAGGAAGATAATGTCAGCCACACGACGAGGTTTTTTCAATACTACAAAGTTGACACGATAGCGCATACCCCGTCGGTATAGCTCTTTGCGTAAGGATATTTCTGCAGCAGTCCCCTTTTGCCTTACTTTCGACATTCGCCTGCTGGTTTCAGGAGAAATCAGCTCTGGATGCGAACTCAATTCGGTGCCTATCAGTTATTACACCACGGAGATGGATGCCAGGTGGTTCTTGATGCTACGTGCGATTGCCCGCCCAAGATCGACTGGCACCGCATTGCCGATTAGTCGACCCAGCACTGTAAAGCTCACTTCACCATCTTTGGGCACAAAAGCGTAATCACGCGGAAAACTCTGCAGGATCGCCGCCTCTCGCAAAGAGATTGCACGATCTTGCTCTGGATGCCCGAACCGTCCATTACCAAAACCATAGCACTGTGTTGTCATCGTCGGCGCAGGTTTATCCCACTCCATCCGACCGTATACACCAGGATATGTGCGACCACTTTCTGCTCGATGACAGTCAGCCACCAACTCTTCAGGCCAATCCCGCCAAGTACCTCCGGGTTTTGAGACTTTGATTCTTCGGAGGTTTTTTTCTGACAGTCTTGATGTGACATGCAGCTTATCTCTTGGCGCCGCTTCTCCAGCTTGCAATGAGCGCAAGCGTCCAATTGCCTGACGCACTGATTTTGGCTTTTCGTGGGTGGGCTCAATCATATTGATGCTGCCATGCTTAGATGCGAGCAAGACCATTCTTCTACGCATCTGCGGCACGCCATAACGGGAACTATCGACAACGTCAAACCAAACGTTGTAACCCAAGCGTTTCAAAGTATCGACAAAATCATGAAAAACCTCATGCTTGGCGACAGTCGGTACGTTTTCCATTGTGATGATATCCGGCTCCGCGCCCTGGGCCAGACGGGCAAATTCATACAACAACCCCCACTTGCCATCCTTACCATCCACTTCATACCGTTGCGCATAAGTCGAGAAGGGTTGGCATGGCGCGCAACCAGCAAGAATCTTTACATCGGACTTGCCAAACAGTGATTTCAATTCCTCACTGCTGACCTTGGTAATATCTCGTTCCAGGAATCTAGTCTGATTGTTGACTTCATACGGGTAACGGCATGCCGGATCCAGATCAATTCCAGCGGCAACGGGCAACCCCTCAAGAACAAAACCGTGAGTTAGCCCACCCGCCCCACAGAACAGGTCCACACAAGAAACACTTGTAATTTTCTTTCCCATATCAAACACAAATTCCAAAATTAACCATCTAAAATCAATCAAGCAAAAGTCTCTTCGAGCCAATTGCCGAGCTTATCCCACGCATCCCTTTTCTCATCCGCAAAATCGTGATGGAGATAGTGCTTGTCCACTTTGCTACCAATCACGTGATTTTGACATAAATTGATTACGTCACGGCTGATCTTCAACCTCTGCATCTGGGTTGCCCCCGTGCGCCTGAGATCGTGAGGCGTCCACTCCTCATCACTCAAAACCAAGCTATTATTTTCGACTCTACAAAGCAGTTTTTTTGAGCGGCTCTTAAACTTAATCTGGCGATCACCGATCTGTTTGCTAGCCGACTTTACACATACGTGACCTTCTTTATATCGCGCGGGGAATGCCCATATGGTGTCGCCCGTTAGTTTGTGTAGCTCTTTGAACTGGCTATACGCAAAATCCGAAAGATAAACGGTTTGCTGATTTTTCTTTCCCCGCTGCCCTTTCGTGTTCTCCGCCGGAATAGTCCAAGTACGTTCCTCAAAATTCACATGGCGCCATTCTGTCTTGAGAAGCTCACCGATTCTACATAGCGTACTTAGACACAACCAGACGGAAATTTGCACTTCCTTTTTCAGTGGTCGCTCAGCTTCATACTTATTGGTGGCTTCATCATAAAGTCGTTCCTGATCAATAAATATCTGATGTAACTTCTTGATTTCCTCCACACTCAAAACACGGTCCCGCTCTCGCTGATAATCCTTAGGCAGCAACTTACCGATCTCAACCAACTCTGACGGATTCCCTTCAACGAGCAGGGGCCTCCAAGGTTTTCTCTTTTCCGCCCAGCGAAGCATTTGCCCGATATCCTTTGATAGCTCGTAAGCCGTTGTAATTCTTCCCGAAGAGATAATTGACCGGTATAAGTTTCTAAGGTGATGTTCGGTCAAATCACGAATCTGGATATTGCCGAGAGCCGGCAGGGCATGCTTAGAAAAAGTTTGTATGAGGTACTTATTATCGTCCGACCTTGCAACACCATCCTTAATCCAAGCATCGTAAAGATCTTGAAAAGATAAAGCGTCGGCCTTTCGCTGCTGCTCAGCGCGAACGACCGCCTCTACAGCAGCCTGCGCCTCGATTTTGGCAGCAACCTTGTTGGTTCTTGGATCAACGCCTGACTGCAGAAGATTACGAGCATGATCACGCTCGTTTCGGATATGAGCCAAATCGGAATGGGGGAAGGTTCCACAGTAATGCCAACACACCTTGCCTTGCCATTTGAAGGCATATCGGAACACAACGGACACCAACCCAGAGCTCACCCGCACCTCGCCAGACAAACCTTGCCCATCGCTGAGAAGGTCCCCCTTCCATTCAGACGTCACAGCCTCCAACTGCTTGACAGTCCATTTTGCGCCCTTCTGACCTTTTGGGTAACGCGTCATATCCTCTTCCCTTTAAAATCACTCCATGGGTAAACCAAGCCTCGGCTTAAAGTAGAAGGGATTGTACTAAAAAAGACAGAATAGACAAGCGAATAAAATTCACAACATACTGAATATACTGTGTATTTATTGTTTTATTTAGTTCAAAGACGTCCAATACAGTCTTGCTGAAATTATTCAATTAATAATCTACGAACCAAGGGGTAAGGAGTTCGAATCTCTTCGGGCGCGCCACATACAGAAAAGGGCTGAAACCATTATGGAATCAGCCCTTTTGCATTTTATTCTGAGGTGATAAATATGGGCACCTTAATCATTGCAGCAATTGCTTCAACTCATCGACTGATGGCACTCGACCAGAAACCTTCACCTCACCATTCACCGCCATTGCAGGGGTCATCATCACACCAAAGTCAGAGAATCGCATCACATCAGTGATTTTCTCTACCTGATATTCAAGCCCGATCGCATCGGCGGCTTTCCTAGTGGCCTCTTCCAGCATACGACATTTGGCACACCCTGCCCCCAGGATTTGAATCGTTTTCATTCCCACCTCCCATTTATTTGCTTAAAAGAAAGTGCCATATACCCAACCCGTAAAGGTTGCCATCACAATCACGAGGCTGACGTAGACGAAGGTTTTTTTAGGTCCAATGAGCGAGTTAATCACCAGCATACTGGGCAGACTCAAGGCGGGCCCCGCTAACAACAGTGCTAGTGCTGGACCGTTTCCCATGCCGTCACCTATGAGTCCTTGAAGGATAGGTATTTCCGTTAACGTCGCAAAATACATCAATGCGCCAGAGAAAGATGCCAACAGGTTTGCCCCTATCGAATTGCCGCCTACCATATCACTGATCCACGAGGAAGGAACAAGACCCTCGTAACCAGGTCTGCCCAACAACAGACCAGAGATCATTACCCCCCCAAGAAGAAGAGGCATGATTTGTTTGGTATAGCTCCAGGTCTGCTCAAACCACTCGCCGGCTTCATCATCGCGGCCCGCTGTAAGCCAGACCAATCCGATGATGGCCACGAAAATAGACCAATTGGCAGCGCCGCCGGAAAGCAAGGCAGTGACAATGACTGATGCAGCGACAACCATGATCCTGAGTGCTGACAGTTGATACCAACGCCATAAGAGTCCAGCAAAGACGATTGCCAACACTGAGGCAATCCACCACTTGGCCGCGAAGACTGAAGCAAAGAATCCCGAAGTTTGATCCCCCTTGCCCCAATTCGAGAAAACGAGAATGCCCACCATAACGGCAAGAAAAACAGCTGTCTTCCACAATTCCCTTCCGCCCGATGGCTCAGGTAATTGCGCAGCCTTAGCCGTTTTATCAATTTCTTCCTTTCGGAAAAAGAAGGCCATCAACAGCCCAATGACGACACTGAAGAGAACCGCACCGATCGCTCTAGCCAAACCAAGTTTTACTCCCAACACCTTGGCAGTCAGAATGATTGCGAGCGCATTGATTGCGGGACCCGAGTAGAGAAATGCAATCGCCGGCCCCAACCCGGCACCCATGCGATAAATGCCCGCAAAGAGCGGAAGCACCGTACATGAACAAACAGCCAGAACCGATCCCGAAACCGCCCCCACGCCATATGCAAGTGGTTTCGGCGCTTTGGGGCCAAGAAATTTCATTACCGAAGCCTTTGAAACAAAGGCGGCAATCGCTCCTGCAATCCAGAACGCTGGTAACAAACACAGAACGACATGCTCTCGTGCGTACCACCTGGTCAACGCCAGCGCTTCCGTAACTGCATTATCAAAACGCGGCGTCCCCACGGGCAAAAAATAGAACATTAGGAAAATGCCCATGAGTAAAGTGGCTATTTTCAATTCCTGTTTACGATCCATGATTCCTCTTTTGCCACATCCAACATTCAGGACAACTTTACCCGCATTCATGCAGCACAGGGAAGGATGTACTCACAGAATCAAACACTAGCAGTCCAATGCCACGTTTCATTAAGGTATAGATCATGAAAATAATGATCTGGGTAGGAAGCAGACAGCCTTTTCGAGAAAAGAGAGGTGAACTGATACAAAATGACTAGCCAGCCAAATCCGGCTCTCATTTAATTGGTTTCAACTGGCCATACAACGGTAGTGAGCTACCAAGCAGCTTCAGAAATTATGAAAATGCGTTGCTTTCTCTTATGACTTCCGGCGACGCAGCAGGCCTAACCCTGCCAGTCCCAGCGCAATCAGCACTGCGCTATCCGGTTCGGGCACCGCTGAAACCGTGACTGAGGTGAGATTAAAACCTTCTGCCACACCGTTACCGTATAGGTACCCAAATGGTGTGGCTCCAGGAGCGAACCAATTGATCGGCTGGTCCAATGCCAGGGTCGGAGTCAATGCGGTGAAGATACCTAAAGTACCGGATGTCACTAGCTGGATATACGAGGAAAAGTTTCCCTGGTCATCGTAGGACCTTCCGAGAATGTTATAGCCGGTCGATCCGTAATAGTTTTTTGTCACCTGGGTGAAGCTTTGATCTCCGCCCAAGCCACCGCCCACGAATACATCAAACGAACCGAAATGGGCGTACCCCGTGACTTTTGGAAGTTCTGGTGGAGGACCAAAAAAGCTCATGCCCGATTGCTGATTCGATTCAGTAATCAGGTAACCATTCGTGACTAGTGGATCGAAAGATAGCCAGCCCGTCACGACCTGGCTTGAATCATGATCCAATGTGCCAGTGAATGTCCATGTAGTCATCGCAGCATTTGCCGATCCTGCGGAAAAGACAGAGAGAATCGACGCAATATAAATAGTCTTCAATCGCTTTAGCATTTGATCAGCCTCCTTAACAAAAACGCCATGATCTTTTGGCTAGACTTTCCCATTTATCTGATCCTATGGCCGCTGAAACAGCAGACATTTTTAACGTACAAAATCATCCTAAAGTCGAGTAACGTCAATGGCCCATTCGGACTAATTTGGCTCCTATAGTTGACCATCAGTCACCCGGCCCTTCAGCATCCTTCTGATGATCTTTAAATCCATATGTTTGAAGCGGATGCTGATTTTTTAGCTTAATGCCAGCTTGTTGAATGTCAGGATTGTGTGCGCCAAATTTAAAGGGGCTGACCAAGGCCAGCCCCTTTAAATTTGGCAGAATGTAGCTTGATCGCCGCTATTTTCCAGTCACTACCGTTTCTAGGGCGAAGTCATACACCATTTGGCAGTTAATGCCCTCAGGGCTTCCAGATTTACCGGCTTGACGAGAAAGTCGTCCATGCCGGCTTCACGACAACGCCGCCTGTCTTCTTCAAACGCGTTAGCCGTCAGGGCAACGATGGGCAGTGCCGCTTGTTGTGTTTCCTTTTCCCAAGCCCGAATATGCTGGGTGGCCGTAATACCGTCCATCACCGGCATTTGCATATCCATCAGGATCAAACTCAGATGTGCACCGTTTCGCAAAACGTCGATGGCCTCCTGGCCATTCTCGACAGATAGACATTCGATCCCCAGCCTTTTTAGAATGGCCTCAATGACTTTTCGATTAATCACATTATCTTCAACCACGAGCACTCGTCCGGCCGGCGTACCCTTCTGTTTCCGGGCAGCGGGTTCGCGCCATCCTGGCTCGCTGCGCCCCTCCTGGCGTTCTTCAGAGATGCCAACGCGCACCCTGAACCAGAAGCGGGAACCTGACCCCAGTTCGCTCTCTACGCCGACGGTTCCGCCCATCAGGTTCGCAAGGCTACGGATGATGGATAAACCGAGCCCAGTGCCTCCATATTCCCTGGTTGTCGAACTGTCGGCCTGGCTGAATGGTTGAAACAATCTATCCTGCTGTTCAGGCGAAATACCGATACCACTGTCACTGACAGAGAATTCAAGCAGGGCCTCTTGGTCGTGCTCTTCTACGACCGAGGCCTCAACGCGGACAAAACCCCGGCTTGTAAACTTGATGGCGTTTCCGATGAAATTTGAGAGCATCTGGCGCAGGCGGATGGCATCTCCCACGTATTCACGGCCATGCGTCCCAGTGCACTTTGTCTCGATGTGCAATCCTTTTTCCTGGGCGGACTGGGCAAACAAGTGGGCAGTTTCATCAACCAGCCTTTGCGGATCGAACACGGTATACGCCAGATCCATCTTGCCAGCCTCGACCTTGGAAAGATCGAGAATGTCGTTAAGTAGCGTCAGGAGAGTCTGGCCGGAATTTAGAATAGTACGCGCATAGTCCTTGCGATGCAGATCGTCTATCGTGTCGTCCATGAGCAGCAGTTGCGCCATACCGAGAATGCCGTTCATCGGCGTGCGAATCTCATGAGACATGGTCGCCAAAAACTGGCTTTTGGCCCTGTTTGCAGACTCAGCGGCCTCTTTTGCCTTGATTAGGGTTTCTTCGGCCTGCTTTTGAGCGGTGATATCAGTGCCGATCGAAAGCACCCCACTGGGTTTGCGATTTTCGTCAAGGATGACCTGGTTTGCCCAACGCACGACAACGCGGCGGCCGTCTCTGGTCATGTTTTCGTTGACGTTGTCAGCATATTGTTCCGGGTTGGCGAGAATGCTGGAAATCATCTCCGATAGATTCCGGCCCGTATTTGATTCGGTTTCAGGCACGATGGTACCGACGACGTGGCGGCCAAGAATTTCGGCGGCCTGATATCCGAAAAAGTGCTCTGCGTACTCGTTGAAATAGTTAACGGTTCCATCCAGGCCCATACGCAGGATGATCGCGTTAACGTTTTGCACCAGTTCCCTGTAGTTGGCCTCACTTGCTTTCAGCGCGTCTTCGGCACGCTTACGTTCGGTAATGTCACGCCAGATGCAATGAATGGCGGACCTTCCTCCCGGCAATGTCATGGTCGAAAGGGTGACCTCAGCCACAAAGTTGCTGCCATCCCGACGCGTGTGTATCCATTCGAACCGGTGCAGACCCTTCCCTTGGGTCAGGTTCATCATGCGTTCCGCCTTGGTGAACGAGGACTCACCATCGGGTTGATACTCAGGGGAAAGTACCGAGGGATGGGTATTCTTGAGCGATTCCTTGTCCGGATATCCCAGCATTTCCACTGCAGCCTGGTTGCAATCCACGAAATAGTGATTATCGATAATCCAAACCGGATCAGGGGAAGAGTCAAAGAAACGGCGCTGCTCTTGAGCCAATCTTATGGATGAGTCCAAGGTTTCATGCAAAAAACGAGCACTCGCCATCACCGCGCTCAGGAATACAAGCGTCATGCCTCCAAAAGCCCATTGAAATGGGGCATTGCCTTGCAAAAGAAGAATCAAAGCCACCGGTGCCAGCAACAGCATTGCATAGGCATGAAAAACCCGTGGCACGGGCGCAAGCGTGGGAACCGTTCCGGCCACCATGCCGGCCATCACCAGTCCGGTGAATAACTGGCTGATGCCAGAGGTATTCCACATATAGAGAAAAGCACCAGCCCCCCAACTCACTCCTGAAAGGGTAACGCCAGCCATAAACATGTGACGCCAAGGGCGCAAGGAATTTCCGACAAGTGCGATTCTGAAAAATCTGAGTGCAAGCCAATAACGCCCGAACGCAATCGCCAAAACCAAACAACACCAAAGCATTGATGCAGCATCCGGCACCCCAAGGCTGATGCCTACATAGGTCAGCAATGATGCGTTGATGGTGTTTACCAGCAGGGAAATGCCGGAATTGCGATAGAGCAACCTGGTCTTCTGATCTTCAACTTCCGAGGAGAAACTCGTATCGTTGGCAACGCTCATTAGTCTGGTCCTAACGAAATCACTGAATTGCCTATGCACTTACACATCCTGGCAACAGGCACTAACATCATACTGCAGTCTATTTCCGAAAAGGCGCCATCCATTGCACCCTCCTGGGATTCGGCATGCTTGATGAGACTGATCAACTGGAAACGACTCAGGGGGTAGCCAGTTGCCTTCACGCCCCGGGTTAGGCGCACTCAGTTTTATCGCTTATTCTAGTGCCGGACAGAGCCGGACTTGCCCATACGGGAAGGTGTGGAACGTAAAAATCGCAAGGAGGCTTTCGATTTGAAAACAGAAGGCACCTGGAACTCCTTCGATCCAGGGGGGCGGGAATTTCATCTCGGATGCCCCCATACAGAAAACGCCAATTCCACATGGAATTCAGTTTTTTTGTTTCTACCCGAGACAATGAACCTGTGCACTCGCCTATTGAGACTCAATCATCGAAATCGGCTTCATGCAGAATTAAAATCAACCGGTTTTTAGTCGCGCTACTTGCTGTCTGACCAGTTACGAGGATCCTTAACTGTCTCGCGAACACTCCCTAGCGAGCAACGTACAGAGTAAATCCGCTGCCTGACTTGTGCCAGAAAAGCACGATCGGAGTCATGCTGTTCATAATCATATGGCAGACGAGACTCAACGCCTGCGAGTTCATCTGAAATACGCTTTAACTCATCACTTAGTTCTTGCTTGTCCATTGAATACCCTTCTAACTCATCCCTATCAGGGCTGATGCTGAGAAACCTTCGTTTGAACATATTGGCGCTTACTACACCTTGCGGAGCAAGCCCTATTCTATTCCCAGGCGGGGACCGATCCAAACCAATTCATGGATTAGCTGGAATCCCAAGGCAAAGGCTGAAATAAAAGTCCCGGATGAGCATCAGAAAGACCTTTTGATGAGGTCCGACGGCCAAGGTCCGGGATCGGAAAGGCGTGGGCCATGCACCCTCTTCAATCGCCCTGACTGGGGTGGGGATTCCAACACCTGTGCCAAACCAATCATGCCTTAAGATCATCACTGGCAATGGGTAAGGCCGATGATCCTAAATGTAGAAAGTTCGAACCTGACAGGTTTGATACAAGCTCGATATATGGACCATATGACGCACAATGTTCGACCAGAAATTCCAGCCGCCATCGAGCTCACTGAATCACAGATAAATCACAGCTGGAAAAACCGCTACAGCGAGCACCAGCACCAGCCATTCCAGGTTATTTCTCTTCAGGAAGCCAGTGAAGTGCATGATCAGAATCACAATTGCCACCAGATAAAACAAAGCTATAAACATACTCACTCCTTCCCCGAGCATACTAAAACACCCATCAATCTTGGTTATCGTCAGGGTTCAGAATACATAAAACCCTCAATCGCCAATCGACACAATTAGCTGTTTATATACAATCAAAACATCCACCGCAAGCCCTAATGAAACAAACTCGTCAATTCCAAAGCCAGCATTGACGCCATTCTCCGGGGTAATCTGGATAAGGCATGACGAGTTTGCGCCAATTTTCTTTATGTCCGCTTTTAGCCAATCGCGGAGGTTTGCTTCACGAAAACCAGAGTCAGGAATCGTCCAATAACTGCCATTTGTCAAGGCGTTAGTCCTAATGGACTATTGCTGAAATAAGCTTGCAAATTTATTGTCACAATTCACTTTGGATAAAAGTAAGGGGCATAAAATGAAAGTCTCTAACCTGATTATGGCCGCCACCTTGGTTGCTGCCTCGACTGCTGCCAATGCAACGGTTAATGTTGGCGGGTATAGCTTTGCGGACAATGCGTTTGCCGACGCGCTCTGGGCATCAAGTGGGAGCTTCACTACATCCGGCGGCAGTCTGGCTTCCGTATTAACAGACAAGGATGCAGGAACATGGGCTTATTCTTATTCACCTGGCGCTTTCGTCTCGCTGGGTTTTACTGACAATGTTGTCTACAATGGGGCGGGTGCCGATCTGGCGATTTTCGAGCTGGGAATACCGGATAGCGTAAAGGTTAATATTGGTTTTCAAACCAAATCTTACCTGACTGCTTCCACTGGCTATAATGCTGGTGGTTATGCGCTCAATGTGGCGTTGGTCGATCTTTCGGACTTCGGTTTTGCCATTGGAGCAATTCCCAATTATGTGACCATTGGATTAGATATTCAGGGTCAGTCCGGTACGGTTCCCTCGCTGCCTCTGGTAGGTGCGTTGCAACCTGTCCCCGAACCCGAGTCTTATGCACTGATGCTTTCTGGTCTTGGCCTGCTTGGATTCATGGCTCGTCGTCGCAAGACCAACAGTTAACTCTCTCTGAGGTTGACGCAAACGCCCTCGCATTGAGGGCGTTTTTGTTTGCACTTCTCAAGTGCAAAAACCTCTGTGTTAGGAATAAGCAACTCCTGCGATGTATTTGCCTTGAAAGTGTGAATGGCAGCAACAAGTCGAGGGCATCCGTTCCGACAAGCAGCATGAATGCCCGCCATAAGCCCAGAGCAGCACTTTCTCTACGAAAAACAAACCCCGCCGAAGCGGGGTCGAATAGTTAATTAATGGAAACCGAAGCGCTATTGCTTCCTGCGACGTGCCATAAAGCCTAGCAGCCCGAGGCCGGCCAGGAGCATTGCGTAACTCTCGGGTTCTGGCACCGCCGGGGCCGTAAAGGACTCGACTCGCAGGCCCATGCCGTTGGTCGCATAATTACCCTCTACCCGGAAATCGATGTAGTTCAACCCCGGGACGAACTGGGATGTCAAAGTGACCAGGTTGTTGCCAATGCTGTAACCGGTAGCCGTCCCGGCTCCCTGGAACGCATTGCCGTTGACGGAGAACATGGGGGTGGTCCCGACCGCGCCGGGGATGTCATCAGCACCCCAGTAAAACTTGAGTTGTGCATTCGACGCATCGTAACCAGTCAAGTCGAAATATTGACGGAACGTAAAGAACTGATATTGCTGCGCCCAGGCGTCGGTGATCCAGGTCTCACTGCCGTGTGGCCAGACATGGGCTTGCACGAAGCTGGCAGTATTGAAACTGCCATATCCCGTCGAAACCAACCAGTCCTGATCCAGTACCCCGCTGACATGAGTGCCGGTCGAATAGAAGTTCGGTGCTGCAATGGCAGGCAAGGAACTCATGGCACAGGTCACAGCGACCGCTGACCCCAACAACGCACTGCGAATTTTCGGCAAAACAAACATTTGAATGTTCCTCCCTGAGGTATCGTTACCGATGTATTTCGCCCTCGATCTCAATAACAGATATGCCGGCCACTACGGGCGATGGGCATCGGCCGACTGCATAGCATGCAGCACTTCAGTGCTTCCTGCGCTGAGTCACGATACAGAGCAGATGTGGTAAACGTATTCCTTTGTACGAATAAGGACAATAGCCCTTTCGGACTAATAGCAAATCATAAAGACAGAGGCGGTGATAGTGAGCGCAACGTTGCACCAGCCAGAGTACTTGTACAACTGACGTGCCACTGAATGGCTACCAAGTACTGGTTCCGGCCGATGGAAGCCAACCATGGTAGAAAAAGGTATCCCAACACCTGGATTTATCGCCTCGGAATGCCACATTCAATTGAGGATAAACGCCACGGCCAACTTCATTTTCTCATTTCCAGCACACATTCCAGCAAGCCAGTTGGCAACTTCAAGAATGCACTTCATCACTTTTATTGCCCATTAAGGGATACATAGGCAAAACATGCAGATTCAATGCTATGTTACTCTTTACGACATCAAAAACTGATGTGCTTTGTTTCTTTTGGAAGCGATCGCGCCCTGTGATTAACATGTCATTAATAGGCCATGCAAAGTCCCCTTGAAATTCGTACCCTGATTCTTGTGGTCACGCTAGCACTGATATGTCGGGCGCTAGCACTGGGATATGTATGGAAACTCGATAGAACATACCTGCCAATCAGATACTGGGCGATCGGCTCGATCAGCATGGCCCTTGGTGCGTTTCTTGTCTCACTGCGCGCGGTCATCTCCCAGGACTTATCCATCCTGCTTGCCCACACCCTGCTGATTTTCGGATGGATGGGAGTTTCAGGCGGCACGCTGATTGCGATGGGTCGGCGCGCACCCTGGTCTTACGGGATCACTCTGTCGGTTGTCGCATTGGTTGGCGTTTACTGGTATATGGAAGTTTCGCCGGACTTTGTGCTGCGCACGCTGGTTTCTTCGTCACCGGTCATCATTTTTGATCTTTATGTTGCCCTATGCGGCTTGATGCATTCCGGAGACAGAAAAACCCCCACTTTCCACATCATAGCTACTCTGGCGCTTCTCGAGGCGCTGTCCAGAAGCTTTCAGGCCTGGCATATTTACTCGACAAATTCCCAAGTTCTTTTCGACCCGCATTGGCCCGTTGCGCAGTTCTATTTTGTCACCATCATTTCGGTGTTGTTGGGAAGCATCCTTTTTGTCCTGGTCGCCATGCAAACCCTTCAACAAAAACTCGACGATGAATTGGCGCAGCGCAAACGGAACGAAGATGCGCTCAAGCTGGCAGCGACAGTGTATGAAAACTCCAGTGAGTCGATGATGGTGACAGACTCGAACGCAACAATTGTATCGGTGAACCCTTCGTTTACCCGATTAACCGGTTATGACGCAGATGAAGCCATCGGGAGCAAGCCCAGCATTCTCAAATCCGGGAAACACGATGAGAGTTTTTACAAATCGATGTGGAACACCCTTCTAAATACCGGAAGCTGGCAAGGCGAAATCTGGAATCGCAAAAAAGACGGTACGCTTTTCCTGGAACACCTCACGATCAATACGTTTGCCGAAACCGATGGCAGACCCTTGCAGCATGTCGCACTTTTCCATGACATTACGCAGGAAAGGTTGTCTGCCGAAACCATCTACCACCAGGCCAATTATGATCGCCTGACTGATCTTCCGAACCGCTATTTCTTCTTCGAGCATCTGGCAAAGGAGTTATCACGTGCGCGTCGTGAGAACAAATCCATGGGGCTGGTATTCATGGATCTGAACTCCTTCAAACCCGTCAACGACCAATATGGGCATGAAGCTGGCGACATCGTTCTGAAAACGTTAGCCAGCCGATGGAAAAACTGTATTCGCTCGACTGACATGATCGCGCGATTGGGTGGAGATGAGTTTGCGCTGGTTGCCGGGGGATTATCCTCCAGAGAAGAGGCCTTGCTAATCGCGCGGAAACTCATGAAAGCTGTCCAGGCTCCAGTTCAAATTAATGGAGAGGTCCAGTGCAAGATTGGCACAAGCATTGGTATTGCCATTTCTCCAGAAAATGGCATGGAAATGGACTCGCTGATTGCAGCAGCAGATGCCGCCATGTATGCCAACAAGTCCAAAGGTGATGGCGAACCTGTTTTTGCCAGCGATGTTCACTCCCTGGATTTTTCGAAAAGCGACTGGCTAACCCTGGATGAATCACATCTGACGGGAATATCCGTTATCGATGGACAGCATCTTGAAATCGTCAATCAAGTTAACAAAATTAACCGCATCCTGCGTGAAAATCCAAGTATTGAAGAAATTCAATCACGGCTTCAGGAATTGATCTCCTACTCCACCTATCACTTCAACACCGAGAGTGAATTGATGCGGCAATATGCCTATCCTGATGCCGAACTGCATAATGATCAGCATATGGAGCTGCTGGAAGAGGTCAGGAGAATAGCTGCACATTTTGTCGACGACACGGAGCTTCGCTTATTGCAAACCATCAAGGACTGGCTGAGCGGGCATATAGATTGTTCCGACAAGCAGCTAGGCGCATTTCTACAATCCAAAGGGGTCAGTTAGGCCTGGTGAGTCTTCCTGGCTTGCATGTGCCGGAAGCAGCATTCATCCACTTGTCCATGCCGGTTATGAATCCCGGCACCGCTTACACAGAACCCCAGTCATGTGACCGGATGAAGTCGATGAAATTCTGCAGGCTTGGTGTTATCTGCTTACGCTCCTGAAGCAGGATATGAAATTTTCTCTTCAAGCTCCCCATCGCTGAGTGAACCACGACCAGTTTGCCGGACTCGAGAACATCACTTACCACCCAGCGCGAGAGGCACGCAACACCCAACCCTTCCGCTGCAGCGCGCTTGATTGCCTCATGATCACTGAATTCCAGGCTGCTCCTCATTTGACGCAACTGAGGCAAAAGCAGCTGTTCCACGATTTCTCGCGTACCGGATCCGGGTTCACGCATCAGCCAATTGACCTCGGCCAGTCGCGACATCGGAACGATGCCGTCGCCATAGTCGCGAACGACAGGGTGGGATGGCGACGCAACTATCAGCAACTCGTCCTCGAGCCAAGGGATTAACTGCACGCCAGGCCGATAGCAGGCACCTTCTACCAACCCGACATCCACTTCAAATTTCTCCACCTGCAATGCGATGTCGGCAGTGCTGGCAACGACCACACGCATCGGCAGGGATGCATTGTCGAATGCAACCCCCTGCGCACGCCAAAAACCCGCCAACAACACTGGCAACAGGTAATTACCGATGGTGAGGCTGGCCCCCACGTGCAGCATGCTGGGAGCACCTGAAGCAAACGATTGTTCCAGGTCTCCTGCGCCATTCAGCAAAGCCAACGCCTGCGGCAACATCGCTCGACCACTCTCGTTAAGCAGAAGTCGCTTCCCTACCCGATCGAACAAATTCGTATTCAGGCTGCGTTCCAGTTCGTTGATAGCCGCGCTTGTGGCGGATTGGGACAATGACACCCTTTCCGCCGCCGCTGTCGTGCTGCCGGTATGGGCTACCGCAACAAATATCTGAAGCTGTCTGAGGGTGAGTCGCATGCCGTTCGCAATCCTTTCATGACACGCCGAAAGAATACCAGTTAAATCGATAGATATAAGAAAAATTATCCATTTGTTAGATATATCGATATTGGTTAACGTATGCCTCATCCAAGGTTGATGGACCCTATTTGTGAATTCTTTCAAGCACTACAACACACTGCTTCCGGGGACGTTGCTCAGCTTGGTTCTGGGCATTGCCGCGCTGGGTGCAAGCCGGGCACCATGGCTGGAGGCACACGGCATCGGAACCCTGACGCTTGCAATCCTGCTCGGCATGTTGATTGGGAATACGTTTTACAGGCACATCGCACCCTTTTGTGCCGATGGCGTTTCCTTTGCCAGGCAATGGATATTGCGGCTTGGCATCATTCTTTTCGGATTCCACCTCACCTTGCAGGATATAGCGCGAGTTGGCGTAGGCGGAGTATTGGTAGACGCGCTGGTCATATGCTCGACCTTTGCATTGGCTTGGGTAGTCGGAACACGTGTATTCAAGCTGGAACGGAATACGACCATCCTGATCGGGGTTGGCAGTTCAATCTGTGGAGCTGCAGCCATCATGGCAGCCGAACCCGTGGTACGAGGGCGTTCGGAACAGGTCACGATCGCAGTCTCCACCGTTCTCATTTTCGGGACGCTCGCCACCCTGCTCTATCCGGCCATATTCCTCCTCAACCAGAAACTGGGGTGGATTCCTTCATCGGACAGTGGTTTTGGCATCTATATCGGATCAACCGTACATGAGGTGGCCCAGGTTGTGGCCGCAGCGCACTCAGTCAGCGAACATGCAGCCGATACTGCCGTCATCGTAAAAATGGTTCGTGTCATGATGCTGGCGCCGTTTCTTTTTCTTCTCTCGATTCATCTGGGGAAGCGCGGGCACCTCTCTTCAGAAGGTGGATCACACAAGACCTTTCCAGCCATCCCCTGGTTTGCCATCTGGTTTTTCTTAACCATGCTGTTCCATTCTTACGTCGAGATTCCAAAGTCGACCATCCATGCCTTGCTGGATATCGATACGCTGATGCTTGCAATGGCGATGGCCGCGCTCGGGCTGGCAACTCATGTATCATCGATAAGCCGTGCCGGTTTCAGGCCCCTGGCCCTCGCCGCCGTGCTGTTCTTATGGTTGGTTGGAGGAGGCGCAGCATTCAACCATCTCGTGTTGAGCCGAATGACATGAAGACCGGAATTAACGCAATTCGACACAGTCCAACCTGACGTCAGATAGAAAAGGGGGAAATCATGGCCGGTTCCTTATCCGTTATATTGCTGCTGACGATCGGACTCGTTTCCGGGATAGCCTCGGGCATGTTCGGAATTGGCGGCGGAGTCCTGATCGTCCCCGCGCTCGTATATCTGGCCAAGTTCAGCCAGCACGGGGCCATCGGCACCAGCCTTGCCATCCTGCTTCCCCCGGTAGGGTTGGGTGCGGTCATCGAATATTATCGCCACGGAAACGTAGATATAAAAGCAGCCATCATCGTTGCACTCGCCCTGATGCTAGGCGGCTGGATAGGGGCGAATCTCGCCAATCACATGGGAGGACATGCATTAAAACTGTGTTTCGGCTTGTTTGTATTGGGCATTGGCGGGTACTTGGTGTTCGATGCGGTCAGATCGATGGCCTAGAGGCTATTGGGGCCTGTTCAAGGCATGGTGAAAAGCCCCCCATATATCGAAATCCATCTGACCCCGCCAAAAACAAAGCCCCTGCCTTCGGAGGGAGGGGCAAGGACTTGAGTTTTGTGACAGCCCTTTACCGTACGGCCTGAACACCGGTTTCCAATACAACACGTCAAGCGATGGGCTCGTGTTCATTCAGAGGATTGGGATTCCCTTCACAACCGGTCAGCGTCGAAACCGATGCCTGGCAATCGATTATGTGCAGACTCTATTTCTGCCAGTTTCCTTGGCCCTGTAAAGCGCCTTATCTGCATCATTGAGGAGCGACTCGATTTTTGCATTTTTTTCATGAATTGCCGCGATGCCTATCGACACAGTGAAATGAATAGGATGCCCAACCGGCAAAGCCACTTCCGTTGCAGAAATGACCTCACGCAAACGCTCCGCTACTTCGGTGGCCTTCTCGATCCCTGTTTCGGGAAGGATCACCGCAAATTCCTCCCCACCCAGGCGACCCGTGATATCGATACTGCGCAGCACTTCCTGGAAAATCATGGCTAGTTTCTTTAGGACAAGGTCGCCTGCCTGATGTCCATAAGCGTCATTGATTTGCTTGAAACTGTCTATGTCCAGCATCAGTATCGACAAAGAGGTCTTGTAACGCTGCGTACGCGATAATTCGACTTCACCCTGCTCTATAAAGCTGCGCCGATTAGGAAGGCCCGTGAGGTAATCAAGATGTGCCTGACGGTTAAGTTCCTCTTCCAGATGCTTGCGATCCGTAATATCTACGGCCGTTGGGAGCAAACCGATGACCTGACCGGAATTGTCGAAAAAAGGAGCTATCTGGAAGTCGATCGGTAGGTAGTCATCCCCCATTTTCACAACCACGTCATACCGGGTGGCTTTGCCATGGCTAGCTGCTTTGATTGCCTCCATTAGCTGCGCCCGCACTTTGCTGTCATATTTCCACCAGGGTGCATCATAAAAATACTGACCAATCACATCTTCGCGGCGGATACCTGCTCTTTCCAGCGGGGCTTTATTCACCTCCAGCACCACGCCCCTGGTATCCAGCAGCGCAACATAAGCAAATAAATTGTCCAGGATACTTTTGAGTCGTACGCTGTTTTCCCTGATAATTTCTTCGCTGCGCTTGATTTCGGTAATGTCTGTATGAGTCCCACTCATTCGGATCGGCCGGCCATCCGGACTGCGCTGAATCACATTGGCCTGATCAAGAATCCATCTAAAGCCCCCATCCTTATGCAGCATCCGATATTCAGCCTTGTGTGACTGAGCTTTACCTACAAGCACATCATTGATCGATTTCCAGGCTTTTTCCCTGTCATCCGGGTAGATAAAGTCGGTCCATTGCTTGGTCGTATTCTTGAGTTCGCCATAAGAGTACCCGAGCATTTCTGCCCATCGTTCATTTCTCTGCACTTCATTCGTTGCGATATTCCAATCCCAAAACCCCAATTCCGAACCCTTGAGCACAAACCGAAGCTGTTCTTCTTTATCCCGAAGTGCAATTTCGTTCTGTCGAGCCAACTCAACGGCATTGATGTAGGGCCTGACGATCAGAAAATAAAAGCTGGGGGATGTGATGATTACCAATAATGAAGCGTCGAGAAGATCTCTGAGGTTTGAATGGGAGATGTTAAGCGCGTCCAGGAGCGCCATGATCGAAATCTCAGATACAAAAATCAGCAATGCAGCTTTCAAGGTTGCATTGACGACTTCCTTGCCTAGTAGATCAGAGAGCTTTTTCTGCATAAATCTTCTAGAAGCGACCAAGTTAACAAAGCAAACATACTCTACTATGGATAATTTTCATATCAGGCAATATCCGAAACTCGCAAATACTGCCGCAATTAGAGCATGACTGGTGTTCAGGTTTATCGGTGAGATATTGCCATTGGAAGCCCATCTCATTGGTGTTTCAGGTGTTCCATACAAATGCCCACTTACGACCCAAAGTAGTCTTTCCGTTGCCTCATTATCTGAATATCTATGGCGTATCGAAAAATTTATCTAAGAATCGGTTGACCAGCGGCGCAAGAGTCAGAATTGCAATGAAGACAATCGGCCATGCTGTGACGAATCCTCTAGCCCACGCAGATAAGAAGGCCGAGAAGGACTCTGAATGCAGAAATATAATCACGCCGGATACGATCAACGCTGTACAACCGGACATGACTAATGCAAACAGAACCCTTCGGTAACGATTATTTAATTTGATGTCCATTGATTCAGGGCTGCTTGTTAGTTTGCCAATACGATTTCTGTCATTTTTTGAGGATTGTCCACAAAAGCAAAATGACCTGTGTTGGCAATGGTAGTGATAGCGACATCCCCAAGCTCCCTTGCGGTGCGCCGCCGCTCGGTATCAGTTGACCAGTCATTTTCTCCATACACGAGCGTTACTGCTGCCTTCACCTTTGAGTAAAGGGATCTTGCTTTACTCCATGACTGCCAACCTGCAAAGGTGCTGCGTTCCACGTATCGATAGCCTTTTCGCCGTCCAACCCGATCAAACTCTGTCAGGAGTTTTCCTGGCATCCAACTTTTGTTCTTTAACCCACCCTTCATGATGATACCCAGGAACAGTATATTTTCCATTGTGGCTACCATTGCGCCCACATACGGAATGGCAAACTGTCCAATTACGAAGTTTGCAAGCAGATTGCCACGCCGCACACCATCGCCATAACGCTGATCGTAATCATAAGTATTGGATGAAACTACTTTTTTGATGCGCTCTGGTAATTGACTGGCTACGGTGAGCGCCAAGACCGCGCCAATCGATTCGCCAACAAGCGTCACATTGTTGAGACCGAGTTTTTCAATAAACGTAATTACGGCACTTCTCATGTAAGGCTCATCATAATTGGCCTTGGTGTCGATCGATGAATAGCCATGTCCAGGCAAATCGATTGCGTAAACTGTGAAATGCTTTGCCAACTGTGGAATCACATCTTCAAAGTAATCGAGCTGAGTACGGATGGTATGCAGCAAGACTAGCGGTTCACCAGCCCCAGTTTTTAGATACCGAATTGACCTGTTACCGTCAATTTTGACCTCAGAAATATTCCCGATTTTGGATAGGTCTCGCATTTTGTATTCCTTTCATTAATTTGGTGATGTGGCGCTACAGGGTGAGCCAGCCATTTGCCTAATTACCAAGGCAGCGTGTTTTCTTCGTGAAAGAAGCCGCCACTTGGACCGCTTTCGTCTAATGTGGCTAACCGCACGCTTGTTTTATAACTGTCAGCAACTTCCATTGGTGCGTTAGGTCCGCCAAGTTCTGTTTTCACCCATCCCGGATGGGCCGAGTTGACCTTAATTGGTGTGTCTTTTAATTCACGGGCAAGGTGAATCGTGTAAGCATTCAATGCAGACTTGGATGCGTTATATGCGAACGCTTTGGCCGGATCGATCGGGGAATTGGTCATGCTGTGCATGGTCTGTGAACCCAAGACACTAGATAAATTCACAATACGACCTGCAGTAGCTTTCTTGATCAAAGGCAACAATGTTTGTGTAAGTAAGATCACTGAAAACAGGTTTGTCTGAAATGTGCCTTGAAGCACTTGTTGGCTGACAGAACTGCTGTTGTTGATGCCAAAAAGCGGTTCAATGCATATGCCTGCGTTGTTAACCAATATGTCCACCCTGCCAAAATTTTGGTTGAAGTAGTCGTAAACTTGCTTAGGTGATTCAGGCTGATTTGCTTCGTAGGCAATTGCATCACTTTGGATGCCAAGCGCATGTAACTGCTTTGCTGCTTCCTTACCTTTCTCCAGATCGCGTGCGCCTAAAATAACAGCGATGCCAAGCTCACCTAGTTTCTTGGCAGTTTCGAATCCGATTCCACGGTTAGCACCTGTAATAAATGCCACTTTTCCCTCATGAGCTGTCATTTTTAAATTCCTTCATTGAGTTAATTGCAAATAATGTACCGATCGGTATCTATATAATAGATTGAGCAAAATAAAGGTGTCAACTGTTTTTTTACCATGTGGTACAATATTCACATTGTCAGATGAAATTTATGGCCATGAGTACTTCACAAACAAAGAGACCGCGCGGCAGACCGAGTGCATTCGACTATGAAGAAGCGCTTGAGAAAGCTCTCTTGGTGTTTTGGAGCAGAGGGTATGAAGGCGCCTCCATGGCTGAACTCACAGAGGCCATGGGCATCAACCGCCCAAGTATTTATGCAGCCTTTGGCAACAAAGAGGAGTTATTTAGCAAGGCGCTAGGCAGATATATGGCCGGGCCAGTGGCCTATGTGGCTGAAGCCATGCGAGAGCCGACGGCAAAGCAAGTGGCAGAGAAATTCTTGACCCAATCCGCACTGTTCCTGACCAATGAAAGCACTCCGCGAGGATGCATGATTGCAGTTGGCGCTTTATTCTCAGGTGAAGGGTGCGAACGGGTGCAGCAGGAGCTGATTGCCTACAGGCAGGGATATGAAAATGCACTGAGAAAACGTTTTGAATTGGCAAAGACGCAGAATGACTTAAAGCAGGACGTCAACACCCATACATTGGCTAAATATATCGCAACGCTTCATCAGGGTATGTCAGTACAAGCGGCAAGCGGTGCTACCAAAGATGAACTAATCGCTATTGTTCAGCTATTTCTTAGCAACTGGCCATAATCGATTTGGACTGAATGTCCGGAACTGGCCGATTACAGACGTTAAATTGCTAAAGACAATGTTGCCGTCCAGTGCCCAGATTTATCCTCTCGTGCGCGCCCAAAGAGATTCAAACTTAGAAAACAATGGGGGCAGCGTCGAATTCAAATAAGCAGTGAAATTTGTCGCTGACCCCAGCCACCCCAACCTTCCTCAGACCCAATCCCATCCGATCCACTCCCGTTGATGGATCTTCAGGCCTCGATCCCTCCTGAGATATTCACGACTGGATGTGATGCCCCGGGGTGGCGTGGGCCAGTTTTTTGGCCTGATACATTTTCGCGTCAGCCCGTTTGACCATTTCATTCATTTCCAGGTGCTCTTCGGGGCCGGATTGGGTGATGCCGATGCTGAAGGTGACGCTGTGGGTGTTTTTTCTGTCGAAGCTTTCGACCAGGCGCCGGCACAACGCTTCAGCCTGCGCGATATCCGTGTTTGGCAGGATCAGGCAGAACTCGTCGCCGCCATACCGGCAGGCCAGGTCGGTGCTCCTCAATACCTCCCTGACGGTATCGGCGACCAGCACGAGGAGCTCATCCCCGGCCTTGTGGCCTTCGTTGTCGTTGAGTTTCTTGAAATCATTCAGGTCGAAATACACCATGCAGACGCTGCCGCTGCGACGCTCGGCGATGGAGAGTTCGCGGCGAAGATAGTTGTAGAACGCCCGCTGGTTCAGGAGCCGGGTAAGGCTGTCATGTGTCGACAGGTCTTCCAGCTGCCTGGTGCGTTCGGCGATGGTGGCTTCAAGGCTCTCTGCATATCTTTCCACCTCGCGTTTTGCGACATGGATTTCCGCAGTCATGCTGTGAATGTACGTGTCGAAGACCAGCTGCGTGTCGAACAGGATGAGCTTATGCACCGAGGTCTGGATGTTCCGGCACAGGTCATGATCGTCGGGGGCGGGAGGGTGTTTGTATAAAAAGTCGTCCAGCGTGGACATCAACGACCATACCGCGGACATGTAGAGCTTGGGGGTGACACCGATCTGCTTGTGGACCTTACCGACCCGCAAACGCCGGTTCACATACTCCGAGTCGTAGTACCCCTGGAACAGGTCCAGCAGGTAATGCCGCATGCTCCCCTTGAGCCGTTCGAGCGTGTCGTGATCGCCAATGACCACGACGACCTCGGGCTGGGCTACCTGCTGGGTGTAGAAAGCATCCGTGATTTGATTGATATACCTGGAGATCCATTCCCGGCAGAACACCAGGTTTTGCACATCCTTTTCAGTGAAATCGAACAGTTGCTTGCGCAGCACGATTTCCCGCTCGGAAATGCGCATCTGCTCCAGCAGGCTGGTACTAATTACTGACAGCATCGCTCTCCCCCGACAAACACACTATCCGTCCAGGTCCAGAGTGTCTATGGAATCATTACTCCACCAGGAGCACCCTGAACCGCCTCCAATTAATTTCTATTTTTTCGCTTTTGTCATAAAAACCACATATTTTATGTGGTATAGTGCGCACCCTTATATAAGCGCGAAGTCATTAAAACCAACATGTCAGTCAGCTCAACCAGTTTCAGATATCGTGCTGCGAAGTACCAAGACCAGGCACAGAAACCCCAGCAAAAAGCCGAGGGGGTTCTCCCGCAGGCACAAGTGCAAGCCAAAACAACAAAGCCGCAGTTTTACGCTGGCAGGCACTGAACGACCTCGCCCATTCGGTGTTTTACTCCTCAAACACCGATAGTTCAACAGCGGCAGGCGGATCGCCGGATCCAGGCTGGTACGCCAGCGCTCGTCGAATGGGTATGCGCCTGTTCGCACATTCCCACCGTTTCATTCCAACCCACTGATATTCAAGCCTGACCCACCCCTCAGCCTGCACCGGGCAACGGCACAGGCCCTGTTGACTTATCCATCATTTCGATTATCATTGAAATATGGAAATGAAAGCGATCGTCAACGCACTGGCCGCACTTGCGCAGGATTCGCGCCTTGCGATTTACCGCACGCTGGTCCAGGCCGGGCCGGCGGGACTCCCCGCCGGGAAAATCAGCGAGATCACCGGCATCCCGCCTTCTTCGCTCTCTTTCCATCTCAAGGAACTTGCGCATGCCGACATGGCGAATTCGAGGCAGGACGGGCGGTTTGTCATCTACACCGCCAATTTCTCGACCATGAATGCACTGATCGGATACCTGACCGAGAACTGCTGCGGCGGCAACCCTTGCACGCCAGCCAGTTCGCCCTGCTGCACCCCTACCGAGGAGACCCCATCTTGAAACGACTGCACATCCATGTTTCCGTCGACAACCTGGCCGAAAGCGTACGCTTCTACAGCGCGATGTTCGCGACGGAACCGACCGTCCTGGAAAAGGACTACGCCAAATGGATGCTGGACGATCCGCGCGTGAATTTCGCGATTTCCAACCGTGGGGCCAAGGTGGGACTCGATCATCTGGGTATCCAGGCCGAATCGGCAGAGGAACTGGAAGAAATCCATCAGCGCATCGCTTCGGCGGCACTGCCGCATCTGGCGCAACCCGACAGCAACTGCTGTTACGCGAATTCGGACAAACACTGGAGCCTGGACCCCAGCGGCATCCCCTGGGAAGCTTTCCATACGCTGGGCTCGATTCCCACCTTCGGCGAGCACACAAAAGCCAGCCTGGCGCCGCAATCCGCATGCTGCGCGCCAATTTCGCTGGACACGCTCAAGGCCGGCGGCGTCAAGAAACCATCCGCTCCTTCCTGTTGCGGCTGAACATGAACAACCGTAGCGAACAAGCAGCCTTGCCGATGAGTTTCTTCGAGCGTTACCTGACGTTATGGGTGGCGACCTGCATCCTGGCCGGCATCGGCCTCGGCCAGTGGCTGCCGGGATTTTTCCAGGCCATCGGCCGGATGGAAATCGCCCAGGTGAACCTGCCGGTGGGCCTGCTGATCTGGGTCATGATCATCCCGATGCTGGTCAAGGTCGATTTCGGCGCGCTGCATGAGGTGAAGTCGCACTGGAAAGGCATCGGCGTCACGCTGTTCGTGAACTGGGCAGTGAAGCCCTTCTCGATGGCCCTGCTCGGCTGGGTATTCATCCGCCACGTGTTCGCCCCCTACTTGCCCGCCGATCAGGTCGATAGCTATATCGCCGGGCTGATCCTTCTGGCGGCGGCCCCCTGCACGGCCATGGTGTTCGTCTGGAGCCGCCTGACCGGGGGCGATCCGCTGTTCACGCTGTCGCAGGTCGCACTCAACGACACCATCATGATTTTCGCGTTCGCCCCCATCGTCGGCCTGTTGCTGGGAATCTCCTCCATCAGTGTGCCCTGGGCCACCCTGCTGACTTCCGTCATCCTTTACATCGTGGTGCCGGTTGCCTTGGCGCAACTGTGGCGAAAAGCCCTGCTCAGGGGCGGCCAGGCACGCTTCGACGCCGCCATGGCCGCCATCGGTCCGTGGTCGATCGCGGCGCTGCTGGCCACGCTGGTGCTGCTGTTCGCCTTCCAGGGCGAGGCGATCCTGAAGCAGCCCATGGTCATCGCCCTGCTGGCGGTGCCGATCCTGATCCAGGTGTTCTTCAACGCCGCGCTCGCTTACTGGCTGAACCGCCGCGTCGGCGAAAAACACAACGTGGCCTGCCCTTCCGCGCTCATCGGTGCCAGCAATTTCTTCGAACTGGCCGTGGCCGCGGCCATCAGCATCTTCGGGTTCAACTCCGGCGCCGCGCTGGCGACCGTGGTCGGGGTGCTGATCGAGGTCCCGGTCATGCTGCTGGTGGTGCGGGTGGTGAACAACACCCGGGCCTGGTACGAACACACCACCCCCTGATAACCCCTGTCATTCAAGCGAGCATCGACATGAACGTCCTCTTTCTTTGCACCGGAAACTCCTGCCGATCCATCCTCGGCGAGGCCACCTTCAACCATCTGGCCCCTGCGGGCTGGAAGGCCATGAGCGCCGGCAGCAAGCCAACCGGCCAGGTGCATCCGCGTTCGCTGGCACTGCTGGCCCGCGAAGGTATCTCCACGGAGGGCTATTACAGCAAATCCTGGGAAAACCTGCCGGCGACACCGGACATCGTCATCTCCGTATGCGGCAACGCCGCGAACGAAACCTGCCCGGCCTATCTGGGGCCGGTGTTGCGCAGCCATTGGGGGGTGGAGGATCCTGCCCACGCCACAGGCACGGACGAGGAAATCGACGCGGCTTTCATGACTGCTTACCGCATCCTGCGCGCACGCATCGAGGCTTTTTTCGCGCTACCGCTGGAAACGCTGAAAGACGACAAGGCCGCACTGAAGGCCGAGATGGACCGTATCGCCACCCTGATGGCATAAGCGCCTCGGCAACGGCAGGTAAAGGCGGCACCTGTCAGGCCGTTTCCGGGGCCGCTGCTTCACCTGAAGGCGCGGGGGTCGCAACCTGCACGGCCCCGGCCGGCGTGACTGGCATTGTCTCCAGTCCGCACTTAACCCCCAGATACCAGAAAGCCTTTTCTGTCGGGTCGATGACCTTGGGCGCGGTCGGGACCAGCCTCCGGTTCCTGGCATATTTCCTGGCCGCAAGCAGGCCGTGATAGAGCGCATTGCGCTGCTCGATCATCCGGTCGAAAGCCGCCGCGTTCACGTATGCCTGGTTGGCTGGCTTCAAATGCTCTGACATCGATTCACTCGTACGCTCTGGTTGCTGGACGGGCTGGGAGGAAACCGCATTCTAAACGAGCCGTATCGATCCATCGACCCTTCGGCAGCCAGGGACACTCTGCCGATCGGCCAGGTCAAATTCCACGCATGGCGTTCTGCCAACTGCGCATGGGGATCACCGTGCGCAAGCGGTGCACCGCGCGCTCGACCAGCACCTCGTGGGGCAGATGGCCCACCCCCTCGGCGATATCAAGCGTGGCATCGCCCTGCAATTCATTGAGCCGCTGGAACGCGAGTTCCGCGTGCAGCACCGGAATGACGACGTCCTCATTCCCATGGAACAGATACAGGGTCGTCAGTTTCGGTGCAGTCTCCGGCAGTTTCGCGAATCGCCCGGAAAAAGCCAGCACGCGCCCCACGCCGCCGTCATGCGCGACACTGTATTCCAGGGACATGATCGCGCCTTGCGAAAACCCGACCAGGGCAGTATCCGGCGGCACCAGCCCAAAGCGTTCCTGGGCCTGCCGGATGAAGGCATGCAGTGCGGGAAGGGCCTCCATCACGCGGGCCACCCGGCTTTCCTCCGTGACGTTCCGGATTGAGAACCACTGCCGTCCCTCCCCGCCCCCGTCGAACGGGAGCGCGCCTTCCGGCAGGAGGAAGGCCGCGGATGGATAATCCCGCCGCAATCGGGTTGCGACCGGCAGGAGATCCCGCGCCCGGCCGCCTACTCCGTGCAGCAGGATGAAAAGCTGCTGCACGGGGCCCGACTCCGGCAGCAACTCGAGGCTACCGACACTGATTTCAGTCATATTCCATTACCTTCATTCATGCATGGGGGATCACCACCTCGCCGATCATGAGCGATCAGAAAACCCTTTCCCTTTCGAGTCAACCGGCATTCCTGGCACAAAATGCAACCAATTGATTTATCGATATTCTTTCAAATCAAAATCCATGCCCGGCATTTTGAAACGGATTAGTACAAATGGACTATTGTGAGCCCCGCTTGGATGCCAGACACTGGCCTCACCTGTTGCGGTTTTGGAGTATCAGTTCCGACTTAGCAAGGTGTGTTTACGGCGTTTCCTTATTAAGGGGGGTTCATCATGTTTATTCGCAAATTGACTCAAGTTGCCATTTCGTCCTTGTTTCTGGTCACTAGCGCGCAGGCTGCCACGACCTTCTACTCCAACGAAGCGGCCTTCCTCAGTGCTTCCGGTGGTTCGCTGACGTTCGAAAGCTTCGAAAACGCATCAATGGCTTCTGCGACATCCGTATCATTCCCGGGCGGCAGCTTCGACTGCTCCGGCTCGTCATATTGCCCGGGTTTCTACGGGATCAGCAGTTTGTTTGCACATACAGGCGTCCAATCCGTCTACTTCGCCTCACCGGACTCGGCAACCTTCACTTTCAGCAGTGCCATTAACGCATTCGGCATTCACATTGGCGGCGCAGGCGATGTCGCAGTCAACACCATGACCGCCATGCTGGGCAACGGAGATTCCGGACTGGCTCTCAACAATTACAGCGGGCCATACACGGTGTTCGGGACTAACGATGTGTTCTTCGGGGCCATCTCCAGCACCCCGTTCACGACCGTGACGTTCATTCCGAACAATCGCGACGATGGCATCTTTTTTGATTCCATGCATTACGGTACTGCTCCAGTCCCGGAACCTGAAAGCTATGCAATGATGCTGGCAGGTCTTGGGCTGGTTGGACTTTTGGCGCGCCGCCGCCAGAACAAGCTGGCTAATCTGGCTTGATGCCTGCACTTACAGAACGGGAGCTTCGGCTCCCGTTTTTGTTTCCAGACACCCCCGACCGGGCCAGCGCCATCGTCACTTCCGCAACGGGTCCAGCATCGACTTCAGCCCGTTGTGGTCGATCTCCTGCATCAGGTTGAGCAACCGGCCGATCTCGCCTGGCGGGAATCCTTCACGGGCGAACCAGTTGAGGTAGTTGCCCGGCAGGTCGGCGATCAGGCGACCCTTGTACTTGCCATAGGGCATCCTGAGCGTCACCAGCCGGGTCAGATCCTCCGCATTCATTCCTGCACCTGTCACTCTGCATACCCTTAACACCCGTAAATTCGTGCAGTATACCGGCTCCAGCGACTGCGCCTTAACAACCGTCGCAAGACTGCGTAGTATGATCACTGCAAGGCAAGTGGTCGCCGCCAAAACCCAACAGGATGCATTCGCAACATGCCTGAATCTAGTACTGGCAACTGTCAGGATTTCAAGGTGTTGGTCGTGGAAGACACCAACAGCATCCGGCTGATGCTGATCTCGTTCATCCAGCAAGCGGGCTACCAGGTCTGCTCGGCGGAGAACGGTGAGATCGCGGTCGAGACGTTCGGCAGAGAACGTCCGGACCTTGTGCTCATGGACGTCGTGATGCCTGTCATGGATGGCCGCGAAGCGACCAGCCGCATCAAAGCGATTGCGGGGGATCGCTGGGTTCCCGTGATCCTCCTTTCGGCCATGTCGGACATCGAAGACCTGGTGGCGGGAATCAATGCCGGAGCTGACGATTACCTCTTCAAGCCCGTGAACCTGGTGGTCCTGGAAGCCAAGCTGCGCTCCATCGGGCGGACGCTGTCCCTGCAGCGCAAGCTGGAGACCTCCACCAGGCAGATGGCGGCGATGTCCGAGAATCTCGTGGACGGAGTCATCAAGATCGATGAGGCCGGGGTCATCCAATGGGCCAGCCAATCAGCGCTCAGGATCTTCGGCTACACGTTGCAGGAACTGCTCGGCAGGAACATCAAGATGCTGATGCCGGAACCCTACCACAGCGAACACGACGGCTACATCGCAAGATACCTCCAGCACGGACCTGCCAGAATCATCGGGGTCGGCCAGCGCGAAGTCTCAGGCTTGCGCAAGAGCGGACACACCTTCCCGATGGAACTCGGGGTCAGCGAGATGTGGGTGGACGGAACCCGTTCCTTCGTCGGCATCCTGCGCGACATCAGCGAACGCAAAGCACTGGAAAACTCTTTGAAGCAGCAAACCAGCCGCCTGCAGACCTATTATGAGGACCAGGAGGTCGAGAACGAGCTGTCGAAGAACATCATGCAGCGCATGATGCAGCAACCGGGGCTTGATGATCGCGCGATTGCCTACTGGGTCAGTCCCGCCAAAAGCTTCAGCGGAGACGTGGTTGCCAGTCAGCGCGACCCGCAGGGGAAACTGTACGCACTGCTCGCCGATGCCACCGGACACGGACTGGCGGCTTCCATCTGCACGCTCCCGATGCTGACCACGTTTTATTCTCTCGCACAGGAAGGCCATGATCTGCCCCACATCATCGATCATCTGAACCAGACACTCAAGGACATGCTGCCGGTCGGCCGTTTCGTCGCTGCCCCCATCCTGTGCCTGAACGAAGACACCCGCACCTTGCAACTCTGGCAGGGGGGCACACCGGCAAGTTACTGGCTGAATGAACAAGGCCAGGTGAGGCAGCGCCTCGATCCGAAACACCTCCCGCTCGGCATCCTCGCTTCCAGCGAGGAACTACTTAGCCTGACCACACTTAAGCTGGAACCGGGCGACCAGTTCCTGATGTACTCGGACGGCGTCATCGAGGCGGCCAATACCTCAGGCATATCTTTCGGACATGATCGACTGGAAAGGGCCTTGATGAACAAAACCGATGGTGCTGTCATCGAGGCCGTCAAAACGCAACTCAAGGCGTTCACGGAAGGGCTGGAGCAACAGGATGACGTCTCGTTGATGCTGGTTTCCTGCCACTGAATTCACTTGCGGCGAAGTCCATGCGGAAGTCACGCAAAGATCACGCTGACCTTGCCACCCCCCTCACAGCACCTTGCGTACCGTCTTCAGGCTATCGTCCTCGACGCTGGTTTCCGCGGTGAAGCCCATGCGGTTCATCAGGTGCAACATGTCGCTGTTGTTGCGGAACACGACGCCTTCCATCACTTTCAGGTCCTTGGCGCGCGCGGCCTCCATGAGGGTGGTCATGAGCTTCTGACCGAGGCCCTTGCCGTGCATGTCGTCGGCGACGACCAGGGCGAATTCGCAGCTCTCGCCATCGGGGTTGATGGTGAAGCGCGCGACGCCGAGGTTGACCTCGGTACCGGATTCCTCGGTGACGGCGATCAGTGCCATTTCACGGCTGTAGTCGATCTGCGTGAAGCGCACCAGCATTTCCTGGCTGAGTTCCTGCATGCTGTTCATGTAGCGCATGTAGCGCGATTCGTCCGACAGGTTGCGCACGAATTCCTGCACCATTTCCGCGTCCTCCGGGCGGATGGGGCGGATGGTGACATCCATGCCGTCGGCGAGTTGCCACCGGCTTTCCAGATGCGTCGGATAGGGGTAGATGGCCATGTGGGCATAACGGTCGGTGCCGGGCTTGCGGAACTCGACCACCACGCGGGCATCGGCAGCCAGCGCACCGTGTTCGTCGACGATGAGCGGGTTGATGTCCATCTCCATCAGCATGGGCAGTTCGCACACCATCTCCGAGACCCGTAGCAGCACGGCCTCCAGCGAACCCATATCCGCCGCGGGCAACTGGCGGAAGGCCCCCAGCGTTTTGGAGATGCGGGTGCGCTTGATGAGGTCCCGGGCCAGGAAGGTGTTCAGCGGTGGCAGCGACACGGCACGATCTCCCATCGCTTCCACCATGGTGCCGCCGGCACCGAAGGTGATGATGGGGCCGAATATCGGATCGTTGGTGACGCCGACGATGAGTTCGCGGCCGTTCGGCTTGACGATCATGGGCTGGATGGAAATGCCTTCCAGATGGGCATCCGGCCTGCGCAGGCTGACGGTCTCCATGATCTCGTGATACGCGGCACGCACGGCCGGGGCATTGGTGAGGTTGAGGCGGACGCCGCCGACATCGCTCTTGTGGCTGATGTCCGGGGAGTTGACCTTCATCGCCACCGGGAATCCGAGTTGCTCCGCGATCAGCAGGGCCTCGGCGGGCGAATGGGCCACCATGGTCTTGGCCACCGGGATGTGGAAGGCCGCCAGCAGGGCCTTGGACTCCATCTCGCTCAGCACCTTGCGCTTTTCGATCAGCGCGCCCTCGATGACCATGCGCGCCCCTTCCACGTCAGCGGGCTGATGTTCGGAGGACGGGCCCGGCACCTGCATCAGCAGCTTCTGGTTGAGGTAATAGTTGGAGAGGAAGGCGAACACCTCGACCGCCGGTTCCGGACTGCGGAAATTGGGCCGCCCGGCCGCCAGGAAGACCTTGCGCGCCTCGGCTACCTGCCCTTCCCCCATCCAGCACGCCAGGAGAGGCTTGCGATGATGGTTGGCCACTTCGACCACCACCCGCGCCGCTTCCAGCGGCTTGGTCATGGCTTGCGGGGTGAGGATGGTGAGCACGCCATCCACGTTGGGATCCGTGAGGCAGGCCTCTACCGCGTGCTGGTAGCGGTCGGCCTGCGCGTCGCCGATGATGTCCACCGGGTTGCCATGTGACCAGTTGGCCGGCAGCACCTGGTTCAGGCGGGCGATGGTCTCTTCGGACAGGGTGGCCATCACCAGGCCGAGATCGGACGCCCGGTCCGTCGCCATGACACCGGGGCCGCCGCCGTTGGTAACGATGGCGAGGCGATTGCCGGCCGGATGAAAGCCGCAGGATAACGCCGCGGCGGCGGAGAACATCTGGATCACCGTTTGCACGCGCACCGCGCCGGAACGCCGCACGGCAGCGTCGAAGGCATCATCCGAGCCGACCAGCGAGGCGGTGTGCGACATGGCCGCCCTGGAACCGGCCTCGTGGCGCCCGACCTTCACCAGGACGACCGGCTTGACGCGGGCGGCCGCCCGCAGCGAACTCATGAAGCGGCGCGATTCGCGGATGCCTTCGATGTACAGCAGGATGCTCTTCGTCTGCGGATCGGTAACCAGGTAATCGAGAATCTCGCCGAAATCCACATCGGCCGATGAACCCATGGACACCACGCTGGAGAAACCGACCGCGCTGGTCTGCGCCCAGTCCAGGATGGCCGTGCATAGCGCGCCCGATTGCGACACCAGGGCCAGGTTGCCGGCATTGGCGCCCCCCTTGTTGAAGGTGGCGTTGAGGCCGATACCGGGTCGCATGACGCCGAGGCAGTTGGGACCGATCAGGCGGATGCCGTGGCGACTGGCATTTTCCAGCACCTGGCGCTCCAGTTCCTTGCCCTCCGCACCGACCTCGCTGAAGCCTGCGGTAATGATGATGGCCGCCTTGACGCCATGCTCGCCGCATTCCTCGATGATGCCGGGCACGGTCCGGGGCGGGGTGGCGATCACCACCAGATCGACCGGCGCGCCGATCTCGGCGATGGCAGCGTAGGCCTTGTGGCCCTGCACGGTCTTGTTCTTGGCGTTGATGGCGTACAGCGCCCCCTTGAAGCCGCCTTCCAGCATGTTCTGGAAAACGATCTGGCCGACAGCGTCGACCCGGTCACTGGCACCGAATACGGCGACGGACTGAGGCGCGAACAGCGGCGTGAGGTAGTGTTTTGACATAAGCCTGCATTCTCTTTGAAGGTTGATCCTGCGTTAAATCGTACTTTCCATGGCCGGGGGCGGTTTCGTCAACATCTGTTCCCCTGCGGGGTTCAGCAAATCCGGGGCAATTGCTCACCGCTGAGCCAGTCCACCATGCGCCGGCTGCCCAGCCGCGTCGCCATCTGGACGAAGTGATGGGCATCCTCGATCACTTCGCCGATGATGGCCGCCGAAGCACCGAGCGGGTGGGCGCGCATGACCGCCGCCAGCCGTTCCGCGTCCGTCGCGGCGCAGACGGCGACCAGCTTGCCCTCGTTGGCCACGTAGAGCGGGTCCAGGCCGAGGAACTCGCACGCGGCTCCGACCGTCTCGTTCACGGGAATGGCCGACTCCTGCAGCAACATGCCGACCCCGGATTGCCGGGCAATTTCATTCAGCGTGGTGGCCAGGCCGCCACGGGTCGGGTCGCGCAGTACGCGGATATCCGCACCGCTGTCCAGCATGGCCGCCACCAACCCGTGCAGGGCAGCGCTGTCTGACACGATGGTCGTATCGAAGGCCAGGCCTTCGCGCTGCGAGAGAATGGCCATGCCATGCTCGCCGATGCTGCCGGAAAGCAGGATGCAGTCGCCGGGTCGCGCCCGGTCGCCGGAGAGGCTGACCCCGTCGCGCACCACGCCGACACCGGTCGTGCTGATGAACACGCCATCGCCCTTGCCCTGCTCCACCACCTTGGTATCGCCGGTCACGACAGCCACACCGGCCTCGCGCGCGGCCCGGGCCATGGATTCGACGATGCGCCTGAGGTTGGCCAGCGGGAAGCCTTCCTCCAGGATGAAGGACGCCGACAGGTAAAGCGGGGTGGCGCCCATCATGGCCACGTCGTTGACGGTACCGTGCACCGCAAGGCTGCCGATGTCACCCCCCGGGAAGAACAGCGGCGAAACGACGTGGCTGTCGGTGGACATCACCAGCCGGCCGTTCACCGGCGGCAACACCGCGCCGTCGTTGCCCTGCGCCAGACCGTCCCCGGCCAGCAAGGGCAGGAACAGTTCGTCGATCAGTTGCGCCATCGCGCGGCCGCCGCTGCCGTGGCTCATGTCGATGCAACCGTGTTTGAAATCAAGCTTGATCATGCACCCCTCATGCCGCCCGCACGGCGATGTCCTTGAAGCGGCCGTAGGTGTAGTGCGCGGCGCAAGCGCCTTCCGACGACACCATGCACGAGCCGATGGGGTTGTCCGGGGTGCAGGCCGTGCCGAAGATCCTGCAATCCTGCGGGCGCTTCTCGCCGCGCAGGATGGCACCGCACTCGCAGGCCTTGCTGTCCGGCACCGGATGGTAGACCAGACCATAGCGCTGTTCGGCGTCGAGGTCGGCATATTCGGCACGCAGTTTCAGGGCACTGCGGGGGATGGTGCCGAGGCCACGCCACTCAAAACCTTCGCGCAGCTCGAACACCCGATCCACCAGCACCTGCGCCTTGCGGTTGCCTTCCGGTGTCACCGCCCGGGTAAATTCGTTCTCCACTTCGGCACGACCGGCGTTGATCTGGCGCACCAGCATCAGGATGGCCTGCATCACGTCCAGCGGTTCGAACCCGGCGATCACCACCGGTTTGCGGTACTGTTCCGCGAACGGCGCATACGGCGCGCTGCCGATCACGGTCGATACGTGCGCCGGGCCCACGAAGCCGTGCAGGTTGGCGCCGCCGTCCAGTGCCAGGATGGCATGCATGGCAGCCGGGGTCAGGACATGGTTGCTGATGACGGAAAAATTGCCGAGGCCAAGCGCACGCGCCTGCAGGAGGGCCACCGCGGTGGGCGGCGTGGTGGTCTCGAAGCCGATGGCAAAGAACACGACCTGCTTTTCCGGGTGCTTCTGCGCCAGAGCCAATGCATCCGTCACCGAATACACCATGCGGATGTCGGCGCCCTGCGCCTTGGCCTTGAGCAGGGACATGCCGCTCGAAGCCGGCACCCGCAGGCAGTCTCCATAGGTGCACAGCACCACCGGTTGCGACAGCGCCAGCGCGATGGCCATGTCGATGCGGCCGACAGGCAGCACACACACCGGGCAACCCGGGCCATGGACCATGCGTACCGACGGCGGCAGCAGGTCGGTGAGTCCGTAGCGTGAAATGGCGTGGGTGTGGCCGCCGCAGAACTCCATCAGGCGGTATTCCCGTTCCGGATCGGCCTCGCGGGCGATATTGAAGGCGATATTCCCAGCCAGCTCGCGATCGCGGAATTCGTCGACGAACTTCATGCGTCCTGCTCCCCCGGGACCAGCATTCCGTGCTCGTCCAGCGCACCGATCTCGGCGAACAGCGCCAGCGTCTGTCCGGCTTCTTCCTGGTCCAGCTTCTGCAACGCGAAACCGACGTGCACGATCACGTAGTCGCCGGGCGCCACCTCCTCCACCAGCGCCAGGGAAATCTCCTTGCGCACGCCACCGAGATTGACGATCGCGGTGTCAGCACCCGTCAGTTGTTCAACTCTTGCAGGGATTGCGAGGCACATCAGTGGTTTTCCTGTAAATAATGCAGCCCGACCCAGGCCTGCCCCAGCGAAATGGCGCTGTCGCCCGGCGACAGGCGTTGTGCGGCCAGCACGCGGATACCGGCCGGGGCCAGGAGATCCGTCATGCGGCGCAGCAGCAGGCGGTTGAGGAAACATCCACCGCCGCAAGCCACGACCTGCAGACCTTCGCGAGTTGCCGCTTCCCGGACCCACGCGGCCAGCCCGGCCGCGACCGTGGCGTGGAACAGGGCCGCCAGGTAATCCGCTTCGCCACCACCGGCCAGCAACGCCAGCAAGGGCCGAAAATCGAGTGTGTCACCCGTCATGAATCCCCCCTCGAGCGGCGCGACGTCGCCATGCGCTTCCGCGAGCGCCTGCAAGCGGATGGCTGCCTCGCCTTCGAAGGATTGCACCGGGCAGATCCCGAGCAACCCTGCGGCGGCGTCAAACAGCCGGCCCATGCTGGAAGTCGGCGGGCAATGGAGGTCGCGCTGCAGCATGGCGGCCACGGTGCCTGCCCCCGCGTGGGCAGCATACCGCGAGACGATCTCGCTATGGCGTCCCAGGGCATGCAAGGCGGCCGCCCCCATGCGCCAGGGTTCGCGCGCCGCACGATCACCGCCGGGCAGCTTGAGCGCCTGCAGGTGACCCAGGCGCGTGAATCGCCCTCCGGAGACTTTCAGCAACTCCCCGCCCCAGGCCTGGCCATCGCTGCCGAGGCCGACCCCGTCCAGCCCCAGCCCCAGCACCGGCCCGGTCACGCCGTGTTCCGCGCACACTGCCGCGACATGGGCATGGTGGTGCTGCACGCCGAGGACGGGAATCCGCTTGTGTTCCGCAATGTCGAATGCCAGCCGGGTACTGTAGAAATCCGGGTGCAGGTCATGCACGACCAGTTCAGGGACGAACCCGGGCAGGTCACACAGGTGCGCGACGGCGGCATCCAGCGCTGAACAGGCCTCGGGGTTGTCGAGGTCGCCGACCAGGCGCGTGAGGTAGCCCTGCCCGTCCTGCGCCGCACAGGCCGTGCTCTTGAACCAGGCCCCCAGCGCCAGCACGTGACGGCGGGAAACCGCCAGGGGAAGCACCTGTGCGATCTCGCCTGTTTCTGCCATTGCAGTCGCCATGCGATCGCCTCAGCGCACCCCGGCCTGCCCGGATTCCGTCCCGGCGATGCGGGGATCCGGTAATTGCGTGGACGCCTGTTTCCCGGCCAGGACATCGGCGCGTTCGCGCTCCAGCCAGGCCAGCCATTCCGGCATACCCTCTCCGCTAGTCGCGGAAACGCGGATCACCTCGATGGCCGGGTTCACGCGGCGGGCGTTTTCGATCACGCGCTCGACATCGAAGCTCAGGTAGGGCAACAGGTCGCATTTATTGAGCAGCATCAGGCGCGCAGCGCGGAACATGTCCGGGTATTTGAGCGGCTTGTCTTCCCCTTCCGTGACGGAAAGGATGACCACTTTCGCAGCCTCGCCGAGGTCGAACGCAGCTGGGCACACCAGGTTGCCGACATTTTCTATGAACAGGACGCCATCTTCGCCGATCTCCAGCGCTTGGATCGCCTTTCCGACCATGGCGGCATCCAGGTGGCAACCCTTGCCGGTGTTGATCTGCAGGGCCGGCGCACCTGCCGCACGAATCCGGTCGGCATCCTGGCTGGTCTGCTGGTCGCCTTCGATCACGGCCACGGGCACCCGGCCCTGCAGGGCGGCAATACTGCGCACCAGCAGCGAGGTCTTGCCGGAGCCGGGGCTGGATACCAGGTTCAATGCGAGGAAGCCTCGCGCCTCCAGCGCAGCACGGTTGGACGCAGCGAAGCGATCGTTCTTGGAGAGGATGTCCCGCTCGATCTGCACCATGCGCGACTGCGTCATGCCGGGCGCATGGGCGCCGGCGGGACCATGACCGAAATGCAGCAGGCCATCCCCTTGGACAGGTTCCGGGTCAAGTGCCATGTCCTGCGCCTTCACCTGACGGTACCTGCCGGCCCTCGGCGGTGCGATCGACAGCGGCGCATGGCTGTGCGCGGTGCCGTCCGCGTGCACGTGCCAGTGCGGGTCGTGCCCGTGGCCCACCCCCTCGATCGTCGTCTCACCCGTTCCACATCCGCATGTCGTACACATATCACTCCACCTCCAGCTCTTTCACCCGCATCTGCGTCCCGCCCGTCGCCTGCACCTGATACCCGCCGCAGCGTGGACAGGCGGCATATTGTTCGTCGAGGGGCACCGTGGTCGCGCATTGCCCGCACCAGCCCTCGCCCGGTACGTCGATGATTTCCAGCGCGGCCCCTTCTGCAATGCTGCCCTGCATCACGGCATCGAAACAGAAGCGCATGGCTTCGTTCTCCACCGCCGCCAGCCGGCCGATCTCCAGCACGACCGACCGCACCCTGCTGAAGCCCTGCTCCCGTGCCGCGTCCTCGATAATCTCCAGCACGCTCCCGGCGAGCGACATCTCATGCATAGATGGTCAGCCAGGCGCCGCCCAGCGCGATGGCCAGCCCGGCATAGCGCGTCAGCCCGCCATGCCTTCCCGTCCACTTCCCGAGGCCGATCCCCGCTGCATGCAGCAGCAGGGAAGCCAGCGCGAACCCCAACCCGTACTCCATCACCGAAGCACCCGGAGGCATTTCCGCGCCGTGTGCGAACCCATGGAACACGGCGAATCCTCCGACCATCGAGGCCGCCAGCGGCAACGGCAACCGGCAGGCCCCTGCGATCAGCAGCCCGAGCACCAGCACAGAGGCCAGGATGCCCGCCTCGACCAGCGGCAAGGGAAACCCGGCCATGCCCAGCAGCCCGCCGACCACCATCAGCAACACGAACGCGGCCGGGATCCCCCACACCGCCCGGCCACCAGTTTGCGCCGCCCACAGACCGACGGCCACCATGGCCAGCAGGTGGTCGACACCCCCCGGCGGGTGCGTCAGGCCGGCCATGAATCCGGCCCCATGATGCATCCCCGGATGCGCGAAAGCCGCTGTCGACGCCAGCCCCAGCATCAGGGCCAGACCCCCGTTCATTCTCTTCATCTTCATCGATTTCACCCTCACTTTCCCCACCCGGCCGTCACGCGGCCAAGTCTGCTTCAATCACCCCCGCATGGGCTTCTGCCAGGCTGCGCCAGGCTTCCAGACCCGGGGATTCGAATAACGCGCAGGCAAACGCGCCTGCCGCTTCCCTGTGCGCCCCGGCCACCGGCGTCAGCGGCTCGCCCAGTTCGAAGGATTCGCCTGCCACGCACAGGATGAACATGGGCGGCGGCGCCTCGCCGTGTACCTGATCGTAAATACCGAGCAGCATTTCCGGTGCCACGGCATGTGTGGTGTGGCCGATCATGCGCTGCGCGGCCGCCTGCCGGAAGGAAAACGGCGCCTGCGTGCCCTTGCCGGCATCGATGAACAACACCAGCTCGCGGCCCTGCAGATCCAGCGTGTTTTCCACCTGCAACTGGAATTCCTCGATCAGCTCGACCCGGCCGGCGAGCGGGGTCGTCTCCAGCCACGCCTCGAGCTGGCGCAGCAGCAGGGGGCCGAGGGCATCATCGCCGCGGCTTTCGTTGCCCACGGCCAGAACCAGGTACGGTGCAGTCATGCGCAGGCCGCCACCTCGCCGTCGGCGTTCCTGGACAGCGCGCTGATCCGGCTGCCGCCTGCGTCGACCAGTTCGACCTCCAGCGGCATCTTGCCCAGTGCGTGGGTCGCGCAGGACAGGCAGGGATCGAAAGCGCGGATGGCGACCTCGATGTGGTTGAGCAGCCCCTCGGTAACCTCGTGGCCGTCCAGGTACTGGATCGCGACCTGCCGCACCGCCTCGTTCATGGCCTGGTTGTTGTGCGTGGTCGACACGATCAGGTTGGCCCGGGTCACCAGATCGTTCTCGTCGACGCGGTAATGGTGGATCAGGGTCCCGCGCGGCGCCTCGATCACGCCCACGCCGCGGCCGGCGCGCTCGCCGGAAACCATCAGCTCGGTGCCCATGATGTCCTCGTCCTGCAGCAGGTCCTTGATGCACTCCACGGCATGCAGCATCTCGATCATGCGCGCCCAGTGGAAACCCAGCGTCGCGCCGGCGGCACGCCCCTCGTCGAAGGCGAGGAAATCGCGGCGCTCCTTGTCGGCGAACGGGGTCGGGATGAAATCGCAATTGACGACGCGCGTCAGCGGACCGACGCGGTACCAGCCAGCCTCCGGCCCGAGGCTGCGCAGGAAGGGAAACTTCATGTAGCTCCAGGACTTCACGTCCTCGAATATCTTGTCCCAGTAATGGCGGTAGTCGAAATGGTCGAACAGGAGCTCGCCGTCCATGCTGCGCGCCCGCAAGCCACCGTGATAGAGGTCCATGGCGCCGTCGGCGCGCACCAGGCTGAGCTGGTGGGCCCGGAAGCGGCCGAAGGCGTTGTATCCCTCGAGGTTCTGCTCGAACAGGCGCTTGACCAGGTGCACCGCGTCACGACTCCAGGCAATCATCTGGTAGACGTCGGCGAGCAGGGTGTCGCGCTCCTCGCGGCTCAGCGCCTTATTGACCCCGCCCGGCACCGCGCCGGTACCGTGGATGCGCTTGCCGGCCGTCATGCGGATCACTTCCTGGCCGTACTTGCGCAGCAAAACACCCTGCCTGGCGATGTCCGGATATTCCGCCGCCACGCCGACGATGTTGCGCCGCGCCACCTCGGAACTGAAGCCGAACAGCAGGTCCGGCGAGCACAGATGGAAAAAATGCAGCGCATGCGACTGCATGATCTGGCCGTAGTGCATCAGGCGGCGGTTCTTCTCGGCGGCCGGCGTCAGGTGCTCGGCGCCGAGGATCATGTCCATGGCCTTGGACGCGGCGATGTGGTGCGAGACCGGGCAGATGCCGCACAGGCGCTGCACCATCACCGGCACTTCCCAGTAGGGGCGGCCCTGGATGAACTTCTCGAAGCCGCGGAACTCGACGATGTGCAGGCGCACCTGGTGCACGCGGTTGTCGTCGTCCAGCAGCAGGGTGACCTTGCCGTGCCCCTCCACGCGGGACACCGGATCAATGGCGACGCGGCGCAGTTTCTCGGGGTTTGCAGCAGTTTCCAGATTCGACATAACGGGACCTGTATCAGTCATAGTGCATCAAGGCGTGCCCCAGCTCCGGCTCACGACCGGCCAGCAGATCGGTGAGGAACTTCCAGATCGCGTCGCCCGACGGCGGGCAGCCCGGCAGGAAGTAATCGACCTTCACCACCTCGTGGATGGGGTGCACCTTGTTGAGGGGCAACGGCAGCTCGGGATCATTGGGGATGCCGCTGTGCGCGAGCCCGGGCTCGGTCAGGTAGACCTCGGACAGGATCTCGTGCAGCGGGATCGGGTTGCGTTGCGCCGGCAGGCCGCCGTTGATGGCACAGGCGCCGACGGCGACCAGGATCCGGCAATGTTTGCGGAAGTCGCGCAGCACATGCACATTCTCGGCGTTGCACAACCCACCCTCGATCAGGCCGATGTCGCATGGACCGACTTCCTTGATGTCGGTCAGCGGCGAGCGGTCGAATTCCACCAGTTCCACCAGGTCGAACAGGCGCTCGTCGATGTCGAGAAAAGACATGTGGCAACCGAAACAACCCGCCAGCGTGGCGGTGGCGAGCCTGAGCTTTTTCTTCGCCGGGGCGTCCATGTCACTCCTCCTTCCGGGCGATGCGCGTATCGACGTAAGCGTCGATCGGCTGCTTGTCGAAGGTGCGCTCGCCGATCGGCACGGCGAAACCGCGCCGTTTCGGCAGGATGACCCCGACCGGGCACACGCTTGCCGCCTTGTCCGCAGCACTGAAGTCGGTATCCGCCAGCTTGCCGGATCTGGCGTTGACGATGAGATGCGACTTGATGCCCCGTCCGGCCAGCGCGAACACGTTCTTGCCGTCCACGTCACGGCTGGCGCGCACGCACAGCGAACACAGGATGCAGCGGTTGAAATCCAGCAGGAAATCCGGATGCGAAGCATCCAGCGGCCGGTTCGGGAAGAAGTGGTCGTAATGCGCCGTCATCATGTTCAGGTGGTAGGCCGTGGCCTGCAACTGGCAGTCGCCGCTTTTCTCGCAGGACGGGCAGAAATGGTTGCCCTCCACGAACAGCATCTGCGTCAGCGCGCGCCGCTCGCTGTTGAGCTCCTCCGTCTCGCTTTCCACGACCTGCCCTTCCGCCGCCTGCATGGTGCATGACGCGGTCTGGCGGCCGTTGACCTTGACCGTGCACAGCTTGCAGGAGCCATGCGCCTTGAAATCCGGATGGTGGCACAGGTGCGGGATGTAGTGGCCCGCCTCCAGCGCCGCCTCGATGATGGTCTGGCCGTCCCGGAACGGAACGTCCTTGCCGTCCAACGTAAAGGTCTTGCTCATCGGGAAGCCTCTTCTTCGTTGTGCAGGTGCGCGCCGCTGTCGTCGCGGCCGGTCATCTGGCGGGCGGCCTGCAGCGACCAGTCGAGGTCGAAGGCCGGCGTGAATTCCTGGTGCAGCATGCGCACCTCGTAGGCAGGACGGAACTTGGCGATGGTATCCAGCACCGGGTTGCAGGCGGTGTGGCCGAGGCCGCAATGACTCATCGACAGCAGCAGCGCATTGAGCCGCTCGATTTCCTGGAAATCGTAGGGCGAGCCGTGGCCGTTGTGCAGCTTGTCCATCAGGTTCTTCAACAGCGACGTGCCAACGCGGCATGGCGTGCAGAAGCCGCAGCTTTCGTGGGCAAAGAAGTGCACGAAATTGCGCGCCACCTCGAACATGTCGCGGCTGTCGTCGAATACCATGAAGGCGCCGGCGGTGCCGATATCCTCGAACGCCAGCACGCGGTCGAATTCGGCCCGAGACACCGTCACGCCGGAAGGACCGCTGACCTGGACCGCCTGGGTGTTGGCGGCGCCACAGTCTTCCAGCATCTGGCGCACCGAGACGCCGAACGGATACTCGTAGATGCCGGGACGCGCGCAGTCGCCAGAGATCGACATCACCTTGGTGCCAGCCGATCTGGCGGTACCGATGGCGGCATACCACGCACCGCCCTTCAGCGCGATATGGCAGGTGGCCGCAAAAGTCTCGACGTTGTTCACCACCGTCGGCTGGTTGAGGTAACCGTGCGTCACGGGGAACGGCGGACGGTTGCGCGGCGTGCCGCGCTTGCCTTCCAGGGATTCGATCAGGGCGGACTCTTCGCCGCAGATGTAAGCGCCGGCGCCGAAGTGGATCTCGATGTCGAAGTCGAAGCCGGCCTGGCCGAGGACGTTCGCCCCGAGCAGGCGCCGCTCACGGCGACGCGCCAGCACGGCCTCCAGATGGTCGCGCAGGTAGCGGTATTCGCCGCGCAGGTAGAGCATGCCCTTGCGCGCGCCGATCACGTAACCGCACAGCGTCATGCCCTCGAACACCTTGTCGGCGTACCCATTCAGCAACACGCGATCCTTGAAGGTGCCGGGCTCGCCCTCGTCGGCATTGCACACCACGTAATGCGCCTCTCCCGGCGCGTTGCGGCAGGACTCCCACTTGATCGCGGTGGTAAAACCCGCGCCACCGCGACCGCGCAATCCGGAGGCCCTGACCTCGTCCAGCATGCCTTCCGGGCCGTGCGCGAAGGCGGCCTGCAAGGCGCTCCCGGGCACGAAGCCATCCTCCAGCAGCAGGCCCTTGCGCCGGATGTTGTCCTCGACACGGAAGAACTCGGCCGGCCACTGTGCCAGCGGCACCTGCTCGCGGATCAGGTCGCAGATTTCATCCACGCGCTGCTCGGTCATGCGGGTGATGGCGATGTTGTTCACCAGCAGCGCAGGCCCCTGGTCGCACATGCCGGTACAGGAAGTGAAATCCACGCTCACCAAACCGTCTTCCGACATCTTGCCCGGCTCCACCCACAGGTTGCGGCACATGCGGTCCATCAGGGCCTTGCTGCCCAGCATGCGGTCGGTGATGTTGTCGGAGAACAGCACGCGATAGCGGCCACGCGGCTGCAGGTAGAAGAAGGAATAAAAACTGGCCACGCCTTCGATCTTGGTGCGCGGCACATGCAACTGCTCGGTGAGGTAGTCGATCGCGTCCGGATGCAGCCAGCCGAAATGCTCCTGCGCCTCCCGCAGGATCTGCATCAGGTGGAGGGCGGCATGGCCGTAACGGGCCAGGATAGGGTCCAGATAAGTCTTGTGGTCGAGCTCGGGTGCTGCCATGGCGCGGCTCCAGCAGTGACTGGGGTTTTCGTCATTTTACGCTGAATCCATCCTGGCGCGGCGGACATAAGCCAGTTGCCAGCACTTCATCCGAGCACGCCACGCGTGGACATGCCCGACCGGACTCAACCACAGACAGAAGCAGGCAAATTACAATTTCCTCATGACAGGACCATGAAATTCATGGTGCCTGCCGAACTGGCCCCGGGATCACCGGCAGGGCAGCCTTGAGTTTTTTCTCTGACATTCAAGATCTTTAAACCAACGCTTTCATTTCAGTATAAGCTACGCCAGAATTTCATGGCGCGCAGGCCGGTAGCCCGCTCATCCCGTATGAAAATGAATTGAATCATGGCAAACGAATCGATCAGCGAACACTCCGACAGCCGGGAAGCCATTATCAGCCTGTTGCAGAAGCACAAGCTGCTGGAGGGCCTGGTACAGAAACAGGACACGCCCCGGCGAGACCTGATGGAGGCGCTGGTGCGCAAGCAGAATCTGACGCGCATCCAGCAATTGCTGAACCACCTGCCATCCGACGAAGTCGCCCAGATCCTCGAGACCCTGACCCCGCAGGATCAGCTCTTCATCTGGGACCAGATCTGGGACGAGAACAAGGAAGAAGTACTGCAGGAGGTCTCGGTCTCGGTGCTCGAACTGCTGGGCAAGCGCGACTACAAGACCGAGTCCACCCGGGTCAAGGCCTTCGAGATTGCGGACGGGCGACTGCGTGAACTCATCATCGACAGCCACAGCGACTCGAGCTCGGTCAAACCGATCTGGATCGATATGGTCGACCCCTCGTTCGAAGACCGCGCCATGATCGGTTCCATTTTCGGTATCGAGATGCCGGATCCGAACAAGCTCAGCGACCTGGAGACCAGCGCCAAGTTCTTCATCGAGGAGGACGGCGTTATCCACCTGCGCTCCGACTTCCTGCTGGACAAGGCGGACGAATCCCGCAACGTGGCCGTGGCCTTCATCCTGCACCGCGGCATCCTGTTCTCGGTCCGGAAGGAAGAACTGCCGGTATTCCGCCTGCAACGCCTGCGCGCCCTCACCCAGCCCAATTATGTCTCGGATGCGCGCGACCTGTTGCTGGACCTTTACGCCGCCGACGTGGAATATTCCGCGGACGCGCTCGAGGACGTCTACCGCGGACTGGAAAAAGCGGGCGACCAGGTGCTGAACAAGCGGATGACTGACGAGGACGCGGCCGAGACCCTGACCATCGTAGCGCAGGAAGAAGACCTCAACGGCCGCATCCGCCGCAACGTCATGGACACCCGCCGCGCCGTCTCTTTCCTGATGCGCAGCAAGTTGCTGGAGAAACACCAGATCGACGAATCGCAACAGATCCTGCGGGACATCGACTCCCTGGATGGCCACACCGCCTTCCTGTTCGACAAGATCAACTTCCTGATGGACGCCACCGTCGGCTTCATCAACATCAACCAGAACAAGGTGATCAAACGCCTGACCGTGCTCAGCGTGGTGTTCATGCCGCTCAACGTGATCGCCGGCATCGGCGGCATGTCCGAATTCTCCATGATGACCAAGGACATCCCGTGGCCGGTGTCCTACGGGCTGTTCAGCATCGGCCTGGTGATCATCGGCTGGCTGACGTTCGAAATCCTGCGCTTCTTCGAACGCCGGGAAAAGCTGCGCCAGATCTCCAGAACCGCCTAGGATCACGACCCCCACCCGGAAAATGTCACGTCACCGGGCGAACCGACTCATGAAAATCATGAGGTCACTTTCATGATCCCGCCGACTACCGCATTTCCCCGGATAGGTATGATGCAATCCATACAAGCAAGCAACAGTTGCCGCTTGATCATCAACCAAAAATGAAGGAGTTCAACATGTGGACCAAGCCCCAAGTGACCGAAATGCGTTTTGGTTTTGAAGTGACCATGTACGTTTGCAATCGCTAATTTCAAGCGATACGCAGTACGAAAAACGGCACCCGCGGGTGCCGTTTTTGTTTTTCGACCACCAGTCCCTGGCAGTCGAATCCACTGATCATACGAAATAAAACATCCCGGCAATCCCAGAAAGCCCACTACCCCAAAGCCTTCATATCCGACACCCGCCAGAAACGGATGTTTAAAATATCCAATCACCATCTGGCAGGAAAGCTTGCGACGCACCGATTCAGCCAAGATTCGATCTCATGCCAAGCCTTGCTTTCAAAATCCCTGATCCTAGTAATGTTGAATGGCATAGTCCAGAGTGCTAGTGTTCTATGAAGGGATAGGAGTCCCTTTGTTCATGATCGGAGATTCTGGGACCGGGTTATCCGACACCGCCGGGCAGCAGGATCCCACTGTCGAGAAATCCAATAACAACTCAGGGGCATCAATGAACGCTCAGATGATATGGCTTGCGAATACAAAAAGAATTCATATTTGGCTTCTTTCCGTCTTTGTTTCAGCTGCATTTAGCCTGCTCATTGTGATGACCATGGATTTCCTGCTCAATGGAAAAATTACCTACGATTACATTCTGACAGGCTTGATTGCTTCTCTGGTAGTAGCCTCCAGCGTTGTGGCTTTTGTGATTTATCTGCTCGACCATATCGCCCGTTTGCAGCAAGACATCAATCAGCATCATATTTACGGGAAGCAGTTCATCAGCCTGATCGATGCAATACCAGATGCCATTTTTCTAAAGGATGGCGAGGGACGCTGGAAGATTACCAACGAACCCGCCAGAAAGTTGTTCAGGCTTCAAGGAGTTGACTGGAAAGACAAGACAGATTTGGATCTGTCATCCATGCGCCCAGAAATGCGCAACACCCATGCCAAATGTAACGAGACTGACCAGGCCACCTGGAATGCTGGTACCCAGCTATCCTTTGAAGAGATGGTTGACACTGGAGCAGATGGCTTGCGCCAGCTGGAATTTCGGAAAGTCCCCATCTACAAAAAAAATGGGCTTCGAAAGGGGATCGTCGTTGTCGGTCGGGATGTCACAGAAAAATTAAAGGCCGAAAGAGATCTTCGTATTGCTGACACTGTTTTCAAGGCTCAGGAGGGCATGCTTGTAACCGATGCAAACAGAACAGTTATTCGTGTAAATCCCGCCTTCACCAAAATCACCGGTTACGCCTCAGAGGAAATTATTGGCAAAACACCTCGTTTACTGCAATCAGGCCGCCATTCACCAGAGTTTTACGCCCAAATGTGGCAGAGCATTAATCGTATTGGTCGATGGGAAGGCGAAATCTGGAACAAGCGCAAGAACGGCGAAATTTACCCTCAATATCTCGCAGTCTCCTCCGTGAAAGACGATGCGGGTGCAGTCTTAAATTATGTAGCCTCGATTACCGACATCACGATGAGTAGAGAGGCGGCTGAAGAAATCCATCACCTGGCCTTCTACGACCCTCTCACGAAGTTACCGAATCGGCGGCTTTTCCAGGACCGTCTCAAAGTCGCTCTGGCCACCAGTTCACGCAGCGGCAAGCAAGGTGCCCTTTTATATATCGATCTCGACAATTTCAAAAATCTAAACGACAGCCTTGGTCATGAAACTGGAGACGAACTGCTGAAGAAGGTAGCGCAACGCCTTCAAGAGCACGTGCGCGAAGGTGACACTGTTGCTCGCCTCGGGGGCGACGAGTTTGTGGTAATGCTGGAAAACCTGAGTGATCATGCAATCGAGGCTGCATCACAGGCTGAAACCGTTGCCAGAAAAATTCTGTCCGCCCTTAACGCGCCTTATCTTCTCGGAACACACCCATACACCAACACCGCAAGCATCGGGGCCACTATTTTCCTGGATCACAACCGGACAATAGACAAGTTGCTGCAACAAGCTGATATTGCGATGTACCAGGCCAAGAAAGCAGGTCGTAACAGCCTGTGCCTCTTCGATCCGCAAATGCAGGCCGCCATCAATGATCGGCTGGCATTGGAAGAAAGTTTACGACACGCCCTGGCGGAAAATCAGTTTGTGCTGTTTTATCAGCTGCAAGTCACTGACGATAATCTCGTGCTTGGCGCTGAAGTTTTAATCCGCTGGTTGAAACCGGATCAAGGCTTGGTTTCGCCGGCATACTTTATTCCAACAGCCGAAGAAACGGGGCTGATCATCCCAATCGGATTATGGGTACTTGAAACGACCTGCGCACAAATCAAGGCATGGCAACAGAGCCCGTTAACCCGTGATCTTGTACTCTCGGTAAATGTGAGTCCTAAGCAATTCCAACAGCCTGATTTTATATCCAACGTCCAGGCCTGCCTGGAGCGACATGGCACCCCTCCGCGCCTGCTTAAACTTGAACTGACTGAAAGCATGCTTCTCGAGAACAGTGAAAACATCATCGCCAAAATGAATATATTGAACGAGATGGGCATTCAGTTCTCACTCGACGATTTCGGCACCGGTTACTCTTCGTTGCAATACCTCAAGAGACTGCCCCTGAACCAACTCAAAATCGACAAGTCGTTTGTGAATGACATTGCATTTGATCCCAACGATAAAGCCATTGTCTCCACCATCATTGCAATGGCAAAGAATCTAGGGCTGGACGTCATTGCCGAGGGTGTTGAGACTGAACTGCAACGAGAGAAGCTTATGGAAAATGGCTGCACGCACTTTCAAGGCTACCTCTTCAGTGAGCCCCTACCGGTGGATCAGTTTGAAGAGTTACTCACCAAGCCTGAACCCGTTCACTCGTGAACCACCCTCCATCATGGGTTGGATTCAGAAACTTGAAAGCAGGGCATGGCCGACATATCCATGCGAGCATGCTGTCGCCGGGCTGGAGAAATTGATTTTGCCAGAAGATGCAGTCATTCATTTTTTTGAATGACTGCCACTCGATCCAAAGCCTACTCATCACCACCGGTACTACCGGCTTCCCCACACAAGGAACCCCATGCTGTTTGACCGTCCCGTCGTCTGCCTCGACGTCGAAACCACCGGCGCCAGCCCGCAGAACGACCGCGTCACCGAAATCGGCATCGTCGAGATCACGCCGGACGGCCACGTCACGGAATGGAGCACGCTGGTGAACCCGGAGATGCGCATTCCGCCATTCATCGAGAACCTCACCGGCATCAGCAATGCGATGGTGGCCGACGCGCCAACCTTCGACCGGATCGCCGATGAACTGATGGAGCGCCTGCGCGGCCGGGTGTTTGTGGCACACAACGTGCGTTTCGACTATGCCTTCATCAAGAACGAATTCAAGCGTCTCGACATGCCCTTCCGGGCCGACACGCTGTGCACGGTACGCCTGTCGCGCAAGCTGTATCCGCAATTCTTCAAGCACAACCTCGACAGTCTGATCCAGCGCCTCGGGATCGTCATGGAAGAGCGCCACCGCGCGCTGGCCGACGCCAGGGTGCTGATGCATTTCCTGCAACGCCTGCCGCAGGAGCACGATGCGGAAGCGCTCCAGCAGGCGATCCGCCAGGTGATGGCGAAGCCGGCCCTGCCGGCCAACCTGCCGGAGTCCGTGGTGGAAGACCTGCCGGAATGCCCGGGGGTCTATCTGTTCTATGGCGACAACGACATGCCGCTGTACGTGGGCAAGAGCACCAACATCCGCTCCCGGGTGCTGTCGCACTTTTCCTCAGACCACGCCAGCACCAAGGAACTGCGGATCTCGCAACAGATGAAACGGATCGAATGGCGGGAAACGGCCGGAGAGCTCGGGGCCCTGCTGCTGGAAGCGCGGCTGGTCAAGGCCATGCAGCCTATCCATAACCAGCGGCTGCGCCGCGAGAACGACCTGTGTGCCTGGCAACTGATAGACGCCCCCAACGGCGGCAAGACCGTGGTGCTGAAATACGCCACCGAACTCGATTTCGGCCGCGAACGCGACCTTTACGGGACCTTTACCTCGCAGCGCAAGGCAGTGGAGTCATTGCGCAACCTTGCCGACGCGCACAAGCTCTGCCTGATCCAACTGGGCCTGGAGAAACCGGGGCGAGGCAAGGCGAGCCCGTGTTTCGGCTATCAACTCAGGAAGTGCCGCGGCGTCTGCTGCGGCAAGGAATCGACGCTGCAACACGACATCCGCCTGATGGAAGCGCTGGCCAGGCTCAAGCTGCGCACCTGGCCCTACCCGTCCGCCATCGGCATCAGGGAAACCTACGGCCTGCGCGACGAAGTGCATGTCGTCGACCACTGGTGCTACCTCGGCACGGCAAAGGACGAAACCGAAATTTCGCAGATCCTGGAATCCTCGTCCACGGCCGCCTTCGACCTCGACACCTACAAGATCCTGCAGAAATTCCTGCTCGGCAAGGACGTCATCATCACCCCGCTGGGATGAATGGCGATCAGGGGCAAGCCCGGTGGCCGCTGGGGTACCGGGCTTGCCGAAGCCACTCTCCCGCCGGACCACTTTCCCCCTGGCCGCCGCTGACGTATGCTGGACAACCGGGTTGCGCCCAAGGCGGCGGACAGCAGGTTCACCGTTCCCGATACGTACCCCGGAAAATCGACAAGCCCATCCATTCCAAGGAGGATTTCATGTCCGCACATACCTATAAACTCATTGAACTGGTCGGCAGTTCGACCACCAGTTCCGACGACGCCATCAATAACGCCATCGCCAAGGCCTCCCAGACCATCCGTCACCTCGACTGGTTCCAGGTGGTCGAGACCCGCGGACACATCGTCGACGGCAAGGTGGCGCATTACCAGGTGACACTCAAGGTGGGATTCCGGCTGGAAGACTGAGAGGATTCCAGTGCAATCAGACATCATTGAACGCGAGATTGCACGGCTGATGACCAACGACACTTAAACAAAGGGCGAGAATCCGCGAATCTCTCTGCATCAGCAAAGAGTTCGCTGACATGCATTACTTGCTGCGCCAGTCACTCATGCCCAATCTTTGGCAGCCACCCATCAACAGCAGCCTGAAAAAAACGAATGGCACATCCGATTCCCAGGCTCGTCTTAAGAAAGATACGTTTCTTAAACGGGACAAACTACACCTCACACTTGACCAGCCGCTATCCGCACAGTGCAAAACGAACACCAATTTCTGCGCGGATAGCGCCATAACCCCTGTCCATCGTAAACTTGGCGATCATGATCACACTCATCCAAATCGAAAACAAAACTTTTCAGCATGATTGGCGATCAAGCGCATCCAGATTAAATTTCCATTTCCTTGACGGATATCAATTTTTACCCGATTCCTTCCGATGACATTGACCACATGAACCAACTGCCCATCTTCATCGCCCTGCGTGACCGCAAATGCCTCGTTGTCGGCGGCGGCGAGGTCGCCCTGCGCAAGATCACCATGTTGCGCAAGGCCGGGGCACGCGTCACGGTAGTTGCGCCGGAACTCTGTTCCGCCCTGCTCGAACTGCAGGCGAGTCAGGAACTGAGATGGGAACCGGGCGTCTTCCAGCCAGCCCACCTCGAACAGGCCACGCTGGCAATCGCCGCAACGGACGACGAAACCGTCAACCGGGCCGTGTCCGAAGCGGCACAGGCACGCAACATTCCTGTCAACGTCGTCGACCAGCCAGCGCTGTGCACCTTCGTGTTCCCGTCCATCATCGACCGCTCGCCCATCGTCGTCGCCATCTCCAGCAGCGGCAAGGCCCCGGTGCTGTCGCGCCTGCTGCGCGCCCGGCTGGAGACCCTGATCCCGGCCGGATATGGACGGCTGGCGGAGCTGGCCGGCGCCTTCCGCGACCAAGTCAAGCAGAAGCTGGACGACACCCGCAAGCGTCGCATTTTCTGGGAAAACGTCTTCGAAGGCCCAATCGCGGAACAAGTGCTGTCCGGCCAGTCCGAAGCCGCGCACCGGGCCCTGCAGGACACGCTGGACCGGACCGGCAACGCCGGGGAACAGGGCGAGGTCTACCTGGTCGGCGGCGGCCCCGGCGACCCTGATCTGCTAACCTTCCGCGCACTGCGCCTGATGCAGAAGGCCGACGTGGTGGTCTACGATGCACTGGTCAGCCCGGCCGTCATGGAACTGGTCCGCCGCGACGCGGAGCAGATCTACGTCGGCAAGCGCACCAACAATCACACCCTGCCGCAGGAAGAAATCAATCTGCTGCTGGTCCGTCTCGCCAAGGAAGGCAAGCGTGTGTTGCGACTGAAGGGAGGCGACCCGTTCACTTTCGGACGCGGTGGCGAGGAAATCGAAACGCTGACAGAACACCGCATCCCGTTCCAGGTCGTGCCGGGCATCACCGCAGCCAACGGCGTGTCGACCTACACCGGCATCCCGCTGACCCACAGGGATTATGCGCAGTCCGTCACCTTCACCACCGGCCACCTGCGTGATGGCACGGTGGACCTGGACTGGCCGGCCCTCGCCCGCCCGCACCAGACGGTGGTGATCTACATGGGGTTGGGCGGTCTCGCCGACATCTGCAGAAAGATGATCGAGCACGGCCAGCCGGCCGACCTGCCCGCCGCCGCCGTGCAACAGGGCACCACCCCCAGCCAGCGCGTCGTCACCGGAACGCTGGAGACCCTGCCGGCGCTGGTCGAGGCCGCGCAACTCAAGCCGCCCAGCCTGATCATCATCGGCGAAGTGGTGAAGCTGCGCGAGAAGCTGGCCTGGTTTGAGTCTTTTCATAAATAATGCCTAACTTGTACAACACACTCGAGCACCGAACGGGCGTCCAAGTGGACAGTTCTGGTACGCAATTAGCTTCTTACCGGCATGTGGCAAATCAGCTTCTATTTTTAAGGGGAACTCATGAGCGGCAAGACCAACATTCGATGGTTACCGGAACCGGAGGTGCACGACTATCCGGCGGCAGAGTCCTACCTTAACCTCTTCAACGACGCAGAGACGGCCGCGGCCTTGTCCCGGCAACTACAAGAGGCCCCCATGACGAGTTTCAAGGCAAAGGACATTTTCCGGGCCTCCGGGCTTTCACTCCTGGGTATCAGCAATTCGCACGTCGACAAGGACCGCCTAAAAATCACCGACGGCCAAGCACTTTCCCCTCTGTTGCTGGTACGCGACAGAAACAACGGCAAGGTCGTGGTCGCCGACGGCTATCACCGCCTGTGCGCGGTGTACAGCTTCGACGAAGACGCCGTCATCCCCTGCAAGATCGTATAATCTGTTTCTCGCATCCGGCCTGTTAACTTTAACTTCAGGCCGCCTCCACTTCTCACCTGAACGATACCCGATGGCCCTCAAATCAACCGTTTACAAAGCCAATCTGCAGATCGCCGATATGGAACGCCATTACTACCAGGACCATGCCCTGACGCTGGCGCAGCACCCGTCCGAAACGGACGAGCGCATGATGGTGCGGCTGCTGGCGTTTGCATTGCATGCCGACGAGCGCCTGGAATTCGGCCAGGGCATGACCGACGACGACGAAGCAGACCTTTGGCGCAAGGACCTGACCGGAGCCATCGAGCTATGGATCGACGTCGGCCTCCCGGACGAGAAACTGATCCGCAAGGCCTGCGGCCGTGCCGATCAGGTCGTGGTCTACTGTTATGGCGGCCGGGTCGCCGACATGTGGTTCGCGCAGAACAGCCCCCTGTTCAAGCGGCAGAAGAACCTCACCGTCATCCAGTTGCCGCCAGACAGCACGACGGCACTCGCTGCGCTGACCCAGCGCACCATGGACCTGCAATGCACCATCCAGGACGGTCAAGTGTGGATCAGCGACGGTGCCGCCAGCGTGCAGGTCGACCGTGTCACGCTACAGGCTGCCGCTGCTGCGTGACACCGGTCACGCTTCCGGATTCCAACGTCCCTCACGCATAATAGCGCCATGAACAACGACGAATTACTGCGCAGGAGCCTGGCCGCGGTCTGGCACCCCTGCACGCAGATGAAAAGCCACGAGACGCTGCCGCTGATTCCCATCGCACGCGGGGACGGCGTCTGGCTGGAAGACCAGGAAGGCAAGCGTTACCTGGATGGCGTGAGTTCCTGGTGGGTCAACCTGTTCGGCCATCGCAACCCGCGCATCAATGCTGCGCTACGCGACCAGCTCGACCAGCTGGAGCACGTCATCCTGGCCGGGTTCACCCACGAGCCGGTCGTGGAGCTTTCCGAACGGCTTTCCGCACTCACCGGCCTCGGACACGCCTTCTACGGCTCAGACGGTGCCTCCGCCACGGAAATCGCGCTCAAGATGAGCTTCCATTACTGGCGCAACGTCGGGCAGCCGGGCAAGACTGGCTTCATCAGCCTGCAGAACAGCTACCATGGCGAGACCGTCGGGGCGCTCTCCGTGACCGACGTCGCCCTGTTCAAGGACACCTACGCGCCACTGCTGCGCCAGAGCACCCAGATGCCCAGCCCGGACTGGCGCCTCGCGGCCCCCGGCGAGTCCGCGGAAGCCTACGCCCTGCGCTGCGCCGGCACGCTCGAAGCCTACCTGGAACAGCACCATGCCGAGACCGCGGCTTTCATCGTCGAACCGCTGATCCAGTGTGCGACCGGCATGGCCATGCATCATCCGGCCTATCTTCAACGCGCCCGCGCGCTGTGCGACCGTTACGACGTCCATCTCATCGCGGATGAGATCGCCGTCGGTTTCGGGCGCACCGGCACGATGTTCGCTTGCGAACAGGCAGACATCCGCCCCGATTTCATTTGCCTGTCCAAGGGCATCACCGGCGGCTACCTGCCTCTCTCGACGGTGCTGACCACGGATGCCGTCTACGCCGCGTTCTACGACGACGCCGTGACCCGCGGATTCCTGCATTCCCACAGTTATACCGGCAACGCCCTGGCCTGCCGCGCCGCGCTGGCCACCCTGGACATCTTCACCAACGACGATGTCATTGCTGCCAACCGGACCAGGGCCACAGTCTTCGAATCCCTGATGGAACCGTTGCAAGCGCATCCGGCGATCCGCCACTTCCGCCACAGGGGCATGATCTGGGCCTTTGACGTCCAGACCGCGGATCCGGCCTTTGCCCGAAACTTTTATCAGGCCGCCCTGCAACGCGGCCTGCTGCTGCGCCCGATCGGCAACACAGTCTACTTCATGCCGCCTTATGTCATCTCGGACGAAGAAATGGCACAACTGGTGCAGGGTAGCCTGACCATCATCGATACGCTGCTGCCATGAAACGTCTGACCGGCCTGCTCTGCCTCCTGCTGATCGCCCTGCCCGCCCTGGCGGACTTGCCCCCTGCCGTCGCGCAAGCCCTGCGAAACGCAGGCATCCCGCCGGAATCCGTGTCCATCTTCGTGCAGCAGGTGGATCGCAACACCCCCCTGCTTGCGCACCATGCCGACCAGGCGCTCAACCCGGCCTCGACCATGAAGCTGGTCACCACCTACGCCGGACTCGAACTGCTGGGACCGGCCTACACCTGGCGCACCGACCTGTACGCGGCTGGCGACGTCACTGGCGACACGCTCAACGGCGATCTCGTGCTGAAAGGCTACGGCGACCCTGCCATGACCCTGGAGAACTTCTGGGACCTGTTGCGCGGCCTGCGTCAGAAAGGCCTCCGCAACATCCGCGGCGACCTGGTGCTGGATCGCGGCTATTTCGAACCGCAGCCCCACGACCCCTCCGCGTTCGACGGCGAACCCTACCGGGCGTATAACGCCGGGCCGGATGCCATGCTGGTCAATTTCAAGGCGACCCGTTTCAGCTTCCGTGAAGATCCTGCCGGCAGCCGGGTCGCCATCGATGCCGATCCTGCGCTTTCCAGCCTCAACATCGTCAACCAGATCACCCTGAGCAAGGTTCCCTGCGCGGACTGGAAGGACAGGCTCAACTACAAGGTAGCGCGCGAGGGCGAACATGTCACCGTCAGCTTCAGCGGCAGCTATTCAGCCGCCTGCGGTGAAAAGGCACTGGAACTCAGCCTCTTCGACGACACGGTCTACATTTTCGAGCTGTTCAAGCAGCTGTGGCGCGAACAGGGGGGCACCTTCAACGGCAAGCTGCGCGCCGGCAGCACCCCTGACAACGCCCGGCTGCTGCTGCGTGCCACCTCGCCACCACTGGCAGATGTCATCCGCCTGATCAATAAATACAGCAACAATGTCATGGCGCGCCAGATGCTGCTCACCATCGCCGCAGAGAAGACCGGCCAGCCCGGCAATATCGCCAACGGTGCAGAAGCCATCCGCGCCTGGCTTCTGGACAAGCATCTGGAATTCCCGGAACTGGTGGTCGACAACGGTGCCGGCCTGTCGCGCGAAGCGCGCATCAGCGCCCGCCACATGGGGATGCTGCTGCTCAACGCCTACGTTGGCCCGATGATGCCGGAACTGATGTCCTCGCTGCCCATCATCGCCGTCGACGGCACCATGGAACAGCGTATGAAGTCGACCAGCGTCGCCGGGCGCGGCCATCTCAAGACCGGCTCCCTGGACGGGACCCGCGCCATGGCAGGATACCTGCTGGACAGCAAAAACCGACGCTGGGTGGTGGTATTCATGGTCAACCACCCCCGCGCCGCCGCTTCGCGTCCTGCGCAGGAAGCCCTGCTGGAGTGGATTTACGGAAGAAACTGAGTCCGGGGAAAATTGAGGTATCATTTTGCCCGAACCCCAACCTCTGGAGATGTTCCCAGCATGAAACGCAAGACCTTATTCGTCAGCGCCCTGGCGCTCGCTCTCGTCGCCGTGACGGCCGTTGCGGTCGACACGCAAACCCAACCGAAGGAAAAATCCGCAATGTCCCTGCCGAAAGCCGTCAACGACCTGATCAAGATCGACACTACCGAAGGGAGCGGCACCGAAGCCCTGCCCCTGACCAACGTTTCCGTGCATTACACCGGCTGGCTGTACGACCCCAGCAAGCCCGAAGGTCATGGCGACAAATTCGACAGTTCCAAGGACCGCGGTGAGCCGTTTACTTTCTTCCTCGGTGGCGGCCAGGTGATCCGCGGTTGGGATGAAGGCGTCCAGGGCATGAAAGTGGGCGGCAAGCGCACCCTGATCATTCCGTCCCATATGGGCTATGGCGCACGCGGTGCCGGCGGCGTGATCCCCCCCTACGCCACCCTGGTCTTCGACGTCGAACTGCTGGACGTGCGATAACCACATTGACAGCCGCCCTTATTCCGATAAAATCGTCTTAAATATTACTCACAGGGAGGTGTGAAATGCTGAAGGCTTTATTTCAAGATTCGCTGGCTGGTTACCTGATCGTCGCCTGCATCGTCGGCGCCATCGTGACCGTCGTGGGCTGGGCCATCTACTGGCAAAAGAAGATCAACGAAGAACGCAAGGGCTAAGCCCTACAGGCCCAGTTCGGGCCACATGACATCCACGCGTGCCTTGACCGCCTCGTCCATGACGATGGGGCGCCCCCATTCACGCGTGGTTTCTCCTTTCCACTTGTGCGTTGCGTCGATCCCCATCTTGCTGCCCAGGCCTGAAACCGGACTGGCGAAGTCGAGATAGTCAATCGGCGTGTTTTCCACGATGACGGTATCCCGGGCCGCGTCCACCCGCGTCGTCATCGCCCACACCACTTCCTTCCAGTCGCGCACGTTGACGTCGTCATCCGTCACGATGATGAACTTGGTGTACATGAACTGGCGCAGGAAACTCCACACCCCCATCATCACCCGCCGCGAATGGCCGGGATACTGCTTCTTCATGCTGACCACCGCCAGCCGGTAGCTGCAGCCCTCGGGCGGCAGATAGAAATCGGTGATTTCCGGAAACTGCTTCTGCAGCAAGGGGACGAAAACCTCGTTCAGCGCCACCCCCAGCACCGCGGGCTCATCGGGTGGCTTGCCGGTGTACGTGCTGTGGTAGATCGCGTCCCGGCGCATGGTGATGCGCGTGATGGTGAACACAGGAAAATCGTCGACCTCGTTGTAGTAGCCGGTATGGTCACCGAACGGGCCTTCCGGCGCGGTCTCTCCCGGCATGATGTAGCCCTCCAGCACGATCTCGGCACTGGCCGGAACCTGCAGGTCACTACCGAGGCATTGCACCAGTTCGGTCTTGCTGCCGCGCAGCAGGCCGGCAAACTGGTATTCGGACAAAGTATCCGGTACCGGTGTTACCGCACCGAGAATGGTGGCCGGATCGGCCCCGAGGGCCACGGCCACCGGGAAGGGTTCCCCCGGATGCGATGCGCACCACTCACGGAAATCCAGTGCCCCGCCACGATGCGCCAGCCAGCGCATGATGACCTTGTTCTTCGCGATCACCTGCTGGCGGTAGATGCCCAGGTTCTGCCGAGGCTTATTCGGGCCGCGCGTCACGGTCAGGCCCCAGGTGATCAGCGGTGACACATCCCCGGGCCAGCAGGTCTGCACCGGCAGACGGCCCAGATCGACCTCGTCACCTTCCAGCACAATTTCCTGGCAGGGTGCGCGGCTGAGCACCTTGGGGGCCATGTCCAGCACCTTCTTGAACTTCGGCCATTTTTCCCAGGCATCGCGCAATCCCTTGGGAGGCTCCGGCTCTTTCAGAAAAGCCAGCAACTTGCCGATCTCGCGCAACGCCTCGACATTCTCCTCGCCCATGCCAAGCGCCACCCGGCGCGGGGTACCGAACAGGTTGCCCAGCACCGGCATGCCGAAACCGGCAGGGTGTTCGAACAGGATCGCAGGACCGCCGGACTTGAGCACGCGATCGCAGATTTCCGTCATTTCAAGATTCGGGCTGACAGGCACCGTGATACGTTTCAGTTCGCCCATGGCTTCCAGTTGCGCCATGAAATCGCGCAGGTCGCGGTATTGCATCGTAGTCATTCCGGATTCAGATGCCGGACAGTTTACACTGCGCGATGCCGTCAGAACCAACCCCAAGGCTGATGACGAAACGGGAAAGTGTTAAAATCAGGACATGAGCCTCCCGGAAAAGTCTGAGTGCACGGTTACCCCGTTGCTGACATCGCTGGCCGACCTGACCAGTCAGCGGGAGCAGGATGCGCTCAGCCTCTCGCTGGGGCAGGCCGTCCGTGATCTGACGCACGCGTCCTCAGTCACGTTCTACCGGCTGGCCAGACTTGATGCCGGGCTCACACTGCTGCCAGCATCCTGCTGGCGGGAGGGCATTCCCGGCACCATGACCGCAGACCTGCCTCCCCCGATCCCGTTAAGCGACGTGCCGCAATTCGAGCAGGCACTCGCCAGAGAGGAAATCACGTCTTTCAGTACCTCAGCCGGGATGGAGCTGGTGTTGCCCCTGGGCGGGCATCGCCAGAAGGCTGAAGGACTTTTCCATGTGCAAGGTGCCAGGATCGATGCAACCGCGGACCGGGTCCTGCCCCTGCTTCTGGTCATCAGGAAAAATTTCCTCGATTTGCTGCGCGATAACCAGCACGACCTGTTGACCGGCCTGCTCAACCGCAAGACCTTCGACCATCGTATCGGCCACATCATGGCGCGCATCAATAGCCCGCACCATCGAGAGACCGACCCGAAAGGCGGAAGCGGCTACTGCATGGCCATGCTGGACATCGACCATTTCAAGCGCATTAACGACAATTTCGGCCACCTCTACGGGGACGAAGTGCTGCTGCTGTTCGCCAACATGATGCAGGCAAGCTTCCGTGAGGAAGACGCGCTGTTCCGGTTCGGCGGAGAGGAGTTCGTCGTATTGCTGAAGGGCATTGAAACGTCACGGGCGTGGCAGGTCCTGGACAGATTCCGCAAGAAAATCGAAAACCGGGATTTCCCGCAGGTTGGCCGTGTTACGGTCAGTTGCGGACTGACTGCGATCCGGTCGGGCGACCTGCCACCGCAGATCCTGGATCGTGCGGACCGGGCGTTGTATTTTGCCAAAGGCCATGGACGCAACCAGGTCGCGTCATACGAAACCCTGGTCGAGATGGGGCATCTGCAGACCCATGAAATCAGCAGCGGCAGCATCGAGTTGTTCTGAGACGCCACGGCTCGTACGCGAGCTACTGCAACCCGCCCCGTTCAGATAAAATCCTTTTTTTTAATTCAGGATCATTCACATGCAAGCAAGGGTCAAATGGGTCGAAAACGTCTGCTTCGTTGGAGAATCCGGTAGCGGCCATGCGCTGATCATGGACGGCGCCCCGGAATCCGGCGGCCGCAACCTGGGCATGCGTCCGATGGAGCTACTTCTGGTCGGCATGGGGGGCTGCACACAATTCGACGTGGTGACCATCCTGAAGAAAGCACGCCAGAAAGTGACGGATTGTGTCGCCGAAATTACCGCCGAACGGGCCGAAACCGTCCCCAAGGTGTTCACCAAAATCCACGTGCACTTCGTCGTCACCGGGATCGACCTGAACCCGGTTCAGGTCGAACGCGCCATCAAACTGTCTGCGGAAAAATACTGCTCGGCATCCCTGATGCTGGGCAAGGTCGCCGATGTCACCCACGACTTCGAGATCCGGGAATTTGAAGCAGGCGCCGCGCCGGAAGCGGGCTGACAGGAACGCCGCGGCTATTTCTTGGCTGCGGCGGAAATCTTCAGGTATTTCTCATACAACTCGTCACGGGTCTCCCGCACATCCGGATTGAACGGGATGCAATCGATCGGACAGACCTCCTGACATTGCGGCCTGTCGTAGTGCCCGACGCACTCGGTGCACAGATTGGGGTCGATGACGTAGATCTCCTCGCCCTGCGAAATGGCCCCGTTGGGGCATTCCGGTTCGCACACGTCGCAGTTGATGCATTCATCGGTAATCATCAGGGCCATACTTATTCCTTGCGCTCGATCTTCTGCTTCAGCCGTTCTTCCACCAGCGGCGGGACAAACTGGCTGACATCGCCGCCCAGCAACGCAATCTCGCGCACCAGGCTGGCGGAAATGAACATGTATTGTTCGGCCGGGGTCAGGAACAGGGTCTCCACCTCGGGGTACAGTTTGCGGTTCATCCCCGCCAACTGGAATTCGTATTCAAAGTCGGACACCGCCCGCAGGCCGCGCACGACGACCTTGGCTTCCTGCGCACGCACGAACTGCATCAGCAGACCCGAAAACGCCACGACCCGCACATTCGGGCAGTCCGCGAGCACTTCCGCGGCCATCGCGACCCGTTCGGGCTGGCTGAAAAACGATTTCTTGGAAGTATTTTCCGCGACCGCGACAATCACTTCGGGGAACACCCCGGCGGCACGGCGCACGATGTCCTCATGCCCCCGCGTCAGCGGATCGAAGGTTCCGGGATAAACGGCTTTAGCTCTCATCCGCGCATTTTAGCAGGTGATAGAACACGTTGCCCGCCTTGCCATGCTTATGGAGCGTCCAGCCGGGAATATCCACCAAGGCATGCTCGGCCTCGGCGTAGACCAGCCCGCCTTCGGCCAGATGATCCGCCAGCAAGGGCAGCAGTTTCTGCAACCAGCCCTGGCCGTAGGGCGGATCGAGAAAAACGACGTCGAAGCGCTGGCGGTCCTGTGCCAGAAACTGCATGGCGTCCTGCCTCAGGATGCGGATGCGATCGGCGTGCAATTGCGTGGCATTCTCCTGCAGGGCCCGATGCACGGCGGGGTTCTGCTCGACCATGACTACTTCTGCCGCATGGCGCGAACGCGCCTCGAAACCCAGCGCGCCACTGCCGGCGAACAAGTCCAGGCAGCGCTTGCCGTGCAGTTCCTGCCCCAGCCAGTTGAACAGGGTCTGGCGGACCCGGTCGGGAGTCGGGCGCAAACCGAGCGCATCCGGGAAGCGCAGCATACGGCTGCGCCATTCCCCCGCGCTGATGCGGACCTTATTGAGCGTCTGCGCCAACGATCACGGTCACCATCTGGTCCGGCTTCACGCGCCGTGCGAATGCATCCTTGACCTGCGCCGCCGTCACCTTGGCAATTTCCTTGTTGAAATCGTCCAGGTAGGTCAGCGGCAAGTGGTAGAAACCGATGACCGACAGATAGCTCAGGATCTTGCCGTTGCTGTCGATGCGCATCGGGAATCCGCCGATGATGTTGTCCTTGGCTGCTTTCATTTCCTTGGCAGTAGGGCCGTCATGGATAAACTTCGCCAACGTTTCCTTGACCACCTTCAGTGCCTGGTCTGCCTGTTCACGCTTGGTTTGCAGTCCGATCTGGAACGGACCCAACTCGTTCAGCGGGAGGAAATAACTGTATACGCTATACACCAGGCCGCGCTTCTCACGCACCTCTTCGGTCAGGCGCGAGACAAAGCCGCCACCGCCCAGAATGTAATTGCCGACATAGAGCGGGAAGTAGTCAGGGTCACCACGCTTCATGCCGGGGTAACCGAGCAGGATATGCGACTGCGAGGCCGGATGCGGGATGCGCGTCACCTTGGCTTCTGTCGGATAGGAAACAGGCGGAAACGGCATCACCGCACGCGGCCCCTTGGGCAGGCCGGCCGTGAGGTTATCGGCCACCTTCTCCGCAGCCTCGCGGCTGATGTCGCCCATCATGGCGATCACTGCACCGTCCGCTCGATAGTGTTTCTGGTAGAACGCCACCAGGTCATCGCGCCTGATCGCCGCGACGGATTCCGGCGTATCCGCATTAGCGATGCCGTAAGGATGATCTCCGTATAAAGCAGCCGTAAACGCCTTGTCTGCCAGACTTTCCGGTTGCGTCGCCGCTTCACGCAGACCGGAAATGATGCGGGCCTTTTCGCGCTCCAGCACGCTCTCCGGGAATTCGGGCTGCTGCAGGACCTTGGCGAACAGTTCCAGCGCGGCGGCACTCTCGCGCTGGCTGGAGAGGGTCCGCAAGGTGATCCCTGCCCGATCCTGATCCTGCTCGCCTCCGAGAATGGCCCCGAAATCGGCGAAGCGCCGAGAAATTTCCGCATCGCTGAGCCCCGCCGCCCCCTGTGACAGCATGTGCTGGGTCAACCCTGACAGGCCGGCCTTGTCTCGCGTATCGCGACCTCCTCCCGCAGGGAAGTTGACCTCCACGTCGAGGATGGGCAATTCGTGGTTTTCAACGAAATAGACCTCGGCACCGGAAGCGGTTTTCCAGTGCTGGATCGGCAACCCGGCGTGAGCGGAAGCCATCAGCAGCACCCCGGTCATCAGCAAGCCCAGTCGGGCAGGTAGAGAAATGAATGCCGAAACCATCGTTTGCATACGGTTACCCATGAACATCGTCATCGCAGTGTCCGGATTAATGGTGGCCATGTGGGACCTCCTTGTGCTTCGGGGCGTTTTCATCGATCGGCTGTGGATCGAGCGTCGCCACGGTCAGATTGTCGGTGGTCAGGTACTTGCGTGCCACTGCCTGCACCTGGTCTGCCGTCACTGCCTGCAGGCGGGCCGGGTAATCCTTGAGCGCCCTCCAGGACAGGCCTGCCGTTTCCATGCTGCCGATCTTCATGGCCTGGTAAAACATGGAGTCGCGCTGGTAAACGTCAGCGGCGATGACCTGCGCCTTGACGCGCTGGAGTTCTTCCTCGGTCACGCCGTTTTCCTTGACCTGCTCGATTTCGCCCAGGATGGCCGTCTCCAGGTCGTCCACAGAGGTGCCTTCGCTAGGCGTTCCGTCGACCACGAACAGCGATACACCGCCGCGCTGGATCATGTCATAACCGGTACCGACGTCGATCGCAATCCGGTCGCGACGCACCAGGTTCTGGTTCAGGCGCGCCGAAGCATTGCCATCCAGCAAGCCGGTGAGGATTTCCAGCGCGTAGGGTTCCCAGTCATGCTCCGGGTCCTTGAGCACCGGCACGTGGTACCCCATGATCATGTAAGGCAATTTGGCGGGCGCCTTCACCGTGACGCGACGCATCCCGTGCTGCTCGGGCTCGGTCTGCAATTTGCGCACCGGCAAGGCATGCGCCTTGAGCGGGCCGAAATACTTTTTCGCCAGGCGGTACACCTCGTCAGCCTTGACGTCCCCCACCACCACCAACGTGGCGTTATTTGGTTCATACCAACGCTTGTACCAGTCCCGGGCGTCCTGCACGGTCATCTGTTCGAGGTCGTTCATCCATCCGATCACCGGACGTCCGTAGGGATGCGCCTGATAGGCCGCTGCCTGGAGCTGTTCGTAGACCAGCGATTGCGGCTTGTCATCGGTGCGCCAGCGGCGCTCCTCCATCACCACCTTGATTTCCTTGGCAAACTCATCCGCGGTAAGCTGCAGGTTGGCCATGCGGTCGGCTTCCAGCTTCATCGACAATTCCAGCCTGGATTTTTCCAGTTGCTGGAAATACACCGTCTGATCGGTTGCGGTAAAGGCATTTTCCTTGCCGCCAGCCGCTGCGATGATGCGCGAGAACTGGCCGGCCGGTACCCGCCTGGTGCCCTTGAACATCATGTGCTCGAGGACGTGGGCAACACCCGTGGTGCCGTTGAACTCATCCAGGCTGCCTGCCCGGTACCACACCTGGGAAACGACCACGGGGGAACGGTGGTCTTCCTGAACCACCACTTTCAATCCGTTATCGAGCTTGAATTCCTGTATGTCGGCATACGCCGCGGCCGGCAGGATCGCCAGCAAAAAGCAGAACAGTTTCTTGGTCACGTTGCCACTCCTGTGTGATCGCTTATTATACCGATGCAGGTGATGTCACCCGGAAAAACTCCCGATATGACCCCGGTCGCGCCGGTTTGGTTCTGAGAGTAAAATGACGCCATGCTGAATTTTTTCAAGAAAAACCCCGAAGCCGCACAACCGGAAGAACGCTCCCCGACCTGGGCCGAACGCCTGAAACAAGGCCTGACGCGCACACGCAAGCAGATTACCGGCCAGTTTGACGCCCTGTTCAGCGGCGGAAAAATTGATGAAGACGTCTACGAGGAACTCGAAACCATCCTGCTCACCTCGGACGTCGGCATCAGCGCCACCCAGGCCTTGCTCGAGGAAGTCCGCAAGGAAGTCAAACGCCAGAGCCTGGACGACACCACGCAACTGCGCGAAGCGCTGAAGGAAGCCCTGATCAAGCTGCTCGAACCGTTGGCTCAGCCACTAGACACCGCCGGCCACCAGCCCTACGTCATCATGCTGGCCGGCGTGAACGGCGCGGGCAAGACTACCACCATCGGTAAACTGGCCTGGAGCCTGCAGCGCCAGGGAAAATCGGTCCTGATCGCCGCCGGCGACACTTTCCGCGCCGCCGCACGCGAGCAGTTGCAAGCCTGGGGCGAACGCAACGATGTTCACGTCATCGCTCAGGAAGGCGGTGATCCGGCTGCCGTCATCTTCGACGCCGTCAATTCCGCCAAGGCGCGCGGGATCGACGTCGTGCTCGCCGACACCGCTGGCCGCCTGCCCACTCAGCTCAACCTGATGGAAGAAATCCGCAAGGTCCATCGCGTGATCGGCAAGGCGCTGCCAGGCGCACCGCACGAAGTCCTGCTGGTGCTGGATGCCAATACCGGCCAGAACGCGGTCACGCAGGTCAAGGCTTTCGACGATGCCCTCAAGGTCACCGGTCTGGCGCTGACCAAGCTGGATGGCACCGCCAAGGGAGGGGTCATCGCCGCGATCGCCAAGGAGCGTCCGATTCCGATCCGCTTCATCGGCGTCGGCGAGCAGATCGACGATCTGCAGATATTCAACGCGCGCGAGTTTGTCGAGGCGCTTTTCGCATGATCAAGTTTGATCAGGTTGGCAAACTCTACCCCGGCGGCTATGAAGCCCTCCGGAACGTTTCATTCGAAATCGCCAAGGGTGAACTGGCGTTCGTGACCGGCCATTCCGGCGCTGGAAAAAGCACCTTGCTGAAACTGATCGCCGCGATCGAGCGACCGACTGCCGGCACCGTGCTGATCGGCAACCAGAATGTCGCGAAACTGCGCCCTGCGGCCATCCCTCACATGCGCCGCAAGTTCGGCCTGGTGTTTCAGGACCACAAACTGCTCTATGACCGCAACGTCTACGACAATGTGGTCTTGCCGCTCCACATCAACGGCATCCTCGGTAACGAAGCTGCCAAGCGCGTTCGCGCCGCCCTCGACAAGGTCGGCCTGCTCGGCAAGGAAAAGGCCATGCCGATCACCCTGTCGGGCGGCGAACAGCAACGTCTGGCCATCGCCCGCGCCGTGGTCAGCCGCCCGTCCATCCTGATCGCCGACGAACCCACCGGCAATCTCGATGAAACCTATGCCGCTGAAATCATGAATCTCTTTTACGCCTTTCACCAGGTCGGGGTCACAGTCATCATCGCCAGCCACGATGCTTCCACCATTGCCGCCAGCGGTGCCAAAGTCCTGCGCCTCGACCACGGAGCCATGACATCATGAAGCACTGGATCAGCCTCCATCGTGAAGCGCTCCGCCTCGTGCTCGATCGCATGTGGAGCACCAAGCTCGCCACCCTGATGATGCTTTCCGTCATCGGCCTGACGCTCAGCCTTCCGGCGGGGCTGTATCTGGTGCTCGACAATGCCGGCCGTCTGGCGGGCGGCATCGAAAGCGACCCGCAAATCAGCCTGTTTCTGAACATTGACGCCTCGAATGAGACGGTCAAGGCCCTGGACAAGCAGTTGCGCAGCCACAAGATGGTCAAGGATTACCGCTTCGTCGGACGGGATGCCGCCTGGGCCGAACTGAAACAGAAGGCCGGGCTGGATGACCTCGCCGGCGGGTTGGAAAAAAACCCACTTCCGGACGCCTTTATCGTCCATGCACGCAGCAACGAACCTGAGACGATCGAACAACTCCGGCAGGAAATTGCGCAATGGGATGGGATCGACCACGTGCAGCTGGATACTGCTTGGGTCAAGCGGCTCTATTCGCTGCTTCAGGTAGGACGCCAGGCCGTGCTGGTATTGGCGGGCATGCTGGGGTTTGCCCTGCTGGCCGTGGTGGGCAACACCATCCGGCTGCAAATCCTGACACAACGTGAGGAAATCGAAGTCAGCCAACTGATCGGGGCCACCAACGCCTTTATCCGCCGCCCCTTCCTGTACGCAGGCAGCCTGCACGGGCTGGGGGGCGGAATCGCAGCCTGGCTACTGCTGGCTGCTGCCACGACGCTGTTCAATTTTTCCATCGAGGACGTCGCCCGACTGTACGCTTCGGATTTCCGTCTGACCATGCTGGATGGCGGGACCATCCTGATACTGCTTGGCGGTTCCACGCTGCTGGGCTGGCTGGGCTCCTACCTCGCGGTATCCCGCTACCTGTCGTCCATCCACTGAATCACGGTTGAGTCTGCCGGTTCGCATGCCCCGGAAACCGGCCTAATGCGCAGGCAACACCAGGCAGTTCAGCGAAACGGCACTGAAGTATTCGTTATCCACCAGACGCCTCGCCACGCTCGACTCGGCCTGCACTAGCGCTGCACCATTCTCGAAGAAAGTATGCGGCAGGAACACTTCCGCCTCGACCTTGCCCCCCAGGTAGTGAAAAATGACACGCTCCGGTTCGGGGAGACCTTCCAGCAACGGCGCCAAATGCAGCAGCAGGCCTTCACGCGGAGGCATCTTCTGCGCATTGGCATCGTGGTGCGTGTCGTCCTCCGGATCGACATGCACCAGAACATCCGAGACCATTGGATGGCTCTGCAGTACACGTGCCCGCGCCCGCTCGGCGATGTTATGCCCCTCAGAGACGCTGACACGCGGATCGACCAGAATATGGGCATCCACCAGCGCACGATGGGCCATGCGGCGAGTGCGTAATTCATGCAGGCTGTTCACACCGGAGGTATCGATCAGTGTCTGCCGGATACTGTCCACCTCTTCGATCGAAAGTCCTGCATCGATCAGTTCCTGAAAGGCATCCCAGGCGAACACGATGCCCATGCGAACGATCATGAAACCCACCAGAATGGCCGCGACCGAGTCGGCAAAGATAAAACCCAGCAGGTTTCCCGCGATGCCGACTGCGACCACCAGAGAGGAAGCCGCATCGGAACGCGCATGCCAGGCATTGGCGATCAGCATCGGGGATCGCAATTGCTCGCCGACATGCAACATATAGCGAAACAGCGCTTCCTTGGCCACCAGGGCAATACCGGCAACCCACAGCGCCAGCGGCGCTACCGGAGGCAATTGCTCGATATTCTGCAGCTTGACTGCGGCCGTCACCATAATGGCGCCTCCGGTGACGGTCAGAATGGCCCCCAGCGCAAAAGAAGCTGCGGTTTCCACCCGGCCATGCCCGTAGGGATGACCTTCATCGGCTGGTTCATTGCTATGCCGGTTTGCGATCAGCACCAGGAAGTCGCATACCAGATCGGAAAGGGAATGCATGCCGTCCGCGATCAGGCTCTGGGAATGTGCAATCATCCCCATCACGATCTGCAAGGCGGTCAGGCCAATATTGACCACCACACTAACCCACGTCGAGCGACTGGCCAGCGTAGCGCGCCTCGGGTCGTCATAGGGGATATCCAGCTTGTCGGTATTCTTCATGGGCGTGTGAAATCACTGAACAACGTACAAATTATACGGTCAATACGGCCGGAGAATGGCCGACAACAACATCATATTTTTTCACCTTATGCATGCCTGCCGTCACGGAACTTTTTGATGCTAGCACTCTCAAACACCGAGTGCTAAAATGAAAGTAACTCTTAAGGGGGTTTAATCAACATATGAGCAACGCATTGTCACTTCCCGTCCCTTCCGCGATTGATAGCGTGGATCACTACATCCGCGCGGTTAAGGCTTATCCGGTTTTGAGCGCGGAAGAAGAGCACGATCTCGCCACGAGATTGCATCGCGACAACGACCTGGAAGCTGCGAAACAGTTGATCGTTTCTCATCTGCGCCTGGTCGTCAGCATTGCCCGTGGATACTCCGGCTACGGCCTGCCGCAAGCCGACCTGATTCAGGAAGGCAACATCGGCCTGATGAAGGCCGTGCGTCGATTCAACCCGGATCGCGGCGTTCGCCTGGTTTCATTTGCCGTGCACTGGATCAAGGCCGAAATCAATGAATTCGTGCTGCGCAACTGGCGCCTGGTCAAGGTTGCCACCACGAAGGCCCAACGCAAGCTGTTCTTCAACCTGCGCAGCATGAAAACCCACAGTGGCAGCCTGCACACCGAAGAGATCGCTGAGATCGCACGTGAACTCAAGGTCAAACCGGAAGAAGTCATCGAAATGGAATCCCGTATGGGCGGTCATGATATCGCCCTGGAATCCCATGGTGATGAGGATGGCGAGGACAGTTGGGCCCCGATCGCCTACCTGGAAGATCATCGTCCGGAACCTTCCGAATTCCTGGCTGATCGACAGATCGAAATTCTCCAGACCAGCGGCTTGGAAAAAGCGTTGGAGAGTCTCGACGAGCGTAGCCGTCGCATTGTGGAATCCCGCTGGTTACAGGAAAATGGTGGCGCCACACTGCATGAACTGGCCGATGAATATGGTGTTTCAGCAGAGCGTATCCGCCAGATCGAGCAGAAGGCCTTGCAGAAGATGAAGGCGATCGTAGCCAGCGAACTCTGATCGGAATTCTTGATCAGGCCATTCAAATGAAAAACGGCTGCCTTGGCAGCCGTTTTTCATGGGGATCCGGTCTTAGGCCAGAATCACGGAGAAGAAACTGATCCAAGCCCAGGCAATCAGGGCCACAATCAGGGTCATCGGCAGGTTTTCCCAATTGAAGATATGCATTTTCTACTCCCCTATAAAAAGATTTACTTGTCCATTTTAGTGCTATTGGACTCGACATTCAAGCCCTTGAAAGGAATCAGGGGATCATCATCGTCCATCAGGATACGCTGAGCCGGCCCTTCGAGGTCATCGAACTGGCCACTGCGGATCGCCCACATCACACCTACCGCTGCAAATCCGATAAACACCAGCGTCAGGCCGAACAGAAACAGCAGAACAGGGGTCATGCGGCTTTTGCCTTGCTGTCAGCCGCATCGCCGACCGTCAGTGCATTGCCGATATGCTGACGCAGGACCTTGAGGTCGGCCAACTGGGCATGAATACCCTTTTCGACGTTTTCCAGTTCGCTGATGCGGTCTTCCAGTGTGTCGGTCGCCTTGTAAATGCGCTTGATGCTTTCCAGCCTGCGACGCAGCTGCAACTGGTGCTCGCGCACCTGCGATTCCATCGGGGCGATCACCGCCTTCAGCCAGTTTTCCACATCGCGGTTGGCCACCTCGAACACATGAATCACGCGACTGGCCAGCGTCTCGAAGAACTTGGAAGTCAGCGTCATCTTCTCGTTGGTGAGCATGTTGATGGCCGTGTTGAAGTGCTCCTTGTAGGCACGCTCAAGCTTGCTCAGTTCCTTCTGGTAACGCAGCGTCGAGAAGCCGGGCGGGACCACCTGCCGCAGGCCGTGTTCCTGTGAGAACTTCTCATACATCGCGTCCATCATGCGCTTGATTTCGTTGATCTGCTCGTCTGACTTGTCCAGTTGCTGCTTGAGGTCATGGAAGAATGACTCCATCGCTTTCTGGATGCCCTTGGTGAAACGGCTTTCGATCATGGCGGTTCGCGTCTTGGTCACCTCTTCCTTCAGCGATTCCATGCCGAGGTGGGTGAACAAGGTATTGGCCTGCTGGGAAAACACGCTGCGCAGCGCCTGAAACCGCTGCAGGCCACGCTCGAAGTTCTCCTTGTCCTGCTTGACCTTGTTCATCATGTGTTCGATGACGTCTTCGTTCTTGCCGCGCAAACCCTTCAATTCGTCGATCTGCTCGACCATGCCCTTCAGGCGTGCTTCCAGCACCAGCACGGAATTGCTGATCAGATCCTCGATTTCATTCTGCGTGTTATCACGCACGATCTCCTTCTTGGAAGGAATCAGACCGTCGGACAGCGCCTTTTCGAGCGTAATCAACCCGCTTCGCTCCAGCAGGTCGTCGTCGCCATTGACCTTGGCCAGCAACCCCTTCTGGGCAGATACCGGGAAAATCTGGTTGGCGTGCAGCCCCAGCATTTCAGCGCTATTTGCCAATTGCTTGGTGATTTCCTTGGAAATCTCGTGCTCTTCCTTGAGCTCGTCCCACAGGCCATCGATCTTGTTGAGAACGGCCAGACGCCCTTTCTGTTTCCAGCGGGTACCGCTGATGTACTGGCGCCAGACGTCAATCTCGGACTTGGTTACGCCGGTATCCGCAGCCAGAATGAACAGCACCGCATGGGCGTTGGGCAACATGTTCAGCGTCAGTTCCGGCTCGGTACCGATGGCATTGAGTCCGGGAGTATCGAGAATCACCAGCCCCTGCTCCAGCAAGGGGTGCGGGAAATTGATCACGGCATAGCGCCAGCAGGGAATATCGACCGTGCCATCCTCGTTGAGGTTCATGGCATCGTCCGGGTCCTGCGGGTCGAACAGGCCATAGCGCTCGGCTTCCTCGGGAGGCACCTTCTTGGTCCGCCCCACTTCACGGAATGCCGACACCATGCTGTCACTGTCTTCGACGTTGAACTCGAACACGGTCCACTCGTCCGGATAACGCTTGTATTCGGTCGTGGTGGCATCGGTGGCACGGGTTTCGATCGGGAGCAACTGCAGGGATACCGGCTTGGACGGGTCATACAACAACTCGGTCGGGCACATGGTGGTGCGTCCGGCTCCGGACGGCAGGAGGCGCTGCCCGTAATCGGCAAAGAAAATCGCGTTGATCAACTCGGATTTGCCTCGGGAGAACTCGGCGACAAATGCGACGTTGAGTTTGTCTTCCCGCAGGCGATCCAGCAGGTGCTGGATACGCAGGTCGATTTGCGCGTCGTTGAGTTCCTGCTCGTTAAGCCAGCTGCGGTAATCGCAGATAGTATCAACCAGTGCGCTACGCCAATGGCTGTAGGCTGCGAACTGTTCGGCAAGCTGATTTTCGGTCATGAAACGCCTCTGTAGCAAATCTTTATACACACTCTAGCATGAAACACCAAATAGTCAAATTAATCATATGTCTAATTCGACTAATATAATGCTGCGCCTGAGCAGAGGCGGGGCTTGCTGATTCTGATATCATTTCCCTTTTGCACACACCCCAGACACAGCCATGAGCGGCCTCACCCCCCTTACCCCGCGACCGACCGACATCCGGCTCCATCAGCAGTCCCGCAAGCTGGAAATCACGTTTGACGACGGCGCCCACTTCATGCTCCCCTGCGAGTTCCTGCGCGTGTTTTCGCCCTCCGCGGAAGTCCGTGGCCACGGCCCGGGCCAGGAAGTGCTGCAAGTCGGCAAGGAATCAGTCAACATCCTCGGCATCGAGCCGGTCGGACAATACGCGATCCGACTGGTGTTCACCGACGACCACGATACCGGTCTTTATTCGTGGGACTACCTCTACGACCTGGGACGCAACCAGGAGTCGCTGTGGCAATCCTATCTGGAAAAACTGGCTGCTGCAGGGATCAATCGCAAGGAGACGGCATGAGCGATAACACTACCCATTTCGGCTTTGAAACCGTCGCCGAGCAGGAAAAGGCACGAAAAGTCGCCGATGTCTTTCACTCAGTCGCCCGTCGCTACGACCTGATGAATGACGTCATGTCCGCTGGCCTGCATCGACTGTGGAAGCGCTACACCGTAGATACCAGTGGTGTCCGTCCCGGCCAGCGCGTGCTGGACATCGCCGGCGGCAGCGGCGACCTTTCCAGACTGTTCGCTCGCAAGGTTGGCGGCAGTGGGCAGGTGGTCCTCACCGACATCAACGCCTCCATGCTCGGCGTGGGGCGGGATCGCATGCTGGACGAAGGGCTGCCCGTTCCGGCAGCACAATGCGACGCAGAGAAACTGCCTTTCCCATCCGATTATTTCGACTGCGTCAGCGTGGCTTTCGGCTTGCGCAACATGACCCACAAGGACATTGCCCTAAAGGAAATGTTGCGCGTCCTGAAGCCGGGCGGCAAGCTGCTGGTACTGGAGTTCTCACACGTATGGAAACCTCTGCAGCCGGCCTATGATGCCTACTCCTTCAAGCTGCTGCCAGTGATGGGAAAACTTCTGGCCCAGGATGCGGACAGCTATCGCTATCTCGCCGAATCCATCCGCATGCACCCGGATCAGGAAACGCTGAAGCAGATGATGCTGGACGCCGGGTTCGGCAAGGCCGACTACACCAACCTGACCGGTGGCGTAGTGGCCCTGCACAAGGGATTCAAGTTTTGAAACTGACGGCAGACGCGCTCAATCACCTGCTGTCCCAGAACAGCTGGGCGAAGGAAAAGCTGCAACCCCTGGCCGGCAAGACCATTCTGCTGGCCGTATCGCCAGTGCAGACCAAACTGACCCTTCTGGGAGATGGCACTTTTGCAGCAGCTTCCGGCGACGCGACCGCCGACGCCGAGATCCGGCTGGGTGTCGGTGCGGCCTTGCGCATGCTGGTTGACCCTGCTTCCGCCATGGGGCTGGCCAGCCTCAGCGGCGACATGGAACTGGCGAGCACCATCGGCAAGGTGCTGCAAAACCTGCGCTGGGACACAGAAGAAGATATCAGCCGTATCGTCGGCGACATTCCCGCCCATGAACTCAGTCGCGCCAGCCGCCGCATCCGGCAGGAAATCGGACGACAGGCGTCTTCGGTCGCCGGCATGTTCGCCGAGTACTGGCTGGAAGAAGATCCTTTGATCGCCAAAAAGCCCCATCTGGATCGCTTTGCACGTGAAGTCGACACGTTGCGCGAAGACGCCGAGCGCCTGGAGAAACGCCTAGCCAGACTGGAGCAATCAAGAGGATGAGTCTGTTGCGCCTATCGCGGATCGTTGCCATCACGCTGCGCTATGGCCTGGATGAATTCATCCTGGGCCACACGCGCCTGAAAATGCTGAACCGGATGGTTCGAATCCTGTTGTTCTGGCGCCGCTTCAGCGATCCGCGAGCGCCGCGCCTCAGGCGCGCCCTGGAACGCCTCGGTCCGATCTTCGTCAAATTCGGCCAGATGCTGTCCACGCGTCGCGACCTGTTACCGACGGATCTTGCCGATGAACTGGCCAGGCTGCAGGACCAGGTCCCGCCATTCGGGGCCGAAGATGTATTGGAAGTCATTTTCCAGTCGTACGGCAAGGCCGCCCACGAGGTATTCGCAGCATTCGACCCGACTCCAGTCGCCAGCGCCTCGGTAGCGCAAGTGCATTTCGCCACCCTGATGGATGGCACGCCCGTGGCAGTCAAGATACTGAGACCGGGCATCGGAGCCGTGATCGAAAAGGACCTCGCCCTGCTGGACAGTGCGGCATGGCTGCTGGAGCGACTGTGGTCGGATGGCAAGCGCCTCAAGCCGCGCGAAGTAGTGGCAGAATTCGCCAAGCATATCCACAACGAACTCGACCTCATGCTGGAAGCGGCCAACTGCAGCCAACTGCGTCGCAACTTCGCCGACGGCCAACTGCTGCGAGTCCCCGAAGTCTACTGGGACTGGTGTCGGGAACAGGTCATGGTCATGGAGCGCATGGAGGGCACCCCCATCAGCCAGGTCGCCCGCCTGCGCGAACTGGGCGTGGACATCCCGCAACTGGCCCGTGATGGGGTGGAAATCTTTTTCACCCAGGTGTTCCGGGATGGCTTCTTCCATGCCGACATGCATCCGGGCAATATCCAGGTTGCCAGCAACGGCCGTTATATCGCGCTCGATTTCGGCATCATGGGGACCTTGAGCGACGCCGACAAACAATACCTGGCACGCAATTTCCTGGCATTTTTCCGCCGCGACTATCAGGAGGTCGCCCGTGCGCACATCGAATCCGGCTGGGTACCGAAAGACACACCTGTCGATGAATTCGAAAACGCCATCCGCGCCGCCTGCGAACCGGTGTTCGACAAGCCGCTCAAGGACATTTCATTTGGCCGCACTCTCCTGCGGCTGTTCCAGACCTCTCGTCGCTTCGGGGTGGAGATCCAGCCTCAACTGGTGATGCTGCAGAAGACGCTGCTCAACATCGAAGGCCTGGGGCGCGAACTCGACCCGGAGCTGGATTTATGGAAAACAGCCAAACCGTATCTGGAACGCTGGATGAGCGAGCAGATGGGATGGCGCAGCATCGTTGAAAACCTGCAGAAAGAGGCCCCGCATTGGGGCAGACTCCTGCCGCAACTGCCGCGCCTGCTCAGCGAGTCGCTAAAGCGCAACGACACCGTGTTGCTGAAGGATCAGATGGTGTTGCTTGTGGCTGCGCAGCAACGCCGGAACCGGCTGCTGTCATGGCTGCTGACCGGGGTCGCCCTGATCCTGTTACTGCAGGTGCTGGGCTTTTTCCTGCTCTGGGCCTGAGTTCCTGACGCAAGGCCCAAGCTATCGAGCGACGCCGGGCGCACCGACAATCGCCATCACTTTGTCGGGTTCGATCCGCAACAGCGCAGCGATATCCCGGTAATCGTCCGGCAAGGCCGCATCATCCCAGCCATGCGCGGAATGGCGTGCCAGATTCATCGCCAGCACCACGTTGCGTACCCGTACATTTTCCGCATGCGCCGGATCATTCAATTGCTGCAACAGTTGCGGCAAATGCCACTCCACCTGAAGCGCCCGTTGCAGGGCCACCCCCTGGAATCCGAGCACCTGCTCCTGGACGACCGCACTGCGCAAGGTTTTATCCGCCTCCTGCATGGCGTGAATCTTCAGCATGGCTTCCGGGTTGAAGCACCACATCAGCATTTCGGACAGATAGGCGAGCAACGCCGCTATCCGGACCTCCTCCGCCCGCAAGTCGTGCAGCATCAATGCCCAGTCGAACGCATACTGCGCTGTCCGTTGCGCCCGTCGCACGGTGCGCAGCAACTGGGTCAGGGCATCGAGGTGGTCATGCAGCACGTCCTCCACCAGCGGTTGTGCGGGAATCGATTCAAAAAAGGTATTGAAGCCCATCATCATGATGGCCTGCTCGACTTGCACGAGCTCGCTGGTCTGGCTGCGCCCCTTGTGCTCCTGCAGGTAGCGCAGCAACTTGAGGGTCATCATGGGGTCACTGGCCACGACGTGGGCGACACTGCGGGCGTTCAAATGGTCCTCATCGGCGCGGAGCTTCTGGAGCTCCCGGGCCGTATGACGTAGCACAGGAATATCGGCCGCACCGAGAAGTTCGACCCACCCTGCCATATCCTGCGGTTGCTGCATGACTGCCCCCGATACCGTCGCTGACGGACTGATTGTACCCAAGCTGACGCCCCCTTGCTAGAATAGGCCGCATTTCAGTCTGGATGGGGTTTCCGTGCTGCTCTGGTTTGTCATTCTCTATCTCATGGTGTCGGTCGGCATCGGTTTGTGGGCCTCCACCAGGGTCCATAGCGCCAAGGATTTCGCCGTTGCAGGGCGAAGCTTGCCGCTACCCATCGTGACGGCCACCGTGTTCGCCACCTGGTTTGGCGCCGAGGCGGTATTCGGCATCCCCGCCACCTTCGTCAAGGAGGGCTTGGGCGGGGTAGTTGCCGACCCCTTTGGGTCCTCCATGTGTCTGATCCTGGCGGGCTTCTTTTTCTCCACCCAGCTTTACAAGCTCAACATCATCACCCTGGGCGACTTCTATCGGATGCGCTACAACCGCACCGTGGAGGTCATCACCACCATCTGTATCGTACTGTCCTACCTGGGCTGGGTCGCGGCCCAGATCAAGGCGCTAGGGCTGATTTTCAACGTCGTCACCAACGGCGCCGTCAGCCAGGATGCCGGCATGATCCTGGGGGCCGCCATCGTGCTCACCTATACCACCTTCGGCGGCATGTTCTCGGTCGCATTCCTGGATTTCGTGCAGATGATGGTGAGCATGGGCGGGCTATTGTTCATCGCCTGGACGGTGAGCGGCATGACCGGCGGCGTCGCTCCGGTGATCGAGCATGCTTCGCAGGCCGGCAAACTGGATTTCTTTCCCAAAGGCGACCCATGGGCCTGGATCACCTTCCTCGGCGCGTGGGTCACCATGATGCTGGGCTCCATCCCGCAACAGGACGTGTTCCAGCGCATTACCTCGGCCAAAAGCGCGAGAATTGCCGTGACCGGCTCCATCCTCGGCGCCTCGATCTACTTCTGCTTTACCTTCGTGCCCATGTTCATCGCCTATGCGGCCACCATGCTGGACCCGGACAAATTCGCCCGAGTCATCGAGGCAGACTCGCAACTGGTGTTGCCGACGCTGGTGCTGCAATCCATGCCCCTGTTCGCCCAGGTGCTGTTCTTCGGCGCGGTGCTGTCAGCCATCATGAGTTGCTCGTCGGCCACCCTGCTGGCACCTTCGGTGACTTTTGCTGAAAACGTGATAAAGGGGTTTTTTCCGCACATGGGCGACCATGCCTTCCTGAAGGTGATGCGCGGCTGCCTAGTCGGTTTCACCTTGATGGTGCTGGCATTTGCGTTAAGCTCCAACGCTTCCATTTTCGAAATGGTGGAGCATGCCTACAAGGTCACCCTGGCCGGTGCCTTCGTGCCGCTCGTGTTCGGCGCATTCTGGAAGCGCGCCACCACGCAGGGGGCGTTGACCGCCACCATCGGTGGGCTGCTGTCCTGGATCATGATCGAAGTGATGATCGGCGAAGCCAGCCCGGTGCCACCGCAACTGATCGGCCTGTGCATCAGCGCCGCCGGCATGATCGCCGGCTCGCTGCTGCCGCAGTGGGTGGGCCACAGGCATCCGCAGCCAGCCGGCTTCCTGCATGAGCATGCAGCCCACGCCCACACCGAAGTCCACGCTCACCACCAGACCCATCATTCCGGCGAACACTGACCGACCATTCGTCACCGACCGCCGTCCAGCTTAAACACGGACGATCACAAACAGAAAAGGCGCCCCGCAGGCGCCTTTTTCAATACAACTGATCCCCCCCTTCGGGCTTGCGACGGCTTTCGGCGATCCAGATCATGCCCAGACCGATCATCATCTGTGCCAGAATCCCGACGATCCCCGGTTCCAGGCTGAAGGGAGACCTCTATTTACTTTTGAGAATGTGAATGCCCCCCCTGGATCGAATGGAACCTCAATACCCCCATGCAGGGGACAACTCGGAGAATCGGAGCTCCCCTCTACAGACACATAGCTAATATCATTGGATGTTATTGTCGGGCTTTTGATATGCCGACCCTCAATTACTTGGTCGGTCTAAAAGTGGCAGGAGGTTTTCCGAGGCCGGAAGGCCGGATCACCGGCGCTGGCAACGGGGACAATAGAACGTCGAACGCTGGCCCTGTCGCAGGGTTTCGACCGGCGTACCGCAGACCCTGCAAGGCTCGCCGGTACGGCCGTAGACAAAATATTGCTGCTGGAAATAGCCTGGGTTGCCATCCGCACCAAAGAAATCACGCAAGCTGCTGCCGCCTGCCTCGATGGCGTCGGCCAGTGTAGCCTTGATTTCCTGCACCAGCCGGTCGCAACGCGCCCGACTGAGCTTGCTCGCAGGCAGCATGGGACTGATCCGGGAACGGAACAGCGATTCACTGGCGTAAATGTTGCCCACCCCAACCACCAGATGCGCATCCATGATGACGGTCTTGATCGGGGCTGTGCGGTGACGAGTTTCACGATAAAGATAGGCACCATCGAACCCGTCCAGCAAAGGCTCGGGCCCCAGACTGCGAAGCAGCGGATGCGTCATCCCATCGCCACTCGCCCACAGCACGGCACCAAACCGGCGCGGATCGCGCAGGCGGACCACGGCGCCATTATCGAGCAACAGGTCGAAATGATCGTGCTTACCCGGAGGTTCGTCCTGTGCCAGATGGCATAACCTGCCCGACATGCCGAGATGCAGGATCAGGGTGCCGTGATCAAAGTGCAGCAGCAGGTATTTGGCGCGACGGGAAAGGTTGTGAACCGGTTGGCCGGCGAGCAGGGCTGGCAGATCCGCCGGCACCGGCCAGCGCAGCATCGGCTGACGAATCACGACGCTGGCCACCCGCCGTCCCGCCAGCGGTCGCTCCAGCCCGCGCAAGGTGGTTTCGACCTCTGGCAACTCCGGCATGCGAAGCGACTACTTGGGTGCGCCGACGGGAGGGTTCAGAATCTGGAAACCCACGTCCTGCGGGAAGTGATAGAGCAGGCCTTCATCCGGACGGGCCAGCTTGAGTTCCGGGGATTCGCCCTGCTTCTCGAAATGAATGGTCTTGCCGTTCTTGAGCTTGATGTCGAAGGACGGATACTTCGCCTTCGCGTTCGGCTTGTAGGGTTCCACCGACAGGGCGATCAGCGTTCCCCAGCTATCGGCGAACCAGGCATTGATGTCATCCTGCACCGGCTTGGTATTCGCACGCTCGACTTTCCACTTGCCGCCTTCGAGCGACATCTTCAGGCCGCCGCCCTCTTCCCATTGCTCGAGATGGGAGAAGTCGAAGCCTGCGATTTCCTCACCCGGTTTCAGCAGGTTCTTGTCCAGCATTTCGACGACCTGGATGGTCAGGGCTTCCGCATACTTGCTCTCGACCAGGAACACGGAGTTGCGGTAGCCGATGTACTGCATCCCGTTGACCGGATTGAGCGTACCGAAGGTGATCTCTTCATCGTCCAGTTTCAGCTTCAGGGCGGGATGGTCCAGACCGAACCGGCTCAGGTCGCCGACATCGAACTTGTCGACGCTATTGGCGTGCAGCACCGACAGCATCTGGTTGACCGGGTTCACGCCAGCTCGCGCAGCGTAGGGCTGGGTCAGGTACCAGACGTCGTCTCGCTTTTCCAACTCGACTGGCGCCTTGGCAGGTGCCTCGATGCTGATCTTGTGGATCTTGTCGGGATCGATCGTCGATACGGTCACGGCCGGAGCCACCTCGGTCTTGGGCTTGGGCGCATATTGCAGCGCAAGCACGATACCGGCCACCAGTACCAGCAACACCAGATTGAGGATCCAGCGGGATTTCATCGCGTACGTCTCCTGCGCCAGATCATCACGCCAGCCACCAGGAAGGCGATCGGCAACACCAGGATGAAGCCGCCGAAAATCAGCAGGCCCTGGGTCTTGGTGTAATTGACCGTCACGTCCTTCAGCAGATTGGGCTGGATGCTGATCAGGTTATCGTCACCGGCCAGCCAGTTGACCATGTTCACGCCAAGGCTGAGGTTGCCGCCGTTGGCGATGAAGGTATTGGCCAGGAAGCTGCCGTTGCCAACCACCACCACGCGTTGCGTGATGTGTTCAGCCTTGCGCTCCATCGCCACGGCGATATTCACCGGGCCCGGGATGTCACGCTTGTTGTCGAAATCGATCTTGCCATCCAGCTTGCCGGTTTCGAGCCAGCCTTGCTGCGCCACCGAGATCAGGCGCGTCACCTGCCAGTCGCCCAGCGTGTCCTTGATCTCGATCTGGCGGGCTTCCGGGAAGAATGTCGGCAGCGTGAATTCCTTGGTGACCGGATGTTCCATGTACTGGCGCGCGATCGCGGTCTTCGGGTCGATGTTCAGCTGTTGCGCCGTCGGATCGATGACGATGCCCGGGGTCAGCACCACGCCCAGGTACTCAGCCAGCGGTTGCAGGCCGTGCAGGGATTCCTGGTCGACCAGCCACAGCAGGTTGCCGCCACCTGCAACATACTTGATGATCTTCTTCACTTCGGCTTCGGACACATCGACCTGAGGGCCGGCGATCACCAGCATCGCGCCGTTGCGCGGGACTTCCTGCAACAGCGTCAGGTCCGGGTTCGCCAGCTTAAAGCCCTTGGTGCCCAGTTGATGGCCGAATTCGCCGAGGTCATGGTTCTTTTCGCCGATCAGGCTGCGCTCGCCGTGGCCATCGAGATACATGACGGCACGGGCACGGGAACGGGCCAGGCGCATCAGCAAATTGGTCAGGTCGCGCTCGGTGTAGGCCGGCACCAGGTTCTCGGTACGCTTTTCGTATTCCACGACCAGTTCGCCGTCCTTGCGGATACCGGCTTCCTGGGCACGCTTGGGCTCCTTGGTGGAGTTGACGAACGTCAGCGTGATATCAGGCTTGGCGCGCTGATAACGTGTCACGAAGTCGTAGATCAGCTTCTTGCGGGCCGGGTCATCGTTCTCGACGAAGGCGGTGATATTCACCGGCCCCTTCATCTTCTTGACCACCTTGGCGCTGCCTTCGGTCAACTGGTTACGGGCGCTCTGGGTCACGTCACGCTCGAAATGGAACTGCTTGGTGACGAAGGCCAGCAGGCCCACCAGCGTGAGGAACAGGACCAGGAACACCCAGTTCTGCACGAACAACTGGAAACGGAGTTTGCGATTGATATTCATGATGGGTAAATCCGTCTCTTAACCACGCAGCCTGTCCGCGTCCAGGCGGCGCACGGTCAGCACCAGGAAAGTCGCGGTAAACAGGATGAAATAAGCGATGTCAGCCGTATTCAGCATGCCGCTGGAGAGGGGCTCGAAATGGCGCATCAGCGACAGATAGTTGAGCGGGCTCTCCGGATCAGCGGCAAAACTGTCGATGATGATCAGCCCCAGCAGCGCGATGAAGCTGATGATCGCAGCAATGATAGGCTGTTGCGTCAGGCTGGACATGAAAATACCCAGCGCTGAAAACGCTGCCGCCATCAGCCACATGCCGAGCGCATTGGTCAGCACATGCGCAGTATCGATATCCGTCGCCACGTGCATGGACAGGGTCATCGCCATCAGCAACAGGACCACCACGGAAATGAAGGTCATCAGGCCGACGAACTTGCCGACCACGATCTCGAAGAGCGACACCGGCGCGGAAAACAGGAACACCAGGGTCTGGCTCTTGCGTTCCTCGGCGATCAGGCGCATGGTCAGCAGCGGAACCGCCGTCAGCAGCACCAGCACAGCCACGCCGAACACTTGCGGCACGACAAAGGCCGTGAAGCCCATGCGCTGCTCCGGCGGCATGGCCCCCTGCATGGCTTCGAAATAACGGTCGATGCCATTAGCGAAAAACAGGCCCAGCAGCAACTGCAGCATCGCCAGGATCACCCACGCCATCGGGGAGGCGAACAGGCTGCGCAGTTCCTTGCCTGCGATCGTCAGAATCATCTTCATGCAGCCACCTCTTCCATTTGTGTCAGTTGCAGGAACACATCCTCCAGGGAAGCGACATCCGGCGCCACCTGATACAGGCCCCAATCTCCGGCGACGGCGGCGCGCACCAGCGATTCAGCCACGGCATCTCCGGCCATGTCGGCGAAGCGCAGGCGCAGCAGATTGCCGGCCGGGCTCGCCTCGACCACGCCCGGCAGGGCGAGGAGTGCGTCGGTTGCAGGCGCACGGCGCATGCCGACGACCAGACAATCGCTTTCACGGCTCTTGCGCAGCTGGTCGATTTCGCCGCTGAACACCAGCTGCCCCTGGTGGATGATCTGCACGTGGTCACACACCATCTCGACTTCCGGCAGGATGTGCGTGGACAGAATCACGCTATGCTCACCGCCCAGTTCCTTGATCAGGGCGCGGATATCCTTGATCTGGATCGGATCCAGACCGCGCGTCGGCTCGTCCAGCACCACCACCATCGGGCTGTGGATGATGGCCTGGGCAATCCCCACACGCTGCTGGTAACCGGTCGACAGGTTTTCACACAGGCGCTTGCCCATTTCGGTCAGGCCGGTGCGCTCCTTGACGTGATCCACGGCTCGCTTGACCTTGCCGCGCGGCACACCGTGCATGCGGGCAGCCAGGGCCAGCATTTCGTCCACGGTCAATTCCTTGTATAGCGGGGGGGTTTCAGGCAGATACCCGATCAGCGCCTTGGCTTCCTTCGGGTTCTCGATCATGTCGATGCCGCAGATCTTGACTGTGCCGGAAGTCGGCGCCAGATTGCCGGTCAGCATTTTCATGGTGGTGGATTTGCCGGCGCCATTGGGTCCCAGGAAGCCGAGCACTTCACCCTTGTTCAGGTTGAAGCTGACTTCGCGGACGACCTTGTTGTCTCCGTAGGCGCGAGTCAGCTCACTCACCTCGACGGTTACTGTAGTCATAATCGAATCCGGTTTTTAGAGGGCTGCTAAATTAAAAAAACGCCTGACTGTTGTCAAGCGTATGCGGGAATTGGAAAATTGCCCCAAACAGGCTATATTCGCGCTCATTATGGGTGAACTTGTCGCCCATGTCACGGACTAATGTTCTCATTCCCCAAGACCTGGAAACCACTCACGACCATGCCGAAAATGATCCAACCGATGCGCGTTTCCGCCGTAGCGATAGCCATGCTGTTCAGCAGCGTGGCCGCTCATGCACAAGGCTCATCTAACAAGCCACCGACTACCGGCCTGACCAGCGAGTTCATCTACAAATACCTGGTCGGTGAAATCGCCGGGCAGCGCGGCGACGTCGTGCTCGCCAGCAACATCTTCTACGATCTGGCGAAGTCCACCCGGGACCCGCGCCTTGCGGAGCGCTCCGCACGGGCCGCGGCATATGCCCAACAGCCTCAACTGGCGATGCGTGCCGCAACGCTATGGGCTGAACTGGATCCCGCCTCCCCTGAGGCACAGCAAGCCACCACTCAGTTGCTGATCGGCTCCGGCAAACTCAGCGAAGCGGAACCGCATCTGAAAAAACTGCTGTCGCAGGAAGAAACCCGGGCCAGCGGATTCCTATACCTGAACGCCATCCTTGCACAGAATCCCGACAAGGCCGCGGTTCTGAAACTGGTGCAATCTCTGGCCAAACCCTATCCCGACCTGGCCGAAGCGCATTTTGCGATCGCCCATAGTGCTTGGGCCGCAGGCAAAAGCGAACTCGCCCTGAGCGAGCTCCGCACCGCAGAAAAACTCACTCCCGGATGGGAGCTGGCCGCCTTGCTGCAGGGCGAGATTCGACTCAAGAACGCCACGGAAGACGCCCTGAACTTCTACAGGAATTACCTGATCGAGCACCCTCTGGCCAATGAAGTGCGCCTCGCTTACGCAAAACTGCTGGTCAACCAGAAGCAGTACGAAGCCGCTCGCAAGGAATTCGCCCCGCTGACCGAACAGGCCGACAGCAACCCTGAAATCGCCGTAGCCGCGGGACTGCTTTCGGTCCAGCTCAACGATTACAAGCAGGCTGACCGCTACTTCAAGCAGGCATTGGAGCGCGGCTACAACCGTCCGGACCAGCTCTATCTGTACCTAGGCCAATCCGCTGACGAGCAGAAACACCCGGAAGAAGCCATCACCTGGTTCAAGAAGGTCGGAGAAGGGGAACAGCAGGTCGAGGCCAAGCTCCGAATCGCCAATGTCCTGGCAAGGCAGGGCAAGCTGGACGAGGCGCGGCAGCAGTTGCAAGGCCTCACCGAGGCTTCCAGCGAACAACAGGTGACCGCTTTGCAGCTGGAGGCCAGCATGCTGTCCCAGGCCCAGAAGTATCAGGAAGCCTACGCCATCCTGGAAAAGGCGGTCACCACCCTGCCCAACACGCCGGAACTGATCTACGACTTCGCCATGATGGCCGAAAAGATCGGCCGCTTCGATGTCATGGAAAAGCAGTTGCGCACCCTGATCGCACTCAAACCCGACTTTGCGCAAGCCTACAATGCGCTTGGCTATGCCCTGGCTGACCGTAACGAACGCCTGCCCGAAGCCATGACCCTGATCGAAAAGGCCCTGAGCCTGAGCCCAGACGACTTCTACATTCTGGACAGCATGGGCTGGGTTCATTACCGCCTGGGCAAGCTGGACAAGGCCGCCGAGTACCTGCGCCGTGCCTACACCGCACAGGCAGACCCCGAAGTCGCTGCCCATCTGGGCGAAGTCCTGTGGCATCAAGGCAAGCGCGACGAAGCCCAGCAAACTTGGACCGACGCCCTCCGCAAGCACCCGGATAACGAAGTGCTGCTGAATACTTCCAGGAAGTTCGGTAAATAATGTTGTGGAGATCTCTGCTACCGGCGCTTCTGCTCGCCGGGTGTGCTTCCATGCCCGCCGGCCTCCCGCAGGCACAACCGGCTACGTACGCCCAACATGCGCAGCGCGTGGCGGATATCCAGACCTACGCACTCACCGGCCGGGTCGCCGTGCTCACGGAAAAGAAGGGGTTTTCCGGCGGCATGCGCTGGCACCACCATCTCGAGGGGGATGACATCGGCTTCTATTCCCCGCTCGGCACCCAGCTAGGCCAGATCAGCGCCAGCGCAGATGAAGTGACCCTGACCACCAGCGACCGGAAAACCTATACCGCCGAAAATGCCGAGGCCCTGATGCAGCAAACCCTGGGCTGGAGCCTTCCCATGGCAGGCCTGAAGGACTGGGTGCTGGGACGCCCGGGCGAGGGCGAATCCCAGATCCTGTCCTGGGATGCCGCCGGGCACATCGAACACATGCGCCAGAACGGCTGGGACATCCAGTACTCGCAGTATCGTGAAGCCGGCGGCCGCCAGTTGCCGGGCAAGGTCGTGGTCAAAAGCGCCGGGCTCGACCTGAAGCTGGTCATTGATGAATGGATTGGCGTACAGGTCGCCGAATGAGCGATTTCACCGCTTTTCCGGCACCGGCCAAACTCAACCTGTTCCTGCACATCACCGGTCGCAGGCCTGATGGCTATCACCTGCTGCAATCGGTCTTCCGCCTGATCGAGCGCCACGATACCTTGTGGCTGCGCCCAACCCCGGACGGCGCCATCCGCCGGACGGCTGACATTCCCGGCGTCCCGGAAAGTCAGGACCTGTGCATACGTGCCGCCCGACTGCTGCAACAACATACCGGCTGCCAACGGGGCGTCGAGATCCGTCTGGAGAAACGCATCCCCATGGGGGGCGGGCTGGGAGGCGGCAGCTCGGATGCCGCCACCGTATTGCTGGCACTGAACCGCCTGTGGTCACTTGACCTGCCGCGGCAGGCGCTGCTGGAACTGGGGCTGCAACTGGGTGCCGACGTCCCTGTTTTCGTCTTCGGCCGCAATGCCTGGGCGGAAGGTATCGGTGAAAAACTGCAGCCAATGGAACTACCGAAAGCCTGGTATATCGTGCTGACGCCGGACGCCCATGTGTCGACCCAGAAAATTTTTACCAGTCAGGAATTGACAAGAGATACGAATCCCGCGAAAATGGCGGCCTTTTTCAAGGGCTACGGTCATAACGATCTGGAACCCGTAGTGTGCCGGCAGTACCCCGCAGTGGCATCCGCGCTAGAATGGCTGAAACAGTTCGGCGATGCGCGAATGAGCGGTTCCGGCGCCAGCGTGTTTCTGGAGTGTGACACCGAAGCCGAAGCGAAGCGGATTTTTTCGCTGAAACCCGAAGCAGTCGCCGGGTTTGTCGCAGCAGGTCTGGATCAACATCCGCTGCTTGATTGTGCCAAATGAAAGGCACGCTGACTGAAAGTTTATTGGGGAGTCGCCAAGCTGGTTAAGGCACCGGATTTTGATTCCGGCATGCGAAGGTTCGAATCCTTCCTCCCCAGCCAATAATAAAAAAGCGTGTAAAACTAACCTTTACACGCTTTTTTGTTTTTTTGATGGTTTGTTTCTGAACTTCGCATAAGGATCGCACCGTGGCCAATGGCGACATGATGGTATTCACCGGCAACGCTAATCCCAAGCTTGCCGAAGAGGTGGTCAGCCATCTCAATATCGATCTGGGCAAAGCCACGGTAGGGCGTTTCAGCGACGGCGAAGTGATGGTCGAACTGCTGGACAACGTGCGCGGCAAGGATGTTTTCGTGCTGCAGTCCACCTGCATGCCGACCAACGACAGCCTGATGGAAGTCATGGTCATGGTCGACGCCCTGCGCCGTTCCTCCGCCGCACGCATCACCGCAGCCATCCCCTATTTCGGTTATTCCCGCCAGGACCGCCGCCCGCGCTCCGCACGCGTTGCGATTACCGCCAAGGTGGTGGCCAACATGCTGACCAGTGTCGGCGTGAACCGCCTGCTGACGATGGACCTGCACTCCGACCAGATCCAGGGTTTCTTCGACATCCCGGTCGACAACATCTATGCCACCCCGGTGCTGCTGGGCGACGTCTGGAAGCACAACTACCCTAACCTGGTGGTCGTTTCCCCTGACGTGGGTGGCGTGGTCCGTGCACGTGCGCTGGCCAAACAACTGAATTCAGACCTGGCCATTATCGACAAGCGCCGTCCGAAGCCGAACGTCGCCAAGGTCATGCATATCATCGGGGAAGTCGAAGGCCGTACCTGCGTCATCATGGATGACATGGTGGATACCGCCAACACCCTGTGCGAAGCCGCCAACGCACTGAAGGAGCACGGCGCGGTCAAGGTGGTAGCCTACTGTACCCACCCTGTGCTGTCGGGTACCGCAGTCGAGCGCATCACCAACTCCCGTCTGGACGAACTGGTGGTCACCAATACCATCCCGCTGCAAGCCGATGCGGCCGCATGTCCCAAGATTCGTCAGTTGAGCACGGCAGAACTGCTGGCAGAAACGATCCGTCGCATCAGCAACGAGGATTCCGTCAGCTCCCTGTTCATGGAGTAAATTTTCGGCCGAGGCCTCACCGCCAACGCCATAACCGTGTTATCTGGTCGCGGATGACACTCGCTTAGGAGTAGTAAAATGACTATTGAAATCAACGCCAAGGCACGCCAAGCGCAAGGTACGGGTGCGAGCCGCCGTCTGCGCCGTGCTGGCAACGTCCCGGGTATCGTTTACGGTGGCGGCAAGGATGCTGTCAGCATCGAGCTGAACCACAAGGAACTGTTCCTGGAGTTCCGCCACGAAGCCTTCCACTCTTCCATCCTGAATCTGAACCTGGATGGCAAGAAGGAACAAGTCCTGCTGCGTGACTACCAACTGCACCCGGTCCGCAACGACATCGCTCACATCGACTTCCAGCGCGTCAGCGCCACCGAGAAGATCCACGTGAAGGTGCCGTTCCACTTCGTGAACCAGGATATCGCCCCGGGCGTGAAGCTGCAACACGGTGTCGTCAACCACGTGATGACCGAAGCCGATGTCAGCTGCCTGGCGAAGAACCTGCCGGAATTCATCGAAGTCGACCTGGCCGAACTGACTGCCGGCCACTCCATCCACCTGTCCCAGATCAAGCTGCCGAAGGGTGTGGAGTTCGTGCAACTGGCACACGGTGACGACGCAGCGGTTGCGTCCATCCCGACCCCGCGTGGTGGGGTAGCCTCTGAAGAAGAAGCTGCAGCAACTGAATAAGCGCCTGCGCAAGCAGTATGAAAACAACGCGCGTTTCGGAGATCCGAACGCGCGTTTTTTCTTGAGGCCTGAATGAGCGGAATCAAACTCTTCGTCGGACTGGGCAATCCCGGAAGCGAGTACGAATCCACCCGGCACAACGCCGGTTTCTGGTGGATCGACCATGTGTCACGCGACAACGGCAGCAAGCTGTCCATGGAAACCAAGTTCTTCGGACTCGCCGGACGCATGAAATCCGGTCCCCATGAGGCATGGCTGCTGGAACCCTCGACCTACATGAATGCCAGCGGGCGATCCGTTGCAGCCCTCGCTCGCTTCTACAAGATTGCCCCGGAAGAAATTCTGGTCATTCACGATGAACTGGATCTGCCGCCGGGCACGGCCAAACTGAAGCAGGGCGGCGGAAACGGTGGCCACAACGGCCTCAAGGACATCGCCGCGCAACTCGGCACCCCGAACTTCTGGCGGCTGCGCCTTGGCATCGGTCATCCAGGCGACCGGCATGCCGTGGTCAATTACGTGCTCAAGCCGCCCATGAAAGAAGAATTACAGCTGATCGAAGAGAACATCCTCGACAGCGCAAAACTCTTGCCCCTGCTGCTGGAAGGCAGCTTCGAGGCAGCCATGTTGAAATTGCACACCAAAAAGGCATAACACTATGAAATGCGGCATTGTCGGTCTACCCAACGTAGGCAAATCCACGCTCTTCAACGCGATTACCCGCGCCGGCATCGAAGCGGCCAACTATCCGTTCTGCACCATCGAACCCAACGTCGGCATCGTGGAAGTACCGGATCCGCGCCTGGATGCGCTGGCCAGGATCATCAACCCCCAGAAGATCCAGCACGCGATCGTCGAATTCGTCGACATTGCCGGCCTGGTCGCCGGGGCTTCCAAGGGTGAAGGCCTGGGCAACAAATTCCTCGCCAACATCCGCGAGACCGATGCCATCGCTCACGTTGTCCGCTGTTTCGACGACGGCAACATCGTCCACGTGGCCGGCAAGGTCGACCCCCTGGCCGATATCGAAGTGATCAACACCGAACTCGCGCTGGCCGACATGGAAACCGTCGAGAAATCCATCGCCCGTGAAGGCAAGAAAGCCAAGTCCGGCGACAAGGAGGCCATCGTCCTCTGCGCCCTGCTCGAAAAGATCCAGAAGCACCTGGATCAGGGCCACCCCGTCCGCACCTTGGGGCTGGATGCCGACCAGTTGCACCTGATCAAGCCGCTGTGCCTGATCACCGTCAAACCTGTCATGTATCTCGCCAACGTTGAAGAGAACGGCTTCAGCAACAACCCGCTGCTATCCAAGGTGGAAGAACTCGGCAAGAAGGAACATGCTCCCGTCGTCGCCATTTGCGCCAAGATCGAATCCGAGATCGCCGACCTCGAAGATGAAGACAAGGCCATGTTCCTCTCCGAGATGAACCTGGACGAACCCGGTCTCAACCGCGTCATCCGTGCCGCCTACGACCTGCTGGGCCTGCAGACCTACTTCACCGCCGGCGTGAAGGAAGTCCGCGCCTGGACCATCCACAAGGGCGACACTGCCCCACAGGCTGCAGGGGTCATCCACACCGACTTCGAAAAGGGCTTCATCCGCGCCCAGACCATCGGTTTCGAGGACTTCGTGGCCAATGGCGGCGAACAGGGCGCCAAGGAAGCCGGCAAGATGCGCTCTGAAGGCAAGGAATACGTGGTTCAGGACGGCGACGTCATGAACTTCCTCTTCAACGTCTGATCGACACAGCACCCGTCCCATGAAAAACGGCCCCTGTGGGGCCGTTTTTCATTCATACACCGATTTCAGGTCAAGGGAAGCAGATATCCCCTTGCTTCGCAGTATTTCATGACCTGATCGACGCAAGCTTCCAGGGGTTGTGCGCCGGTATCGACCACCAGTTCAGGCGCATCTGGCACCTCATAGGGCGCCGTTACCCCCGTAAACTCCTTGATGACTCCACTCCGTGCCTTCTCATAAAGGCCTTTGACGTCCCGCTGCTCACATACCGCCAGTGGGCACTGGCAATAAATTTCCACAAAATCGCCGGGCCCGACCAATTGGCGCACACGGTCGCGATCAGCACGGTATGGCGAGATAATCGCGGTCAGCGCAATGACACCGGCCTCGATGAACAGCTTGGCCATTTCCCCGACGCGGCGGATATTTTCGACGCGATCCTCAGGAGAGAAGCCCAGGTCACCGCACAATCCATGACGGACGTTATCGCCATCGAACACAAAGGTCCGGCATCCACGCCGGTGCAATTCAAGCTCGACCGCGTGGGCCAACGTGGATTTGCCCGCACCCGACAGACCGGTAAACCACAGGATCATACTCCTGTGGGCATTCTGGGATTCCCGGTCCCCACGGGACACCATCGCGTCATGCCAGGTGATGTGAGGGCTTTAGCCTGTCATGCTGAATAAGCATATAGTATGGCTTTGCTCTATTTGACCTTGCTCACGCCAGACCCCTGCCGGTGAGTCCCGACATTCAATATATCGCTCCGAATATTTTTCTCCATCACAAGGTCACACCTAGCATAAACAGGATGAGGTCCCTCACTTACCACTTGAAATCCGTGCTTTTTATATAAAGCGATTGCCGGCAACAATTTCTTATTAGTCAACAGAAACACCTTGGTGGCTTTGATTTCTTTTAGTTTTTCCAAAGCGGCGTTCATTAGCTTATGCCCGTAACCAAGACCTTGAAAACGAACGGCGACAGCCATTCTTGCCAATTGGAATACCCCTTCGCTGTCATAGAAAAGGGCGCATACCCCAGCCACTTCATCATCCACCAACAAGGTAAAGACATACCCTCCTTCATCGATGATTTTTGAAGGATAAGCGGCTAAAGCTCTGTCAGCATCCTCGACCTTAAAATAATGAGAAATCCATGCCTCGTTCAACTCAATAAATTCGCGCAAATAGCGTTGATCGTTAATCAGAATCATCGATTTTAGAAATATCCGCACGGGCCGCTAGATGGATGTAATCCTAACAACGACCTGCTTGGTAAACAGGCTGAAGCACAGATACTCATAAGTCCAACCATACTGTGCGACCGCTTCCTGAAAAGCTTTGAATTCATCTTCACGCCAATGCTCATTTCCGATGTATTCATCAAAGACAATCACAGAACCAACAACCATTCTAGGTGCAAGGCAATCAAGGATTGTTTTCGTTGAACTGTAAATATCGCAGTCTACATTCATGAATCTGAGAGGCCCTGAATGCTTTTCAAGGAATCCGGGTAAAGTATCCTCAAACCAGCCTACGTGCAGACTCACATTGCGAGGGACACTGGGAATTTCCCCTTTGGTCGTGTAGCTGCCTTGAGGTTCGTGATGCCAGACCTCTGGCAGACCTTCGAAACTGTCAAATCCGTGAACGTCCTGATTAACCAACCCGGCGATTTGCCGAATTGATGTTCCATGCCGGACCCCGAACTCAAGAACCAGCCCATCGGAATTAGCTGCTTCAATACCGATTTTGAAAGCTTGAATATTACTGCCGATGATGGGCGGTAGATTTTTAGCGGTTGACTTAATGTAGTTCCACGCATCCAACCTGGCACGAAAAAGGCCCGAGCTTTTCCCGACCAAGTCAAAATGTTCTTTCGCAGCAAGGGAATCACCAGAATAATCCAGCAACACACCCAAAATCAGTCGCGAGTCCATATCCTGCGGAAGCAGCGAAACTACCTTTTTCATACACTGAATCGATGGCTTCAGGTCTGCCGGATCGATCAGCAAAGCATGCAGGTTATACCAGGCATCCGCATAATCAGGGGCAATCGCAATCGCCTTCCGATAGCTCGTGATAGCCTCATCCAATTTACCTTGATATTGCAGCGCAAGGCCTAAATTACTGAAATAAACTGGATTGGATGAATTAGATGATATCGCTCTTGAAAAATATTTAATGGCCTCTTCGATTTTTGCGTCCTGAAGTGCAATCACCCCAAGCAAATGCAACGCGTCAGCATGCTTAGGCGCAAGCCTGAGAATCTGATGGAAAATCGCCTCTGCTTGCGGATATCGTCCTGCCTGATAATGCGAAAAAGCAACCTGCATAGAATGCGGGATCGAACTGGCCTGTGTCTGTGTCTGTGTTGGTGTCGGCCCTTTATTAGCGCAACATTGTTTGAATTTTTTTCCGCTACCGCAAGGGCAAGGATCGTTTCGGCCTATTTTTTTCTGGTTCATCAAATGCTTTCTTCACTCAATTTTATACCGGAGCATTAATTTTCAAATAGATCAGTATTAAATTACGATTTAGCATCTCCAAGCTAATATGTAGAAATACACAATACCGCAATAATCCTGACATTTTAGACTTAGGCGTCCAATGCCAAAAGTCTTGTCGTACAATCTTGCCATATAAATTGCGTAAGCCATCATCCGGACGCCCTTCGCGCCGACAACACCAACGGACCTCGAACCCGCAAGAAATCATTCATGAAACTTCCAGGCCGAAACGACCCCTGCCATTGCGGTAGCGGCAAGAAATATAAGAACTGCTGCCTAGCCAAGGATGCCAGCCAACCGAGGTCAACAGCGCCCTCTGCCGCCGCAGGGTCAAAGCAGATCAAAGCCGCCTTGGCAAACGCAGCGGCATTAGTGGATGCGGGCCGGATTCAGGAAGCGATCGCATTGTGCCAACGCCTCCTGCAGGTCGCCCCGGACAATACCGAGGCCTTGAACCTGCTGGGAATTCTTGCCTATCAGACCGGAAACGACGATGCAGCCATCCATCTGCTTGCACGGGCGGTCGCGGTCAACCCCGGCTATGCAGACGCCCACAGCAACCTGGGGGCAGTCTATCGCGACATGCACAGGTTCAGCCAGGCGGCCATGCATCTGAAAAAGGCCATCACGCTCAACCCGCGCCACACCGATGCGATGATCAACTACGGTATCGTCCTGCTGGAATTGGGGCAGCATACGGATGCCATTTCGCTTTTCAAGCGCATCCTGGCCATCAGGCCCGACCACACCGGCGTACTGAACAATCTCGGCGGCGCATTGCAGGAAACCGGGCAATACGATCTGGCCATGCAGACATTCCAGCGTCTGGTGGATATTGACCCTGATTATGAGTTTGCACTGGGAAGCCTGCTCCACGCGAAACGGCACTGTTGCACCTGGGAACGATCCGAACAGGATCTAGCCAGGATCATGACCGGCATCGAGGCCGGGAAACCTGTATGCAAACCATTTGAACTCCTTGCTTTCCTCGACTCCCCCGGGCATCAACGGGATTGCGCAAACATCATCACACGACATAAATACCCGTCACAGCATGCAGGCGTTCCATCTCCAAAGGCGAGAGGCGCCGACGGAAAAATCCGCATCGCCTACCTGTCGGCAGATTTCAGACAACACCCCGTATCGCAGTTGCTGGTCGAAATTATCGAAAAACACGACAGATCACGCTTCGATGTGATCGGCATTTCATGGGGGATCCCCGACGAAAGCGCCCTTGGAAAGCGCATCTCCTTGGCCTTCGACCAGTTCATCGACGTCCGCGACAAGGGTGACAAGGACGTGGCGGACATGATGGGTCAAATGCAGGTCGACATTGCGATCGACCTCATGGGTTTTACCACCAATGCCCGCCCCGGCATTTTCAGCTGGAAACGTGTGCCATTACAGGCCGGGTTTCTCGGCTACGCCGGAACCAGCGGATCAGACTATATGGATTTCATCCTGGCTGACCGGATCGTGATTCCGGAATCCGCCAAGACATTCTATTCTGAGCAGGTCGTCTATCTTCCCGGTTCTTTCCAGCCGAATGACAGCACCAGGAGCATTGCCGATCAGGCGATGACCCGCGCCGAGGCCGGCCTGCCGGAAGATGGATATGTATTCTGCAGTTTCAACAATCATTACAAGATCACACCGGAGATGTACGCGCTCTGGATGCGCCTGCTGGCCAGGACACCCGATAGCGTACTGTGGCTCAGCAAATGCCCCGAGCTTGCCATGAGCAACCTGCGGCAGCATGCTGAAAATGCAGGGATTGCTCCGGAAAGAATCGTGTTCGCCGAACGCACGCGCGAACTGAAAGAACATCTTGCTCGCCACCACCTCGCGGACCTGTTTCTGGACACACTCCCCTACAACGCGCACACCACGGCCAGCGACGCCTTGTGGGCAGGGCTGCCGGTGTTGACCTGCCAGGGGCGCAGCTATGCCTCCAGCGTCGCCGCTAGCCTGCTGCATGCGGTTGGCCTGCCGGAACTGATAGTTCATACACTGGAAGATTATGAGGCACTGGCACTTTCTCTGGCCGGAGATCGGCAGAAATGCCAGGCATTGCGTCGGAAACTGCGGGAGATCAGGGACAAGGCCGTGCTGTTTGATACGGCTACGTACCTTGCCCAGTATGAAGACACGCTGATTAATATTACCTGCCAATTACAACCCACAAGTTAACGATGCGTGGAAGGTCACATAATCGAAAAGTAAATAGTGACAGAATATCTTATTGACCTATAAAACCGATTAAGAATCCTGGCTAATTATTGCATTGAAAATAAAGCTCTCGTTTACCACCGACCGGAGTTTCAATCTTCTTGATCACAGCGTAACCGGTAGGGCATTTTTTAGCTGCCGCTGCATTACAATCAGGCCAATTATTGACAGCCCCACTGCAATTCGCGGACCAAACGTTTTCCTTACCATTGACCATCCGAACATCGATCGTTTCATCACCGTGCATAAGTTGCGCACACCCAGTTAGGGTAGCAAACATCAAAACCAGATATTTGTACACGTCATTTACCTCTATCATCATCAATAAAAAACGGCACCCGTAGGTGCCGTTTTCAAGCTTTCAAGTATTCTAAGAAATCTTAGAAGAACATGATCGCGCCAAGAGCGAACGTCTTGTTGTTGGTTTGACCGTCAATAGCCACACCGGTACGGGAGCTAGTGATTTCTTGGTCGGTGTACTCAGCAACCAGGTTCAGGGACTTGGTCAGCGGATGGTAAGCACCGATGATCCAGGATTCGTTCTCAACCTTGTCGCCAACTTGGATACCCAGGCCAGCTTGAGTGCTGTTAGCCTCGGATTCGTTGCGGCCCCAGGATGCGCCCAGCTTGGTACCGATGCCAGGGATCTTGAAGGTAGCTTGAACGTAGCCACCCTTGTCGTCGGTCTTCTGGGTGGAGCTCAGGAACTGCAGACCACCGGTCGTGAACAGGTTGCTGTCAACGCCACGGCCGTCGTAGTAGTAACCAACGAGCTCAGCGCCAGAGTAGGCAACCTTACCACCGATTTCCCATGCGCGGGAAGTGTAGCCACTAACTGCAACTGCCGGGCCAACTGCCGGGGTAACAGTACCAGAACGATGCTTCTGGGTCAGGCCACCCAACCACACCTTACCAGAGATGTCACCAGCCCACTCGTAGGAAACCTTGCCGTCGAAGCCCATGTCGCGACGCTCTGCATCGCCACTGGAAGCGTTAGCCCACGGTTCGCGAACAGCAGCAGCGAAGCTGAAGCCATTCCAGTTCGGGGATGCGTACTGGATTTGACCAACCCAGTCAGCGTAGATGTAGCCGGAGCCGATACGACCCAGGGTGGAAGTACCACCAGCCGGACCGCCAACGCCAACGCCCAGCAGGGTCATGTCGGACAGGATCGCGTCGGAACCGAACACGCCCAGGTCACGACCAGCCTTGATGGTACCCCAGGACTTGTCGCCGAAGGTCAGGAAAGCTTGACGAATGTTCAGGGTGTTGGAACCGGCAGAAGCTGCAGGAGCAGCAGTACCAGTGAAGAAGGTGAACTGGAATGCGATGTCCAGGTCGTTCTGACGGGTCTTGCCGCCGATGCCCAGAGCAGCCGGCAGCAGGCCGGTACCGATGGTGTTGGACTTGGTGTTAGACAGAGGAGCGCCACCCAGCAGATTGCCGTCGGTCTTGGTGTGGGTGTAGTAAGCGTTGACGTTACCGCCGATGTCGACGGTCCAGTCGCCAGCCGGGATGGTGATGCCGGCTTGAGCAGCGGATGCGCCCAGTGCCAGGGCAGCTGCCACAGCGTATTGAATCTTAGTCATGTGTTTCTCCTAGTAGTTTAGTGTCCAGACCCGATGCATCGAGCCCGGGCTTACTGCTTTACCTCTCACCTTACGATGAGAGAGTTCGCGAACTCCCCTTCCGAGAAGTTAGAACCAGTATGCCAAAGCGAGACAACGCGGCGCAAGGATATTTTGCGGTTTATGTCACACCATTGTCATGTGTGTTGTGTTTTTGCAACACACCTTATTTTTTTCCCCTATGTTGACCAGATGAATTCCAGCGCATCTACAGTTAAGATATCGAAATGCAGAAACATATCCTGATTGTTGACGACGATGCGCGCCTGAGGGATTTGCTTGCCCGCTATCTCGGGGAACAGGGCTACACCACGACAGCCGTGGTCGATAGCCACCAGATGGACACCTGCCTGGCAGAATCCCATGTCGACCTGATGGTTCTCGACCTCATGCTTCCCGGCGAGGATGGCTTGGCCATTTGCCGTCGCCTGCGTGGCCAGGGCTCCACCCTCCCCATCATCATGCTGACAGCGCGTGGCGACGAAATCGACCGCATCATCGGCCTCGAAATGGGCGCGGATGATTACCTCCCCAAACCCTTCAATCCTCGCGAACTGCTGGCCAGGATCTCAGCCGTCCTTCGACGCCACCATCCCCTTACAGCAACAAGCGACGCTCAGGAACCTTCCGTCACCGTCTTTGGGGATTTCGTGTTCAACCCTTCCACCCGTTCGCTCACCAAAAATGGGGGGGGCGTCCCTTTAACCACAGGCGAATTCACATTGCTCAATGTGCTGACCGACCATCCACGGCACCCGCTTTCCCGTGACAAACTGATGGAACTGGCCAGGGGACGCGAACTGGACGCTTATGACCGCAGCATCGATGTTCAGATTTCCCGCCTGCGCAAACTCATTGAAGAGGATCCGTCCCACCCCCAATTCATCCAGACGGTATGGGGGTATGGTTACGTCTTTGTCCCGGACGGCCGCCCGGTATGAAGTGGATGCCGCGGACCCTGCTTTCGCGGTTGATGCTGCTGATCGCATTGTTGCTCGCGGTAGGGCAATACGCTGCGTTCAAGCTGTTCGATTATTTCGAGCTCGAACCACGCGCCTCCGCCGCGGCCTTGCAGGCTGTCAGTGTCGTCAATCTGACCCAGGCCGCATTACTGGCGGCCCATGAAGACCGGCGCCTGCCCTTGCTGCAGGAACTTTCTCAACTGGAAGGTGTGCGTGTCTATCCGGTTGACCTGCTTGAGGAAATCGAGCCGCTCCCGGATGATGCGCTTTCGCAACGGGTCGCCGAGAAAATCCGCGAGGCCCTCAAGCCAAACACTTTCATCGCCTATAACCATCTTGGATTGAATGGCCTCTGGGTCAGCTTTTCCATTGACGACGAGGAATTCTGGGCCGTCATCCCCAATATCCACATCGAACAAACCTTCCCCTGGCAATGGCTGGGCTGGGCTGGGCTGATACTTTTTTTCTCCATGGCCGGCGCCTATGTAATCGCGACGCGCATCAATCGCCCGCTAAGACTTCTGGCGCAGGCGGCCGACCAGGTGGCGCGAGGCGAAATCGCACAAAAACTGCCTGAGGATGGCACCGAAGAACTGCAACGCGTCAACCATACCTTCAATGCCATGACGGAGGCCCTTTCGAGACTGGATGCCGAACGCAGCCTCCTCCTTGCCGGCATTTCCCATGATTTACGCACACCGCTGGCACGGCTGCGGCTGGCAGTCGAGATGATGCCGGATGGAGAATCCCTTAAATCAGGGATGGTGCAGGACATCGAAGACATGGATTGCATCATCCGGCAATTCCTGGATTTTATTCGCGGGATCGAAGGTGAAGTAGCCCAAAAGGCTGACCTGAACATGCTCATCAGCGACATTTCCGAACGTTACCTGCGCAACGGCCAGTCGGTTCTGCTCGACGCCGGCGAAATCCCGCAGATTGCACTGCGCATTCAGGCAATGCATCGCCTGCTTACCAACCTGCTCGATAACGCTTTCCATTATGGCAAGGGGGAAGTGACGGTCGCAACCAGAGCATTGGCAGATGGAGTCTTGCTGACCGTTTCCGACGAGGGGCCGGGCATTCCTGAAGACCAGATCCCCAGACTCCTGCGCCCATTCGAGCGGTTGGATGTCGCCCGCGGAAACGCAACAGGGAGCGGCCTGGGGCTAGCGATTGCCGACCGCATCGCCAAACTGCATGGGGGCCAATTGCACGTCGCCAACAGGCCGGCCGGCGGGCTTGAAGTCAGGCTGCTGCTTCCTCTCTGACTGCTTGCAACATGTCCTTCAGGTCCTCGATCGTGGTCCATGGATTCATGATCGCAACCCTGAACCAGGTTTCACCATGGATGTCGGTCTGCGTCAGGTGGAAATCGCCGCTTTGCACGACCCGGGCCCGCACCTCAGAAACATACGCGTTGCTTTCCGGCTGCGGCATTATCGGCAAGGAACTGGGACGGAAACACACAATATTCGTTTGAGGCCGCATGAGCAATTCGAATTCCTGCATGCTTGATACCAGGTCCGCAAATTCTGAAGCAGTCCTGTAGACATGCTCGATCACCGCAGAGAGCGCAGTTGTTCCGAAGACCGACAAGGTTGCCCATAGCTTGAACCCCATCATGCGCTTGGTACATTCCAGCGTACGATACCCGATGTTGTAGGCTTCGGATTCCTGATCATCCCCTTGGAACAGATAAGACGCCTGCTGGGAAAATGCCGAATAGCTGTCTTTTCCATTCCTGAACAAAACGGCTGATACGGTCGCAGGCATATAGAGCAGTTTATGGCCATCCCACACCAGGGAATCAGCCATTTCAATCCCATCAAGATGCTGCCTGAGATGTGATGATAGCAATCCGGAAGCGCCATGTGCGCCATCGACATGAAACCAGAGATCATGTGCTCGGCAGAATTTTCCGATCTCGCGCAAGGGATCGATACTGCCTGTAGGCGTACATCCAGCCGTTGCAACAACTGCGAATGGGAATTCACCTTTTGTCCTTGATTTAGCCAAGATGCCTGCCAGATCGTCAACGCGCATTCTGCCCTCGCTATCAACCGGTACCTTCAACACAGCATTCGTACCCAAGCCCATGATGCCAGCGCTTCTACTCACGGAATAATGGACGTGTTCGCTTGCGATAATTCTCAATCCACCTGCGACACCGACCCCTTCTGACCAAACATCCCGCTCAGACATTATTTGCCTCGCTGCCAGTAGTGCTGTGAGGTTGGCCTGTGAACCACCCGATGTCAGCACTCCATCGGCAAGGTCCCATCCAACCATGGCGCTCATCCAATCGATGACATGCTTCTCAATCACCGTCGCAGCTGGACCGGCCTCGTAGACCGCCATGGCCTGATTCGTCGTCGCAGAAACCAGATCAAACAATGCTGCGATGGGTAATGGCGGTGCAACCTGATGACCAAAATTGCGGGGATGGTGAACGCGCAGGGAATTGTGAAGGATGACGTTACGCAATCGATCCTGTAACCATTCAAGACCTTTGCCATCATTGGTGATCGAACCGCAGAGCATCGACGAGACCCTGTTCGGGTCAAGCCCGGTAATCACCGGTTCGCTCCCATCCATGGACGACTCGAGGTATTGTGAAAGAAGATCGATCAATGTATGACCGAATTCACGGAATTCCTCAGCGTCAAATAATCGAGACACTTCAGATGGAATCATCGTTTTCAGAACAGGGCCTCGGATCTCGTCTTGAACCAACCTGTCAGGCTGAAGCGGTCACGTCCAGCAGGAAGAACCTCGTGCCAGAACCGAGATGACATGAAAACCACCAACGTACCACCGGTTGGTTCGATATCGATATAAGTATCATCGTCATCCAGATACATCCGCAACTGACCTCCATCAGCATTTTTCCAATGACGATTCAAATAGAGGATGCAAGTGACAGTGCGATGGCTGTCATTTTGAAATTGATCAAGATGACGCTTGTAGAACGCACCTGGCGGATAGGCCGCATAATGCCCTTCAAAATCAAACAAACCCAGCATCAAGGAGCGATTCAGGCTTTGTTTTAAAGCCTTCAGCCTGGAAAAATATCCAGAACATGCCAACGATGGATTCTCGAAATCCAACCAACTGATAAAGTCACCGCGAACTTCAGTAGTTGAAACACGCTCGGCGCCTTGCCCGACCCCGGCGAGATGCATATGCCGGGATTCGCGCAAGCACTCCAATTCATTGAGCATATCCTGAATCTCGACAGCCAGCATAAAGTCAGGAACGATTGCGTAACCTGAATCCACCAGTGCATTCGCGATTGCTTCGTAGCAGGCTTCCATGGTGGATAGTGTGACCGGTGAACTATAGGATGGATATTGTAAAAGCAAAAAGCCCTCCGAGGAGGGCTTGATGCGGTCCACTTGGTAGTGGCGGTATAAGGAGCCTGGCAGTGACCTACTTTCGCATGCGAAGAGCATACTATCATCGGCGCGGAGTCGTTTCACGGTCCTGTTCGAAATGGGAAGGGGTGGTTCCAACTCGCTATTGCCACCAGGCATAAACGGTACGAGCAGCGTAAATA
>JAKOVB010000093.1 GCA_029782295.1 Pseudomonadota bacterium
TGCGACGACGCCGTGTACCGGGAGATGCAGCGTCGTGGCATGGCGCACTTAGCGGACGTGTGGCCTTTCGATGAAATCGTCCGCCGTGCCATGGACGGCGTGATCGAGTGCGCCTGGGATCCGGCTCGGGCGGCGGAATGGGCGGTGGATCTGGAAATCAAGATGCAGGAGGAGGGTCTGTGATGATGGATCTGAGGGAGCAGATGGCATGGCGGCGCGGCTGGGAAGTGCAAGAAATCAAGACGCTTGAGGAGATCATCGACATCTTGGGCGAGGCGTCGGAGAAGACAAATGACCCCTACATGAAGGGCGTGGCACAGGGAGTCACCTTCCGCCTCGGCTTGTTGCTGGAGGCCAAGAAAGAGAAGGTCACCGGTGGAGAGGTGACGGCCTAAAACCCATCTCGGGGCGTACGCATTATAGCACGTGGGCCCGGTCTCTGGCAAGGGAGGAGGCCAAGCGATGCACGACATCGAGCTAGTCATCGTGGACCCGGATACGGGGGAAGTGATTGATATTGGCACCCTCGCGGACCGTGAGCTAGACGAGCTGCACCTGTACCTGTCGATCATGGAGCGTGAGTACCGCCGATTGCAGCAGATGGTGTGGAACTACCTGCGCAAGCGGGCCATCGAGCAAGGCGGCCTGGAGGGGTCCAGACGCAGGTGGAGGGTAGAAAGGCGGTCTTACAGCGCGGTCACGGTGGAATACAAGAGGGGGGCGCAATGATGAACGTTTATCAGAAGTTGCAGGCCTGCAGGGTGGCGCTCCAGGAGGCCAAGATCAAGAAATCCGGGCGCAATCGTCACGCTGGCTACGAATACTACGAGTTGTCTGACTTCCTGCCGACCATCAACAAACTATTCTTGGAGCATGGCCTATTCAGCCACGTTAGCTTCACAAATGAGATGGCTACGCTCACCGTTATTAACTGCGAAAAACCTGACGAGCAGATCGTATTCACATCGCCTATGGAGCGGGCCGAGCTGCGAGGTGTCCAGCCGATCCAAAACGTCGGCGCCGTCCAGACGTACCAGCGCAGGTATCTGTATCTTATGGCGCTGGAGATCACCGAGGGCGACGCCTTGGATGCCATGCACGATCCGAATGACCAACCCCATGGAGAGCCAGCCCGACGAAACGGGAAAGGCACGCCGCGCCGCGCAAGTGAGAAGCCTGCCCACAATGGAGATAGCCAAATCTCCGA
>JAKOVB010000102.1 GCA_029782295.1 Pseudomonadota bacterium
TGGGGTAGGCCTGTCGCGTCAGACGCTGGCCAACTGGACGCTGGAGGCGACGGAACGTTATCTCGCTCGGATCTATGACCACCTGCACCGGGAGCTTCTCAAAAGGGACATCATCCAGGCGGATGAGACGACGGTCCAGGTATTGCAGGAAGCCGGGCGCCAGGCCCAGACACCATCGTACATGTGGCTCTACCGCACCGGACGGGACGGCCCGCCGATCGTGCTGTTCGATTACGAAGAGACTCGGTCCGGACAACATCCGGTGGAGTTCCTAAGCGGTTTCTCCGGTTACCTGCAGGTGGGCGGCTATGCAGGTTACGAGAAGATCCCTCATGTGACCCTGGTCGGGTGCTGGGCACATGCCCGCCGCGGCTTCGTGGAGGCGCTTGCCGTCGTGCCGGAAGAGGCGCGTGCGAACGGTTCCAACGCGACTGCCGTGGGTTTGGCGTATTGCAACCGCCTCTTTGAGATCGAACGGGAGCTGAAGGAGCTATCGCCGGAGGAACGCAAGGCGGAGCGCCTTGCCCGCAGTGTGCCGGTGTTGAACGAGTTTCATGCCTGGCTGACGAAGCAGTCCACGATCATGCTGCCGAAAAGTGCCTTCGGCAAAGCGGTCACCTATTGCCTAAACCAGTGGGACAAACTGCAAGGCTATTTGCTCGACGACCGTCTTGAGATCGACAACAACCGGGCGGAACGTGCGATCAAGCCGTTTGTCATCGGGCGAAAGAACTGGCTCTTCTCGAACACGCCCCGGGGCGCGCGGACCAGCGCCATCCTCTACAGCATCGTGGAGACCGCCAAGGAGAATGGCTTGAAGCCCTTTGACTACATCACCTATCTCCTTGAGCAGGTGCCAAACCTCAATCTGGATGAGCCAGGCGTCCTGGATTCGCTGATGCCGTGGTCCGAGTCCTTGCCTGCCTCCTTCCGGACTCCGCAGAAGCCCGGCTAAGACTCACCTGAGACAACCGACACATCCCATCACACTAACAGAACGGAGCATGCCTGGTGACGGTGTGCTCCGTTTGACGCTTACGGAGCTATCGCCGGACGAACGCAAGGCGGAGCGCCTTGCCCGCAGTGTGCCGGTGTTGCACGAGATTCATGCCTGGCTGACGAAGCAGTCCACGATCATGCTGCCGAAAAGCGCCTTCGGCAAAGCGGTCACCTATTGCCTAAACCAGTGGGACAAGCTGCAAGGCTATTTGCTCGACGGCCGTCTTGAGATCGACAACAACCGGGCGGAACGTGCGATCAAGCCGTTTGTCATCGGCCGAAAGAACTGGCTCTTCTCGAACACGCCGCGCGGCGCTAAAACGAGCGCGATCCTCTACAGCATCGTGGA
>JAKOVB010000109.1 GCA_029782295.1 Pseudomonadota bacterium
GAAAAACCCTCCTGCACGGCGGCGAGGAGGGTTGTGCCGGAGCCTGCGAAGGGGTCGAGGACGGTGCCGCCGGGTGGCGTCACGAGGCGAATCATCCATTTGGCGAGCTTAACAGGATACGCCGCAGGATGGCCCCTAGAATCTGTCCCTCCCACACTCACGTCTACCCAATCCCGACAGCGCGCCACGCCTTCGCTGTGCCCAGATGCACCGGATAACCACTTCGCAAAGCCATTGCCGCGGCCATCAACACCGATACGGCGAGAATGCGTTCCGTTGGCTTTAGGATTACACCAAGGCTGTCTTTCCTTCGCAAACCACAAAATGCGTTCCCACGACCTACGCGGACGGCCAGGGTGTCCAACAGGAGGTGCGTCAGGCTTCACCCAAATCAACTCATCGCACTCGATCCACCCCGCCTCACGTAGCGCCAAACGGGTCCGGTGCACATAATCCGACATCTCTCCGTTGCGGATGTGTTCCCGAATGTTGATAAGCACGCTCCCATGCGGCTTCAAAATGCGGCGCACCTGCTCCATCCACGCCACTGTCCAATCCGGGTATTCATCTTCGGGAACGCCGCCGTACAGCTTCGCCCGCTGCATTGCGTAGGGCGGCGATGTAACCACCGCGTCCACGCTGTTATCCGGCAATTGACGCATGACCTCCAGGCAGTCGCCCTCGTAGAGCGTCCAGTTAGACATCGTACCACCTCACGTTCACGCGAAAAAGCCGCCTGCAATGGCGGCCTCACGATGTTCTGCGCCCCATCTTGTATCTGCTCATCGCCCCTAAGTCGAAGTAGCGAAACGGCGTCCCGCTCGCTTGTGGGTTTCGGGACTTCCACCGTAGATATTCATCCCTCGGGAGTAGCCTCGGGGCAATCCAGCCGTCCTCATCAATGGGCAACGGTCGCGGATAGCGCCGCACAACCTCCCGAGAATCCTGAAACCGCAAGTCGTTTACCGGCACGCAGTAGGTATTCCCCAAATGCCTGACGAAGACAAAGACCCGGCGGTCGCTCCCGGCGAACGCCTGATACGCGAGGTAGGCGTCTTTCTCGATCGTCGGCCCAGACTTTGCATCGAAAAAGAACGCCTCCTCGCTCTCCTCTCTCACGGCAAACCCATCCGGCATGTA
>JAKOVB010000127.1 GCA_029782295.1 Pseudomonadota bacterium
CCAACGACCCCAACGACCCACTCATCAAGCGGGCTGTCATCGTCTACTCCCGGGCTCAGTTCGAGTGGGACCACCCGAATGCGGAGCGGCTGCAGGCGGCCTATGATATGCTCAAAGCACACCTCTCCCTGTCGACTGATTACAGGGCGGCCACGTAAGGAGGTGCGGTCATGGCATTTCAGGTCAGCACGATGCGCCATCGCATCGAAATCGGCCGGTACGTTGAGGGCCGTGATGAGTGGGGCGACCCGTTGCCTGAACTCGTGTGGCAGCGGGTCGCCGCTGTGTGGGCCGCAGTTGAGGCCTTGACCGGGCGTCTGTACTTCGAGGCGCAGCAATCGAACATCCAGGCCGACCATCGCATCACGATTCGCTATTGCCACGGCATCGAACCGGGTATGCTGGTGCGGCATGACAGGCGGGAGCTCGAGATCCAGGCCGTGCTTGATCGAGATGGGCGCCGCCGATGGCTGCAGCTCATGTGCCGGGAGGTGACTCCGGCATGAGGATGAGGGTGCGATTTCGGGGGCCGACCTCCGAGGAGATCCGGCGGAGGTTAGAACTCATGCCCCAGGAGGTCCGCGGCGAGGCGTTGCGGACCGCCGTGCTTCAGGGCGCCCAGGTCATCCGCGACCAGGCTGAGGCCAACGCCAGAGCAATCCAGCGGACCGGTACACTCGCCAGTGACATCCATGCGGAGATCGACGAGAAGAAGTCGACCGACACCAGGGCAGCGGCGGTCGTCGGCCCGGGCAAACGTGGCTGGTATGGGCGCTTAGTTGAGTTCGGCCACGACATCGTTGTAGGCGGACGCAAACGAGGCCGCAACAAGGGTCGAGTCGTTGGGCATGTGGCACCGAAACCGTGGCTCAGACCTGCCGGTGATGCGAAACGCAAAGAGGCGGAAGCCGTCGCAATAGAGGTGTTGCAGAGGAGGCTTGAGCGGATATGGCGACGGAAGTGACGGCTCGAAAGGCGGTATGGCGACACCTCCTCGAGACTCCTGCGGTCACGGCACTGGTCGGGGAGCGGATTTACCACCAAGTTAGACCTGATGGCGCTCAGTATCCATGCGTTGTGCTTTTCACCGTCAGCAGCACACCTCGTCGTGATTTACACGACGTGGCATGGACGGAGATGAGGCTGCAGCTTACGGCTATGGGGTTGACGGAACCTAGCGCTGAGGCTGTGGCCTTAGCTGTTCAGCGGGCGTTAGAGGGTTTCTCCGGTGTGATGGCCGGAGCGCTGCATGTGATCGATTGTCAGGTAGGTGCGGTTTTCCCAGACTACCAGGATGAGTCTGGGCAGACCCATTACCACGTCGATGTCATCGTGATTCACAAATAAATGAAATGATTAGGAGGGGT
>JAKOVB010000129.1 GCA_029782295.1 Pseudomonadota bacterium
CACTTATAACTTCGACCTGCATCAACGTTACAACGAGCTGAAGGACGCTCAGCATATCATGCTGACCGAGAAGGATGCACATCTCTACTTCACTGTGGACTTCCCGACGCCTCCTCCATTGACCTGGGAATGGCTACAGGACCCGGGCCGGCGGAACCTCTGGGGGGGCGGAGTCCACTGGTATAGCGGGGACAGGCCCAATGGTCGGGCGGGAAGCGGGGCCAGCAATCACTGTGCGCACGGAAAATCGGTCAGCACCGAGGTCACTTTAGACTGGCGTCCATTTGACTATTCCACGATCGATTCATTTGAAAACGGGAAGAAGATGTTTAGCGAGACCATCCGACTTGAACCCCTGCCAAACGGCGGGACGCGCGTCCACGATTATTGCCAGCTACATTTGCCGTTGCCTCAATGGCTGCGGAGAATCGTTGCAAGGGTGATCATGATCTACCACTTCAAATATGATCAATTACTGCGTCACGCCGCGCAGTTGGCGGGGGAAGAATTTAGAACCCTGAACCCTGCATGACCCGCATCGCCCAAGCGCTCTCCATCAAACAGGGCGAAGGCCGCATGGCATCGCTTGTGATCGCCATCATGTTACTGACTTCGATGGGCGCGGCGCTCGGTGGGACAGGCATCGAAGCATTGTTCTTTGCACGCTTCGGCGTTCAATATCTGCCATACATGTTCCTGGGGCTGGGCTTCACCAGCATGCTGATGTCCTTTGGCGTGACAGCCGCACTGGGGAGCCTGCCGCGGCGCATCCTCTATCTGAGTATTCCACTCTTTACCGCAGTGGTTTTGATCGGGGCGCGCCTCGCCCTGCTGACGAAGCTTGGCTGGTTATATCCCGCGCTGTGGCTTGGCAAGGAAATCCTCAATTCACTGATCGGCATTTTGATCTGGGGTATCGCGGGAGTCGTCTGCGACACACGCCAGGCCAAGCGACTCTTCCCCCTCTTCAACGCGAGCCGAATTCTCGGTCAGGTCATCGGTGGATTTGTGACGGGCGTACTGGTGAACACGCTTGGCATCGAGAACCTGCTCCTGATCTGGGCAGTCACACTTCTGTTCTCATTCCTTTTCAGTCGCGCGCTGCTCCGCAATCAAACGCTCAGCGTCCCGACCGCGACGCGCTCGCGCCGAAAGCCACCAACACTGCTTCAGGAAATGCAGCGCGGCTATCAATATGTGCGCAGTTCAAGTCTTCTACGCTGGGTTTCTCTCGCCTCGGTGCTCTTTTCCCTGCTCTATTTTTCCATTGCACTGCCGTTTTCGCGCGTGGCAACGGAACACTACGTCAGCGAACAGGATCTTGCCGCGTTCCTGGGTCTCTTCAATGGCCTAAGCACGGCCGCGGCATTCCTCGTTTCTCTCTTTTTTGCCAACCGCCTGTTCGCGCGTCTTGGGATCATGCTGTGCATCCTGATTTTTCCGGTGATTTATCTGGTCGGGTTTGCCAGCCTGGCACTGCTCCCCATCTTTGCCGTCATCGTTTCGTTTCGCTTCGTTCAAATGCTGTGGCTTTCAGGCATTGCTGACCCGGCCTACCAGGCCATGTTCAACGTAGTGCCGCAGGAACGCCGCGACCAGGTCCGCACATTTGTAAGTGGTGTACCGGAACAGGCCGGCACGTTCATCGCGGGCGCAGTTCTCATCATCGGTGAACAGACGCTTGCACCACAGCAGCTTTCTATCATCGGCCTGCTGGCTGCCGCGCTCTGCACCTTTGCCATGTACCGCGCCCGCGCCGGTTATAACAGCGTCCTGCTCGACGCTCTGCACGCCGGCAACCCTCATCTTTTCTACAGCGAGGAACAGCCCTTCGGCGGCTTCCGTCAGGATGCGGCCGCGGTGCAGGCTGCACTCAATGGCCTGTCCGATGCTGATCCGGTCATACGGCGCGTCTCAGCAGAGATCCTCGGTCATCTTTCGCTGCCTGAGGCGGAAGGAACCCTGATCAATGGATTAGGCGATCCGGATCCGCTGGTGCGCGCCTCCATTTTGCGGGCCTTGACTCAGTCGAAAGCGAACGCCGCCATCGAGCAGGTCGCCGCGGCTCTCACGGACCCTGAGCCGGATGTCCGTCTCGAGGCGGTGAGAGCCTTTTCGGCGTTGACCACTTCCGCCGCTCACCTGATGAATGGTCTGATGCCCATGCTGGAGGATCCAGACTCACGCGTCAGCACGCGTGCAGCCTCGGCGTTGCTCAAAGCTGGATGCAACGTGGAACGAGCCAGGTCATTTCTCCGCCTTACTGCTGTTCTTGGTGAAACGTCGGATCGGGAACGTGCCATCGGCGCAATTGGCGACTGGGGCGACGCGGAGGCCTTCGATTTCCTGATCAACGAATTGGAAGACCGCGACCTGCCGGCGGTGATCCGGCGCTCCGTTCTGGCTTCGCTGGCAAGGATCGACCCCGGGAAGTCACTGCCTTATTTGATCAACGCGCTGGCTGAAAAGGATGCTTCGATCCGCGAGACCGTCGCGGAGCTGCTTGGGCGCATCGGTCAGCCGGCAATGGAGCCTGTCCTGGTGGCGCTGCAAAGGCCGGACCATGAACGAGGCGCATTGCGCGCGCTGCAAAAACTGCCGCCGCCACCAGAACAACCTATAGAGATGTACGCTCGTGCAGCGGTTTCCACCGCGGTAGAGTATGACGCTTTGATGCGCGGCACACAGACCGAGGGCAAGCATGACGCGGTGCGCCTGCTTGCAGAGTCATTGCAGAACAAGTCAAATGAATATGCAATCAGCAGTTTGCGCGCGATCGGGCTGCTCGGAGATCGTCAGGCAATGGAACTGGCCATTGAGAATCTTTATGCGGATCATGGAACACAGCGTGCGAACGTCATCGAGGCGCTCGAGTCCCTCAACTCGCGCTGGCGGAGAATCATCCAGCCTTTAATGGATGTCTGGGAGAATGACCCGGCAT
>JAKOVB010000183.1 GCA_029782295.1 Pseudomonadota bacterium
TGGCGAAGCAGAAGTTTGAGCGGACGAAGCCTCACGTGAACGTTGGTACCATTGGTCACGTTGACCATGGCAAGACGACGTTGACGGCGGCGATTACGTACTGTTTGTCCAGCGCCGGTTTTGCGCAGAAGACCACCTTTGACGAGATTGACAAGGCGCCGGAGGAGCGGGAGCGTGGGATTACCATTGCTACGTCCCACGTGGAGTATGAGACGGAGAAGCGTCACTATGCTCACGTGGACTGTCCGGGTCACGCTGACTATGTTAAGAACATGATTACCGGTGCGGCCCAGATGGACGGAGCCATTCTGGTGGTTTCGGCGGCTGACGGTCCGATGCCTCAGACCCGCGAGCATATTTTACTGTCGCGCCAGGTGGGTGTTCCCTACATTGCGGTATTTTTGAACAAGGCGGACATGGTTGATGACCCGGAGCTTTTAGAATTAGTGGAGATGGAAGTGCGTGAGCTTTTATCCGAGTATGATTTCCCCGGGGACGAGGCTCCGGTGGTGATTGGTTCTGCCCTTAAGGCTCTGGAGTGCGGCTGTGGTTCCCGTGAATGCGAGGCGTGCGGGAAGATTTGGGAGTTAATGGATGCCATTGATGAGTATTTCCCGCAGCCGGAGCGGGACAGAGACAAGCCGTTTTTGATGCCCATAGAGGACGTCTTTACCATTACTGGTCGTGGCACTGTGGTGACGGGCCGTGTGGAGCGCGGCACGATCAAGACTGGCGACGAGGTAGAGATTGTTGGTTTGCAGGAGAAGACGCGCAAGACGGTGGCCACGGGTGTGGAGATGTTCCGCAAGATTTTGGACTTTGCCGAGGCTGGGGACAACATTGGTGTTCTGCTGCGCGGCGTGGAGCGTGATTCGGTGGAGCGGGGCCAGGTTCTGGCCAAGCCCGGTTCGATTAACCCGCATACCCGTTTTAAGGCCGAGGTTGTGGTGTTGAAGAAGGAGGAGGGCGGTCGTCATACGCCGTTCTTCCAGGGTTACCGGCCGCAGTTTTATTTCCGGACCACGGACGTTACCGGGACGATTACCCTGCCGGAAGGCGTGGAGATGGTCATGCCCGGAGACAACGTGAACATGGAAATTGAACTGATTACGCCTATCGCCATTGAAGAGGGGCTGCGCTTCGCCATCCGGGAAGGCGGCCGCACCGTCGGCGCCGGCGTGGTCACCAGCATCATCGAATAAA
>JAKOVB010000157.1 GCA_029782295.1 Pseudomonadota bacterium
GATCACTGAATGGATTCAGCAGCAAACGCAGGGCGGAAAAGCCGATAAGACGTAACCACAGGAGGATTTGATGACCCAGCAGGCCGAAAGCAGTGAGCAGATGGAGCAATCCCTGATCGACATCGCTGTCGAGAGTTGGCGTTTCTCGCGTCTGTTCGGAAAGGTCGTCAGCAAACTCGATGCGGGTGAGTCGGGTCGTTACGTCAATCAGCTCCGCTACTTCCAGAAGAAGGTCGAGGAGAGCCTCGACTCGAGTGGCCTCAAGCTGGTCAACGTCGAGGGGCAGCCCTACGACGCTGGCATGGCGGCATCGGCATTGAACCTCGGGGACTTCGGCCCTGACGACGTGTTGCTCGTCGATCAGATGGTGGAGCCAATCATCATGGGGCCGAACGGCCTGCGCAAACAAGGCACGGTAATGCTCAGGAAGGTGGAAGCATGAAGTACGTCGGTATCGACCTAGGCACGACCAACAGTGCCATCTGCTCCTTCGACGGCGAGTCGATCCGGCTCTACAAGAGTCCAGAACAGCACGACGTCACGCCGTCGGCCATCTTCATCGACCGGCGCGGCAACAAGTACGTCGGTTCGCGCGCTTACAACAATGCCGCCCGCAATCCAGACAATGCGGCGGTGCTGTTCAAGCGGCTCATGGGTACGAGCACGCCGGTCAAGCTGCCGGCGGTGAACCTCACCATGACACCAGAGGAATGTTCTGCCGAGGTGCTGCGTGCGCTGTACGGCTACCTGCCGGAAGAGATCCGGGGCGATGGCGACACCGGCACTGTCATTACGGTTCCAGCCGCGTTCAATCAGATGCAGAAGGACTCGACGATGGCTGCCGCTGATGCGGCTGGGCTCGGGCGAGTGGCCTTGATGCAAGAACCGGTAGCCGCCGTGATGAGCGTCATGCGGCAGCGAAAGAATGACGGCGTGTTTGTCGTTTATGACCTCGGCGGTGGAACGCTCGACATCGCAATTGCAGAGAGTATTTCCGGTCGCGTCACACTTCTCGCGCACGGTGGTATCGCCATGTGTGGCGGCCGCGACTTCGATCGGATTCTGTTCGACAACATCGTGAAGCCGTGGCTGCTGGAAAACTTTGATCTTCCGGAAGACTTGACGACCAACCCACAGTTCAAGTCCCTGCTGCGTATGGCCACGTGGGCGACAGAGAAGGCAAAGATCGAGTTGTCGCAGAAGGAAGAAGCCGTTGTCAGTCTGCCCGAGACCGAACTCGGTGTCCGCGATCAGTCTGGTGAGGAGATCTACATCGACATCACCATTGATCGCAAACGATACGACGGTCTGATCGGGCCGAAGGTGGAAGAGTCCATCGTGTCCGCCCGCGAAACCCTCGAAAAGGCTGGATTGAGCCCACACGACGTCGAGCGTGTTGTCTTTGTGGGTGGCCCAACCCACTACAAGCCTTTGCGTGACAAGGTGGCCTTCGAGCTCGGTATCGCGCCGTCCACCGATGTGAATCCAATGACCGCCGTTGCGGAAGGCGCAGCGGTCTTCGCCGAGTCCATCGATTGGGCGTCGCAAAGCCGTGGACGCAAGAGCGCCCGAGGAGCCATCAGCGCCGGTGGCGCGCTTGATCTGTCGTTCAACTACATCGCGCGCACGCCGGACTCGAAGGCAAAGATCGTCGCCAAACTGGGAAGTTCTGCTCCGGCCGGAGTCGAGTTTCAGATCGACAGTCTGGACACCGGGTGGTCCTCCGGACGCATCGCACTGAAGGATGGCGCAGGTATCGAACTCAACCTGACCAAGCCTGGCGATAACACCTTCAAGGTGTTCGTGTTCGATTCCAACGGTGGGCCCGTGTCACTGCGCGAAGACAAGATTGTCATTGCACGCACCGCCGCCAGCATCGATGCAATCCCGGCATCGCATTCCGTCGGCGTGGAAGCGCGCGACAAGGTGGGCGGTCGCTTGAGCTTGGATTATCTCGTTCGTGAGGGCGATCAGCTGCCCAAGAAAGGCAAGAAGACCTTCAAGGCAGGCGAGTCTCTCAAGGCTGGAAGTGCCGGGTCGATCAAGTTCAAGTTGTGGGAGGGCGATATCTCCGACCCCATCAACGACAACCGCTTCATCGGCATGTTCGAGATCAAGGGAACGGATTTCGACGACGGCGTCATTGCCGCCGGTGCCGAGCTGATTTGCGAGTACGAAGTGCTCGACTCCGGCAACATCGTTCTGGAGGTTTCAGTCCCTTCAATCAGCGGTTCGTTCCAGAGCGGGCGTAACTTCTACTCGAGCCAGGAAGGCAAGGTCGACTACACCAACCAAGCGAAGAACATCCAGGAACAGTCGGACCACACCTTGCAGCGGCTCGACGAGATGGCGTCCAAGGTCGATGACCCACGTCTTGAGCAGGCCCGCGAGAAGCTTGAGCAAGCGAGCACCATCAAAGCTGACGAGGCCGACCCCGAGACGGCCAAGCAGGCGATGGATCACGTCCAGGAGGCCAAGCGGCTGCTGGCGCTGACCCGCAAGGAGCATCTGAAGGACATTCGCCAGCTGGAACTGGACAAGGCAGTCGATTTCTTCGACAAGGTCGTGCGCCAGCATGCCAGACCCACCGAAGCCTCGTCTTTCGACAACTTGGTCAAGACGGCGCAGCGCGCGATTGACAACAACAGTGGCGACTTCGAGTCGCACCTGGATGATCTGCGCGGTCGCAACTTCATGATCCTGTGGCGTCAGGACTGGTTCGTCATCGAGCGCTTCAAGTGGCTGGCCGAGGATACCTACCTCTTCCCAGATGCCCGCGAGCATGCCCAGCTGGTGGCTGCGGGAGCGGAGGCGTTGAAGGCCAATGACATCGACAAGCTTCGTGCTGTAGTAGCCCATCTCGACTCCATCCGCATCGGTTCTGCGGGTGAGGACGACATGCTTGCTGGCGCGAACATCGTGCGGAGTTGACCCATGGCACTCGACGCGTGGCTTCCCATCGGTTTCAAGTTGCCCGACGGTGCGAAGGCGCGCGTCGCCCTGTTTGAAGGGGCGGACTGGCAGATTCTTGAGACCCAGGGTGGTGGGCGGGCGCTCGTTGTACGCGAGGCGCTGGCTCAGCATTGGGTAGATGCCGGGCTGATCGATGATGGGACCTTCAACGTCTTCCAGTTCGGCGATCAGCAGCTTCGGTCCATCTCGTGTGGTCCGAGCCAGACGCTGTGCCCGGTCAGCGAGGCGAAATCACCCGATACCAAGGCTGAGGCGCTCGCCTTTGCTCTTGCGTTGAAGGCAACACGCGATATCGATGCGGATTCGGCGCTCCAGGATGCGCTCTACGTTGAGAAGATCACGCGGCTGCTGCCAACCTACAGCATCAGCTCCAGAACTGGCGATGATGTCGTGCTCGGCTACTGGCTGACGGGCGGCACCAGCATTCCGGCCACGTCCTTCCGCCGTCTCCGCCAGACCATGAGCTGGCTGGGCGCGAGCCACCTTAAGGATGTCGTGCAGGCGGCGGGCTTCGACGTCGCGGAAATCATCCCGTTGGAGCGCAAGCCAGCGGCTCCTGCCGAAAAAACGGAGGCTGCTCCTGCCGAGAAAGTGGAGGAAGTCGAACGCGCCGAGCCGGAGCCCAACAAGGTCTTCGAACTCGCCGGGCGTCCCGAACTGGCGACCTTCTTCAACGAGCACATCGTCGACATCATTCTGCACCGCGACCGCTACAAAGCGCTCGGTATTGAATTCCCATCAGCCGTGATCCTGTACGGCCCTCCAGGTACCGGCAAGACCTTCGCGGTCGAGCGACTGGTTGATTTCCTCGGCTGGCCGAGCTTCCAGATCGACGCATCCAGCGTGGCCAGCCCTTACATCCACGAGACCAGCAAGAAGGTCGCACAGGTGTTCGACAAGGCGATGGAAAACGCGCCATCAGTTCTCGTGATCGACGAGATGGAGGCGTTTCTTGCTGACCGCGAAATGGGATCGGGCCATCACCGCGTCGAAGAGGTGGCCGAGTTCCTGCGGCGTATCCCGGAGGCCGTGAAGAACGAGGTACTGATCATCGCGATGACGAACCGGATCGACATGATCGACCCCGCCATCCAGCGCCGGGGACGCTTCGATCACGTCATCAAGGTGGACTTTGCAAGCGAGATCGAGGTGCAGTCGCTCCTGGACAAGCTGTTGTCTGCTTTGCCAAAGGAGTCGGATGTGGACTCCAAGCCGCTGGCGCAAGATCTCGCTGGAAGACCGTTGTCCGACGTCGCTTTCGTTGTGCGGGAAGGTGCAAGGCTCGCAGCACGCTCGGGCAAGGACAGGCTGGACCAGGCCAGCCTGCTGGCTGCCTTGCGCACGACACCTGCACGGGAACGTGAAGGCAGCGAAAAGCGGCGCATAGGATTCATCTAAGGGAGATACTGGTGGCAGCGGAGGAAGAAAACAACAAGAAAAATGAAGGCAAAGGCTTCGCTGGCCTTTCCTCGCTCGTGTCCGACGTAGACACGACACCGCCGCCCCCTGCGCCTAAGACGGAATCCGCCGGCTCTACGACGTCCACCGGACGCCCAGCCGCGCAGACTGCTCAACCGCAACCGCAGCAGCCGACTCAGCGTCAGACGTATCAAGAACCTCCGCAACCGTCGTCTGGCTCGTCTGGCGGCAAGTGGTTGCTGGGCATAGCTGCCGTCGTTGGCCTGCTTTGGCTCATCGGCCAGTCCAACAAGCCTACAAGTTCACCGGCTACAGCCTACTCACCGCCCGCGCAGAGTGCAGCGCCGAGCTATTCGCCGCCTGCTCAACCGCAAGCCCCCTCCGTGCCACAAGAGTCAAAGCCGCCAGTTGGCCAGGACTTGGTATTTTCAATGGCTCAGATTCGGTATTGCCTAGCCGAAGACATCCGCATAGAGGGCGCGAAGGCCGCCCTCAACAACTACAGCGACTCCGATGTCGATCGGTTCAACGCCATGGTGGCTGACTACAACAGCCGTTGCAGCTCATTTAAGTATCAGACTAACAATCGAGGGCGCAATGATTTGAATAGTGCC
>JAKOVB010000171.1 GCA_029782295.1 Pseudomonadota bacterium
CGCCGCGGGCGTGTGGCTGAATCAGCGCCACCAACTCGCCCCACGGAACCACCAGATTCATCTCGTCAAGAAAGACCTCCTTGCGAGTCTTCTTGGGCAGCGGATCAAGGCCGAAGGTCATCTGTGTCATGTCCGCCATCGTCTCTCATCCTCTCGCCTCGCGCCAGTCTCGCCGGTTGGAGGTTTTGCAGAGTGTCCTTAGGAGAGTTGACGGAAAAGCCCTCCAAGAAAGGATATGTCGTTCTTCTGCGAGAGGTTCATCACATGCCTCGCGAAGGAGTAATGCAATTGATTCAGGGTATTTCGAGAGACAAAGCTAATCTGACGTCAACTCGCGGCTTGTGCTTTGACTGCTTCGACTTCATTTATCCAATAGCGGAACTCATGTCGCCATGGACAGAGCACCTCATGCAGTCCTTCTGCAACCTGTTCGGTCGAATTGGCGTGGCTGACATCAACAAAAACGCCTTGCACCAAATCATCGGTGATATGGCCTTTAAACAATAGGAGTTTCCATGCGCCGCTTTATACTTGTCGATGCGTCGGCCGCTGAAGACATTGTCTCTAGTAGAACGCTGCAATCTGACGACTTCGACCACGGGAAGATTCTTGGGGCCGCCCTCAAGGGGACGCAGTCTTTGCCCCAGCTCACCTCTAAGACCTACTTGGTCGAGACACAGCAGGGGTTGTACATCTTCAACGACTCGGGCAAGCGCGAGGACGTTTTGGTAATCGACCTTGAGGCGGCGCCTATTTTCGATAGTGGTTCAACGCGAGACGCCATTCTTCGCTTCCAAAAGCTGCTTCGTTTTGCGCGACGCCGGTGGACTAAAGTTAGCCCCGCCCAGAACGAAAAGTTATTCGCTGGCAGTACAAAGGCAGTAGTCTTCCCTTACCCCATCACAACGCAATCCTCTATCAGGATGTCTGTTGAGCTAGCTCCAGACCGGCATCGGCGGGAGCGGCGTTCTAAGGGTGTGGAACTTTTGGTCTATCGCATCGGCACCGACGAGGGTGGCGGCCCACAGGAAGAGGCGCCAGTCACAAACTTCCGCAAAGCGCTAGATGGAGTGAGCGATGCGGTAGCTGAGTTGACGAAGCGCATTTCCAGTGCGGAATCAACGAATGCCCTCCCGCCCGTCAGCAGCCTCTCTGTCACGAAATTGGGTGAAGGAACATTGAGAGGGGCCATTGCGGGATGCGACTTTGACCAGTGGCACCACTATCTGACTAATGCACAGAAGACCTTCATCGACCAAGAGTTGAAGGCGCCTCACCGCATTGAGGGGCCTGCTGGAACAGGCAAGACGCTCAGTTTAGTGCTCAAGTGCATTTCGCAGCTGAGGCGAGCGAAGGAACGAGGTGAGGTCCATTCCGCGATATTCGTAGCGCATAGTGAAGCGACACGCAAGACTATCGAGACGATGTTTGCACCCGAGATGGACAACTCGAGGCTCACTGCGTCTGCGTTCGCGTTGCAATCCGTGAAGGTCACCACACTCCACGAGTTGTGCAGCGAGCTATTGCGCTACGAGATCTCTGACACTGAACTGCTCGATCGCGACGCGTTCGAATCGAAGCAATCTCAACTGCTTTATGCCGTTGAGGCTCTGCAAGAAGTCATTAGGGATGACCTCCCCAGCCACCGTCCGCACATGAGTGCAGGCTATTGCGAATACCTAACGTTGAATGACCAATGGGTCATGGCCGAAATGCTGCAGCATGAAATCAGCGTAATGATCAAAGGACGGGCTGATGAGGATCTGGAAAAGTACAAGCGGCTGCCGAGGCTGCGCTATGGTCTACCAGTTGAAAACGAGGGCGACAAGGCATTTACGTTCCTGCTGTTCTCGGCCTACCAACGTCGACTCCGCACCAGCGGACAATTTGATACTGACGACGTAGTACTGAGCGCACTTCAACAACTCGACACCCCAATCTGGCGTCGGCGAAGAGAGAAAGAGGGCTATGACAGCATCTTCGTCGACGAGACTCACCTCTTCAACATCAACGAGCTGTCCATATTTCATCGGCTCACTCGTTCGGCGGACCACTTCCCCATCGCCTACTCGGCAGATATCTCGCAGTCTTTGGCTGACAAGGGATGGGCAGAGAACAAAGTTAGTGACGCACTCTTGGGTGCAGCCCCTAGGTCTCAAGATGAAAAGGAGACGACCTTCAGTTCAATCTTTAGGTGTTCGCCAGAGATCGTGAATTTAGCATTTAGCGTTACATCGTCAGGCGCCACGCTCTTTACCAACTTCCACGACCCGCTGCAGGCGGCGTCATCGGCCTTCACGGAGACAGAGGAACGCAAGTGTCAACCGCCGCAATACATCATGTATCCCACGGATGAGGTCATGATTGCCGGCGTTTTCGACACGGCGGACAGGCTTGCTGACGAGATGCAAAGTACGCGCGGGGATGTGGCCGTCATTGTCTTTGGGAATGAGCTTTTCTCGTCAGTAGAGCAGTTTGCACGTGGCGCAAATAAGCCAGTGGAGTTGCTCAAGCATCGCGGCGATATGGAAGTTGTGCGCCAAGCCCGAACCTCAGGACGCTTTGTCATTTCTACCCCAGACTTCATTGGTGGGCTTGAATTCGACGCTGTTGTTCTGGTAGGTGTGGACAAGGGTCGAGTTCCGCCAAAGGTGTCCTCGGAGTCCGCTGATAGCGAAAATTTTGTGAGCTATGCAACCCATCAACGTTTGTACGTTGCGATTACTCGGGCCCGATACAGGGTTGTACTCCTCGGTGTAAAGGCTCGCGGAATGAGTGACTTGCTGGCCAATGCGGCATCTCATGGGCTGGTCGAAGTGACCAATTGATTGGTCCACGTTTATAGGTCGTCGAAAGTTCGCCCGATTGGGTCCATAGAGCAGCCATTGGCGAACTTCGGCTCTTAGCCGAAAACGGCCTGCTAAGAAACTCCCTCACCCCACCACCTTCCCCTCCCCGCTCTGGCGGCGCGGTAGCAGGCCCGTTGCGCTTGCGGCGCGGCGTCGTGCTCGAGGTAGGCGGCGCTTTTGTAGTCGAGCACCTACCAGGCCTCGGTGCCGTGGGCGCAAGCGCTGGCCGTCGCGGATGAGTTCGATTTCGCCGAAGGTGTCCAGCACTTCGGCGGCGGACGCGGCGTTCTGGCGCGCCTTCGAGCAGGCGTGTGATCAGATTTTCAAATCAAATCTGGCCCTGGCCAGCACCCACCAAGCGCCAGCAGCTATTGATTATGTAGCTTTCCCAATGCAGCACGCACATCCGCCGGCATGTCGATGGCGCGATGGGTGCCCAGGTCGGTAAACACCAGCACCTGGCGCGCGCCCACGCGCAGCTCGTCGCCGTGGCGCACCTCGATGGTCACGGTGAGCGACTTGCCGCCCACGCGCTCGGGCGTGATGCTGAAGGTCAGGTTCTCGCCCATGCGGCTGACGGCGCGAAAGTCGCACTCCAGCCGCACGGTGGGCGTGCCCACGCGGCGCCGGCCGATGAAGTCGGCGTAG
>JAKOVB010000007.1 GCA_029782295.1 Pseudomonadota bacterium
CCTGAATCCGTGAAGTAACTTTTTGAAAAAGATGTCAAAAAAGTTGGCAACCTGCTGACTTGTAGTATATTATGTTGTTGTCTAAGCATCATGATTCCACTCACCAACGAGGTTGCCAATGATTAAGTTAATGCAAGGTTCAGAAGAAATCAACTCGAACGGCGGTCTATCTTTTGTCAAAAGACTGCTGGACGGAAATGCCCGCATGAAGGATTGGGATGCCGAGCTGCCTGCGGCGCCCAATTCCTGTTACTCGATATCCGCCATTGTCCGCAGCACCATTGGTCTCATGACCGCCGGCAACAGCAGCTATGCCGACATTGAGAAGTTCCGTTCCGACTTTCTCTTCCGCAGGCTTGCGGGCGGCAGCGTCCCCTCGCAGGAGACACTTCGGCAGCGCCTGGACGCCCTTGCCGAGAAAGAATGGCAGCGCATTCTCGACGCAAACGTCAGCGACCAGCTGTCGCGAATCCAGCTCACGCGGATTAATGTTGGCGGCGAGGAGCTGATCCCCCTGGATATTGACGTCTCGGTGTTCGAGGACACTTTCTCGCACAAGGAAGGCGTCTCCCCGACTTATCAGAACATCAACGGCTTCGCCCCTATCTTCTGCTATGCAGGGCGCGAGGGTTTCATGGTCGCCAACGAACTGCGCCCCGGAAGCCAGCACAGCGAGAAAGGCGCGGTGGAATTTCTCAAGCGGTGCATCGCCATCATGCTGCAGGCGGGATACGAGGCGGATGAGTTGCTGGTGCGCGTCGATTCCGCGCATGACTCAAGTGACTTCATCAAGGCGCTTGAGGAACTTGGCGTCAAGTACCTGGTCAAGCGCAATCCGCGCAAGGAAAGCCTGGAGCAGCTTCTTGACAGCATCCGCTACGACGAGACTCCCGAGCAGGTGCGCCCCGGGAAGGTCATCTACCGCGGCGTCAGAAGCGACAGGTTCCCTGCCGACTTCCCCGGATACAGCGGCTTCATGGTTGTGGAGGCCATTGTGCGCACCGTCCTTGCCAACGGGCAGGCGCTGCTGATACCCTCCATTGAACTCAGCAGCTGGTGGACCAACCTGCCGTATTCCGTACGCCAGTGTGCCGCCCTGTACCGCGACCACGGCACCAGCGAGCAGTTCCACAGCGAACTCAAGAGCGACATGGGAATTGAGCTTCTCCCCAGCGGGAACCTGAAGACAAACGCCCTTGTCCTGGGGCTGGCGACCATGGCTTTCAACTGCCTCCGCTTCATAGGCCAGGCGGCGCTGGAGATTGCAATGCCTCCTGTGGACGATGAAGAACCCGCCCAGTTGCGCTACCGCCTCCGCACAGTGCTGCTTGACTTCATCAAGGTCGGATGCAAGATTGTCAGGCACGCCAACCAGCTCTTCCAGAAGTTCGG
>JAKOVB010000083.1 GCA_029782295.1 Pseudomonadota bacterium
GACCCAGGAAGAGTGTGCCCAACAGATGAATGTGGCGCGCACCACCGTCCAGGGCATTTACGCTGCGGCCAGGAAGAAACTGGCCCTGGCCCTGGTAGAGGGCCGGGTGCTCGTCATCGAGGGCGGCGACTACACCCTCTGCGATGGGCAGCATCCTTTTTGCCGGCACAGGGCCTGCCGGCGCGGGCGGGGCCGGGGCCGTGGCCGCCTGCCCGGCGGCCCTGCTCTGTAGTCCATGGGCATGGCGTGGAGGAATGGACAGACAAAAAGCAGCCTCCGGGCGCTTAAATACAGGTAAAGGGAGCAAAGAAGAATGGAAAGAACGGAAGAACGGGAAGCCAGAAAGATTATGCGCGTACCGCTCAATGCAAGCAGCAGGGTCGGGAAAGTAATCGGCGTCCTCAGCGGCAAGGGTGGGGTGGGCAAATCCCTGGTCACGGCTTTGCTGGCGACGGCGCTGAACAGAAAGGGGTATGCTACTGCGGTTCTCGATGCCGACATTACCGGACCCTCCATTCCCAAAATTTTTGGTCTTACGCAAAAGGCGGCAGGCAACGAAGAGGGCTTGCTACCGGCAGAGAGTAGGACGGGGATCAAAATAATGTCCATAAACCTGCTGTTGCCCAATGCCACCGACCCCGTGATCTGGCGCGGTCCCATCCTGGCAGGGATTATCAAACAGTTCTGGAGCGATGTGGTATGGGGCGAAGTGGATTACCTGCTTATCGACATGCCCCCCGGCACCGGCGATGTTCCCCTGACAGTGTTTCAGTCCCTGCCGGTGGACGGGATTGTCATCGTCACTTCGCCCCAGGAGCTGGTGTCGGACATCGTGACCAAGGCGGTTAAAATGGCCAGGCTGATGGACATACATATCTTGGGCCTGGTGGAAAATATGGCCTACTACCAGTGCCCCCATTGTGGCGAGAAAGCGAACATCTTTGGCGACAGCCGCGTCCAGGCGGCAGCTGCCGGGCAGGGGCTGGACGTGCTGGCCCGCCTGCCCCTGGACCCGGAGATTGCCCGTGCCTGCGACCGGGGCGCCATAGAGGACTTGCAGGGAAGTTGGCTGGACGCAGTGATCCGGCGCCTGGAGGAAACGGACTGAAGCAGGAATTTGCAGTTTCCGCACCGGCTGTCCCGGGCACGGTCGCGGTGGGTGTTAAAAGGAGAAATCCGGCAGAAATTCTGCCGGATTTCTCCTTTCCATTCACCTGGCGGCACGGATACCGGAAAAGGAAAGCTTCACGCTTATGCCGGTCAGGAAGGGGAAAGCCTGTACCAAAAAGTTGAATGAAAAAGGGTGGTTAAGGTATAATTTTTTAGATTGGACAAGTTTTAGCACCGCGAAAAAGGAGGATCGCTTTGAAAACCTGCGCCATTGTCCTGTTCATAGTAACGTATGCGTCACTGCTGCTTTTCCCCAGATGGAGGGCGCACATAGCCCTGACTTCCGCCCTGATTTTTGTTCTGCTGGGGATTATGCCCCGGGATCAGGTATTGGCCGCTGTGGACTGGAATGTAATCATGATGATTGCCGGCACCATGGGAATTGTCACCCTGTTCATAGAGTCGAGAATGCCGGCCAGACTGGCAGACCTGCTCATCCGGCACACTCCCAACGTCAAGTGGGCCCTTGTGTTCCTGGCCCTCTTTGCCGGCATAATTTCTGCGTTTATAGACAATGTAGCCACGGTGCTGATGGTGGCCCCGGTGGCTTTGTCTATCGCCAGGAAACTGAAAATATCGCCGGTGCCCGGTATCATTGCCATCTCCGTCGCTTCCAACCTGCAGGGCGCCGCCACCCTGGTGGGGGATGCTACCTCCATCCTCCTGGGCGGCCATGCCGGGTTGGATTTTTTGGACTTCTTCATTTTGGACGGAAAGCCGGGCTTGTTTTGGGTGGTGCAGGCCGGCGCCATCATGGCCACCCTGGTGTTGCTCTGGATATTCCGCAGGTAT
>JAKOVB010000095.1 GCA_029782295.1 Pseudomonadota bacterium
ATGGAATAGTCTCCATCGTTACGGGGACATGGGATGCTATCAAGACCGTTGCCGGGCCTGCGTGGGAGGGGATTAAGACAGTCTTGTCTGTTGCTTGGGACGCAATCGCAGGTGTAGCTACTACTGTATGGGATGGGCTTGTCACAGGCGTCAGCAGCGCATGGGATAGCATCAGCAAGGCCTCTAACGCTGTTTGGACTACAATCAAAGAATCGCTATCGGGGCTTTGGGATGGAATTGCAGCTGTAGCCGCAACCGCTTGGGACGGCATTAAGTCCGCAATAGGCACTACCTGGGGCAGCATCGAGAAGACCACTCAGAAGCTTTGGGATGGCCTAAGCAAGTGGCTAGACGACTCCTGGAATAGCATCCACAAAACTGCTAAGGCGATATGGGACAAGATCCCGAAGCCCATCACGGACGCAGTGAGCGCATCCGTCAAATCTGTAACGGGCTTTGCAAAGGATGTCATTAAGTGGGTCGATGACATGGGGACGAAGGCGCTTAAGGCAGTCCAGGACATGGCTAACGGAATTGTGCAATGGATTCGAGACTTACCAAAGAGGACGATGGATTCGGTTAAATCGTGGACCACGGGCGTCATTGACTCGGTTAGGAATATGTATAAGACCATCGTCGGAGGCTCCATTATCCCTGACATGGTCAAGGAGTCTGTCGGGTGGTTTGACATCCTGAAAAACCAGAGTGTTGCCATAGTCGGCGAGATGGGCCAGGGGATTGTAAGCAGGGTTGCCAACTTTACTGACTCTGCTCTCGGCAAGATGGGCAGTTTCGGCGAAGCATTTCAGTCCATTGCGCAGCAGATTAGCACCGGAATACAGAGCGTATTCGGCCAGGCGTTCGATGGGATCATCTCCGGCTCCATGACCATGGGCGAAGCGTTTCAGAGCGGCCTCAGTGGCATGGGGAGCGTCCTCAAAAACGTCCTGGTTCAGCAGCTTTCGCAAGCCGCATCAAACGCGCTTTCCACGCTCGGATCGTGGATTATTAGCGTACTCTCAAAGGTCGGGACGGCAATCAGCGGGGTCATAACCCAGGCATACACTACGCTCGTGGCATTTTACGCATGGTCCGGTCCCGCTGCGCCTGTATTAGCTGCAGGGACAATAGCAGCTGCCATCGCAGGCATCGGCGCGCTTGCAGCCAAGGCGGTAGGCGCATTTAAGGGCGTAACCGGACTCGCTCAGGGAGGCATCGTGACCGGGCCTACGCTGGCGATGGTCGGCGAGGGGCACCGGCGGGAGGCGGTCATTCCGCTGGAGCGCGACAACGTTATTGCCGAGAGCGTCGGGGCCGCGGTGTTCGACGCCATGATGACAGCCCACAGGTTCCAACAAGCTTCCGGGCCTGGTCCGGCCGGCGACGACCGTGAGGTCGTTCTGCGCATCGACGGCGCGACGTTCGCACGACTCATCCTGCCGCATCTGGTCCGTGAGGGCCAGCGGCAGGGGATGGACGTGGTCATCCGTCCGGCCTTGGGGGTGTAGCAGGTGGCAACGATTCGTATAGCAGGAGTCGAGGTCTCCCAGCCCGCGGAAGTGCGAGTAGGGCGATTCGATTTGACCAAGAGCAACAGGAGTGCCTCGGGCCGCATGGTCATGGAGGTTGTGCGGGCTGGGATCCGGCGGGTAGACGTTACGTGGCGCATGTTGTCGGATTCGGATTTGCGGACCATCCTAGACGTCATTACGGCTAATAAGCCATTCATGCAGGTGGAGTACCCAGATGCGGGCCGACAGGAGACGATGATCGCCTACACCGGCGACATCACGTACAGCGCCTGGCATACCCGGGGCGGGGTGCGGTATTGGGAAGAGATTACGATCCCATTCATCGAGCAGTAGGTGATGTGCGATGCTGCCTGTCAGTCATCAGTTCATCGAGGCGATGCGGGCGCCTAAACGTCACGTCCTGGCGAAAGTAACCATCGATTACAGCGATCCCACAGGGGACCAGTCCATTACTGCCCAAGCGACCGAGTCAGCCCATCCGTGGATCGATCAGGTGTACGACGGCATTACCGAGGTACCATATCGCTGGGCGTCCCTAGACGGTTCGTGGGTGCTAGAGGACTCCATCCCGTGGCGGCTTATGCCCGAGACCGAACAAGAGGCGCTGCTCTATCAGGTCGGATGGTGGGGAGAGCAACTGGCGGGGTCTGACGGGTCGTTTGCACCGCTCTATCCGTCGCTTGTGGTGACGCACGTAGTGAGGGCAGCCCACACCCTGCGGCTGGTGGGGGATTCGGCGCGAGGCGAGTACGCCGTCGATTTCACCATCGACCTATACGGCGAGGGCGATGTTCTGCTGCACCGAGAGATTGTGATGGGCAACGCGCAGATCGAGTGGTCGAAGGAGCTACCGGAGCCGGTGCAGGGCGTCGTCAAGCAGACCGTGACCATCACCCGGTGGTCCCATCCTGGTCGGCAGACCAAGATCGCCGAGTTTTTCACATCAATCCAGCAGACCTACGAGGGAGAGCAGCTCGTCTCCGTGCGCCTGCTGGAGGAGAGAGAGACGAGTGATGCAAGCCTGCCGGTGGGGAATATCAGCTCTAAT
>JAKOVB010000098.1 GCA_029782295.1 Pseudomonadota bacterium
CACCGGCTCCTCGGCGTCATTGGCATACAAGATGCCGTCGGCAAATCCCAACTCGACGGCTTTCTTGGCACTCATCCATGTTTCTTCATCCATCAGTCTCGAAATTTCACTCCGCGACAGGCCCGTCTTGATCTCGTAGGCATTGATGATGGCCTCTTTAATCTCGTCCAAGACCCCCGCCACGTGCCGGAGCTCGGCCGCATCACCGGCCGCATGGACCCATGGATTGTGGATCATCATTACGGCCGCTGGGGACATTAACACTTCGTCGCCGGCCATGGCAATGATGGACGCCGCGGACAGCGCCTTGCCATCAATCTTGACCGTTACTCGGCCCCGGTGCTCCATCAACGCGTTGTAAATACCTGCCGCAGCCCACACTGCCCCGCCGATGCTGTCAATCCAAACGGTAAGGTTCTTGCCTTTGTATTTAGCCAGCTCCTGCCGGAATGCATTTGGCGCCGTATGCTGGATGCTAAGCCATTCATACAGCCAGATGTCGTCGTCATCCACGATTTCCCCGTCTATGCGGAGCTCTACTTCATCATCGGATTTCGCCAAGAACCGCCAGAATCGCATCGCTAATTCTCACCTCCTTCAACGTCGCCAGTATCATCAACCACATCAGTATCCAGCCGGCGGATAGGCTGGTCCCCTCCCGGAATTGGCGGGAGATTCAAAATACGCCGCCATTCATTCGGCGTCAACGCGCCGCGGTCTACCATCTGCACGAGCCCGAGCTTCGTCTGCATCGATGCAAACGTTAGGCTGGTGGCGTCGAAGACGATGCGATTTCCAAAGCCGCGCTCCCGCCGGGAAAACAGCTTGCGCGTGAACTCCTCCGACATCTGCTGAGCCAGCGGAGCAACTTCGGCCTCGAAATAGGCCAGCCATTTGTTTTCGTCGTACCGAGCCTGAACGATGTCATCATTGACCCGGAAAAACGAGTAAATCCGCTCCACCACCCGTTGTTGCAGCGGAGAAGACGGAACAAACTGCTGCCCCACATCTCGAAGTGGCTCCACATCGAACCGGCCGTCTTGCGGAAGAATGCCGGTTTCGTTTTCGATGCTCAAATATTGCTCCGAAAATTCCTCGACGTTACGCCGCATATCGTCGGGCTTGAGTTGCTGCTTGAACTTCAACAGCCACCGGATGAAGGCGGACCGCTTGACGGCCTGCACAATGCTCTGGTCCGAAGCGTGGATGACCTCG
>JAKOVB010000113.1 GCA_029782295.1 Pseudomonadota bacterium
CAGTCCGAAAAAGCGGGCGTTCCTCACTGCCCTAGCACATACCGGAAACGTAACAAAAGCAGCGGACATCGCAGATATAGCACGGAGCGCGCACTATCAGTGGCTGGAGGCAGATCCGGTATATGCAGCAGCGTATGAGGATGCTATGGAGCAAGCAGCGGAGCGCCTGGAGGCGGAGGCCAAGAGGCGGGCTGTAGAAGGCGTGGAGGAGCCCGTATTCTACCAGGGCAAGCAATGCGGCGCAATTAAGCGATATTCGGACGCTTTGTTGATGTTCCTGTTGAAAGGCGCCATGCCCGATAAATACAAGGAGCGCACATCCACCGAACTCACCGGCGCCGGTGGCAAGCCGCTAACAGTGGCCTTCATCCCCCCCGGTGAGGGTGAGGGTGAGGATGGTGGCGCGTAACCGTAAGGCCGACATAACCATCGAATGGGCGCAACAGCCAAGGCAGATGTCCTTCCTTCGGGCCTGTGGCCTGTCGCACCCCTGGGACGGTGGCGGGCCGACTGAGCCGAAAGCAGAGGTCATCCTCTATGGCGGGGCAGCCGGTGGGGGTAAGTCAGATGCGCTTTTAATGGCCGGGATTGTAGCAGGGCTAACGTATCCAGGCATAAGTATTGGCTACTTTCGCCGGGAGTACCCTATGCTAGAGGGGCCAGGCGGAGCTATCATGAGGTCTCACGAGCTGATGTCCGGCTGGGCACGGTGGCACGGCGGACAGCGCCGGTGGACATTCCCCACGGGTTCCGTCCTCCAGTTTTGCCACTGCAAAGAAGAGACTGACGTTTACAACTACCAGAGCCAGCAGTTTGACATCGTGCTGATTGACGAGGCCACGCAGTTCCTCCGTTCTCAGTATCGGTATCTGCGCACCCGGAACAGGGCAACACGGGACGGCGTGACGCCATTTATGGCCCTGGCAAGCAATCCCGGCAACGTGGGGCACCTTTGGGCACAGGCCGAATTCATAGATCCCGGCCCTCCGGAGGTTGTCCACGAGGTGGAAGTGGAGCCGGGCGTCTTTGAGAGGCATCTGTTTATTCCGGCGTTCCTGTCAGACAACCGGGTGCTGGAACAGCGTGACCCCGGCTACCGGGCACGACTCGAAGCACAGCCGGAGATAGTGCGGCGACAGCTATTAGAGGGCGATTGGAGCGTGTTCGCGGGGCAATATTTCAAGGAGTGGCGGCCCGACATACACGTGGTGGAGCCATTCGAGATACCGCGCTGGTGGCGCCGGTTCCGGAGCCTGGACTACGGGCTGGATTGCACGGCCTGCTACTGGTGGGCGGTGGATCAGTCCGGGCGGTGCTATATCTACCGGGAGCTGTATCAGCCGGATCTGATACTGTCGGAGGCTGCCAAGCGCATCAGAGAGCTAACGCCGGCGCACGAGCACATCGACTACACTGTGGCAAGCCCTGACCTCTGGAACAGGCGACAGGACACCGGAGTAGCCGGGTATGAGCTGCTGGTGCAAGCCGGACTTACCGGTATCATCCGGGCTGATGACAGGCGAGTACCGGGCTGGCGGTTGATGCGTGAGTATCTCAAGCCGTACACCGATGAGCAGGGCGTAGAGGTAGCGAGGCTGGCGGTGTTCAACACATGCCACAATCTGATACGCACCCTCCCGGCGCTGATACACGACACGCACAACCCGGAGGATGTGTCGGATGCGTGCGAGGATCACGGGCCGGAGTCTGTGAGGTATGGCATCATGTCCCGGCCTCCCCTA
>JAKOVB010000140.1 GCA_029782295.1 Pseudomonadota bacterium
GCATCCCAGCTATACAAATTGCTGTTTTGGCTGCGCTCATCTGGGTTACCCCAGCAGCTGGCCGCCACCCGGAGCACCGTTGTTTTCCCGGTCGATGTCCCATAAGCCCAGTCAACCGCGAAATTCGGTGCCCCCAGGATTTTGAGGAAAGGCGGCGCCAGGCTGGCATACACCGCTAGCAGAGCCCGGGGAAACTGCGCAATCGGCGCTACTGCTTGCTTCCAGCCCTCCAGCGTCCCAGCCGAGGTGTAGGCGTCGGCTATCTGGTCGTCACCAGTGTCAGCCCCGCGAAAAGCGATTATGTCCTTCCACTCGTCGGGCTTCGCTTCGTCGATATCTAGGGCGGTGACCGTCTTACCATCAGGTGCAAGCAGCTGGCGCCCCAGTAAAAAACCGTCTTTGCCATCTTTACCCACCCAGCCCAGTCGCCCGGTAATCCTGGCCCGGGGCAATACTTTTATGTTCGCCGCCTCAAAGGCCGCCAGGTAGTCCACCAAGGCAGCGGCGTTGCTTGACGTCACCGGGAGCCCCAGAGCCGAGAGGTCTACGATGCTCCTGGCATTGGCCAGGGTCCGCCTTTCGATTGTGTAGCTTTGCCAGTGTCCGTCCCGGAGCCAGGCCAGGCGGGTATACTCGTCGCCTTCAGCAATGTCTCTGAGACGCCCAGTAATCACCACCGGCGTTGGGCAGATTTCGTCCAGGACGATTTCCTCTTCCCCGGCCGGGCCGATTTTTGTTTTTAGCTTACCGACGCAGTTGGGTGCCAGGTGCCACCCCTCCGGGATGACTGCATCGGCGGGGCAAGGGGCCTGCTTGATGACCTGGGAGACTTTGATGAGTTCCCGTTTCTCGTCAGGGTTGGCCAGGCGGATTTGCCGGAGTTTGGCTTTTTCCTGGTTCACGGCACGGCGCAGGGCATCAACATCCCGGCCCAAAACCCCGGCATCCCGGAGCTCCTGCCAGGTAAGTTCAACAACAGCCTGGCTATGATGCGCAGCCAAAGCCAGGGCGCCAATTTTTTTAGGGTCACTCAGCGCCCACTTGACTACTTCCCGGGGCTTGTCTTTAGCCATGGCGGTCAGCTGCTGAATTACTTTTTTACCGTCCTCTAGCTGGGCGCCGGTTTCGGACACAGTCACAGTCTCTTTTTTGACAGGCCCGCGCGGATCCGCAGGCTTAGCCGCCTGCTTCTTGGCTATACTATCGACGATTTTTTTTACCTGGGCTTCTTCCAGCGGCGGGTCACAGTGCTCCTTGTTCCAGGCCAGGAGCATCGTCAGGGCCTCCGCCGGTCCCATTTTGGCCAGCAAGCTGCCTGCCCGGCGGGTGAGCTCAACGTCCCGCTCGCCTTCGGTCAGCTTTTTACTCCAGTCTTCCTTGCTCAACGTCCTGCCCCCGCCGGCAGCCGCTTTGGCCTGCTCCTGGATCATTTCCAGCAGCCAATCCGGTGCCGGCGCGATATCTGCCATATCCGGCCCCATGGCCCAGGTGTAGTATCGCCCGGAGACATGCTTACTGGGAGGCGCCACAATCAGGCCGCCATCCCCCCGGAAGTCGACATTAGGCAGGATGGTCTTGCCTATCTTGCTTGCGAAATTGCGGCACTCAAACCCGGGATGCTTGTATATATAGTGCCAGCCCCGGCCAGTCCTGCTGATTACTGTCGGTGGGATAATCAGGCCCTTTTGCTTGATGGTT
>JAKOVB010000148.1 GCA_029782295.1 Pseudomonadota bacterium
TCTGGGCCATGGCCGGGTCTGGATGGCGAGAGCCGCATCATCGCCGATTCCCTAATTCAAGACCCGATAGCCGCGCCCGGCCATGCAATTGCGCACGATCTGGATCTGCGACTCGGCGCCGTGGGCGGCGCCGCTGGCTCCGCCGGACACGGCTCCGATCGCGGCGCCGGTGTTGCGGCTGTAGCGCGAGCCCATGGCGGCTGCGAGCGCGACGCCGAGCAGCGCGCCGATTGCGGCGCCGGCGACTGCCTGCGTGGCGGGGTCGCGTTGCTGGGCGTATTGCTGGCAGTCGCGCAGGTCGGCTGCGTAGCGGGCGGGGTCGACGCCCTGGGTGTCGATGACGGGGCGGTAGTTGGCGCAGGCGGCGAGGAAGCTGGCGAGTACGACCAGGGTGATGGCTCGTTGCATCGGGTGCTCCGGTGACGGGTTCGGGCTTTCGACCTGAAGACGCAATCAAATGGTGGGTCGCGTCTCCGGCAGGTGCCTGCATTGCATCGGAGCGTGGGCTCAGGGGATGAGCCTGTCGTGTTCGCGGGGCCGTGTTTTCCCGAGCCGAGCGTCAATGGCTGGCCATCCTGAGTGGGCAAATGGGAGCGACGAGCACCGACGGTCGATCCCGGCGAGCGGGTGAGACTTGGTCCGCGGCTAATCGCGAACCCGTTCAGCTGCGACGACTTGGCGGGCGCGGGCGCTGGCGCACGCTGTCAGTCTCGAGGTGCCGAAGACTAGCGCTCAGGCTGGTACAGGAATCCGGAGCGGCTCAAAGGGCTGTCCGACGGTTACTGCGCCTGGCGCGACGACTTGCCGCACGCCCATGGGTTCATTCACCGACTACCCGACGAGGGTGGGGCGCGGTGCCGTGCGTTCAATGAGGGCCAGGAGCGGTGAGAAAGTCCGGCGACGCGCCGACGCACAGGGGGGCTTCATCGGTTCTCTGCCCGCGCAGGTTTCTGGGCAGAGGCTATGGACACGTGCGCGAGCGTGTCAACCTTGACCGGCCGTCCCTCGCGGCGCGCATCGGCGCGAAATGGGTATCGGGGGTATCGACTTATCTCCCAAGCAACCATGTGCCAGTAAGAAGAAACTCCTCAGCGACCGTCGGTCAGCACCGTGTAAGTAACCGACTCGGATGTAGCGCGATCGATTGCAATACGAAATTGCTTGAACGCGATCGTCTTAGCACCTGATTCGTAGCTTAGATTCTGAAAAAACGCCACTCGTGCCATCCCCTCAGGGCTGAACTCTCTATAGGCGAGGTTCGTCGAGTTGGAACTAAGTCCCGTGTAGAGGATTTCAAAGTTTTCATACCCGTTCTTGGTATTCACGACTTGCGCGCGCTCAGGTTCAAGCTTCGCTGCGGGATCACTGATGTCCATCGTGTAGGCCACTCGAACGTACCCATTCATACCCGGACCTGTGGCGATGACTCGGTTATGTAGTGTGCCGTCCTGATTGACTAGCACGGCTTGGTGCTGAACCGGGTTATCCGTTGTCGCTACCGCTCTGTATTCATGACCATCTGCGGCATAAATGCCCCGAACGGGGTATTTTTGTCCGGCATTGAGCGTTATTCTCACCACGCCGCCTGATATCGTCACCGTTCGATCAGGAATCATTACAGGGAACTCTACACGTTCTGTCCAATAATCCTGCACTTTCACCATAGGCTCACCAACAGTCACAGTGCGCGGCACACCGATCGAGTAGTTTTTCATTACATGATGTTCTGCAGAGAAACGACGCTCACCCGTTCCCTGTAATTGAGTTGCACACCCACCCAAGCCCCCAGCAACTAGGGTGATGCCTACTAAAGTAAATATCAAACGCATAGCAAATTTTCCTATCTTCATGGTTTGACTACCGCAATTCGATTGCCTTGCGCGAACATCGTCTTGAACTTTGCCTGCAATAGGCCGTTCTAGTGGATATTGCCGCCTCCGCGCAGAAACTGGCTTCAATCTGAAAAGGCGAGCCGAATTATCGATTTGGTCGCGCGTCCTTTCAGACAAGTGTTTCTCGCGCAGCCATCGTACTGCGCGAATACATAGCCACGACACCGTAAGCCCACCTGACCGCTAGACATTCGCAAGCGGACTTTTGTGGTCCGGTCAAGTTCGCCCCATTCGTAGACATTCTGAACTAGAGCGGCCCCACGCATGTGATATCCATTTTAGTCGATCGAGTCATCCAAGAATGCCTCGGTCGTAGGTGGGCTGAATCGGCTTCTTCATCACGAAGATAAGGTGACCGTCAGGGATTTGCCGAGTCCCCTCTGTCTCACCTGGTTACGCGCACCATCCGGATACTTGTTCTCACCGCGACGATGTCCAGAGAGAGGAATGTGCATCGGCCCCGTACGACCGGCGTACTTACAGCGGGCTGGTCACCGCCGGTCGAATCGAACCCATCCGTTGCCGCGTTGCTGGTGTACCGCGCCAACCTAAAACCCAGCCGACATCCACGCTCTCGCCTGAGGCCTACTCGAAGGATCGCTCTGATTCCCCCACCAAGGACGATGTTCATATGCGGAGGTCGGAGGTAACGCACCAATCAATTGTTCGATCTGTTCGCGCACGAGCCGAAGCAAGTGAACATTGCGATTGCGCGAAGCGACGCTCACGCGGGCGAAACCGAGTCCGAGCAAACCGAGCCGATAGGGCGAATGTGGTTCCAACTCTCCGGCCCTACGCTGAACGTTAAGGCGTCGAGATCTGATCGCAGCGATGATCTGAACTTGCGCTCGAGATTCGCGGTGCCATTCGACTGACCACCAGAAAAAGCATTCCCATCGCCAGTAGCGCAAGCGGCGAAGGCAAGGACACTCGATGGATCGAATAGGTTCCGGTCATGTACTGCGGTGACGGTCCTTGCGCGAGAGCAGCAAAACGCCCAGCACCCAACCCGAACAAGTAGTCAAAGTCGATGAACCATCCGTCGCCGGGGCCAACAAATCCGCCCGCGAAGCCAGCGATTTCGCCGTCCCTAACGAAGAAACCCGTTCCTGTGTTCGTGAAGTAGTCGGGGCCTGCGATATTTCGGTATATCTCCAGGCAATTGGGGTCGGCGATGCTGCAAGTACCGGGCAGCTTGCTGTGATCCCATTCCACGTCGCCAGTTCGAAGGAACATCGACTTGAACGGCACGTCGTAGAGTCCATCCGGCGAACCCGCAAGATCCTGTTCGATCTGAAAACGCCCGGTGAAAGCATCACCGATTGCGATTCCGCAACCGAAATCTGGTGACAGCAGGGGCACTGGGGATGAGCGGTCGCAAGCATCGATGCTGTCGACCGTCAGAACGAAGCGGTAGTTGACCACACCAGCTTGCGCCAAGAGCGGGCCGAAAGCCAAGACAGTGGCCGCGAGAGTGAGCAGCCAGCGACGAACCACCTTTCCAGAAGATGCAAAGTATTGCATTGGTCTCTCCCTTTCGACCCCTCGACCAGAGCAAATTGCGTGCCACCAATGGTCGATCCTTTTGGGCCAATAGGTTACGCGGCGCTTCGCCTGGCACGCGCGCTCATGCGTAAAGAATTCCGACAATCCCGCGAATGCCTACAGGGCGAACAGGTCCGTGGAGATAGCCGTGACGTTTGCTTTGACGCCTAAGGGGCGAGCGCGTTAAACCGAGGCAATTCGGTGCTGGAAGGCATGGGAAGAATCAGAGGCGCGCGACCCGCCAAGGGCGCTGGCAGCCCATGGGACCATGAGCAAGCAGGCGCTGGATTCGGACAAGGTTCGGGCCGGGCTGAAGGACATCCTGCTGGGGCCGGCGCAGTTGTATGAGGCGCTGCGATCTCGCGCCCAGCGCTATCCCGACGCTCCGAAGTAGCAACGAGCTTGATTTCGCGTTCAACGCGCGTTGAGGCAGGAATGATCGAAAATGAATAGGGGCCAGTTCATACGACTTTTCTTAGGTGCGATTGGCGCTTGCCTCGCCGCGATTGTCGCAGGCGCGACACCTTGGGTGCTTGAGCGATTGTTCCCCGCCGATGCGCTTCGATACACCTTCGACGGTCCAATCCTCACGACGGACGGGATGGCGTACCGAGTGACAGTGAGGAATGACGGGAGGAGTCCGCAGAAGGACCTTCGAGTAACCGTGCCTGTCTTGCTGCTGTCGAGATTGATCGGTCTCAAAGATGCGCCGTCCGCGCTAAGAACTCCCGAGGTGAAGTTGGGAACCACTTTGGAACCAACGTCGATCCAAGAACGTGAGAGGAGTCGAGTCCTCAACTTCAGCTTGTTGCGCCCTGGCGAGTCGGTCAGCATCTCGGTCATCGTGGTGGGCGGAATCCCAGTTGGCGTTGACCTCCAGTCTGAGATAAAGGTCGTCTCGCTCGAGGCCCTCGGAGTCTACGAAGGGGCAGTCAGCAACAACGGTTGGGTGTATCGCGCAAGCATTTGGGGACTAGCGGTCTTGGTGTCGGCGACAATTCTGTTTGTTGTCCTATCTCGCCGTTTCTCAAAGGTCGGCTCGCGTCGAGCCAAGGTGGAGTAGCCCCAGAGCCGATGTGACATTGGCGAGTCGAGCGGGAGTAGGCCCGCAACGGGCAAGGCCGGCATAGCATCGATATCGCGGAGGGAGCCGCTATTCCGGAGGTGGGGATCTGGGCGTCGTCGTCTGTTGAGGAACGCAATGATGCCAACTCCAGAAAGCGTACTTTCGGATACGGCGAGGTGGCACGACGGGTCTGTGGTGACCCGATGCGCCGAAAGACCGGCAACTTGGGCAATGTGACCCATGTGCGGTCGCTACGTCCTCTACGGCCCCGACGCCCGGCTGATCGAGGCCTTCGACACCCGCGAGGTCCCGAGCCTGCCGCCGCGGTACAACGTCGCGCCCACGGCCGACATCCTGGTCGTGCTTCGTGGCGCAAGCGGCGACCGGATCGCCAGGACGATGCGCTGGGGTCTGGTGCCGAGCTGGGCGAAGGATCCGGCGATCGGCGCCAAGATGAACAACGCGCGGGCCGAGACGGTGGACACGAAGCCCGCCTTCCGGTCGGCGTTCAAGTCGCGGCGGTGCCTGATCCCGGCCAATGGGTACTACGAGTGGCAGGCGCCGGCCGACCCCAAAGCCCGGAAGCAGCCTTGGTACATCTCGCCGACGGACGCCCCGTTCTTCGCCTTCGCGGGCCTGATGGAACGCTGGGGGCCACGGGAGGATCCGCTCTACACGGCCTCCATCGTCACGACTGACGCGAACCCGCTGATGGAACCGATCCACGACCGGATGCCGGTGATCCTGGCGCCCGAGGCCTGGAGCGGTTGGCTCGATCCGGCGACGCCAATGCCGGAACTGATGCCGCTGCTTCGGCCAGCGCCCGCCGAGGGCATGCGGGCTTGGCCGGTGTCGCGTGACGTGAGCGATGCGCGGAACGAGGGGCCGCAGTTGATCGAGGCGACCTGAGACTCGGTGAGTCGACCTCGAGGGGCGGCCCCGTCAAGGCCGGCATCGACGAGACGGTCGACCCGTCGGGGCGAATGCGGATCGCGCGGCCGTCGGGCCAGATCAGTACTGCGTCGCCGGAGTCGGGCAGGATGATGAGCTGCATGCCGGCAGGATGCCGGGTCGAACGCGAGCGTGGTATCGACTGAACGGCCTCGGAGACTTGGTCTACGGATCGATGACCGGATGCCGGTGAACCTAACGCGCGAGGTGTCGCTTCCTCGATCCGGCCCCTACGATGCCCTTGGCAGGGGCTAACTCATGGCACCGACGATTTCCAGCATGCCAGTTCAGACTGCCGTACATACTGCCGTACAGGCTCGGACGCACTAGCTGAAAAAGGTGGCATCAGCCCGAGAGCCGCGCCAATGCTTGTTCTTACTGGTGGGCGGCACAGGGTTCGAACCTGTGACCCCTGCCGTGTGAAGGC
>JAKOVB010000184.1 GCA_029782295.1 Pseudomonadota bacterium
ATCCGTGCGGTTGTTGTGGTGATCAGAGACCTCAAGCCTTATCTGTCCACGGTATCCAGGGAACTTCTTCCCGCCAGACGTGTGCTGGACACGCTTGAGTCGCAGCGAGTAGCCAAGACGGGCGCAGAGGGTACGCAGGTCGGCCGCCCAGTTGTCGTTGTTAGTGAATCCGATTCGGTAGCGATTGTTGGCCTTGTCGTATTGCCCATCGCCAGACAGGTACCCCCTCAGAATAGCCGCAAGGAAGGCATTTGACCGTTGCCAGCAGCGAGGATGCAGATGCTTGTCGTGTGCCGTTCGACCAGCCACATAGGTGTCGATAATGCCGTTCAGCACCGGCCCGTGCAGGTTGATGGTGGCCGAGTTACCGCCAGTGCGGTGCATCCGACAAGTGCCGTGGTATGCCTCAGCAAGCGTCTGCAACCGCTTAAACCGCTCCGTCTCCCCGGCATGCCCTGCAATCTGGATGGTGTCATCGCTCCGGGACCCCTCGGCGATGTAGAGTCCTACAAACCATCCCACGATCTCGTCATCCAGACCATCCGGCCACTTTGGGTTCTCCGGTTCGGGGAGGCGACAGGTCTGAATGACATCCCCAACCCGCAACTCATCTGCTCGGACGTTGCCCCGTTGCGTTGGCCAAAGGTGTCCGGCGGTGCATCCAATGCGTTCCCCACTCCGCAACTCGATCTCATAAGTCACATCCGGCCTTGGGGTTTGCGACCATCCAAGCACCTGGGTCCACTTGTGACCATTCCACAGTTGCACAGTCGACGGGTCCAGCCGAACCAAATCCTTGATGAGCATAGACCCTTCACCCTTCTGCGTCTTGGCGTAGACCCTGGTCCCGCCGGAAAGGCACCATATAATGTCTTGTCTCAGATACCAACCATCAGCGCGCAGGGCAAAGGCTACGAGCCACGGGATACCAACTAGGTCTTTGGGTTTTAGTGTCGCTATCTTACGGCCCGGATATTTGGGCTGCCCTTCTTTAAGCCCGCCCTTGCTATAATCTCCGCCGGCACCACCACTGCCGTTGTAACTGTCCCCCAGGTTCAGCCAAAGCGTTCCATCATCACGCAACACCCTTTTAACTTCTCGGAAAACCTCAACCATTTTCGTAACATATTCTTCTGGCGTAGATTCAAGCCCAAGCTGCCCCTCTACTCCATAATCACGCAATCCCCAATAAGGTGGAGAAGTAACGCAACAGTGGATAGATTCATCCTCC
>JAKOVB010000015.1 GCA_029782295.1 Pseudomonadota bacterium
TTTTTTTGTCCTTTTTTCGCCACTGGGCCAAGTTCTGTTTCTTTAGGGAGGAATTCTGAATTCTGTGTTTAATAACAGAGATAGCCCCCAGAGTATCCCCGTCGGCAACAAATTGAATGGAAAGGGTGATAGATGAGGATCAGGAACGGCACTCTGGAGTGCCCACATCAACCAGCTAGTTCATTGCTTCGCCAGGCGCCAGTAGCTAAGCACTTGGCGTAAAGGAGGGTAATCAGCACATGTTTGACAGTGGAACGAAAAGGCTTGGAGTAATCTTAACTCTGGTTTTCGTCCTGTTCACAGTCTTCTCCGGCTTGGGATACGCCCAGCCAGAGCGCGGCGGGTGGCAGACGGGGCCAGAACTTTACCACCCCCAGCGCATCTTGGTGCGCTTTGCGGATCTAGTCACGGCAGAAGCTGCGGTGGAGTCCCTGGAAAGCTTAGGCTATGCGCTGCGAGACGTCGTAGACTTTCGGCCCAGCGCGCAGTTTCCAAGCGGGCTCCGGCTGGGCATAGTGGAGCTGTCTGAGCGGGTTTCTGTGGAGGAGGCCATATCCCGTCTCAGCGCGATGCCGGGGATTCTCTACGCAGAACCCGACTATATCCGCTATCCTTCGGGGCAAACGCAGAGCGAGCCCCTTTTCCCCAATGACACCTACTTCGATCGGATGTGGGGCCTGCACAACCACAACACGCAATATATCGATCCCCGCATGCCAGGGGGCCAGCCCGTGGACGATGCGGATATCGACGCCACTGAGGCGTGGCCTTTCCACACCGGAGGCGGGGAAGTTTTGGTGGCCATCATCGACACCGGCTGCTACATTGATCACCCGGACCTAGCACCGAACGTCTGGGTGAACGAAGTGGAGTGGAATGGAACACCTGGGGTGGACGATGATGGTAACGGGTATATCGACGACTTCTGGGGCTGGAACTTCTTTTCCGATAACAACCAGGTGTTTGACCCCAATGAACGTGACATTTACGGCTATCTCAACGACGAGCACGGCAGTCATGTCGCGGGCACCATCGGAGCTGTGAGCAACAACTCCATGGGGGTCGCCGGAATCAACTGGGACGTGCAGATCATGGCCCTGAAGTTTTTGGGCCCCTCCGGCGGCTATACATCAGATGCCATCAAGGCCTTTGAGTACGCCACCGCCATGGGAGTAGATGTGATCAACTGCAGCTGGGGCGGGGGCGGCTTCAACCAGGCCCTGAAAGACGCCATTGAGGCCTCTGGGGCACTGGTGGTCTGCGCCGCAGGCAACGACGGGTATGATACCGATGTCTACCCGCACTATCCTGCCAGCTATGACTCGCCCAATATCATTGCCGTGGGCGCCATGATGCAGAACGAAGAGGTGGCCGACTACCCCAATTGGTGGTCATCCAACTATGGGGTGGAAACGGTGGATCTCTTTGCCCCCGGCGGATACATTTTGTCCACGGTACCGCCGGATCCAGTTCCTGTGGAACCAACTGAGGCCTATGCGTTTTTCTATGGGACCTCCATGGCCGCGCCCCACGTGACTGGAACGGCAGCCCTGCTCCATTCCTTCAGGCCGGATCTTCCCCTCTACCAGGGAGCACCCGGCTGGACTCCGGGAACTCCCACGATCAAGGATGTGATCCTGTCCACCGTGGACGTAAAGCCAGCTTACCAGGGCTTGGTCGCCACCAACGGCCGCTTGAACCTGGCCAAAGCACTGCAGGAGGTGGCAGGACCTAGGATCACAGCCTTCAGCGTGGAGCCCCTGTATGGACCGCCTCCCTTGGAGGTTACCTGCAGCGCATCTGCCGAGTCCACTGAGGGCGAGATTGTCGATGTGTGGTGGGACTTCGGCGATGGCAGCGAGCCCGTCCATGCGTATGAAGCGGTGCACACCTATGAGGAAGAAGGAGAATTCACCGTCAGTTTCCACGTGCTGAATGATACGGGTATGGAAGTAAGTAGGTCAGCTACTATCCGCGTCTTCCACCCGCCCGTGATCTCCGTGGAACCTACTGAGCTCGAAACCTACGTGGAGTGGGGCCAGAGCGAGGACCGAACCATCACCATTGCCAACAGCGGTTTGGGTGCACTGAACTACCGCGCCATGGTCCAGCTCGTGGGAATGGTGGACACCAACAAGCCCCTGGGCAGCGGTGGACCTGATGGTTACGGCTACTTCTGGCTGGATACCAACGAACCGGGAGTAAGTGTACCGGAGTGGTTGGAGATTTCCGAGATTGGAACCAGGCTGAATCTTGGTGGGGATGAAGGCATAAGGGTGGATCTGCCCTTCGAGTTCCCGTTCTACGGAGAGATGAAAAGCTCCGTAATGGTCTCGTCCAACGGTTACCTGACCTTTGGAAGCACCGGTGGGTCCTGGACGAATACCTCCATTCCCAACACCAACGAGCCCAATGAGCTCATCGCTGTGTTCTGGGACGATCTGGAACCGCAGAATGCCCCTGGCAGTGTTTACTACTACGGCGATGAGGAGAAGTTTGTGGTCCAGTACCAGACCGTACCGCGCTACTCCAGTGGCGGCCCGTACACCTTCCAGGTGACCCTCACGCCTGGCGGTACCATCACTTACCACTACAAAGAGATGCAGGGCACCCGCTTGAACGAGGCCACCATCGGCATTGAAAACAGTGATGGAACCGATGGACTGCAGGTAGCCTATAACGAAGCTTACGTCCAGGACAACATGGCCGTGTTCTTTGTGCCCGGGTGGCTCACCCTGGATAAGACGGCCGGCATCGTTGAGCCTGGCGGCACAGATGAGATCACCGCTACCTTTGCAGCCCACAATTTGCCCCAGGGCACTTACCAGGCGATGATTGAGATCCAGAGTAACGATCCTGAGAATCCCGTGGTCACAGTGGATACCTTCATGTTCGCCAAATCCATCATTCCACCCAGGATCACGAGCCTCACGGCTGATCCCTGGGCAGGCAGCGCACCCCTTACCGTGCAGTTCTCCGCGGTGGTGGAGGATGTGGACGGTGAAGTAGTGAGCATGGAGTGGGACTTCGGCGACGGCAGCCCCGTGGCCACCGGCGAACTGAACCCGGTCCACATCTACCAGGAAGAGGGCGAGTACGAGGCGGTGCTCACCATCACCGACGATGATGGTCTGGTGGCCAGCGCAAGCCTCAGCATCGTGGTGCAGGATCTGCCCAAGGCGGAAGTTGAGCCCGACAGCATCTGGCTGGTCCTGCGGGCGCACCGCGGCACCGATGAGGTTCTCACCGTAACCAACGTGGGTGTGGCCCCCCTGAACATCAGGGCCGAAGCGGCCACCTTGGCTGAAGAGGGCACCCTGGGCCGCGGCGGTCCAGACGGTTTCGGCTACATCTGGGTGGATTCCAGGGATTCAGGCGGCCCAGAGTATGCTTGGGTGGAGATTAAAGACATTGGCACCAAACTGAACTTCGTCAGCGGTGATTCCGGGATCCAGGTGGATCTGCCCTTTGAGTTCCCGTTCTATGGCGATGTAAAGACGGAGGTTATGGTTGCCGCGGACGGCTACCTGACCTTTGGCACCTCCGGTAGTGTTTATACCAACAGGCCCATTCCCTATACAGCGGAACCCAACGACCTGTTGGCGGTCTACTGGGATGACCTGAACGTGCCCCAGGGCCCGGCTGACGGCGGGGTGTTCCACTACTATGATCAAGCCAACGACCGCTTCATTGTCCAGTGGGAGCAGGTGCCCCGTTACTACAACTACGGCAGCTATACCTTCCAGGCCATTCTCTATCCCGACGGCAGCATCACCTACCAGTACAAGGAGATGATCTTCGGTTCACCATCATATGCAGCGGACGGAACCATCGGCATCGAAAACGCAGCTGGAACCGACGGCTTACAGATTCTCCACAACACAGCAGGCTACATGGAAGATGGCTTGGCCATCAAGATCTATCCCTACCAGTGGTTGAGCGTTAACCCGGAACAGGCTGTTGTGCAGCCCGGCGAGAGCGTAGAGTTCGATGTGGATATTGACCTCAGCGCCATCGGCGGCGGCGTGCTCAAGGGTTCCATTGTGCTGGAGACCGACGACATCCGTGAGCCCCGCCTCCTCGTTCCCGTGACGGTGGAGGTACTGGAAAACGCTGCTCCCATCATCACGGCAGCGGGCGTCAGCCCCGACACGGGACCGGTAACCACTGTGTTCGAATTCGTGGCGGCAGCCACCGATCCCGATGGGTATATCGTCGACAAGTGGTGGGACTTCGGTGACGGCAGCGAACCTGTCCACGAGTTCGCGGCGCAGCATAGTTATGCTCAAGAGGGCCAGTACACAGCGGTGTTCACTGCTGTGGATAACGACGGTTACCAGGCCAGCACGGAAGTTCAGGTGTTGGTCCAGGCAGCGGCCACTGCCAGCTGGACCCCCAGGAGCTTCAGGTTTGATCTGGCCAAAGGCCAGTTGGGCCAAGACATTTTGCATCTGAGCAACGCTGGCCCTGGAACGCTGTATTTCGGCAGCGGAGAAGCTGCAAACAAAGTGCCTGAGCTGGAGAGGCTGGTGACCCCAGAGAAGGTCCAGGATGCCAACGCCAGGACGGCCGCAGGACTCTTCGCTCCCGTGGCTGATCCCAGCAGGTCACCCTGGCTTCCCGCCGGTGTGGGCGAGGTGATCACCAGCTGGTACGCCCCGGCGGTCATCGTCACGCCCTGGGGTATTGGAACGCTCCTGGACAGCAATGACGTCGTCATCTCCGATGTGGAGTCCACCCCCACCATGGACTATGTGGTCACTCCCGCTGGGGAGTACACCGGCAGATCCTGGGTGGCTAGCTTTGGCGGCTCCTGGCCTGGAGATATGGCCTTCGACGGCCGGTATATCTGGCAGGTCAATGTGGGCGGCGACAACGCCATCTACAAGATCGATCCCCAGACTGGAGAGCAGGTCGGCAAGATATCCGGTTCTATCTGGACCAGCATTTCCCAGCGCGGCCTGGCCTATAACGCCAACGACGACACCTTCTACATCGGAGGCTGGAACGAAGACATCATCTACAAGATCAAGGGCGAATCCTGGGATAACCCAGGGGAGATCATTGAGCAGTGGTCCATGGCCGTGGGCATTGCCGGTTTGGCTTACCATCCCGTGGTCAACGTGCTCATTGTTACCACCAACAGCGCCCCGGACATGATCTACTTCGTGGATCCTGAGAGCAGGGCGGTTTTGGCCCAGATCCCCCATCCTGCGGGAACTGACTACGTGGGCATCGGGGCTGAGCTGGATCGCGACGGCAATCTCTGGGTTGGTAACCTGGACACTGGCATGCTCTACCTGGTGGACACCGGCCTCGGCCCCATTGGCGGCGGCTGGCTGACCTGGGAGCCCAGGGAAGGCAGCGTGCCCGCGGGTGCGTCGCTGCCCATCACGGTCGAGGTGGACACTTCAGATTTGGGTGCAGGCACCTACACCGGGAAGGTGGTGCTCACCACCAACGATCGGGAGAACCCCCTGATCATGGTGCCAGTCACCTTAAGCGTTCCCGCACCACCGGCGATTGTGGCAGTGAGTGCCGATCCGGTAATGGGCGAGCCCCCGCTGGAAGTGAACTTCCAGGCGGTCTACGAAGCTCCCGAGATTCCAGTGACCAGTGTTGGCTGGGACTTTGGCGATGGCGGCAGCTCTGCTGAGCCAGTAACCACCCACACCTACACCGAACCCGGCCTGTACACGGCAGTGTTCTTCGTGGAGGATGAGCGCGGGGCTAGAGTGGAGGAGAGTGTTGAGATCGAGGTAACATGGCTGCCCCACGCAGCGGTGGAGCCTACCATCATCGAGCTCACCCTCAATCCTCGGGAAACCTCAGTTCAGACAGTGGTCTTGAGCAACGCAGAGGGCAATGCGGCTCTGGAGTTTGCCGTGGATGTCCGCGGCGGGCTGGCTCCAGTGATTGCCCTGCCCCAGCGCCTTGGCACCGTAAGCGATCCCCTGGCGTCCAGTGCTCGGGGCTTGTACAGAGCCTTCGATGCGGGACTGGTGGAGCGGATCGCAGCCAACGTGCGACCCGGTGCCGTGGGAGATGTGGTCACCTCCTGGCCTGTATCCAGCGAAGTGTCCCTACCTTGGGGTGCCGGCTTTGACGACAGCCGGGTCTGGATTTCCGATCCGGAGCTCCTCAACAACCACTTGTTCACACCAGCAGGGGCCCACACCGGCAGCATTTTCAGCACTCCGTGGGTAGGAGCATGGAACGGCGATATGGCCTGGGATCCTAACCGGAACCTGATGTGGCAGGTGAATGTGGGAGGCGACAACGGCATCTACGCCCTGGATCCCGCAACGGGTGCAGTGGTCATGTCCATTACGTCAGGTATGTGGACCAGTGTCTCCCAGCGCGGTCTGGCCTACGATGCCGACACAGACACCTTCTACATCGGCGGCTGGAACGAAGACATCATCTACAAGGTAGCAGGCCCCAGCTACTCCAATCCCGGGGACGTACTTGATGCTTGGAGCTTCCCAGTTTCCATCGCCGGCTTGGCCTGGCATCCAGACGGTATCCTCTGGGTAACCACCAACAGTGCTCCGGATATGATCTATGCCCTGGATCTGGAAGCTTTGGCCGTTGTCTATCAAGTACCCCATCCCTTTGGTGGTGACTACAGCGGTGCCGGTCTGGCCCTGAACAGCGACGGCAACCTCTGGGTGACCTCCATGAAAGACAACTACGTGTACCTGGTCAATACGGAGATGCCTTTGGCTAAGGGCATTGAGGTTGAACCCAAGCGCGGTACGGTGGAGGCGGGTTTAACCCAAGAGCTGACAGTCACCATTGATGCCGCTGCCCTGGGCGAGCCTGGCAGCGTGGTGGAGCAGCACTTGGTGATCACAACCAACGATCCAGAGAATCCGCAGCTCTACGTGGATCTGATCATCACCATCGAGCCGGGTCCAACCATCGTGGAGGCTTCTGCAGAACCCACCATCGGTGAACCCCCGCTCACTGTGGCCTTTGCAGCCGAGGTTGAGCCGGGCGCCGCTGAGATCGTGGATTTCTGGTGGGACTTCGGCGATGGCTCAGAGCCTGTACACGCCCTGACCTGCGAGTATGTCTACAGCGAACTGGGTACGTATAAGGCATCCTTCCATGTCCTGGACGCCAACGAAGTGGAAGTAGTGGAGGAATTCACCATTACCGTAGCCTGGCTGCCTGTACTGGGCATCTATCCAGAAGAATTCGAGGAAGTAGTCCAGGTAGGAGAGGAAATGCAGCAGGTGCTCACCGTGAGCAACAGCGGCAACTCGGCCATGGACTTCTCCATCACCACCATGCCCAGCTTTGCCGGGAGCCCCGAGTGGATGCGGTATATCGCCTCCGAGCCTGTGAAGGGAGATTACGCAGCTGAACCCCACGGCTATGCCGGGGCAGGGGCAGGCGGCCCGGATCAGTTCGGTTACATCTGGATCGACAGCAAGCAGGCTGGCGGACCTGTGTTTGACTGGTTTGACATCAGTGCAGTGGGTACCAGAATATCCCTGACCGATGAATCCCAGCGCCAGGTGAGCTTGCCCTTTGACTTCCCGTTCTACGGTGAGTTGAAGCGCACAGTGCAGGTCTGCTCCAACGGCTACCTCACCTTCCAGTCTGGCGGCTCGTCCGTCTGGAACAACACGCCCATCCCGGATCCCTCGGCACCTAACGATCTGGTCGCCGTGTTCTGGGATGACCTGGATCCCGGTACGGCCGGAGATGTCTATTACTACTACGACGCAGAAGGAGACCGCTTCATCGTGCAGTTCCAGGGAGTAGGCCGCTGGGCCCAGACGGGCGTTGCCTATACCTTCCAGGTGCTGCTCTATCCCGATGGAACCATCATCTACCAGTACCTGGATATGGTCGGCGATCTCACCAGTGCCACGGTGGGTATCGAGGATGCCACGGGTACAGACGGCCTGCAGGTGGTGTACAACGCCGCCTACATCGAAAACGAACTGGCTGTAGCCTTTGCACCTGTGGGTTCCATCCTGCGGGTGAACCCGGATGCGGGCTACCTGCTTCCCGGCTCCAGCCAGGATGTGATCTTGACCATCGGCTCACCTCAGGCAGCAGCTGGAACCTATTCGCTCTACCTCTACGTCGCGGCTAACGACCCGTTCCGGCCCTTCGCTGCGGTGCCCGTGACCCTGAAGGTCAACGCACCTCCCCAGGTGACCATACTCGATCCCCAGGCCGGCGATGAACTGCATGGCCTCACGGAAATCAAATGGACCGCGGTGGATCCCGATGACGCTGCCGACGACCTGCTGATCGATCTGTTCTGGACCCGCGGTGTGGAGTGGAACGAAATCGCGACTGGTCTAGCCAACACCGGCTCCTTCCAGTGGAACAGCTTGGAAGTGGGCGAGGCTGGCGACAACTTCCGCCTCATGATCATCGCTTCCGATCCCTCTGGCGGGTTCAGCGAGGATATCACGGGCGAATTCACCATCATCAACGAAGCACCCACGGCAGCCTTCAGCTTCACACCCGATCCCGCCACCAGACTGGATGTGGTCCAGTTCACCGATGAGTCCACGGACGACGGCTGGATCGTGGCCTGGCACTGGGACTTCGGCGACGGCACTGAGAGCGAAGAGCAGAATCCCGAGCACCGCTACACGGAAATGGGTACCTACGAAATCACGCTCACGGTGACGGACAACGGCGGGCTCACGGCCTCGGCCACCAAGACCATCCAGGTGGGGAACGCCGCACCTAAGGCTGCTTTCCGCTTCGAGCCTGAGGAGCCCGGCGTGGGAGAAGCTGTCCAGTTCATCAACGAGTCCAGTGACGACACGGAGATCACAGCCTGCTTCTGGGACTTCGGGGATGGAACCACGAGCTCCGAGTGGGAGCCCGTACACAGCTTCAGTTCCGCCGGTACCTTCACGGTGAAGCTGACGGTGATCGACGAAGACAACTTGGCCGGTTCTGTGGAGCGTGAGATCACGGTGGTGCTGCGCAATCAGCAGCCAGAGGCCAACTTCACCTTCGCACCGTCGCCTGCCACCAGGCTGGATGTGGTCCAGTTCACCGATGAGTCCACGGACGACGGCCAGATCGTGGCCTGGCTGTGGAGCTTCGGAGATGGCGCCGAGAGCGAAGAACAGCATCCAACGCACCGCTACACCGAGCTTGGGGTATACGAGATCGTCCTCACCGTAACAGACGACGGCGGATTGACAGCCACAGCAGCCAAGACCATTGAGGTAGTGAACATGGCACCTGAAGTGACTATTCTCAGGCCCACGGCAGGGCAAGTGCTCGTGGGTGAGCAGGTTGTCCAGTGGAGGGCCGAGGACGCTGATGATGCCCATGACCTGGAGATTACTCTGGAGTACAGGGCGCTGCCCGATGGAGATTGGCAGCAAATCGCCACCGTGCAGAACACGGGACAATTCCTCTGGGATGTCTCTGAGCTTGCGGGCGGCAGATATGTGCTGAGGATCACGGCAGTTGACCCGTGGGGAGCTTCGGCAGAAGCCATCAGCGACGAGTTCATCGTGGCCTACCTGCGGCAAACACTGACCGCGGCACCCAACCCGGCTTCCGATATGGTGACGTTCTTCTACGACCTGCCCACAGATGGAACACTGTATGTCTACAGCATTGCCGGACGTTTGGTCTACTCAGCGCAGCTCTCCGCGGCTGCCCACAGCCATGAATGGAATCTCCAGTCCGGCGGTACACCCGTGGCCAACGGCGTCTACATCTACTTCACCATAGCCGGAGGCAGCAGATCCGAAACAGGTCGGCTGGTGGTCAGCAGATAAGCAATTGGAGCTTGGGCTGCCGAGGCGGCAGCCCAGCTCTTAACCATACACTTTTTTGATGTTCCTAAGGAGGGGAGACAATGGGCAAGAAAATGATGCTGGCGGCCGTTCTGCTCGTGGTCCTGCTCGCGGCTGTACCCGTTTGTGCGGAAGGGGATTACACAGACACGGCAGCCGTCATGCGCCTGGGGCTGGGCGCCCGGGCCTTGGGCATGGGTGGAGCTCACATTGCCGTGGCCGATGATGCGGCGGTGATCTACTACAATCCCGCGGGCTTGGGCAGGCTGGAGGAGTTCAGCCTCACCTCAATGTACAGCAATCAATACGGAGCGGGGAGCTATTTCGGCCTGGGTGCTGCGGGCATGAACCTGGGGGCAGCAGTGCTGCGCTTCGGTTCTTCGGGCATCGAGGAAACGGATGAATACGGCAACCCCATCGGCGAGTTCGGCGTGTCTGAAACCGCGGCCATTGCCGGCTACGGCCGGACCGTGTTCTCCGGGCTCAGCGTAGGAGGTGCGCTCAAGTACTACAACCAAGACCTGCCCGGTAATTCGGGGAGCGGCTTCACCGCCGATGTGGGTATCCTCTATGAACTGCTGGAGGGCAAAGCCCTGGTGGGCTTGGTGGGCCGCAACCTGTTCGGCAGCGTGAGCTACGCCAGCGGTTTGAAAGACAGTTTTGAACGCTCTTTTGGCGTGGGAGTGTCCTTCACCCCCATGGAAAATATCTTGGTGGCAGCAGATGCGGTAATGGAAGACGGCCTGACAGGCAGAGTTGGCTTGGAATACGTGCTGCGCGGCGTGGCCCTGCGGGCGGGGGGATCCTTTGGCGGGGAATCCTACCTCACCATGGGCGCCGGGTTTGCCTTGGAGAACTTCCGGATCGACTATGCCTACGTGCACCACAGGCACCTGCCGGACAGCCACAAGATTTCTTTGAGCATAGCCTTTTAGAGGCAGAGTGTGGGGAAAAGCCCGCGGCAGCACAAGCCGGCTGCGGGCTTTCTCCATGTGGCTAAATTGGGAGGCGGGTAGACCATGTATTTTGCTAAGCAAAAAGGGGCATATTATCTAGCTTCGGTGCTGATGGTTTTGTTTGTGTGCCTGGCAGTGGGCCAAGCTGAGGAAAAACAGGGCCCCTCCTTGGAGTTTGATGGCAGCGTGCAGCTCAAGCTCAAGTATGCCTGGGGAGATGGGGCAGCCCTCTTGGGCACGGGCTTCACTCCCGGCCAGGCCGATCTCTGGCAGAGAACTGCCCTCAAGGTGCACGGGGAGATTGCCTCGGGCCTATCCATCTCGGCGGATCTGGACAACGAGAAGGGCGATTACCTGCAGGTGCTGGAGATCAGGCTGCAGAAGGACCCGTACTCGGCGCGCTTTGGTGGGCTTTCCCTCAAGCTGAACAACCCCTACGCAGCCTACTCAGGACGTCTGCGGGGCATTGAGCTGGCGGCTGCTTACCCCAAGGTAGACATTGGCGCGGCCCTGGGTCGGGTGCAGGGGGTGGCAGCTAAGAAGACTTTCCGCGGCACCACGGCCCAGGAGACCATCCTCTACGAACCAGGCGGACCCTACGGCCCATCCCCGGGTGATGAATCCTTCCTGTCCTCCCTGGATGGCCTGGAGTTCTTCGTGCTGGAGGAGGCTTTCGATCCCGATTTCATGGGGGCCTGGCTGCGCTACGCGGATCAGGCCGAGTTAGAGGGGAGAACCCTCCGGGAGACTCTGGAGCTGTGGGGCCTGGGGTACCTGTACAGCCCGTCGGAGGAGGATTCCGGTCTGTACTCCGGCAGGATGATTGCCCTGGACCCCGAACAGTACGCCGGCGTGTCTTCGGACCAGGAAATGCTGGCCCTGCGTTTGGAGATCCGGGATCTTCTACGCAGCCAGATTCTGGCTTTGATCAAGGAGTACAACGAGGAGCAGGGGCTGGTGGGCCCAGGGCAGAAGCGCTATCCCTTTACGCTGGGCAGCAGTACGGAAAAGGAGTTCCTAGAAGATCTGCTGCAGCGTCATCTGTTTGTGGCGGCGGGGAGGGACCAAGCTGCCCTGGTCTTGGACGTGCCCGCGGCCAGCTATGAACGGCGGAGGCTCTACGATCTGGGGCAGGTGAACATCGAACCGGGAACGGTGGAAGTGGAGATCCGCCGGGCAGGCCGCTTCTTCGCCGCCGAGATCGAGCCTGGCCTGTTGTACCAGGTGCATTACCAGGTGGGCTTGGTGGAGTTTGACTTTCCCCCGGGATTTTTCGCCTCCTATGATGGGATCCGCATCACCTACAACTACGACATTGCCCTGGGGGTGTTCAACCTGGGCCTGGCCATTGTGGAGGGGAGTGAAAAGGTCTACCTCAACAAGGATCTCCTCCAGAGGAACGTGGATTACTCCCTCGACTACGAGCTGGGCTTACTCATGATCTTCCACAGCTTAACAGAGGACGATGTGATCACCGTGGAGTACGAGTATTTCCGGGGGCCCTTTGGAAAGATGGCCGATTACAAAGCCAATGCCGCCGCGGTTTCCCTGGGCTGGACACCGCTGGAGGGCCTACGGCTGAATCTGGAGGCCGTGCGGTACGCCGAGGATCCCCTCTCGGGCCCTCCCCCGAGCAGTACGGCCACCATGCCTAACGCCCATACCATCGCGGGGCTTTCCGGATCCTACAGCCGTGGGGGTCTTTCTGTAAGCGGGGATCTGGCCATCAGCCACGATCAGTTTCCCTTTGACGCCAACCAAAAGCTGCAGGCCGCCAACAAAATCACGGCCATCGCCGCACTGGCAGACTTCATCGTCTTCGCCCATCACGATGGGATCAGCGCAGGCCAGGACTTGTTCCAGGGTTACGGCGTGGGTGCAGGGTTGTCCGCCTATGAAGTGCGGGGGGCCGCGAGCACCGGCGAGACTCTCTTTTTGGCCACGGCAGATGGGCTCACCTGCTTTAGTTTGGGTCCAACCATTCCGGGGCAGAACCCCTTTGACTATGCCGGCAACTGGCGGAGGCTGTATGCTTCTTCTGGCTTGCCCTCGGGCGATCTCCGCGCCGTGGCCGTGACACCCTGGGCGGTGTGGGTGGGCACCGGGGACAAAGGTGTGGCCTGGGCTGACCTGGCCGATTTGGAAAGCTGGCAGGTTTTCGGGAAAGAGTCCGGCCTGCCCAGTAACTCCATAACCCAGATCGCCTATGACCCAATGGAGGACCTCGTTTTCGTCGGTTCCGATCAGGGGATCTCCGTGCTGCGGGGCAGCCGTTTTGAAGTGGAGTTAGCCGAACCCATCTCGGCCCTCTGGTCTGCGGAGAAAGCTGTCCGCGGTATACGAACCTTCGCTGCTGGGCCCAAGGGGGTTTACGCCAGGAGTGAAACGGGAGATTGGCAGCGGATCCTGGAGCTGCCCACTGGGGAGGATGCCCTGGCCTTGGCGGTTTGGGACGGGCTGCTCTGGGTGGGCAGCTCCCAGGGCCTCTACTTCTGGAATGGAGAGGATCTGGGCAGTGTGGAAGCAGCCCAGGGCCTGGCTGTTACCGCCTTGGGCTGTGCGCCTGGGCTTAAGCACAGCGGTCTGGAGGTACTTTGGGCGGGGAGTGCTGCAGGTTCCCAGGGGATCTTTGCTTTGGAAATACTCACGCCTGAAGTAGTGTTTGCCCACGACGGCCGCAGCTTGGAGATTGGCGCAGCCGATCCCCGGCGTTATGTGGATCTGCCCCGGGAAGGGCACACTGCCGTGGGCTACGCAGCTCGAACCAATGTGAGTTACGATCTGGACCAGGGAAGTGTGTACGGAAGCTGGGAAAAGACGGAGCCCGGGTTTACCAAAATCGGGCAGACGTCTCGCCAGGCTCGCGATCAGCTCACGGTGGGAGCGCAGTGGTCCCTGGGTCCAAAGGTGGATCTGCAGGCAGAGCATTCACGGTCTCTCACCAGAACCTACCAGGGCCTGGGTACAGAAAAGCCAGAACGGGAAGTGCTGCAGGTGATGAGTACAGTGTCCAGCAGCATAGACGTTGGCGCTAAGCTGGATGTGGCCTACACCCAGTCACAGATCGACGATCAGCCGGCACCGGGCTTTGAACGCCGGGAGCAGGTCTTAACCGCGGGCGCCTCCCGCAGTTTTCTGGAGGGCAAACTCAGCGTGAGCGGAAAATACGAACGGGTTAAGAGCGATAATCTGCGCCGGGTGGAGAACTCCTACGTGCAGAATACCTGGCGTGGGGACATCAAGCTCACCTTGGAATCATTCACCGCTTCAGCCAGCTACCGCAGGCCGGTGAAGACGGTGGATCCTGGGGGCGGCAACCATGTTTCCGGCATTACGGAAAGCCGCTTCACGGCGCAGTGGAACGGGGAGGTCCGTTCAGTAAAGCTGAGGGCGCATTACAGGCAGGTGGCCCGCAGCAACATGGCCACGCTCAAGAAGTTCAACGAAAGATTGGCGGAAGTGAAGGCGGTGTTTCCCGAGGTTTCCCTCAGCAACCTGGAGATGACCCCAACGGTGCTGCTCAAATGGCAAAAGACCCTCCCCTTCGCGGGCCAGGCTAGAAGGAGCTGGGAAGTACAGGGAAGTGTCTCGGGTGCGCAGGAGGACCTGAAGGTCAGCGGGGGAGCCAATGTGAAACAGACTGTCTATTTCCATCCCGACAAGGCGGTTTTGGATACGGAACTCTTCGGAAGCCTGGGCTTCGCGCTGGGGGAGAAGCTCAAGCCCCAGATCGATCTGCGCTGGAAGCGCTCGCAAGCACAGCGCCCGGATCTGGGCAGCGTATCTACCCATACACTTACGGGAACATTCCGCTTGGTGTGGCTGATCAAAGACGGTTTAAGCAGCGTGGGCACTGTGACCTTAGCCCGCAGTTCATCCACGGCCCTGCAGGGAAGCGGCAGGGTAACCCTGACCGTGCGCGATGTGCTGAACTGGAAGATTAGTGAACGGCTGAGCGCAACTGGGGAGATCGTGCTCAACTCCTCCACCACCCAAGGAGGGGCCAAGGATCTGAAGGAACTGAAACTAACCCTCAAGGCTGGCATGGGTTACCGCCTCAGCGAGCGCTGGGCGCTGAACGCTTCTGCTGGCTGGTACCAGCTGCAGCGCTCTACGCAGACGGGAGGAGCGGCCAGGGGGATCACCTTAGAAGTGGGGTTGGAGGCCAGTTTCTAGGTGCGAAAAGCAAAAGCGCGAGGGCTCCTCGCGCTTTTCTAACCTTTTTCCTTGAGCTGATCCAGCAGGCCCCTGAGGACTTCAATGGCTTTCTGGCAGCCTTCTTGCTCCTTGCGCAGCTCTTCCAGCATCTCACGGTTTTTGGGCAGGAGGTTGCGCCAAAATTGCCTGGAGAACCAGGGCGGATTGAGCACGGCATCCAGTTCCTCCAGGCGGCTTTGCAGTTTGCCTATGCGCACGGTAATGGCGCTGGCGATGATCTCCGCAGCCACTTCGCTGCGCTGGGAGGGGCGCCACCTCTTCACTGCCAGTTGGTAGCTGTCGAGGGCTTGATCTAGATCATCCTCCTTGAGTGCTCTGAGGGCAGCTTTGATGTAGGTGGCCTGGGGCATGTAACCGTGCTTGGTGAGCTGGGCGATGCCTGCTTTGGCCATGATCCCAGTGAGCATGCTGGTTAGAAAGCCAATGGATGGCAGCATTTTAGATCTTCAGGGCTTTTTCCAGCCATTCCGCGGTTTTGGGGTTCAGCTCCTTAAACTGGCGCCACTCGCCTTCGGTGATCTCCAAGGGATCCTTGCCAAACATCTGCTCAATGTTTCTAGCGGCAGCCTGAACCAGCTCCCGGTTCACCGACAAGGCCGCCACGGATCCTAGATGAAGGCCCAGACTCCCTCAGGGGACCTGGGGGGGAGACCATGCGCCACCAATAGCCAGTTTAGTGCACCGACATCTATATGATATCATAGATATCGACATAATACAACCATTTTATGCACATTGGTTGTGCCTACACGATCTCTGGTTTGAGTTATCCACAATCTCGGAAATGCCGATGAATAAAGCATCTAGGTTTTCGGGTTGTGTCCATTCGGGGCGTTTACTGTACAATCCAAGGCTTACATTTTCAAGACTCCGTGCCGCCTTGGCGTATGACTTGTCAACAGCCTCTTCAAGCAAATCCGCTTCTAGCAGGCTATCCAGGCGCTGATGAGGCTTGTATCCCACCAACCGATCAGCTAAGTATGCATGCACCTTCCTTTTCTTGTTGCGGAAAAGAGTGCGCTCATAGCGAACTTCACCAAAAGGAGAACCAA
>JAKOVB010000024.1 GCA_029782295.1 Pseudomonadota bacterium
GATATCGAACATGCCGTCAACCGGAGCAAGGCAGGCGTACCATACAAGGCACGGTCCTTCGATTGGCACCTGGATCGACATGTCAGGCATCTGCACATATTGCAGGGAGTCCGTCTCAACAAGGTCGTTAGCCTCTGCATTGATGAAGTCGGTAATGGCACCACGCCGGATCATGCGCGTCACGATGAGCTCATCCGGCACATCTATGTCTGCAAGGCGCCCAGGCGGCGAGCTCACCTCTGCGCTCGGCTCAGATTTGTGCCCGGCCGCATCATAGGCAATTACCTTTGCATAGTGGATCCGCTCTGGGTCCTCAGCCGGCGCGAGGCTGGGGATGGTCCATATGGTACTGTCTCCGCTCCCCTGCAGGGTGGCCTCCGAGGGCGTAAAGTCCGGCGTTGTGCTGACGTGGACCTCGTACCCCGCGGCTCCTGGCGAAGTATCGTGCGTTACGACCACTCCACGAAAATCGCGCGTCATTGAGACACCCGTTGGTGCCGGAGGTACTGGGTGTTCTGCTGTCTCCTCCGCAGCCTGCAAAGACTCGATGCCAAAGGCGTTCACGGCCCAGACACGGGCTGTCAGGATCCTCGCAGGAGGAGTGCCATCCGATCGGTTGTCGGCCACCGTGTATCGATAGGAGTTGCCGGTTACGGTGGTCTCCCGACGCAGCGAACTGCCTGACAGGATTTGCACACGGTACGCTGCAGCCCCCGGTGTCGGCTCCCATGCGAGTACGAAGTCGTCGGTGGCAAAGTCCGCTACCAACCCAGTCACGTTATCGGGAACGACCGGATTGACGCTGACCTGGATCGATGGTGCCATCTCAAACGCGGACCGGATTCCTCCCCGGTTTTCGGACACTACCCGCACCTCATAGTCTCCAGGATCAGTCAAGGCGATGTCGTAGGTTGGGGCCTCAGCCAGCGGGCTTCTCTGCCATGCTGGGCCATCCTGCTTGCGCCAGTATACGACGGCGCCTGCGTAGAACGCGTGAGCGGGCTCGGTCCACGTGACCCGGATGATCGGTATCGTGGTACCGTCGCCTAGTCGACGGGTCGCCGAGAAGGCGTGCAGATTCTCCACATGAGGTGGCGCCGCTACCGGATTGGGCAGTGTCGTCTGCTTGCCCGGCTGATACACCACACCCCGGTCATGATAGATGGCTGGCGCGTACTCGCGACACCTCAGGATGGCTTCGTCGTCCTCGCCTTCCTCAATCTCGAGGATCCTAAAGAGCTTCTTGTCCCATCCAGGAACGTCATGGGACACCTGCACGACGTCGCCCACCTCGCAGTGGAGCGCGTCGATCCCCACCCGGAACTCACAGAACGTGTTGGCCCAGTAAGCGCTGTCGTGGTAGAACCGCGCCATGCGGCCGGCCTGTCCGGGCCGTGTGACGCCCAGAAGGGTAACGGTACGGCTGTAGATCTCACCCCGACGGTCCTGGTCGATCTCGTTGTCATAGGCCGTCTCTACACGTTCGTAGTCGGCCCGAGGATCGACCCACTCAGCGACGACCCGGTTGGGAATGTCCTTGCGGCTCGCCTTGGAGTAGGAGAAGGATTCAGGGACGATGTTGTCCATCGTGAATGCGTGGACCGGGGCCTCGCTCTTCTCAATTTTCAGACGCAACTTACCGTCCGTGTACAGCAAGTACGCACGGAACGTCGCCAACATGTCTTCGATCACATCGAGCGATGAAGCCTCATAGTCGATCACATAGTCGAGTCGGAAGCGCGGTTCCTCCCCACCGCGGCCGTCAGGCACCAGCTCGTCGCAGTAGCCTGCCTCCACGGCGAACGAGTTGAAGTCGATCCGCTGGTCTTCTATCCCCACGCCGTAGCGCTTCGAGCGTAGGAAGTCGAGAAGCACCCAGGCCGGGTTGTTCGTGTACTGGTTGACCCACTGTGATCCGGTCTGGACCGGAACGCGCATCCCTCGCACTACCGCGGTAATTGTCGGGTTACTCGTCGCGAGGCTCGATGCAGGAAACTCAGCCGCGATCACGGCCGTGTAGGGCCACCGTTCGCCACTGAGTATAGGCACCCCGTGGAACTTATCGAGGTACGTCCTGGACATCGGGATGACGATTTGGTCCTCCTCGGCTTCGGGACCCAGTACTACGTCAACCAATTGACCTGCGACCGGATGATTCCTGATGGCCGCCATGACGTCGGAGACGGTGGACAGCAGGTTGTATCGGTATTCAGTTTCGCCTGTGTCGGGATCCTCGACAGGGTACTCGGGACCCGTTGCGAGCTGCACCATGATGTAATTGCCATCCGAGACTCTGACTTCTAGATCACGATCTGGTCCGAAGTCGAAGTACTGGATGCTAATGTTCAGTCCCTGTTCACCGGGCAGCTTAGCCGTATACGTTAAGTCCACCAGCGGGTGCAGTCTGGTCGTCATCGTCGCATAGGCCACCCCGGGTTGCTGGTCAGGCGTTCCATGGTATACCGCCCATTGTGCACCCTTGATCTCCTGGATGGGCACGTCATCGACTAAGATCTGTTCAACGCCATCGATCTCGCCTTCGGAGATCCCGACCGCCATCGCAATGGTCTTACGCTCGTCATCCACGCGATGATAGATGATGTTGCCGGCCACCTTGACCTTGCCGTAGATCACCGGGATGGGCAAAGCTTGTGAACGCGTATTTTCTAGCTCAGGCAGGGCGTATGTAGGAGACGCTTGTGGGCCTCTCCGGTCGAAGATGTTTCCGAGCGCTGCACCGGTAAGAGCGGACGCCACGAGGGATGTACCGAACAGGGTGCTCCCCGCGGCGAATGCGCCTCCGCCTATGACGGCTCCGATTATCGCTCCAGCACCCATCTATCGCAACCTCCTAGCTCCGACCAACTTGGATTGCCACCAGCCACCGAGGCGGGTGACCATCACAGAACGCCGCTCCAGAACATGAATGAATCGCTGCGAATCGACCATGACGCCCCCGTGGGTCACAACGCCGTTGTGCAGAGCGAAATAAACCAGATCAAGCGGCTGCAGCGGACCTTCGGCTGGCCGCCCCACCGTCATGAGACCGCGGAGATACCGCCCGGGGTCATCTCGCCACCAGTCGGCAGCGATGGGGCGTCCGTCTCCATCCGGCAGCTGGATGCCCAAGGTACCGTAAAACGAAACGATGAGACCCAGACAGTCTAATCCGTCTGGGCCGCGTCCGTTGTGCCTGTAAGGGATGCCAATGTGCGCCGCAATGGCCGCGTCAATCGCTCGAGGGCACACTGACGAATCCGCCAAACCTGTGGCCGTTTTGAAATCGTCCAACGCACGACTCGTCATAGGTCTTGTTGCACCCCCTGCGCAGCGTGTAGGGTTCGCCAATGACCGAAGCCGTGAACGGGTAGTCTACCGTCACGGTAGGGCCGTCGCTGGCTGCCACCATCCGACTCTCGCCGGCGATGGTGAGCACTCCGTCCGTGAAATGACCCTCTGGTTCACTGCGGTCGGATAACGTTACCGTCTTGCCCTCTGTGTCGATCGCCTGCACCGTGCCGTTTACGGTGACTGACGCAAGGTCGATCCCGCACTCAGGGCTGCCGAATTTCCAATTACATAGCTTCCTGTAGCGGCGCTTCGGTGTCGCTACCGTAAGTGTGTCAAGCCGGCTCCTCACCGTCACCTGCATGGCGTGTTCGTTCAGTATTGGTGCATCCATGAGCCCGTCAAATACCGTCACAGCGTGGTCAGGGTCATCTAGTAGGCCGAGGAACACCTTCAGGATCCGGCACCGCCGGCCGCTCAGGTCCGTGTGCGCCACATATGCGCTCATATCACGGTTGATGTTGTCGATTGACACCGTGCACTCGTCGACCCGCGTTTCGACGTTGGTCTTGATTGGTGTGCGGCTGACCCCAATGGGTAGGTAGGTGACCGGTGAGCCCTGCTCATCGAAGAAAGGTACAGGCTCGTCATGGGCTGCCAAGAAGAGCGTCACTTCCGGCAGGTACACCTGATACAGCTCAATCGGCCGGTTCTCAGACTTGCCCTTCTCCGCTACGATCGGCGGCGCTAAGTCCCTCATGTGATCACCTCAACAAGACCAAGTCCAAACTCGAACAGGCAACGCCACATCACTGTGCGGCTCAGGTCGTCACGCTCGAATCGGACGGTATATTGCACGCCGTCCAGCGGGTTCGACCACAGGAACGCCTCGAATGAGCCTCTCCGTGCCACATAAAAAGACCAGATGGCATCTGCATCCACCTGGTCCTTGCGAAAACGCAACATCCACCGCCGGCGCGGTGGTCCCTTTGTACGCCGTTGCTCGAGTCCTACTTTGAACTGGCTGATCAGGACATTGGGTTCGATGCTCTCCTCAATCATCTCAGGATCGCATGGCCATGCGAAGATCTCCATCATCGCCTCACCTCGACCAGCTCGATACCGAACTCGTACACCGCCCGCCGAATGGCACGTCGCGTCAAAATATCCGCAAACCGCACCCAGTAGGCCTGGTTATCGACTGGGTTGCCCCAAAGGAATGGGTCAACAGGGCCATTCATCGCCACGTAGAAGTCCCAGATGGCATCGGCGTCGACATTGCCTTTGCGGAACTGCAGTCGCCAGCGCCGGCGCGGTAGGCCCCGGGCACGGCGCTGCTCTCGTCCAGACTCGAACCGCGTGATGGCGGTCTGGAAGGTCACGCCGTCCTCGATGCGTGCGGGATCACACGGCCACGGGAATACGGGTACCGGCGG
>JAKOVB010000026.1 GCA_029782295.1 Pseudomonadota bacterium
AGACATCGTCGCAGGCGACCCACAGCGTCTTGCAAGCTGGAGCCGTGGAGGCGTGTCGGCCACACGGTCCAGCGCCGACGATCTGCGCCGGAGGGCAAGGCAACTGCGCGAGCAGGTGCACGGATCGGTACGGGTTGGGGCGATCGTCCGCACCGACTTCTGGGAGTGATGACGATGCGCAGCCTTGGGTTCGATCTGCCAAACGATGTTCTACTGGATGAGTACGCGGTGCATGCAGACATCTACACGGAGATTCCCGGCGGTGACGACGAGTGGGGCGACCCACAGCCTCCAAGCCGTACGTACTACGTTAAGGACGCACCATCTGACGTCCAGCCCAAGAGTGGCGGACAACGCGCCGCAGAGAGCGGCACCAGCTACGAGTCGACGCATGTGCTCTACCTGCACGCCACGGAGAGCTGGCCTGGGGCGCTGGCTGCACCTGCCGAAAGAGGTTTGCCTGCTGCTACAGGATGGCCTGCCCGAGGATCAGCAGCGGCGCTCATTGAGGCTTTCTTCGAGCGCCTTGCGGGCGAGATTCCGATCGGTGCGCAGGTGGAGACTCGGAAGTCCCACGGCACGCCCATTGGCAAATACACGGTCGTCTACATCGCCAACTGGGGAACGCACCTTGAGATCGACCTAAAGGCGGTGTAGCGATGCTGAGGGTCACCGGCGAGCTCGAAGGCCTTGATGAAGCGCTGCGCTACACGGCGGCGTTTGTGCGGCTTAACGAAGTCAACCTGAGAGACGCAGTGGAGTACATTCTTCGGGAGCTCAGGGACTACGCCCGGCTGAACGCACCGTTTACGGACCGTACCGGGAACCTGCGCAACTCGATCGCCTATGAGATGGATCCAGAACCTGTAGCGGCTGGGACTCTCATGGCCGGAATGGTGTATGCCATCCATGTTGAGAGGCTTGAGGGCTACTGGGTACTATCGGGGGCGCTCGACTTCTACGCACCTAAGATAGACGAGCTGTTCGCAGGTCGCATCCGTATCGAGCAACCGGACCTAGACGCTGAGGCCGAGCGTGCAAAGGCCTACTACCGCGACCTGAGGGGGGTGTGAGATGAGGCCGCAGCCGATCAATACAGACCACATACTGAGCGCTCTGTACGCCCGGCTGAACGGCGACTCCACGTTCCGCAGCTTGGTACGGTCCATTGACAAGGGGCCTAAGCGAAGGGTACCCCACGGCCAGGAGCGCCCGGTCAATCCCAGCGCTACGGTGCATGTGCTAACGGCTCCTTTGGATCCGGAACTCTCCACGGTGCACTCGACGGCCCTCGTCAATGTATACCGGGATGATCTGGCCGATGGGCGGATGGACTCCCTCGGACTCGGGCAGGCAGGCGATAGGGTTACATACCTCTTACACAAGTCGCACCTGCCGACGCATCCAGAGGGGCCGTTGGAGCATCCGGAGCTCTGGTTTCATTCGGTCTACGTCGAGGAGGCGATCTCTCTGCGAAGTGACCACGACGATGAGCACGTGATGAGCGTGCGTGTTTCCTTGATTGTGCAAAAGAAAGGGTGAGTGACTATGTCGCAGAGCAATCTGCAGTACACGGAAGCGGTGGTGATTTGGGATCTGGGCGGGGCTGATGAGTTCGTTCTTGGGACGGCGGAAATGCCCCTGAAGGGCGGGGCGACGGCCAACATCACCGAGGAGTTCTGGGGTCCGACGTATGACGCCTGGGGGAACACTCCGGTCGACCAGATCAAGGTCGGAGAGTCCGCCCAAGCTACCGTCAACGTGGGCGGCTTCAATTTGGAGATGTTCGCCACGCTCTTCCCTGCAGCTGAACTGATCACTGATCAGTCCGATCCCACGAAGAAGGTCGTGCGCTTCGGCGGCAAGATCGGTGAGAGCATGCTGCCGTATGCTAAGAGCCTCACGTTCCGACCGAAGGATCTCTTTGATGCGTCGGACGCCACAGGCCTTGGCGACGCCAGCCAGGATGTTACGTTCCTCAAGGCCATCCCGAGGGCCAACATGTCGATCACGTTTGCACCGCAGACAGAACGGGTATACCCGGTCGAGTTTGTTGGTGTCGTTGACCAGGCGACGGGCAAGCTCGTGGCATTCGGCGACAACTCAGCTGAGGCGTAACGGCCCATACACCAGTGCGTGAAACGAGGGAGGGAGGTTTCGGCCTCCCTTCTCCCATTCGAAAGGAGACCAAACATGAGCGAAGTCAAGTCCTTGCCCCGCACTGTTCCGGTTGTGATCCACGCAGGGGTCACCGAGGCGGACGTTAAGGCCGGGGAGGCCAAGTATGCAGAGCGCACCGTGAAGGTGCGGAAGCTGCCATTAGGACAAGCTGCGTCCCTAGGCGTGGCGTTCAAGTCGCTGATCAACAAGGCGAGCGATTTCCGGGAGCACGACGGGCTGAAGGGGCTACTCTCCCAGGACAGCGACATCATGGACCTGCCACTGCACGAATTGGCATTGCAGCTTGTGGGTGTGCTGCCCGAGCTGATGGAGGTAGCGGCCGACGGCGTGATCGAGATCTTGTCCGTAGGATCCGGGGTCGAACCCGAGGAGCTGCGTGAGGTCGGATTCGACGAAGCCAGTGAGCTGTTCCTGGCGATCGTCACCGTCAACAACCTGGAGGCGGTGCAGCGCAACCTAAAAAACGCCCTGGGGCGTCTGGGGCTGCGGAAGCGGACACCGACGCCAGAGACAGCGTAAACGAATGGCTGCAGGACGTTATCGACGCCTTTGCTGATGCCTACGGGTGGAGCAAGAACCAGATCCTCGATGAGGTGTACCCTGAGGAGGTTCCGCTCTACCTGAAGCGCATCGCAGAGCGCAAAAAGGCCGAGGCGTTGGAGAAGATCGCAGACTGGTCAATGTTGCTGGAAATCGCTGTGGCCCCCCACACCGAGAAGGGTGTGGGGGTTCGTCGCGTCGACGAGCACTTGAAGCGGATCCGGGCGCAGATTGAGCAGGGCGTTCAGACACCGGAAGTCGACCTGGAGTTCCACCGCAAGCTGGTCGACCTAAACAAGCGTCGTCGTGAGAGGAGGGCTGGATAGCCATGGCAGGACCACTAACACTACGCACACTACAGTACCGGCTATCCGCCACCGATACCGGTTTCAAGAACACCATGCAGGGCGCTCAGAACACCTTGCGTGGATTTGGCGAGACCGCAAAGCGCGGCATCACGACGCTACGCAATTGGGGCCTTGCGGCCAGTGCGGCCGGTACGGCTGTGGCGCTGGCCTTCCGGAAGATCAACGACGAGACGGCCAAGACTGCGGCCAAGATTGACGATCTCAACGCCAAGACTGGGATCAGCCGTCAACGCATCCAGGAGCTCGGGTATGCAGCCACCCAGGGAAATGCCGATTTGGATACCCTGGGTGACGGTCTCACCCGGATGACCCGGAGGACGGCCGAGGCTGCGGCAGGCAATGAAGCGTACCTTGCGAGCTACCGCCGTCTGGGGATTGAGATCCTCAATGCAGACGGCACCATTCGAGATACGTCTGATCTGTTCTTAGAGATGGCAGAGCGCCTGGAACAGATTCCCGACGTTGGTGAGCGGTCGCGCATTGCGTTTAACTTGCTCGGCGACTCGGGCTATGCGCTTCTTCCGATGCTCTCAATGGGACGCGAAGAAATTGAACGATACATGGCCGAGGCTCATGAGCTCAGCGCGGTTCTCTCGGATAGGACCATCGCTGCTTACGCGGCTTACGACAACACCATGACCCGGTTCCGTACTACCATGCGGGGTGTCCGCAACGAGCTCGCGGCAGCGTCGGTGCCCATCTTTACTGAGCTCGCTCAGCGTGCAGAGGCCGGGGGCCGGGCCGTTGTTGCCTGGATCCAGGAGAACCGTGAGTTCATCTCCCAAGTCATCATCATGGTTGGTGTTCTCACGACTCTGGCCCTGGGGATCGGCCTGGTGACGACCGGCTTTACGATCGCCGGTCGCGTGATCGGTGTGGTCAGCTCGCTCCTTGGCTTTCTGCTCTCACCGATTGGACTGGTGCTTGCAGGACTCGTCACCCTGTACGTGGCGTGGGAGAAGGACTGGGGCGGCATCCAGACGATCACTGAAAACGTCGTCAACGCCATCCGTGAGCAGTGGGATCGCCTCGTTGAGTGGTGGGATGAATCAACAATCGGCCAGGCCATCAAGGCGTGGTGGGCCGAGGTCCTCGCGGTCTGGAACGATGAGGAGCTGACTCTTCCCGAGAAGGCCATTGAGATTGCCAAGCTCGTGCCCGGTGTTGGCTGGGTTGTAGGCACGGTACAGGACATCGTGACGACCTGGAACAACCAGTCCTTGACCCTGCCCGAGAAGGAAGCTGCTCTGAACAGCATCATTCCAGGTCTCGGCTGGGTGGCGGGCTTCATCACCCGGGTTCAGGATATCTGGGACGACCAGACCCTTACGTTCAGCGAAAAGGTAGTCGAGACCCTGAACCTCGTGCCGGGCGTCTCGGCGCTCGTGGGATTCATAAAGGACCTCTACGACATCTGGACGGACGAAACGTTGACTCTGCCCGAGAAGGCAATCGCCACGGTAGCACTCACTGTGCAGACCGTGACGGGTCTGGTGGAGTCGATTATCGCTTGGTGGATCGGCGCTAGCGTCACACTCACCAAGAAGGCGGTCCAGCTGCTCGGCTTGGAACCGGAGGAGAACGCGCTGGTTGGCTTTCTCACGGCGCTTCAGGGCATCTGGGACGACGAGACGCTCACGTTCGGAGAGAAGGTCGTCGAAACGCTGCGGATCACCCCGGGTGTCTCGGTGCTTGTCGACTTCGTGTCAGGGATCTACAAGATATGGACAGACGAGAAGCTCTCGCTGCCGGAGAAGGTCCTGGACACCGTATCGCTCACCGTAACGTCCGTAGTGGGGCTGATCGAGTCGATCATCAGCTGGTGGCTGAAGGCGACGATCACCTTGGCGAGCAAGGTGGTCGAACTCCTTGGTCTCGAACCAGAGGAAAACGCTCTGATCGGGTTCTTAACCAAGCTCCAGGGCATCTGGGACGACGAGACCTTAACCTTCGGTGAGAAGGCCGTGGAGATTCTCCGTCTCATTCCAGGTCTCGGCTGGCTGGCCGGCTTCGTGGATGGCGTCAGGGAGATCTGGGATGATGAGGCTCTCAGCTTCGGTGAAAAGGTTGTTGCGATCGCTCGTCTTATCCCAGGGGTCGCATGGTTGGAGCGGTTTGTTGCTGACGTGCGAGAAATCTGGAACGATGAGGAGCTGACGTTCGGCGAGAAGACCGTCGCCATCGCCAGACTCATCCCGGGTGTGGCCTGGCTGCAGGACTTCGTGGCCGAGGTGAAGGTCATATGGGCTGACGAGGAGCTGACCCTCCCCGAGAAGGC
>JAKOVB010000034.1 GCA_029782295.1 Pseudomonadota bacterium
CGCTCGTCTTATCCCAGGGGTCGCATGGTTGGAGCGGTTTGTTGCTGACGTGCGAGAAATCTGGAACGATGAGGAGCTGACGTTCGGCGAGAAGACCGTCGCCATCGCCAGACTCATCCCGGGTGTGGCCTGGCTGCAGGACTTCGTGGCCGAGGTGAAGGTCATATGGGCTGACGAGGAGCTGACCCTCCCCGAGAAGGCAGTCGAGATCGCTCGCCTCATTCCAGGAGTCACAGCCATTGAGAACATGATCGCTGAGATTAAGGAGGTATGGGTTCGGGAAGATCTGACGCTCTCTGAGAAGGCCGTTGAGACCTTCAAGGTGATCAGCGACACCATCGAGGTGGAGGGCCAGGAGCTTACCTTTCTCTTGGGCGCCGCAATCACTGCTCCGTACATCCTTAACGCCATTGGCAATGCAATCAGGGCGGTTCCGGGCATCCTGGCGCTTACCAGTGGAGCGAACTTTCTGCGTCTAAGCATCGCAGGTCTCACTCTGGGACTCGCCATCTACAGTTGGCAGTTCTCGAACGCCGATCCCGAGGCACGCGAAAACATGCTCGCGCAGATCGACGAGATCATCGACGGCATCTTCCCGGACGGCATTGCCGTGCCTGCAAAGGCGACGCTGCGCTTCGCTGTTGAAGTCGGCGGAGCGATGTTCGACGCCATCAAGAAGGGGCTCGACGAAGGCGACTGGTCGGATGTATGGGGCGCCGCGGCTGATATTTGGAGGGCGGGAGCCACCATATGGGTCAGTCTCCAGCTTGCTACAGGCACCGTAATGGCGCTGCTGGAGGCCATACGTGCGGCCCTCGCCGCTGCACTCGGCATGACAGCGGCAGCTACTCAGGGGCTCGGTGCTGGGGCCATCATAGGGATACTCAGCATCGGTGTAGCCCTGGTGGACGCCATGACGTCTGGTGAGTGGGATCAGTTCGCTCAAGATATGGTAGTGGCCCTAATCGCTGCCGCTGCAACTGCCGGCCTAACAGGTTCTGTTGGTACAGCCGGTCTCGTGTTCACGGCCACCCTAAACCTGAAGCTTGGCAGCATCATCTGGGACTTCTTCTCCCAACAGGGACGTCAGGATGAGATGAGTTCCCAGCTCGACGACCTAAACGCCCGAATTGAGGCAGCGTTGGAGGAGCAGGCGCAGCTCCGGGCCGAGATCGAGCGTAGGAAATCAGAGGCCCAGCGCCAAGGAATTTCGTTTGCGATCGAGTTGTTGGAGCGGGAGTTGGCGCTTTCCTCCGACCCCGACGAGAGGTCGCAGATTGAGGCTCAGATCGCCGAGCTGCGGCGCGAATTTGAGTTGACGAAGTCTGCTATAGACGAGGCTGACGATAGCTTGGCCTCGTTCTTGGTTCGGTTAGAGGAGATGTCTGGCCAGAGCGGTCTAGCCGCCTTCCTGGCAGCTCTCTACCGCACTGAGGGCGGTGCAGAGGCCCGCGTGCCGTTTGGGATGACGGACTTTGCAGATGCCGGCAACCAGTTCGGAAAGGCCGAGAATCGGGATAAGTTCCGGCATCTGCTCTCGCTGATCGATGTAGAAGAAGGCACCGCCGAGTTCTATGCGGCCGCTGCAGCGATCTCCGTAGAGCACTACTGGAACACGTTCTTAGAGCGATTCCCTGAGCTTGCGGACAAGACGCTGGCCGATCTGGCCCCAGACATTGCGCGCATGTTCATCGAGCACATGGGCGACGGCTTTGCGCCGGTGGATGCGGATCCGCTGAATGAGAACTGGATTCCGAACATGATCAGCATCCTGGGAGTGCGTGACGGCGGCGAGTCCGTGATGAAGGCATGGGCCGAGGGCTTAGCAGCAGGGGGCGATGAGGCTCGTCATGTGATTGACGAGCTCACGAAGTGGATGGCTGATCGTATGATTGGTCACTCACCTCCGCCAGAAGGCGACCTCAAGGACATCGACGATCCCAAAGTCGGTGAGACGTGGATCCAAGCAATCGCCAGGGAGATCGAAGAGGAAGGCGGCACCCTGGAGGCTGCGATTCGAGTCGTAGCTGACCGCATGTGGAACAGCATGATGGGCTTCCTCGAGGAGCGGTGGCCAGGGGCGGCCGAGTTCCTAAAAGGGCTCATGGGCGCCGAGTGGGACCCGAGCGATGCGATTGGCGACATCACGACCCAGGTCAATGACCTCAAACAGCAGATCAAGGACCTGAACAACCAGTCCATTCAATGGACCAACAACCTGGTCAAGGGCATCAGCGATGCCATTGCCTACGGGCGTGACCTGAGTAGCGTGTTCCAGAACTTCCTGTCGATGATCGCCAGTCAGTTTCTGCAGACGCGGGTGTTCGGGCCGTTGCTTAACGCCTGGCTGCCGGGTGTGTTGAGTGGCCTGCCCGTGTTCCACTCGGGTGGGTTAATCCTTGGTGGAGCCAGTGCCATGGTAATGCACAACGGCGGCATGGTCCCGGGACTGGCCCACGACGAGCGGCTCATCATCGGGCAGGTGGGTGAGCGAGTGCTGTCCAGGAGGCAGAATGACCGGTTCGAGGAGCTCCTTGAGCGCCAGGCCGAGCCGCAGGAGGTCATCCACTACTACCACATCAACGCGGTGGATGCGAAGAGCTTCGCTGATCTGGTCGCACGTAACCCAGATGCGATCAAGGCGGTCACGATTCAGGACATTGGTAGCAACGGGCCGATCCGCAAGGCGATTCAGGCCGTGAGTCGAGGAGGATGATGACGATGGCAGATCCCATCATCGAATTACAAGAGTTACTCAATAGAGCGGCGGGGCCGGGCAAGATCGGCCCCGACAAGCCTTTAGAGACCAGGCTGTATGGGGCGAACGGGCAGCCTATCGGCACGGCCGGGAACCCGTTGCAGGTAAAGGCTCAGGATACGGACAGCGCCTTGGGGCAGATCAAGGCTGCGCTGGGACCCCTGGCGACGGAGACCAAGCTTGAGGCCGTGAGGACCCTGCTGGCAGCTATAGCTGAGAAAGACTTCGCCACGCAAGGGACACTCGCCCAGGTCAAACAAGCACTTGACACACTCAACGGACTCGTGTCGACATCGGCGGGTCAGACGGCAATCGCCGACTCGATTCAGACGCTTTCCGACGTTGTGGCGACACAGCAGACGCTCGCACAGGCGGTCACCCAACTGACGAACATCGTGAACAAGCTGAACTCGACGCTGACGGTAGACGGAAAAGTTGAGCTAAAGGGCAGTTTACCCGCAGGAGCCGAAACGATTGGTGGTGTGACGTTCCAGGGAAGTCGGAATGGCGAGATAGAATATTTGCTTAACGCGGTGTCAGTGCCCCCTGGTGGAAATACGGGTTACGTTCCGTTAGACTACAAGGGCTGCCGGAAAGTGGTTCTGGGTGTACAAAGCTCGCAACCGTGGAAGATCGATACGAATACGCCATGGGGAACGGGAATCGGCCCATCAGACGGTCCATCAGCGTTATTCAGCACAACGGATTTGAGCCAGATCCAGAATCCAGTGACCAGTGGTAATTATCCACGTCAGATTGTGGTCGGCTATGGTATCGGAAAGTTAGATATTCAAGAATACGCATTCGTGGAAGCTTTGGGACTGGCTATATTGCCGCCCAGACTGCGAGTGAGGGTGGAAAACCTATCACCAGATAGCGTCTCCACGGTAACCGTTAAGATAATGCGCATATGGTGAGGTGAGTCTAAATGACGCCCGAAAGAAAAGCTCAAATCATTGCCCGGTTAGAAGCCATCCTGGAAGGATTTCAACCGACAGAGGAAGAGCCGGAGCCAACCATGTTCTGGTTGATTAGTCAGTACAATGAGCAGTATGACAATCCCGAGTTAATTGGAGGAGATTGGGTGGCCGAGAATTGCCCCGAGCATTTGGCGAGGTTGCCATAGTGCACCGGTTGACGCAGTAGCGCCATGTAGTTGCACTTTCTGTACTCGTTATGGACACGAAGACGGCTTTTTTATTT
>JAKOVB010000050.1 GCA_029782295.1 Pseudomonadota bacterium
GGAGGATGAGGATCTCGATGTCTTTCTCGTCTGCGGACAGGCGGCTGATGCGGAGCAGGTTGATGAGGGCAGAGAAGAGCTGAGCCAGGATAGACCAGATCATGGAGTGACTCTCGTGACCAGGGGGCATGTGTGCCGACAAAGTGGGCACGATTGTAGCCGCGACGAGGCCAGGGCGTCACGTCTGCAGGCTCAAATGGCTCCAGATGAGGTATTTACATGGTACGGGCAGCACCACCACGACGGATAGTTCTTGACAGCACCGCAGTTGAATAGTATTATACGTCTAGAGTATCATACTTATTGCGTATTTTCAACCCTGAACTGCCGATGTCGAAAACCTCTTTTGTCGGTCGAGGAACGGAACTGGCCCTTCTGGACAGCCTCTGGTCCTCACTTGGCGCCACCATGATGATCCTATATGGCCGGCGACGGGTGGGCAAGACGCGCCTGCTCACGCAGTGGATACAACAAAAAGGCAAGCGGACGCTCTACTGGGTGGCTGAACCTTCTTCGGCGGCAGACCAATTGCGATCGTTCTCGCAAGCGGTCTACAACTTCGCGCATCCTCAGTACCCTGCTCCTGATGACTTCACCTATGCGAGCTGGCCCCAAGTCTGGCAGCAGGTTGCCAGTCTGGCGGAGCAGGAGCGTCTCGCTCTCTTCCTCGATGAGTTTACGTACCTCTTGGAGGTCGACGCCAGCATTGCCGGCAAACTTCAGAACAATTGGGACCATGTTCTCAGCCAGGCGAATCTCTTCCTGGTCCTGTCGGGTTCGCATCTGGGGATGATGCAGCGACAGTTGCTTTCCTACCAGGCCCCGCTGTACGGCCGTGCGACGGCCCAACTGCAATTGCAGCCGCTTCCCTTTGGGGTGACGAAAGCCTATTTTCCACGCTATCGTGCAGAGGAGCGTGTGGCTGTGTATGCCATGTTTGGCGGCATTCCGGCCTATTGGGAGCGCCTGAATCCACACGCCACGATATCCGAGAACATCCGGCGGCAGCTGCTCACTCCCAACAACCTCATGCAGGCCGAGCCTCGTCTCCTGCTGGCGGATTTCGTTACCGAGCCACACAACTACGTCGGCATCCTGGGCGCCATTGCACACGGCGCTCGTACCCAGTCTGAGATCGCAGGCCGCACGGGCCTGGCGCAGGGTCATGTATCCAAGTATCTCAGTGTTCTACGCGACGCCGGTTTCATCGAGCGCCGGATCCCTGTCACCGCCGAGGAGAACACTCGGCAGGGACGATATCACATTGTCGATCCCTATCTGCGCTTCTACTATCGCTTCCTCGCCACGCGTCAGGCTCAGTTGGCGCTGGGTGTTCAGGAACAAGCACTGGCCGAGATCACGCGGCACTTGCTTGACTTTATTGGCACTCACACCTGGGAGGAGCTCTGTCGCGAGTGGGTGCTGCGAGCGAGTAGCGCTGGAGGGCTACCCTACCTCGTGGATCAGGTGGGCAGCAGCTGGACGAAGACGACCCAGGTTGACGTTGTGGGGATCAACTCCATGGAGAAGACGCTCATCTTGGGCGAATGCAAGTGGAGTCCCAAGCAGATGGGTCAGGATGTTCTGGCGGACCTGATTGCCAAGACCGGGAGCGTCGTTCCCAAGACAGGCCGCTGGCGCGTGTACTACCTGGGCTTCGCCCGCGGCGGTTGGAAACAGGAGGCCGGCGAGCTGGCGCAGTCGATCAGCGTACGGCCGCCCAAGGGCGAAAACTGGACGGCGGAGGGCATACGTCTATTGGACCTGCAGCAAGTCGATGAAGACCTGGTGCACTGGGAGAAGAATGAGATTTGACAGGCGATTGCCCTCGCTGTAACATCCTTCCCAGTTTACAACAGTCAGGCTCTTGAGTTCTGCTCAATCCCGTCACCCCAAAATTACTTGGATAGGGGTCGACGCCCGTCGCTCCCGTTCCAAGTAAAATTGGCCCAACAGATCTAACCCGATGAGCTTTGCTCGTCGGGTTTTGTTTTGTGGCCGGTTGTCATGTTTTGTCTTGTGTCAATGACGATGGTAGCGCAAAAGGCGGTGGCTGTCATGACACAAAAGTGCTATCTTTTGCAGTGAGGGCCGTACCATTGAAGTAGAGGGGAAGATACCACCAGTCGATTCTAGAAGGAAAGCTGCAATGCCTGTTTCTCAACCCGCGATTCCCCAATCTCGTAGCCGATCGCCCTGTAGCCAGCGCGTCGCTTGTCGAACATCCGCACCAAGACCGGAACTTCGTTGTCGACGTAGTCGTAGATCGTCACCTGTTTCTTCACTGAGTTCAACCGGTGCAACCGGCCCGCATACTGCGTCAGCGTCCCGCGCCAGGAAATGGGTAGAGCCAGGAAGAGCGTATCCAGTCGTTCGTCGTCAAAGCCTTCGCCCAGGTAACGCCCGGTGGCCAAGAGCAGGCGCGGTCGTTCGGCAGGAATACTGGCGATTTGCAGCGCCAATTGGGAGCGTTGCTTCTTGCCCAGGCCGCCCTTCATCACAACCAGTGTCTCGACGCGGGCCGAGAGCTTGTCGGCGAGCAGTTCCAGGTGCTCTCGCCGTTCTGTCAGTAGAACCGGTGAACGTCCTGCCTGTACCGCTGCGGCCACATCTTCGACGATCATCTGATTGCGATCGTCATCCCTGGCAAGTAGGGCGTACAGGTCCTGGATCGGAAGAGTAGCGGCGCTTTGCAGATGAGGGGGCAAGCAGAACTGAGTTTGTCGCACGACGACCTTGTGTTCGAAGGGACGCTTCTCGGTTTGCCTGCGATCATCTACCCGATATCTTATCGGACCGCACTGCATGAAGATGATCGGCTGATGACCGTCCTTCCGGGTCACCGTCGCCGATAAGCCTGTGATGTAGCGGGCTTTGCATTGGCCGACAACGCGCTCGAAGCTAACGGCTGAGACATGATGGCATTCATCCACGATCACATAGCCGTAATCGCCGACGATATCGTCAACCACACCACTCTGGCTGAGGCTCTGGATCATGGCTACGTCGATTTTGCCGGACGGCTTGTGCTTCCCACCGCCTACCTGTCCTATGTCCTGAGGCGCGAGTCCGAGGAACTGGTGCAGGGCCGCAACCCATTGGTCAAGCAGTTGGCGTCTATGGACGATCACCAACGTGTTCACCTTGCGCTGCGCAACCAGGTATGCCGCCACGACCGTCTTGCCAAAAGCGGTCGCGGCCGCCAGGACGCCAATGTCGTGTTGTGCCAGGGCATCAGCAGCCTGCTGTTGCTCTGGCAGCAAGGCGCCCCGGAACCTAACCTCGAGGGTAGTTCCAGTAAGGCGTTGGTCCCTGATATGAACATTGATCTGGTGATGACGCAGAAGCTCCTGCAACTCGTCGAGGCAACCGCGCGGGAGTCCAAGATGTTTTGGGTAGTCCTCGCAGCAGCTGATGATGCGCGGTTTGCCAAACGTCGATAGACGCATCGCTTGTGCGCGGTAGAACTCAGGATTCTGGAAAGCCGCCAGGCGGATGAGTCGATTGCGCAGGGACGGTGAAAGGTCCGCCTTTGGAACATAGATTTGATTGCCGAGCACTACTTCCAGCCATTCGGGAACCGGACCAACAACTGGCAATTCCTTCTGCTGTCCGGAAGGAGGCAACGCCCAGGGATGTGCATCATTCTCGTCTGTGATGGGGAGTCGAACGCCCAACCACTCACCGTGCCTTTCAGCCTCGGCAACCACCGTCTCGACTTCCTGAAGCGTGATGCGGCGAATCGAGGACAAGAACGCCCATTGGTCTGGATACGGAACTGCGCTCTCGTCCAGGAAGACACTGTTGCCGATCTCGCGTGGTCTTCTTTGCAGCGGCAAGGCAATCAGATTGCCCAGTCCGCCTCTTGGAAGTGTATCCTGGCTCGGGAAGAAGCGGTCGTAGGAGTCAAGGCCCATCTCGGGTCGCTGCTCCATGGTTCTTGTCAACAGCAGGGCGCCCATTCTGCGCGCCAGTGCCGCCGGGATTGGCTCCGCAAAGAATATCCAACAGTGTCCTCCATTGCCGGAGCGTGATCTCTCCAGAGCAACCGGCACCTGACGGAGCCCACCTGTCTCCAGGAATGCGCGGACATCCTCCATCCAACTGGTCTTGTCGAAGTCAGCAGCCAAGAACCAGCAGGTCTCGTCCGGCAACATGGGATAGACTCCCATGGTGAAGTCGCGGCCTGGCGGTCCTTTGGGATCACCGCCCAGGAGATGGTTCCTAACCACCTCATCGGTCACGGGCAGGAAGTCGCGGTGTCTACATTCATCACAGCGCATCTTGGGTTTGTTGCAGATACCGCTGACCCATTCGTTGCGGCAGACGGGTTGATAGCCTTTCTTGCCTGTTTTTAGGCTTTCGAAGCGCCTAGCATAGACATCCTCACGCCCCCGAAACAGGCTTCGGAAGAGCGCAACTTTGGTTTCTTGTGAAGAGAGATTGTCCAAAGCACCCAGCAGTGCTTTCGGACCCTGGGCTGCTTGGGTCAGAAGAATGGCCGCCCTCTCGTGCTTTAAACTAGCCACTTCCACCGCCAGTTCAACTCTGCGAGTGTCAAGCCTTTGCAGCTCACCTTCGATATTGGCGAGCAATTGGTCGATCTCGCTCAGGGCTCTCACAGATGCCTCACTTGTCTGTTCCCATCAGGTCCATGTGTGCTCATGAGACTGTCCTAACTGCCTTCTCGATCTTGTCCAGGTCAGCGCGAGTGGAAATGAGGATGTTGTTTGCCTCGGCGCAGGCCTGCGCTGCCGGCGTGAAACCGCTACGACTTACACACCAGGGGCGAGCGTTCAAGGTTTGGGCTTTGGCGGCCAGCGCCGTCAGTTCCTTCTCGCCGACGACCTTGTTCTGCCATTTGAGCTCCACCGCCCACCGCTCGCCGTCCGTCGCATCTGCCAGGGCGTCTACCTCGACTTGACCGTCTGCAGAGCGGTAGGGTGAGACGTCCGTGAAGACCGGCAGTGTCATGCGGTCACTCTGTCCGAACCAGGCGCCATCTACCTCTTGGCCCGCAAAAGCACGCAACGTTTCACGCAACTGACTTTCGCGCGCGCGACCTAACTCAGACGACAGGCGGGCATGTTGTGCCTCGAGATCGGCCAAGAGCGGCGCCAGGGCTGAACGGCTGGCGAGCGGATCCACCTCGATCCCGCGGGTCATGGCCGCCACCCAGTAACGTAGCACGGGATCGCGGTAGAAATACTCGCCGCCCTCCTCGATGAGCAGGTCCACCTCCTGCAGCGCCCGCAAGTAGCCGCGTGTGCCGGGTGCACTCTTACGAATTCGGCGGGCAACCTCGCTAAGCGTCAGCCCCTCTTCTTCGGCCAGAGTCTGGAGAATGGCTTTCAGGATGCCATAACCGCGCGCCCGGCTCAACGAGATGTCGTACAGGTAACGGCAGTAGTTGTAGATGCGGCCGTCGCGCGTCAAGGTTTCCAGAAGGAAGGCGCGTTCAGCATCCTCCGGAGTCAGCGTACTGGCCTGGGAAGCCAGGTCATCCATACGTGATGCCACGGCGTATATGTAGAACGGATGCCCGCCGGTCAACTCGTGCAAGCGCCGGCTGACGCCCACCGCCGGGGTAGCGCCAAGCACACGCTCGATTAGGGCCAACGTTGCATCAAGGGGGAAGCGTGCCACCTCCACGGACTCGAACTGCAGGAATAGCGGTGACTGACCGTCTTGGACCAAGCGCTGCATGGCACTAATGGCCGAGGCCGCCACGACATACCCCAGGCGTCCCTGGCGCTGCAGCGCCGCCCTGAACAATTGTACCGGCCGGCGGACTGCCGGATAGTTGCCGAGCACCGACAGTTCGGTGAATTCGTCCAACAGCAAGAGGAGATAGCAGCCCAACTCCGCGGCCAGCTTCTCGGGGAAATCGAGGGCCACGCTAACTTGCAGGGACGGGTCGTCGCGCGCGCCCTCTAGTGTGGCCATGGTTTGGGCGACGCAGCGCAGGCCCGCGGCAGGCCCACCCAGCAGGCCGGTTGGTGTCAGGAAGCTTTCCCTTTCGCCTTGCCCGCCAGTCAAGGCCCAGAATGTCACCAGACCCACGTAGCGTCGGCTGAACAGTTCTGGCGACGTCACCAATTCTTCCATGTCAACATAGACCGGCCGGACTGCGCCTGACGGCGTCTGTCCCAGCAACCGCGTCAGATGCTCCATCAGTAAGAGCGTCTTGCCGATACGGCGGAGGCCGAACAACGCCAAATGCCGCGGTCGGCCCTCCGCCAGGCTGAGTGTGGCTTGCTCAAGCACAGCCAGTTCACGCTCGCGATTGGTGAAAAGGGCTCGAAGGTGTGGCGGATAGAAAGTCGAAGTCATGGGCGTCGCTCCCGCATAGCATTTAGGGCGATTGCATTATAAGGCAATTGCCCTAATTACGGCAGATCCCTCATGCTGCCAAAGGCTGGCAATTGGAGCGACCTTTAGGCCGAGGCCACAATGACCCGCAAGGCATTTTGACAAGCTATCGGCCGCGCTGTAACATTTCCTCCAGTAAACAACGGTCAGGCTCTTGAGATCGTCTCAATCCTGTCACCCAAAAATTACTTGGATAGGGGCCGACGCCCGTCGCTCCCGTAGCTACAATACTCGAAGAGGGCGTAGAAGCCGGGTTGCGGCTCAACGCCCTCTATTTGTTTGTCCCGTGTGTGAACTGCGGACAGAACGTGTTGGCTACTACGAACATCCGTTCGCTTTCTTGGGGTCCAGGGCTTCGTGAAGACCTTCTGATCGGGCTTTGAGCGCCGGATTCGATCGGCCCAGAGGGCCCGGTCAGGCCTGAAGATGACGGCCTGCGACGAAACAAGGTCGCTGAAGAGCGCCGATCAAGCCGGCAATGGGAGCGCAGAAGCGTCAGCTGGGCGCGCTGACGCCACCCGGCACCATGTCCTGGCGCAGATGGAGGCCCGTCAGGCTATCGGTTCAGCGCTCAGGCGGCGCGGCGATAGTCGTGGTGGAGTCCGCCGAGCACGGGGAAAGCGATGACCTTGCCCGTCTGCGGCGGCTCCACCTTCGGCGGTACGGGAATACGCTGGCCGATGCCCTGGTGAGGGCGGGCATAGTTGAAGTAGGCAGCGTACTCCCTGACCCGTCCTGGCTACTGTGAACATCCGTTCGATTTCTTCGGGTCCAAGATCTTTTAGAGACCTTCGGATCGGGCTCTTTACCCTTGATTTGATCGGCTCCGAGTGCGCGGTCAGGCTTGAGAACGATGGTTTTCGATGAAACACGGACACTGAAGAGCGTCGAACAAGCCCCCAATTGGAGGTCAGGAGCGTCATCCGGGCGCGCTGACGCCACCCGACACCATTTCTTGGTGCAGATGCAGGCCCGTGAGTCTATGAATTCAGCGCTCAGGCGGCGCGTCGATAGTCGTGGTGGAGGCCGCCGAGCACGGGGAAGGCGAAGATCTTGCCCGTCTGCGGTGGCTCCATCTTCGGCGGTACGGGAATAGCCTGCCGGATTCCTTGATGAGGGCGAGCGTGGTTGAAGAATCCGGCGTACTCCCTGACCACCTTGGCCAGGTGACGCTCATTGAGGATAAGCATGTGGTTGAGACACTCTCGCCGTAGAGATTGAAGGAACCTTTCCACGTGTGAATTCGCATCAGGCGCCCGGAAGGGCGTACGGATGACTTCTATGCCGGAGCCGGCGGCGACGGCTTCGAAATGGGGGCCGTACTTGCAGTCGTTGTCGCGGATGAGGAAGCGGGGATGCTCGCCCCAAGGGGTTGCCTCACGGAGTTGCTGGGCGACCCAGGCATCTGTGGGATGAGAGGTCACGGCCGTATGGACGATTCTTCGGGAGGACAGCTCAATGATGACGAAGACGAAGAGGGGAGCGAAGACGATGGTATGGACTTGCGTGAAGTCGCAGGACCATATTTGATCGGCATGGTTCCGCAGGAAGGTGCCCCAGTTCTGGTTGGAGGGCGAGGTTGCAGGTGCGGTTTCCGGGGGGAGATACCGTTGGATGGTGCGTTTGCTGACCTTGATGCCCAACTTGAGCAGTTCACCGCGGATGCGTTCGGCTCCCCAGGTGATGTTCTCCCTTCTCATCTGGCGGATCAGGGCGATAGTCTCAGGTGTGATTCGGGTTTGTGGCGTCTTGGGCTTGGACTTGCGTCGCCAAACCAGGCGGAACAGCTGGCGATGCCAGCGGAGCAGGGTGTCAGGTTGGACAATGAGAAGGGCTTGCTTCCAGAAGGGTGTGGCTCTTGCCAGGAGAAGGAGTCTGAGTCGGTCCCGATTGTTGAGTTGAGGGTGTTTGATCTGGCGCTGGAGGATGATCAGCTGGTGCCGCAGGAGGGCGTTCTCGGCGATGAGTTGGCCCTTGCTGCGCACGGCATCCTTGGCGGCTCCTGCAAACAGCGAGACGGTCTCGGGCTTGAGCACCTGTTGGACGCGCGCCCCCACATGGCGGACGGCGTTGAGAACGTGAGTTCGGAGGCGATTGACGATAGTGGACACGCGGCGAAAGCTCCCGGAATCTGGCAGTGAGATCGGGAGGATACCAGCTGCAAAGGTTGGAATCAACCCTTCAGAGTGCTCAGATTAGAACGGATGGGCGAAGTAGCCAGAGCGAGGGTAGGAACCGGGCGAGTTGCCCGTGTGATGGGGCACTTCTCCCTGAACCCCCCTCCGAACCGGACATGACAGTTTCCAGGTCATCCGGCTCTCCAATTCGCTAATCCAGGGCATGCGTCCACGCGGCTCGTGTCGTGCCAGTATGAATGGCACGATGGCAAGCCCGACAGACGACGAGGGTTTTGCGACGCACAGCCGCCATTTTCTGTACCCAGTATGGCTTTGCTTTGCGTCCTGGTTGGTTCAAGTCAGCGAGCTTGCGCACGTGATGGACTTCGATTTGTTCTGTGCTACCGCACATCTCGCATCGATCAGCCAGCAATCGCTGTACGATTTCGCTATGACCAATACCCAGCCAGGCAACCCTATCCGTGATTCGAGCGACTCTGTTTCTAGTCTTAAGGGGAATACCACCGAACTCAGCAATCAACGGTTTCTTGCCATCGCGCGTGACGGATACCCGCAGTCCTCGCATAGGTCCAGAGTCCGTGTCGATGGTGGCCTTGTGACGCTTGGCCATTTTAGAGACTGTTGATTTGTGTTTGCTCGCCAGGGTTTTGAGGAGCGACGTTTCCATCACCCAGCGTAGCCTGTCCATTTGCCACAGGTTCTGGGCCAGGGCATAGTATTGAACGTAGCCCCGGTATGCGACCTGATACTGAACGACGATTTCGTAGTCACTGCGAATGGTCAGTTCTGGACGATGAATGGGTTTGCCACCCCTCATGTAGCGGTTGCAGAGTTCTTGCAGGACAGGGTGCGGTACTCTGAGGGCAATACCGCCGTTGGCGTTACGTTTTCCACGGCTGTCGCGCCAGGAGTCGCACTGTTGGACCCGAATCTCGTAGCCGAGGAAATGGGCAGCTTCCGTGCGTCCGTGGGTGATGAGCGTTTTGGCTTGCGATAGTTCCAGCCGCAGCTCTTGCTCCAGGAAGGTCGTCAGTCGTGCTTTAATCTCCTCAGCCTCTTGCTTTGGTCCTGCAAACGAGAGGAGAAAGTCGTCAGCATACCTAACAAAGCGCAAGCGGCGATAGCCGGGATCGTGTGTTTCCACGGCCGGCATGTGCCGCATTTGCTTGTCAAGTTGTGCGTAGGTCTTCCAATCACCATGCTTGTGCGCTTGGAGTCGCCTGTAATTCACAAGCACATAATCCAGGTTATGGGCACGGTGTTTCCCTCGGGAGTACTCCGGGATAAGGACTTTCTCGACAAACTTGTCCAGCCTGTCCAGGTAAAGGTTGCAGAGAAGCGGACTGAGGACGCCACCCTGTGGTGCACCACTCAGGGTGGCATGCCATTTCCAATCTTCCATGTAGCCCGCCTTGAGCAGGTTCTCGACGAGGCGGACAAAGCGTTCGTCCTTGATGTTCTCGCGCAAGACGCTAATCAGCACCTCGTGGTCGAGTCTGTCAAAGCACTTGGCGATATCCCCCTCGATGAACCACTTGGTTCCCCGGTGCGTGTGGCTAATCTCCTGCAGGGCGGTATGACACCCGTGACCTGGACGAAAGCCATGAGAGTGAGCGGAGAATTGAGGCTCATAGTAGGCCTCCAGCAGCATCCGCATCACTTCTTGCAGTAGCTTGTCTTTCCAGGTTGGGAGGCCCAGAGGACGCTTACTCTTCTTGTCGCGCTTGAGGATGTATGTCCGCCTTACCGGTGTCCAGCAGAAGCGTTCGTGGCGAAGGTCGTCAATGAGCTTGTCAATGCGCTGCATCGACATCCCATCCACAGTCTCTTCCGTGACTCCAGGCGTGAGCGCTCCCTTGTTGGGGTAGAGTTTAGCATACGCACTCAGGCATAGCTCCGGGTTGTACAGTTGTCGGTAGAGTCTTTCCAGTTTCAGGCCTCTCTTACCACGTTGCTGGATGACACTGAGAACGGTTTCGGCTGTCTGCATTTCGCATACCTCTGCTTTCTTGTGTCAAGCGAATCTGCTTCCCTTCGCCAGGACCCGTAGGTTGATAACGGGTCCTATGGCGGGCGTTACCCCGCCGTTGACTACTATGGAAGCTCCGTAGCCTTAGGGCTCGCGCCCCTTAGGCCATCCCGTGGTACGTTGATTGAGTCCGTATCTAGCGCCTTGTAGGTGTCCCATTCATCACCTTGAGCCTGCTCGCTGCAAGCCGTCCATCCAGATGAGGAGATTGTCGCCGCTGATTGCTTAAGCTTTGACCAGGATGGCACAGGTTTCGGTCGTCATTCCTGTGGGAGCCGCATTTCTCCACTGGTGATTGGGATTCAGGCAGTTTAGCTTTCACCTTGAGGCGCAGGTCTCACAGAACCTATCCTTCGGACGACTCCGGATAGTTCCGTTTTCCCGGCAGGCTTTTGTTCCTTAGCCTTTCGGCATCCGGTAAGCCGGGTGACCTAGAGCCATCTCCTTAGCTCTCCTAACTCGATTAGGTAGACTCAACTACGCCACACGGCGCACACACTCTTGCGGGTCATACAGGTGGTCGGTGTCGACGGCACAGCCGGCATACACCATCGCCCCCTCGCCGTCGCCAAAGCCCTCCAGCAGGCAGCGGCTTCCGGCGACGAGGGGCACTGGCGCCACGGGACTCGGGCAGCCGTCCTCCCAGACGGGGTCGATGAGAGTCAGGCGGATGCCGTGCGGGTGGCGGTCGTAGAGCGTCGGTCCCCAGAAAGCGTGCGCGACCTGGCCGTAGACGTCCCGGTTCAGCACCCAGTCGTAGCTCTGGCTGCCATCGACGAACTCATAGCCCCAGCCGATGACGTGGTTCGCCCGCACCGGCCAGGTGGTATCCGGTCCGAGCACGACCGTATCCAGCCTTTTCGGTGCCGGTGTGGGTGCGGCAGTTGGCGTGGATGTGGTTGTGGCAGCCTGGCTTGAAGCGTCGACTGGTGGAACCGGCCGGACATAGCGCGCCGCCACCCAGCCGGAGTGGGCGCCGGTCTCAACGGTCTAGCCACCGCCGGAAATCGGCTTCCAGTTGTGGAAGTGTCACAAGCTGAGCCTTCAGTTCTCCGGCGTAGCGCTCCGCTTCCGGCGTGAATTGTTGGCGGGTAAAGAAAGCGAAGCCACGGCGCCAGTCGCCGTCGCCTGGCAGCACCTTCGACGTCTTTGCCACGAGCTTGTTCAGTACATCTACGTCTACAGGGCGGGGACTCCACTTGCACTCGCCCAGCAAGAGGTCATGAGTCCGCCAGTTCACCGCCACCACATCGATCTGGGCTGACTGCGACCAGAAGCTGCCGATGCGTTCCGGCAGGAAGAACAGTTCGCCCATTTCTGCTCTGATCCCCACCCACTCCCGGCACAACTCTTCCCACGTGTGGGTGCCGATGAAGTCAAGAAGGTGATCGTGCAGGAGGGACAGAGCTTGACGGGTGCGGCCGCTCTCAATGGCGTCGAGGTTCGGCGCCAGAAAGCGGTAGTAGAAGCGGAGATAGGAGTCGGCAATCACATAGCGCCCTTGCTTGCTCTGGTCGGGGTCGCGCACGGTGGCAGGCACATGACGCTCGACATAGCCCATCTCACGCAGCACGGCCAGGTACTTGCTCAGGTTGGTGCGTTCGATGCCGGCCATGAGCGCAATGTCGCTGAGCTTGTGATAGCCGGCGGCAATGGCCTCAATGACCGCCATGTAGTTGCGCGGCTCGTCCAATTGCTCTTGCAGCAGGAAGGCCGCATCGCTGAGCATCACGTTGGCCGGGGTCACGATGCGCTCCTGGAGGTTGGCCAGGAGGGTCAGATGGTCGTCGAAGAGGTTGGCATAGGCGGGGATGCCGCCGGTAATGGCATAGACGGCCACCCGCTGTTCCGCCGAGAAGGAAGGCAGCATCTCGCTGAGAGCGCCGAATGACAGCGGCTGCAGCTTGAGACGGGCGGTGGCGCGACCATAGAGAGGAGACTGGTAGTCCAACATGGCCCGCTGGATGATGCCGGCTTGTGAGCCGGTCACGATCAGGAACAGGTTGGAGTTGCTCAGAGAGTGGTCCCAGGCTTTTTGGATCAGGCTGGGGACTTCCGGATCCGCCTGCATGGCGTAGGTGAACTCGTCCAGCACCAATACCAGGCGCTGCGTCTGGCTAGCGCGAGCCACCTCGGCAAAAGCGGCTTCCCAGGAGGCATAGGAGAAGGTGGGGTCGAGATGGACGCCGGGATGGAGGAAGCCAAAGAGCGCCTGGGAGAACTTGCGGAGCTGGTTGGTGGCAGTGGTCTGAGTCGCCATCCAGTATAGATGGGGACCTTGCAGGCGGGAGAGCCAATGCGTGATCAGGCGCGTTTTTCCCACGCGACGGCGCCCGTAGAGCACCAGGAACTGGGCGCCGGAGCGGTTGTAGAGACTGTCGAGGAGGGCAAGCTCCTGCTTACGGCCAACGAAATCCATAGGGGAGGCTCCAGAATAGAGTAACATGAGTATTATACTCTAGCTACTCCATCTGGGGCGCCTGACATGGTCCTTGTGGTGAAGTGGCCGCAGTCGGCCGAGCCTCTGCCACGGCGGCCCTACTGCGGAGGAGCAATCTGAAGATACGGGTCCCTCCATCGCCACTGGTCGCCCTCTCGGTACGCCTCGCCCAACGCCGGCGTGAACGGCAGCCGGCTGAAGTCGGGCGTGCGGGCGGCATAGCCGGCGACCAGCATGTTCTGAGCCGTGATCGTGGCGGCCACCACGGCATCGGTCACATGTGGTCCCCCGACGGTGATGGTGACAAAGCACTCCTGGGGCGAGTAGAAATGGTCCGAAGCCACGGCGCAGCCGGCATACACCATCGCCCCCTCGCCGTCGCCGAAGCCCTCCAGCAGGCAGCGGCTCCCAGCTACGAGGGGAACGGGCGCCACGGGGCTCGGGCAGCCCTCCTCCCAGATCGGGTCGATCAGGGTGAGACGGATGCCGTGCGGGTGGCGGTCGTAGAGCCTGGATCCCCAAAATTCGTGGGCCACCTGACCGTAGACGTCGCGATTCAGCATCCAGTCGTAGCTCTGGCTGGCGTCGACGAACTCGTAGCCCCAGCCAATGACGTGGTTCGCCCGCACCGGCCAAGGGGTATCTGGTCCGAGCACGACTGTATCAAGCCTTTGTGGCGCGGACGCCGGTGCGGGGATCGGGACAGGCGTTGTGGCGACAACCTGTGCGGGAACATTGATTGCCGAAAGCGGCCTGACGCAGCGTGCCGCCACCCAGCCGGAGCGGGAGCCGGCCTGCACCGCCAGCCAGGCGCCGTTCGGGCTGCGGCCATTGACTTCGAGCCGGGTGGTGCGGGCGAGGCGGGCCAGGATGGGGTGGTTCGTGCCGGGTCCGGCGCGCAGGTTGAGGACGTCGACGACCACGAGCACGGTCGCCGGCGGCGTGGGCGTGGCGGCCGCGATACCCACTGCGGGCATCGGCATCGGATCGGCGGCGGCCACCGGGGAGACACCGCCGAGCAACGCCAGGAACAGAGTTACAGCGTACAAGAGGGTCTTCATGATGGGCTCCATTGGGAAGGAGATGGTCGTACGGTCGGACCGGTGAAGGTCACAGAGAGGGGATGTTCGACGACGCGGGCGACGGCATCGGTCACGGGGCGCTGCAGGCGCAGCCGCCACCACTCGGCCGTGGCGTCGCTGGGCAGCTCGACCAGGAGGGCGCCATCGCTGAGCGAGACGGGCTTGGCCCGGTGCAGGTCGGCCTGGATGGCCGGCGTGGGGAGGCGAAGAGCGAGCTCTTCCCGAATACGGCGCCAGAGCGAACCGACTTCCGGATCGACTTCGGGATCATGCGGCCTCATAGGGGGGAGAACATATCCTTCCGCCTGCCAGGTATCTTCTTCCTGCCGGTGCAGGCGCAGTTTCTGAATCCAGGGCAAGGCGCCGGCGAGGTCTTCGAGGACCTGGACCAGGTGGGGATAGCCGGCATTGGGTTTCTTACTGCCGATGGGGTGGGCTTCCTGCCAATAGTCGGCGAAGTCTCGCACGTCCTCGGCGGTGAAACCTCGCTCTTGGAGGCGGGCGGCACCCTGGGTATACTCCCGGCGTTTGGCTTCCCGCAGCAGGCTCAGGTCCTTACCGGTCACGAGGCAGAGGGCGGCCATCATGGCAGCCTCGTGGTCTCTGGCCGGCTCCAGCTGTGAGGGTGTGGGGGCTTTGTCGAGTGCCGATTCGATAGCTGTCGCCGGAGAGGAAGTGAGGGAGGAAGCTGCATCAGGCCCGGCATCGTCCTTCAGCAACATATCGTCCTTCCTCTCCTTCTTCTGTGTTTCCTTCTCTTGGGTTTCCTTCAGCGGGTTTCCTTCGGGTGCAACGGTTGCACCATCGTGATGCATTTCCTGCACCATGTGTGGTGAAACGGCTGCACCGGCGTGGTGCAGAATTTGCACTGGTGCAACGGTTGCACCATCAGCGGGTAGGTCGGGGGCTGTTGAGGGGTGCAGAATCTGCACGGGTGCAGGATTTGCACCATTGCTCCGGCCGGCATCGGCGGCAACACAGTGCAGAATTTGCACTGGTGCAACGGTTGCACCATCAGCGAGCAGGTCGGGGGCTGTTGAGGGGTGCAGAATCTGCACGGGTGCAAAGGTTGCACCACAGCCTGGCTCACCGTCCAGCGCTGTCGGCCTACCGGCTCCTCTCTTCGTTCCGAGAGGCAGGCAAGGCGCGGCTGGAAAAGCAGCTCGGTCCCCAGAACGGGTGGGAGGGGAGGCTCCGACATCGGCTTTCGCGTTCATCTCCTGTGGCTCGGGTAACGGAGCGGTTCGCGCCCTGTCACTGCCCTCCCGCAAGCTCACCAGCCTGTAGGCGTTCGTGCTGCGTCGCATGCCGGCAGCGGTGCGGGGCAGTAACACGATCAGGCCGTGCTCCTGCAGCAACTTGACGTAAGCGACGGCCGTGCGGCGGGACAGGCCGAGGTCACGGGCGATGGTGTCATAGGAAGGGAAGCACACACCCTGCCGGTCGGCGCGGCGGGCGAGGTAGGCGTAGACGGCGATGCCGGAAGCGCCGATGTGGGGAGCATGGACATCAATCAGAGCATTCTCCATCCAGAACCAGCCTGAGGAACGGGCATCAACGGGTGGAAGGTTAGAGGGAGCGGCAGACATGGTGTGGACCTCGATGCAGGGGGGCGCTGCCTCAGTATTTGGGCAGCAGACGCACTGTTCGTCTTGGGGGCGAATTGACAGGTCCGCTCCGGTGCGCTACCATCTCACTCAAGACATTGAGGAGGGTGGTAGCGCCGCCGTGGCGGCGAACACCCTGGGCGAACCGCTGTTGGCGCAGCGGTTTTGCTTTTTCTGGGGGTGTGTGATCGAGGCAATCGATCTGGAGACTACGGAGGTCTGAGCGGGCGGCTCAGTGACGTCGTAGGGTCGAGCCCTATCGCAATGACGGCGCCGGCTTGTACTGACATCTTCACTCGCAGGTGACCCATGGCGTGCCTCACAGGGTCAAGCCCTCGGCGAAGGCGTCCAGGAGGGCATCGGTTTCGGACGACATCGTCGTGGTATTCTTCGCAGCCTGGGCATCTGCCAGAGCGGCGGTAACGGCCGCCTCCACGACAGTCCGCAACTGAACCAGCAGATCCGCCGCCACTGTGGGCTGCGATGCCGCTTCCATGCCGATGCCACGGCGCAGCGCCGCCTTCACCGCCTCGCCCTTGTCGCCGAAGGGTAGCTCGGCGAGCGTGTCGAGCCAGGCAATCATATCGGCGTCACGGTTGGGATGGAGCCGCAGACAGAGCTTCGTTGGAGCGCTGCAAGAGGGGGAGTGCAAGAGTCGCCTTCCTTTATATAGGGGGCGATTTACGCAGGGAAGGAGAGTGCCGGCACCTGCCGTCAAGTGCCAGCAGGTGCCGCCAACTGACGGCACTTGCCAGCATCTGCTGGCAGTCGGCGTCATCCGGCAGAACCGGCGAAAGCGCGCCGCGCATACCGGGCCAGGCCGAGGGCGTTGGCCGTCACCGGATCGGGGAGCACCAGGCCGTGCGGGTAGAGCCGGGTCAGCTCTGGACGCAGCGCCTCGGCGCCGCCGCCGGTGAAGAGCAGGTAGGCGAACTGGCGGCCCTGGCCCCAACGGCTCTCGACGAAGCCGAGGATCTCCCCCGCTGTGGCGTCCAGCGCTTGGCGGGCAGCCGCCTGCAGGTCGGTCAGCCCGCTCGGCGTGTGCAGCTGCGGGCGTCGGTCGCAGAGCAGGGCATCCGCTTCATGCAGGGAGAATGAGACGCCATAGTCCTTCCGTACCCGGCTGCCCAACAGCTCCGCCGCCCGGCGCAGGCCGAGGGTGTCGCCGCCGGTGAAACGGGCCACGACCTGGCCGCCCTCCACGGCGAAGAGGTCCAGCGTGTTGAAGCCGATGTCGCAAATGCCAACCGGCGCCTTGAGGTCGCCTGCCGGACGGGTCCAGTGACCGTCGTCATCGAGCCCCCAGGCGAAGAAGGCGCCGGCAGGCTGGGCCATCGCCTTCACGGCTGTGACGGTCAGGATCACGGCATCGCCGTTTAGCGTGAAGCGGTGCTCGCCCTGCAGCCAGTCGCGCAGGCTTTTCAGGGTGGCGAGCGCCCGGTCGCGATCGGCCATGACCTCGACGGGCAGCCCCAGCATGAGAGAGACGGTATGGTCGCCCGGCCCCAACAGCGACCCGAGGGCGGCGTAGGTCAGCACCCGCAGTTCCGGTCCGTCGCTGAGGCGCAGGAAGTCCATGCGTTCGATGGGGCGGGCGTAGGCGGCGACTCGATGTCCAGCCAGGTAGGAGGCGCCGTTCCAGGACACAGCCAGAGGGCGGCCGTCCCGGCGGCGTCCGCCGAGCGCGCCCAGGGACAGCAGGCCGGTGTCGGTGTCGCCGACGCCGACGACAGAGGGGAGGTGGATGGAGCGATGTCCCTCGCCGGATGCCTCGACGACCTTGAAGCCGCCGAAGCCGGGGTCGAGACCGAGGAAGTGAGTGGTCATGAGAAGTACCTCCTGATTGGGGAAGCATTGACAGAGCCTGGGGTCGGGGTTAGCATGGGGTCAACCCCAGGAAGGCAGGATGTCGATATGGAGAAAGAGCAAACTTCCAGGTACAGGACATTCGCACGCGTGCAGAAGAACGGGCGGGTCACCATCCCGGCTCCCGTTCGCCGGAGGCTCGGCATCGAGGCCGGCGATCTCGTCGCTTTCCAGGAAACCGAGGACGGCATCCTGATCTCGTTGCCGCACGATGTGGCAGCGGAGGTGTTTGACCGCATCGGTCGCGCCCTGCAGGACGGCGCCATTACTATGGAAGAACTGGTCGAGTCCGGTCGCGAGACCAGGGCCGAGATCGTGCGCGAGCGATATGGGCTCGTGGCCGAGGAGCACGTGCCATGAGCCGTGTAACAGTGCGCCTTCCCGACAGCCTGCATCAGCAACTGACCGCCTTGGCCAGAGAAGAGAACATCTCCATCAACCAGTTCCTCGTCTTCGCGCTCACGCAGTACGTGATGCAGCCATCGGGGTGGATTGAACTTGGCCGTGACGACGCCGATCGCCAGCGGGCCAACTTCGAAGCACTGCGCCGGCAACTGCGGGAGGGCACGCCGACCGACAACCTCGAAGCGCTGGCCGCCCGTGAGACCGGCGAACCTGACCCTTTCTTGCTCACAGCATCGGGCCTCCAGTTGCGGGCTCTGCTCGATCGGGCTCTGACCGAAAGGCTGACGGGTCAGAGCGCTGAGCAGCCCGATCCCATCTGATGCTCCCTGCATCATTTCCTGGCTCGGGTCGATCCTGGTAATGTGACCCATCCGTTTCGTCCTGTGAGGGGCCGGAGCGGTGAAGCGGCGCCGATACGAGGCGCCCCTGTCCCCAACTCGTTGTGGGGACGACTGACCGCCAGAAGTTTGGTGTTTTTGGCGTTTGTTGCGCTTTTGGTGCATCATATCAGCATGGAGGTACGCCATAATGTCCATGAGCACTGAGATACTTGATCGTGGCCGTGATCTGGCCCGGGAACTGCGCAGCGAAGGGCGCAAAGCCGATGCCCAGGTCGTCGATGCGCTGCTGAAGGCAGCGGAGGTGGCTGAAGGCAAGACCCCCTACCTGACCACCGGTCAGGTGGCCCGGCGCCTCGGCGTCAGTCGCCAGACCGTGGTGAACTGGGTCAGCCAGGGGCTGCTTCCCGGCGTTCGCCTCGGCGGCCGGACGATGATTCCGGTGACGGTGTTCGAGCGCTTCGCTCGCCTGGAAGGCATCCTGGATGAGATGGATGCCGAGCGTGCTCCCGGCGAACCGGACGAAGTCGCTGAAGTCGTGCATCGCGGTCGTGAGGAATGGACGTGGCCGGATCGCAACGACTGAGGGCGGTGCTGGACACCAGCGTGCTCCTGAGCGCCGAACGCAGGTCGCTGTTGTTTCTGGCCGCCAATGGCGCCTACACCATCGTCATCGGCGACTACATTGCCGGAGCAGCTCAGCGATTCCAGCGAGCGACAAGAGCCGGCATTCGAGCCCTGAGATGCATATCCAACTGATTCTTGAACCCAATGCCACGGAGCCAAACCGATGAACGACGCCATGTTCGCCGAACTTCTCGAGAGCGTGCGTGAAGGCATGGCCATCCTGCGTGGCGAGGCGGAACCCTCGCGGGTCATGACCATCACGTTGGAGCAGGCCCTGGCGCACGAGCCGGTGAGGTCCAGGCGTGTGGCCACCACCATTCGTCTTCCCGACTTCGTGCACCATGTCCTGCGGCAGCAGTCCGAACGGGAAGGCGTGTCCCTCAACGCGCTCATTGCGCGCGTGTTGGCCGAGTACGCTGAGCAGACGCTGGCCGCCGCCGGGCAGAAGCTCCTCGATCGCATTGCACTGAATGAGAAGGTCATGGTCGGCCAGCCTGTGATTCGCGGCACGCGCCTGACGGTCAAGCACATCCTCAACCTCCTTGTCCACGGGGCGACGGTCGATGCGATCCTCAGCGAGTACGACGGCCTCACTGTCGATGACATCCAGGCTTGCATCCTGTTCTCGATGCTGTCCGAACAGCATGATGCTACCGGCAGTTCACTCGACGAGGTCATCGAGGACCTTGCCCTCAGGCGGGCGATCGACGAAGCACTGGACTCCGGGATGGCCGACCGAGATGAGGTGTTCCGGCTGCTGGCAGACGACGGGCAGTGACGGCTGTTCGCTATGTTCACAGTTTCGGCTGGGGGTCCGGTGGCGGACGAGGAACCGCTGCAACTCCGTGAGCTCGATGCGGGTCACGCTGCCGATGCGGTAGGCTGGCAGCTCACCGCGTTCGATCCAGCGCAGGACCGTCCGTTTGGACACACCCATGTGCTGGGCCACAGCAGCCGGCGACAGCATCGAGCTGGGAGTATCAGGGGCACACTCGCTCATAGCGACATCTCCACGGTGGCAATGGGCGAGGGGTCATCGGTCAGTCCGAGCAGATACTCGCTGGTGGTGCCGAGGACAAGGGCGATGCGGGCCAGGGTGACGGCGTACAGGTTGGGGCGCTCACCCCGTTCCAGACGGTAGACCTGGGTCTCGGTCAGGCCGGCCAGGTAGGCGAGCTGGTTGGGTTTGAGCTGCCGCAGCTGGCGCAGATCACGAAAGCGCTCTGGATTGAACTGAGGTTCGACGGCTGGATGCATGCGGCCTCCCGGTGCGGTGAGGGAGCAGGACGGAGAACGGGCAGCAAAAAGCCCCATGGCTGAACGGTCACAGACGACTGTCTGCAACAGTTCACACATGGGGCTTGAGGAAATGCCGGGTTTCAGGCCGGAAATGGGGCTGAAACCCGGCTATTTGAGGCGCGGCGGGATCAGTTCGGCATCATTGTAGCTAAGTAAATGACGCCCGTCGCTCCCGTTCGACATAAAGTCCGCCAATTGGCGGACTTTCGTGTTATTTGGGGGCTGAAACCGGGGTTTTACACTTGGCGGGTTCGATGTTGTCGAACCCGCGATCTTGACGGGGGCAGGAACAGGAAGTAGAGCCCGTCCGCAGCGATGCGATCGGTAGCCCCGTTGAGCGCTCAATTCGGCGAGAGGGGTGGCCAGAATGGGATAACAGCCGTCCTTGTCAAGATCAACCCTGAATAGACTCGAAGCAGAACGGATGAGGCAAGTAGAGGTTCTAAGTATTGTCAAGAGGTTTCGCCTGGAATTTGCTCGTCCCAGGCAAAATTGTTGCCGTCATGGACCCATGAGTTTATCGCTTTCCAGACGGTGCAACCCGAAATACACAGCTGGGCAGAGCCTGTCTGGCCCTGCCCAGTTGCATCGTCGCTGGCGGCGGCGCTCCGGTCGCACTCCTGCGTTGCCGTATCCTCCGCACCAGCTGCTCACAGAAAACCATACCTGGCCACTGACGTCAACCTCATTGACCGCTGGCGGCGGGTTCAGCGCCAGGCAGGAAGGAGTGGATTTGGCGATGGCGCGTACACATGGCCTCTGTCAGAAATGTCTTGACAGGGTCAGGCATTCGCCGTAGGATGGAATCACGGTTTGTGAAAGAGAAAGCTATGGTCAGAAGGCCGAGGATGCGCCCCTCAGCTCATTGGCGACCACGCTTTCTCTTTCTTT
>JAKOVB010000059.1 GCA_029782295.1 Pseudomonadota bacterium
AGGTTCATCGAGGATTTCCGGGGAAGGCTGCCCGGATTTTGAGGAAGAAGTACTCCTCATCGCGGTAGCCATAGGCCCGTCGCTTGATGACTTTGATTGTGTTGTTGATGCCTTCGACGACGCTCGTGTTGAGAGGATGTCGGCAGCGAGCCAGGATTCCGTGCCAGTAGGCCTGTAGCCGCGTGGCGAAGAGTTGCAAGGCCGGGATCGCGCTTTCTTGTGCCTGCTCGCACCAGTGCTGCCAGGCTCGCTGAGCCCACGCAGGTTTGCGATAGAACCAAAGTCTCTTGAGCTCGTCGCGCAGCAGGTAGACGCACAGCAAGGGCTGATTGGCGGTCAGCAACTCCTTGAGTCGGACCGATTGCTCGGGTTGCAGGTTTTGGCGATTGCGAAGCAAGAGCCAGCGACTGGACTTCAGCACCCGTCGCGCAGGTCGGTCGTGGCGCAGTTGGTTGGCTTGGTCGACCCTGACGCGGTCGATCACTTCTCGGCCGTATTTGGCGACGACGTGGAACAGGTCGTAGACCACCTCGGCCTGAGGGCAGTGCGCCTGGATTTCCAACTCGTAGGCTGTCGTCATGTCGATGGCCACCGCCTCGATGCGTTGAGCCACCCCGGCCGGGAGTTGCTCGAAGAAGGCGCGGGCTGTCTCGCGCGAGCGGCCCTGTCCGATCCACAACACCTGCCGGGCAATCGGATCGACCACCACCGTGGCGTAGCGATGGCCTTTGTGCAGGGCGAATTCATCCATTGCCAAGTACCGAATGCCCGACCAATCGGGCTCAAGTACCTGGGCTTGCAGCCCCATCTTGTCTATTGACTTCACCGTATGCCAGCCGATGTCGAAGAACGCCGCCACGGCCTGCACACTGCAGGCCCGCAGCAGCTTCTCGCACGCCTGGGCAAATCGCTGGGTCACCCGTTGGTAGCGCCCCAGCCAATCCAACTTCTCAAGCCGTGGTCCGCCACAAGCCTCGCAGATGACTCGACGACGCGGAACATGAAGCACCACTCGAAACTGGAAGATGGGCAGATCCCGCACCCGACGAACTGTCGTCTCGTGCACCTGCCGGCACCTTGCCCCACAGTGCTCGCACCGCATCACCTTTCCCACCGGCGTCAAGTACACCGCCAGCGTCCTGCCGTCCCCTTCCGGCCACTCCACACGATCCAGCCGGTATCCCTTCCAGCAGCCCAGCGCCTGCAGCGTCTTGTGATCCAGCATCCCGTCCTCCCACTTCTGCCTTTACCGGCATCAGCATAAAGAACGGCCCTCAACTGCCCACGGAATTCTTCGAAGAACC
>JAKOVB010000048.1 GCA_029782295.1 Pseudomonadota bacterium
ATCTTCGACAGCACCCAGGTGCGTTGGATCACTGGTGGCGTGACCCTTGATCACACCACGGTGACGGCGGATGGGGACGGCAAGAAGGTCCTTAAGATCGGCACGCCCTTGGGCAAGATCACGGCCACGGGCAAGTACGGGCCGTGGGATAAGGATGCCACAGACGGTCGCCAGACGGCTGTCTGCATGCTGGGCGAGAACGTCGACTTCGAGCTGGACGGCTCGGGCAAGTTCGGCGACCAGGTGGCGACGGCGTTCGACTGGGCGCGAGTCATTTCGGATCGGCTTCCAATAGATTCTGCTGATCTGGCCGCTCTGAAGGAGCAGCTCCCGAACATTACGTTCGCCTAAACAGGCGATCACAACCGACGCACAGATGGCGCCTGTAAGGGGCGTCTTTTTGTTTACGAAAGGGTGATCAGTATGGACATTCTCCGTGAGTTTAGCCGCAAGGCTACGCTCGCCTACGCCCGGGCGCGCCAGCCGCGCAACTACGTGGGTGCAACGCTCTTTCCAGTACAGACTGTGAACGAGCTCACCTTCGAGTACTGGAAGAGCCTGAACCTGCTTCCAGTCATGGCATCGGTCCAGGCTTTCGGTGCTGAGGCTGAGATCGCCAGCCGCGACGGTGCCGAGAAGGTCACGGGCGAGATCCCGACCATCAAGCGCAAGATCCCTCTCAACGGGCGTGCCTTGGTGGCGCTTCGTCGCGAGGGCGCAGGCGATGTCGACTTCGTCCGCAACACGCTGTACAACGATCTGGACAACATGATCGACGCCGTGCATGCTCGCATCGAGCAGATGCGCATCGACGCTATTGCAACCGGCAAGATCGAGCTCGACGAGAACGGTGTCGTCATGACCGTAGACTACGGTGTGCCGGCAAACCACAAGGAAGTACTCTCGGGCACCGACAAGTGGTCGGACCACGCCAACGCCAAGCCGATCGAAGCGATCCAGGACTGGGTGAGCACGATCGTGGCCGATACTGGCGTGACCCCGGCTAGGGCGCTCACGTCGAACACTGTCGTAACCCATCTGCTCAAGTCAGCCGAGATCCGCAAGCTCATCTACGGTGACGCGGGCGGCAGCCGGGCGATCAGCCTGAACCAGCTCAACGAGCTGATGCGCCAGATGAACCTGCCGGCAATCGCCACGTACGACCTTCAGGTCCGTCGCCAGCTTCGGAACGGTACCTACCAGACGGCCCGCTTCCTGCCTGAGGCGAAGTTCGTCCTTCTGCCGGGAGAGAAGCTGGGCGACACCCTGATGGGTCCGACCGAGGACGCCATGCTCGATCCGGACATCGACGCCAAGGAGATCGCTGGTGTCTACGCTGCGGTCTACAAGCAGTCGATGGACCCGCCTGTTATCGAGACTAAGGCGGCGGCCTCAAGCATCGTTACCTTTCCCATGGCGGACACGGTGTTCATCGCTGACGTGATCTAATAACCGATGCTGACGCCCTGGTGCCGAGCCGGGGCGTTTCGTTCTTGCTCTTGAAGGGGTGAAAACCATGAAGACCTACACAGTAGTGCTTAGCGGCTACGCTCGGCACAACGGTACCCGTTACAAGACGGGTGAGGAGATCACCGGCCTCACCGAGGTTGAAGTGAAGCGCCTGCAGCGGGCCAGGGTAGTCGCAGAGGTGAGGGAAAAGGCCGTCGAGCCTGTCACACCTCCGGGGGCACCGTCAATCACGCTAGACGACATCGCAGGTGCCAACGCCAAGGATGCGATTGCCGTCATTGCCCAAGCAACGGACGTCGACGTGCTCCGGTCCGTGGCGGAGCAAGACGAACGCGCCACCGTCAAGGCGGCCGCCGAGAAGCGCCTTGCGGAGCTGACTGAGGCCGAGTAATGGGGTGATCACGTGGCAAACCTTACGCCCCTGATGCAGGTGCGGCTCCTCATTCCGGACTCGGGTACCAAGCCAATGTTCAGTGACGAGGAACTCCAGTTTCTGCTATCTGAGCATGGCGACAACCCAAAGCTGGCAGCAGCTGAGGCCCTAGACATCGTCGCAGGCGACCCACAGCGTCTTGCAAGCTGGAGCCGTGGAGGCGTGTCGGCCACACGGTCCAGCGCCGACGATCTGCGCCGGAGGGCAAGGCAACTGCGCGAGCAGGTGCACGGATCGGTACGGGTTGGGGCGATCGTCCGCACCGACTTCTGGGAGTGATGACGATGCGCAGCCTTGGGTTCGATCTGCCA
>JAKOVB010000135.1 GCA_029782295.1 Pseudomonadota bacterium
GGCAACGAGAGCTGGCGATTCAAGCACTCCAGTGCCGCTGGCGCGGCTCCCCCAAAGCAACGCCCAAAGAGCCAGAAAGGAGATCGAAAAACAGCAGACCCGATAGACTTATCCACAACCGAATAGTCAAAGAATCCATCAACCCAGTGGCTCAATATTCAACGTGATCACTGGCTCAGTTGTGCTGATGAATCAACAGCCTGGAGACAAGTCGGCGCGCGTAGCGGCGCAAGATGAGATCGGGGATGTCTGCCAGGGGCATTGTCACGGTAACGATTGAAGCTGGTAAAGTCGATCGATGCAGACATCCAAGCCCCTTTACCACCGCCATCGTTTTCCAGACGCCGTCATCAGTCGCGCGGTGCGCTGGTATTTCCGATTTCAGTTGAGCTTGAGGGATATCGAAGAGCTGCTCTTCGAGCGCGGCGTGGTCGTCAGCTACGAAACGATCCGGCGGTGGTGTGACAAGTTCGGCGCGCACTTTACCCATCGGGTAAAGCAGGCCAGGCCTGCTCCCGGCGCAACGTGGCATCTCGACGAGGTCTTCGTCAATGTCGGCGGTGAGCCTTATCTGCTGTGGCGCGCCATCGACCAGCATGGTGCTGAGCTCGATATCCTGCTGCAGAAACGCCGCGACAAGGCGGCAGCCAAGCGCTTCTTCCAGCGTCTGCTGGCCCAATATCCAAATGGCCCGCGTAAGATCGTCACCGACCAGCTACGCAGCTATCCGGCGGCGAAAGTCGAGATTCCCGAACTGGCTGACGTCAAGCATGTGTTCGTCAAAGCTGCAGCCCGGGTCAACAACCGGGCCGAGAATAGTCATCAGCCAACACGCGAACGCGAACGGCGCATGAAAGGCTTTCGCTCGCCAGGACGAACGCAAACATTCCTGTCCAGCTTCGGACCGATCCGACAGCATTTCGCCATCAAGCGCCACCAACTCGGCGCTGTGCGCTATCGTAATCAACTCGCCAGACGCTTCGCTATCTGGCATCTCGTCACTGGCGTTACCCAAAATCCGTCTACCGCAGTCTGAGCACCATTTCACCAGCTCTCACTTCGCCAATACGGCGTTAAGTTGACAAGGCCCTTCACATATGTCTCGTCGACGCGCCAAGCGGAGCCGGCTGCAGTGGCATACCGGTTCCAGCGTTTCTCGAACTCGGGAACGAAGCGCTGCACCCAACGCAGGATGGTTGTATGCGCGACAGTCAAACCGCGCTCGGCCATCATTTCCACCAGATCGCGCGATGAAAGCTTGAAGCGCAAGTACCAGCGCACACACAGAATGATGATCTCCCGCTCAAAGTGTCTGCCCTTGAACAGCTCTTCGATGGTCTTGCGCTTGGCCATGTCAGTCAAATCGACCGATTCTAACCGATGCCGCTATTTGCACCACAACCGTCGTGTGGTGGTTGACAGCTTGAGGTACACATGCCATCATTTATTATAAATAAATGATGTTTATTATACCTAAACGGAGAACGCAATGGATCATGTGGAGAACGCAATGGATCATGTCAGTCCCTGGGCTACTGCCCCTAAGCTTCCGTCTACGCACTATGTAGATAACCGAATCTATACGGATCCGGTGATTTTCGAGGAAGAGCGAGAGAAAATCCTGGCTGCAACGTGGCGGCTTGTCTGTCACGAATCGGAACTGCCAGAACCCGGCGACTACCGGGCGAAGGAAATCGCCGGGGTACCGGTTGTCATCCTGCGCAGCGAGGACCGGTCGATTATGGCGTTCTTTAACGTTTGCCCACACCGGGGCGCGCGCCTAGTGCGCGACGAGCGTGGAAATGCGAAGAAGGGCCTGCAGTGCCTTTATCATCTATGGACGTTTGCGCTCGACGGTAAGTGCACAAGCATCACCCGAAGCAAGGGATATGACGGCTGCAGTCTGAAAAAAGACGACGTTGGACTGCGCTCTGTCCGAACGGAAATCTTCTGCGGCATGGTGTTCGTTTGCCTGAAGGACGACGTGCCACCACTCGAGCAATTCTTGGGTGGTATGGCGGACCATATGAAGACCCACCTTGGCCAGGAAGAGCTTGAGGTATTCCATTACCATCGCGCGATCATCAATACGAACTGGAAGCTCTTCGTAGACAACAACTCCGAGCTCTATCATGAATTCCTGCATGTGCTGAACCGGCGCACCGCCGTCGCACACAAGAGCTATCACGAACGCAATTGGTTGCTTTACCAGAATTCCCACAACATCATTCAGCAGGGTGTAATTCACTACGACAGTTACGGGCTGGGGGAGCGGAGCGAGGGCGCATTGCCGGGAATGCAGCCGAACGGCATGGTCGTCATGCTGCTGTTTCCTGACGTGATGCTCAATATTCGCGCGACCGTGATGCGTATAGACACAATGACGCCACTCGCACCCGGCAAGACCCTCGTCGAATGGCGCGGCGTAGGGCTCAAGTCCGATACACCGGACGTCCGCGCAATGCGGATCCAGCACCACAATGAGGTATGGGGACCGGCCGGTCGCAATCTCCCAGAGGATATCGCCGCCGTCGAAACGCAGTGGGAGACCATGGTCCAGGGTGGATCGCGATACAGCCTCTTTGCCAGGGAAGAAGGGCTGAAACCGCAGGACGATGCCAACCTCCGCGCCTTCTATCAGGAATGGGGTCGGTGCCTTGGACGCGCGCCGAATGATCCGTTCAGGCACGGTAATGTGGATACCGATGTTTCTCATTCAATAAAGGAGATCACCAATGTCTGACGTCGCAAGCCAACTCTTCGAGCGTGAAGCGATACGCGAGCTGATTGCGCGCGTGGGGCGGCTGCTTGACACTAAGGATTTTGCTGCCGTCATCGCTTCCTTTGCAGAACCGGGGAGCTATGTGTTGCGCGCATACAGTCCCGAGATTGGCAAGGAAATGATTTGGATGTCGGTTAAACGCGCCGAGCTTCTACGCCTGTTGAAGGAGTCGGCGGAACATGTGCATGACCTGGCCGACCGGACGCATCAGATCACTGTGGATCAAATCAGCCTCGAAAAAGGCGAGGCATTGGCGCGGTCGACCTTTTCAGTGTTCCGTACTGACATGAAGGGACAGAGCGACCTGTTCGCCGTGGGCCACTATGAGGATCGGCTCGTGAAAAACGGAGACACCTGGCTCATCGACAGCCGGACAGTACGGCTCCATACGCGCATGTTCACAGTGCCAACCCCCTTGCCGCTTTAACGAGATAACTGATGAATACGCAACCGATCAAGCTATGTGCCAGGACCGACATTCCGGAGGGTGAGATGATCGAAATGTCCGTCCCGGGCACTGACAACAGCCTGCTCTTGGTCTCTACCAAAGGAGCAATCCGTGCCTTCCAGAACAAGTGTCCACATATGGACATCCCGCTTTGCCAAGGCGCCTTTGATGGTGAAGTAATCACTTGTACAGAACATCTTTGGCAGTTCGACGCACAGACGGGCGCCGGGATTGAACCCGAGGACGCAAAACTGCAACAGTATCCTGTGAGCGTCATCGGCGACGAGGTGTTCGTCGAACTCCCGGAAGCGGCCGAGTAATTGCCTGGTCTTGCCGGATAGAACCAGCAAGACCAGGCAATAAAGGCGGATATCGCCCATTTCTTTCCGCACTAGTGGAATCCTCATCACCAACTGCCGGACTCTCGACTAATGACCATGCCTCATCGAATCCATTTTGACGCCGCCAACGGCTTCGACGCTGCAACGGACGAACCGCTCCTGATTTCAGGCCTGCGGGCAGGCTATGCGCTTCCGTATGAATGCGCGACAGGAACTTGTGGCTCATGCCGTACCCAGATCATTGAAGGTGCTGTCGTCGTCCGCTGGCCGGATGCGCCCGGGCTGCCCGAGACAAAGCGCCAAGAGGGCCATGTGCTCCTGTGCCAGGCATTACCACAGAGTGACTGTAGATTGCCGGACGCGTTATGTAAATCGCGGGACGCGAGTCTACCCCCGGTCCGCATCGTGAAGGGCCGGGCAAGCGCGGAAACTGAGACGAGCGATATCGCACGCGTGATGGTTCAACTCGACGAGCCGATTACTTTCCTCGCCGGCCAATACGCATTGTTTGAAGTGCCCGGCGTCACAGGATATCGCGCCTACTCGATGGCAAACACCGGCAATACGCTGACCTCCACTCTCGAGTTCTATATCCGCCGCGTCCCGGGTGGCGTGTCATCGCCAATTCTGCTCGGGGCGCGCGACATCCCCTTGCGCCTGGTGGTGCCGGTGGGTCACGCATTCATCGATGCGACCGCACAGCGCGATATACTCTGCGTCGCCGGCGGTACCGGCCTCGCGCCTATCCTGTCGATTGCGCGCGATGCGCTATCCCGCGGCCTGCTTCGCAAGCAGCGTCTGGATATTTTTATCGGAGTAAGGACGCCCGCCGACATTTTCGCGACCGCGTCCCTCCAAGAGCTCATTGAGGCGGCTGGAGGGGCGGTGCGAGTTACCTGGGCCATTTCGGAAGCGGGCGAGTTCGCGGATTGGAAAGGCGAACGCGGCTATGTACATGAGGTGGTCGCCCGCAGTGCGGGAGACCTTTCTGCGCGCCAGGTCTATATGGGGGGGCCGCCCGCCATGATTGATGCCATGGTACGTTTGCTGCTCAAGTCACGGGTTAAGCGATCCCAGATTCGCTTCGACAAATTCGCTTAATCCTCACGGATCAGATGATGGGACAAGCATATGGAACAGGACAGCAAGGGCCAGGCAAAGGGCGCCCTCATGAAGTCGCTTGACAATGCATTGACGCTTCTTGAGCAATTTACCCCCGAGGCG
>JAKOVB010000023.1 GCA_029782295.1 Pseudomonadota bacterium
AGCAGGTGCGCTACTGTGGCGGGCTTGCCTGGTGTGACGTTGGCGGGCTTGCCTGATGTGACGATGGCGGGAGTGGCCGGTGTGACGGCGGTCGAGGTCGAGGGTGTGACGGGTCCGACGGCGAAGCCTGGGGCGACGGCGAAGCCTGGGGCGACGGCGAAGCCGGGGCCGGGTCCGACGGCGAAGCCTGGGGCGACGGCGAAGCCTGGGGCCGAGGCGGTTACGTCCCTGCCCTGCTCCAACCAACATTTCGTAATGTGTTTCGTGATGTTGGTGCGGTAAGATGATGTTAGGCGCGGGCGATGCGGCCCGCCAGAACACCTGGAGGATTTGTCTCATGCAGTACATTATTTATCGCTCAGACGGCCTGCCCGATGTGTTGTACTATCGGGTCGATGGCGAGGCTGCGGCTGCGCGGTATCTCGAAGCGTCAGGCGCGCCCGCCATGTACAAAGTAATCGGTGTGCTGGCGGACGGGGACACTACGCCGGCGGTAAACGGCAAGGTGTGGCTCGAAAAATACCGCCTCGACCAGCTGCGCCGCGCCGCGCTCGCCAACACCGCGCCCACGTGGCACGATGAAGCCGACTGCGTGGCAACGGTGTTTGCGTATTTGCTGGACGTCCCCGACCACGAGTTAAACGCGGGCGCGGTGGACGTTGCATTGACGCTGGCCATCAGCGGCATTGTCCGCTACCAGAGTCTAGAGAAAGAAACGCCCGATTTTCTGACGGTGCATGATTACGTGTGGGCGCTGATTCGCGCGAAGCGGACCGGCTGACCCCCCTGCCCTACCCGTCGTGGCGCGGGCGCTTTCCGGGCGCCCGCGCAAAAACCTACTAGCAGACTGTAAAGGAGAGTGCTAACGTGAAAGAAATCAATGTGTTCGACGTACCCCCCGCCGAAGGCCAGTTACGGTACGCGGTCATGGTGTACGAAACCAACGACGGCGAAAACTGGAACGTCGTCCATATCGCCCGCAAGGGACTGTCGCTCGACGACGTCCCGGAAATCCTGATCACACTGATTGCCGACGCAGTCTATACTCTGTCCGACGGGGACAGTGAGGACGAGCGCGCGGAGATTGTCGCCCGCGCAATGGCGTATCTTGATTTGGTGTGTCCGGCTTCGGACAAACCGGCGCAGTGACTCGCTGTATCGTCCGCGCCGTAGCGTGCCTACTGTGGGGGCTGCTATGGCTAGCAATTGTAATGTGGATTGGCCAGATTCTCGGTCCGTTCTAACAAATGAAAGGAGAAATCTCATGGCTACTCTCGTTTTCTTCGTCCGTTCCCTGCTCTTCGCGCTCCCGGCGCTGATTCTCACCGGCTTCGTGGCGGGCGCCCGCTCGATTGCGGAGATGTCCGGCGGTGGCGGTCAGAAAGGCCGGTGGCCTGCGCTCAAAATGTCCGAACTTGGGGACGATGTGTTCGTCATCTGCAACGTGCGCGGACCGTATCACGCGGCGGCACGCCCCGATAAACCTTTCGTGGTGGTCACGCTGTACCGTCTGACGCGCGAGCAGGGTTTTTACGACGTGTTGCTGTCGCTGCTGCCCGGTCAGCGTCAAAATCTGCTCGACTACTACAACGGTGGCGGGACGGACACATTCGGCCCGGTCCGCGCCGGCAAGGTCGACGTCGGCCAGCCGAATCCCATGTGGCAATTCGTCGATGCAGCGGAGTATACCGGCGAAATCCCCGAAGGCTTGCGCGAAGCCGCGCTGGGCGGACCGTCGGAAGATGACGACATCCCCTTCTAACGGTCGCACCGCTTGAAATCGCCGCGGGGACACTCTATAATAAGGGTGTCCCCGCTAGTTGTGGAGCGCGTCAAATGGCTACAATCGACACCGACCGATTCGTCAGATTGCCCGGCTCCGCCCGCCGGTACTATGACCTCGAAACCGGCAAAGAAGTATCCCGACGCTACGCGATTACTCAATCGATAGGCATGTCCCCCGAACAATTAGCCGAACTGCGCCGCGAAGTCGGCGCCGCGCAAGAGTCCCGGTCCCGCGCGTTTGATTCGGAAATGGCGCGCCTGGGCGTCCCTGTGCGTGGTCCGAAGGCTGCGCAATGGCGCGAGGTCAAGGCGGAATTAGAGCGCAGCAAACCGCTAAAATCCCGCGACCCAAGGGGCGGGAACTGGGTATCCATTATCGAGCAACGTTTCGGGAAAGAGATTACGAACAAAATCGACTGGGACCGGATTTTCTATCCCGGTGGAAAGGATTAAAAATGGGAATCCGTCGCAAGCGCACGCCAAAACAGAATACCAAACCGAGGACGAAACGAAGCGGTCCAAGCGGCTATCGCAAGACGTTATTCAGGGACGGTTTTTTCGTCGCGTGGGACGGCGAGGGGGAAACCTGGACCGGCGCGAAAGCGGCGCGGGCAATCCTCGCCGATTATCCAGGCGATTTATCCTGGTATAATACCTACCTCGATGTATCGCCCGAACGTGTCATGAAAAACTGGAAGCCGGGCGATAACCCGATGTACGCGGCTATTTACACGCTGGACGAGACCGGTGCGCCCGCGTTCGACCCGGAGGCCATCGCCAGCGAGGCGACGGACCTACTGTGGCGCGCTCTGGTGCTCGGTAAAGGCGCGTTAACGGATAGTGTGGTGAATGAGTTCCGGCTTCGCGCAAGTCGCATCCTGGCAGCGGATGTGTGGGCTGACGCGGCTGGATTAACCGCGGCGGAGCGGTCGCTACTGGCCCGGCTAGCCGACCTGTCCGGCACGACTGCCCGTGATACGCTGGACGAACTACGCGATAAGCGGCTTCGCGGGCGGCTGGCGCCGCGCCGGAAGGGCGGCAAAGAACGCGCGCCGTATCGGGCAGACAGGTTTATCAGCGCGGCGGGCGCTGAAGCGATTGAGCGATTGCGTGAGATTCGGCGCGGCGCGGGCAAGCGACCGGCTCGGCGGGCGCGGCTCGATTTACACAAGTTGGCACTAAGTGCCAGTGGCACTAAGTGCCAGAACGACCCGACCGTCGACCCGACCGACAACGAACCCGGCGCGAAATATCATGTCTATACGAGTATCGCGGCGGCGTGGCGGTCGCCCGATTCGGGCGACTGGCAGTATCGCGTTTTGCGGAGCGCGGACCGGCTGAAGACCACCGAAATCACCGAATTTATGTATTCGGTCGCGGCAGAAACCGGCAAATATGCAATACACGTAGGCTACTATTTAAGCTACGATTTCACCCATATTCTGTTCGACCTTGACCCACAAAACGCCAGTTATGCGATTGTATCAATGGGCAAGCGGTGGGGCCGGCACGGTAAAGACGAATACAAACTTAAAACGCGCAAAGAACTTAAAGCGCGCCGGCGCGAATGGACCGGTGAATATGACGAGACGGGTAAGCGCATCTATAAAACGGTCGGCTATATCCGTGTGTGGGACGTGAGCGGTTTTTTCCAATCGTCCTTCACACGGGCGGTCGAAGCGTGGCTGGGCGCCGATTATCCCGACTTGCCTATGCTCAAAACCGGGAAAGCGGCGCGGGCTGATTTTTCGTCGTGGGACACGGCGGCGGTCGACGCGTATAACCGCGCCGAACTCAAGGCGCTTGTGTTAGTCATGGAACGTGTGCGGGATGCGGTCGCCAGAGCAGGATATACGTTATCCCGGTGGGATGGCGCGGGCGCTCTGGCGAGCAGTTTTTACAAAAAACACATGCCCGCGAAAGTAAACGGGAAATCATGGTTTGAGCGCGCCGCGCTGCCGGAGTCAGTCGAACGGGCGGCGCAATACGCTTACTTCGGGGGGCGGATTGAGTATATCCAATACGGTACTTACGCCGGGTATTTATGGCAAGGCGATATTAATAGCGCATACCCGGCGGCGATGGCGACGGTCCCGGACCTGACCGCGGGCGCGTGGCGTTATAACGCGGCGCCCGACGCTATCTCCGATTTCGCGCTCTATCATGTCCGCTGGCAACACTGTAATCGCGCCGGTATCGGTCCGTTTCCGTTTCGCTTGGATTCTGGTCATGTGTTGTTTCCAGCGGACGGGGAATCGTGGGTGTGGGGTGTCGAGCTTGCGGCTGCGCGCGAGTTATACCCGGAAGGATGGGGCGCGGCGCGCATCGAGGTGCTGGAAGGATGGGAATTTGAGGATACCGGCGGTCGCCCGTTTGGCTGGATTGCAGAGCTTTACAAACGCCGGCAAGCCCTGGTCGCGCAAGCGCGCGCGGGCGATACCGGTGCGGACGGCGAACAAAAGATTTTAAAGCTGGGCTTAAATAGTCTGTATGGTAAGACGGTCCAGAAAATAGGCTACACCGCGGCGAACCTCGAAACGGTGTATCGGTACGTGGGGAAGGTCGAAAGGGTCTACGAATCGAGCGAAACAAGGTATCCGCCCTTTTACAATATCGCAATCGGGGGATATGTGACCGCGCACTGTCGAGCGCAATTGCTACGTGCGGCTGCTAGCAATCCGGCGGCAGTGATTGCGTTTGCGACGGACGGTGTGTATTCGACGGCGCCGCTAACGGTCGACGCGCCCGCCGAAAAAATACTGGGGAAATGGGAAGTGGTCGAGTATCCCGAAGCAACGATTGTGCAAGTGCAGCCCGGCGTCTATTACTTGCATACCGGCAAAAAATGGATTGAGAAATGCCGCGGTTTTACGCCAGCGGCACTGTCCTATATGTCCGACGAAGAGAAACAAGCGGCTATCGAGGCACGGGTAGCCGCCATCAAGCGTGGGTTTGCCTCGATAAAACGACTCAAAGCGCAGGCGGTGCTGCCGCTGCAAGAGCAACGTTTCGTCACGCTCAAAGCGGCGCTCGCGACCGATTACAGCAAGCGCGGTCAATGGGTCACCGCGCCGCGTGAATTACGACTCTATAACGCCAGCAGCAAGCGCGAAAACGTGGGTAGCTATAAATCACCGGCGCGCCATTTAGTGCGCACTGCGCCGCGCTCAACGACGGGATTATTTTGGGAGTCTGAAGCGATGAGTAAGCCTTACGACGGTCTGCCGCCGCGTGGGACCGTACCGGGCGATGACGAAATCGAAAACGAAGCGATATGGCTTGACGCGCTGGAGCGCGGCATCATCGAATGTTGACCGCACTATTAAATTGCGCTATACTGTAAGGAAAGACACCGGTCTAACGAGAGAGGAGCCCTTATGCCTGACAGTCAGAATTACCCACAATTCGGGTCCGACGCTAACCTGCTTTCGCAGGCTGCGCCGGAAAGCAGCGAGGGACCGGCTCCCGAAAAGCAGCCGATTATTTTTGAGGTGCACCGGGCGGTCGGTCTGCCCGTCGGCGCTACCGAAACGCTCCGCACGTATCAGCGGGGCGAATACTGGCTGATTGCGGTCAGCGCTTCGGGCGGCGCGCCGGGCGACGAAATCGCGGTACTGGTGCAGCAGGGCGAGACGGTTAACCCACACACTGCAATTCGGCTCGGTGATGGCGGGCAAGCGCGCATCCCGGCGGTGTCCGCCAGCGTCACGGTGCATAACGCCGGCATCGCCTCCGCGGTCGACGTGCTGGCGGTAGCCTATGCTAATTGTGAGCCGACCATCGAGCCGGGCGCAAGTCTGTTACCATAGTGAGGTAATCATGGCCGATGACATTAATATCAATGTCGAGCAAACCGAAGCCGACGCCGAAACCTCTCCCGCCGGTCCCGGTGTGGGACCCGAATTGGAAGCCAGTCATGCCGTGGCGGTATCCGCGGAAGAAGCGCAAGAGACCGCCGAAGTAGCGACTCTGGTCGCGACGGAAGCGGCGGAAGCCGCGCTCCGGTCCACCGAAGAAGTCAAACGTCTGCGTGAAGAAGCGAGAGATGAACGATGGCAGGACCTACAGAACAAACTGGACAGGATACTCGACCTACTGACGGAACCGGAGCCAGCACCGGAAACGGCGCCGGAAGCGGAGCAACTAATCATCAAGCCGGAAGTGGAGAGCAGCCCGTCAAGCGACGTCGACGGAAGCGGACCGCGCCGCAAGCGCAAAACCCGGAAGCGCCGGCTATGGTGACGCTTGAAGTGACACCGGCCGAATCAGCACCGAAACGCAAACCGCGCAAGCCGACGGCAAAGCGCCTGGCCGATGCGAGCGCGACCGCGGAAATGATACTCGATGTCGTGGATGGTATCGGTCAAGAGGTCGCCGGTGAAGCGGGCGCGATTGCACCCTTGGAGCGCGGGCTGATGCAAGACCCGCTGGCGCGGATTTTGGCCCGCCAAGACCCAGCCAAACTGGGGCAATTTGCCAGCGTGCTAGACCCGCTATTGTTGGCGGCAGGCGCGCTGATGTACGCGGCGCGGGTAAGTAAAGCGATGCGCCCAGAAAAACCGGCGAAACTCGCGCAGAACTTGACGCCTACGCCAGACACAGACCCGCGGGCGGGCGCCAAACTCACGCAAAACTTGCGCCCAGTGGCGCCGGTGGGGTAGGGCACTATGGACCTGCTAGGTATCGCGTACCCGGTCTTGAAGGCGCAGTTAAAGCGCCTGACCGAAGAAGAAAAACGAGCGATGCTGGAACAAATCCACACGCTGACCGAAGCGCTGCTGACCGGTGACGCGGAGATTACCGCGCTCGTTTTAGACCAGCTACAGGCGCCGGCAAAAGTGCGGGCGCTGCTCTTAGACGAATTGCTGATGGGTGACAATGGCGTTTCAGTTTCGGACGAATGACCGGATGGCTCTCGTTGGGGCGACCGGCACCGGCAAGACGTTTTTCGCGAGGCGCCTGCTGGCCCACGTCCCGCGGCTGATAGTCATCGACCCAAAGTCGACGCTTCGCGACTATGTCCCGCGACCCTACGACAAGCGTGCTCGGAAGCGCCTCGAAAACGGGGAGCCATTCCGGGCGCGCTTTGCGCCCGCACCGGGCGAAGATTGGCGGTATGAGCAAATCTTCGAGGATATCTACTGGGCGGGAAACGTCGTAGTCTATATAGATGAGGTATACGCGGTCAGTCCACCGGGGCGGCAGCCCGGCCCATACCTAACTGCGCTATACACCAGAGGGCGAGAGCTTGGTATCGGTGTTGTGGCGGCTACCCAGCGGCCCGCATGGGTGCCTCTGTTTATCTTGAGCGAAGCCAACAGTTACGTTATGTTCCGGCTGATGCTCGACAAGGATAAACGGCGGATGGCGGAATTTATGGGGCCGGCGGTGTTGGGCGACATACCCGACCCTTACGGCTTTTGGTTGTATCAAACGTCATGGGCGAGTCAGAACAAACCGGCGGCCTACTATCGGTCAGTCGTGTAGCATTTATTGACAACGACGCGGGGAGGAGTTACAATAAGGTAAGCCGTTTTACTAACACACAGCATCGACCAGTAAGTAAGTCGAAAGGACTAACACTATGAATCTCGATATGGCGGAACTGAAACCGAGCGTCTGGAACCTCATTTTGGTCTTTTTGGCGGTGCTGATTACGGTGCCGGTCGCCAAATGGGTGTTCAACGAAGTGAACGTTCCGGGCATTACGCCTCTGGTCAATATGCTATAACCGGCAGGTGCCGGCGGACAGTTATCAAACAAGCAAAGCTATAACGAAAGGATAAAACATCGATGGCAGGCGGGTTTGCTGCAAACACTCGAAGAAAACTAGTCCAGCAGCCGGTGCTCACGAAACCGGCGGGCGGTGGCCT
>JAKOVB010000028.1 GCA_029782295.1 Pseudomonadota bacterium
TCGGACCACCGGCGAATTAGGTAATCACGATAAGGATCGAGGATGCTTTTTCGTTTTGCCCGCGGCTTCGGCTGCGGACATTCCGAGGCCCGAAGATACTTGCGAACGGTGTGGCGACACACTCCCAACTCCCTGGCTACGGCGTGGATAGACCGTGTCTTCGCGTAAAGAGCGTGGATTGCGTCGTAGCGTTCTTGACGAGGCTGTTGGCTTTGCCGCTTTCGGGCATCCCTGCGGCTTTCTCCCGCAGGCTTCGTCTGTTTGCCCTCCACAACGCGAAGCGTTTCTTGGCTGTTCTCTTCCACGGGGACCGGGGGCAAGGACAAGGTCGACACGACCCGCTCGGCAACGTCGCCCAGGTTCTTGAACAAGTGCCACCGATCCGCAACCTGGATCGCGTTCGGGGCTCCAGCCTTAGCGCCGTCCGCAAAGATTCCAGAACGGTCCCGGCTCACGATGGTAACCGACGAATGCTCCCGCAACCAGGTGGCAAGAACATCGGCGCGAGCCTCGGGGAGAATCTCGACCGGACGGCCGGTTTCAAGGTCGCAAACGATCGTGCCGTACCGATGGCCTTTGCGCCATGCCCACTCATCGACGCCGACGACCCGCAGGTTACCACACGGACTGATTTCCATGCGATAGAGCAACCGCAAGATCGTATCGGGGCTGACCGGCGTGTGCAGATCGCGGGCGAGTCGGGCGCCGGCTTCACCGCCCAAGAAGACGCCCATGCGGGTCAACAGTTGGTCGAGCCGTTCGGTACGACGGGCGTGAGGCCGGGCGAGACCGGGGATCCGCTCCGCAAAGACACGGCGCTGGCAGTTGGGATTGATGCAGCGGAACTTCCGGATCCGCCAATGCACCACCACCTTCCGGCCATCCGCCGGCAGGTCGAGCAAGCGTCGGACGTATTGACTGTGACGACAATCCGAGAAATGACCGCAAAAAGGACATACTGCGCCTCGGGCCGAGCTTTCTACGACCAACGTAATCTGGGCGGTATCCGATCGCACTTGCTTAACGACCACGCCAAGTCGCCGGAAGAACCTCCACATGCCGCGAAACCCCTGTCTCGAGTGTCGTACAGGGGTTCGCGCCTCTCCAGGAAAATCCTGCGATCCCTATCCCGATTGCACCCAAATTGCGGAAGAACCAGTTTATCACCGCCGTTAACACTGGAGCCCATACGTGCCTTTTCCACGAGATTGTGACGTGACTTGGACGCTGTGCTTACACGTTGTCGTGGAGAAATAGGTTCGTTGAAGGCCCGATCAACCGGCTTAAGATGATCAAACGGCAGATGTACGGTCGAGCCGGGCTCGAACTGCTGAGGACACGTTCGCTGGCGACGGCACAATGAGAAAACTGGGGCGGAGACCGCGCATGCAGGGCTCTTGGCGGATGGCTTGTATTCTTGACTACGTACATGAGTAGTTGTTATAACATAACTGTGTGCGCTTAGTCTATTTTCTTTATATTTCTATACTCCGACACTCTATTCTGTACTTAGGCACCATGAGCCGGTGGAGAACGTGTGCGAGACAACGGGGACAGTGCGACATTAAACGGACTGCGTAAGTATCAGGACAACAAGGAGCAGATGGCTATATCATGATTCGGGCGTTCCTTCGCGTCTTCACTCGTCTTGGTCGGATACTATGGCGATCGGGGCCAATCTTTCTTCTTGCCCTGTTTGTTTGCACCATTATTCTGGCGGCGGTTCCCAATCTCGAACTGATAGCGACTAAAATAATTGTTGATTCCGTTGTCAATAAGTCCGACTACGGGCAGATGCCGCTAGTTGTAGGTATATTTACGCTTGTTGGAGCACTCCTTTTGGGGCGGCTAGTGTCAGGTCTCGATAGACTCTTGCGAGGGCAACTATGGGAACGAGCAGCGATCGCCATGCACTCTTCATTGATGGATGCCTTGGATAGGTTGCCGGGCTTTGTTCTGCATGAAAAAACGGACTACCGCGACCGCATTGAAACAGTGAGAGATAATCTGGACTGGTTACCAGGACGGTTGGTGGACTACACAAGCAGTGCTATAGGTTCGGGATTAATGCTCTTCGGGATGAGCCTTGTCCTCTGGAGTCTCTCACCTTGGCTCGTTGGTGCACTTGTGATAGCTACGGTGCCATACGCTCTCTCCCTTAACCGCTTTGAAGAGATCGAGTGGGGTGAGGAACGTGAGCAGGCCAGCTTGCGTCGTCGCTTGCGCTATATAAGTGATCTGTCCCTGGGACGACAAGCAGCCAAGGAGGTACGACTCTTTGGTACAGGCCCGTATCTACTCGACCTGTATCGACAGTATTCAAGAGAAATGCTTAATAGACTCCGTGTGCTGCAGCGCAGAATGACTGTGTCGACCGGATTGACAGGTACACTGGCAGGATTGACCGCTGGAGGTGCGTACCTATGGCTTGTCGTTCGCATAACAGGGGACTCCGTAGCTGCTGGAGATATAGCAGTGTTCCTCGGGGCGGTCCTGCGGATTTCAACGATCCTCCGTGACACGGCGAATCTTGCGGCGATGACTGTCGACACGTGGCGACTGGCCCAAGACTGGCTAGCTATTTTGGAGACCGCTCCGGACCTTACCATTCCCGACAAGCCAGGGCATGTTACCGCTGGGGAGGCAGGCTTCGAAATCGAGTTTCGGGACGTCACCTTTGCATATCCATCGAATCCTGAAAATAAGGTACTCCGTGGCGTCTCGTTCAAGATTGCAGCGGGTGAACGTGTTGCCATTGTGGGAGAGAACGGGGCAGGGAAGTCGACCATAGTAAAGCTACTCTGTCGCTTCTATGATCCAACCGCAGGCATGATATTCGTTAATGGCCGGGATATCCGAGAACTCGATCCGAACAGCTTACGGAGCCAGATGAGTGTAGTGTTCCAAGATTTCGGTCGCTATGGGTTTACTGTATTAGATAACATCGCAATCGGATCATACGAATACATCATGGGGAAGGAAGAGGTTCAACGTGAGGCTATTGAGCGTGTTGCCCGGGACGCGGCATTTCACAGCGTTGTTGAGGAACTGCCTGATGGGTATGAGAGCATGTTGGGCCCTGAATGGGGCGGTGTTGAACTCTCCGGAGGCCAGTGGCAGAGGCTAGCCCTTGCTCGTGCTTTGCTGCGCGGCCGTGGTCTGGTGATACTCGATGAGCCAACGGCTGCGCTTGACGTTCGCGCTGAGTACGAGTTCTACCGTCGCTTCAACGAGCTGACCCAAGGTAGAACCGCTGTCATCATTTCGCATCGATTCAGTACGGTACGTGCGGCCGACCGAATTCTGGTCTTGCATGACGGTCGCATTGTAGAGAGCGGCTCTCACGAAGAACTGCTCCGTCGTAATGGCATCTATGCTGATATGTACCACAAGCAGGCAGCCGCATTTGTGGAACGGGGAGGGGTGTACGATGAGAGAAAAGGCAGCAGCGGTTGAGACCATTCCTGCGTGGACTCAGCTATTCCGGAGGGTGGCCCGTTCTGCGGTCTCAACTTGGAAGGGTGTGCGACTCGTTTGGCAAGCTGACCGCCTTCGTGCATCGGTTCTGTTCGTCTTGTACAGCCTACAGGCGATTCTGGGAATAAGTGCTGCTTATTTGAGTAAACTGGTCATCGATGCCTTGTTTTATCCAAGCACTGTTGTACTCTCCCCGATGATTCCGGCTGTCGCCTTCGTAGTTGTTTCACTTGCGCTAGACACCTTGCCTGTCTTTATCGGTAGTCAGCAGAATTTGTTCACTGCAACGCTCCGTGCCTATATCGACACGCGGCTTATGGAGAAAGCCAATGAGATTCCTGATCTTGGTCCTTTCGAGGACAGTGGATTCCACACCAAGGTGCGTGCATTCCGAGCCGACGAGTACTTGGCTACGATGTGGTTAGGTGTACTCTCCGGAACACTGATAGGTCTGTTACGGGTCGGGATGTCTCTCGCTTTCATGATCCGGCTCGCGTCGGGGATCCCGATTCTTATCTTATCGTTTGGTATCGCACGCATGGTGTCCGAGGAACGAGTGAGTAGCGTTACCTTTGAAGGAAGGGAAGAGATCGTGGCGCTGCGTAGACGGGCAGAGTATTTCGCTTCGCTTCCATTGGCACCCGAGCACGCGCACGAGGTTAAGGCGTATCGTCTCATTCCTTTCTTCAAAAGACGTTACACCATGGTCGCCCGTGAGCTCCTCCAACTGATTAGTAGGGACCAGCGCAGGCTCCTGATCCATCAGACTGTCTGGGCCGTCCTTGAGGTACTGTCGTTCGGTGCGGGACTGTACTACGTCGCATTGCATTCCACGGCGACGGCCGGAGACATCACACTGTTCATAGCGATGTATTGGCAGTTCGCTGAAGGGTTAAGAGACCTATATGCTCCCGTAACCATAGGTGCTCGTGAAGGAGCTCAGGTGCGGAAAATGCTCGCCTTTCTTGAAGCGGACCCGACCATGGAGGTGCCAAAGACGGGCAAGATACCGACCTTGAGCGGCCGCACAAGGCCAGGGTTTCATGTCAAGGACCTTGTCTTTTCATATGACGGTCAGACTCCGGTGCTCGAGATACCTGACCTCGAGATACCCAAGGGTCAAACCGTCGCCCTGGTTGGAGAGAATGGAGCGGGTAAGAGCACACTCATTAAGTTGCTGTTGCGTCTATATGATCCCGATAGGGGCATGATTTACCTAGACGGACTACCGTTATCGGAATACGACGTAGTGGCGTATCGCTCCATAGCGAGTGGGGTGTTTCAGGACTTTGTACGATACCAGCTAACCCTACGGCAGAACATCGGTCTCGGACGCGTGCAAGACCTAGAGAACAGCGAGGCTATCCACCGGGCGGCTCGCCTTGCTGGGGCCGACCGACTGGCTGAGCAAGACGTTCAAGGATACGACCAGCAGCTCGGGAAACTGTTCGGTGGTAGAGAACTATCGGGCGGTGAGTGGCAACGCATCGCTTTGGCACGTGCCTTCATGCGGCATAACCATGCTGAATTGTACATCTTCGACGAGCCTACATCGGCCCTCGACGCGCACATTGAGTACGAAATCCTTTCCCGTATGATAGGAGTGACCTCTGGTAAGACGGTGATTCTTGTGTCCCATCGCCTGAGTACTGTTCGCAGAGCAAGCAAAATCATTGTTCTCGACAAAGGTAGGGTAGTAGAAGAGGGAGATCACAATTCGTTGATGAGACGTGGCGGGCGATACGCCGAGTTGTACGAGGTACAGGCGAGTCGCTATCGGGTATAGCGATCGCTTTACTGCGCTCGTCGGCTTCGGTTTGTCCGTTATTGCCGTAAGGGTACTCCCGAAATCACCAGTCAGGAACGTCCCGGCGTGTGCTAACAACGCCGGTTTGAAATTGGTTCTTCCGCGGTTTAGGTGCAATCGGGGCCGCGGCCGTCGGCGCCTCATCCGGGGACCGCCGGCTGCGTAGCCTTCGATCGCTTGCAGGAACCTTGGCGGCGCAGATATCCTCAGTTTGCCATCGCTAGAAGGCGTCGCTTCAACAGTTCGATCCCAGCTCGGCCGTGCATCTGCCGCTTCAAGAGCTTCAACCGGTTGATGTGCCCTTCAACGGGCCTGTTGCTCCATGGAAAAGTCAGTGCGTGAACCACGGCGTCCAGGTCACGTCGCAGGTTTTCGGAAAATCCACGGATGGACTCCAAGGACGAGCGAGTGGCCCGTTCGAGCCACTCGAGGAGTTCATCGGCTTGCGGGTTGGTCAACAGGGCACGAAACTCTTGAGAGAACGAGTAAGCCTCTCGTGCCGCATCCGAGGCGTTCAGCAAGAGCTCTAACCATTGGTGCTCAGTCTCACTTAGCTTCTCCGGCGGTTGAGTGAGCAACTTCCGGAGTTTCGCCGCGGAAAGCGGGCGCTACCGTACCACTGGTTCCTCGTGTGGATGTCGCCGGAGCGTCGCAATGAAGTCCTTTACGAGGGTCTGGGGAACCGGTATACCCAAGTCCGGTGATCTCCCGATACAGCGCCGCCGCATTCCGGCATCCTTCGGCCCACCCGCGAGTTAGGTAATCACGATAGGGATGGAGTATGCTTTTTCGTTTTGCCCGCGGCCCAGGCTGAGGAGATTCCGGAGCCCGCAGATACTTGCGCACTGTACGGCGAGTCGGTCGCAACTCCCTTGCCACAGCATGGGATGGACCGGGTCTTGCGCAAAGCGCGTGGATTTCGACGTAGCGTTCTTGACGAGGCTGTTGGCTTTGCCGCTGTCGGACATCGTTGCGATTTTCTCTCGCAGGCTTCGTTTGTTTCGCCTCCACAACTCAAAGTGCTTCTTGGCTGTTCTCTTCCTCGGGAACAGGCGGCAAGGACAGGGTCGACACGACCCGCTCGGCAACGTCGCCCAGGTACTTGAACAAGTGCTACCGATCCGCCACCTGAATAGCGTTCGGTGCTCCAGCCTTTGCAGCGTCCGCAAAGGTCCCAGAAAGGTCTCGGCTTACGGTGGTAACCGACGGATGCCCCGCAACCAAGTGGCAAGGACATTGGCGCGAGCCTCGGAGAGAATCTCCACCGGACGACCGGTCTCGAGGTCGCACACGATCGCGCCGTACCGATGGCCTTTGCGTCACGCCCACTCATCGACACCGACGACCCGCAAGTTGCCACACGGACTGATTTCCATGCGATACAGCTAGCCAGCCGTGCGCCGGCTTCGCCGCCCAAGAACACGCCCATACGGGTCAACAGTTGGTCGAGCCGCTCAGTACGACGGCGTGAGGCCGGGCGAGACCGGGGATTCGCTCCGCAAAAACACGGCGCCGGCAGTTGGGATTGATGCAACGGAACTTCCGGGTCCGCCAATGCAGGACAACCTTGCGACCATCCGCCGGCAGGTCAAGCAACCGCCGGATGTATTGACTGTGACGACAATCCGAGAAATGACCGCACAGCGGACATGCAGCGCCTAAGGTCGAGCTTTCCACGACCAAGATAATCTCGGCGGGATCCGATCGCTCTTGCTTGACGACCAAACCAAGTCGCCGAAAAAATCCCCACATGCCGCGAAACCCCAGTTCTGAGTGTCGTACACGGGGTTCGCGCCTTTCCAGAAAAATCCTGCGATCCCTGTCCAGATTGCACCTAAACTGCGGAAGAACCAGTTTATCACCGCCGTTAACAACGGAGGCCAGTCAGGATGTTGATGATCGAAGCTATGATGAGCGTACCTGGGGACCGCACCCACTGCGTATCGTCCCAGCTGATTACGCGGCTGACCAACTCGGCAATACCCTGTCGCATACACCAACGATATACCCGTTTCCGTCACGACCCAAAGAGTCACTTCCGGTGCAACCGTCGCCAAACCACCTCCAGATGTGACAGGGAGAAGCTCACGCGTATATTCCGAATTCTGCTGAACCGAAGAGAAACTTCATCGCTACTCATTCAAGGTGCGGGAAGCGGGTTCCGATAAGCACCGATTATCGGAAATACTTGAGCCCCGCCCCCAACGGGCGCCAGGATCGCCGTCCGCGTCTTTTCACGTTCTGTATTGCTGAACGGAGGTGTGTCCGGTCCCACTTTCCGCACCCTGAGTGAGTAGCGCTGAAGTTTCTTTTATGGTTCAGCAGGAATACCGAACATACGCGCGAACTTCCCTCTATCAACATCCGGAGGGAGTTTGGCGATGTCTGCACCGAAAGTCACACCTCTGGTCGTCGGCGCAAGCGGGTATATCGCCGGTGTATGCCGCCAACTGCGTATTGCCGAGCTGGTCAACCGCCTGGTCACCTGGGACGACACGCAGTGGAAGCGGTCCCCGGGCACGCTCATCGTGGCCTTGATCATCAACATCCTGACCGGCCGCAGGCCTCTCTACCGCGTTTGGGAGTCCTTCGAGCGACTGGACCTTCCCACGCTCTTTGATGAACCCGTTCAACTGGCGGACCTCAACGACGACGCCTTCGGCCGGGCTCTGGACCGGCTCCACGCCTCGGGGAACGCGAAGCTGCTGGTGCATTCTGTGGCCCTGCGTGCCGTTCATCTTTTGCCTTTAGGCATCCGGTCCGTCCACGCGGATACGACGTCCATTGCTCTTTGTGGCGCTTACGAGTGGACGGAAAGCGATGAGCAGTTTGCCGAAGCGCATCCGGACCGCAGCCTGCTGCGGATCACCTACGGATACAGCAAAGACAACCGTCCCGACCTGAAACAGTTCATCTACGGCCTCATCGTCTCCGCCGAGGGCCTGCCGCTCATCGGCGAGGTCCGGGACGGCAACCTCAGTGATAAGGTCTGGCACCGGGATACCCTCGACGAGATCCGGCAGAGCTTTCTCGATCCGCAGAAGGTCGTCTACGTCGCGGACTCGGCGCTGGTCACACCCGAGAACCTGGCCCGGATCGATCAGTACCGGATGCGCTTCATCTCCCGGCTGCCCGAGAGCTACCGCCTGGCTGCCGAGCTGAAGGACCGTGCTTGGGCCCTCAATGCTTGGGAGACGGTCGGACGAGTGGCGCAGAGTGAGAAGGCGGCAAGCTACCGGGCCCAGTCGTTTGTGGAGCCCTTCGAAGGCCGGCCGTACCGCTTCATCGTGGTGCACTCCTCAGCCCTGGACAGCCGGAAGAAGAAAGCCCTTGAGCGGCGCATTGCCAAAGAACGTGCTGAGCTCGAGAAAGCCGTCCAAGCCCTCGCCAAGCAGCGCTTTAACTGCCAAGAGGACGCCACGAAGGCCCTCGACGCCTTCTTACGCACCCATGCCGATGCGGTACACCAAGTCACCGGCACCGTCCGTGAAGAGCGTCTCACCAAGCGCCGGCCCGGACGGCCACGCAAGGACGACGTGCCGCAGACTACCGTCCAATGGCGTCTGGAGCTGCAGATTGCGGCGCCGACAGAGGAAGCGCTCCAAGAGCTGCACGAGCGTGAGAGCACCTTTGTGTTGATCACCAACCTCATGGATCCTGAATGGTCCAATGCCGACGTGCTTCGGGAGTACAAGGACCAAACGGCGGTGGAGACACGGTTCCGTAACTTAAAGGCGACGCCGTGCATCGTGGACGGCATTTACGTCAAGTCGTCCCGGAGGGCGGAGGCCTTGGCGTATGTCTTTCTGCTTGCCCTGATCGTTGCTGCCTACATCGAGATCCGGATCCGCCAGGAGCTCAAGCGGCGCAAGCGGCAGTTTGTGATGCCCGGCAAGCGCTTGACCGACCGTCCGACGATGACCGGCATCTTCGACATCATGCGGACCGTGCTGATTGTGATCGT
>JAKOVB010000033.1 GCA_029782295.1 Pseudomonadota bacterium
CCAGCCGTGTACTGGACCGGCAGCGCCAGCATGTGCTGGATCAACGGTAATCGCTACGGCGGATACTCCGGTGCAGGTGCGGGTGTTCACGCTGTTGTTGCGTACAAAGAAGCAATACCAAATTCCGAGGATGTGATCATTCGTGCTGCCAAGGGAGGGACAACTCCTGGTACATTTACTGACGAACCAGCATGGCTGTACGGTGCTGGCGTTTCTCCACAAGGGCATCCGACTCAATCTGATGTCCGCTACGGTGTCTCCTACGGACCGAACAATGAATTGACAGGAACCTGCCATGTGCCGCCACCACAGTCGGTGCTGTATGGAGTACCGGTCGATAACACAGTCGGTACTGCTACGATTGACGCTGACTCGATAGCTTCGGCGGTCTGGAATGCTGTTCGCAGCAGTTACTCGACGCCCGGAACATTTGGTGCTGTTTCCGAGTGGGCTGGAAGCGTGAACGCAGGTGAAATTGCTGATGCGGTGTGGGATGCGCTCAGGAGCGAGCATACGACATCCGGCACATTCGGAGCTGTTTCAGAATGGGCCGGTGGTGGCGGAACCGCAGACTGGACAAGTGTAGAGAAAGAACAAATCCGGCACAGGTTGGGAATCGACGGGACGGCAACCGCCCCTGCGTCAGCTACGCCATCGCTACTCGATGCGGTTGGGTATACATCGGTACGCGCAGCGAAGATTGACAACCTTGACGTTGCCGTTTCCAGTCGCTCAACTCTCACAGCGGCTGATGTTTGGAGCTACACGCCGCGGACGCTGAGCGGTTTTACCTTCCAAGTCACCGTCGGTGGTTACGCAACCGGACAATCCCCATCCGAGCAGCTCCAGTCGCTTGGTTACAGCTCAGCCCGAGCTGCTAAGCTCGATAATCTGGATGCTGCTGTGTCGTCGCGGCTGGCCGCTACGGCATACGCTGCGCCAGATAACGCTGGTATTGCCGCAATCAAAGCCAAGACAGACCAGCTCACATTTGCTGGCACGGATGTGAAGGCTACCCTCGATGGCGAACATGTCGTAGTGGTTACCAACCTCGATAAAACTGGATACTCGCTAACGGCGGATTACGACAGGGCCAAAACCGCATTGGCTATCACTGAATACATAGCCCCGGACAATGCTAGCATTGCCGCTATCAAATCGCAGACGGATAAATTCCAGTTCGATAGCAATAATTACGTCTATGCTGTGGGTATCGGCGGAGAAAGCGGTACGGATTGGACGGACACGGAGAAACAGCAAATCAGATATAGGCTAGGTATTGACGGCTCCACTCAAGCGCCTAGTACTAATTCTCCGCATTTAGGTAGCTCTTATTCCACCCTTGACGATCTTGCTGCTCATGTATCTACAAGGCTTGCGACTTCAGATTATGTTGCTCCGGACAATGATGGCATCTCCGCGATTAAGGAAAAGACCGACCGCCTCCGCTTCGATACGAACGACAACGTTTACGCGACAGGTCTCGGCGGAGGTGGTGGCGTGCAGGTCGTGGTCCAGCCGCTCACAGCATCCGTGCAACGCACGGACGGAGCTGGTGGCGTGATTAGCGGCTGGACCTACGCGCGACTAGTGGCATCCTGGAATGTGAAGGATGTCGATCTGAGCGGGCACGATTTGCGATTGCTCCTCTACAACCGAAACGATCCAGGTAGTGCGATCGTGGAATACAGCACTGGGGCGGGCGAGATTACGATCACATACAACAATCCAGATTCGTTAGTTGAGGTTGATGGCCCGGACAGCAAGACGCCCAATGCTGGCAACTATGCTTATGTGTTGCGAGATCAAACCACAGACACTGTACTGCTAAGCGGTAATTGTTTGATTCAGGCCGCACCTGATGCGGGGTAGGCGATGAGCATTGGCTCGGCGAAATCCTGGTCCAGCGTGAGCGAGAGCATGGCAAGCTC
>JAKOVB010000047.1 GCA_029782295.1 Pseudomonadota bacterium
CCGAGAGATAATCTCTCCAGAACGAATGTGGGAGGTTGTCTCCGATGACGCGTCATGAGCGCCGGCTTATGTGGCAGGAACGGGTGGATCAATGTCGGGCAAGCGGGATGAGTGTTGCCGCCTGGTGCCGTGAGAACGAAGTGCCGGAACAGCAGATGTACTATTGGCTGCGGAAGTTCCGCAGCGAAGAAGCGGACGCAGTAGAAGACGACATCCAGTGGGTTCACCTTGGCCGGTGGGACCGCCAGGATGCGATGCGTATGACCGAAGACAGTGCCGTTCTGATCCACATCGGTCGTGCCATGGTCGAAGTGCGGCCGGGATTTGATCCCGTTCTTCTTCGAGGCGTCGTGAAGGTGCTGTTGGGCTCATGCTGATCGGCGCGGCAGGAGTGGAGCGCGTCTACTTGGCTTGCGGCAGTACGGACATGCGCAAGTCGATTGACGGCTTGGCGGCGTTGGTCAGCCAATCGTTCCAACTCGATCCGTTTTCTCCGGCCCTCTTTGTTTTCTGTAACCGCGGTCGGGACAAAATGAAGATCCTGCATTGGGATCACAACGGGTTTTGGCTCTATTATCGCCGCCTTGAGAAGGGGCGCTTCCAATGGCCCACGACCCAAGAGCACGGCACACTGACCGTGAGCCGGCGCCAGTTGCAGTGGCTGTTGGATGGTCTTGCTTTGGATCAGCGCCAAGCTCACCGGCCGGTGCACGCCCGTGTTGTCGTTTGAAGAGAAAGATTTCGGGGATCCAGTACCCGCCGGCAGGAATGGGCCGTGACGTCGCGAACTGGGTAAGCATGACCCAGCGACCAGCAACGATGGAAGAACTCCTACAATACTGCGCTGCTTTGGAACAGCAGGTCGCCGAGCTAAAGGCACAGCTGCAGCGGCTGCACGAGGAGCTTGTTTTGGCCCGGAAACACCGGTATGGGCGTTCGAGCGAACGCACCGTAGCCGGGCAGCTTCAGTTCGTCTTCAACGAAGTCGAAACCGAGGCAAAGCCTGAGGAGAAAGAGCCCGAACTGGAGACGGTCGGCACGTACAAGCGCAAGAAGAAGCGCCGCTCGCGCAGCGCTGTTCCTAGTTAGCCCCCCAATAGACTTGGACATACCGTGTGTACGTGATAAAGTCTAATGGGGTGATAATTGATGGCAAAGAGCCGGTACAGTGACGAGTTTAAGAAACAGGTGCTCGAGGAGTGCAGGCAAGTCGGGAACGCATCTCTTGTAGCGAGGCGGCACCAGATTTCCAGGCATACAGTCAACGGGTGGATGAGAGCAG
>JAKOVB010000066.1 GCA_029782295.1 Pseudomonadota bacterium
GCGCGCCGTCTTACGCGGTGAAGCCGGTTACGTCCTGAAGACCCTAACTCCCCCGAAGCTCCCGCACCCCCGCCCCGACAAGCCGCTCGTACGTCCCGTCCATCCTGGTATCCGGCGGCACGAACACCACCGTCCCATCCCGCCCGCGCGTCAGCAGCACGCGATAGACGTTCTTCCGCACCGTCAGCGGATCCTTCAGCGCCGGCCGATTCGTCCCCGCGAACCTGATCGACCACGCGTCGCCGCTCCACAGCAGGTCGGACCCCCACGCGAGCAGCGCGCAGTCGAGCTCGAGCCCCTGCGACGAGAACTCGGTGGCCACCGTCTGCAAGCGGCAGCACGACTGCGGATCCGACGGGTCGGCGTTGTACCAGGGCCCGACCCGCAACTGCTTCGTCGTCTGGAACGTGTTGTCGACGCCGTGCCGAGGCAGCCACTTGTCCTTCGACGACGCCACGATGCCGTAGCGGGCGAAGCGGGCGTCCGCGTAGCGCTCGCGCAGGTAGGCGCGAGCCGACTCGAGATCGCGGGTCACCAGGAAGCGATGGCCGCCGTCGTGCAACTCGTCGGCCCAGCCGCGCAGCGTGCCGGGCGCCACCCCGTCCAGCAGGCCGCCCACGAACTGGTGTACGCGCGGGGTCAGGTGGAAGCGGATCTCGATGTCGAGGCTCAGCGTCGGGTGCCAGCGGGTCGCGCTGCGCGGGTCTCGGAAGATCTCCGCGAAGGCGGGGGCGCCGTGGATCGTCCAGTCCGCCGCATGCGGCGATCGACGCACCGCCTCGTGCCAGAGCGGCACGCCGCCCTCCTCGCCGACGTGGATCGCCTGGCCGCTGCCGATCAGCGCGACCAGCACGCACCACTCGGGGATGCGCCCGCAGAACTCGATCAGGTGGTCGGGCTCGGACAGGCCGACCGCGCCCCCGTGAACGTGCGCGACCCGCTCGGCATCGTGAGCGCGCTGCGCCTCGTCGAACACGATCAGGTGCTCCGGCGGCACGGGACGACCGGGTCGCGAGTGCTGCTGCACGTAGTTCTTGATGGCCTGTACGAAGGTGCGGCCGCCTCCGCCCGCGTCCTGCAGCGCGTACTGCAAGACATGCACCAGCGGGCCGTTGCCCGACAGGTACACCGCCGGCGGCATCGTCCGGCCGTTGGCCCGCGGGACGGAGATTTCGTCGAGCCAATGCGCGTGCACCAACTGCAGTCCGACCAGCGTTTTGCCTGAGCCGGGCACACCGCTCAACAGCACCAGATGGCGCGTGCGCGTGCGCGCCGCCTCGCGTGCGATCTCCGAGATGTACTGCAGCGCAGGGTCGGCGCGGCCCGCGCCCGCTTGATCATCGGCAGCTCGCGCCGTTGAAACAACTCGCGCGCCGCCTGCACGATCGTCGGCAACGGTGCGTAGGCGTCGAGCGCCAGGAACTCCTCGGGGCCGATGATCGGCTGGCCGTCGGCCGAGAGTTCGTCGAGTAGGGCGTCGAGCCCCTCGGGGCCGACGACGTAGACACCGTCGCGCTCGATGGGCGTCGCGCCGCCACCGCGCACCAGCAGCGCGGGCGTCACCGAGCGACCCGCGCAGGCCGCGTGATAGGCGCGCAGATCGCGGGCGTAACCCATGGCCTGGTCGATCGCGGCTTGCGAAGCGTGCAGAGCACCCTTCAGTTCGAGCACCGCGACGCAGCCGCGCTCGAGGACGACGACGTCGGGTCGCCGCGAGTCGCGGGGCAACTCGTACTCCAGGATCGCCGTGTATTCGCGGGCGCCGACGTCGCGCACTTCGAGCTCGCGGCACTCGCGTTGAAGCCACGGGATGGACTGATCCCAGGCGCGGATCTGCTCGGGCGAGGCGTCGGTGACGAACTTCTGCAACTGAATCCGGACCACCCGCGGCTCGGACCGGGAGAAGTCCCCCAGGCTCGATTGCCAACCGAAGCGGTCGTAGAGCGGAGCGTCTTCCGTGTCCCGGGTCATGGCTCAGGACGATCGCAGGCGCACCGCCAGGCTCTGCGTCGCACGTCCGATCAGGCCCTGCGCGTCGTAGAGCGCCGACTCGGCGAGGCCGCCGCCGTCCGGCCCCAACGCGGTGCGCGCATCGAGGCAGATCCACTCGCCGACTGGCCGCCGCAGCAGGTTGATGGTGAGGTCGGAGTTCACGAAGCTGTAGCGCTGGTAGTCGAGGACGGCGCTGATGCCATTGCCGGAATCGGCGGCGACCGCGACCCGCTGATAGGGGCTGGGCGCCTCGCCCTCCAGCAGCGGATGGCGCAGGCGGAACCAGATCGCGCAGGGGCCCTTCCAGAACGTTCCCTGCGCGACACGGGTTTCGACCAGGTCGGCATAGCCGACCTGCCGGCCAGCGAAGGGGAAGGTCGCCGGCGGCGAGGCCTCGGGGGCGAGCGGCGCCATCGGCAGCGGATGTCCGGGAAGTTCCGGCCGCAACTCGACGGGCGACTCGCGTTGCGCGAGGGCCGTGAAGCGCGCGACGTCCTTGTTGCCGGCCATCAGGTGAGCCGAGAAGTGCCCGGCGTTGCGACCGACGTAGTCGGTCATGACTTCGACGATGAGCTCGCCGATCGGGACGGGGCGCAGCAGGTTGGCGGTGAGGCGGGCGATGTGGGTGAGGCCGTGCTCGTGGGCGGCTTGCTCGATGGCGCGGCAGACGAGGGCGATCGGGGGGCCGGCGTGCTGGTGGTTGGGGTCCCAGGGGCCGCGGGTCAGGGCGCTGGCGCGGAAAGTGCGGGTTTCTAGCGCGGTGTAGGCGGCGGCAGCGTCCGGGTTAAGTTTCCAGTCGGTCACGATGATGGTTTGGCCTCAAGACCGAGACTACCGATACAGTCTGCCAGGAGGCGCACACGCCGCCAACTGATTCAGACTGCGCCGAATCGCCATTGCCTGTCGTGCCCATGCCAAAGAGGTACCCCTGCGACTATCGAGAAACACGTCCCACCGCTGCTACCCTGGCGGCCGACCGGGCCGGCAGATTGCTGGCTATCCCGATGGGCGTGCGGTTTCCCTTAACATTCGAGGCCATTGATTCCACAAGGCGGTCTCCTGAAGCATCGACACGATCCTGGTTCTGAGGTGTGGCCCTCATACCTTCGAGTACATGCCACTTGCAGATGAGCAAACACCGCCCGGTGAAGCCGAAGTGGGGCACTTCTCCGCGACCCGGCATTCGACTCAGTCCTCAGGTTCGCGCAACCGCAACCTAGCCGGACCATTTACGAGACTCGAGGCAGTGTACAGACAGTCTCAACGACGATTAGCCAAACAACAGTCTCAGCGGGTGTGCGGGAGCGGTTCATTGAGAGGTCGTATTCCGCTATGCACATTACGGCTTCTGTGCAATAGGTGTGTCCCATTTCAGTCAGCTTCATCCGGCCAGTGAAATAATTGTTCGGAGCTCCATGCCGCGCATGGCCCTCGTTGTCGCGTTGCGAACGTCAGTGGGATCTTGTACTCGAACCATGAACCTAAGTACACTCCGTATCTAATATAGATATGGTCTTGCATTCCTTCGCGTCTGGATTGGATGTCGAGTACAGAGAGCTTCTTCTCAGTGCCCCTAGATGACGGCGCGTTTATCAGCGATGCCATGACGCACCTCGGGCTGACTTCGGATGCGCAGCTCGAGGCCCTTGCCGACCTCGCGAAGCACACCCTGAGCAAAGCTCGCCACGGGGCTCAGCAACTCGGTCCCTGGAACCGAGCCAAGATCCTCGACCTTCGGGCCTACCCCGGCATTCGGGACGCAATAGTTGTCTGCTTCGGGAGGAAGGGAAGTGATTGGATTGCCCAAGACCGGCGACGGATGGTCAGTCGAGTCGGACCGCTTGAGCGTAAGCGGGATGTGGTCTCGCATCGAAGGAGGCGCATGACCAAGAAGCAGCCACGCTAGGCCTTTGCGCTATGCAAGACTGAGTCGCTGAGCTGTAGAAGGGGCCAACCGCCGATTGCCACTTTAGAACAAGCGAAGTCCGGCTAGCGGACCCGAGGATGTCGAACAAATTCAGAGAACAACGACGTCGACCGAAGACGGAGTTGCCTGACAAGAGACTAGTGAGATCGAGGTTTGAGAAAACAGGCGGTCATTGGGGATCTTGTTGCCGCGCGAATAAGGCGCGGAGCAACGACTGAGCTTCGCCTTCAATCCGGCGCCGTAGTGTCAGTTCGCCCTTTCGCTCCGGTCGGCGAGGGCGATCGCGTGCTTGTGGCGAAGAACGGCCGGGATATAAGGATCGTGCTTGGCGATGGTGAAGGTCAGCTGGATTTGAGTAGTCAATGGTCGACAACGTACCACGTTGATCTGGGCCAGGAACAGATTGACGTCACAGTGAAAGAGGTGGAGACGGACGAGGAGCTCGCCGCACTAACCAACCTAAAACAGTTCCACTATCGGGGGGAGAAGACCGCCGGCCGAGCCGTACCGCTTATCGCAGTTACAGCTCATAGGCTACTTCCAGAAGTTATTGGTTTCATTGAAATTACGTCAGCGATGCTCGTGAACACTGCACGAAAAAGGGTCCTAGACCGACCTTTTGCAGATGCCGAGCGCAACGTTTATTGGCAGCGCTGGGATATGAATACGGCGAAGCGCCACACAAAACGACTCGCGCGGATCTCACGATGTGTAATCTATCCAGAGCTTCGTGGTCTTGGCATGGCGTCAAAACTGGCGAACGCGGCGGTGCTCTACGCTCGTGACCGCTGGCAATTCGGGGGTAGTCAGGCGGTGTTTCTTGAGATAACCGCTGACATGCTCAGGTATTCACCTTTTGTTGCAAGCGCCGGCTTTACTTACATCGGCAACACGGAGGGCAATGAGGAGCGCATGCTTCGCGATATGCGCTACCTCTTGAAACGGACCATCACAAGCGGCTCACAAGACGACTTTCCTCAGGGTGGAGGGGGGATTATGAGCCTGCAGCGTTCCTATGCGACCATGCTGCTCGGCGTGATGAACCGCCGTGGCATCGGGTTAGAGCAGTTGCTGAATCTCCTGCGTCGTTCACCGGAGTCACTGACGGACGATGAGTGGATCGCGCTGCACCGTGTCTTTCGCCGCCCAAAGCCGACCTACATGTACGGCCTCACGTCTGCAGCTAAGAAGCACCTGCGCGCGTCCGCGCCCATTGCCCGCCAAGGCCTAACAGCGATGCACACGGTCAAAGTACGAGTGCTCCCTCTAGGCGTGAGCGTAATCAAGCTCAGCAGTCTGAGTCTCCACACGTCCGTGGCTCCGGCAGTGACTCCACGCAGTCGTAAGGTCGCCGAGGCTTTCGGGATCGTTTCCAAGCGAGTAGACGCAACTCTGATCACAGACTTGAGTTTAGAGGTTCTCTCCGGAGAAGTAGTTCTCATCACGGGACCGAGCGGCACTGGTAAATCGGTACTGCTCCGCGCTCTTCACGCGAGCCTCACCGGCGCAATGTCACTTCCGGATGGCGTGACGGTTCAGCATCGAGACGTTACCGGGCCGCAGAACGTTTCATGGGTCACGCAAGTGGATTTGACCAGGGCACCGGTTGATCTCCTCGAGCACGTCAGCCTTGAACGGGCGCTTTCGCTATTGGGGGTTGCCGGCTTGGCCGAATCGTCACTGTTTGTGCGACCTGCAGCAACTCTGAGCGACGGGCAGAAGTACCGCTTGTCGATTGCCTGCGCGCTCGCGCAGGAACCCCAAGTTCTTCTCGTGGATGCATTCTGTGAGTCTCTTGACGACCTTGCCGCCGCAGCTGTCTGCAAGGGTCTCCGCGCTTTGAGCAGACGCACTGGCGTCGTCGTCATCGCAGCGACGGCCTCTCCTGATCGCCTACTGCCGGCGTTACAGCCTGATACCGTTGTCCAGCTGTTGCCGGGCCGGGCGGTGCGGGTCCACAAGAGACCAAGTTCACACGGAGCGATGGATGAAGACCAAGAAGGTTCTAACCTCGTCAAGGCTCAAGGCTAATGAGTCCACGGCACTGCTCAATTTCGACGCACCTAACCGCGCAATCATCATCGGTCGACGACTGGATTCCTCCGGCGGTCGACTTGGGCTGGTTGGCAAGGTGGCAGAAGGCGCGCAGGCCTCAAGCGCCCTTGATGCCGGTGTTTGGCTCGATTTGTCGTTTCCTCATGTTATCGGCATCTTTGGCGCACGTGGAAGCGGCAAGAGTTTTGACTTAGGGGTCATCGCCGAATGCGTAGCGGGGAAAGGAGCAGTCGAGGGGCAAAGTGAACAGACGTGGTCAACGGTGATCTTTGACGTGCAAGACCAGTTCTGGACCATCGCACAAGAGCCGAATTCCCATCTTGCTGAGGATGCAGGTCAGCTGAGGGCCCTTGTCGATTGGGGGTTAAGTGCTGGATCAATGGCGAATGTTCGCCTATGGGCGCCAGCGGAGTACCGGACGCCTTTGAAAGACGTTACTCAGCTCCAAATATCTCCGGCACAGCTCACGAGCGATGATTGGCTGGCGCTTTTGCAGCTAGAGCGTTTCTCGCCGCTGGGACAGGCTCTAATGACTCTCGTCCGTAGCTTTCCGAACGACGCACCTGCCGCTCTCGCGGCACGCTGCATTCCGGGCGGTGTACTTACGTCGTTCCAGACATCAACGGTTGAAGGGCTGTGTTGGCGTCTTGAGTCGTTGGCCGGCTCAAAGCTCATTGGACCGTCTGCCGTCGCGTTGGACCAGCTATTGACCCCAGGCTGCGTCTCTGTGATTCTGATGCGCCAGTTGGGCGATGCAATGCGGGCCCTCGTTGTCGGCGTGCTCGTCCGATTGCTCGCGGACCGTATGAGCGTCCATCACCAAGCTCGTCGTGTGGCGCGCCGCCTCGGTGGCGAATCCGCTGTGAGCCTCGGCCTGCCCGATCGCCTATGGCTCTTCTTGGATGAGGCCCACGTGGTGGTTCCCGCCGGGGCCGAAACAGCGGCAACCGCACCGGTCATTGACTACGTCAAACGTGGAAGAGATGCCGGCCTTTCGATGGTTTTCGCGACTCAGCAGCCCTCGGCTGTCGATCCGAGGCTTATGAGCCAAGTTGACATGACTTTTGTTCACTTCCTTGGGTTTGAGACGGACCTCCAGGCAGCTGTCGCGCGGATGCCAACGAGAGCGTCCTTTACCTACGACATCGGTTCTTCTCGAGGCATTGATATTCCCAATGTACTGCGAGCATTGAATCCTGGCGAATGCTTGGTGGCCGACGCTGCAAGCGGCCGCGCGTTCGCCACCCAGATTCGCCCCAGGGTCACCGCGCACGGCGGCAATACTCCAACCTAATGCGCAGACACGTCTACAATAGAAGACAGGCCGAAGCTGCGTTCGTGCACGCGTTGACCCGCCAAGTAGGATACACAGCCGGCGCCTTCAGTATTCTTCGAATGGCGGGCATCGTGTCCTTGTTTGACGATGCCAACGCCTATCAGTTCGAACTGATTAGGCGGCTTGCGGCGGTTGGCTCATCGGGGGAGCCGTTAACCGCGAAGTACGCAGCGGATGTGCTTAGCTTTGCGTCCGAGCTTGGCATCATCTCCAAGCTGCCAGGGGCAAGCGCCGCCCACTTGGCCCGGTATGTATTGACCGATGCGGGCGTGGCTATTAGGGCGGCGCGGGCCGTCGACCCAGAGCTCGAACGGCTGGTATTGGAACACCTGATCCTGGAGAACGACGCCGACGCTTATCTCAGAGTGCTCTGGCTACTTTCGAGCGCACCAGACAAGTCGTCCGATGAGTTAGCTACTGATTTCCGTGATCTCGTGTTCGCCACTCGCGAGGCGCGATTTGCCTGGATGCAGACGAGGTTTCCGAGCAAGCCAGTGATGATGCGACTGGTAAAGGGCGGCCCTTCACAGGTTCATTGGTTGAAAGTGAATCGGCTCGGGGCAGTGGAACTGGAACGCCCGAGCGCAGATTTCGGTCGTCACCACTTCGCGCCCCGCAAGTCGTGGGCTGCTGAACTTGGCCACTTTGACGCGAGTACAAAGCAGATCTCCGCTGCAGGGCATCAATTCCTGAAGTGGGCAGGATGGCTAGGTGAGAAGGCGGCCAACCATTGGATCAGCCCGCCCGAGGAGTGTCTCGAATTCTTGAGGGTTTCGCACGGCGGAGAATTATTCGGACCCCAGGCTCCCGCGCTGGATCTTCTTCGCCCCGAGGCGCCAGATTGCGAACCCGATGACCAACTCGTCGCGGCCACTGCCGACTTTTTGCGCAGCGCATTCGACCACATCCGACTCGTCCACGCCCGCCAAGCCCTGACATCCCCCGTCATCTACTTCTTGCTACGACACGAGAGAACAGCTGGAAGACGCTATGACATGGAGGCTGTGTTGCAGGCGGTCGCGCGTGCATATGGCAAGGAGATTTCCTTCTTTTCGAGCAGGTCTGGAACGCTTGCCTACTACCAATTGAAGAAATCTCGTCATGGCTAACGTCAGGGTGCACCCTACTAGGCAGTTTGCATCATCCTTCCGATCGCTACTAGCGGAGGGGCCCAGCGCCTTGACCATTGTGTCACCATTCTTGACTGCGGTAAGAGGATGGGACTCGGTTCTCCATTTCTCCAAGTTTGTGCTCTCGCGAGGCACGTCGAGGCTCGAGATAGTGACCTGCCCGCCACTCAGCGATGACCACGGACGGGAGCGACCCAACAACATCACTCAATCTGAGGCCGACCTAATCGAAGCAGAGGGAGTGTTACTCAAGATCCGGGAGGCAAACCTTCATGCGAAGGTCTACTACTTCGAATTCGCCGATCCCAAGCGCTACGCAGCCTTCATTGGAAGTGCGAACTTCACATCCGGGGGTTTCGAAAGGAACGACGAGACGATGGTGCGAATTGAACATCCTGACGACCGTCTGGAGGTTCTTCGAGAATTGGAGCGGCTCTCGGCATATGGGAGCTTCCCCTATCACATCTGGAAGAGCAGGAATCTCACTAAAAGGACAGCCAAATGAGCGCGCTTGAAGACTTTGGCCTAACCAGCGACCCCTTCGCAATCACTGCAAACGATACATCTGTACATCGCTGGGCTGGTCGTGAGCACGAGAAGGCGATCCTTCTGGATGTCGTTGATAGTGTTCGTGCCTCCGACATCGGTTCGAGTGAGTTTGTGGTCGTGCATGGCGAGTATGGCGCCGGTAAGTCACATGCTCTGAGGTATCTGACTACAAAGATCAACGAGGATGAAGCGGCCCACTACCGCGGAAAAGCGATCTACCTGCAGACGGTTCGCGTTAGCCAGAAGGTGCAGTTCGTGGAGGTCTACAAGGTCATAGTCGACCAACTCGGTAAGGGCTTCTTTCAATCCCTGGCCTCTCACATTTCGCAGCAGGTCAACCAGGCGAAGGTTGACTATCTCAGTAGCGCACCAGCGGAGGTCAAGCCGCAGTTAATGGCAGATCAGACCCGCCATATGAATGAAACCCTGGAACAGATGGCACCGAAGAGCGCCATTCCGTACATTAAGCTGATGATGGCAGCTTCGAACGGCGGAATTGACCGCGTTTGGTCGTTCCTGCGGGGTGAGGACCAGGCGTTTCCGGAGATAGGGCTTAGCTCAAGGATCAACAACGATTACAACGCGGTTGCGACGCTGGCGGGCGTATTCAAGACTATGACCGCAAGAATTGGGTCAATGTCTCCAGCATATGAGGCGGTCTACCTTTTTGTAGATGAACAAGAAAACCTTGTGGAAATGAAGGCTGTCGAATCAATTCAACTGCTTCAATCATTCCGCGAGCTGATCAATCAACTGCCTAATTATTTCTGCATGATCTGGGGTTTCAGTGCGGACGCCGCATTGATTGAGGCAGTCTTGCCGAGCCCCATATTGCAGCGGTTAACGAGAAAGTACGTTGAACTGCCAGCCATGGAGGCCCAGGAGGCCAAGCAGTTCATTCGGGAACAGCTTATCGGCTTTAGGAAGCCGGACTTCGTACCGCCGAATCCGTACTACCCTTTTTCGGAGGAGGCCATCGATGCCGCACTGGAACGCATCATTGACATGACGCCGCGGAATATATTCAAGGTCTTGCGGGCGGTTCTCGAGCGGGCGATTAGGCGGTACGACCTCGTAGCGCCTGATGCAATCGACGCCGATCTTGCAAACAAGATCCTCGATCTACAGACGTGAGGAACCTGCACGATCAGTCGCCGTGATTGACGACGACGCCTCCGGACACGAGGAGGCGCATCACGGCAGTTCATTCCCTGTGGCTCTCGACGACAAAAACCCCGCCAACTCCACCATCCCCCTCACATCCATCCCGCAATACCTCCTCAACCCCTCCCCCAACTCCTTCTTCCTCTCCTCCGCCGTCCCCTCGCCCACCGCCTCCAGGTAAGCCGCCTGCGCCGCCGTCCCGTCCTGCACCTCGCCCAGCTCCGCGTGATCCAGCCCCGCCCCGATCGTCGGCAGCACCGCCTTGATCGAGCGCGAGCCGCGCATGTCGGGGTGGTAGTAGTGCGCGCGCACCACCGGCAGCAGGTCGAACAGTCGCGCGGCGATGCTGCGCAGCGGCTTCGCGAGGTCGGGATACTGGTTCGCGAGCCGCTCGATCACGCCGCGCTCGAACTGCGCGTTGTAGGCGATCACCGGGCCCTCGGCCGGCAGCTCGCGCACGAGCGCTTCGGCGCAGGGGCGGCTCGGGTCGGCGCCGGACAGGTCGAGGAACTCGCGCTGCTCGAGCCGGCCGCGCACGGCGTCGCCGCTTGCGTGCTCGACGATGCAGGTCCACTGGAACGGCACCTGCTGGTACGGCCGCGTGCCCGCCCAGCGCGGCACCGCGAAGCCGATCGTCTCGAAGTCGAGGTAGCTGCGCGGGTACGGCAGCGCGCGCACGATGCGCGCGGCCTCGAGGTCGAGGCGCGGGCGGCCTTCGCGGGTCACGCGCGCGATCATCGCGAGTTCGTCGTCGGCGATGCGTTCGGGCGGCACCTCGCGCAGGTCGGCGTAGCCCTCGGCGAGCAGCTCGGCGGCGAGCTTCTTGCCCTTG
>JAKOVB010000092.1 GCA_029782295.1 Pseudomonadota bacterium
CTGGGGTGATCAGGACCAGGAAGTAGATATTGAAGAGGCAAAAAACCCGGATAAAGTCATTCCTGATTACGTAGGCAATCCCCTCCCGCATATCGCGAAAATAACCGGTAACCTGCCTGCCCGCCGCCTTGGCATGGGCGGGAACCTGCAACAGGAATAGCAAGATGGATACGGCAATGGCGGCAGTGATGACATCGATAAGGAAGATGGTTTCCAGTCTGGCAAAGCTGAGCAGGGCGCCGCTGAGCATCGGCGAGAGCAGGGAAACTGCGGCTTGAATGGAGCTGTTTACGGCATTCACCCTGGTCAGTTTATCCCTGGGCGCCAGCTGAGGCAGGAGCGCCCTTATAGCCGGGGAATGTACCCCGGAACCCAGGGCGCGCAGGGCAGACATGACAAAGAGCAGCGCCAGGGAATGGTAACCCATGAAGAACAGTATCGCCAGCACCAGCGTCGCTGCGGCGACGAAGGAGTCGGCCAGGATAATCAGCGTCTTGCGGGGATAGCGGTCCGCCCAGACCCCGGCAAAGGGAGAAATAAAAAAGGTGGGCAGGAACCCGCAGATGATGGATATGGTCATCATCGCCCCTGATTGAGTGGTCAAGGTAATGTGCCAGGTGATGGCATACTGAACAAGAGCCGAACCCAACAGCGAAATGGTCTGCCCCGTCAGAAACAGTATTACTTTTCGTTTCCAGTCTTCGTCCACAGCCAAGTTCTCCGTTTCTAATGATATTTTTTATGTCCAGAATCCGGACCCTCACCCTCCGGCAGCCGGAGCCCGTGCCGGCGACCCCCCTGCCCGCCTGAGCTGCCGCCTAATCCAGAGTATAACACAGGCAAGCTGCCTTGGGTATCCTTCTTTTCCATCCATCCCCATATTGGCCCGGCAAGCCCCGGAGGCCACTCTTCCTCAACACACTAAACAGGGCGCCGGGGCGCCCTATCCAGCATCCTGAATATCTTCTTCAAACTGCATCTCATGGAGGCGGCGGTAAATCCCGCCAGCCTGCAAGAGTTCCCGGTGGGTTCCCTCCTCCGCTACCCTGCCGCCGGCAATGACCACAATGCGGTGGGCATCCCGGACGGTGGAGAGGCGATGGGCGATGACCAGGGTGGTGCGGTTCTTCATCAGCCGCGCCAGGGCCAGTTGCACCTGCTCCTCGGATTCGCTGTCCAGGGAAGAAGTGGCCTCATCCAGCAGCAAAATGGGAGCATCCCTGAGGATTGCCCTGGCGATGGCA
>JAKOVB010000104.1 GCA_029782295.1 Pseudomonadota bacterium
GGCGTTGTTGCATAAATCGAGCTAGCCCCCATATCTGGGGGTATGAGCAAGCAAAAGCAGAAGTATCGGATACGGAACTGGCGGGCGTACAACGCGGCGTTGGTGGAGCGTGGATCGTTGACGGTGTGGTTTGACGACACCCACCGAGCACAGTGGTACGAAACAGCACAGAGCGGTCGGCGTGGAGCGCCACGTCGGTACTCGGACGTGGCTGTGCAGTGTGGTTTGGTGATCCGAGAGGTGTTTCATCTGCCGTTACGCGCCTTGGAAGGGTTCATGCAATCGGTCATCACGCTGTTGGGTGTAGACCTGGCGATTCCAGACTACAGTACATTCAGCCGTCGGGCAGCGGCCTTGACTGTCCAGATCGGACGGCGAACGAGTGAATCACCGCGTCATATCGTGATCGATTCCACCGGCTTAAAGGTGTACGGCGCGGGTGAATGGCATCGACGCCAACACCGGGTCCAGCGACGGCGGACCTGGCGTAAGCTCCATTTGGCGGTGGATACTCGCACGCACGAAGTCATTGCAGCGGAATTGACCGCCGCCACGGTGCAGGATGCCGAGGTCTTTCCCGCCCTGCTGGAACAAATACCGGCCGATGAGCCGATCGCTTCCATCGCCGCCGATGGCGCCTACGATACCCGGGTCTGTCACCAGAAACTCCTGGACCGCCCAGCGGAGGCCCTGATTCCACCCCGTGCCAATGCGGTGGCGTGGCCCTCATTGGCCAACGGACAGCCTCATCCTCGCACGGCTATTCTCGAATACCGTCAGCAACACGGGGACAAAGCCTGGAAAATTCACAGTGGCTACCACCGTCGCAGTCTGGCCGAAACCGCGATGTTTCGTCTCAAAACGCTCTTTGGTGAACGTCTGAGCAATCGCCGCTTCGAGACCCAAACCACTCAAGCGTATGCGCGCCTGGCCACCATGAACATCATGACACAGCTCGGTATGCCCGATACCGTTGTGGCTTGCTAAACCTTATACTCCGTAGGGATCATTTATCCCTCATTCGATTTATGCAACAAAGCC
>JAKOVB010000107.1 GCA_029782295.1 Pseudomonadota bacterium
CTAAGGAGGGTGTGAAGTGGTAAGGCCAAAAAGTAGCGAAATACAAAAACAAAAACCAGCCTCCCCTGGCACTGACATTTGGGACGAGCTGTCAGCGCCATTTGAAAGGGACGATGACAACCTTCCCATGGAGAAGCGGACCCGGCTTACAGATGTCCAGTGGATAAAAAAAACACAGGGCGCCCGCACTCCGATTACTCAGCCCTTTAGTGTAACTATCAATAAAACAGCAATTTACTTCCCCAAAGATACTTCGGAACTAATAAATACCGACCATGTGCTGCTGGGCGTAGGTAAACTGAACGGCCAGCCTGTACTGCTGATCAGGCCGGCAAATAAAGACAACTCGGCTGCTTATGCCTTATGTAAAGCCAGCCCCAGGTCATTAGCTCGCAGTATAGCCAACAGCAGCTTACCCAAACGGCTTCAGGCGGCAGGGCTATCACTAGGACGCTACGAACTGTGCAAGGCCAAGGGCGGTTTCATCGGAGTACCAATAAAGGAGAACGAGAATTGAGCAGCTTAAGCAGAGGAACGCGATGCCCCGAATGCAACGCCATTATGGTGCGAGTATGGAACAGACTGACCGGGCAACTGGTATACTATCGCTGCCTAAGTTGTACAAAAAAATTCATCCGCAACCCAAAGGATAAGCTGGGCGCTGAATTGATTGAGATAACAACCTAGTAGGATCTGACCCACAAGGGGGGGACTTACCATAAATGACAAAGCAACCAACAAGAATGCTGGGACATGCCCTGGAATACTTAAATAATTACAGCTGGTCGGTGGTACCGCTTTACGGCATACTCAAGGGCCAGTGCAACTGCCAAGTAGGCGCCGCCTGCAAATCCCCAGGCAAGCATACCCGGGTAAAGTGGGCTGATTACCAATCAAAGCTCCCCACCGCGGAAGAGATCACCGCCTGGTGGAACAAATGGCCGGCCAGCAACATCGGTATCATCACTGGGGCTGTCTCAGGCATCATTGTCTTGGACGTCGACGGCCCGGAGGGCGAAAAAACCATCAAGCAAAAGGGCCTGATTATCCCACCGACAGTAATCAGCAGGACTGGCCGGGGCTGGCACTATATATACAAGCATCCCGGGTTTGAGTGCCGCAATTTTGCAAGCAAGATAGGCAAGACCATCCTGCCTAATGTCGATTTCCGGGGGGATGGCGGCCTGATTGTGGCGCCTCCCAGTAAGCATGTCTCCGGGCGATACTACACCTGGGCCATGGGGCCGGATATGGCAGATATCGCGCCGGCACCGGATTGGCTGCTGGAAATGATCCAGGAGCAGGCCAAAGCGGCTGCTGGCGGGGGCAGGACGTTGAGCAAGGAAGACTGGAGTAAAAAGCTGGCCGAAGGCGAGCGGGACGTTGAGCTCACCCGCCGGGCCGGAAGCCTGCTGGCCAAAATGGGACCGGCGGAGGCCCTGACGATGCTGCTGGCCTGGAACAAGGAGCACTGTGACCCGCCGCTGGAAGAAGCCCAGGTAAAAAAAATCGTCGATAGTATAGCCAAGAAGCAGGCGGCTAAGCCTGCGGATCCGCGCGGGCCTGTCAAAAAAGAAACTGTGACTGTGTCCGAAACCGGCGCCCAGCTAGAGGACGGTAAAAAGGTAATTCAGCAGCTGACCGCCATGGCTAAAGACAAGCCCCGGGAAGTAGTCAAGTGGGCGCTGAGTGACCCTAAAAAAATTGGCGCCCTGGCTTTGGCTGCGCATCAGAGCCAGGCTGCTGTTGAACTTACTTGGCAGGAGCTCCGGGATGCCGGGGTTTTGGGCCGGGATGTTGATGCCCTGCGCCGTGCCGTGAACCAGGAAAAGGCCAAACTCCGGCAAATCCGCCTGGCCAACCCTGACGAGAAACGGGAACTCATCAAAGTCTCCCAGGTCATCAAGCAGGCCCCTTGCCCCGCCGATGCAGTCATCCCGGAGGGGTGGCACTTGGCGCCGCATTGTGTTGGTAAGCTCAAGACAAAAATCGGCCCGGCCGGGGAAGAGGAAATCGTCCTGGACGAAATCTGCCCAACGCCGGTGGTGATTACCGGCCGGCTGCGGGACATTGCTGAAGGCGACGAGTATACCCGCCTGGCCTGGCTCCGGGACGGACACTGGCAAAGCTACACAATCGAAAGGCGGACCCTGGCCAATGCCAGGAGCATCGTAGACCTCTCGGCTCTGGGGCTCCCGGTGACGTCAAGCAACGCCGCTGCCTTGGTGGACTACCTGGCAGCCTTTGAGGCGGCGAACATAAAAGTATTGCCCCGGGCCAGGATTACCGGGCGACTGGGCTGGGTGGGTAAAGATGGCAAAGACGGTTTTTTACTGGGGCGCCAGCTGCTTGCACCTGATGGTAAGACGGTCACTGCTCTGGATATCGACGAGGCTAAGCCTGAAGAATGGAAGAACATAATCGCCTTCCGGGGGGCGGATTCCGGGGATGATCAGATTGCCGATGCCTACAACTGCGCCGGCAGCCTGGAGGGTTGGAAGGAGGCAGTAAAGCCGATTGCGCAGTTTCCCCGGGCTCTGCTAGCGGTGTATGCCAGCCTGGCGCCGCCTTTCCTCAAAATCCTGGGAGCGCCGAATTTCGCGGTTGACTGGGCTTATGGGACATCGACCGGGAAAACAACGGTGCTCCGGGTGGCGGCCAGCTGCTGGGGTAACCCCGACGAGCGCAGCCAAAACAGCAATTTGTATAGCTGGGATGCTACTCGGGTATGGATTCAGCGGGCGTGCTACATAGGTTCGGGCCTGCCGATGATACTGGATGATACCAAAAGAGCCAGGCGGCCAGGAGATGTGGCGTCGGTGCTCTACGATGTAATCAACGGCCGGGGCCGCGGCCGGGGCAGCGTCAAAGGGATGCGGCGGACTGAGACCTGGAACACGGTTTTGTTGTCCAGTGGTGAGGCCAGCGCCGTGTCTTTTACCCAGGATGGGGGGACCAGGGCCAGGGTGCTCACCCTCTGGGGGGCGCCTTTTGGCCGGGCTGACGACGAAACGGGCCGGATTGTGCAGCAGATAGATGCCGGCATAAAAGCCAACTACGGCCAGGCCGGCAAGGAGTTGGT
>JAKOVB010000108.1 GCA_029782295.1 Pseudomonadota bacterium
ACTGCTCGTCATCGAACACCGCTCCCAACTCGTCTCGCATGGCCATGTACCTATTGCCCTTGACAAAGACGGCTCGGGCCACTTGCACCGTCTGCTCCGGAATCGTGAAGTCCTTGGTCGGCTGTAGAGACATCTTTCACCTCCAAAATGGTAGGCTCAAGTATACACGGCCACCCCACTGCGATTTCGCCAACAGCATCACTTTTCTCGTCCGCACGAGAGTTTGCGCTTGACGTACACGAACACCAACGCCAAGGGCGAGGAAGTCGTGCGCTACCGCAACCGCACGCCGGCGATGGCGGCCGGTTTGACCCGCCGCAGGTTCACGGTCAAGGAGTTGCTGCTACTTCCGCTGCCGGCAGTGGGTTGACGCGCTCCGGACCCGAAAAGGCAACGGAGCGGGGATGGCACGGCCCGATTTCCCTGCCTGACAGGCGGGCAAAGGCCATCCCTGAGTCGTGCACAGGGCCGAAGTACCCGTACCGTGTAAGAACCTCGTCCGAAGGACCTGAGTGCGCCGAGAGGCGGACCCAGATTGGCTTCGCCTGCCAGGTTGCGCACATTCGGAGGTGCTCAACGGACGTCGGCGACAGGATCATCCATGGCGCGGGACATCAGGAAGGTGTGCGCTTCAGCTCCAGCGCAGCCTGCGGCACGGTCGAGCGATCCGCCCGATCGTCGCCTTCCACTAAGCAGCTGCCCAACTCCCTCCCGTTCTGGCTACCCTGAACATCCGTTCGGTTCTTCGAGGCTCAAGGCTTCGTGGAAGCCCTTGGACCGGGCTCTGAACGCTTGATTTGATCGGCTCAGAGGACGCGGTCGTGCTCGAAGACGATGGTCTCCGATGAAACAAGGATACCGGATACCAGCCGCAGACATTGGAGTCAACCCTTCAGAGTGCGCAAATTAGAGCGGATGAGCGAAATAGCCGGCGGGCGCGACGAGGCCAGGGCGTCACGTCTGCAGGCTCAAATGGCTCCAGAGGAGGTATTTACATGGTGCGGGCAGAAACGCTGGCCGGACTGCACTTCGTGGCCTTTGTCATCCTGATGGCGTCGCGCTTTGTGGCCTTCATGGCCCGAAGTTCATAACAGGTTCTAGGCAAGCACGATATGCCGGCGCTGGCGATACTTGTGGTTGCCGTAACCTAGCATACAAACCCGTACGCGGTTTCGTGCGATAATGGCATGAGGCCGCAACCGCGCGGTCGTGGCACAAACGGCGTCAGGGTGGTCCTCCCATTGGACGCAGTTGGCAAATCCGCCTGGCTTTGCAGGGGTCCTTTGGCCCTGTGCACGACTCAGTGATGGCATCTTCCTGCCTATCAGGTTGGGAAATCGGGTCATGTCAGCCCCGCTCCGTTGCCTTTTCGGCTTCGGAGCGCGTCAACTCGCTGCTGGCAGGGGAAGTAGCAGCACCTCCTTGACCGTGAAATGGCGCCGGGTCAAACCGGCCGCCATTGCCGGCGTGCGGTTTCGGTAGCGCACGACTTCCTTGCCCTTGGCGTTGGTGTTCGTATACGTCAAGCGCAGACTCTCGTGCGAACGGGAAAAGTGGTAGTACGCCCGGTACCACATCAGGGTGTAGGGCGCAGCTTCGCTGCGGCTCAAGCTCGGCCGGCACTGCCGCCACGGACCATGTCCGCCGAACCAACCCCGCCACGCTCTGGCGTAGGGTCAAGTTCACGCGCTCCACGAACGCCGTCTGGATCGTCGCCCGCAGACCGCAGCCATGCAGCCTCTCCGTCAGCATCGCCCGCGTCCCGCACAACACACGCTGCTCCGTGCCTACCAGCCTTCGCCACACCCGAATCTTCTTCAACTGCGCATACACCAGTTGCGGCGATACCACCCAGCGCACCTTGCCTTCCTCGTTTTCCTGCCATTCCCCAAAGTGCGCCGTCAGACTGTAAAAGTAGTGATTCAGC
>JAKOVB010000165.1 GCA_029782295.1 Pseudomonadota bacterium
CAACGCACTGCCCGAGACGGCGAGACGGCTCTCAAGCGCGCCACGGCCCATCTCTTCTATCGGCTGATTCAACGAGTCACTCGAGTTCAGATACCGCGAGACACGGGGGATTTTCGGCTTCTCAGCAGGCGAGCCGTCGATGCACTTGCGACTCTCCGCGAGCAACATCGCTTTATGAAGGGCCTATTCGCCTGGATTGGATTTAGCCAGAAGGCGGTTCCATACCGACGTGATCCGCGCTATGCGGGCGAGTCGAAGTTCAACTACTGGAGACTCTGGAACTTCGCCCTCGAGGGTTTTACATCGTTCACGATAGCGCCGCTTAAGGTCGCGACTTACGCCGGAATCGTGATTGCGCTGATGTCGTTCGTATATGCGGCAATCATTGTCTTCAAGACACTTGCCTATGGCGATCCTGTGCGAGGGTACCCTTCTCTCATTACGATCGTGCTGTTTCTCGGGGGGGTTCAACTGCTTGCGCTCGGAGTCCTTGGCGAGTATGTCGGACGAATGTTCAACGAGACGAAGCGCCGACCAATCTACTTCGTCGGATCCGTGATCCGAAAGGCGCCGGATGCCCAAAGTGCTGAACGGGCCAAGGGTCTGGACTCAATATTGACCTCAGCCGCGGAGTAGATGGTGGCGGGCGAAATATGGCGTGCAAGCGCCACGCGATTGGGTGCTATCTCGATCGTCGCTGTCGCCTGTATGCAGGCCATCCTCTTCGATCAAGCGTACGGATTCAGCCACCTCATGGGGAGCGAGCTGCCTTGGTACGTGGACCATCTCTATCACCTCTACCAGATTCACGTTAACGCGGCCCTCTGGGGGCAAGGGGCGCTCACGGGTCTCGACCCGCAGTTCGCCGCCGGTTACCTCGGTGGGGTAACCGTCAATTGGAGCGCCAAGGCACCGACAATTCTCGTGTGGCTTGCGTCCGGCGCTGTAACTCCGGAGTTCGGCTACAAACTGTACATCGCGGCCGCGGTGCTATCAGCACCGCTGTTCGTCTGCGCGGCGGCGAGGCTGCTGGGCGGCGGCGCAAAGGAAATACTGATCGCTGGAGGGATGGGTATTCTACTCTGGTGGGCCTCGTACCTTAGCTGGTACGTGACTGTCGGTATGGTCTCGTACGTCTGGGGCGCATTTTTCGCGCTCTATGTGGGGACTGCCGTTTGGGATGCGTGCAGTCGAGAGTTGCGCGTCGCTCGGGTCCTGCTCGTTTCCTTGGCCGCAGCTGCGGGGTGGTGGCTCCATCCGCACTTTCCGCTGCTGGTGGCATTGGTGCTTGTACCGCTTCTGGCTTGCTATTACCGCGAACTGCCGTGGGGGCGAGTCTTTGCAGTCTGCATGATTGTAGGGGCGAGCGCGTTGTTGTTGAACTATCCGTGGCTCGCTGCAATGTTCGGTACGGGCAAGGGGGATGTAGACACGCTCACGGCGTTCGGTGGATTCCAAAGAGCAGTCGCACCCCTTCGCATCGTTCGCGAGGCGCTCGGCGAGTTTGGCGGTGGAGCGGCAGGCGCTAAGGTAAACCCTGCATTCCTGCTATTGACGGGCGTGGCAATTGCCGTAGTGGACGCCCGGCGACGACGTATCGCCGTGGGACTGTTGGCCAGTTGGCTTGCAGCGCAGATCCTAGCCTATTGTGGCGCGAGCATCGAGGCAGTCGCTCGCATTCAACCGAATCGAATCGCGCCTGCAAGCTATCTCCTACTCGCAGTTCCCGCGACGTGGGGCCTGACGGCCATCGTCGAGAGTGCACGGTATTCGCGGGGCAGCGCGTGGCGCGGAGTATTGGCTGTAGCGGCCGCGGCCGCGCTGCTCGCCTACCCCATTGTTGAAACGGTCAAGGAAGCGTTTCCTGGTGAACATGGTCGCTATGGAATGCCGCCTCCTCAGTTTCGTAATCCGACGCCACTTGTCGATTGGCTTGTGGGCACTATACGAACTCAGCTGAAACCTGGGCGCAGAGTGCTCCTTGAGCAATCGGCCGCCCGGGTGTTTGATCACGCGCACATGGCGGGGCTGTTGGCGCTGCTCACGAAGGCGGAGTTCATTGGGGGCCCGTATGCTTCAAACGACAGGACAAATTTCAAGGACGGCCAGGTGCTTGGACACGACATAGAAGATCTCAGCGATGCTGCGCTCGCGGAGATGCTTGACCGCTATGCAGTTGGTCTGATCATCGTGCATTCAGAGAAGGCGCGGCGTCGGCTAGCAGGCTTTCCCAGAGCGACTGCACTTGGAAGTCTCGGGCCAGCCCACGCGTTTCGGCTTGAGAGTAGTGTTGACGTATTCCTGCGGGGGCATGGGCGAGTCGCGGAAAGCCAACCGGGCCGTCTGAGACTTGAGGGGCTAGTGGGAAAGGAAGTCGTTCTCAAATACCATTTTCTATCAGCGCTGCGAGCTATACCCGAGGCCAGGATCGAACCATATGAATTGGGCCACGGTGAGACCCCGTTCATTCGCTTGGTCGATCCACCCGAGCGACTCGTTCTGACAACGGCGCGCCGATAGCGCGTGTCAGGGTCGTCCGTCACGCCGGTTGTGTCGATCCCTCGCGTTGTGCGCGAAGTCGGCGCCAGATTTGGAGCGTACCCGGATAGCGAAAGTGGGTTACGTGGTACATCCTGCGAACGTTGTCGGTCCACCGCAAGTGCCAGTCCATGAGTCGACCATAGAACTCTATCTTGCGACACCATCCTTCCGCAAAAAGGCGCTCGAAGGCAAGTTCACGCATTAGAAACGCGGGCGAGTAGTCCTTGAATTCACTATCGAAAGTTGTCTTCAAAATAATGATTTGATCAGAGCCGAGGATGCAGAGATCGGTGGCAGCAACCCGATCGCCGATAAGGAGTTGGTAGCAGCGCGCCCGTCCGCTCAGCGCGAAGCGGGACAGCATGTCGGCGTAGAACGCGCCCTGCGCGTTGCCGATCGATACGGCTGTGCCGTGCTCTGCCTTCCAGCTTCGCGACTCTATGTCGCCGTACGTCCGCACCGCTTCGGCCATCTCCGACGGACTCGTCACGACGTGAAGGAGAGCTTCTAGGTTGGCGCTCTTGAGTCGCGACTTTGCGCGCTTCATGTTGTGGCGGAGATTCGCGCCGCGCTGCTTCCAATAGTCGTCCCACGGCACACTAACAGCAACGCGCGCCGTCTCTATGTAATCGGTCGTTGCGATCGATGACGTGTCGTTCGGGCGCTTGAGTAGATCTGGATCCTGTTGCGTGATCGCTGTCGATAGGATCCATGGGCGCATTTGTCGAGTGAGTGAAACCAACAACTCACTCATCGACACGCTGGGATCCTGTAGCCAGCATCCGATCGGACCTTGAGAAGGTTGGAATGTCGCGTAGCGAATTGGATCTAGCTGCTCAAGTACGGCCGCGGCCACGGCCGAACCCGCCACGCGGCAGACTGCAAGCTTTTGCCTTCCGTTTCCGAATGCGGAAAGCGCAGCTTCCAGGAAATTGGGGTGCAGTAGCGGACTTGCGTCATGTCGGGCGTGGAGTTCACGCCAACAGGAAAGGTGCTCGGGAAGCGCGGCAGGTTCGTGAATTTCCCAGTGGTACATGTAGCGATGGCTCCTCTTGGTAGCGCATTAGGAAGCTCTAGAAGCTCGACAAGAGCGATTCGACGATCCAGTGCCGTTCATCCTGCGTTAGCCCTTGGTGACAGGGTAGCTGGATGAGGGTTCGCCGAAACCGGGCAGAGTTTGCGCAGGCGCCGGAATCGGTACCAGGGTAGGCGGTCTCCCAGCGGTAGACCGGTATCCCACGAAGCTTTATATTGGGAAAAGTCTGTTCGGGATTGTCGACCTCGACTCCGAGTACATAGGGAACATCGCGGTCGCCGAGTTCCGCGATGGGAAAGGAGATATGACTGCATACCGAAAGGCGATCTCGAAAGAATTGCCAGTTGCTGCGTCTTGCCGATGCGATTCGACGTCTATTTGAGTGGCAGGCGAGGAATCTGGCGAGGTACGATGCGCCGAGATTGACGTGTTCCGGTTCGAATTCAACTCCGCCGTACCGTGAGGCTGGCTGTTGCTCACCAGCGAAATCCGTGGCCCCTCGACGAGCGCGTTGATGCATCGAGCGGAGCAGTCTCAGAAGCGGACTAATGGCACTGGAAAGAATGCGAAACCGTCCATACTCGGCCGAGTACTCAAACGCATTCATGCATGCCTGGAACTGTGACCGAAGATCGAGTTGCTGAGGAATAATCCATCCCGACTTCGGGTGTCGCGACGCGAGAACACCGCCATCGAAAGCTGCGAAGAATTTTGATGCACTCGCAACAGCATAGTCGCTGTGGATGCCGAAGAAGGGGTGTTCCCCGACTGAAAAGAACGCGTGCGCGCAGTCCTCGACCAGCGTCCATCCGTGCCTCTGGCAGATCTGATAGAGCTCTTTGCTGGATCGGAGATGGCCAAAATAGTGGGGGAAAAGGACGAGTCGTGTTGATTCGTCTGATATCGATAGGAGGTGTTCGAGGTCTACGGATAGATCTTTGTGCAACCGATAGAGTCGCGCATCTGCTCCGAGCCATGCGAACGGCGCGACCATGGACTCACAATGGTAGGCGGGAAGGAGAACGGAACTGCCGCGACCGACACCTGAGAGCATTGCGGCATGCGCGAGCGCTGATCGTCCATTTGTAAGCCATTCCACCGAAGGTAAGTCGACAACGGCACCGACGGGACCGACCCTGAAGAGATAGTTGCTGCAGGCTGGCAGCAATGGACGCACCGGAACGACAGGACGAATGTTCCTGTAGTCTGTGCCAGTCATCCCCGGCGCGGTAAACGATGGTTCGCGGGTAGACACTAGTCGACCGGATGTCCAGCCCTTCGGAGTCGGTCACGCAGTCCACTGAATGGGATTCCGAGATCGCGGGCCTTTCGAGCGTAGATCTTGGCGCGTTCGAAGTCGTTCAACTCAAGATACCCGATGCCCAAGTTGTAAACGATCTGCGGATCCGTATGGGGCGAGCTATCGGCCCTCTGTAACTGTTGGCGCGCCTCGTCAGAACGACGTGCCTTGGCGAGGAATATTCCGTACAAGACGCGGACCATAGGATCGTCCGGTGCGAATCTCACTGCCCGATCGAAGTAACACTCGACCGGATATCGGGAACCGCCAGGACGTGATGTGCGTTGGATCTCCGCAAACCGCGTCATGGACATGAGCGCACGCGGATGATTGGGGATCGCGCGGAGCGTGTAGTCGAGATCCCCGGCAATGGTTCCGTTCTGCCCCGCGCGGAGCGTCTCAACTTGGGGGGTGAAGTGAGCGCTCTCCACGAGGCGCTTGTTTTCGTACGCGATCGTGCGGTAGTCAAAGGGTCCAAAGGCATTTTCGAGAGGGCCGCAAAGATTTGCGGCAGAGCCGGGACGCATGACAGTCTGGGCTGAGACGTGTACATGCGGCGATGCGATCAGCGCGCCCGCGGCCGTTAGCGAAACCCAGAGTCCCCTAGCCAAGACGTGCCTCCGCGAACTCAAGGAGGCGACCAAACGTCTCGAAGACTTCCGCGCTGATCTCGTCGTCCTCGACATGGATACCAAGCTCCTCTTCGATCGCAGTCAGGATGCCGACCACCGCCATCGAGTCCAGTTCGGGGATGGTGCCAAGCAGCGGAGTGTTGGCCACGAAATAGCCGGGCGGGTAGCTCGGCCCGAGCTGCGCGCTGAGAATTCGTCGTAGGGCGTCGGCGTGACTCATGGAACTCGCTCTGTGTGACCGCCTCGAGTTTATCGCGCGCCGCCAGTCGGAAAAGTGCGATAGCTAACGTTCCCGTCGAACGGCCGACGCTAAACTGTCGGACTGTCAAGAGTATCCGGCTTTCCTGCATGTCGAATCTGTTGGGGGATCTCCCCGCCCGCACCGCCGAACGTGGCCGCGACCGCGGGGCGCTCGCCTTCGGCGGTGAGACCCTGGACTACGGCCAACTCGCCGCCGCCATCGAGACCTTCGCCGCTGCCCTGGCGGCGCTGCGCCTGCCGCGCGCCGCCCGGGTCGGCATCTGGATCGAAAAGCGCATCGAAACGGTCGTCGCGATCTTCGGCACGGCGCGTGCCGGCTGCGTGTTCGTGCCGGTCAATCCCCTGCTCAAGCCCGAGCAGGCAGCGTACATCGCGCGCGACTGCAACGTCGAGGTGCTGGTCACCAACGCGCCGCGCGTGGCCGGCTTCGCCCCGCTGCTCGAGCAGTGCCCCGACCTGCGTCACATCGTCGTCGTGGGCGGCGGCGAGCCGGCCGGCGCGCCGACGGGCGCCGTGCAGGTGCTGGGCTGGGAGGCCCTGATGGCCGCGGCCGACCGGTCGGCTCGCCCGCACCGGGTCATCGATGTCGACATGGCGGGCATCCTGTACACCTCGGGCAGTACCGGCAAGCCCAAGGGCGTGGTGTTGTCGCATCGCAACATCGTCGAGGGCGCGCGCAGCGTCTCGACCTATCTCGAGAACACCCCGGACGATCGCATCCTGGCGGTGCTGCCGCTGTCGTTCGACTATGGC
>JAKOVB010000001.1 GCA_029782295.1 Pseudomonadota bacterium
AACCGCGACGACATGCCGTGGTACGCGGACATGCGGATTTTCCGCAAGCGCGCCGATGAGGATTGGCAGTCCGCTGTAGGCAGGTTTTGCAAGGAGCACATGAATGCAGTGCCTGCCTGACGACCATCAAGCGGACGATCTTCTTGTTGCGCTTTCGTTCGTGCGGGACTGTCGCTTGGCGATTGATTGCGGCGCGCACAGGGGAACGATCGCTCACAGGCTGGCGCGTGTGTTTGACCGCGTGGTGGCTATCGAGCCTGGGCCGCTTGCCGAGCGGATCGAGGGCTGCGAAGTCATCCGGGCGGCGGTCAGTGACAAGCCGGGGCGGTGCAGCATGGCCGACGGCCCAGAGAATACCGGGCAGCGCCATGTTGTCGAGGGCGACGAGGTAGAGGTCATTACGCTGGACTCTCTCGGGCTGTGGCCCGACTTCGTGAAGATCGACGTTGAAGGCTTGGAGTACCGGGTATTACTCGGCGCGGAAAAGACGATCCGGCAGAACCAGCCAATCGTGATGCTGGAGGAAAACGGGCTGAATCGGCGCTATGGGATCGCGGACGGCGCGGCCATAGAACTGATGCGGCAATGGGGCGCGCATTGCGTGGCGGTGCGCAACAAGGACTGGATCTTTGCATGGTGGTGAACGTCTGCGTACTGCGCTCCGGCGGTGACTACGGCCCCGAGCATGTCCGGTGGCTGGCAAAGCAGGTGCCGGGGCTGGTGTGCCTGTCTGACGTGCGAGTCGATGGGGTCGAGACGGTGCCGATGCGCTACGGGTTCCCGTCCTGGTGGGCCAAGTGCGAATTGTTTTCCGACGCCTTCGATGATGACCTGATGTACTTCGACCTTGATACGGTGGTGCTCGACGTGCCGAAGGTCGAGCGGACAACGGTGCTGAGGGATTTCTACTACCCCGAGACGATGGGATCGGGGTTGATGTACATCGCGCAGGCAGACAAGGCGCGAGTGTGGGATGCGTTCATGGAGCGGCCGTCGCTGCACATGCGACGGTGCTGCATCGGCGGGGATCAGCAGTTTTTGCAGGATCACATCGGCGGCGCTCAGAAGTGGCAGGACGTGGCGCATGTGTACAGCTACAAGGCGCACTGTCTGGACGGTTTGCCGGCCGATGCACAAGTAGTGTGTTTTCACGGCAGGCCGCGACCGTGGCACATCGCCGCTGATTGGGTTCCAAAGTTGGAGTGTCAATGACTACGATCACAGCCGCCGCAGCCTATTGGACTGCGGTGCTGGCAGAGTCCGGCGCGCAGGCGCGAGCGGATGCTGTGGCAGCACTGCTTGCCAGCGGGACGAAGCTCAAGTTCTACGATTCCGGCGGCTCTTTGATCCGCACGGTGACGACGGACGCATGGACGCGCGGCGCGCTGTCTCAGAGCGCCTATCCGATCACCCCCGGTGCGTTTACTGGATCGCAGACCGGAACGGGCACACCTGCGTTGGTGGTTGCGACGACGAGTGCTGATGTCGAGATTTTCCGCACGACCGCCGGTGTCCTGTCGGGCGTCTTCCAGATTCCGAGCGCGTTTGCGTCGGGCGTCGATCTGACCGCTGGCTCCTTCAAGCTGACCTATCCGTCGCCGGGATCGGCGTCGAGCGGAAAACGCTGGTATCCGGGGCACTACTTCTATGCGTCGCAGGACTGGACGCACGATGTAACGATGGTCGAGAGTCGCCGCAACAAGGTCAAGACGAACCCGTATTTCGCCGGCTATCAGCTAACGCCGTGGTGGGACAAAATGGAGACGGCGCAGGGCGTTTATAACTTCGGTCCGGTGCTCGCCGAGCTGGACAAGGCGCAGGCAGACGGAAAGATGGTGTGGCTGCGCCTAATGGAGCGTTCGTTCCACGGCTCGGCTCGCGGCCTTCCGTGCCCGCAGTACATCTACGACGGCGGTGGCACATACGCATCGCAGACGAACGGGCAGAACATCCTTGCGCCGAAATTCTGGGTGACCTGGGTTGGAGAGGCGTTCCTGGCTATGGTCAGTGCCATGCTCGCGGCGGTTGACGACCATCCTGCGTATCAAGGCACGATCACTGAGGAATGCTCGATTGCCGGGAGCTGGCTGCAGGCCGGATACACCTGGCAGGCGATGAATGCGTTCGTGCTCGAATACTGCCGCGTTGGATCGGCCGGGTCGATCAACGGCCTATGGCACCAAAACATGGGGTGGAGCAACGAACCATCAAGCGACACAACCGAGCACTACCGGATGACGGACACTGTTGCGCGCACGTACAAAGCCGGCTTGAGTCCGACTGACTTGCAGATTCCGCCCAATAGTTTGGCGTATCAGAACACTACCTACGGCAGCTACATTCCGACGCGCTATGCGGGAGAGACTTTTTTCGCGCCGAACGTGGAGTACATGACCTACACAGCAGCCGGTAACACGGCCAAGAAGATCATTGACTACGGGGTTGACACCCTCGGAGTGCATTTCATCGGTTGGGCGAACACTGACTATTCTGGGTCGTGGGCATTCACCGACGACGATGCTATCGCAGAAGTGGCCCGACAACAGGGCCGCATCACAACGGCGCGGCCCTCGAACGTGCCGGAATAAAACATCATGGCGATTGCGTACCGCACCAGCAGCAGCGACGACTTTTATAGCTCGCCGACAGTCTCGATACCTGCACTCTCCGGGGTAGTTGCCGGCGATGTTCTCCTGGCGATGCTTGTCACGAACGACGGATCGCGCACGCTCGACACACTACCGACTGGTTGGCTGATTGTCGCGTCGGCAACCACTACTGTCGCGCCGGGCGGAGGATTCTGGCTGTGCAAGAAGCTGGCCACCGCATCTGAGCCGGCGACTTACGACTTCGTATTCAACTACGGATTCAACGGGCGTGTTGCTATTGCAGCCTACTCTGGCGGCGATGATATGTCGGTCGCTGGTGATGCTGCATGGTCCAGTGTTACGAGTTCATCGCCGTTCACCGCGTCGGCGGCGTCCGTGACTGTGCCGGATAATAGTTCGGTGCTGGTCTGGTTTGGAACATCGTCCATTACGACGAAGGACATTGCATCCCCTGCGTGGACAGAGCCAAGCGGCTTCACGGAGCGCATTGAGGCGGGCGATTCATGGGAATATCACTCGGTCTGCATCGCGGACAAAACGGCTAACTCCGGTGCCTCGGGCGCGGCCAACGGTACGCTGACGCAGGCCGGCGCAGGAAACACGCGAACGCTCGGCGTGCTAGTTGCGATTGCGCCGAGCGGCGGTGCGAGCACGATTTCCGCGTCCGGCTCTGGCGAGAGTCCGGTAGTGACATCTATTGCTCCAGCGTCGTTCGACGAGTCCGTGACAGTTGGAAACTACAGCGATGTTGTCGTGACGGTCAAAGACCAAAACGGTACGGGCATTGCCGGTCTGACGGGCACGGCGACGAGTTCGAGCACGAGCATTGCAACGGTCACGCAGCTTGCGGCGACAGACGCCAATGGACAAGCGACGCTGCGGATCGTGGGCGTTGCGCCTGGTTCGTCGTCAGTCACGTTGACTGTGGATGGCGTCGTGTCGAACACAATCAGCACGACGGTCGTTTCAGGTTCAAATTCCAGGGCGCTTAGTGTCTCTCCGGCGACCGTGACGCTCGATCAAAGCGAAACGCAGCAATTCGTGGCATCCGATGGCAGCGGCACGGCTCCGACGGTCGTCTGGACGATCCCATCTGGCGGCGGGACGATCAGCAGCGCCGGTCTTTACACCGCGCCGCCGTCCGATGGCTCGGCCACAGTTCGGGCGTCGCTTGCAAGCGATTCTGCCGTTTACGCGGAAGCCTCGGTGACGATATCGAGTGCCGCTTTCGGTGTCGTCACCGCAACCCTGCGGTATCGCGGGGCTGCGCTCGCAAGCACTCGTGTTGATTATTGGGTGATCGAGCAGGGCGATACGGTGATAGCGTCAGGCTCGCAGACGACTGACAGCAGCGGGGCGTTAACGATCAGCGTACCGAGTCAATACGTGGGGCAAAAGGTCAACGTTGTCGTGAACAACCTTGCTTCCGACATGGCGACGGCGGGCAAAATCCATCATCAGCGAGTGGTGACGGTGACATGAACTACAGCGACCTGAAAACCGAGATCACGGATTGGGCGCATCGTAGCAATGTGTCCGGAGCGAAGGTGCAGACGTTCATTGAATTGGCCGAGGCCGAGTTTAATGTGCGCCTTCGTACCGTCGATCAGGAGACGGTCGCCGAGTTGGTGTGCAGTTCCCGCTATACCGCGCTGCCTAGCGACTTTCTTGAGATGCGAGCGGTAGAGTATCAGGGTTCTGTGTTGCGAAATCTGACCTACGCGACGCCGGATTTCATCGCGCAATGGCGATCATCGTCTCCGACCGGCGAATCGCGGGCGTACACGCTGCGCGGGACATACCTGGAATTGCTCCCGACATTAGGCTCGGATGATCCAGAGGTCGATGGGTTCGGGAGCGACGTTGCGCCGTACCAGTCCGGTGAAGTGTCGGTGACGCTGCACTATTGGGCGAAGATTCCTGCGCTTTCGGATTCCAACACAAGCAATTGGTTGCTCGCGTCGCATCCGAATATGTACCTGTACGAATGCTTGCGTCAGCTTGCAATCTACACGAAGGACGACGCATCAATTCAGCGTTATGCGAACTTGATGCAGGGATACTTTGTATCGCTGACCGCTCACGACATTGGCAAGCGGTTCGGCGGTTCGGCGCTTGCGATCCGGGTTTCCTGATGGC
>JAKOVB010000031.1 GCA_029782295.1 Pseudomonadota bacterium
AGAGCAGGGGCTTAGTGGCCGGCATAAAGAAATTGGATGGCAAGGCAGCCGTGGTCGCGCTGTCAGGGGCGCCGATTAAGGACGAATCAGGCAATATAAGCGGTGCGGTAGGGGTCATCCAGGAGATTTCCGAACAGGCAAATCCAATTAATTTACGAAACGAGAGCGAAAGGGAATATGCCCTGGAGCTGGAGGCGGCCAGGCTTCTGCAAAATATCAGCACCAGGCTGATTCAAGCCAATAATATCGATGAACTTTATGATCAGATTCTTGAAACGGCGATGCAGCTCCTGCACTCGGATTACGCCTGTTTTCAACTATTCATACCGGAGCGCGGGGAGAAGGGCGAACTTCACCTTCTGAGGCAGCGTGGATTTAACGAGGCGGACATCGGGGCATGGGAATGGGTAACCCCGCGTTCGCGGAGTTCCTGTGGGCTGGCCCTGAATACTCGCCATAGAATAGTTTTTCCGGACGTGCTGCAGTGCGAGTACATGGCCGGCAGCATTTACCTGGAGACGTACAATAAAATAGGCATCCGTGCAGTCCAGACAACGCCGCTGCTTTCTCGCGACGGCACCCTCATCGGCATGTTCTCCACATACTGGCGCCGGCCCCATGAGCTGACAGAAAGCGAAATCCTTATACTTGATGTCCTGGCCCGCCTGGCTGCGGATCTGATCGAGCGCGCGCAAGTGGAACAGGCTCTGCGCAGGAGCGAAGAACGATACCGGAATCTGGCGAGAGAACTGCAGAAGGCCGACCGCCGGAAAGATGATTTTATCGGCATTCTCTCCCACGAAATACGCAACCCGCTGGCTTCGATCATGCTCTGCCTTTCCCTGTTGAAAAAAGCGGAACCGGGCGGTGAGCAGGCAAAAAAAGCCATGGAAATCATAGAACGGCAGGCAGCCCAGCTTTCCCGCCTGGTGGACGACCTGCTGGACGTTACCCGCATTAATCGGGGCAAAATTGAACTGAAAAAAGAGCGGGTAGAGCTAAACGCATTGGTCCGGCAAGCTGTTGATGATTACAGGGAAAAATTCAAGGAGAAAGAAGTCGCCCTGGATTACCAGCCGGCATCAACCGAGCTTTATGTAGAAGCCGACCCGGCTCGCATCACCCAGGTGGTGGGGAACATGCTGCATAACGCGGTAAAATATACAGATCCCGGTGGCCATACCCTTGTTTCAATCACTGAAAGCAATTTCCAGCAGTGTGTGGAAATACGCGTGCAAGACAGCGGTATCGGCATGAGCCCGCAGTTGCTGCAGAATTTGTTCGTTCCTTTTATGCAGGCCGATCAATCAATGGGCCGCAGCGGCAGCGGTTTGGGAATTGGCCTCGTCCTGGCCAGGGGATTGGTGCGGCTGCACGGCGGAGACATAAACGCCCATAGCGACGGTCCAGGCAAGGGGTCGGTGTTTACAGTGCGCCTGCCCCTGGCAGACGGGCCTGCTTTGGCCAGGGTGGACGAGGCTGCCGCCACTGCGTCCTGCCATAGGCTGCGAGTGCTGGTGATTGAAGATAACAAGGATGTGGCTGACACCCTGAAGCTTCTGCTGGTCGAAGAAGGACACGAGGTACTGGTGGCACAAGAGGGCAGGGAAGGCCTGGATAAGGCCAAGGAATTCCATCCCGATTTGTTGTTGTGTGATATCGGGCTTCCCGGTATGGACGGATACGAGGTGGCCCGGTCATTCCGCGCCGACGCGGATTTGAAAAATGTCTATCTGGTTTCTCTGACCGGCTACGCCCGTCCGAAAGATATTCAAAAATCTAAAGAGGCCGGTTTTCATCACCATCTGGCCAAACCCGTTTCCCTGGAAAAGATAAAAACAACCTTGCAGCACTACTCCACCAGTGAGTTGGGGTGAGCCAGGGTGAGCCAGTGAGTCAGGGGGACGGTGACTTTGACTCATCAGGAATAAAGCTCTTCCCGCCCGGGCTTACCTATCTGATCCAACAGGTAATCTTCAGCGGCGGCGATGTCGGGGTCGCGCCCGCTGATTACATCTTCTACGGTCCACTCCACCTTGATATGGGGCTGGAAGCCGATGCCTTCTATGGGGCGGCCGTCGTTTCGCCGGAAAGCGCCCGTGGAGTAGCGGGCGTATCCCCCGTTAAAGTTAAAACGCACCGGGTTTCCGCTGGAGCCTGCCGTAGCGCGTCCGACCAGCAGGGCGCGGCGGGAGTCTTTCATGGCGGCAACGAAGTTCTCTGCGGTGCTCATCGTAAAAACATCTGTCAGCAGGACCACGGGGCCGGCATAATATTCACCCCGCGGTGCAACCCGGTAGCGGTATGTCCGCGCCCAGCCGCGCAGGGGCAGCAGCACGGTATAATATTCGGTTCCGTATGCAAAGGGTTCTTTGAAGAAGTGGCCGGCTATGCGGTCGGAATTGGCGGTGCTGCCGCCTCCATTTAGCCTCAAATCAAGAATCAGTGCCGGCGCCTCCATGAGCGCATCGAGGGCCCGGTCAAATTCACCCACAAGATCTCTCCCCCGCGAGCTAAAGGTGGGAATGTTGATATAGCCAATTCCCGAGTCGAGCATCTTTCCCTCGATCAGGGGGCCGGCGCCGCCCGGTGATGGAGCGCCGTTACTGGGGAGCTTCGCGGGAGCTCCCGTAAGCTGAACCCGGCGGCTATTCCCTTCAGTATCGAGGTAGGACAGCTCGATTGTTTCACCGGCTGCGACGCTCATCAGGGTGCCGTATCCTTTTTCTAGCCGCTGCCTTTCAGTGGAGCCGTAGATCTGCCATGGTTCGAGGGTAGCCAGGTATTCTTCCACAGTCATGCCGTCCCGGCCGGTAATTACCGCGCCCCGCTCCAGCCCGGGTGCATCGATATCTTCCCGCAACCGGGTTACTACGGCGCTTTCGCCGATCTTTCTGACTAAACCCAGCATGTATAACTCTTCCAGGGGAGGCGCAAGCAGAGAGGTATGGGCGTCATTCAATTCCGCCAGCATGCTGCGGATCTCCTTGAAATAGGCGTCATCATCTACGGCGGTGGCAATCCGGGGAGCGTAGCGCTTCTTTAGTTCGTTCCAGTTAATCCTTTTCTCTTCAAAGTAAGGATAATGCAATTCCAGCGCCCGGCACAGCCGGTTGAATTCGGCGGACCGCCCCAGGAAAGGAACAGGGACGGTGCCGGCCAGGTAAAGCTGGATTAAAACCAAAATACCCATGGATAAGGCCAGGGTCAGGCTGCCCCATTTAACTGCTTTCTTCCACTTACGGGCTTTGCCGGGGGGGCCCTTGATCGCGTAAAGTTTCTGAAGGGCAGTCAATGCGGCGAAAAGAAAACCGGTAAGAAGCCCGCCTATCAATGTAAATATGCTCCAGCCAGTATTTAGCGGACCGAAAAAAATAACTCCGCCCAGGGCTGAACCCGCCGCAAACTGAAGGATTATGCAGAGTGCCGCTCTGGCTGCTGCCGGGGGATTTCTCCGGGCCCAATCTGTTACTGTTGAGTCTGCTTTTTGCCCTATCACCTTGCATGTCCTTTCGGCACCCTGCCATCTCTGGACCGGGTTAATGGAAAGGTTGCATAAAACCAAAAATATTTCCAGACAGGCACCCCTTCTTCTGGAAGCTACCCGTCCCCCGGCTGCCTGCGGTTAGGTTTTGAGAAGATGTTCAATAATTTCTTCAAAGAGAGATCGCATCCTGTCATAGTCCTCTGCGTCCACATCAAAGAGGTTAAATTCCAGGATCAAATTAACCTTCTTATAGTATTTTGGAAATATATATTGCTCTGAAGTCACTTCGGCAAAAATATCTCCCGCTTTTACGCCAGTTTCCGCCTCCCCGGCAACATTGTAAGCGTAAATTCCGTTCATACTGCCCGGAGCGGTTAGCGAGAGCCCTTCGTATGACCCGGATTCGCCGGAGCTGTAATCTTCAAGAGATACAACCCCTGTATCACCGTCAAAAGGCGCGTAAAGCGATGTCCCTGCGGGCACGTTAAATCCGGCCATGAGGTAGCCCATCTCCAGGTTCCCCTCCAGCACTTTCCCCTTTCCCCAGCACTCGGGGGGCAGGACATAGGCGCCGTATTCGGGATCTTCGGGACCTGGAAGGGCGGGCGGCGTTTGGTCCAGATTGTTCCCCTGGGGTTCGGGCTCCGCGGAGTCGCCGGCCGTGGTGCAGCCGGCCAGGATAAGCGCTAAAACGGCTGCCGTCAGCAGCAAC
>JAKOVB010000068.1 GCA_029782295.1 Pseudomonadota bacterium
TCAACGTCCGTTGGCAGGTACTCGCTGGCCATGGGCGACTGCCACACCCGCCGCCACCACGCCCTGGTGAGCCGGTGCCACTTCCGGCCGTCCGGGTTTGGAAGGGTCGGGGCGCGCCGGCGCTCGCCTTCGGGTGGCATCTCAAGGGTCGCCGCAGTCGATTTTCGGTTGCGCCTCTGCCGCAGATGCTCCGGCTTCGGCACGGGTCCTCTACCAGCCATCGCGAACACCTCCAGACTCGTACACGGAAAAAACGAGGTCCGCCCCCGGTCTCGGGGCTGGCCACGCCAGAGATTCGACCCCCCTACCCCCTGGGGGTGCCCGCCGCCCGCCACTCGGCCACCTGCCGGGCCGTCCGGCGGTTGTGGTGCAGGCGGCACAGGCTCACGAGCTCGTAGTTCGGGTCGTTCCGGTCCGGCTCGTGGTGAACCTCCGTCGCAGGCGTCACTCGCCCTTCGGCCAGGCAATCCCGGCACAGCGGCTCCCGGGCCAGGTGCATCGCCCGCTCGCGTCGCCACCGGGCACCATAGCCGCGCTGATGTGCGGTGCCTCGTTCAGCATCGCACTGTCGAGCACTTTGCCGCTCATGCTGCCGGTGCTGTTCGCAGTATCGCTCGGGCGGCTGTACCAGCTTTGGACAGCCCGGATAGGCACACGGGCGCAAAGGTCGCACGGTCATTTTGTCTTCGCCTCCAAACAAAAAGCGCCCCTTGTCGGGCGCTAGAACTCATTTTTCGGAAAGATTCCCCTAGCCCACATTCAAGCACTTTGTCCCGCTTTGTGCAAGTTTACTGTCCCATTATTGTCCCGATTTCGTCCCAGAATTGTCCCACAATTTCCTCGTTAAGCAGGGATAATGCCGAAATCACGTGAACACGTATAAGATCCACTTTACGAGCCACGGTTGACTTCGTAATGCCGGGAAAACTCCGGTCCTTCCGGCGTTCCTCACGGGTCAGACGCCGAGCAATTTCTCGATAACTCATGCAGTATTCGTAATTGTACTTGGCAATCTTCCGAAGGTCGGGAGGGAGATCTCGAAGAGCATCACTCACCGTATCCAGTACGACCGAAATGGTGGCCCGCCGGATAGCAACGCGCTCTACAGCACTGCCGGCCCGCGATGTCCGAACCGGCAGCAAGATAACGCTGGCAGACGTTCGCGGCTCCATCAGGCGGACATATTTCTGCCACGTTCTTAGGTTGTACAGTATCGCGTCAACCATCTGCGGAGTAATCTCCATCACTCCGACCTCCTTGCATGCAACAGATTCATGATACCTCTTTATCTGCTGCTAACCTTGCCACTTGTCGCCAGGACTCGGCTTCATGACGTAACTTCGCTGCCATAAATTCAGATTTTGAGGATGCGTAGTTAGCCATTGCCTCCAAACGCCGAGCCATTTCGAGAGGGTCTTCGCACTTACCCCAACACTCACCGTTGCGCCACTGGTAGGCAGGGTCCTGGAACGCCGTGCAGTAGCCTTCACTAAAATCGGGCAGGCAGCAGTTGGCACACTGCGGCACTATCTTCGAGTCAGTTGTGCGCTTAGCCATTGTCATCGCTCCTCTCCGCTGCGTCCATCTCATCCATTGTCCTATACATCCTGCGAAACTCAGCTGCTGTGAGGGTTTTCATAAGAACTTCACCTCCGGCGGCGATGGACCCAAATGCTCCACGTCCTCGACAGACCGCGCCACAATCCACCATCCGCCATGCTCCTC
>JAKOVB010000071.1 GCA_029782295.1 Pseudomonadota bacterium
CGCCCGCAACCACTGGTACAGGCTCCAGGGCGATACGCCCAAGCGCGTCGCCACTTCCCGCACCGGATACCCACGCTCGACGACCTGCTTCACCGCCTCGGCCCTGAACTCGGCCGTGTACCGCGTCTGACTCGTTCCCATCTGACCTCCGTTCGCCTCATTGTGAGGCTCGAAGGTGTCTACGAAAAGCGGGGCGATTCACCCTTTGGGTTTGGATTACTTGTCGAGAGACCAGCCGGAGGCCTTGATCAGTTGCAGAACTCGTCCGACTTCGGATGATGCCGGAGTGGTATCGATGAACGGGAAGAGTTCCTTCAGCATGTCGCCGAAGGTCAAGATCTCGATGGGGTTGCCGCCGAGATGCTCACGGAACGCCGCGTTGTCCTCCCACACCGATCGGCTGCCGATGACTTTCGTGACGGCCGTGATGTAGGTGAACGAGGACGAACCCGTCAGTTCGGCGACCGTCATCCTGAACGCTGCGGCCCACTTCTCCCTGGTCAGTTCGCGAAACCCGCGCCAGGCATCACGCCCCGAGACCACCTTGTTCTTGGCGATCGCATCGATCCAGTATTCGGGACGAAAGCCACCCTGCCAGCTCTTGCAGCTCACCACCATCACCCGACGCGCGCCGTCGAGTCGCGGGTGGATGCCGATCACGTCGATGTCGCTATGCACGGCATCCTGGCGGGTGTCGTACTCCGCGTGATCGCCGGCGGGTCGGAACTTGATGTTGTGCCTGGTGAAGTACCCTTTGTGCTGCAGGTATTCGTCCACCATTTGTTCGAGGATGTCTTCTTTCATTCCTGTCCACCCTCGCGATCGATCCGTTGGCTGGCGAATCCCTCGAACTCAGGCCGGAGGCGGCACTGCAGAAATGCCTCGAGGAGGTTGAGGACGTGGACACCGAGCGGCGCATCGAGGATGAAGTTCACCCGATCGGTGTGCTCCCTGATCCAGCCGGCGACGTTCGTTTCGTCCAGGCCAGCGACGCCGATGCGCTCGCCGTGTTTGATCAACGAGGCTGCCAGAGTGCTCTTCGCGCTGCCGGCGTTGTAGTGTTGAGCCGTGTAGCGAGCAGCGCTGTTGGGGCCGACCTTCCCGACCTTCAGCACATGCTGCCCGAATGAGAAGACGTAGACGGCCATCTTGCCGAGCGGCAGTGACTTGGGCGGCACATGCGGCGCAGAGCGCCGCTCGATCGCGATGGCATCGGGTGCCAACGAGACGCCGGCCATGCCGGCGACACGGCGAAAATCCTCCAAGAGCAGATCAGGATTCCATGTCATCGGCTGAATTCCTCGCTGCTCGACGTCCACCCATTTCCGGCAAGCCATGTTTGCGGAAATGCAGCACCTTGCTGGAGCGCATCCAGCGGGACTGACAGGAAGGCACGCAGACCGGCAACGACCTCGGAAAGCGCAAGCTCGACCAGGGCGTTCTTCCTCAGGAATACCTGCCACTGGGTCTGCTTCTGCCGATCCTGCGCGAATTCGTCACTCAGGCCGAACGGAACGCCATCCGGCAGCGGCGTCCTGCGGCGCTCGAAGGTGGCGTGGATCGCCTTGCACAGGAGCTCGCCGTCGAAGTCGGTGTAGTGCGACAAGACCCAGAGATCGAAGTAATCCTTCATGCGGCTGTTGGCAATGCCGAGCGACACCAGTGCCTCCAGCTTCTCGGCGACAACTGTATACCGGGGGTAGGCGCGCAGCTTCGGGGCTGGCATGTCCGGCAGCATCACCGGGTAGTCGACGGCCTCGGGGCCGGGCGTCACGGCGTCGCCGAAACCCACGTCGACCTGCACGTGGCATCGGGCACCGTCCAACAGGCCGATCAGCGTGACCCGGACACCGGAGTAGTTGGCCTCCTTGCGGATCTCCTCCGCGTGTACCGAGTCAGGCTGGAAGCGTATGCCGTCGTCCAGTTCCACCGTACAGATGTCCCGAAACGCCGCCTCGACATACGGGATCTCGGCCGAGCCGAAGCCCAACAGATCGGCGTCGCGTGTCGGGCGATGTGGGATGTCGAACCACAAGTCGAACAGCAGCGCGCCTTTCAGCAGGAACTGGTCGGCGTGAGGGGAAATGCTGAGCCGGTAAAGCAGGCGCTCAAGCGCATAGCGGGTCAAGATCAGATTGAAGTCCTGCCGGGTCTCGCGGGCGCGGTTGAGCAGGCGGGCGCGCACCGAGGCGGCCATGTTGCGCTGGTTCATGACAGGCTTTCCATGTAGGGGCGCATCACATTGGCCACACGGCACAGCGCAGCAAAACGCCACAGCTCATCCATGCTGACGCGCTTGGCACGCCAGGACTCCTGCAGCGCCTCCAGCGCGACATCCAGGCCGATCTTGTTGCGGAACTTGAAGCAGTCGGCCACCGTCCGGGCGACGTTGGTCACTCGCACCGGCACACCATCGATGAGGTGCTCCTCGATCCCCTCCGTCAGCGCGGCGCCAGAGAAGCGCACGATGCGCAGCGGGGGATAGTCCATCTTTGGCGCGCGTGCCTTGTTGGGGATTGCCAGCCAGACCTCAAACGGCGACTGTGTGGTGAGTTCATGTAGGCGAAGTGCCGACAGCAGGCAGATGATGGCTTGCGGGTGCTTGCGTGCCACCTCGGCGAGTGCACCGTGTTCCGAGACGGGCCGGTCCGGAATCGCGTACAGGCCCCGTCCCACGCGCTGGAGCAGCCCTTGGCGCACCAGCCGCGTGAGGGCGACCGTGGGCAGACCACGCTCATTGAGATCGCGTGGGCGAATAAGGCCGCGCTGGGCGGCAAGATCCAGAATGTTCTGGTGCGAACTGTCCATGCCGTCATGATGTTGCGAAACGTCGGTAGCTGTCAAGAACTACCGACAAAACACAACTGACATGGGTTCCTTTGCCTGCCGATGCCGCAATCCAACCGTTTGATTCGTCAGCACGTAACGCATTGATCTGTATGAGCCCGCGTTGCGGCCTCTGCGGACTTCGGCCCTTAGTCGGCGAGCGAGGCTGGAGAGAAGAACGGCCAGGAGAGAGCGAAATGGGTCCGAGATGGGCGAGACGACCGGGAGGAAGGAAGTCCGCAGGAATCCGCAGGAGTCCCCGCGAACACGCGCGAGCGCGCAAGAAAAAAGGCCAACCGAGAACGGTTGACCTTTATATATTGGTGGAGCCGGCGGGAATCGAACCCGCGTCCGCAAGTCCTCTACGACCAGTTCTACATGCGTAGTCGATCTATTTGGATCTCGATGCAGGCTTAGCCGGTCGACAGGCCGACCTGCATCCAGTCACCTTGGTTTTAGCTCCGCACCAAGTGACCCGGCGCGGCACGATCCGACATGAATGACGCTGCTGTTCCTTGC
>JAKOVB010000072.1 GCA_029782295.1 Pseudomonadota bacterium
ATGGAATAGTCTCCATCGTTACGGGGACATGGGATGCTATCAAGACCGTTGCCGGGCCTGCGTGGGAGGGGATTAAGACAGTCTTGTCTGTTGCTTGGGACGCAATCGCAGGTGTAGCTACTACTGTATGGGATGGGCTTGTCACAGGCGTCAGCAGCGCATGGGATAGCATCAGCAAGGCCTCTAACGCTGTTTGGACTAGAATCAAAGAATCGCTATCGGGGCTTTGGGATGGAATTGCATCTCTAGCCGGAACCGTGTGGGGCGGCATTAAGTCCGCAATAGGCACTACCTGGGACAGCCTCGCCGCGGCGGCCACCAGCACCTGGGCAGCCATCCGCGGTGTCATCGAGAACGCATGGGATGGTCTGGAGAGCTGGGCCACCTCGCTATGGGATGACGTCTCGAAAGCTGTTGCGGACGCATGGGGAGACATCCTGAATGACGCTGAAAGGCTGTGGAAGAGCATTCGGGACGCAGTTACGGACGGGTGGGATAAGGCCAAGAAGACGGTTTCGGATCTGGTGAGAGAGATCCAGAAGTCGATTGAGGACATGACCAAGACCGTCGAGAGGCTCGTCAACAATATGCGGCAAAGAGTCATCGGTTGGTGGGATGACCTCAAAAACAGCGTCGTCGAGCGGGCGCAGTCGATGGTGTCTAGCGTCACAGGCTTCTTCCAGAACCTGTACAACAAGGTCGTGGGCCACTCGTACATCCCGGACACGGTCAACGAGTCGATCGGGTGGTTTGACATCCTGAAAAACCAGGGTCTTGCCATAGTCGGCGAGTTTACTGACTCTGCTCTCGGCAAGATGGGCAGTTTCGGCGAAGCATTTCAGTCCATTGCGCAGCAGATTAGCACCGGAATGCAAAGCGTATTCGGACAGGCGTTCGACGGCATCATTAATGGCTCCATGACCATGGGGGAGGCTTTTCAGAGCGTCCTTAGCGGAATGGGTGCGGTCCTCAAAAACGTCCTGGTTCAGCAGCTTTCGCAAGCCGCATCAAACGCGCTCTCCACGCTCGGATCGTGGATTATTAGCGTACTCTCAAAGGTCGCAACGGCGATTAGTGCAGTCATAACCCAGGCATACACTACGCTCGTAGCATTTTACGCGTGGAGTGGTCCCGCTGCGCCTGTATTAGCTGCAGGGACAATAGCAGCTGCCATCGCAGGCATCGGCGCGCTTGCAGCCAAGGCGGTAGGCGCATTTAAGGACGTAACCGGCCTCGCTCAGGGCGGCATCGTGACCGGGCCTACGCTGGCGATGGTCGGCGAGGGGCACCGGCGGGAGGCGGTCATTCCGCTGGAGCGCGACAATGTCATAGCAGACAGCGTCGGGCAGGCCGTCTATGAGGCTATGTTGACGGCCATCCGAGTCGGTCAGGCTACAGGGCAGCCGAGCAGCGGCGACCAGGAGATCGTCCTGCGCATCAACGGCCGGGATGTTGCCCGGGCGGTGCTGCCCGACATCATCGCCGAGGGCCAGCGCCAGGGGCTGCAACTCGTGGTCCGGCCGCAGGGGGTGTAATGCATGGCAGACATATACATTGCCGGGATAAAAGTGACAAGCCCCGCCGATGTAAAGGTGGGGCGCTTCGACCTTACCAAAGCCAACCGCACCGCTAGCGGGCGCATGGTGATGGAGTACATCGCGACCAAGCGCCGGGTGGACGTCGTCTGGCGCTACATTCCCGACGCCGATCTGCAGGTCATCCTCAACCTGCTCGCCGCGAACAAGCCGTTTTTCACACTCGAATACCCGGACGCCGGCGGGCAGCAGACAATGACCTGCTACGCCGGCGATATTAACACATC
>JAKOVB010000082.1 GCA_029782295.1 Pseudomonadota bacterium
TCAAGCTACTCAGCGAGCGGCACATTTGGTGCTGTTTCCGAGTGGGCTGGAAGCGTGAACGCAGGTGAAATTGCTGATGCGGTGTGGGATGCGCTCAGGAGCGAGCATACGACATCCGGCACATTCGGAGCTGTTTCAGAATGGGCCGGTGGTGGCGGAACCGCAGACTGGACAAGTGTAGAGAAAGAACAAATCCGGCACCGCCTGGGGATTGATGGCCAAGCAACAGCGCCCACGTCAGCTACACCGTCGCTGCTTGGCGCGGCTGGATACACACAAACCCGCGCAGCTAAGATCGATAATCTCGACAATCTCGATGTAGCCGTTTCGTCGCGGCTGGCCGCTGCGGCGTACTCTGCTCCGGACAATAGTTCGATTGCCGCAATCAAAGCCAAGACAGACCAGCTGGAATTCGTTGGCACAGACGTGAAAGCCACCTTGGATGGCGAACAGGTCATAGTAGCCACCAACCTCGATAAAACTGGATACTCGCTAACCGCTGACTATGACCGAGCGAAAACCGCGCTTGCCGTCAGCGAATACACTGCCCCTGACAACGCGTCGATTGCCGCTATCAAGTCACAGACGGATAAGTTGTCATTCGTGGGGACTGATGTAAAGGCCACTCTCGACGGTGAAGCGGTTATTGTCGGCTCTTACGCGACCAATCAATCTCCAAGCGAGCAGATACAAACCCTTGGCTACACGCCGACCAGGGCGGCACAGCTCGACAATCTCGATGCTGCTGTGTCATCGCGGCTCGCGGCGAGTGCATACGTTGCCCCCGACAACGCCAGCATCGCTGCCATTAAGTCTCAAACCGATAAGCTCACGTTCGACTCCAGCAACAATGTTTACGCCGCAGCGACCGTTGACATCGACGAACAGGCAATTGCCGACGCCGTGATTGCGGCAATTGGCGACGAGCAACTCGTGCAAGTAATCGTGACGCCTCTCTCTGTGCGAACGCAGACGTCATCGGCAGCAGGCGATACGCTGAGGCTGTGGCGATACTCGAAGTTACGGGCGAGCTTCTCGCTCGATAGCGACTTGAGCGGCCACGATCTGCGATTCATCGTGTATCGCGGGGACACGACGGAGAAGCTGGCCGAGTGCAGCACCGGCGATAGCGAAATCACGATAGCCGCACAATCAAGCGGGTGCCTCGTCACCGTTGAAGCCAGCGATGACAAGATGCCTGATCCTGGAAAGTATCGCTATGTTCTCCGTGACGAGACGCTCGACGACGTGATCTGCTACGGCGACGTATTTGTGTGCGATGCCCCGGA
>JAKOVB010000084.1 GCA_029782295.1 Pseudomonadota bacterium
GAGGGTGTGAAAAGAACTGTGTAAACGGTCATGGAATTGTTAAGCTTTCTGACAGGAAAGGAATTCTATGGACCGGAAGACACAGGAACAATTGATTGATGAGTTATTGAAAGACTACAGCGGCCCGGAGTCGTTCTGGGGCGAATCGGGTCTGTATGCTCAACTCAAAAAGAAGATCATCGAGCGGACGCTCAATGCCGAGATGGACCATCATCTCGGCTACACCAAGCACGACCCCAAGGGCCACAACAGCGGCAACAGCCGCAATGGCCGGGGCAGGAAGACCGTGGTGGTGGATTCCGACCAGGTAGAACTGGAGCCGCCTCGGGACCGCAACGGCACGTTTGAACCGCAGTTAATTCCCAAGCGTGAGAAGTACTTCACAGGTTTTGACGACAAGATTCTGGCGATGTACGCCCGCGGCATGAGCGTTCGGGACATCCAATCATGCCTTCTTGAGATGTACCAGATCGACGTTTCCGAAGGGCTTATCAGCCAGGCGACCGAAGGGATCATGGAAGAGGTCACGACTTGGCAGAACCGGCCGCTGGATAACATTTATCCGATCATCTTCCTGGACTGCATCGTCGTCAAGAGCCGCCAGGACGGGCGTGTGGCTAACCGCAGCGTCTACCTGGCCCTGGGCGTCACGATGGAAGGTCAGAAGGAGCTGCTGGGCATATGGATCGCCCAGAGCGAAGGCGCCAAGTTCTGGCTGAGCGTGATCACCGAGCTTAAGAACCGTGGCGTACAGGATATCTTCATTGCCTGCGTGGACGGCCTCAAAGGCTTCCCTGAGGCGATTGAGAGCGTCTTTCCTGACACCCAGATACAGCTTTGCATCGTGCACATGGTTCGCAATTCGGTCAAGTACGTCAGTTGGAAGGACCGCAAGGTGATCTGTCAGGATTTGAAGGCGATCTACACGTCGGCCACCGAGCAGCAGGCCGAAGCGGCGCTCGATGCGTTTGGCAAAAAGTGGGATTCGAAATATCCGACCATCGCTCAGATGTGGCGCAACCACTGGGAGCGGGTGATCCCGTTCTTTGATTATCCGCCGGACATCCGCAAAGTGATTTATACGACCAACGCCATCGAGTCGCTCAATCGCTCGCTGCGGAAGGTCATCAAAACCAAGGGGGCATTCCCGAATGACGCGGCCATCCTGAAGATCTTCTTCCTGGCGCTTGCGAACATAGCAAAGAAATGGACACTGCCGATTCGAGACTGGAAGGCGGCGCTGGGCCAGTTTGCCATCAAGTTCGCAGGCCGATTCGAGCCGTGACAAGAAAAGGAACCGCCTTCGGCGGAACTGTTCTTATGAGTTTTACGCTTATGGGCCAAAACAGAAATGAAAAAAGCTCCGGCGGCCATAAGACCTGCGGGAGCTTTCTGTCTCGGCATCGCCCTGACGCTCAGGTTGCTCTCCAGCAGAGCCCTATCCTTCAGAGCGACATGGACAGAATAACCGAAGCAGGTTATAATGGCAAACGTGAAGTGAAATCGTTAAGACCGTTTACACAGTTCCATGAACAGACCC
>JAKOVB010000054.1 GCA_029782295.1 Pseudomonadota bacterium
TACACTGTGGCTGAGTTAGAGCAACAGTAAGGTCGTTGTTTGACGCCGGAGTTGCGACACAGTAGGATGGGGGCATCTTGCAGCCAGCGGAGGCCACATCGTGAAGGGACCGAAACCACCCGTCGTCACATTGAGTACTGAGGAACGGCAAGCCTTGGAGAAACTGAGCAAGGCGCACGGAACGCCGCAACAGATCGCCCTGCGAGCCCGCATCGTCCTGTTGGCCAGCGAGGGACTGAACAACGAGCAGATAGGGAGAGCGTTGGGCATGCATCGCGACATGGCCCGGTTGTGGCGGGGGCGGTGGTTGGCGGGACAAGGGATCGCGCTGAAAGACCTGAGTGCCGAGGATCGCCTGAGTGACCTGCACAGAGCAGGCAAACCGTCGGCGCTGACGGCGGACCAATTGTGTCAAATTGCTGCCCTGGCGTGTGAGCAACCGGAGGGTTCAGAACGACCGATCAGCCAATGGACAGGACGGGAGGTTGCCGACGAGATCATGAAGCGTGGGATAGTGGCGCAGATATCGCCTCGTCATGCCGCCCGGCTGTTGAAAAGGGGGGTCTCCGGCCCCACCTGATCCGCTATTGGCTGACGCCAGAGCCAGACGAGCACTTGACGGAGAAGATCGAGGACATCAACAGGTTGTATCAACAAGCGTCCACCCTGGCAGCGCCAGGCGAACGCATCCTGAGTACGGATGAATTGACCGGCGTGCAGGCTCTGGAGCGCAAGCATCCGGGACTGCCTCTCGTCCCCGGCAAGATCGAGCGCCGGGAGTTCGAGTACATTCGTCATGGCACACTGTCGTTCATGATCAACTTCAACGTCGCCACGGGTGAGGTCGTGACACCTTCCTGCGGCCCGACACGGTCGGAAGAGGACTTTGCGGCCCACATTCGCCGCACGGTCGAGGCTGATCCCACGGTCAAGAAGTGGCACTTCGTCGTCGACAACCTGAACATTCATCAGTCGGAAGCGTTGGTGCGCTATGTCGCCCAGGAATCCGACATTGCCGATGACCTGGGCGTCAAAGGTGAAAGCGGCATCCTGCAGTCGATGGCGACACGGGCCGCCTTCCTGGTCGACCCGTCGCATCGTATCGTCTTCCACTACACGCCCAAGCATGCCTCGTGGATGAATCAGGTCGAGATCTGGCTCAGCATCCTGGTCCGCAAGCTGCTGAAGCGTGGCAGTTTCACCTCCGTTGATGAGTTGAGAGCCAAGGTTCTGGCCTTCATCGAGTACTTCAATCGCACCATGGCTAAGCCCTACAAGTGGACCTACAAAGGCAAAGCCCTGGAAGTCTAACCGTCGACAAGATTCGGCCTCAGTGTACTA
>JAKOVB010000013.1 GCA_029782295.1 Pseudomonadota bacterium
ATCCAGGATTTCTACTGCCAGGCATGCGGGAAGAAGGTGACGTCACGCTGGGAGACACCCATGTACCAGTTGAAGACGGCGAGCAAGCATGTAGCGCAGGCGTTGACGGGCCTGGCGGAGGGAATGGATCTATCAGCAGCAGTGCGGGTGTTCGAGCACGGCGAGGGAACGATGCGGTGTTGGCTGGCGCGAGCGGGCGCACGCCGAAACTGCGTTTCGGATGGGGAGCGGTTGCATGAGCGGCACTTCCGGAATCTATGGCTTGAGCATGTCCAACTGGACGAGTTAGTGGTGCAGATACGGGGCAAAGGTCGGGACCTGTGGCTGTGGGTGGCACTGGAAGCGGAAACCAAGCTGATGCCGGTGCTGCAGCTGGGGCCGCGGACACAGGAGGTTGCACACGGGGTGGTCCACTCGCTGGCAGGGATGCTGGCACCCGAATGTGTTCCGGCGTTCACAAGCGACGGGCTGAATGTGCGATGCTGGGGCATCGCCAACTTCTACAGTCTGACAGCGCACTTTGGCGAGTGGCAGGAAAACGAGGAAGGCAAGGTGCGCTGGGTGGTATCGCCGCCACTCGTGTATGCGCAGTTGAAGAAGATCAGGGTGTGGCGAAGGCTGGTCGGCACGGAGCAGCGTGTGTTGTGCGGAACGCGGGCGATGCTGACGGAGAGGCTGCATGGCTGCGGTCTGCGGGCGACGATCCAGACGGCGTTCGTGGAGCGCGTGAACTTGACCCTACGCCAAAGCGTGGCGGGGTTGGTTCGGCGGACATGGTCCGTGGCGGCAGTGCCGGCCGAGCTTGAGCCGCAGCGAAGCTGCGCCCTACACCCTGATGTGGTACCGGGCGTACTACCACTTTTCGCGTCCGCACGAGAGCCTGCGGTTGACGTACACGAACACCAACGTCAAGGGCGAGGAAGTCGTGCGCTACCGGAACCGCACGCCGGCGATGGCGGCCAGTCTGACCCGGCGCCGATTCAGTGTCAAGGAGTTGTTGCTGCTTCCGCTGCCAGCAGTAAGCTGACGCGCTCCGGAGTCGAAAAGGCAACGGAGCGGGGCTTGCACGGCCGGATTTCCCTGCCTGTCAGGCGGCCAAAGGCCATCACTGAGTCGTGCACAGGGCCAAAGGACCCCTGCAAAGCCACAGGAAATTGCCAACTGCGTCCAATGGGAGGACCCACGCCAAACCAAGCGGTAGTCCGCACCAAGCCATAACCGAAAGTGCTCCGGATGCCCCCTCAATTCCTTGCTACGCGCTGGCCGTGGGCTTTCACTCAGATCAGCGATTTCCTGCTTTGCCAAAGCTCTAACATGACCCGGTAGATCTGCAATCTGACGCCGCACCTCCTTCGAAAACGCAATCCGGTAGGCAATCACAAATCCTTTATCGCCTCGAGGAAGTCTTCTCCCGTCTCATAGGTTTCAAGCTCTTCGTCCGGGTGTGTCCGTTTGTACGCCTCGTTGGCCTCGACCGCCGCCCACAAAGCTGCTTCTTCGTCGGCATCGGCGCCCGTCACGTTGACTTTGTAGTCGAGGAATTCGATGTAGCGCAACACCTCCACCACATATTGGGCCGGCAGCTTGCGCAAGGCCGCCATCACTGCCCGCTCATCGGTCGTGGGCCTCTCAGGTCTCTTGTTTGCACGGGTCGTAGCTGTCATCGCCGCACTCACATACTCATCGGTTGCCAGAGGATTGCCTTCGGCATCTCTGTATGGACGATAGGGCACCTTTCTCGGGAACCCACCACCAAGGATTCTAGTCACTCGCAACCGACAAGTCAAGGACTGCAAGCAGGGCTTCTCAAAAGTCAGGGGGGAGGAGGATAAGGTCCAAAGCACGTTGCGGATAGGCGGCAAACTCGCGGATTTTGGCGGCGGCATTGGTGGCGCCGGTCAAGTCGATGAGGAATAGGACAAGGCTGTTGATGAGGGCAAGGAGGAGCGGTGTCTGACCACGGCAAACCTGGCAGGCGTCTTCGCCGAGGGTGACAT
>JAKOVB010000125.1 GCA_029782295.1 Pseudomonadota bacterium
GAAGCGCCCGGCAAACAGGTCTATCCCATCTGGCGTAATGAGACCGCTTTCCCCCGCCAGCAGTTCTTCGATGCCTTTGACCGCCCAGTTGCGGTTTATCAACACGCGATGGAGAAAACGCACCACAGTTAGCACATCGCTGCGCTTCTGTCTGTTCTCGCTGTAGACAGCATTGACCTTACTGCCGACGAACACCCAGAGTGGTTTTTCCAAATTGTATAGGCGCAGGACCCCCGCTTGTTCGTCAAACAGGCGCTGCTGCTCATAGAAAGAGAGCAGGTTGCCCAGAAGGAGCAGATCGGTTTTATCCTCGTCGGTCTCATCCTGCAGGTTGAGGATGCGAAAGTCCTTGCCGTAGCCATCCCCGTAAAAGTAGCGGTAGGAGTAGTCAAAGACGATGGTCTTGCCGTATTCGGCAGTAAGCGGATCGTTGCGCGCCGCCGAGAGAGCCTGCCCAAAGGTAGCGCTGTATTCAAAGGTGAAACCTGTTGCGCCAAGCGCATCGCGGTACTTGCGCCAGGCTTCGCCGCCGGAGCCTTTGTGCCCTTCGTCCACAAAGATCAGATTACGGCCCTCGAATGCCTCTACCGGCACGCTAACCCCACCACCGCGCTTGTCTTCTACCAGTTTAGTGATTTCGATAACCTGTACGGTGTGTTTACTGTCGCGCCACAAGCCGCCGTGGTTGAGGTCGAAGCGGCGGGCGGGAATGCCGGAAACGGGGAATTCGGCCAGGTGTTGCTCGCTCAGACCCTCGTTGGGTGTGACTAGAAGGATGTTGTCGAGCGGCTCCTTGTTGTAATGCAGGAATTGATAGTAGTTAAGGTGCAGGATCAGCGTCTTGCCGCTACCCGTAGCCATCCAGAAAGCCAGCTTGGTCAGGTCGGTTTCGGTTAACGGCTCGTCCTGCTGCTCGCGGGACGATTTCTTTGCGTTGCGCTGGCGCACAAAGCCGTTCAGGTCGGTCAGGAGTTGCGCTTTGTGGTTGAAGAGTCGGTCAAGGACGATTTCCGTGTAGAGCGCTGCCAGATAC
>JAKOVB010000016.1 GCA_029782295.1 Pseudomonadota bacterium
CTGCTCGTCGAGTATGCGGGGAGTGATCGAATCATGCTCGGCTCCGACATGCCGTTTCCCATCGGGGACCCGGTTCCAAGGCGTGTCATCGAGGAAGGTAGTTACCTGGGCGACCTGCAACGCCGCGCGATGCTTGGCGGAACCGCGCAGCGCGTGTTTCGAATTCGCAAGGAGCGGCAGACGTGATCTACGAGCTGAAGCGCTATATCCCCTATCCTGGGAAGGCGGAGGCACTCAAGGAGCGCTTCGCGCGCGTGACGCTGCCGATCTTCGACCGTATCGGGATCCGCGTGCTTCATTGCTGGGAGGACGAATCCGATCCCGATGCCCTGATCTACCTCGTCGTGTTCGACGACGGCATGAAACGTGACGCGGCATGGAAGGCATTTGGCTCCGACGCCGAATGGAAGGCCGCAAAGGCGGCGAGCGAGGTGGCCGGGCCCCTTCTCGCTTCGCAGACGACGACGGAACTTCGCCCCACCGCCTTCTCTCCGGAGCGACGATGCTGACCGGTGAGACGCGCAGCTTCCGTGGGCTCGCGGCGCACCTCTGGGGCGACCCGCGCTCACAAGCGGTGGTGCTGAGCCACTCGATTCTGACGTCCAGCGCAATGTGGCGCGGGCAGGTGGATCTGCTCACACGGCTCGGTTTGTTCGTCGTGGCTGTCGACACGCGGGGCCACGGAGACTCGGTCGCCACGCCTGCACCCTACTCGATGTCGATGCTCGTGAACGACGTGTTGACCGTCCTCGATGCGCTCGGCATCGGCCGCGCCCACTTCATGGGCCTGTCGCTGGGCGGGATGATCGGCATCGGTCTTGGCATTGGGCATGCCGATCGGCTCCTGAGCCTTGTGGTTTGCGATGCGAGGGCCGATTCGCCCGATTCGTTCTGCGCACCCTGGCCCGAACGCATCGAGATCGCCAGGTGTCAGGGCTGCGCGGCGCTCGCGACCTCGACTGTCGAGCGCTGGTTCAGTCGCGAGTTCATCGAGACGCATCCCGAGGAGGTGCGTTCGATTACCGAGATGATCGCCAAGACCTCCGTGACCGGCTTTGTCGGTTCAGCCCAGGCGCTCATGCAACTCGATTACCTCGGCGCTGTCGACGTGATCGCTACACCCATGACCTTGGTCGTCGGAGAAAACGACGGTGCTTTGCCGGCGGTGATGAGCGATCTGCATCAGCGCTGCGCGGCCTCTGAATTCGAGGTCATTCCGAATGCGGGGCATCTTCCGAACGTTGAACAGCCGGACGCATTCAACGCTGCCTTGTCGAGGCATTTCGGGCGGCTCTCTTGATCCCACGGCAACCTGGCTGCGTGAAGGCGAGCGCATCGGCGATGCTTCCCGGTCGCGCCAAGGTGTTGACGCCTGACCCCGAGTGAGTACGCCAGATCAGGTCGGAAAAGATGACCTGCCCCGGGAATTTCGCCCACTCGGTGACTTGAAGGCGCCCCCGCGGTGGATGGGCTCGTGATGCCGCCCGAATTCGACGGGTGTGCGGTAGTCCAGACTTGAGTGCAGGCGCACATGGTCATCGTGGCGGCGCTGCTGCTCGACAGGCCGACGACGTCGATGTCCATGCACTCGAATGCGTCGACCACGGCCATTGAAGAAACTGGTGGGCCCCCCGGGAGTCGAACCCGGCACCAACGGAGTATGAGACCAAGACAGACCGTCGGTGAGGGTCCGTAAGTGTACGAAACGTAACGGTTTTTTCGGTTTTGCATTGCCAGCTGGCGAAAACCGAACGTATACCGAACCTATCCTCGGGGCCACTCGCGTTCCGAATCGGGAAGTCGAAGCGAATCAACGGAGTAGCTGGCGGCGGACCGAACCGATTCCGAACCGTCGGTTCCGCGCTACCCCTGCCGGAGTGGCTGAGGCGCGCCCCTCTTCGCGCGGAAGGGCAGCGCTCAGGCTGGCTGAGGAAGTCCAAACGGCATTTGAGTCATCCGCACCTGATGACTTGGCACGTGCTTGGCAACGTGCGCGGACTTAATGCGTGCGGGCTTGGACTCGGACATGGCCGCGGCGATCCATTCGCTTTATGTGTCGTCGTCGCGTTGGTTGCGCCCCTCATTTAGCCACTCGGCACTCCGCCCTGCTGCAGCCTCTGAGCGCGCCAAGTAGGCGTACACGATTTCGTCGTGAGCTTGACTAAGTCCGCGTGACCTTATGTACATCGTCGGGTCAATCTTTCCAGAGATGTGAAAAACCGCGAGGAGGAAGCACAGTGCTGCGCCGAAGGACGGCCAATTTGCAGAAAGCAGGAAATAGGCGCCGGTCCCAAGGAGAACAAGACTCCATGCCATCACCGCGAAGCGGGTCTGGTGAGTCATGCCCGCATAAACCCATGCGTGACGATAGCGGGCGAACAGGTCGCGCGCTTCCTCGGAGAGCCCATCTAGCGATACCTGGGGGGCGCGCTTCAGCGTCATGTACGAGAGGCCGAGGAGCGCTAAACCGAATGCACAAACGAGCCAGAATCCGATCGATGACACGAAGAACACAATCGCGGCAGCAAAGGCCATCAAAGTCGCAAACATGGACGTCATATGAAGCACCCCCTGTCCAAACGTATGGACCCGGCATGACCACATGATTCCGCGCGCAAAACGTCGAATCGGGAGCGGCTCATGTCGTTCGCTCGACTTCGGCGACTGTAGGCGCCCATGCGACGGCGGTCAACACCAAGGCCGGCGCGAATGCAGTCCCACTCGAACTCGGGCCTCCGGCCGGGGACTAGAGGTCCGCTTGGCCCAAGAACCCGGACCGGCTCAGCCCCTTCAGAAGGGTATGTCATCGCCGTCAAAGCGATTCTCGCCACCCGGCAAATTCCGTACTCCGAGCGCCAACTCGTCGCGGTACTTCGCACGATTGTCAATCACCCGCTCGGCCACGACCGTTCCCTTTTCAACCATGAGATGGAGTTCCTCCTCGAACACCGATCCGAAACCCATGTGCACGTAGAGCAGCAGCTCACCTTGTGGGATGCGCAGTACGCCGCTAAACCAGTCGGCCAACAGAGAACCGTCTCCTCGCAGACGAAGGGCCCCCTGGAGACGTACGAGGTAGAACTTGCCTTCCCTGATCTCCCAAGTTCCCACATAGCCTCGCCAACAGTTTGTGCCTCCTATCATGATCTCGTCACGTTCGTCACACTCTTCCGGGCGACTTCTGGTGATGCGGGGATGGTTCTTGGGAAGAGGCGGACAGAACGACATGGAGGTCGTTCGGCCGTTGACAAGAATAATTTCGCCGCGTTGGGCGGTCATATGCAGACTCCTAACCACGAACCGCCTGGCACAGACTGCCTCGGGGCGCTGTAGCGTCCGACGGCCGATGTGTGCGAACTGTGGATCGTTGCGAATTGGACTGCAGCCAATCTGTCGGCGTTAACGGCCCCACTAAATGTCGCATAGGATGGGACGATCGGCGAACCCACCTCACCGTACTCGACATGGGATGTCTCAGGGAAGGAACTTCGATACCCATCAGACAGGTGTGAATCGCCGCGGTAGACACACCTTCGCCCACCGACTGATGCGACATGCTTACCAGGCGGGGAAGTGCGCCCGCAACTGACGCTTTCCAACGCCTCGCAGGGAAGCCAACTTCGCCTGTTGATCCGCACGAGGCTTCGTCGCCCCACGCTCCCAGTTATAGATCGTCTGGGCCGACACCCCCAGCAACCTCGCAAGGTCAGCAGCGGAGAGACCAAGGCGCTTGCGAGTCGAGACTAGGCCTTTTGGGACGAACCGAGTCCGTGACAATGCTGCTGGTGCCTGCGGCGCCTGCCCACGCTCGCGTGCCTGTTTCTCCAGTGCTGTCACCTGTCGCTTCAACGCGGCGAGTTGGCCTTTCAGGCTCGCGATCTCGCGCCGATGTTGTGCCGTGACTGCCCTGACCGTCTCCTGCGCTGCCCGGACTTCCTTGCGGGCAAGACGCGTGATCTCTGCTTTGAGGGCCTTGGCGATATTCGACATTGAACTCTCTGTGGCGTCACGTCAGACGATTATGTTTGTCGGGAAGCGCACCGCGCAATCAAAGGCTGCGCCATGCGGCAGATTACACAACAAGTGCCAAGCTACCTGCCTGCCGTTCCCGTGCGACTCCACATTGCCTTGCCATTCGTTCCGGTCGTGCCCTTTTCATCATTCGCAGAAACGCTTCCCATATAGGGCCTTCACGACGAGGGGGCCTCATGGTGGCCGACCGAGCCTCGTTTGGTAAAACGGCCGCTCCTGTCAACCCAGCGCATCGGCGCCCCGACCAGGCGCATGAGCACCCACAGCAGGCCGATGGGGAGGATCAGAGTCTCGACGACGAAAATCGCGATCAGTTGGAGCATGTGCTTGATCATGCTATCCACCAATTCTTTCAAGGCGGCATATTTGTTGCGTAGAGACTTCATCTTTTCAGTGGACCATTCCGTTGCACTGCTTGATGAACCCTGCACCGCACCCTTGATCGTCTCCCACCAGCTTTTCGGCTCATCGTCATTGTTCGACTTTGGCGCCGGAGCCAACGGGATTGATTCCGTTTCAGCCCCTTCTTCTCCTTGGAGGCGGTCGAGCTGTTTCTTTGACCATTGCCCCGCGCCATTCGCTACATCCTTCGCGCGGTCCCAAGCGCTTCCCCATAAGCTCTTCGCCTGACGGTCATCGCTCGACGGTGCCGTAGGTGCGAGCGCGTTTGGTGCCGTCTCGACACCTTCCTTCCTTTGGGCGCTCTTGGACTGGTCATCACCAGACTGTGACGTCGGTGCCGGAGCCGCTGGTGCGCTCGGGGCGGTTTCTGCGTTCCTTTGGATGCTCTCAATTTCGCCTGCGACACGCTCGATCAACGTCGTCGAGGCATCGTATTCAGACTTGAGCGCGTATTGATGGATCTGTTCGCCTGCGATCAGGACGAGCGGAACACCGATTCGGACGGCGAGCAGAACCACCAGGAACCTCGTGAGCGCAACTGGCGCACGATTGTAGGCAAACAAGAACAGCCAAATGCCTGCAAGCGCCGTCAGCAGAGACGACACGACCTTGGTGCCGAACAGCATCAGCAGGATCTTCTGAACACCGAAAGCGATGGAGGCCATCAGCATAAGGTTCGAGAAAGACTCGATCAGGTCGTTGGCCGGATCGAGGATCTGTCCAAGTGCGAGAGTGACGCCCAAACCGAAAGGCTGTATCGCGAGCTCGGTTCCCTGGGCAAACGAGATCGCCGCGTTCAGGGTGCGTGCGACTGCGAAGGACACCAATGCCCTATTCAGGCCCGCATCGACCTGCGCATCCGCGGTCCTTTGCAGGTCGGGCCACCACGCACACACCACCGCCACGATCACCAGAACAGAAGCGACTACTTTGGTCGGTACGCCGCTACGCTGATCATTGGGCGGGCTCTGCGCAATCGACATTCTTTTCTCCCCTCTCTCTTCATGATTTGTCTTCGGAAGACCCCGCTGCGGAGGACTCGATCAGGATCGCCGGGCCGATCCGAAGTACGGCGCGGAACGATAGATCCTGGACGACCCCGCGAATGCGAACCCGATCGCCGGTCCGAAGGCGCTCCAGCCGTTTGGCATTGGCATCTTCGCGAGGAGTCACGTCCGCGAATGCGGACAACAGCACGATCGCGTCACCTTCTTCTTGGGAAAGGGGCTTCGAGACGATCCTGTACACCCCGCCGTCGAGGCTGACGTCGTAGACGGTCAAGTCCCACTGCACGACCTTGCCGAGCAATGCTTCCTTCAGGCGCTGGCGTTGGACCTCGGTCGCTGCGCTTCCGATCGCAAACGCTCTGCCGACTTCCTCGGGCGTCAGATCGAGCGTCTTCGTCTGCAGAACCGTCTCGATCTGCCCGGGAGTAGCCCGCAGATCACGTTGCGGAGGGCTCTCTTCGTCGCACGCGGCCAAGGCGAAGAACATGGGCAGCGCAAGGCAGAGCCAACACCGCCTCCAGGTTTTCTCTCTTCCCACCAGTGACACCGGACGACCAACCCTTGCGCCCATTGCCGAACTCGTCTCGATGACACGGGACCCGTCGGGTCCTTCTCCTGGCTCTTCAGCGGCCATGCTTGCGCCGATCATCTTCGATCAGGATCGCGAACACAAGGATCAGCGCAAATAGACAAAGAAACGGCCGCCTTGGACGGGCAATATGCCCCTAACCCCCACAGCACCCGGCATCGATCGGCACGGCGTGAATGACGATGCGGGCCTTCTAAGCGCCCGTCTGTGAGGCTTCGGAAACACAGATCGGCAAATTGCCATTTTCCACCAGCGCTTCATTCACCACTGCAGCGAACCGGTTTGCCGAGATCCTCTTGTCCGCCAAGAACCCGAAGTGCGAGGCCTCCGCATTCAAGACCTGGTCTCTCGCCCGCAGGCGACTCGACAACTCGATAGCCGCCTTTTCGTCTTTTGACGAGATCAACTTTTGTACGCGATCGGGAAGCGCCGAGCGAGCCTTGCTGACAATCGAGGTCGTTTCCCCACGCAGATCATCGATCCAATCGATCCCGCGGTTCGTTCCGTGTGCAAAATCAAGGGTCGCCACGAGCTCGCGAGTTGGCAGGTCGCTGACGAGACTCGGATCGAGCAAACGCTGCGGGGCGTCTCCTAGCAGAATTCGGCTGCAATGCCGGCGGGCGAGTTCGCGCCACTCCTCGTAATGCTGTGTGAAGTCGCTTGACGCGGCGTCGCGCATACCCAACTCACTGGCCGCGAGTGCAGCGCCGGTAAAGGCAAGAGCGAAATACTCATCGATCCCCTCGACCTGGCTAATCTCCGCCGCATGAGCCCAAAGCTCCCTGTAGTAATGGGTGAGCGTCGTAAAGCCGGCCTTTGCCTGCATGAGGAGATCGTGACGCAGCCTCTCGTCCGGTGCCGACTCTGCTTGTTTCAGGTGGTCGATCGCTGCCAAGAGTTGTGCCTTCTGTTGGCTCTGGATCAGCGTGCGAATCTCTTTGACTTGTTTCTCCAGCGCGTTCAGTTTCGCATCGATTCTTCCCAGGCGACGACTCAGATACGCGAAACCCGCAATAGACGTCACGAGGCCCAGCCCGGACAGCGCCGTGGTTGCCATAGACAACGACAAGACATTGTTTACCGTCTGCTGCACAACCTGAACATCTCGACTGAGCATGTAGATCTGCCCAGCATTGGCCACGGAGCCAAGCACGGAGGTCAGCATCGCCGGGCCGGGTATCAATGAGGCCAGCGACGCAACCCCTGACGGCTGCGCTAGGTGAGCCACTATCTGCCCCAACCCATTGCGCACGACCCCGCCGTGCGCAGTGAGAGTTCCGTTCAACAAGCCTACGAGGACATTCCCGGGGATTTCCCGGGCCACGGTCAATCCTAACTCCGAGAGCATCGTTAGCCTCCGTGGCATCAATCGCAGCTCAAGCGATCGTCGACCGCAAATGCCGCCGCGTAACTGTTATTCGGTGAAGTATGCAAAACGAGTTTTGACTACCTGTTCACCCATTATGCCGAGGCCAGACCCAAGCATTCCATCCGCCGGGGAAGGCGCTCCAAGGGTTCAGCTATTTCCGAATGACTACCGTTCCCGTCCGGTTCCCTCGCGCGTCATAGACCTTAATTACCTGATTCGGCCAGTACATTGTGTCGCTGACCGACGTCGCATTGACCGACGTGCCATCGGGGTATGCGCAACCGGATAACAGGACTGATAGAAGAACCGAGACGAAGATACATCGCATATGAATTTCTCCACAAGTGGGTTGCGCCCCGCTACGTTCATGAGGAAACGCTGCGTTACCGCGCCGTCGGAATGGCCAGGTACTCCGCCAAACCCTTCTCAAGCTCAGCCTGCAACCCCTCCGGACTGATGATGCGTATGTGCGGAATCCAGTACCGGACCACGGGCACGATCTGGTTCGGATGCCCCACGACTGCGGACACGATCAGGCCACCGTCTTCGAACTCCATCTGGATGACCTGGTTGGCGATCAGCTTGCGGCGCTTGAAGTAGCCGGCAACCTCTTTGGAGATCTTCAGCACGATCTCGGTGCGGTCTTCGGTGAACCAGATGCCGTCCTCGGCGGCCAGTGTCTGGTGGACGGACGCATCGGGCTCGAAGGCCTCCTCGGAAACCAGCAGGCCGTCGATGCGGGTGAAGGCGAAGGTCTTGAGCTTTCCCGCATCCCGCGCGGCCAGGTACCAAATGCCCTTGAGGTTCAGCAGCTTGTAGGGCTCGAGGTTCCGATAGCTCTTCGACGTCTCGCCCTTCGCGTAACGAAAGCCGACTCGCCGATGCCCGACGATCGCGCGCTCCAGTTCCCGAAACTGGGCTTCCTTTCCGGACAGATCCTCGTAGTTGTGACCCTTGACCATCAGCGCCGACTGGATCTGACTATCGAAAATGTCACGCAAGAAGTCGTCCGAGAACGACGGGAAGAGCCCGCGCACACCGGCCAGCGAGGCGAAGCGTTCGATGTCGCGCGTGCTGAGCTTGCCGAGGAAGGTCGGGTCCAGCCGATAGCGCCCGTTGACCTTCGTGAGCGGCAGGTAGGCGAATCGCTGGTTCAGGTCGCGCTGGATCGTACGAAGGTTGACGCCGAACTCGGCCGCGAGATCGCCCGGGTCGAGGCTCTCGCCCTGGTTCAACTTCACCAGGATCTGGGCGAGCCGATAGACGAGCGTGTCGTGATTACGTTGGTCCACGAACATGATCCTCTTGTTGGCCGGTATCCGACGGCCAAGTGCCACGCCCGTCAGGGCAGTTTGCGCAGCCCTTCCGCCCGATTCCAGGTCGGCCAGAGTTTGCGGATCAAGAATACGACCCCGAGCACCACAGCCGCCAGCACGATCACGAAGAGTGCGAGGGAGAGCAACTTCACGGTGACGGACATCGCACCGAACTGCATGAAGAACAGAGCCGAGAAGCCGAACAGCAAGGCGATCCAGAACATATGTTTCTCCCTGTGCGTGACGATTGAGCAGTCAGGTTGCACGAGCAGTGCGACAGGTGATGTCGTCTCTTCGAGCGTTGCCTGGATGCATGTGAGCGCTGCCGCGGCCTTGGGGCACGCTCGGCACATCAGGCGGAGGTGGTGATCGGCCGACGCCGGGGCGAGCCCCTCGTCGCCCAAGCTCACGTGGAACTGCTAGATCTCCTGCTGCGTGGTCTGGCTGAGGCGCCGCCCGCCGAACTCGGGCTTGATGCGCAGGCGGCGCTTGGGCGGCTTCACGTACGGAGCGTAGTGGGCCTCGAAGAACTCGTCCCAAGTGACGGCCGCCCCGGACCTTCACCCCCCGCAATCTGGTGGGTCTCCCGGGAGTCGATCCCGGCACCAACGGATCTTGAGAGCAGGTCAGACCGCTGGCGTGGGCCCGAAGATTGAAGGTGGAATCGGGAAGGCTGCCCCCGTGCTCGTGCAGATCAAGCAAGTGTTGACGTTGTTCACAATCGGGGAGATACTGCGTGTGAACGAACCTCACACGCTGATCATGAAACTTGTGGGTACATACGAGGTCGCGCAGTTGGCCGGCGTTACGGCGCAGGCGGTCTCGAACTGGATGGCAAGACGCCCGGATTTTCCAGAGCCGCTAGCGCACCTGGCCAGTGGCCCGGTGTGGGATGGACCCTTGATGCGGCGATGGCTGCGCAACAACGGGTTGATCGCAGACATGAGGGGGGGAACGTTCGATATGGGCGAATTTGTGAAGGGCCATGAGTACAGCCTCAATGAGATTCGCGCGGTCCTCGGCGGAGAAACGATGTCGTACCTTCCGCAAAAGGGCAGCCGCATCGTTTGTGGCAGGTTCACGAGCGAGATGAACCCCGAGGCTCCCGAAAGAGTGCTTGTCGGTAATCCGCCGAAGGTTCAGCGCAAAGCCGAACTCTTGGCAAAGCAAGGTGGAGTCCTGCCGATCTTCATGAAGATCGCCCCGGGTCGGTGGGAGTTCCAGGGTCCGATGGAATTCGTTGCCTACATCACCGACATGGCCGTCGTCGAGCCCAAAGCCGCAAAGGCAGGCCGAGCAGGTGAAGTCGTCGGCATGCTGGAGTTCCGGCCGGTGGAGGGGACGACTCGATGAGCATGTATCTGTCTTCCCGCGTTGGCCGCGGACTCTATCTCAGTACGCGCGCCCATCCGCTCGCGGTCGCACTACTGCTACCGGTCTGGCTCGCCGTCGCCGCCATCTCGCTGACCCTCAGGCTGGCGCTACTCGTCGCTCACGTGTTCATTCGAGTACGAATGGAACGCGTGCGTATGGATCTGGAGAAGGCGGAACGGGTCGCCCTCGCCAACGCCCTGGCATACGACGCCGTAACGGCAGACGTCGAAGAGCTCCGCGCGGAGGGGATCGCCGTCTGGACTGTGTATTCAGTCGGCGGGCGGTTCATCCCCGGCCGCTACCCGGAGGAAAGTGCGCGCCTTGCCCGCTTTTATCCGAATGACGCCGGCAGAATCAACCAAGTCGGCTTCTTTCCCTCGGCGTCCAGCGCGCGCCGAGTGGCGACCGGACTCCGCCGCCACGGTTATACATTCGACGAGCTGAAGCACCTCTTTGGCGCGGATACGGCGCCGGTGAATACGGAAAACCCTCGAAGGAAGGAAGTGCTCAAAGGGGTTGAACAGCCTTCCTGAATGGTCCGCAAGTGCACCGAGCCGGCGTGTGCGCTGATCGACTGGTGGGCCCCCCGGGAGTCGAACCCGGCACCAACGGATTATGAGTCCGCTGCTCTAACCATCATGAGCTAGAGGCCCGTGGCGCCTATCGTACCCGACCGCCGTGGCCCTCCGGAGCGGCGCCCGCCCTACCCCCAGATCGCCTTCGCCGCGTCCACGCACAGCTTCAGCTTCGCGCGCTCGTCCGCCTCGGTCACCGGGTTTCCGCCCATCGTGCTCGCGAACCCGCACTGCGGGCTGATCGCCAGCCGATCCAGGTCGACGTACTTCGCGGCTTCCTCGGCGCGGCGCTGCAGCGTGTCCACCGGCTCGCGCTGCGGCGTCTTCGAGCTGACCAGGCCGCGCACGACGCCCGTGGTCTTCGGCACGAACTTCAGCGGGTCGAAGCCGCCGGCGCGCGGCGTGTCGAACTCGAGCAGGAAGTGGTTGACGTTCGCGCGGCCGAAGAAGCGCTCGCCCACCGAGTCGTAGCCGCCCTCGGACAGGTACATGCCCTTGTAGTTACCGCGGCAGACGTGCACGCCGACGGTGACGTCGGC
>JAKOVB010000151.1 GCA_029782295.1 Pseudomonadota bacterium
AAGCCATCGGCATAACCTGCTCCAGCACCTATGTAAACGGGCACTGCCAGGTCGGGAAGGGGTACAACCTTGACCGAGACAAACCCGGCTAAGGTGTTCTCGCCTTTCAGATAAATGGTTTCCGTCACTACGCTTACATGGCGCTGCTGGCCCAGGGCCGTCTCAACGCGAGCTCCTACGTTGACCTCGCTGCCTGAACCAAGGGTGGTGACCACCATACCCACTTTCATGTGGGGCGGCCGGCGTTCTTCCTCTAACAGGCGCTGAGAAGCCAGGAAGAGATCGATCCGGTCCTGCGCAATGCCCATACCACCCGGTGCATCGGCGAGCACTGGGACGCTGGTCAGGGCCAGCACCAAGAGGAGCGCAACCGCTAAGGCACTCTTTACTCTCATGGGGGATTCTCCTTTCCACTAGCTCTGGTTGGCACTGAAGACGTTGCCGCTGCCGTCCTGCACCACCGAAGAGCGATTTCCGCTGCCGGTTTGGCTGATGGTGCTGCTGTTGTCATTGCCAAACTGCATGCTGCGGAGCATCTGCTGGGCACCGAGCTGCACGGTGGAAGCCCAGTTGTTGATGCCTGCTTGGACGATAAGGGCTGCATTTCTGCCCGCCCCCAGCGGGAACTGTTCTTGAACTACAAAGACTTCATTGTTGTTGTCGATCTGGTAAATGGAAGTGGTATTGTCATCGCCAACCTGCAGCGCGTTCAGCTTATTGAACAGGCCTCCCTGGTAGGTAAAGGCATCGTTGTCCGAGACCCCGCCGCTAGAGGTTCCGGCCGAAGAGTGCATCTGGCTGATGGTTCCCTCGTTTCCCGCTCCGCTCTGCACTGACAGGACCAGATCCCGTTGGCCCAACTGCCAGATCTCCATGGTGTTCTCGTCACCGATCTGGGAGAGGCCGGCGATGTGCTCTGCGCCGAATTGTTCGATGGAAGCCTCGTTTCTGTCGCCGAGCTGCAGGATGATCACTTCACTGAGTACTTCTTGATACACGTACACAAAGTTTTCCAGTCCGACTTGGGTTACTGTACCGATTCCTTGCGCGGAGCTCAGCAGGGAAGTGGTGAGCAGAACCGCTGCTGTTAAGACAAAGACCAGCACACCCGGGACTTTCCTCATGATAATCTCCTTCCCACCTTAAGACTTCTGACTAAAAACCAAATCGGACGGCGCTTATTGTGGCGTTGTCACCAATGTGCGTCAGTTCCAGTACGGAGTTGTAGCCTAACTGAATGTGGTGCACGCTGTTGCTGGTGCCGAAGACCGCGACCCGCGACACGTGGGCGGTGCCCAGCTGGGTTTGGGTCACGGAGTTGCTGCTGCCTGTGATCCAGGCAGCGGCGACATTGTCGCTGCCGATCTGATTCTGAATCAGCACGTTGTTGCTGCCGGACTGCCAGGCCAGCAGTACGTTGCCATCGCCCAGCTGGTTCTGCAATACCGAGTTGCTACTGCCCGCGATCCCGGCCCAAGCACGGTTAGCCGAACCGGCCTGAAACTGTAGGGCCCAGTTGTAGTCACCGCTTTGGTAGATGAAGGCTTCATTGTCGCTCCCCAGCTGGTAGATCTGGGCCCAGCTTGCGCTGGCCTGCTGCTGGATAGTTCCCTGATTGTAATCTCCTGCTTGGTAGATGTACGCTTCCACGGCTTCCTGGGCGGATGCCAGGCCTGGAGCTGCGCCTATAATGCTGACCAGCAGCAATAAAGCCACGAACCCAGTTCTCACTATGCTCCTTGTGCTGCCCATGATGAACCTCCTTCAATCAGCCTGCTGCTGAGGGTAGGGGGAAAGGCGAAGAAGAAGCCTTCTTCGCCTTTATGGTCTCAACAGCTGAACTTACTGGTTTACAGTGGCCAGGTTGTTGTTGCCGGTCTGGGTGATGCTAGCCACAGCACTCTGGCTGGTCTGGACGATGTGGCCCACGTTCTCGTTACCAGTCTGGGTGGTGGATGCGTAACTGGCGATGGGGCTTAAGCTCCAGCTGTTGGTCTGGGTCTGAGTGGCCACGTTATAGCGGCCGGTCTGATAGACATAAGCTTCCGTGCCGCTGCCCGAGGTCTGGGTCTGAAGGGCGTAGTTGCCGCGGCCGTCCTGTTCAATCAAGGCAAAGGCGGAGCCCAGTCCCGTGACATTGTCCTGGGTCTGGTAAGCTTCGTTGTCGTCGCCCAGCTGGTCAATGGATGCGTAGGCATAGCCCCTAATCTGGATGATTTCAGCCAAGTTGCCGTCTCCATCCTGCATGACCCACGCTTCCATAAAGCCGCCAGCCTCCGTGTGATCGCCCTGAACGACGGTGGCTGTGTTCCAATCGCCGTCCTGGTAGATGCCGATCTCGTCATAACTGTCATACTGATAGGCAAAGGCGGCGTTCGTCAGGCCGCTCTGTTCCACTTCGGCCCAGTTGCCTTCATCCCGCTGCAGAACCAGGGAGTAGTTGGCAATGCCACTCTGGAGGATGGAAGCTTCGTGGAGATCACCAACCTGATCAATCTCGGCTTCGTTGAACCCACGGCCGATCAGGCCAGGGCTGGACTGGGTGATCACGGCCCTGCTGCCATCGCCGACCTGGGAGATGGTGGCAGTGTTAAAGCCGCTGAAGAGGATGCCGGTGTCAAACTGCAGTACGTAGGCGGCGTTGTCGGCGCCTTCCTGATAAATGTCAGCATCGTTGTAGCCCCTGAACAGTAAGCCGAATCCTACCTGGGTTATCTCCGCTAGGTTGCCGGTGCCCCGCTGCTGGATTTCGGCCTCATCGTTGCGGCCGCTCTGTTCAACGTAGGCTGCGTTGGCATCGCCCACCTGGCCTACAGCGGCGGATTCCCCATCGCCGGACTGTTCGACCAGGGCGAAGTTG
>JAKOVB010000159.1 GCA_029782295.1 Pseudomonadota bacterium
GACATCCGGGGCGGTCATCATCATGCGCCCCGGCGATCCGCAGCTCTATGTGCTCTCGCACTCGTTCATGCCCGAGGAGAGCGTGGAGGTCCGCTCCAAGGAGGACAAGGTCCCTTACGACCGGTGGGTCGAACGCGGGCTGATTACCACCTGCCCCGGGAACAGGGTGGACTACCGCTACGTCACGGACTGGTTCAACAATCTCCTTACGGAGTACGGCATCTCGGCGTTTTGGGTCGGCTACGACAGCTGGAATTCGCCCGCCTGGGTCGAGGACATGGAAAACCGGCTGGGCTACACCAGGAAGGAGAACCTGCTGCCGGTTATCATGGGCGCCAAGACGCTGTCGGCGCCTATGAAGTTGCTCAAGGCTGATTTGGCGGCCAAGCGGATCAACTACAACAACAACCCACTGCTCAAGTGGGCGCTGACGAACCTAGCCGTCGAGGTGGACAAGAACGAGAACATCCGGCCCGTGAAGGGCAAGAACAAGCGCCAGCGCATCGACCCTGCGGTGGCGCTTATTATTGCCTACACCGTGCTCCAGAGCAAGATCGAGGACTACAAAGGCCTGATAGGGTGGTGATTGTGTGGGAGAGAAGCGGAGCCTGTTCCAGAAGATTTTCGGAGACATCAGAGACCGCCGGGTGTTAACCCAACTTCGGGTCCTCTCTGGGCATACACCCACGTTTACCCCATGGCAGGGCCGTCCCTATGAGGCCGACGTGGTCCGGGCCGCCGTGGACGCTATAGCCCGCAATGCGGCTAAGCTCAAAGCCAAGCACATCCGGCGAGTGGGGAAAGAAATAGTGCCAGTGGGCGGGCAGATTGAACGCGTGTTAGCGGTGCGAGCCAACCCCCATATGAATGCATACGACTTTCTTTATAAGCTTGTCACGACCCTAATGATCGATAACAACGCATGGGCTTATCCTCTATGGGAAGGCCCGAATCTTGTAGCCATCTGGCCCATCAACTGCGTCATGGCTGAGTTTGTTGAGGACGAAACCAAGACGATCTATGTCAAGTTTTACTTTGCCGATGGCGGCCAAGTCGTCTTGCCCTATTCTGAGGTAATCCACCTGCGCCGGCATTTCTACAGCAACGACCTACTTGGTGAGCCGAACCAGCCGATCAACGCAACCCTGTCGGCCATACACACGACCAATGAGGGTCTGGCCCAGGCGATCAAGACGTCGGCGCACCTGCGGGGCATCCTCAAATACCAGGGGATGCTCAAGGAAAGCGACATCAAGGCCAACCGCGACCGATTCGTAGCTGAATACATGACGGTCCAGAATTCGGGCGGCGTGGCAGCCCTCGACAGCAAAGCCGATTACATCGAACTCAAGAACCAGCCGCTGATGGTCAATGCCGCGCAGATGAAGGAGCTTAGGGATGCTGTTTTTCGGTATTTCGGCGTCTCCGAGGCGATTGTCATGGGCAACTACACCGAGGACCAGTGGGCTGCGTTCTACGAGAGCACCATCGAGCCGCTGGCGGTGCAGATGAGCCTGGAGTTCACCTGCAAGCTGTTCACCGAGCGCGAGATCGGACATGGGAATGAGATCGTATTTGAGGCTAACCGGCTCCAGTATGCGTCGGTGCGCACGAAGCTGGGGCTCGTCCAGCTTGTTGACCGCGGCATCATGACCCCGAACCAGTTGGCGGAGGTCTTCAATCTGCCGCCAGTTCCTGGCGGGGACGTTCCGATTCGCAGGCTGGACACACGGCCGGTGGACGAGACCGACGACTTGGATGACCTGGAAGCAGTCGAAGGGGGTGAGACCGATGCCGATCCCGAAGCCGAGGGACGGGGAGAGTAAAGACGACTTCCTGAAGCGGTGCATGGCCGATCAGACCACAAAGAAGGATCAGAAGACGGCTGAGATTCCCGCCCGAGAAATCCG